>CAWHRM010000009.1:0-376664 GCA_963831675.1 uncultured Acidobacteriaceae bacterium
CGGGACATCGAGCGCCACAATGAGCCGATCCCGTGGTTGCAGCATCGGCTTCCAGTTTAACGCATTAGGACAGGATTACTGCGGACCTTCGACCTCGGCAATAGTAGTCGTCTCGATGACGTCGAGCCGGACGGGGTGGATCCCGCTCTTGCCTATATCGAGCATTTTGGCCGCACTGTAAGACAGGTCAATGATCCGGTTCCTTGGGACGGGACCACGGTCGTTAATGCGAACAACGACTGAGCGATCCGTCTTGAGATCGGTGACCTTGACCCAGGAACCGAGGGGTAGCGTCCGGTGCGCGGCGGTAAATTGGTACATGTCGTACGGCTCGCCACTAGCAGTTTGCTTGTGCTGAAAAATGCGACCGTACCACGAAGCCCTTCCGACCTGAAACTTGTGGGTCTTGAGCGGCGGAATGGTTTCCTGAGTCTGTTTTGGGGCCCCTTGTTTCGAATCCGGTGTGCTATTACCGGGTGCCGCACCCAGCGCGGTAGTGAAAACAAGCACTGCCGCAGTCTGGCTGAGTACTCGTAACATTAAACACCTCTCATCGTTAGGTTGGTCCTCCCTAGCATGTCCTGTAAGTCTATCCACCGAAAGAAGCGGGAGTCAACCCCTGAAGGTCGTAGAAATTAATAAGTTATTGTTTATCAGTAGCTTAAGAGAAGCATATTAAGTGGATTTGGAGCCTTTTATGAGACTGTAACAGGCTCGTCCGGCGGTTCTAGTCCTTGCCCGGAAGTACCCCTAGAACGCTATTTTAGGTTACAGTCGTTCCATGAAAGTGCCGCCGGTCGTGCTCAGTATCGCCGGTTTTGACCCCTCATCCGGAGCCGGGGTTACGGCCGATGTGAAGACGGCGCTCGCCCACGGTTGCTATGCCGTTACCTGTCCGACGGCCCTGACCGTCCAGTCCAGCCAAGGGGTATTGGAAGTGCGGTCGCTGGATCCCGACATTGTGCAACGGATTGTGCGGGCGCTGGCCGACGACCTCGACATCGCAGCCGTCCGGGTAGGAATGCTGGGCTCGGCGGCGGTCGCCGCAGCCGCTGGCTAGCACCTTGAGCGCGCTCAATTTACGCAATATTGTGGTCGATCCGGTGCTGCGATCCTCCTCGGGCGCCGATCTGCTGGATCAGCCGGGTCTGCAGGTGCTCCGCGACAAGCTGCTGCCTCTGGCTGAGGTCATAACTCCCAACGTGGAGGAAGCGGCGGCGCTGGCCGGAACCGAGGCACCCCCGGTTTGCGCCCCTTGGGAAGAACTTCTGCCATGGCTGCAGGCGACCGGCGCCAAGCTCCGAGGACTGGGCAGCCGGGCGGTGGTCATTACTGGCGGTCACCTAACCGAAGCCAACGATTACCTGAGCTATGTCGAGAATGGCACAGTGAGGGAGGAAATTCTTCCCGGAGTGCACATTCCATCCCGCTCAACCCACGGCACGGGATGCGCCTTCGCCACCGCGATTGCCTGCCAATTGGCGCTTGGTCAGGCGTTGCCACAGGCGGTTGGCGCCGCCAAGCAGTATGTGCGGCGGGCAATCGAGGCGGCCTATCCGGTCGGTAAGGGAATTGGGCCGCTCAACCACATGGTGTAGGCTCGCAGCGATCCCAAGAGCGGAGGAGACGGTTGGCATACTCGCACGCAGCAATCCGGTCATTCTTTCTCGATGGCCCGGCGGGGCGCCTCGAAGCGCTGCTGAACGTCGGCTCGCCAACCGCGACGCACGCCGGACTGGTGTGCCACCCGCATCCGATGTTTGGCGGAACCATGCATAATAAGGTTGTTTTCCACGCCATGAAGGCGCTGCATTCCTTCGGCTTTCCGGTGCTGCGGTTCAACTTCCGCGGGACGGGATTGAGCGCCGGAGAACACGACGAGGGTCGGGGCGAGGTCGAGGACGTGGAGGCGGCACTGGCATGGCTGAAGCGCGAATTTGGGCTGCCGATCATCTTCGCGGGGTTCTCCTTCGGCGCCGCTACGGGGCTGCGCGCCTGCTGTCCCGATCCTGACGTGCGAGCGCTGATCTCGCTGGGAACGCCGATCGCCGCCGACGGCCGTGTCTATTCGTTTTCGTTTCTCGGCCAATGTGCCAAGCCCAAGCTCTTTGTGAGCGGCGATCGCGACGCGTTCGGACCACACCAGACGCTGGAAGAGGTGGTCGCTGCAGCCGCCGATCCGAAAGAACTGGTGTTCATCCCCGGGGATCACTTCTTCGAAGGACACCTCACGGAGATGCGGATGACCATCGAGAGCTGGCTGCACGAGCAAGGCTTCCAGGCCGGCAGCTTATAATTCCCCCGAATGCCCCACTCGTCGTTGCCGACCGGAGCCGTGTTCCACGAAATGCGTGACCGTGGGCGCGAGATGTTCGACCGCGCCTTGCTGGAATGCAGCCTCCCGCACGCCTTCTCGCGGCACGTTACTTACGACGACGGACAACTGCGCATCGGCGATCATACGTACGACCTGGAAGGGTTCGAGCGAGTGCAGGTCGTCTCCATGGGCAAAGCGGGCCACACCATGGCCGAGACGCTCACCAACATCGTGGGCCGCGGGCTTGGCGGAATCATCGACTGTCCCAACATGCCCCCGGCGCAACTCTTCGGCTTCCGCTACTTCATCGGCGGACATCCCTTGCCGAACCAAGAATCGATGCGCGCGGGAGATGCCATGCTGCGGCTGGTGGCGGGACTATCGCCACAGACGTTGGCGCTGTTTCTGATTAGCGGAGGCGCCTCGGCCATCGCCGAAAAGCCGATCAGCGCCGAAATCTCGCTGGCCGACGTCGTTGAAACCTATAAGGCGCTGGTACATTCAGGAGCGCCGATCGCCGAGATCAACGCGGTGCGCAAGCATCTTTCGGCGTTGAAGGGCGGACGCCTGGCGCGCGCGGCCGCGCCGGCGGAGCAGGCATCGATTCTGGTGTCCGATGTGCCGGAAAACTCGCTCGATGCGCTGGCTTCGGGTCCCACCATGCCGGACACCACCACAGTTGCCGATTGCGAAGCCATTGTCAAACGCTACGATCTGGCGCCCCGTTTTCCGGCGAGCGTGCGAGCGCTATTCGAGGGCAACCTGTTGGAGGAGACGCCAAAGCAAGGCGATCCAGCTTTTGAGCGCTCTCGCTACATCACGGTGCTGTCGAATGCGACCGCAACCAACGCGGCGGTTGAGAGCGCCGCGCAGGGCGGCTTTGCCGTCGAGTTGGATGACAGTTGCGACGATTGGGACTATCAGCGTGCCGCTGACCATCTGCTGGCCCGGTTGCGGGAGTTGCGTCGAGGAGTATCGCGGGCGTGCATTGTCTCGGGCGGCGAGGTTACGGTCCAGGTTGGAGCTAAGTCGGGACGCGGGCGGGCGCAATCAGCAGTTCGCGCTCTATTGTGCCCGGCAGATAGCGGGCGAGAACATCACGGTGCTGAGCGCCGGCACCGACGGCATCGATGGCAACAGTCCGGCCGCGGGCGCGGTGGTAGACGGGACCACGGTTGAGCGCGCCAGGCAGTACGGCTTCGACGTGGCGACGGCGCTGGCCGAGTTTGACGCCTTTCCGCTGCTGGACGCCATTGGCGACGCGATCGTCACCGGTCCTACAGGCAACAATGTGCGCGATCTGAGGATCTTGCTGGCGTACTGAGACTATGATTCGCTACGGCATCGTCGGCTTCGGTCTGCATGCGGTGAAGCGGCTGATGCCCGGGTTCCAGCGCAGCGCACGCTGCCGCGTGGTTGCCTTGTCGCGGCGCGACTTGGGGCAGGCGCAAGCGTCGGCCCGGCAATTCCAGATTGAGCACGCGTACGCATCGACGGCCGATCTGTGCGCCAGTTCCGAGGTCGATGCCGTATTCGTCGCCAGCCCCGATGCACTGCATTGCGGCGGACGTGCTGACGGCGGTGCAGCACCGCAAGCCCGTACTCTGCGAAAAGCCGCTGGCGATGAACGCCGCCGAAGCGCGCACCATGGTGGAGGCGGCGCGGCAGGCTGGCGTGATGCTGGGTGTGGCACATGTGATGCGGTTCGAGGAGAGCGTCAAGCTGTTTCGTGCGCGAATCGCGGCGGGCGCAGTCGGACGCCCGCAAGTAGCGCGCGCCGACTTTTTTGCTCCGATGCTGACCAGCGCGCGCACCTGGGTCAACGATCCCAAACTGGCGACGGGAGGCCCGCTGGCTGATATTGGTGTGCATTGCATTGACACACTGCGCTTCGTGCTGGGCGATGAAGTGCGCGCCGTTTCGGCACGCGCAGGTTACGACTCCCATAGCGTTCTGGAGGCTTCGGCAGCGACGGTGTTGGAATTTGCGAGCGGAATTCTTGCGACGGTCTCAGTTTCGGCCCGCAGCCCATACCAGACATTCCTGGAAGTGGCAGGCGAGACTGGGGTGTTGTCGTCGCTGAATGCACTCACCATCGAACAGTCCCGTAACCGTGGAGTTGCGGCGAGGATTCGAGGTGGTGGAGAGCAGGGAAGTATCGAATGCCGACGCCTACGCGGTGCAGGTGGACGCTTTCGCCGCTGCTATCGAAGAAAAGCGCGAGTTCGAGATTCCCGGAGAAGAAGGACTGCGCAACCAGCTTATTCTGGATGCTGCATACCGCAGTGTGAAGAGCGGGAAGACAGAACGCGTGTGAATACCACAGAGAGCTTGAAAACAAAGCAACCGCGGATTTTCACGGATGACGCGGATTTGGCAGAAAAAGCACGCGTAAGGCTTAAGGGAAACTCTGATTAAGTCACGACGAAATCCCTCAGCGGCTAAAAGCCGCACTGATTTTGCGGAACTTACGGACGGCCTCAAGGCCGTCCCCTTCAAGACTGAAACCTAATCAAAGGTTCCTTAAGAGCAAAGAGCAAAGAGCTAACTAAACCTCCGTGCCTCTGTGGTGATCGGGCGCTCAGTCTCCCGCCGTTGGCGGCGTAGTGTGGTGGGGCAGCGCCTCAGGCATCTCGGAGACATTCCACGCCCACGCCGCGAGGAAGGCCGCTCCCTCGTTGATCTGATCAGGAATCACTTTGTCGAAGGTATCCGTCTGGCTGTGATGCGCCTCGCCATAATGCGCCGGCAGCTGAATACAGAAATAGGCGGGTACGCCCTGATTGAGGAAGGGCACGTGGTCCGAGGCGCCGAAGTAACGCGTGCTCAGCGGCTGGAGGTCGAAGACCTCCTGTAACGGCTGATAGATCTCGTGCATCAACGCCGCGGTATCCCACAGATTGTCGAGCGAGATGCTGAACACCTTGCCGGTCCCGGTGTCGTGGATAAGAACGGCATCCATCTTGGGGATTTCAGCGGCGTGCTTCTTGAGGAAGAGGTTCGCGCCGATGCTGCCCTGCTCTTCGCCGGTGAATAGGATGAAGGTGATGGTGCGCTTGGGCTTCCAGCCCAGCGCCTTGAGCGCGCGCGCCGCTTCGAGTGTGGCCATGGCACCGGTGCCGTTGTCGAGCGCGCCCTGCCCAAGGTCCCATGAGTCAAGGTGTCCACCGACGATGACCCGTTCGTCGGGATGTTCGCTGCCCTTGATCTCGGCCACCGTGATCGATGCCGGCACGGGCTTGTCGCTAAAGGTCTCCGGCAGGTTCGCTTTCATGGTGACCGGGCCCGCCTGCAGCAAGCGATACAGAAGGTCGTAATCCTCATGGGTCAGGAAGGCCATCGGCACCTCGCTGGCGGAGTAGCCGCGAAAACCGCCGCTCATGTTGAAGAGGCTGTCCGACTTGCCACTGTCCATCAGGATCAAAGCGGGCTGTTCGGAGGAGACCTTATTCAGCAGTTGCAGGCGCGCGCCCCGTCCTCCGTTCGGATCCGGTACTCCTCGTGGCGGCGGGATGACTGCGTCGTAGGCGTTCTCGGGATTGGCCTCCTCTTTCGACAGATCGGCCGGTTTGCGCAGCATGACGATGTCGTCCTTCAGTCTGCCTTTGTACTGATCGAAATCCGACGGATTCTGGATGTCGAGAAGGACAACGTTGGCGGAGATTTCGCCGTTGGTCGCCTTGCTCCAACCGAAGGCGTGAATGCCGATGTGGCGCTGGATCGGACTGGTGATCTCCGCTGTCTCGACGCCGCGCGTCCAGGCGTGCGCGATATCCGCTGTTTCCAGGTGGGCCTTGACGCCATAGTCCTGAAAGCGTTTGAGAGTCCATTCGCTGGCGGCTTGCATTTGCGGGGATCCGGTGAGCCGCGGGCCGATCTGTGTGGTGAGGTATTCCAGGTTCTTGACCAGCTCCGAGTGCGCCTTCACCTCGTTGGCGATCTTCTGATCGGCCTCCTCCATAGCTTTACGATAGGCGGCGCGTTCTTCGGCGGTACGCTGCGGAGCGGCTTGCGACGTTTCCTGTGGAGTGGTTTCCGGGTACTGCGCCAGCGATAGGCAACTTAGACTGCTAAAGACAATTACAGCAAAATGCGCCAGCCAGGCGCGGTGGATTGGAATCATTGCACCATCCTTGGAGATCGAACGGCAGGGGAAACTCATCATAGCGGCTTGCGATTGGTTTATGCCAGTCGCGACAAGCATCGGTGCACCAACGGCTATGCATTCGACCTACATGACTGCATCGGAGCCGTTGCGGCAAAGCGGATGCGTCTCTTCTCCTGTTATCCTTGAAGGCTCTACATGTCAGAGACCAACTCAGGGAAAACCGCACGGCCCCGCAGCTCGACGGCCCTCGTTCTAATTGTTCTTCTTGGGCTGCTTCCTGGCTCTGCCTGGGGCCAGAGTACTGCTGCTCGGCCCACTGCGACAGCTGGGGCACAAACTAACGCGCCGACCCAATCTTCAACGCCGCAACCGACGGGTCCACCGAGCACGACGCAGGTTCCGGGCGCCGGTGTCAGCGTCCAGGAGCAGCAGCAGGGAAGTGCGCCGCCAGAAGCTTCGCAAGAGCCGCAAGCCGAGACCCGAATCACCAAGGCGCAAGCCAAAGAACTCTTCCGCTCGGTAGACGTGATTCTGAGGTTTGCCAGCCGGGACACAGGGCTGCCCGATCCAGAGCGAGGTCAAGCGGCATCTGATCACGCGCGAGTCCGTGGAAAAGTACGTTGACAATCGCATGCGTGATGACAAAGACACGCAGCGGCTGGAGCAATCGCGGCTGGTGCTGGAGAAGTTCGGCCTGTTGCCTCCAGGCTACGATTTGCACCGCGAATTCCTTCGCCTGCTGGGCGAACAGGTCGCAGCCTACTACGATCCCAAGACCAAGAGCGTGAATCTTCTGGATTGGGTGCCACCGGAAACGCAAAAGCCGGTACTGGCTCACGAGCTGACACATGCATTACAAGATCAGAAGATTGGTCTGGAAAAATGGGAACGGGCCGGAGCCAAAGACGACCGCCCGCTTCCGGACCCGCAGGAATACGTGGTGGAGGAAGCGCAGGCTGCGCGAGAGTGCGTTGCCGAGGGGCAGGCGATGGTGGTCTTGCTCGACTATACCCTGGCGCCGATGGGTAAGGACGTCGTCTCGGCGCCGGAAATCTTCGATGCCATGCGCGCCAGTATGGCCGACAACCAGGACTCGCCGGTATTCGCCGCCGCGCCGATGTTCCTGCGCGAGTCCTTGATGATGCCGTACACCTTTGGCACCGATTTCGTGCGAACCGTGCTCACCAGCAAGGGGAAGGACGCGGCTTACAGCGGTCTGCTGGAGAACCCGCCGGTGGATACGCGCCAGATCATGCAGCCGGAAACCTACCTGATGAACCAGGCGGTCGCGCCGCTGACAATCCCGGATCTCGACAGGCTGGTTGCGCCCTACGAACGCTTCGACTTCGGTGGAATGGGCGAGTTCGATATCTACCTGCTCGCCAAGCAGTACGGCGGAGACGGCGCTCCCAAGACTTACTATCCGCACTGGCGCGGCGGATATTACTTTGCCGCCCACGCCAAGAGTGCACCCGAAAGACCAGATCACGATGTTGTACTTCTCGCGCTGGGACTCACCTGAGTCGGCTCGCGCCTTCGCCAAGCTGTATGCCGACTACCTTCCCAAGCGCTACAAAAAGGTCAACTGGATTGCGGATGCTCCGACTGCGCCGGCCGGTCCGGTTGCGGTAATGCAGAAGCCAGCGACGGAGCAGGGAAACGTCTTGTTGGAATTCCGCGGCAACGACTTGGTCATCCTGGAAGGGTTTGACGACGGAGTGAGCGAGCGGGCACGTGACGTATTGCTGGGCGGCATGTCGCTGCCCGGCATCAGCGGCGAAAAGCGGCAAGTAGCGCGGCCTCACTGCCCGTTGGGCAATACCACAGCAAAGGAATTCTTCTCCGGCGCCCGTATCACGTGCGGGGTGATGACTACGAGCAGTTCCTCATCCATGGCGTTCTTGTCGTGCTCGGCGGATGCATAGTTGACGGCGGGAACCTGGCTCAAGAAAGGGTAGCCAGTCAGGCTGAGTGCGTCGGCGCGGGTAAGCAATCCGGTCACCACGCTCGACTCGCCGTCCTTCACTGTGATGGTGCCTTTGTATTCGCGATTGTTGATGATGGGCATGCCGTTCACGGTCTGCGTTCCGAGCGAACGAATGGCTAGTTCCAGGTTCAACGTGACGTCTCGTTCGGCATGAATGAGCGGCGTGGCCTTCAGGACGAGGCCGAGGTCTTCAAAATAGAAAGACGGGAAAGGCGCTCTGTAGCTCGCGTTGCCAATGACTTGCGCAATCGCAGGCGTGTTATAGATAGGCGAGAAGGTCGCGTTCACCAGGGGGTAACGCTCGCCGATTTTCAGCGTGGCGGGATTGTTCTGTCCTGCCCGCAGGGTTACGTGCTCCAGGCTCTTCAGATTGGAGTCGTTCAAGCTGAAGTTAAGCGTGATGCCGGTTCCACCCGTGGTCAGGCCAAAAAGGGTGAGACCGCCTCCGAAGGTGGCAAACGGCTGCGACAGTATGGAACTTGACTGGTTCTGTAACTGCGCCAGCAGCGCCAGGATGGCCGTGGAATTCGCCTGATTGATGCCGCCCGAGGCAATCAACTGGTTGATGAGGTTCTGCACGTTTTGACTCAGACCAGCGAGAAGTTGCTGGCTGATGTGGAACATGGTGAACTGGGTCGGCCACGCTGTTCCGAGTTGCCGTGCCAGGGTGGAGCTGACCTCGTACACCCGCATGTCCAGCATGACTTCGGGACTTCCCGCGCTTAGGTTTTCCAGCAGGCGGGTTGCGGCTTCCACGACCGGCTGCTCGGCGCGAATGGTAATGGTCGACTGCGACTTCTGCACCGCGATATAACGCAGATTAAGGAGCACGCGCAACGAGTTCATCATTTCGTTGAGTTGCTGCTCGGAACTCACGTCAGGCAGGTAGAAGGTGCGCAGCGACATCCGCTCCAGGCTGCGCCGGTTCTCGACGTGTGTCGGCGGCGAACAGCAACTGCCGTCGACGACAGCGGCACCCAAAAGGTTTTCGTCACATGGGTTGCCGCCTCCATCGCGGTGGCAAAGTTGACATCCTCAATGTCGAAACGGACTCGCCGTGTTGCACCGAATCGTCGAATTCAGCGACCACCCCGTAGTCCCTGGCGACCTGGGTGAGCAGCGTCCTGGCGTCGCCACGAAAGTGAAAATCGTGGTGCGCTGTCGAAGGTTGCAGGTCAATGGGAGTCGATTGCTCCACTACGCGCACGCTGTGGCTCGGTTCGAGGTCCGCCGGCATGGAATCGCGCAGCCGCTGCACCGCAAAGTCGTTGGTGGGGTCGTACTCCGCGGCGCGCCGGAAGTCGGCCATGGCGACGATCTCCTTGTTCTCGAGCATCGCCTTGTTGCCATGTTGCAGGGCCTGCATCACCAACTGCTGGCGGGTAAACTCGCGGGCCGTGATGTAGTCCAGGTTATGGGGGTTGAGTTCGGCGGCCTGCTCAAACTTGTCAAACGCCTCATCCAGCTTGCCGGAGGATCGCAGCTTCACGCCCTTCTCGAACGCGCGCTTGGCTTGACGCAGCTCTTTCGGCGTCTCGGTTGGGACCACGGACGTGCCCGGAGGCATCGTCGATGGGACTTCGCCAGCCGGTGGTAAAGGTTGCTGCGCAGCCGCCTGACCGGACGTCGAGGGCACTTCCGGCGACGGCTGGCTGGGAGCAGGAGATGGGTTTGCCTGTGCTGGTTGGGGAGTCGTTCGAGCCGGTGCTGCCACACTCTGCGGCGTTGTCGAATCGGCGGGCGTAGCAGGCTGCTGCGCAGCCAGCATAGTGGCTGCGGCCAGCAAAATCAGGGTCACCGCGAGAAAGCGCATCGATGCTGAAATTGTAAGCCAGAGTGAAGGCCATTGTCGCATTCGGAACCCAATTCGCCAGCACTTGTTTCGGATACCGTGCCGCTCCCTCGATCTGATATCACGACCACCAACGCGTGAATTTGGGAGAGCTCCACCCTCACATCGCCGAACCGGACAAGGGCAGACCAGATTGTGCTGAGTGTGGGTAACGGCCCTCTATACCGTCTCTAATTCTTCTTCCAGCAACTGCTTGTTGTAGAGCTCGGTGTAGTATCCGTTGCGCTCGATGAGCTCGTCGTGAGTGCCGTACTCGACGATGAGGCCGTTGTGCAGCACAGCGATGCGGTCGGCGTTGCGCACGGTAGAGACGCGATGGGAGATGAAGATTGTGGTGCGGCCTTCCATGATCTCGCGCAGATGATTGAGGATGCGGTCTTCGGTTTGCGTGTCCACGCTGGCGAGGGCGTCGTCGAGCACCAGGATGCGCGGATTGCGGATCACCGCGCGCGCGATGGCGGTGCGCTGCTTCTGGCCGCCGGAAAGCGTCAGGCCGCGCTCGCCAACCAGGGTGTTGTAGCCGTCCGGGAAGCTTTCGATTTCAGCGGCGATATTGGCGGCCTCGGCGGCGCGGCGCACGTCTTCGTCGGTGGCGTTCGTCCGTGCCGAAGGCGATGTTCTCGCGGATGGTGTCGCTGAACAGAAACGTCTCCTGGGGGACGAAGCCGATGTTGCGGCGCAACAACTCCAGCGGGAACTCGCGAATCGGCCGGCCGTCGATGAGCACCGAGCCCGGCGCGGCATCGTAAATGCGCGGGATGAGCGATACCAGAGTGGACTTGCCTGAGCCGGTGGGGCCGACGATGGCCAGGCTCGTCCCGGCGGGCACGCGCAGGCTGATGTTCTTCAGCACAGTCTCGTCGCCGTGGACGTGTCCCATGCCGCGCTCAGCCGCGATGAGTGTCTGTCCATAGTGGAAGCTGAGATTGCGGAACTCGATCTCGCCGCGAACCTCGGTGGGGACGCCTTTCGCGGGAACACCGGCATCGGTGATCTCCGGCTGCTCCGCCAGAATGTTTTCTATGCGGCCCATCGACGCGGTGCCACGCTGGAATATGTTGATGACCCATCCCAGCGAGATGATCGGCCAAGTAAGCTGCACCATGTAGGTGTTGAAGGCCACGAAACTGCCGACGTTGATGCGATGCAGCAGCACTTCGCGGCCGCCCACCCAGAGCACGATCACAACCGCCAATCCAAGCAGGGTCTCCAGCGTCGGCCAGAGCATGCCCATCAGGCGGACCAGCTTGAGACTGCGCGCAATGTACTCGGTGTTGTCGCGTTCGAAGCTTTCGATCTCGGCTTCTTCTTGCACGTAGGCGCGAATGAGGCGAGCCCCGGAGAAGTTCTCCTGCGCTTTGGCCGAGATGTCGGAGAACATCGCCTGGATGCGCTCGAAGCGCTCGTGGATCTTGCGCCCGAAGTACTGCACCACGATGCTGACGATGGGCAGCGGCAGGAACGCGAAGATCGTGAGCCGCGGACTGATGCTCAGCATGAACACCAGCGCGCCGGCGGTGAAGACCACCGTGTTGGCGGTGTACATGATGCCCGGCCCAACCAGCATGCGGACGGCGTTGAGGTCGTTGGTGGCGCGGGCCATGATGTCGCCGGTGCGGGTGCGCTGGTAGAAGCTGTACGACAGCCGTTCAAGATGAGCGAACAGATCGTTGCGCAGATCGAATTCGATTTCGCGCGAGACGCCGATCAGGATCCAGCGCGTGAGGAACTGGAAGATGGCTTTGGTCCCGGCAACCGCCAGCAATTCGAACGAGTACCACTTCAGCTTGTCCGCCGTCACTCCCAAATTCAGATCGTCGATGGCGTTGCGGATGACCAGCGGAAACAGAATCCATACGCAGTTGTTGCATAGCACACAGACGGCGCCGATCCAGTAGGTCGTGCGGTACTTGCGCAGATAGGGAAACAGCGGACGTAGGTTCTTAAACATTCACAAGTAAGCAGCAGTCAGCATTCAGCCACTGACCGAAGTAGGTTAGATGAGCAACACGCCAAGTTGATTCTGTGCTGAGGCCGTGGCTACGTCGGCACCCTCAGCAGCAGGTAGCCTCCAGCGAAAGCGAAGATGAAGTCCGGCGCCCAGGCCGCCATGAGTGCAGGAAGCTGGTTGGCGGAGCCCATCGCTTCGAAGATTCCTGCGGTCACCCAGTACACGATGGCAATCCCGATCGCGACGGCCACCCCGGCCAGCGCACCGCCGCGGCGTCCCGAGGTCGCGAAAGGAATCGCCAGAACTGCCATCACCAGGGTGATCAGCGGGAAGGCAATCTTCTTCTGCAGTTGCACCTTCAGCCGCACTGTGTCAAAGCCGCTCTGCTTGCAGGTCGTCGATGTAGCGCCGCAGCTCCTCGTAGTTCATCTCCGACGACTGCTTCACCTCCTTCTTGAAGTAGCCGGGGTCTTCGCGTAGTTCGTTGAAGGTGGCAACGTCGAAGGTGCGGTAGTCCTGGATGGACGAGCCCTGCAGCGTCCGCACCCAGCCGGCTTCGAAGACCCATTTCTTCAGGCCCTCTTCCCAATGCGCGCGCTCGGCGTGGATGCGGCGCGTAAGCTGGAAGGTGTTGGGGTCGAACTCGAAGACCGAGATGCCGCCGAAGTGGTCCGTATCGGGATCGAACACCTGGTAGTAATAGATTTCGTTATTCAGTCCGAAAATCCACTTGCGGTCTGCCTGCAAATAGGTCTGGGCAGGCTTGCCCTTGATCTGGTTGCGCAGAATTTCCTGCTCGCGGTTGGTGTGCGGGATATAGATCTGATCGAAAATGAACAGTCCCATCGCAAACAAGGCACACAGACACAATCACCGGTAACGCTGCGCGATAGATACTCATTCCGCTGGCCTTCATGGCCGTCAGCTCGCTCGATTTCTCCATCAGCCCGAAGGTGATGAGCACGGCGAGCATGACCGCCAGCGGCGCGATCAGGTAGATGAGTGACGGACTCACGTTCCATAGGTACTGGGCCTGAATGATCGCTGGAATCCTATTGCGCATGATGTCGGTGAGCAGCTCGAAATAGGTGAAGACCAGCACGATGATCAGGGCAGGTGGCAATGATCATCACCAGATACACGGCGAAGTCACGCAGGATCATGTCGTCGAGAATCAGCGGGAAGCGGGCGCTGAAGCGGCGCTTGTGGGGCGCCGAACGGACTGGGGCCGTGTACTCTCCTGAGGCGCCCGTCCGCCGGCGGTCAAGAACGGGCAGCTTCTCCTTGAGCGACTTCCAGAATTCGCTCAGGGTACCGATCTCGATGGGCATGCGGTCAACCCGCCACAGCAGAAATAGCCCGCAGACGAAGAAGAAGATGTTGCCCGCCCAAATACCTTCCCAGGGCGCCACCTTTCCTTGTCGCGCCATCGAAACGCCGGTCAGGGAAAAGAAGTAGTACACGAACACCAGCAGAATGGTAAGCACGAAACCTGTGCTCTTGCCTCCCTTGCGCGCGGACAAGCCCAGTGGGATGCCGACCATCGCCAGTACCAGGCAGGCAGCGGGCAGCGCAAGGCGGCGCTGGAACTCAATCTCGTAGTAACGGGCCAACACTTCATGGGATCCCGCCGCGACCGCATCGGTATGCTGGAACCGTATGCAGGCCTTGCTTTTCCAGCGCCGCGTGTCTCAGCAGATCCCGCAAGCCGAGCTCGGCCACCGGAAGCAGGTCACGAGGCGATCGGTCTGCGCTGCCGGGTAGTCGAATCGGAATTTCGGTGCTCTCGAAGGTCGTAATGGAATACTGGTCCCTCGCCTGCGGAATCATCTCCTGCTGAGTGCCGTCCTCCAGGTGGAAACGCAGCTTGTCGGGAGAGTCGCTCAGCAGAGCGCCGCGCTGGGCCACCGTGATCTTGGGCGAGGCCGGATCGCTGATGTCGGCGAGGAAGATGCCACGCCACAACGACCGTTCGCCGGAGGGAACGACGTCCTGCACATAGAGCACGATGTTCTTGAATTCTTCATAGAAAACGCGCGGCTGTATCTCGAACGACGCCTGCGACGACTTCAGGCGTTCCTGCAGACGATCAAGCGCAGCTGCCGACTTCGGCGCAGCATAAATGCTGTTGAACATCCCCAGCGCCCACGCGGCGATGGCAAAAATGGAAATCGACGCGAATAAACATTCCCGCGCCAATGCCGCTGGCACGCATGGCAGTCACTTCGCTGTCGGCGGCCATGCGACTGAGGCCAACCAGGATGCCCACCAGTACGCCCATGGGCAAGGTGATGGTGAAGGTGGTCGGCAGCGTGAACAGGAAAATCTCGGCGACACTGGGTAGTGGAGCGCTGTTGCGGACGACCAGTTCCAGCAGCCGCCCCAGGTCTCGCATGAAGATGATGAAGGTGAATAGCGCCACGCCCAGCAGGGCGTGCGAGGTGACCTCCTTCAAGATGTAGCGGGTAAGGATGCGCACTAGTTTCTAGTTTATCGGAAGAGGAAAGCAGCGAACAGTCGCCGTTGTCAGGCTGACCAGCGCCCGGCGAATAGCCTGCAGCCTGAACAGCCTGCGCCGGTTGCAAACCGCCAGTTCCGCGTCTATGGTAATAACCTCGTGTCCGAAACCGCAGGCTCGCCGCGAGATGTAGTCCCCAGGATTCCCCCATCGAGGAGGTTCTTCCGGCGGGTTAAGAGTTTTGTTCTGCGCCCGGATTGGGCTTACCAGCTCTATCTCAAGCTGAAGTTTGGGGCCACCAGGCCAACTGGACGTCCGGACCAACTTGTCTCCAACGGAACTCTGAAGAGCCGGCGCGAGTGGGAAGCGGCACTTGAAAATGGACGGAAATTACGCCTTCCGCTCCATCGTGCAGCCGGAGAAGAATTGGGACCATCTTTCGGCGATTTCCATTATTCTCGCCAACACGAACGCGGCGGCCCGCATTCTCGATGCCGGCGCAGAATTCTACAGCAATGTTCTTCCCACTCTCTTCCTCTATGGATACCGGGCGCTGTACGGCATCAATCTCTCCTTCGCTGATCCGGCGCGCCGTGGCCCGATTCGCTATCTGCGCGATGACATCGTGCGCACGCAATTTCCCGGCAACTACTTCGATGCAGTCACCTGCCTGAGCGTAATCGAACATGGGGTGCCCCTGAGAAGCTACTTTGAAGAGATGCACCGTGTCCTGAAACCCAGGGGTTTACTGATTACTTCAACGGACTATTATCCGGCTTCGGTTGACACCCGTGGTCAGATGGCTCACGGGAGCCCGATCAAGATCTTTTCCAAGGCTGAAATGGAAGCGGCTCTGAGCATGGCCAATGACTTGGGATTCGAGCCGACCGGCGACATCGACCTGGAGTGCGACGAGAGGCCCATCCGATGGGACGCTTTTGGCCTGCAATATACCTTTCTTCTTTTTACTTTGCGAAAGAAGTCGTAAGACATGCCCCAATTTTCGGAGAGCAACCGGACGCGGACATAGGCTGCAATGTCCTCCCGGTCAGCTCAAGAAGGTGGCCTGGTTGATTCCAGAGTGCAGGAATATGGCGCAATAATCGGGTAAACTTCGGCATAATGGATTATTCTGATGCGGATTGCTTGTGATTGGGGGCGCGTATCTGTTGATGGGAGTCGCACAGCCAGCGCGGGAGCGTTTTTCTCTGGTCCTGCTCAAACCGTCGCACTATGACGACAACGGCTACGTCATCCAGTGGCTGCGTTCGGCTATTCCGTCGAACACGCTCGCGGTCATGAATGGTCTGGCGCTCGAGTGTAAGGAGCGCGGCGTGCTGGGCGATGTCGAAATCGAGATTTCGGCTTTCGACGAAACCAATTCACGCGTCAAGCCTCACCGTATTGCTCGCCAGCTTCGCGGAAAACGCGGCATGGTCGCCCTCGTCGGAGTCCAGTCGAACCAGTATCCGCGCGCCATGGATATCGCACGCATTCTGCGTGCGGAAGGCATCCAGGTTTGTCTCGGCGGCTTTCACGTCTCCGGTTGCTTGTCCATGTTGCCGGAGCTGACACCTGAACTCCAGGAGGCGCTCGACCTGGGCGTCTCACTGTTTGCCGGTGAGGCCGAGGGGCGCTTCGATGAAGTTTTGCGGGACGCATGGCAAGGCACGCTGAAGCCCGTCTACAACTATATGGACGACCTGCCATCGCTCCCCGGAGCCACGCTGCCCATCCTGCCGGCCTCGCGCATCAAGCGGACCGGCGGCAGTATGACGAGCTTCGATGCCGGACGCGGGTGCCCGTTTCTGTGCTCGTTCTGCACCATTATTAATGTGCAGGGGCGGAAATCGCGGCGGCGCTCGGCCGACGACGTGGAGCAGATTATCCGTCGCAACCTGGCACAGGGGATCAACCGCTTCTTCATCACCGACGACAACTTTGCCCGGAACACCGACTGGGAAAGCATCTTCGATCGCCTGATCAGAATGCGTGAGCAAGAGAAGCTGAATATCAAGTTCATCATCCAGGTGGACACCATGTGCCACCGCTTGCCGCACTTCATCGAAAAGGCGGGCCGGGCCGGGGTGGCGCGCGTGTTTATCGGGCTGGAGAGCATCAACCCCGACAGTCTGCTGAGCGCGCGCAAGAAGCAGAACAAAATCACTGAGTACCGGAAAATGCTGTTGGCGTGGAAGCACGCCGGCGCCACCGTGTTCGCGGGCTACATCCTGGGCTTCCCTGGCGACACGCCGGAATCGATCATCCGCGACATCGGGATCATCCAACGCGAACTGCCGATTGATCTGCTGGAGTTCCACTGCCTGACCCCGCTGCCCGGCTCCGAGGACCATAAGCGCCTCTACAGCGCGGGCGCCTACCTGGATCCGGACCTGAATAAGTACGATCTCGAACATGTGACCGCGGCACACTCCACCATGTCGCGGGAGCAATGGGAAAAGGTCTACGAGGATGCCTGGAAGACTTATTACACGCCTGAGCACATGAAGACGGTAATGCGCCGCGCCACGGCGACCAACAGCAACCCTGGCAACATGCTGTTCCTGCTGAGCTGGTACTGGGGCTGTATCGCGCTGGAGAAGGTACATCCGCTGCAGGGTGGCTATCTCCGGCGCAAGTACCGCAAGGAACGCCGTCCCACGCTGCCCTTGGAGAGCCCGTTGGTTTTCTATCCCCGCTATGTCGCCGATCTGGTTTGGAAGCACGTGCGGCTTATGCGGCAGATCGTGCGTCTGGGCAGGTGCCGGCAGCAGTTGAAGCGCGATCCCAAAGCGCGCGACTACACCGATCTGGCCCTGACACCCGTTCTCTCGGACGAATTCGATTCCTACGAAATGTTCTCCACCACCGAGTCTGCGAAATCGGAGGTCTCAAAATTGCGTCATCCGAATGAACCAGCGGCGGAGCGCAAAGCTGTCCTGGTAAGGATAGGGCAGTGAAAGAGCGCCAACTCCGGATCAATTTACTGAGATCTGAATCGTAGTTTTCCGCACTCGGAATCAAGCTGCTCCCACAGGATCAAACGCGCTCGCCCGGCGGGGGTTCCGCCCCACTCGACGGCCTGATACACTTGGGAGCGCGAAACCCTCGACCCGATGACCGAAAGTTCCCCGACGATTCGGCTGGTGCTCCTGTGGCACATGCATCAGCCCTTTTACAAAGACATGGTTACGGGGGAGTATCGACTTCCCTGGGTCCGGCTCCATGCCCTCAAGGACTACTACGGGATGGTGAAGCTGCTCGACGAGTTTCCCTATGTCCAGCAGAACTTTAACCTGGTTCCGTCGTTGGTGAGCCAGATCCAGGATTACGCCTCCGGGCAGGCCCACGATCCGTTTTTCGACGTGGTGGCCAAGCCGGCTGCCGAGCTCACCCCTTCGGACCGGCAGTTTGCGCTGCGCTACCTCTTCCAGGCGAACCCGGTCAACATGATCGGACGGTATCCGCGATACCGCGAGCTCTGGGAGCGATACCGTGCCACCAGCGAGCGTCCCGAGGGTCCGGATTCCTATTTCGTGACCCGCGATTACGCCGACCTGCAAGTTCTGTCGCAGCTGGCCTGGTTCGACGAGTACGTCCTGGCCGAGCCCGACATCGCCGCCCTGGTGCAGAAGGGCGAGGACTTCACCGTTGACGACCAGCAGCTGGTGATCGCTAAGGAACGCGAGTTTCTGGCGAAGGTCCTGCCCGCGTATGCCGCGGCTGCAAAGAAGGGATCCATTGAGCTTTCTGCCTCCCCGTACTACCACCCGATTCTGCCGTTGCTGTGCGATACCAACGTTGGCGCGGAGTCTTCGCCGGGCCTGAATCTCCCCACGCGACGCTTCCGCCATCCCGATGACGCCACCCACCAGATCCAGCGGGCGCTGGATTCACATGAATCGCTTTTCGGTGTTCGTCCTCAAGGATTGTGGCCGTCCGAGGGAAGTGTCTCGGAGGAGACCCTGACGCTGGCGTGCAGGCAGGGCATCAAGTGGATGGCAACCGATGAGGGTGTTCTGGGACGTTCCCTCGATTTCAACTTCACCCGGCATGACGGCGGGTCGCTGCAGGCTGGCGGTGCCGAACGGCTGTACAACATCTACCGCTACGAGAAGAGTGGTACTCACATGCACCTGCTCTTCCGTAACCACCGCATCTCTGACCTGATCGGCTTTGTGTATTCGGGGATGGCTGCGCAAGAGGCGGCCCAACACCTCATCCAAAACATCAAGGATTCAGCGCAACCGATACTGGAAACAGGGAAAAATGCGGTCATTTCCATCATCCTCGACGGCGAGAATGCCTGGGAATACTATCCTCAGTCGGGACGCGAATTCCTGCGCCGATTCTACGACGGGGTGCAGCGAGATCCGCAGATCGAGCCGGTCACCATTAGTGAGGCCATCGCCCGGCACAAGCAGAGCGACTTCGCGCCTCTGCACCGGCTGGTTCCCGGTTCGTGGATTAGCGCCAACCTCGATGTCTGGATCGGGTCTCCGGAAGATAATCGCTCCTGGGACTTGCTGGCCGAAGCGCGCGACTATTATGATCGCCACTCGCATCGGGTTTCGGCCGAGCAGCGCAAGCTGGCCTGGGAGGAGTTGCTGATTGCCGAAGGCAGTGACTGGAACTGGTGGTACGGTCCCGAACATCACTCGGCCAACGACCGCGACTTCGACGAACTCTATCGCAAGCACTTGTCCAACGTTTATCACGCGCTGGAGGGCGCTCCACCGGAGGAACTGAACACGCCGATCATCAGCGGCGTGGTGCGCCCGAGTTATCTTCCCCAGACCGCATACGTTCGGGCACATGTCGATGGTCTGGTGAGCGGCTACTTCGAGTGGATGGGCGCGGCTAGCTTCACTGCGGACCAGCGCAGCATGGCCATGCACGGCAAGCAGTTTCTGCTGGACGCGGTTTACGCCGGACTGGATGCCGATTCTGTTTCCGGACGCCTGGACTTTCACCACGGCGTGCCTGACGGAGCTTATCGTCTGGTGGTAAACCTCGAAGTACGGCACGACGGACGCGACCGCAAATCGCCGGTGGACTCTTATCGTCTCACCGCCGACGCGCAGGGGCAGACGCTGCAGAAGTGGGTGCTGACCAACGGCGAAGAGCGGCACAAGCTGGCGAGCTTTTCCACCGAGAATGGCAGCGCGTCGACGAACGGAGCCGAGGTCGCGCTGGCCGAGATCTTTGAATTTCGCATTCCCTTTGAACTCATCGGCGCGCAACAGGGAAGCCGCATTCGGCTGCGCTTCTCTATCTGGCGCGAACACCTTCCAGTGGATTCGATGCCCCTCGAAGGCTGGATCGACCTGTTCGCCGTGCCCGCAGAGGAACTGGAGAGCAACCTCTATTCGGTTACGCTGCAGGAGTAAGACCAGCAACCGGCAGCAACCGCGATTCTCAGTCCACTCTACAGCCCCACGACCTTCAGATCCGGGATTCGCTGGAAGTGACGAACGTTTGCAGTTGCTACGCTGTAGCCGATCTCCAAGGCTGTAACGCCGATCAGTAGGTCGGACAGTGCAACCCCAACGCCGTTGGCCGTGTTGACTCCGTCGATTTCCCCGGCACGGACTGCTATCGACACGGTTACCGGATGAATGGGTACCGCCGTGAGCAACTCGTGGATGAACTGTCCCCGTGAAGCCTTGCGCTCCGGGCTGTTAGCGCGAGCTGCACCATGCGCAAGTTCGATGATTGTGATGACCGACAGCCCGATGTCAGTGTCACCGGTTTTCTCCGAAATGGTTTGCAGAGCTTGGCGCGCGTTTTGTCCCTTTCGTTCGGCTGCGATCAAGACACTGGAATCGAGTATTAGTCCCATGCTGGCGGGGTGAGAGGCTCACGATGCGCATTGATGGCCGCTGCTACATCGTACGCAAAGTCTTCATCGATAGTGGCGGACGAGTTCTTCGGTAGTAGCGCGATACACTCCGTGATGGATCGCCGCGGTGGAGCTGGGGCGTGAAGTACCGCAATTGGCGTCGCTCCGCTTTCGATGATTACTTCCGCTCCCGCGCGGACGCGCGCCAGAAGGTTCGCCAGTTCCTTGGCGGCTTCATTTTCCGAGACATGAATTACCTCTCCTGCCATAGCCTTTCGATCATACCTTAACCCGCTTCACGAGCGGACTGATTTCTGGCCAGTACACGGTCCACCCGCGCTCCCGGGCGATTCGCTCCAGGGCAGGATTGGGGTTAACGCAGAACGGATACCTCGCCACTTCAAGCATTGCCTGATCGTGCACGGAATTGCCGAAGACAGCGTCCACCGGCTTGCCGATGACCTCACGAATGGCCGCCACCTTTAATTCGTCCGTCGGAACCCGGATGAGGCGATCGCTGGCGAATCCGTCGTCGAGATCAACGCACGCCGCGAGCACGTGATCGCGCGCGATACCGAAGCGCCCGGCCCCAACTTCCACAACCCAAGCATTGGTCGAAGAAACCGCCCAGTTATCGCAACCCTGCTCGGTTAGGCGCCGGATGAGATCCTGCATTTCAGGGAACATCCGCTGGCCGACGACCTCGTTAAAGAATTCCTCCGCCGCGCGCTGCATTGCCTTCTGCGAGATGCCGCGATTCATGGTGACCATCTCGCCGCACATCTGCGCTTCATTCACGCTGCCGATTTCATACTCTTGGTAGCGCGCGCGGGCCCACTCGCCGACTTCACGACTTACTACTCCGTGTTCGATCTCCCAGTAGAAGAAGTCCCTCCCCGCGTCGCCGCTCCACAGAGTTCCGTCGCAGTCGAAGACGGCGATCTGCGGCCGAAGCGCGAGCACCGATTCGATGAATCGAGCAGCCTGGCCGCGCAGCTCGGTCGAACTCAAAACTGCCTGCTCCGAAGAAATCAGATCTGAAGCGGACAGCCGTTCGTAGTCCTCCGGTGTATCGATGTTGGTGGCAACTCGCCCGTCTTGCACCGGCAAATACTGGATGTGCTGCTGATACCGGTGCTCGACATCGCGGGCCGTCGCATTCACCGGAGCGCGCAGAAAGACTTCTATCATCTCCCGGCGCACCAGGATGGGATGGCCATGCACGAGTTGCTCACCACGCCGCACCTCGGGCACAACTGCCCACACGTCGGCAGCAGGATTGAGGAAGGCGTCAAGAAGCTGCTGCACGGTCATGGGCAGCACTGGTGGGTGATCGATGAGCGCGATCAGGGCCGCATCGCGTCCACGGTTCAGCACCTCCTGCAGGCCGACTTGCATGGAACTGAACTGGCCACGCTCGGGTTCGCGATTGACGGCAATAAAGGCGCCATGCGCATACGCGACCGGCTCCAGAGCAGCTTCGTTCTTGCCGGCGACCACGATGACGAGATCGGTGTAGGTTTGGAACAGATCGATGGTAGCGCCCAGAAAAGTGTTGGCGATCGGCGTCCCTTCCGCTACCGGCGGCCAGGGCAGCAGGGCCTTGTCACGGCCCAGGCGGGTGGAAAATCCGGCTGCGAGAATGACTCCGCAGATGCTGGGTGCAAGCGTCATGGCTCGAAGATAGCAGAGCGTGGTGGCGCAGGCCAGTGGGGTTCCGCTGCTGCCGCTGACGGGCCAAACCGTCGCGAATCAGGACAAGGCTACAAATTCCTGGTTGGCTCTTCTTCCACCGCGTCCTGTTCTGCGTGCTCCGCGGCTGCAGGTTGCGGGTAGGAGTATTTCTTGCTGACGACATCGGTGCTTGCGTGCCGTCGCACGGCGATCATCTCGGCCACGATGGCCACCGCAATCTCTTCCGGTGTAACCGCGCCAATCTCCAAACCGACAGGCGCATGTACGTCGGCAAATTTTTCCGCCGGGATACCCTCTTTCTCCAGTTCTTTGTAGATGGAGATGGTCTTGCGCCGTGAGCCGATCATGCCCAGGTAACGTGCGCGCGTATTCAGGGCCCACCGCAGCACGCGCATGTCGTCGCGATGCCCGCGAGTGACGATCACGATATGGGACGACTCGGGCGGATTTAGCCGTTCCGTCACCACCTCGAAATCTTCAGCGATGACCTCGCGCGCGTCAGGAAAGCGCTCGCGATTGGCGTACGCCTCACGATCGTCCACCACCACGACCTCGAAACCCGCGATGGTCGCGACCTTGTACAAGTTATAGGCGACATGGCCGGCGCCGAAGATATAGAGCAGCGCGGGCGGAAGCACCGGCTCGATGAAGATCTCCAGCGTGCCGCCGCAGACCAGGCCGGTATCGTATTTGGGATTGTTGTTGAGGTTGAAGGTCAAGGTGCGCGGCTTTTCTTCTTCCATCACCTCGCGCGCCGCCTGCCAGACCTCGGCCTCGACGCAGCCGCCGCCAATCGTCCCCGCGATGGAGCCATCATCGCGCACCAGCATCTTCGCGGTCTGGAATGATGGGATCGAGCCGCGAACGTTGGTGATGGTGGCAACGGCGCCACGGCGGCCTTCGCGGCGCAGCTCAACGATCTGTTCGTAGATGTCCATGGCGGCGACCTCAATTATTTAGATGCCTGGCGTCAAAGTCAAAGGGCGGAGGGGTGGCGGCCGCAGGCCCGCTTCCGGATTGCCGACCACGAAAAGCAGATTCCTCGCGCCCAATCACCCCAGTGAGCGCGAAGACGGCGCTCATTGGCCCGAAAAAGCGGGCGCTGGTAATGACAATTCATCCGTCATAGCCTGCCCTTTTGGCCGGCGGTTATGTCAATATGATTTGCTAACCAGGGATGCACAGTTCAAATTCGCGAGGAACAACCCTATGAAGGCAGTCCGCATTCATGAGTTCGGCGGTCCGGAAGTCCTGAAGTACGAAGACATTCCCGATCCGGTTTTGCGCAAGGACCATGTTTTAATCCGGGTGCGTGCCTGTGCGTTGAACCATCTCGATCTGTTTGTGCGCAAAGGCCTGCCCGGAGTGCAGCTACCGCACATTCTCGGCAGCGATATCGCGGGCGAAGTCGTCGAGTGTGGCGAATACATAACCGACCTTAACGAAGGCACGCGCGTGCTGCTGGCGCCGATGGTGTTCTGTGGTCATTGTGAGCAGTGTAATAGCGGGCGGCAAAACTTCTGCCCACAGTTCGCGGTGCTGGGCAACGCGGTAGATGGAGGGAATTGCGGACTGATCGCGGTGCCGCGGGTCAACGTGATCGCCATTCCAGACGCGCTCGACTTTGTGCAGGCCGCCAGCGTGCCGCTGGTCTTCCTGACCGCGTGGCACATGCTGGTCGGCCGCGCCCGGTTGCGTGCGGGCCAGACGGTACTAGTGCTGGGCGCAGGCTCCGGAGTGGGCTCGGCCGCAATCCAGATCTGCAAGATGCTCTCGGCGGAAGTCATCACCACAGCGGGTGACGAGCGCAAGCTGGAGAAGGCGCGCGAGCTGGGGGCCGACCACACCATCGACCATTACAAGCAGAAGATCGGCGAGGAAGTGCGGCGCATCACCAACAAACGCGGCGTGGACATCGTCTTCGAGCACGTGGGCCAGGCGACTTGGAAAGAGAGCCTGAAGTCGCTGAAGCCCGGCGGGACGCTGGTGACTTGCGGCGCGACCACCGGCTATGAGGGCAACCTCGATCTCCGTTTCCTGTTCTCGCGCCAGTTCTCGATCCTGGGTTCGTACATGGGCGCGATGGGCGAGCTTGACGAAGTGCTGAAGCATGTTTTTGCGGGCAAGCTGAAGCCGGTGGTAGACCGCACCTTTCCGCTGAGCGAAACTCGCGCCGCGCATGAGTACCTCGCCAGCAGCGAACAGTTCGGCAAAGTGGTTGTGGTTCCCTGAATGTCACGGCGGAGAGGCGCCCAGCGTGGCCCGTCACTTCTGAAAGTACTGCCGAATAAACGGACCGATGTCGCGCCACCACTCCCCGTGCCAATCAATGGCCGGGCGCGGCGCTGGTGGCGGGTGAAGCGCTGCCCGGTAATATTCCTGCGCACGGGCATCATCCCCCAAGTTGCTGTAGAGATGGCCCAGATTCCCCAGCGCCTGCGCCCTCACCGCTTCGTCGTTCGAAACCGCTAGCACCTTCTCATAGTATGGAATGGCCTGGCGAAGGTTTCCGCGCTCGTGCTCGATCAGAGCAATGTTGAGGTTGACGCCGGGGTTTCCGGGATGATCCTCCTCTGCGCGGTAGAAATAGGTTAAGGCCTCGTCCGTCTGTTTCTGCTGCCGGAAGGCGACGCCGAGACGCGACTCGGCAACCCAGTTGCGATGAGTCACCTGCAACGTGTGCGTCCACAGTGTGACCGGATCGCTCCAGTATCCGACCTGCCGGTAGGTCAGCACTGACAGGACGAGCAAGACCGCAATGCTGGTTGCCGGCAACACAGCGCGCGGAAGATGCCGTGGCTCGGCCCACTCTGCCGCGCCCCAGCACACCGCCAGGAACAACCCCACGAAGGACACATACGCATAGCGGTCCGCCAGCGCCTCCAAGTCCGGTTGTACCACCAAGCCGATCATGGGAACCAGGGTTCCCAGGAACCAAAGCCACCCCACCACGAGGTACCGGTGACGCCGCTTTACGACGACCAGAGCACTGATCGTCAACAAGAGCAGCAATGCTCCGAATATCTCCCACCATCTGAGGGAGTTTCCACGATAGAGGTACTCGAGCGCCAGACCTGTCGGCCACAGCGCCTTCCCCAGGTATTCAGCGTAAGCGACAACGGCGTTTTCCAAGCGAACGGTAAGCGTGTAGGGCCAGCTCTGACTGGATCCCGCCACATGCTGCGCCACCAGGGTGAGCATCACGTCGACGGCGGCGACGGCGAACAACGGGATCTTTTCCTTTACCAACGCAGAAAAACTTCTGGGTGGGATGACTTCGGGCACGGCGGCAGTCGAGGAGTCCGGCGCGGTGGCAAACATCCGGCGCAACGGCCAGTAATCCCACAGCAGCAGGACGAACGGCAATGTAATCACCTGCGGCTTGGCCAGCAGCCCGAGTCCATAGAGAAACGCGACGACCGCCATGCGCCGCAGCCTGGGCTCGCGCGCATACCGGCGGTAAGCGCCCAGTGCGAGAAAGAAAAACAACGTGCTGAGCATGGTCTTGCGCTCAGAAATCCAGGCCACGTTCTCGACGTTGATGGGATGCAGCGCAACCAGCGCCGCCACCATGAAGCTGCGAAGGGTGTAACCCGTGGCCCGCTTCAAGATCCAGAAGAGCAGCACCGCGTCGAGCGCGTGCAGGATGACGTTGACGTCATGATGCCGGCCTGCATCCAGTCCAAACATCTGCACATCCAGGCTGTGAGAAAAAAAGGTCAGCGGATCATAATTGAGCACGAAAGGATGAGTGAACGCCCACTTGACGGTTGATAAATTCAGCGGCCCCAGGACATGAGGATTTTCGGTCACGTAGAAGTTGTCATCAATGTCAATGAAGGGATAGTGGTGGACAGGATAATAGAGCGCCAGGGTAGCCAGGAAGAGCGCGAGGCTGAGAAGCAGCGTTTGTCTCTGCGGCCATGCGAAGCCGGCGTGCGGGTATGGGGACGACATCGTTTTTTCCGAGAGCTGGCTGGAGGTAACCACTGCGCGCTCCTGTGGCGCTGAGTATAACCTGACGGTTTCACGCCGCACGGAGGAACTGGCCGTATGATAGCTGCGACGCGAAACGCTAGACGTTTAGAATCCAGAGCGAACCAGACCAGCAGAGGACCCAACTCCCAGTGAGTGAGCAGCCGAATCAGCCCTTGCCTTCCTTGTCCGACCCTGGTTTGCACCCGGTCATGGGTGGTCGCACGACGGTCATCCACGTGGCCTTGCTGATCGCCGTAGGCCTGCTGATCTCCTGGCCGGTGCTCATCTACGGAGCTCCCGACCTCTCCCATGATGCTCTGGACCATGCGCGATGGGCGAAGCAGTTCGCCACTCAGTTTTGGCAGGGCGATTGGTATCCCAGATGGTTTACCAACGTCAACGGAGGTTACGGCGGACCTTCCGGTTTTTTCTACCCGCCACTCACCAGTTTCGTCTCTGCGCTGTTCTGGCCGTTCATGGCGTCGCGAGACCCTGACGGCTGGCTGGTAGCCGGATATTCAATCGTAGTTGGACAGATCCTTTCCGGCATCACTGGCTACTTGTGGCTGCGATCGATCACCAGAGCGAGGGCCGCACTGCTGGGCGCGGTGGTTTATGTGATTGCGCCGTATCATCTCGCGATGGATGTTTATCAGCGAGGCGCGTCGGCGGAATTTTGGGTGTTCGTGTGGTTTCCCCTGGTGCTGTTATCGGCCGAAGGGCTGCTTCGGCACGCCAGGTGGGCAATTCCCGGAGCGGCAGCCAGTTTTGCGCTGGCGATCTTGTCTCACCCTACGGTGTCGCTCTGTTTTGCGCCGATTCCTCTGGTCTACGTGTTTTGCTTCAGCGAACGAAAGGAACGGATTCGGGCTACAGCCATGATGACCGGAGCTCTGCTGCTGGGCGTGGCTGTCAATGCGGAATACCTGTTGCCGGCCATGCTGGACCAGGGCAAGGCTTATGTTGCATGGCAGACCATTGGACACGGTGACTTCCAAAATCAGTGGCTGTGGCAGAGCGTCGACGAGCTGGCTGAGATGGGCAGGTATTTGTACGGCGCCGTTTCCGGAAGCGCGCCCGACATTTACTTTGAAACCCTGCTGAAGCTGCGATTTCTGGTGGTCACGTTAGCGACCCTGACTGCCATTGCGGCTTTGTTTCCCGTGGTGCTTTGGTTTGAAAAGGCGCCACGGCCTCGTCGTATTGCGCTGTTCTATGGGGTCGTCACGGTCCTGAGTTTGTTCCTTATGACGCAATTCAGTTCCTTCATCTGGCAGATGGCTCCGTTCATGAAGTTTCTCCAATACCCGTTTCGCCTGAATGTCCTGCTAGTCCTTAGCGTCACGGCATTGGCGGCGGTGGCTGCTCCCTATCTGTTCCAGCCGCGGTCGCGGATGATCACGGTTTTTCTGTGTTTGGTGGTTGCAGGTTGGCTGGGCCTCGACGTTTTTGCTTCCACCCAGGTGTTTTCGGTCTGGCGAACGGTTACCCCGGAGCGGACGGAGAGGACGCGGCAGCTCGTGCGGACGCAAATCGACTATCCAACAATGTGGCCAAAACCGGCCAACCTGGCCGCTCTGGAGGACTTTGCGGCTTTCGACCGATTTGTGGCAACACATCCGCCGAAAACCGCGCAACTGGAGGCGTTCTCAACGGGACAAATTGTCGGTACAGCCCAAGTCGAAAGCTGGCGACCACGGCGTGTGGTGCTTAAAATCGAGGCCCCGCGAGATTCCGAGCTCACTGTCAACCACTTTTATTACGCAGGATGGCAGGGGCAGATCGCCGGCGCCGGGACCGTTCTCACGGCGAGCCCGTCGCCTGACGGTCTTATCCAGATGGATGTTCCACAAGGAGAGTATGACCTCATCGTTGAGCTTCCCAAAGACCGGGCAGAGCGCGCAGGCGCGCTGGTTTCGCTGGTCTCATTCGCGTTGATCGGCGGGGCCGCGATCTGGGCTGGTCTTGCAGGGAACCGGGCAGACCGCACTGCAGCGATCGGCTGACAGCGATCACAGTGCCGGTGCCGGCTGGAAAGTGACTGCTGCTCTCGCGGGAAGATCGACCGCGCTCGGGAAACTACTTGCGCCGGGCGGGTAAGCAAAGCGACAATTGCATCGCCGCGCGTCGCCAGTCTAGAGCGCCATCGAAAAAAATCCTATGCCGTCACCGATGCCAGCGGAAACTCAGCCCAACCCGACGAGCCAAGCCGAAAGCGAAAAGCGCGATCCGCGAACCGCACCCTGGAGCCTGCTGCGGCGAGTCGCATTGCGGTTTGGCGTAGTGTACTTTGTTCTCTTCACCCTTTGGATTCCGATCCACTTCCTCGCCATTCCTCCCATACCGCAGCTTTACGACAGATACCGGGCGTTGTGGCGGATCGTCATTGTGTGGGTGGGCGAGGCCCTGCTACATGTGCAAGTGGAAACCGGGATACCCAATCCCGGCAACGGCAGCAAGGACACGACCTTCAACTGGGTGCAGTTGCTGTGCTACGTGGGTTTCGCGGTGGCGGTCACCATCATCTGGTCGGTGTTAGACCGCAAGCGACCGAACTATGCGTGGCTCGAGAAGTGGTTCTTGCTCTACCTGCGCCTGACGCTGGGCATAACCATGATTCAATACGGCGCGGCCAAGATTTTCCCCTGGCAGTTTCCGCCGTTGTCGCTCACCACGCTACTGGAGCCGTTTGGCGAATCCTCGCCTATGCACCTGCTGTGGACCTTCATGGCCGCGTCCCCTCTGTACAGCTTCTTTGGGGGTGCGACCGAAGTGCTGGGCGGAGTTCTGCTGCTTTTGCCGAGGACCACCACGCTGGGCGCTCTGGTGTCGCTGGGCGCGACCGTCAACGTGCTCATGCTCAATTTTGGTTATGACGTTCCGGTCAAGATCGGGGTAACCAATCTGGTGC
Organism: uncultured Acidobacteriaceae bacterium; assembly: GCA_963831675.1. Taxonomy (GTDB): domain Bacteria; phylum Acidobacteriota; class Terriglobia; order Terriglobales; family Acidobacteriaceae; genus Bog-257. The sequence continues at coordinate 29,100 of CAWHRM010000009.1, forward strand.
TCAGTTCCTTGATCTTGCTACTGCCTGACCTTCACCGGCTGGCGGATTTCTTTTTCTTCAACCGCAAAACGGAACCCGCGCCAGACCGTCCGCTCTTCCGCCGGCGAGGGCTGAACCAGGCGGTAGCGATCCTGCTGGTCATCTTTGCCTTCGTGTTGCTGGGCAGTGACCTCTACCATAGTCATCGCGCGGTCGCGGAAATCGTGGAGGCTCGCCGGACGACGCCGCTTTACGGTATCTGGTCGGTTGACGAATTCACGGTTGATGGTCAGGCGCGTCCGCTCGGGGATCCGCTTCGCTGGCAGCGCTTGATCGTCATGGAGGATGGACTGGCAGCGGCCCAACCGGTGAACGGCCGGCCTGCCTACTTTAGCTTGCGGGTCGACCCGAACAAGAAGTCGTTCACCATGACTAAGCCCAACCAATGGGCGTGGCGGGCCGAATTCACATACGAGGACCCACAACCGGACCAGCTCACTCTCCGGGGCCAGATGGATGGGCAGCCGGTAACAGCAACCTTGCACCGCATCGACGAGTCGCAGTTCCTGCTACTCAATCGCGGCTTCCACTGGGTCAACGAATTTTCTTTGAATCAGTAGCCTAGGGATTCCAGGCGCAGACAATGCCGTGTCTGCGCAAAAGAAAGGGGCACGATATGCGTTTGATCCTGACCGGAATTCTTGCAGCCGTTTTGCCTTTCGTCCTGGCTCTCGCTCCCTTGACTGGCAGCCTATCCAACGACGCCCCGGCGGCGTTCGACAACAAGAGCAATGGACTGGTGGATGATGCCACCCATCAGGCGGACCAGAGCACGTTCGAGGAGGTCGAACAAATTTCGGACGGATTAGGGCCCATCTACAATGCGCAATCCTGTCGCGAGTGCCACCAGAATCCGGTTTCAGGTTCAGCCAGCCAGGTCAACGAATTGCGTGTGGGACATGTTGGCAAGAATGGCGAGTTCGAAAACCCGGAGATTCCGATCGCCCGGGGCAAAGAAGTGATCACGGGTCGTACGCTGGTCAATGACCGCGCAATCTGCCCTAACGGCGCTTTTCCAGACACCGAGATCCAGGAGCGAGTGCCCGACACCGAAACCGTGCGCACCTTCCGAGTCTCGGTCAACCTGCTGGGCGATGGTTTTATAGAGGCAGTCCCGGACCAGGCGCTGGTGGACCTGTCCAAAGAGCAGTGCAGGAAGAATCGCGGCAAGATTTGTGGACTCGTCGTCAATGTTCCTGTTCTGGAGGCCCCGGGAGAAACCGGGGTCGGGCGATTTGGCTGGAAGGACCAGCATGTCAGCCTGCTCTCCTTTGCCGCCGATGCGTACCTGAACGAGATGGGGATCACCAACACGCTCCAGCCCGATGAGATCACCAACCTCTGCAACACCGTGGCTGAACCCAACGACAAACCCGGGCCCGACGGACTCTCCGATATTGACCGCTTCGCTCGCTTCGTTCGTGCGACCAAGGCGCCGCCGCCCGACCAAGCCCTCGCGGCCACGGACAAGGCAAAGCGCGGGTCAGAGCTGTTCGACAAAATTGGCTGCAACGAGTGTCACGTTCGCACCATGACAACCGCGCCTGCAGGAACCAAGGTCAATGGCGGCGCCTTTACCGTGCCCGATGCGCTTGGCCAGAAGCAGTTTTCCCCATACAGCGACTTCCTGATGCACAATGTGGGAACTGGAGATGGCATTGTGATTCCGGTGGTTGAACACTACGGCCGCAGGTTTGCCCAACGCGCCTGGAGAGGTTATTCGCCGGAGAACTTTCAGCAGACGCGCTATCGTATCCGCACCGCGCCGTTGTGGGGCGTTCGCACCAGGACTCGCCTCATGCACGATGGAGCTTCACTGACTTTACACGACGCGATCGGCCGCCACGCCGGGGAAGCCAAGGACGCGGCCAAGAAGTTCAAGTGCTTGAAACCGGCCGACCGCGAGGCCGTGTTGACGTTCTTGCAATCGCTGTGAGCTACTGAGGCTCGCACAATAGATTGACATTCTGGAACGTCTGTCATCACCAGCGCAGCGGATGTGCTTTTTGGTTCTTCCAGCGAAAAGCCGGCGAATTAGCTCTTGCGCCGGCGGCGGAATTGCGCGTGCGGTGCAGGCTTGCGCCGCTTAAGAGACATCCAGCGGCCTAAGGTAGCTGGGGTGGGAGCAAAGGCCGCCAGCATCAGGAAAGCGCCGCCAACCGCAAAGAGTTCCGGCGAATAGCTGCTGCTGGGAGGGACGGGAGCCGACTGGTAGGTCATTGTCTCCGCCCGTCCTTTGCGCCAGCCAAAGAACAGCAACGCCGCACCCAGCACAAACACCGCAACCCGCACTGCAATCTTCACGAAATCTCCTCTGGACGAATGGAATTCTATAGAACATTGACAGCGCGTGCGGCGAGCAAGGCGATGATGGACAGAGAAATGAGGGATTGCAGCATCATGCCAACCTTGGCCCAGCGCGACAGGACGGCCGTATCGGTGGGTGAAAACGCGGTACTGGTATTGAATGCCAGAAAGAGATAGTCCAGGAATTCCGGAGACCACGACCGGTCTGCGTCAGACTGCCGCGCCATTTGCGGGAAAAGAAACGAACTCCTTAACGCGCCTCCCGCGCGATCCCGGCCCAGTGGGCCGCCCGCGTCAAGCTTCCAATACCAGAGGGCGAACACCAGGACGTTGGTGATCCAGAGCGCCCCTGCCGAAAACAGCAGCGTCCCCGGCGTATCTTTGTGATGCGGCAATCCCTGCACCAGCAGGACCAGGGAACCAATGAGGGCCAGCGTGATCGCTCCGTTGGCGGCGAAGGTCAGGATCCTGGTGATGTTGTAGTGTCCGAGTTGATAGGTGAAGACGATGGGAATCACCAGCACAAGGATGATCGCCAGTAGCAGCCATCTGGGACCGACGGAGAGCCTTTCCGGCAGCGCCAGGTAGAGGATGGCGTCAGCCAGCATGGCAACCAAAGCGGGCCAGCGAGGTTCACGGACTTTCTGAAAGGTCATAACTCCGGACACGTCGCTCCAGCATCTGCCCGCCCGTTGCACTGCTGGAGAACTTTCACGCTTGACGTAGTCAGTGTAACAACCTTCCGCGACGGGCCGCCCGTGTGCCAGGGGCAGACAGCAGATAGCGATTGGTGAACAACGGAAAAGTGATTTTGTGACGCATGTCATTGAATCGCTTTTCGAACAGCGGTATAGTGGCCGGTTCTTTCATCACAGGGTCACACTTCGGTGTGACGTGAGAGTTACAGCTTATGCCGCAGAATTACGTTCCTATCTTCATCTTCGCTTTTGTGGCGTTCCTGGTGGCGGCCGGAACGGTGGCGCTTTTCGCTTTGATCCGCCCTAAGAACCCATTCAAAACCAAGCTGATGCCGTATGAGTGCGGCATCACGCCCTTCGACAGCGCGCGCGGGCGCTACACCGTGCGCTTTTACATTGTCGCCATTCTGTTTGTGGTCTTCGATGTCGAGACCATCTTCCTGTTTCCCTGGGCGGTGCAATTCAAGCTGCTGGGGCTGTTCGGGCTGCTGGAGATGCTGATCTTCCTCGGCATCCTGATCGTGGGCTACATCTGGATCTGGAAGAAGGGCGCGCTGGAATGGGTGTAGGCATCGGTCACGCGGATTCCAACAGTTTGCTCGGGTAGTGCGGCGCTTCAGCGCCGCGTCACGGGGGTCTTTTCTAAACGGGGCTTTAGCCCCGGTGTGTTGATGACGAAGACCTATTTCGTGACGCCTTCAGCTTATATGCGCCAGAATCTTTTCCATCGGCAAGAATCCGCCAATCTTCTGCAGAATACGATTTTCAGGCTCAGGATGCTGGCGCTTCACGCAGGCCTGAAGGCCCGCACTACCCGAGCAGGCAAAGAAACCCCGTGACGATTAACAGAGAATTAGAACGAAAAACAACTTTGTGATTCCGGTCACAGCGCGAAGTGACTCTCGCACGAGATGCTTAGACCTGAAACTGCTACAAGTAAAGCGTACCCGGAAGCACGGAAAAGGTACGGCAGCGAAGCACAGGAAAATGCCCGAAGAAACCAAAGAACCGAGCCCCGTCTCTCCCGCGCCAGGCGGCGAAACGCCGCCCGCCGAAAAGGCTACTGTTCCGGCAGAACCTTCTGCAGCACAAGCAAATGCGCCGGTCGCCAAGGCCGAAACCCCGGCGGCAGCAAAGCCCGCCGAAGCAGCACCCAAACCCGCGGCTACCGCAACGGTCGAGAAGGTACCGGCAGCGCCCGCGACTGGCGAAAAACCAGCTCCTGCGCCTGCCGCCGCTAAGCCCGCCGTGCCCGCCAAGCCGGCTGCTCCCGCCAAGCCCGAAGGGCCGAAGCCGGAGCCTTGGGAGTCTGAGCTGGTCACCCGCCTGCGCAGCCAATATGGCTCCGGAATCAAGGAAGCCAACACTTATCTCGGCCAGAAGTACCTGGTCGTGGATAGCTCGATCCTGTACGAAATCCTGCTGCGCATGCGCGACGACGAGCTCTTCGATTACTGCGTGGACATTACCGCGGTGCACTATCCCAAGCGCGAGGCGCAGTTCGACATTCTGTACATCCTGTATTCGTTCCACCACAACGAGCGGGTCCGGGTGAAAACGCAAATCAAGGACGGCGAAAGCCTGCGCACCGCCGTCGACATTTGGGAGACGGCCAACTGGCTGGAGCGCGAAGTCTATGACATGTTCGGCATCTCCTTCGACGGACATCCTGACCTGAAGCGCATTCTGCTGCCCGACGGATGGAAGGGCTACCCACTGCGCAAGGACTACCCCATCCTGCAGCAGGACCAGGAATGGGTGCAGATCAACCTCGGCATCGAGAGTGGACAATGACCGATAAGCAGCGATCGGACTGCCTATCTCGATCTCGATACCAAGGACGAAACGTTCCTCGACGCCACCGAGCTGGTCCTCAACATGGGCCCGCAGCATCCTTCGACCCACGGCGTGTTGCGCGTCATCCTCAAGCTGGACGGCGAAAAAGTCCTGGGCACGGAATGCGTCATCGGCTACCTGCATCGCGGCGTCGAGAAGATCGGCGAGAACCGCACCTACACGATGTTCAACCCCTATGTCGACCGCATGGATTACGTGGCCGCGGTCTCCAACGGGCTGGGTTACTGCGAGACGGTGGAGAAGCTGCTGAACGTGGAAGCGCCGCCACGCGCGCAGTACATCCGCGTCATCCTCACGGAATTGTGCCGCATCGCCAGCCACCAGGTGTGGCTGGGCACGCACGCGCTCGACATTGGCGCGCATCACGCCGTTGTTCTATTGCTTCCGCGATCGCGAAGAGATTCTGAAGATCTTCGAGAAGTATTGCGGCGCGCGCCTGACCACGCACGCGTTTCGCATCGGCGGCTGCCTCTACGAGACCTACGATGGCTTCGAGCAGGACTGCCGGAAGTTCTGCGACGTTCTTCCTGCCCAAGCTCGACGAGTACGAAGAGCTGCTGACCACCAACCGCATCTGGGTGGAGCGCACCAAGGGCGTCGGAATTCTGAATCCGGAAGACTGCATCGCGCTCGGCGTGACCGGACCGGTGCTGCGCGCCAGCGGCGTGAAGTGGGACCTGCGCAAGGCGCAGCCGTACGAGGCCTACAAGAATTTCGACTTCGAAATCCCGACCGGCCTCAACGGCGACACCTATGACCGGTACCTGGTCCGCATCGAGGAGATGCGCCAGTCGGTGCGCATTATTCGCCAGGCGGTGGACGGCCTTCCCTCCGGGCCGATCATGGCCAAGGTGCCCAAGGTCATCAAGCCGCCGGTGGGCGAGGTCTATCACTCCATCGAAGCGCCCAAAGGCGAGCTGGGATATTTCATCGTGAGCGACGGCTCGACGCAGCCCTATCGGGTGCGCGTGCGGCCGCCGTCGTTCGTCAATCTGCAGGCCCTCGACAAGATGGTGCGCGGCCTGCTGGTGGCCGACGTGGTTGCGGTCATCGGCACCCTCGACATCGTGCTCGGGGAGGTGGACCGATAAGGTTTGAAAGGGCGCGCCTTTAGGCGTGCCGTACGAGAAGTCTTGAAAGGGCACGCCTTTAGGCGTGCCGCAGCGAGCACAAGAGGTTTGGGCTTTAGCCCCTGAGGGAATCGAGTCGTGAAGCCTACGCGTGAGCACGCCACCAATAACGGGCAGACGTACTTCGTCACCGCATCAACGTGGCAGCGCCGTGCTCTGTTCAGGAACGCGCGCTGGGCGCAACTCTTCGTTGAGACGCTGCAATCGTACCGCGGAAGAGGTTATCTGCTGCATGAATACGTACTCATGCCCGACCACTTCCACGTGCTGATTACGCCCGACGCGTCACGCTGGAACGATCGGTCCAGTTCATCAAAGGGCGGCTTTTCGTATCGCGCAAAGAAAGAACTAGGCAGCTCAATGGAAGTCTGGCAGCGCGGCTTTTCGGATCATCGCATCCGGGATCGGGAAGATTTGGAAGATTCATATCGGCTACATCTACCGCAACCCGGTGGGACGAAGGTTGGTCGAGAGGGCGATCGATTACCCATATTGCTCAGGTTTTCCAGGGATCGTTAAAGACGAGGTCCCTCAGTGGCTAAAGCCACTCGAAGAGATACTTGTCGGCACGGCTGAAGCCGTGCCCTTTCAAAGCAGGTGACCATTCGGCATTTGGTACCTACGTCAGGCATACGACGCAGCATGAAAGCGAGGGGAGCGTGATGAGTGGAGAACTAAGGACCTTTATTTTCGGGGGATGCCGGTTTAGTCGCACCTTACCAGGACTCGCTAAGCTTTCACCCGGAACTAAGAAGTTGAATATTGAGATTGGATTCGAGGAGGCCTTGAAGCTACATCTTGCCATCGGAGAATGCATTAGCAAGCTGAACCAATACAACCGCGCCAGGACCTTAGGGAAACGAGCAGCTCTCAATCTCGTCGTCCACCTCGACGTTGACCGAATTAGCATAAACGAAACACGAGCTAAGAAGAACTAACAACGCGTAAGAACTACGATGCTTGACGCGATCAAATCTTACCTAAGCTCAACCATCACCCCCGGCGAGGCCGGCAGCATGTTCTGGGCGACCATCTACATCCTGCTCATCACGATTGGCATTTCGCTGGCCGTGATCGCGATGAACTGGCTGGAGCGCAAGATTCTGGCGCACATGCAGATTCGCCTCGGCCCCATGCGCGTTGGCCCGCACGGATTGCTGCAGCCCTTCGCCGACGCCCTCAAGCTGCTGATCAAGGAAGACATCATCCCCGCGGACGCCGACAAGCTGGTCTTCTGGAGCGCGCCGGTCGTGGTCACCATGACCGCGTTCACCACGTTCCTGGTGGTGCCGTTCGGCCGCACTCACGCCGTCACCGACATGAACATCGGCATTCTGTTCATGCTGGGCATTTCGTCGCTGGGCGTGCTGGGCATCATCATGGCGGGCTGGTCGTCGAACTCGCATTACCCGCTGATGGGCTCGCTGCGCTCCAGCGCGCAGATGGTGTCGTACGAAATTGCCATGGGTCTGGCCATCGTCTCGCGCGGTGCTCATGACCAGCCTGCAGACCGGCACCGGCACGCTGAGCATGATCGGCATTGTGGAAGCGCAGACCGCGCAGCAGACCTGGTTCATCTTCAAGTTCTTCCCGCTGGGCTTCCTCGCGTTCGGGGTGTTTGCGATCGCGATGGTCGCCGAGACCAATCGCGCGCCCTTCGATCTGCCGGAAGCGGAGTCCGAGCTGGTCGCCGGCTTCCATACCGAGTACAGCGGCTTCCGCTGGTCGCTCTTCTTCCTGGCCGAGTACGCGGCGATGCTGGCGGTCTCGTCGATCGCGGTCACGCTGTGGCTCGGCGGATGGATGCGGCCGTTTCCCAACTGGCTGAGCGGCTCGGCTTGGGACATGGCCTTCTCGTTTATTCCGGCGCTGACGTTCTTTGTGCTCGCGGGACTGTGCTTGCTGGGCACCATGCGCATGCCGAAGATTCCGCAGATGAAGATCCAGACCATCGGCCTGGGGATCTTCGGGCTTCTGCTGGGCTTCATCGGACTGGTGCTGCTGCTTCCCGGCGTGCGCGAGCGCGTGCAGGACATCTTCTGGTTCGTCGCCAAGGTCGCGTTCTTTATGTACCTGTACATCTGGTATCGCGGAACGTTCCCGCGCTACCGCTTTGACCAGCTCATGAAAGTGGGCTGGAAGGTACTGCTGCCGACCGGCCTGGCCGTTCTGATCGCCACCGCGATCGGGGGACTGCTGCCGCAATTGTCGTCGGCGATTCTGGGGGTGCTGCGATGAGTCTGCCGCCGCTGCTTCGCAAGATTTTGCTGGTCGACCTGATCAAAGGCTTAAAGGTTACGTTTCACTATCAGGCGCCGAGTGAGGCAGTCACAGAGCAGTATCCGCTGGAGCGCCCGGTGATTTTCGAGCGCTTCCGCGGACAGCCGCGGCTGAATTCCAACCCTGACACGGGCGAGTCGCTGTGCATCGTCTGCAACCTGTGCGCGCTGGCCTGTCCGGAGCAGTTGATCGTGGTGAAGGGCGAGCGCAATCCGGTGACCAAGCGCAAGGAAGTCGGTCTCATGGACCTACGACCTGAGCCGCTGCATGTTCTGCGGCCTGTGCGCCGAGGCCTGTTCCACCGATGCGCTGGAGCTGACCCAGGATTACGAGATGGCGCTCTACAGCCGCGAAGGCATGGTGCTCGACCAGGCAGCGCTGGAGCACGGCCAGGAGCCGGTGAGGTACGTGAAATGAAGCAGTTGTCAGCTGCCAGTAGTCGGTTGTCAGAGCGGGTAGATCTGGCCTTCAAGCCAGCGTCCAGGACGGTTAATTTAACAGGAGCCGGCTTCAGCCGGCGGCAGAGTTAGAGGGTGACGTACACGATATGAATCCGGTCGCTACAACATTCTTCTTCTACTTTCTCGCGATCATGGCGATTGTCTCGGCGATCGCGGTGATCACCCGGCGCAATCCGGTGCACGCGGCGCTGTCGCTGATCGTGACCCTGCTGTCGCTGGCCGGCTTCTACCTGATGCTGTACGCGCCGTTCGTCGCTGCCGTGCAGATCGTGCTCTACGCCGGCGGCATCATGGTGCTGTTCCTGTTCGTCATCATGCTGATCAACCTGGAGCAGAACATCCGCGAGTACCAGTTCAACAAGCAGTGGATGGTGGGAACCGTCGCCGCGCTGGCGCTGGGCGGGCTGCTGCTCTTCGTCTATCGCACGCGGCCGCGGCGCCTTCCCGTCAGTTTTCTATCAGGGCTTTCGCGGGCTGGAGGGCGACAACACGCAGCAGATCGGCCTCGCGCTGTACGGCCAGTACATGTTCCCGTTTGAGATTGCGTCGCTGCTGCTGCTGGTGGCCATCGTAGGCGCGGTGGTCATGGCGAAGAAGAGGATTTGAGATGGCTGAGATCACCACATTGCATTACCTGGTTGTTGCGGCGGCGCTGTTCATCATCGGCACCATCGGCGTGCTGACGCGGCGCAACGTGGTCATCATCCTGATGTCGATTGAGCTGATCCTGAACGCCGTGAACCTGAACCTGGTGGCGTTCTCGCGGCTGTACGGATTGCACGGGCAGGTGTTCGCGATCTTCGTCATCACCGACGCCGCGGCCGAAGCCGCGGTCGGGCTCGGCATCATCATCGCCTTCTTCCGCAACAAGGAGACGGTGAACGTGGACGAAGTGGATTTGTTGAAGTGGTGAAAAGGCAGTTGTCAGTTGCCAGTAGTCAGTTGTCGTTTGAGTTTGGGTGTGTTGTCCGATAGTGCCAGCGTATTGAGGTCAGTTCTGATTGAGAGTCCAGTTCGCGGACGGACGAAGGGACAGCCGAGCGCTGCAACGCTGGGTAGGCATGAACAAAGGCGTTGAGCCCGAGGGCGCTTCAGCAAGCTGGGTGGGCCTGTACGCAGGCGGAGAGTCGCCGTAGGGACGGCAGTCTTAGAAGCAATAGAGGTCCTTCGACTCCGGCGCTGAAAAGCGCGCCTCCGCTCAGGATGACAGACATTTGGTTTTGCTAATTGCTAACGTGCTGAGAACTAATCCATGTTTTTTCTAGACCACATCTGGTTGATTCCGCTGTTTCCCGCCTTCGGCGCGGCTTGCATGTTCTTCTTCGGACGCAAGCTGTCGAAATCGACGGTGAAGCGGCATTTGCGTCGGCGTGGTTGTGCTGGCGTTCGCGTGGGCCTGCCTCGCGGTCTGGCAGTACACCGGACTACACCGCCGCGCATCCCGGCAAGCCGTTCGAGAAGGTGCTGTACACCTGGCTGGGCACCGGCGACGCCTCGCTGACCTATCCCATGCATGGCGGCAGCGGCCGAGTTCCGCGCCGATGCCGGCTTCCTGCTCGATCCGCTGTCGTCGATCTGGCTGCTGTTCGTGACCGGCGTCGGCATGCTGATCCACATTTACTCGATGGGCTACATGGCGCACGAAGGCGGCTACTACCGCTTCTTCGGCTACCTGAACCTGTTCATGTTCTCCATGCTGACGCTGATCCTGGCCAACAACTACGCCGTGATGTTCGTCGGCTGGGAGGGCGTGGGCCTGTGCTCGTACCTGCTGATCGGCTTCTACTTCCTGCGCCACTCGGCCTCGACCGCCGCCAACAAGGCATTCATCGTCAACCGCATCGGTGACGCCGGATTCCTGCTGGGCATGTTCACCATCGCCTGGTACTTCGGCTCGGTGCAGTACACCGCGGTCAATCATCTGGCGCGCAGCGGACAATTTCCCATCGGCGATCCGGTGATCACCACCGCGTGCCTGCTGCTGTTCGTCGGGCGCCTGCGGCAAGTCGGCGCAGTTTCCGCTGTATGTCTGGCTGCCCGATGCGATGGAAGGCCCGACGCCGGTCTCCGCGCTGATCCACGCGGCGACCATGGTCACCGCCGGCGTTTACATGGTGGCGCGCTCCAACGCGCTGTTCGTGCTGGCGCCGAATGCGATGAAGACGGTCGCCATCATCGGCGCGCTGACCGCGATCTTCGCCGCGACCATCGGCCTGGTGCAGAACGACATCAAGCGCGTGCTGGCGTACTCGACGGTTTCGCAGCTGGGATACATGTTCCTGGCGCTCGGCGTGGGCGCATTCGCCGCCGGCGTCTTCCACGTCTTCACGCATGCGTTCTTCAAGGCGCTGCTCTTCCTCGGCGCCGGCTCGGTGATCCACGCCATGAGCGGCGAGCAGGAGATGCAGCACATGGGCGCGCTGCACGGCAAAATCAAGACCACCTTCGGCACCATGCTGATTGCGACCTGGCCATCTCCGGCATTCCCGGCTTCGCCGGCTTCTTCTCCAAGGACGCCATCCTGTGGGAGACCTGGTCGCGCGAAGGCGGCGCGTATCGCTACCTGTGGTACATCGCATTTCTCACTGCGCTGATGACCTCGTTCTACATGTTCCGGCTGATCTACCTGACGTTCTTCGGCAAGCCGCGCATGAGCCACGAGGTCGAGCACCACATCCACGAGTCGCCCAAGTCGATGACGGTGCCGCTGGTGATCCTGGCGATCTGCTCGGTGGGCGCTGGCTTCCTCGGATTGCCGCACAGCCTGGGCGGATCGAATCGCTTCGAGAAGTTTCTCGAGCCGGTGTTCGCGAAGGAAGCGGTGGTGCTGGAGGAAGGCGGAAAAGCCGCGCAGGTGGCGGCTGGCGAGCAGCAGGTCGAGCACACCGACCCGATGGAGTACACGCTGATGTTCGCCTCGGTCGGCGCGGCGATCGTGGGCTGGTGGCTGGCGCAGCGTGCCTACAAGAATGCCGACAAAGGCTACAAAGAGCCGATTGAGGAAATCTCGCCGCGCTGGTACAAGACGCTCTTCCGCAAGTGGTACGTGGACGAGATCTACGACTGGGTCTTCACCGGCCGCAAGAAGGTGGGACCGGTGCGTCTGGGTGCGATGGGACTGGGCGAAGCAGCGTGGAAGTTTGACGCCAACGTGATTGACGGCGCGGTGAACGGCGCGGGCTGGACCACGCGCATGAGCGGCACGCTCTCCGTGCTTTGGGACAAGTGGATCATCGACGGCCTGTTGGTGAACGGTGTCGGCGATTGTGACCCGGCTGGCTTCCTATCCCGTGCGCCTGGTGCAGTGGGGCCTGGTGCAGTGGTACGCGCTGGTGATGGTCGCCGGACTGGTGTGTTTCGTTTTGTATTACGTCATCAAGTGGTGACACCTGGTAGAGCGGCCCTTTAGGGCCGCGTAGGAGAAAGGAACAGTAGAGCGAGCCTTTAGGCTCGCGTCAGAAACGGAAGGATTGGTAGAGCGAACCTTTAGGTTCGCGTTAAGGCGGCCAAAATAAATGGTGAAGGGCTTTAGCCCCAGAACACGAATGACAACTTACTTCATCACGGTTTGCGCGCACATGCAGCAGAACCTCTTCCAGCGTGAGGAGGTTGCTGAACTCATGGTCGCCACGTTCCTGAAATATCGTGACGCAGGAGAGTTTGAGCTTCACGAATATGTCGTCATGCCAAATCATATTCACTTATTGCTGTCGCTCAATGAGCGGCAACAATTGGGGCGCGTCATTCAATTGATCAAAGGCGGCTTTTCGCATTCCTTGCGCCAAAGCGGGATCGTTTTTCGAGCGGTATGGGAGCAGAGGTACCACGATCGCCACGTCCGTGATGCGAACGAGTTTGCCGAATTTTCCCGTTACATTCGCCACAATCCCGCGCGCAAACATCTGGTGCAGAACGCCCAAGACTATCCATATTCGTCCGCTAGAAGGAACGCGAGCGTGCCGGGGCTGAAGCCCCGCGCAACTAACGAAAGGGCGCCGAACGCGAGCCTGAAGGTTCGCTCTACCGGCTGACGGCTGAAAGCTGAGAACTGACTTTATGTATAACCACATTCTCTCCATAATTCTTATTCACGCCGCTGGTGGGCGCCATTCTCCTCATGCTGTTGCCGAAGGAGAACAAGGACGCGATCCGCTGGGTCGGCAACATCTTCGGCTTCCTCGGATTTGCGGTCTCGCTGCCGCTGATCCCGTGGTTCTGGGCGCTGAAGGAGCGCGCCGGCTTCCAGTTCGTCGAAGGCTCGCCCAACAACTGGATCCCCTCGATCGGCGCAGGCTACGTGATCGGCATCGACGGCATTTCGTTCCTGCTGATCATGCTGACCACGCTGCTCGGCGCGATCTCGATCCTGTCGTCGTGGAACGCCATCCAGGACCGCGTGAAAGAGTATTACGTCTGGTTCCTGGTGCTGCAGACGGGCATGCTCGGCGTCTTCATGGCCAACGACATGTTCCTGTTCTTCGTCTTCTGGGAGGCCATGCTGGTGCCGATGTATCTGCTGATCGGCATCTGGGGCGGTCCGCGCAAGCTCTACGCCGCCATCAAGTTTTTCCTGTACACCCTGTTCGGCTCGGTGCTGATGCTGCTCGGCATCCTGTTCCTCTACTTCCATCACCACACCCTGACCGGCGTGTACACCTTCTACCTGCCCGATCTTTACGCGACCGCGCCGAAGATTGGCGGACACGCGGCCATCTGGCTGTTCTTCGCGTTCTTCCTCGGCTTCGCCATCAAGGTGCCGATGTTCCCGTTCCACACCTGGCTGCCCGACGCGCACGTCGAAGCGCCGACCGCGGGCTCGGTCATTCTGGCCGGCGTTCTGCTGAAGATGGGAACGTACGGACTGATCCGCTTCTCGCTGCCATTCTTCCCGGCGGTCGCGATGACGCCGTGGGTGCGACAGTTCATGATCGTGCTCTCGCTGATCGCCATCATCTACGGCGCGCTGGTCTCGCTGATGCAGAAAGACATGAAGAAGCTGGTGGCGTACTCGTCGGTCAGCCACCTCGGCTTCTGCACCCTCGGCATCTTCGCGCTCAGCCCGCTGGGCCTGAGCGGCTCGGTGCTGCAGCAGATTAACCACGGCATCTCCACCGGCGCGCTGTTCTTGATCGTCGGCATCCTCTACGAGCGGCGGCATACGCGCGAGATCTCCGAGTACGGCGGCATCTCCAACGTGATGCCGGTTTACGCAACCATCACGCTCATCATGTTCATGTCGTCGATGGGACTGCCGCTGCTGAACGGCTTTGTCGGCGAGTTCACCATCCTGCAGGGCACGTTCATGGAGAACAAAGTCTGGGCCGCCTGGGCGGTCCCGGGCGTGATTCTCGCCGCCGCGTATCTGCTGTGGCTCTACCAGCGCGTGTTCTTCGGACACGGTGAATAATCCCAAGAACGAGAAGCTGACGGATCTGACGGGAAGGGAACTGGCGACCTTCATTCCGCTGGTCATCATCGCCTTCTGGATCGGCCTGTATCCCAAGCCGTTCTTCCAGATTCTCTCGACGCCGGTGAACAACCTGGTGGCGACGGTTCGCCCGGATTATCCGGGACTGACCAAGCCGGTGGTTGCCGGACAGCCAACGGGAGATACACAGACGGAGTCTCCGGCAGCATTACCGGAGGCCCCGAAAGCGCCGGTAAAGCGAACCTCTCCGGCAGACAGCTCGCGCAACGCAGACCGGCGTGACGCAAGTGCGGCCCCCGGTTCGGGTAGAGCAGGCCTTCAGGCCTGCGTCGGGGAAAGCTGTTTCAAACCAGAGCCGGGCTTCCAGCCCGGCGGCACCGGTGGACACGGCGAGCGCAAATCTATCCGCCGCAAACGCCAAGTGAGGATGAACGAGTGACCACCTCGCTGACACAATCCATGTCGTTCTACTTTTCGAGCAGCGACTACCTGCTGTCGCTGCCCATGCTGCTGCTGACGCTGTTTGGGCTCGGCATCCTGATGATCGACCTGGTCCTGCCCAAGCAGTGGAAGCAGGTGAACGCCATCATCGCGCTCATCGGGATCGCGTTCTCGACGGTGGCGGTCGGCAGGCTGCATTACGCCTACTCCCTTGCCGAGCGGCACGGCTTTGGCGTCAAGGACACCGGTTTCATGGGCTCGCTGCTGGTCGACCGCTTCGCGCTCTATTTCTTCTATCTCTTCCTGGTGGGCGCTGCGATCGCCATTCTGATGTCGATGCACTACCTGGAAATCGAGAAGGAAAATCACGGCGAGTTCTACGCGCTGCTGCTGTTCTCCGTCGTCGGCATGATGTGCATGGCCGCCGGCTACGACATCGTGCTGATCTTCATCGGCCTGGAGTTGATGGCCATCTCGACTTACGTCCTCGTCGGCTTCCTGCGGCGCGACAAGCGCTCCAACGAAGCGGCGCTGAAATACCTGCTGCTGGGCGCGTTCTCGTCCGGAATCTTCGCCTATGGGCTGTCTCTGTTCTACGGACTCACCGGCAGCACCAATCTAAAGGTGATCGCCCAGAGGCTGCAGGAAGACCTGGCAGCGCGTCCCAACGATCCGGTCGCGATCTTCGCTCTGCTGGCGACGGCGACCGGTCTGCTGTTCAAGATCGCCGCTGTGCCCTTCCATCAGTGGGCGCCCGACGCCTACGAAGGCGCGCCCACCAGCGTTACCGGATTCATGTCGGTGGCGGTGAAATCCGCCGCCTGGGCGATGCTGCTGCGCATCTTCCTCTTCGGCCTCTACCCGCTGCGCACGATGTACGTCCCGCTGCTGATCTTCGTCTCCATCGCCACCATGACCGGCGGCAATCTGGCGGCGATCACCCAGAACAACCTGAAGCGGCTGCTGGCGTATTCCTCCATCGCGCACGTCGGCTACATGCTGCTGGGCCTGATCGCCAGCGATGGTCAGAACAACTCTACCGGCATCCTGGCGATCCTGATTTACCTGCTGGCGTACACCTTCATGAATCTCGGCGCGTTCGCCGTGATCACCTCGCTGCGCCGCCGCAACATCATTGGTGACGAGATCGACGACATTGCCGGCCTCTACTTCAAGGCGCCGACCGAAGCCATCCTGATGCTGATATTCCTGCTGTCGTTGGCCGGAATCCCGCCACTGGCAGGCTTTTGGGGCAAGTACTTCATCTTCCTCTCCCTTATCCAGACGGGCCACTACACGCTGGCGTCCATCGGCGTGCTCTACTCGGTGGTCGGTCTCTACTACTACATGCGTATCGCCAACGCCATGCTGATACGGCCCGCCATCGACACCGAACCGGTGCACACCAGTCCGGCCATGCGCCTGGCGCTGACCATCACCGCCGCCGGCACGGTGTGGATCGGCCTCTTCCCGAACTTCTTCATCAACGCGGCCAACTGGTCGCTGGGATTGGTGGAAGGCTCGCAGCACATGGCTGCGCTGCTGCGGTAGAACTTAGATGGAGAGTAACCGGATCAGGCGTTTGACGTTGCGACGCGGGTTTCTTGCGTTCATCATAATCACGTCAGTCGCGATCCAAACCAGCGTGGCTGACCGGCACTGGTCGCCTAAAGCAGTGTCGCTGCCGCAGTTCTGGGATTCGAATAGCCACGCGATTGCGGTACCGTCCCCTAACAACAAACTTATCCTGAGAGTGCGAGGGAAGAGAACTGGTAAGACATATCCGGAAGACGAGTGGGTTCCAGACTACTTCCTCGAAGAGCACGGCCATCGCCTGAATCCGGCAATTCATCCGTATGCCACGCCCGAAGCATTGTGGTCCCCTGATTCTGACGTATTAGCCATAACCTCCAGCGACGGCGGACTGGTTGGCAACTGGAAGGTCTACACCTACACCGTGAATGGCGGCGAGGGTGTAAGACACGATGTGATGAAACAAGTGCAGGCGGATCTTGCAGCAGCGTTCCCAGCCGGAGTTAATCTCGACTTACCGCGGGGGCTACCCTTTTCCAAGCAGGAGCAAAAGAAATTCGCAAAGGTCCCTAGCTGGGTTAACGTCGTCGCCATACACTGGTTGAAGTCACCAGAGCGTCTGCTCGTCTCAGCCTCTGTGCCGCCGAGCAGTGGCTACGGCAAGAACATGGGCCAGCGCCGCGGCTACATCATCGATCCGATAACGGGCAGTATTCTCCAAAGCTATGACGACGCAGAGCTGAAGCATCTTTGGGGAAAGTATCTTGGAGACTGAGACGATGCCTGTCCATGATGGGAGCCCTCGACCCCGGTTGGCTCAACTCGCGCGATGCCGGCGGTGTGCCTGAGTTTGCTCGGGTCGGACGTGCGGACGAGGAAGAAACTGACGAGAAACAGGCACCCAACGTCGATGACCCTAGGGTCCCCGGTCGGTTCTAGGGACCGACCCGCCAGTGGATGACCACGGACCCATTCATGCCGTATGCTTAACACATCGACGGTGTTGATTCACGTCGGTGGGGTTCGACCATGACGGTTACGCTGCATCTCGCACCTGAAGTTGAAGCCGGACTCGTTGCCCAGGCCAAGGCCAGCGGGATGACGGTAGAGCAATATCTCCTTTCCGTGGTCGAAAGCGCTGTACTCAAACCTGCACAAAATGGGCTGTCGGCGGAAGAGCGAGCGGCTGGGTTTGAGGCGTGGTCCGCGGGCCATCGCTCCACTCCTCCTTTGTCGGATTACGCGGTCAGCCGCGAGGGAATCTATGAAGGCCACGATCACTGATGCGTGTCCTCATGGATACCAATATTCTGCTTCGTAGTGCCCAGCCTGATCATCCGCTCTACCCGCAAGCCACCGGCGCTGTTGCGAAACTTATGCGCGATGGACAGGAAGTTTTGGTTTGCGCCCAGAATGTCGTCGAATTCTGGAATGTCGCGACGCGACCCGCTGAATTGAACGGCCTTGGATTCTCGCAGGAGGAGGCGTTGCGGGAGGTCAGCAGCCTGGAAAGCTTCTTCACTCTCTTGCCGGACGTGCCGGCGATTTACGCCGCCTGGAAGGAAATCGTGAGGGGACATCGAGTGCAAGGGGTCAAAGTCTACGATGCGCGGCTCGTAGCCGTCATGACTGTCTACAGGGTTGACGGCGTGCTCACGTTCAACGCTGCCGATTTCAAGCGTTACGCAAACATCACCGCTTTGCATCCTTCCTCGACAGTGGCTTGACTTTGAAATTCCGCCAGGCTAGCGCTGGTCGCCTTCCATCTGTTACCTTCTCTCCAATTCAAGGCTGAGCGATGGCAGAAATCACAAGCAGCGCGCCGCAGGCCAGCTCCGACCGCTGGCATGCCATGGGCGCAGGCTTCCTTGGCTGGACGCTCGATGCCTTCGACTTCTTCGTCGTCATCTTCCTCCTCGACACCCTCGCCGCCCACTTTCGCGTTCCCAAGCGCGACATCATCCTCACCATCACGGCGACGCTCGCCATGCGTCCCGTCGGCGCGCTCATCTTCGGGATGATGGCCGACCGCTATGGCCGCCGCCGTCCACTGATGGCCAATGTACTGTTCTTCGCGACCATTGAGTTCCTGTGCGGCTTCGCGCCCAACTACACCGTGTTCTTCATTCTGCGTGCGCTGTTCGGCATCGGCATGGGCGGCGAGTGGGGCGTGGGCGCATCCATGGTGATGGATCACGCTCCCGTGCGTTGGCGCGGTTTGCTCTCCGGAATTCTCCAGAGCGGATATACCATCGGCTATTTCCTCGCTGCCTTGGCGGCGCGCCTTGTCCTGCCCAACTGGGGATGGCGCGCCATGTTCTGGATCGGCGGCATCCCCGCGCTGCTGGCGCTCTACATCCGCACCAAGGTCCCCGAGTCCGAAGCCTGGAAGCAGCACCGCGTAGCCCGCACCATCGACGGCCCTCGCATTGCCTGGCAGCACAAGTGGCTCAGCCTGTACATGATTGCCCTCATGTTCATGATGAACTGCTTCTCGCACGGCACCCAGGACCTCTATCCCGACTTTCTGAAGCACGCCCACGGTATCGCGCCCAACACCGTCGCCTACATCACGATGTTCTACAACGTCGGAGCCGTGACCGGCGCGGTCCTCTTCGGCCTGCTCTCCGAGCGGATTGGCCGCCGCTACAGCATGTTGTCGGCCCTGGCCGTGTCGCTGGCGATCATTCCGGCGTGGGCCTTTGGCAGCACGCTCGCCGTGCTCGCCGTCGGCGCCTTCATCATGCAGATGGGCGTGCAGGGCGCGTGGGGCAACATTCCCGTCCACCTCAATGAGCTTTCGCCGGATGCCATTCGCGGGTTGTTGCCCGGCTTCACCTATCAGGTGGGCATCCTGCTGGCCGCCTCGACTCCCACGGTCGAATTCGCGCTGCGTGACCGCCTCGGGTATCCCTGGGCACTCACCGCATTTGAGCTGGTCGTGATGGCCGGCTTGTCCCTGCTCTTGATATTCGGCAAGGAGAAACGCGGCCGAAGCTTTATGCGGGAAAAGGAAGGACTGGCGGCGTAAAGACGCTGTGGGAACGCGATTTCGGGTAGAGCTGGCCTTCAGGCCAGCGTCCCAAGCCTCTTATTTTTGTCATCCCGAGCAAGGACTTTAGTCCGAGTCGAGGGATCTGCGGCTGATTTCTGCTTACTTAAGAGAGTGGAACGAATGCCATAAGTCTTTACGGTTTGTATCAGGGCACGACTTCAGCCGTGCCCTGATACAAAGCGATTTTGTAGGATAGGTTCTCTGACTACTGACAACGGATTCTGGAGCGGGAGACGGGGATCGAACCCGCGACCAACGGCTTGGGAAGCCGTGACTCTACCACTGAGTTACTCCCGCTCAAGACCGCAAAGATCAGGTCCCTCGCTGCGCTCGGGATTTCGCCTGCGGGCTGACGCCCGCAAACCGGCTCAACTTGGGAAGCCGTGACTCTACCACTGAGCTACTCCCGCTCAAGACCGCAAAGATCAGGTCCCTCGCTGCGCTCGGGATTTCGCCTGCGGGCTGACGCCCGCAAACCGGCTCAACTTGGGAAGCCGTGACTCTACCACTGAGTTACTCCCGCTCAGTTCGGCAGATGAGCAGAGTCTAACACCGCAACAAATTCAGCCGCAAACAAACCAGGCTAGGAATGACGACCCGTGCGGCGCAACACACCCGCCAGGCCGACCAGGCCAGTGCTGAACAGAGTGATGCTGCCGGGTTCGGGAGTCGTGCCTCCCGCCGAAGTACCGACGATGTTGAACGATTCCGAGGGAATGCAGCCCTGGCCATTTTGAATACAGTCTGTCCACCCGATCGAGGGCCCGCCGTTCTCGTCCCAGTACACCGGATCGCCGCTAGGCGCGACAGCGTTCGCCAGCGTGAGCCAGTAGCTGTCTGGGGGGCCACTGCCCACCGGAACATTCAGCCCGGTGACGCCAATAGCCCAGATGTTGTACCCGTACTGGTTGGTGCTCATAAAAGACGTACTGAGATTGGCACCAGAAGCTGTCCCTTGAGCTATGTCGGAACAAGACGCGCATGTCCCCAGGGTCCAGTCCACTGACGTCAGAACATCGCCCGGAAGCAGCCAGAACGCGAAGTTAAAGCCCTGGATGGTCGACGCCGAGCTGATGGTGAAGGAGTCGCTGACGACGTAGCCAAAGTTGATGGTCCAGGCATCTACCATGCATTGCTCGATGTCGCAAATGCCATTGACCGGTCCATTCTTATAGAGGGTGTCGGCATGAGCCGGAGCAACCAATGCCAGACAGGAAGCCAGCAGCAGTAGGGAAGGGATGCGCATTTGCATTACACTGTCCTCCGATTTCGTTGAACAAGCTTTCCCGAACTACGCCACGGTCGCTCCGCCGCGTGCTGGCCCAGCCATAATGCCACAAATTCAAGGACGGATGGTAGCTATGGAAATGAGATTTTCCTGCGAAATTCACAGGCTGTTCCTACCGCATGCGCGGCCGGCCCGCGACGCCTTGCGGCACCGCTCGCCCTTGAATCCGCCACCCTCCATGCGCGAGAATGCCATTTCAAATACATGAGGTAAATCCCGATGCTGAAGCGTCTCGCCGTTCTCCTGCTCCTGTCCGCCGCACTCTTTGCCCAGAACTCTACCGCTCCCGCCGCAACCGCGTCTAATTTCGATGGCAAGAGTTGGTGGGACTATGTCAAAGTACTCGCCGCCGACGACATGGAAGGCCGCGAGACCGGCAGTGAAGGTCTGCGCAAGGCGGCTGCCTATATCGTGGACCAACTCAAGAGCGATGGCTTGCAGCCCGCCGGCAGCAATGGTTTCTACCAGCCAGTAAAGTTGATTAGCCGGCAGATTGACGAATCCGGCTCCAGCCTCGCGCTGGTTCGCAATGGTAAGGACGAGCCGCTGGTGCTTGGCCAGGACGCGATGTTCAGCACCCGCGTCGATCTCGCTCCGCAAGTGGACGCGCCGCTGGTCTTTGCTGGTTACGGATTGCACGTTCCCGAGAAGGAGTATGACGATTTTGCCGGCCTCGACCTGAAAGGGAAAGTGGCCGTGATCATCTCAGGATCTCCATCGGATATGCCGTCTGCGCTTGCGTCCCACTACCAGTCGATGAGTGAGCGCAGCAAGGCCCTGCGCGAGGCTGGCGCGGTCGGCGTGATTTCCATTCCCAACCCCGCTGCCATGGACATTCCCTGGAGCCGCATGACCCTGTCGCGTACTCGTCCCAGCATGGCGCTGGCTGACCCCGCCCTTAACGAGTCGCAAGGCATCAAGTTGCTGGTGGTATTCAACCCCGCCGATGCTGGCAAGCTATTCGAGGGCTCGCCTTACAAGTTTCAGCAGCTTGCCGATCTCGCCAAGGAGCGCAAGGAACTGCCGCGCTTTCCCCTGACCGCCAGCATCAAGGCGCGCACCCAAGTCATTCAGACGGATGTCGAATCCGACAACATCATCGCCAAACTGCCCGGCGCCGATGCCAAGCTGAAGGATGAGTACGTCGTCCTGTCGGCGCACATGGACCATCTCGGCATCGGCCAGCCTATCAACGGCGATCGTATTTACAACGGCGCCATGGACAACGGATCAGGATCGGCGCTGGTGCTCGACATTGCAAACTCTCTGCAACATTCGCAAGCCAAACTGAAGCGGTCCGTGCTGTTCGTGTTCGTCACCGCCGAAGAGAAGGGATTGCTCGGGTCGAAGTATTTTGCCGCCAATCCGACGGTGCCGAAGGGTTCGATGGTCGCCGACATCAACACCGATATGTTCCTGCCCATCTACCCGCTGAAAATCCTGACCGTGTATGGACTCGACGAGTCGAGCCTCGGCGCGATGGTGCGTGAGGTTGGCCAGCAGGAAGGCGTGCAGGTGCAGCCCGACCCGGAGCCGCTGCGAAACTCCTTCATCCGCAGCGATCAGTACAGTTTTATCAAGCAGGGAATTCCGTCCTTAGCCATGGGAGTGGGCTTCAAGCCGGGTTCGCCGGAGGCGGCGACCGCACAAGAAATGGCTCACCGAGCGCTATCATGCGCCCTCGGATGACGTGAACCAGCCTGTCGATCTGGCGGCGGCCGGCAAGTTTGAAGACATTGTGCAGGCCCTGACAGTGAAGGTCGCGAATGATTCGCAGCGTCCGCAGTGGCAGAGCAACAGCTTCTTCCGCCGCTTTGTCGTGGCGCCCGGTACGGGCCGGTAACCTACAGCATGATGCGCGGGTAGTGCCCCTGGGAACCTCGCAGGTTGCGGCAAGAATCGCAGTGAGAGCGTTTTGTATCGGGGCACGACTTCACAGGTTGCTGAAAAACTCCATGCTGGCAGCAGGTCGGGTAGTGCGGGCCTTCAGGCCCGCGTTAAGAGGAATCGATGAAAGCCGCTGAGGTACTTCGCTCCAAACCAGCGAAATGCGCAGGTCTTAGCGACCTGGGGGCAGGGACCTCGGGGGCCTGAAGAGGGTGTGTGAGAACTACGGTTGGTTTGCGACAGTGGAACGAGCGTATGGAAAACTAGCCCCAAGGGGGCGGTTGTCTAGCTAGCTAGCCCAGCACGCAGCCGAAGGCGGAGTGCCGGGTAGAGTGGGAAGTTGATCTGAGCCCCGTAGGGGCGGCACGGTTCTCACACACCCTCTAAAGGCCACGGTCTGACCCGTTGGTTGATGCGGCGCTGAAGCGCCGCACTACCCGAACCTGCCTCTCCCATGACTTTTTCAGAAGGCTCTTCAGTCGTGCCGATACGTTGTCCATTTTTGTCATCCCAAATGGGCTTCAGCCGCGCAGCGGCGACGCACTCACGGGCCTTGTCGGCGCGCATCGACTGACCAGCTTCCCGCGCCGGTGATCAGCAGGAAGACCAGTCCCAGCACCATGCTGAAGTCGGTGCGTGCCTCGTGCAGCATGCTCCACATGCCGCTTTTGGCGATCATCGGAATCTTGGTGGTGGCGATCGCAACCAGAATCACCGCCAGCAACGGAACCGCCGCCAGCCGCGTGAACAGGCCAACCAACAGCAGCGTCCCGCAGACGATTTCCACCGTTCCCACGAACGGCGCCATGAAATGCGGCGCAGGAATGCCGATCTTCTCGAACCGCCCCACACCGAGTTGAGCGGGGAAGAGGAACTTCTGAATGCCTTCCGACACGAATACCCAGCCCACCAGAAGGCGAACCAGCAGCAGCGCCTTTGACGCGCGCGCTGTCCAGCGAGGGTCATTTATCTTTGTCATTGCTTAACAGGCTGCTAAAAAACTCTATTGACAGACTTGATTTGAAGGGGCGCGTCTTTAGACGCGCCGGTAAGCCCTTTATTTTTGTCATCCCTCGCGGGCCTCAGCCCGCGAGGGAGCTGCGTTTCGCACTTTTTCAGCAGCCTGTTAGAGCAGCGGGCCCTCAGGCCCGCGTCGACAGCGACAAACAGAACCCGCTTCCGCCGCTGAGGTCGTATGACCTCAGCGGCGGAAGCAGAACAAGACCGCGCTCGCACACGCGGGCCTGAAGGCCCGCTCTACCCGCGCACGGCAATCTTACAACCACCCTACCCCTTGACCGCCGGCGGAGGCGGCGCGGTGAACTGGCTCAGGTCGCCGAAGCCCAGCGTCGTCTCGATGGCGCTGATCTTTTCCACCGCATCGTCGAAGCCGTCCTTGCCGAACATCTTGTGCTCGATGTCTTCGAATTGATCGGACAACTCGTCGAGCTGCTTGTTGGTGAAGTGCGTCTTCCAGGCGGGGAACACGACCGTGTCTTCGCGGGCTGCGTGATTGCGATACATCAGAACGAACGCCTCCAGCGAGCGCGCCAGCGGCTTCGGCGTTGGCGGTCGCGATGCGGCCATTCTTGGTCACCGCCAGCAAATAGCTGGTAATCTCGCGGCCGCGCGCGTGCTGCGCCAGCAGGATGTCCACCAGCTTGGCGGCCTCTCCCGTGCCCTTCCGCACTACCGGAAAGATGTGCTCTTCTTCCAGCATCTTCTCGTGGTAGTTCTCGCCGAAATCGCGAAACAAAACTCCGGTGCGATATAGCGCGCCGGCGTCAAGCGACGCGGCGTTGCTCCTGATCTTCGGGATGCTTTCGCTATACACCAGCAGCGCGCGGCGAAGCACGCCATGCTCGCGCATCAGGTCCTCGGTGGCGGTGACTTCCGGCTCTTTGGATTCGGGGGTTGCGAGAAGCACGGTAGGTGAAATCAGCGTTGCGGTGGTGACGGCTGCAGCCTTTGCGATCAGCTCACGGCGCGTGAACTGCTGGGCGCTCGGGGACATACATACCTCCTGTTGTCTATGATAGCTCGCCAAACCAAACGCCAGGCGCCAGGCGGGCGGTATCTGGTTAGGGGCTCTGCGTGTCGAAATCCATCAATTTTTTCTGAACGAAAACAACCATTTTTCTAATCATCGCCGTCGAGTAATACAGGGGCGCGAAAGGTTTGGAGGACGAGATGAAAGTCAAAGTTGCAATTGGAATCATGATGCTCTTCGCGTTTGCCGGCTCCCCAGTGGTAGCCAACGCAAAGAACACCACCCCTAAACGCGATCAGGCCGTGACCGGCTGCCTTGAAAGTGGAAGCGGTGGTCAGTACAAACTCATAGGGCAGGACGGAACAACCTGGAAAATCAAAGAAGGCCAATACGTTGATCTGGCATCCTACGTTGGCCACACCGTCACTGTCTCCGGTCCCGAGGTCAAAAAGCATGATCAAATGACGGCGATGGACGTAGCGGTGGATAGCCAGAGCTGCAACAAGTAGCCGCACCGCGAGGGCGGCTGGCGCGAACGATTCTCTTCGAGCTGGCAAGGATGTGCAGATTGGACGCTGGTGAAGGACTGAAGCTGCATCTTGATCCTTCGCCGATCTGTCCTGCGCAAGCCGAAAGTTGACAAGGGTTGTGAACCGTTTTGCTTGCGATCTTTGGCAGCTCTACTTGGTCGCGATCATCAGGTTTGCCGGACCGGGAAGGCGCACGCGCCTGGTTTCGGCAAATCCCGCCCCCTTCAGCCATTCTTCATATTCCGGCTCGCTGTAGCTTGCGCCCGCGCACGTGGCGACCAGCATGTTCAAGGCAAACAGCGCGCCAAATCGTGGCGCGGTTTTGTCTGGCTCCAGAATGAAGTCGGACACCACGAGCCGTCCTTTCGGCGCCAGCGCGGCATAAGCACGCTCGAACAATTGCCGGTTCTCCTCCGGCGAGTACATGTGGCAAATCGCCGACAGCAGCACCAGATCGTAGCGGCCATTCTCCAGCGGAATGGTCAGCATGTCGCCGGCGCGTGTACGAATGCGATCCGTTAAGCCCGCCTTGCGAATGTACTCCTGCGTGATCGGTAGCACTTCGGCCAGGTCAACAATTTCTGCCTGCAGATTTGGTGCAGCCTTGGCAAACGCGATGGAATACGCCCCGGAGCCTCCGCCCAGATCGAGCATGCGTTTGCTGCCGTTGACCTCGACGGCCTGCACCACGGCGCGCGCCCGTGCGCGAGCGGTATGGTCCATGGCTGCGATGAAGGCATTCACCGAGCCGTTCTCGCTACGTGGAGCCACGGCCGTTCCGGCACGCACGGCTTCGGTCAGCGTCGACCAGCGCTTCCACAGGTTCGCAGTATGCAGTTGCGCGGAGCGCGCACTGTCCGGCGTGTCCTCGACAAAGAATCGTGCCGACAACGGCGTGTTGGTGTAGACGCCATCGCGCTTTTCCAGCAGCTTCAGGCTGACCAGAGCGTTCAGCAGCATCTCCGTCGCGCGCACCGCCGTCTGGATCTTTGCGGCAATCTGTCTCGCCGTCGCTCCCTTGCCCACGGCGGTGAACACGTCCAGCTCCAGTGCGGTCAGGATGACGCGGCTCGGCATGAATCCGCGAATCAGTTCGTACACGTCATCAGGCAGCACGCCGGCGGCATCCTTCGCCTTCAACATGGCGAGGTATTTGTTGCGATGATCGACGATCTCGGCTTTCATCTCCGCGGAGTCGGCGCGCTCCAATCGCGCGACCCTTTTGCCGGACTGGAAGTGTGAAGCGACAATCTCCGACACATCGTTGGGCGTCAGCTTGGTGTACCACGCGCCTTCGGGATAAACGATCATCACCGGGCCGCTGTCGCAAATGCCGAGACAGCCGCAGCTCGAAACCTGAATGTCGTCCGAGAGACCTTTGGCGCCCAGCTCGGTGTGCAGGGCATTCAGAACGCGGGACGAGCCTGCAGCCGAGCAGCAGGGAACTCCTTCAGCTTTTTCTTGCGTGCAAACGAAGACGTGATAACGGAATGGCTCCACGGGATGACCTCCAGATCGATTGCCGGCAGTCAGCTTGCGGCTGATGGCGTACTCTTCATCTTCCAGCCGGCACAGAGCGCGGGATAGTGCGAGGCTCACACTGGGCTGTGATGAATGTGCCTGAACGACGCAAGACGCGCGAAAGCACCGACCCGCCAGAACACCGGAATGTGGGATTCGAGACGGGCCGATCGTCGCGCAACCTGGGGAAACTCTGATCAGACCAGTTCCTTGAAGGGGACGGCCTTTAGGGGATGTGTGAGAACTACGGTTGGTTTGCGACAGTGGAACGAGCGTGTGGAAAACTAGCCCCAAGGGGGCGGTTCAGTCTTAGCCCAGCACGCAGCCGAAGGCGGAGTGCTGGGTAGAGGGGGAAGTTGATCTGAGCCCCGTAGGGGCGGCACAGTTCTCACACACCCTCTTTAGCCCCTGAGGGACCTCCGACTGCCTTAATCAGAGTTTCCCCGAGTTACAATCCTGCAAATTATTCCCACCTTCATCAAATAGTTACCGTCGTGATGAATAATTCATCTTGACACTGCACGCGCCTGCACTATGATGTTTGAAACATTTCTTGTGGGATTTGTTTCGGCTCGCAAAAACCATGCAACCGGCCTTCACCTCGAACCAGGTCGTCGAACTGACGGGAATCACGGCGCGCCAGCTCCAATGGTGGGACGAGCGCGGCATCGTGGTCCCATCGCGCGAAGGGCACAAACGCATCTATTCGCTTGACGACCTGGCCGAGGTGGCCGTCATCTGCGACCTCCGCCGGCGCGGCTTTCCGCTGCAGAAAATCCGTCTCGTCATCCGCTTCCTGCAGAAGGAGCTGGGCAAACGCCTGGTCGAGACCGTCACCGCCGCGTCCGAGTACCACCTGCTGACCGATGGCCGTCACATTTATCTGGAAGATTCTGCCCGCGCCGTGGTTGACCTGCTCAAGAACGCCCGCCAGCCAATGCTTTCGGTGTGCCTGAGTGACACCATTCAGCGAATCCTGCACCCGCTCGAGCGCAAAAAGACTCCTCAAAGCGGAGACCGGGAAGAGCTGGCCGTTCGGCCGGCATCAAGGTCGCAGATCTTCATGGGCTTCAGCCCCGGCGAACGCGCCGTTCCCGCTGGTTGGAACGAATCGACCCCGGGTAAGCGCAATCGTTCCGTTCGTCATCCTAACGTACGACGTCGTAGGGCTTCTTAGGTCCGAAGGAGGGCACATGACCGGAGAACTGAGCGTCCTGAGCGAGTGGATCCCCGAACAGATGCAGCCCGGAACCATTTTCGTGCTGGAAAACGCCGGCGAGGTCGGCGAAAAGGAAGATCCCTACTGGGCGGTGCTGTCGTGCCCCTCGTGTGGCCAGCTCGGCCTGGTCACTCGCAAGCAGATCGCTGGCCTGCTGCCCGTCATCTGCGGCTCCGAAAAGTGCTCTGCCCAGTTCTTCATCCGCGAAGAGGAGATTGTCCCCCGCAAACCGAACTAAGCTGTCACCTATTAGTGGACGGTGGCTTGGCCGCAGCAGCGTTTGTACTTCTTGCCCGAACCGCACGGACACGGGTCGTTGCGGCCGGTTTTCGATTGTGTGCGACGCGGCGCAACTTCGTTGAGGGCCGTTGCAGCCCCGCGACGATCAGGAGCAAAATATTTGTAAAGGATCGTTACCGCGGCCGCCACCCCCACAATCAACTCTTCACGCCGTTCCGTGCTGACCGGCTCCTCGTAAGGGCGCATCTCGGGATCAGGATCGTGTTCATGGAATAACGCCAGAATCGGTATCAGCGGGCCGCCATGTTCCTCATCATTGAATAATTTCATCCACGCCTTACGCCGCATCTCGACGCCCCGCATAAACCCCCACGCCCAATCGTTGGCATGGCAGATGCCATCGTCGCCCTCCAGCAGCATCGGCAGAAATATCTCGCCGGAGGACAGGGTATGGACAATGTTGTTCCAGTAACGCATGAGCAAGTCCAGGAACTCCTGAAGGTCCTCCAGATTGTCGAACGCGAAGTCGGCATCACTCGATTCCAGGCCGCAGATCTCTGGCAGGTACTCGCTGGGCGGGACGCTCTCCGGACCGCAGATGAGGGCGGCAAAGAAACCGTCAACCTCCTCCAGATTCATGGCGTCTTCGCCATGTGATCGGAGGAGCAGTTCCTGTAGGCGGTCAAGTTCTGTATCGGTGAGCTTTTGCGAAAGATTGTTCATGGAAGTGGAATGGAGCGAACAAGCGGGCGCCCCGTCCCCCGTCGAGACTATATCGCTGACCATCCGTGGGAAGAGTGTCTTGGCAATAATTCCAACGCACTCGCGTGAACATTTGGCGCTGCTTTGAAGTGTCCACTTATTCCGAAGTGGATGCCTGCCTCTCAACTGTCGACGGAAACCCGAGCGGAAGTTCGCCCTAACGGCCCATTTTGCCATTCGCAGCCCGCAGCCGCGGCTCGCGTCCCGCGATCGCTGGCGTGTGACAGCGCAACAATCAGGGATGATTGGAGTGTCCAGACGTCCACTTGTGTAGTACGAACTCCTGGATGAGTCCGAGCGCCATACGGCCGCCGGCGCCAATCAACGCGCTCCGGGCCACCAGCCCCGCGCCACGGTCCTGGCTGGGATAGTAGGCATTTGCAATCGCGCCGGAGGCCAGGTCGCCCAGAATGTTCGAATAATTGATCTCACGATGGCCGTCGTCTCCTCGGGTGATAAACGGAGTCGCCAAAGCGTGCAGAACGCGAGATTTCGTTGTGCCCGTACCCTGATAAAAGTAGCGTGGGTCCTGGTGCAGCAGGGAGGCAAAGACCGCGTCGCCCAGCAAAATCTTGGAGTAGCCGCCGGCAAACGTGGCGCCCAGACGCTGACCATACGCGGCTGCTCCCTGACCGTAGTTCGGGTAGTCGACCGCCTGATAGATTGCGGCGTTCAGGCCGAATCCCCCAATCGTGACCGGGTCGGTCAGCGCCTTCAAGGCAAGCTGAAACTTCAGCTTCGGCGTTAGCGGCGCAGGGTTGTGCTCATAGGTCACGTAAAAGTTAGGTATCACACCGAGAACGCGCTGCTGCTCCTGAACTTTGACCTGTTCGGTTGCGACTTGCTCCTGGGTAACAGCATTCACCGACTGTAGAACGCGTGGGACGGTGAGCCGGATGTCGGTCACGACGAAGGATTGCCTGGGCTGGAGTACGATCTGGTTCGAGGCCCAATTTGTAAGGCCGGAGGCACTAACCAGGATCCGGACGGGCGTCCCGGGATTAATACCGTCGAACTGGAAAAAACCGTTCTCCCCGGTAACCAGGGTGCGATGTTCGTTGGGTCCCTGCAAAACCACGGTCGCGTTCGGGACGGTGGCGCCGGTTGCGTCGAGCACCGTCCCGATGATCGTTCCCGTCTGCGGCGTTGGCGCCGCCTGTGGCTGAACTTGCTGTGCCTGACTGAGCGTCACCACCCAAAGCACGGCCGCAAGGGCGCACGCTGACTTTCTGATTCCCAGACTCATGAAATACTCCTGCCTCCTCGTTGCAAGTGCCGGCCCCTGAAGCGGTCCAGCGCAACTGTATGTCATCAGGCTGTATTCGGAGGGATGAGCGCCCAAGGGCGCCACCGCATTGACCTCATATGAGCATTTTAGATGTTTTAGATGGGCGGCGGACTCGTGCTGTTGCTCAGCGAACCAGGATCGTCTCTCGTCTTCGGGTATCAGTCGGGTGGAAGCCCTGGGCGTTAGCCCAGCGAGTTCAGCCAGAACGGAAGAGTCTGCGTCAGTGCTCAACTACCGAAATGCCATGGGAGAAGCGATCTGGAATCGCGGAAGATAGAGTCCCGAAGGGACGGAATTAGTCCAGCCCGGCACGCAGCCGCAGGCGGAGTGCTGGGGATATTTCGGCGGAAGCGCTGGGCTTTTAGCCCAGCGACTTCGCGCTCCGTGATTCGCGGGCTTCAGCCCCGGCATCCCTCAGCCCGCAGGGGCGTCACAAAACATGGCTCGACAGCTCACTAATTAGCGGTTGCTGGTGGCTGGCCCGCTCCTTCTCTCACGTTCTTAATCAGGACCACGTCGCTTACCCAGTTGCCGCGTGAGATGACGAGGCGATTCTCCGGGGACACATCGAACGCGAAGATGAGTTGGTCGGAATCGAAATTCGTGATTCTCCTGGGAGCGCCACCAGCGAGCGGCACCGACCAGATGTTCTCGACTCCGCTTTCATTTCGGCGAAACAGGATAGACTTGCCATCTGCGGCCCATCGGAACGCGCCCCACGTGCCCTGGCCGACGAACTGGCTGGCAGGGACTGGCATTCTAACCTTCTTCACCTCTCCTCCAGCGAGGGGAATGATCGCCGCCCACTCGTAAGAATCTTGAGCAGGAGTGTATCTCCAGAACAAGACGCTTTTCCCGTCTGGAGAAACGCTCGGGCTCGGGTCCCCCGAAACGTTGTTGTCGGCTGGATCGAATTGGTACAGCTCACGTGACTGTCCGGAATCGAGAGATCTGCGGGTGAGAGCGCAATTGTCCCCCTTGTCCGAGCAATGAACAAACACCAGAGTGGAACCGTCGGCGGTACATGTGGGTTGAGCGTCGTCAGGGCCATCCGTTAGCGCGGACGACGATCCAGTGGTGATGTCGGTGCGGGCAATGTGGGAGTGGCGCTTGGCGTCATTGGCCCAATAAACAACATTGCCGGGGCCGCATCGTGCCAGCTGCCGGTAAAGTGATGAGTAAGACCGAAGCTTGGTGGGATTGCGACCATCTGGGTCATGCACCACCATCTCAGTCGCGTTGCCAGTCACGATCCGGTTGTCCACCCAGATCACGGCGTCTGATCCCTCACCTCGCAAGACAGGGAGCGGATAGGGCTGGCCCGACTGATCTGTCACCGAAAGATTTGTCTCTTCAGCAACCGAGTTGGCGACTAAGTCATCATTAGCCGTCGCGGAAAGGGTCTGCTCGGAATACCCCATCCAACTTGACGTTAGGTCCCGGTGAGCTCCGGTACGTGCGTCAAATGCCCATATCTGCTGATCGGACTGCTAACATTAGGAGGCGACGCGGGCGCGAAAATGGTAGCACCATCGGAACTCCACGCAGGCTGACCGATCGCCCAGCCCTGGGCCGCTCAGGTCTCGCATTGAGCCAGCTGGGCAGGTCAACCCTGAACAACTGCATATCGTCCTTGCCAGCGGTAACCGCAGCCAGAGTGTCCTGCGAAGGCGACCATTCGATATACCAGAAGGACTGCTCGATGGGACTCTTGGCAAGCACGCGACGGTTAGAGCCGTCGGCGTCGATCGCCACGATGATAGATTCGCTCGCCGTTTGGGCGATATAGGCTATTTGCTTCCCATCGGGCGACACCGTAACGCTGTTGTAGCGGTCAGAAACGGGGCGGGCATCCGTGGCCAAAGTGGTTACTGGTCCGCCAAGAGTACCGATTCGAAATACTCCTGAGGTATGGGGATCCTTCGACGGATCCAGTACACGCAGGAAGTAGAGGAAGTTGCCATCCCGGGAAAAGTGGAGGCTATGGATTCGCTGAGGCGCTCCGGGAAGAAGCTGCAGGTCGCGCTCGGTGGCGACCTGCAGCAGACGCAATTCATACGTATCGGCTTCTTTCTTCACGTAGGCGATGTAGCTGCCATCAGGAGTTACGGCCACTCGGTATGATTTGCCGCTTTCAGTCAGGGGACGCACCTGCCGGGAAGATGAGCTTGCGCCCAGGCGGGGGGCGTGAGAGGCCCGGCGCATAAACAAGCCGACCACCGCGAGCGCCACAAGAACCAGAATGCCGGCTGACCATGCGGCAAGCATGCGTCTTGGGACTTTGTTTTCCGTCCCCCTCTTCACATCCTCCAAAGCTCTGCGAACCTCGGCCGCGCTTTGAAAGCGCTGCGCGCGGTCCTTCTCCAGGCATTTGTCGATTGTCGTGACCAGTCTTGCCGGCAGCGTGGAATTCAGCTCACGCACTGGAACTGGTGAGTTGTGCAGAATGGAATCGTGCACGACGGCGGCCGTCTCGCCGCTGAAAGCGCGCTGGCCAGTCGCCATCTCATAGAGGACCAGT
Organism: uncultured Acidobacteriaceae bacterium; assembly: GCA_963831675.1. Taxonomy (GTDB): domain Bacteria; phylum Acidobacteriota; class Terriglobia; order Terriglobales; family Acidobacteriaceae; genus Bog-257. The sequence continues at coordinate 61,575 of CAWHRM010000009.1, forward strand.
CCGAAGGAGAAGATGTCGGTGCGTGCGTCGAGCTTCTCGCCGCGCACCTGCTCGGGAGACATGTAGCCCGCCGTGCCCATGGCGGCCCCGGTGCGGGTGAGAGTGGCGTCAGCAGGGGTTACGGGGTGAAGGGGCGCGGCTTCAGGCGCGCCGTCAACAACCCTTGAATTGTCATCCCGAGCGGAGTGCCCGCGTTCTTCTCCGGCCGCGTCTTCGCGGCCGGGCGGGCACGGAGTCGAGGGATCTGCTTTTTCGTGTGGAGAAGGAACAGCAGGTCCCTCGACTCCGCCGCCAAATGCGGGCGGCTCCGCTCGGGATGACAAATTAGAAGAATGATCGTCTTTCGCCGGGCTAAAGCCCGGCGCTTCCACCGCTGGCGCTTCCACCACCAGCTTCGCCAGCCCAAAGTCCAGAATCTTCACCACACCCTTGCTGGTCAGAAAGATGTTCGCGGGCTTGATGTCGCGATGAATTATGCCCTTCTCGTGCGCCGCTTGTAATCCATCGCAAATCTGAAGGGCGATGCTCAGCAACTCATCGAGAGGAACAGCCATTGCTGCGGATGAGGCCAGGCGCTCGCGCAGCGTCTTGCCTTCCAGCAGTTCCATCACGAGGAAGGGCTGGGCTTCGTGCTCCTCGACTTCGTAGATGGTGCAGATGTTGGGATGGTTCAGGGAGGATGCCGTCTGCGCCTCCCGCTCGAAGCGCTGCAACGCGGCTGCATCCGTTACCAACTCTTCCGGCAGGAACTTCAAGGCCACCTGGCGGCCCAGCTTGAGGTCTTCGGCCTTGTAAACCAGCCCCATGCCTCCCGCGCCGATGACCTCCAGCACTCGGTAGTGGGAGACTTTCTTGCCAATCAGGCTTGCGCTAATGGACGGACCCGACTGCAGACCTGTCTCAACGGATGGCTTCGGCTGTAGAGGAACTTCCGCATGGGTGACCTCCTCAACCGGCGCGACAAAGCGGTAACCGCGCTTGGGCACGGTCTCGATGTATTCGCGCCCGCCATCCCATTGGCCCAATAGCTGGCGAAGCACAAAGACGTTCCGGCTGAGGTTCCCTTCCTCCACAAAGGCGTCGGGCCAGACCTGGGCCATCAACTCATTTTTTTCCACCAGCCGTCCCGCGTTCCTGACCAGCACGAGCAGAGTTTCGGCGGCCTTGGGAGCCAGGGCGACAGGCGCGCCGTCGCGCACCAACACCCGCTTCTCCAAGTCCAAGCGAAAGGGACCGAAGGCAATAGAAGTGCTTGGTTTGCAAGTTCATACAGGCTGCCAAGAACTTTCAAAGAAGTTTGTTAGAACTTTGAAAGGACTCTAAGACCGCAAGCAGCGCACTCTGCCAGCAAGGGCGATGGATGCAGTTCAAAAAGTCGCACCCGAGCCCAGATTCTAAACCGGGGAAGGGAATTTCGGAATTCAATAAAGGAGCAGCATATGGAAACCTGCAAGTCGAAATGGACAGTCCTGTTGTGGGTTGTCGCCAGCTTGGCGATCACGCTTCAACTATCCGCGAAAGACAACCCCGATCACCAAGCCACCATCATCACGTTCGATGCCCCTGGCGCGGGCACAAACGGAGCCACTGGCCAGGGCACGATTAGCAGTACGATCAACCCATCGGGCGCGAGTGTGGGATTTACCCGCGACGCCAACGATGTGCGCCACGGCTTCCTGCGCAGTCGCGACGGCTCCTTCACTATCTTCGACGCTCCGGGCGCGAGCACAAGCCCCTTCCAGGGCACGCGCGCCTACGGCCTCAACCCAGAGGGGACGATTGCGGGATACTACGATGATGCGAGCAGTGTGTCTCACGGCTACGTACGCGCTGCCGACGGCACCATCACTACGTTCGACGCTCCGGGGGCGGGCACAAGCAGCGGTCAAGGCACCTTCCCCTTTGGCAACGCCAACATCATCAACCCGTCAGGGGCGATCGTGGGATACTACCTTGATTCGAGCGATGTGAGTCACGGCTTCGTGCGCGCTCCTGACGGCACTATCACCGGATTCGATCCCACGGGCTCCGTATATACCGCACCCTACGGCATCAACCTGGTCGGGACGATCGCGGGAGCCTACTGTGACGCGACCAACTGTCATGGCTTCGTGCGCGCTGCTGGCGGTACCATTACCACGTTCGACGTCCCGGGCGACCTCAACGGCACACAGCCCAACGACATCGACCCGGCAGGTGTGGTCATGGGAAATTACGGAGACGCTGCCAACGTATATCATGGCTTCCTGCGCGCTCGCAACGGCACCATCACCACCTTCGATGTTCAGGGCGCGGGCACAGGCAGCCTTCAGGGCACCTTCCCTGAAAGCATCAACCCGGCAGGTACGATCACGGGAGTCTACACTGACGCGAGCGATGTTCGTCACGGCTTCCTGCGCGTCCGCGACGGCACCATCACCACGTTTGACGCTCCGGGGGCGGGCACAAGCAGCGGTCAAGGCACCTACGCCTTCGGCATCAACCCGTCGGGGGCGACGACGGGATACGACATTGACGGGAGCGGTGTGTATCACGGCTTCGTGCGGCAACGGTAAGCCTCCTGGGCCACCAACTTTGCGTGCTACTAAGGCGGGGCTGGTGGCCCGATGCTGCTCGTGTATCTTTGGGATGGAGAACCGAAGCGCTGACCATTCAGGTCCTTTGGCAGTTGCGCAATGTGGCGAGATATTGCACTTTGGCCCAGTGCCCTAGGTTCGCGTCCTTCTTTTGGACGTTAACCTGGGTGAGCCGCCGCACCTTCGGCCGCGAACTGCAGGATGGCCATGAGCTGCTGCAGAGTGAGTTCGAAGACCTCCTGGATTTCCACAAACGGGTAACCCTCGGCAACGCTCTTAAAGATGCTGGCCAGCGGCACCCGAGTTCCGCGGACAACCCAGACGTCGCCGCGTTCTCCGGGAACGCTCTGCGCCGCGGCACACTTGGACCAATCCAGGCGGTCCGCGCGGAGCAGCCAGTCGATCGAAGGTGCATCTGCGTTGGATGCCTGATCGCCGCCCGGTGTCGAGGAGGATTTTGCCGCGGCCGAACGCCGGCCTTGCCTGGGTGTCGCGGGCGGGTTTGCCTGGCGTGGCTTATCGGAACCTGCGCCGGCGGGTGTGGCGCGCGGCGGGTCAGAAGTGCGCGCTCGCGATTGCAGTTGTGACGCCCAGGCATCGAACGCCTCATGGATGGCTTGCCGTATGGTCACGCCCTGGCCCGCAGCCATGATCTTGATGCGGCGCTTCTCGGCTTCCGGAAGTCGCACCGACAGTAGCTTAGTCTCACTTGCTAGCATGTTATCTTATCTAACTTAACTAACTAGTCTAACACATTTGGGGCGCGAAAATACCGTTTCCTGGCATCTAAGTCGTTATCTAACTATACTTTACGTATAAGTCTCACAGAATCTATATTTTGCGAGGATTCGTGGCCTAAGTTGTTGATTCTACATGGAACCTAGAGGGGAGTGTTTCGTCCAGCGCACGCAGTGCTTGACTTATCCAAGTGTCGAAAAGCAGGTCTCCTTCGACAAGCTCAGGACGAGGCTCTCGGCTCGGACTAAAGTCCTCGCTCGGGATGACAACGTGAGGGAATGAAAGTCCTCGCTCGGGATGAAAGCGCGAGGAGGCCAAAAGCGAACAGCAGATCCCTCGACTCCGCTGCGCTGCGCTCGGGATGACAATTCTAGAGCGAAGAGATCCCTCGACTCCGCTGCGCTGCGCTCGGGATGACAGCGTGAGGGAAATGACAGTCCTCGCTCGGGATGAAAAAGGAAGCGAACAGCGAAAAGCGACTACCGCACCGACGCTTTTCCCGCGACTGAGATAGGAACCTGCTCCACGATCTCGATGCCGAAGCCTTCGAGGCCTGCAACTTTGCGCGGATGGTTGGTGAGCAGGCGAATGCGCTTGAGGTTCAGGTCAGACAAAATCTGCGCGCCGATGCCGATTTCGCGCTGAGTGCGGCGCTGGCTTTCCGGCAAGGTTGGCAGGCGCTGCTCATGATGGAACTGGATGGTCATGCGTTCGCCGAGCCGCTCGACCGAATAGCCTTTCGAGGTCGAATGCAGATAGATCAGCGCGCCGCGACCTTCTTCCGCGATGCGCCGCATCGCGCCTTCAATCGCGTCCTTGCATCCGCACCAGCTTGCGCCAAAAACGTCGCCCACCAGGCAATGCGAGTGCATGCGCACCAGCACCGGTTCGTCGCCCGCGTTTTCCACGTCGCCCTTGACCAGCGCGATGTGCGAGTCGCCGGTAATCTCCGACTCGTAGGCGACCATGCGGAATTCGCCGTAAGCGGTCGGAACCATCGTCTCGGCCAGCCGCTTGACGTAGCGCTCGTGCGCCATGCGATAGCGAATGAGTTCCGCGACGGTCAGCATCTTCATGTTGTGCTGGCGGCAGAACTCGGTGAGCTGCGGCACCCGCGCCATGGTGCCATCGTCGTTCATGATCTCGCAGATCACGCCTGCGGGAACCAGTCCCGCGAGACGAGCGAGATCGACCGAGGCTTCGGTCTGGCCGGCGCGGACCAGCACTCCGCCTTTGCGGGCGCGCAGCGGAAAGACATGTCCGGGACGCGCGAGATCGTTGGGCCGCGTGGATGGATTGATGGCGACGCGAATGGTTTCCGCGCGATCGTAGGCTGAAATGCCGGTCGTGACGCCGTCTTTGGCGTCGATGGATTCGGTGAACGCGGTGCCGAAGTTGGAGGTGTTCTCCGCCGACATTTGCCCGAGGCGAAGATATTCCAGCCGCTCCTCGGTCATGGCGAGACACACCAGTCCGCGACCGTGCTTGGCCATGAAGTTGATGGCTTCGGGCGTGATCTTTTCGGCGGCCATGGTCAGGTCGCCTTCGTTCTCGCGGTCCTCGTCGTCGATGACCACAATCATGCGGCCGGCGCGGATTTCCTCCAGCGCGGTCTCGACGTCGCAAAACGGAGAGTGAATGGACATGACTTTCTCGATGTGATTGTAGCAGTCGGGCGCGCAAGAACTGCTGGACGCGGGGTTTCAGCCAGACGCTAGTGTCCTGAGTTGCAAATTCGTTATATAGAGCCACAGCCTTGTATCAGGGCACGACTTCAGTCGTGCCGATCTGCGGCTTAAGAAAGGATGGCCTTTAGGCCCTGAGGCATATCGTAAGCCCTGAGTTCCTAAACGAATATCCAGCCTTCACGCCGCCGATTGCCAACTGGTTACTCCCCCTTTACACTGCTCGCGTCGTCTGGCAAAGTAAATGGTGGAAACCCAAGCGATCGTCGTCCTCGACTTTGGCGCGCAGTATTCGCAGCTCATCGCGCGCCGCATCCGCGAACAAAACGTCTTCTCCGTCGTGCTGCCGTGCACCGCTTCGCTGGAAGAAATCCAGAGCTATCGTCCCGCGGGCATTGTGCTGTCAGGCGGACCGTCGTCGGTGTATGACGCCGATGCGCCCCCTGCGGACGAGCGCGTGCTGCATCTGGGATTGCCGGTGCTCGGCATCTGTTACGGGCTGCAGTTCATGGTGTACAAACTGGGCGGCAAAGTGCGCGCCGCCGACAAGCGCGAGTATGGCCACGCGCAGGTGGAATTGCTGAAGCCCGATTGTGCGTTGTTCCAGGGACTGCGGGGTCCGCTGGCAGTGTGGATGTCGCATGGCGATGAAGCGATGGAACTGCCTCCGGGCTTCGAGCTGATTGGCAAGACGTCGAATGCGGTTGCGGCAATCCAAAATCCTGGAAAGAAGTGGTACGCGGTGCAGTTTCATCCCGAAGTGCACCACACGCCACAAGGCACGGAGATCCTGCGCAACTTCGTGTTCGAGATCTGTGGACTTAAGCCAAACTGGACGCCGCAAAGCTTTATCGACGAGACCATCGCCAGCGTGCGGCAGACCGTTGGCAAAGGCCGCGTGATCTGCGGACTCTCGGGCGGCGTGGATTCCTCGGTCGCCGCGGAACTGGTGCATCGCGCGGTGGGCGATCAACTTACGTGCATCTTCGTCAACAACGGCGTGCTGCGCAAGAACGAGTTCGTCAACGTGCAGAAGAACCTGCGCGAAAAGCTGGGCCTCAACATCGATGCGGTGGACGCGAGCGACCGCTTCCTGAGCAAACTGGCGGGCGTGATCGAGCCGGAACAGAAGCGCAAGATCATCGGCAATGAATTCATCGCGGTGTTCGAGGAAGAGGCGCATCGCCTCGAGCAGTTGCACGGCAAGGTCGAGTGGCTGGTGCAGGGCACGCTGTATCCCGACGTGATTGAGTCGCGCTCGGTGCGCGGCCCGTCGCAGACTATCAAGAGCCATCACAATGTCGGCGGCTTGCCTGAAGTGATGAAGCTCAAGCTGATCGAGCCGCTGAAGGACCTGTTCAAGGACGAGGTGCGGAAGATCGGCCGCGATCTTGGCATGCCGGAAGAGATCCTGCAGCGCCAGCCGTTTCCTGGGCCTGGCTTGGCGGTTCGGATTCTGGGCGAGGTCACGCCCGAACGCGTCGCATTGCTGCAGGAGGCCGACGACATTGTGGTGTCCGAGATCAAGCGGGCCGGCATGTACACGAAGGTCTGGCAGTCCTTCGCCGTGCTGCTGCCGGTGATGTCGGTGGGTGTCATGGGCGACATGCGGACCTACGCCTACACCTGCGCGATCCGGGCAGTGCATTCCGAAGACGGCATGACCGCCGACTGGGTTGATCTACCGCACGAGGTCATGAAGACGATCTCCAATCGCATTGTGAATGAGGTGAAGGGAATCAACCGCGTTGTGTACGACGTGACCTCGAAACCGCCCGGGACGATTGAGTGGGAGTGAGAGCAGTTGCCAGTTGCCAGTAGTCAGTAGTCAGTTGTCAGCTTTCAGCCAGTCGTCGTTGTTTACTCTTTCCTGACAACTGACAACTGCTTTGTCATCCCGACCCGAGGACTTTAGTCCGAGTGGAGGGATCTGCTGTCGGCTGTAAATCAACCGGTCGAGCCTCATGCTCGCCTCGATCTCGGAACAACTTTGCGCGCCAGACATCGCTGATCAAGCGCCTGGCGGATTAGGGTCTTTATCACCGCTTGCCGGCTGATGTTCAGCTCCTTTGCGGCGTCGTCCAGTTCGCTCAGCATCGGGGCGGCAAAGTCAACATTCACCCGCTGGATGGGAGGCATCATGCGTACGGAGTTGGTGAAGAAGCCCGAAGTGTTGTCACCCCGATCGGCGCGCCGGGCAATTGCTTCGGCGGAAACCGGCCTTCTGCGACTACGAGTACTCTTCATAAAGGTGCTGCTCCTCCCTGGTGGCTTTCCACAAAGTCACCAGATGGTAATATTCGCCTTTCCGTCGGCCTTCTTGATTCCCGCCGAAGCATGAAAAACCCCACCCAGGCAAAAGCCGCTTGGGTGGGGTACGTGCTGCAGCATCGGTTGCAATAGCCAACGCGCACTTACTTGGGCGATACCTTCAGTCTTGCACTGCCACCGTTTCTCTCAATATAGATTAGCCGGAAGGGGAAGGTACCGCTCGGCCCTGTGTAGGTGCCTGTGTATCCGGCTCCGTTCCCTGGGTTGTGCGGATCTTGCTGCACATACACCACGACATCCTTGATTTGCAGCCATATTCCGTCGTCGATGGGCAGCCCAGCAATCGGGTCCCCAAATGTAAACACCTCACCGGTGACAACTTTGACCCAGCCGGTGATGTCAATCAGAGCTGTGTACTGATCGCAGTAACCAGACAAAGCAGAGTGCGCAATGTCAGGAAGTCCCATGGGGTTATAGGTGGGAATGGAACCGTGTGTCAACCACACCTCTGTGATGAAACCGTTTTGCCAGTACGCGTCATTGAAATCCAGCGGAATCCCAGTGAAGAACGTGCGCACACTGAACGTCATGTCTGGAGCCCTGTGCGGAACCAGACTGGGCTCAGGGTTGTTATGGTTAATGGGAGCATAACAACCAGTGTGATAGTAATCGTTGGGATCGCTGGGGGTTAGGACGCTATAAAGGTTGGCGTTGATGTAAGACTGAGCGTAGGCCGTCGTGGCAAACGCACAGCACATGAACGTTGCGATTGCGAGAGTTATGATTATTCGCGTTGCTTTCATTTTCGTTTCCTCTTTTCGGCATGCAGGGGAGGATATGTGCAGTGCCTGAATGCACTTCCTGCATTTTGTTTTTTCTGGCTCAGCTGTTAGTTGCTTAAGGGCCCGAAATGAACAACGCTAATTGCGCCTCAGGGGGATGTGCGGCTTCCAGAAGGGGGAACTGCGCTTTCCTGGGAGGCGTAGCGTTACGACTATATTCTCAAGCGGGTTTTTGCTTGGAGCAAGAACAATCAGATGAGGAAGCAAGAAACCCTTCCCGATTTGGAACCGCGAATGCTCCACTCGATTGCGCCTTCTAACGATTTGGCAGTTGCTCGTGGGTCGAGAAGGGGCGGACGGATGCGAATCCAACTGTCCTCGCAGCAGGCCGAAGAGTGTTTCGTGGCAAGGCCGACCGTCTTTGCTCCGGCTCTCAATCTCCCCGTTACTGTGACCTGCCTCATAGCTGAAGCCGCAGGTCTGTGATACACAAGTATGTAACTCCCAGCCGGCCCCAGAGCCGGCGTGAGCAAACTATGAGCCATTCCGTTGCGCGGAGCCTTGACTCCGTTTCCCCACAGATTGTGTTTGAAAGCTGTGTCGTCCCTGAAGGGACTCGATTACGTTTCCCACTCTACCCAGCACTCCGCCTTCGGCTGCGTGCTGGGCTAAACTCATTTCGCCCCTGCGGGGCTGGTTTGTTTGGCGCTTCATTGCACTGTCGCAAACCAAACGCAGTTCTCACACGGACCCTTACGCCCTGGGTTAAAACACATGCCGCCTGCCGCGGCGGGCTGGATTGGCACGATTCGTTTCTTGGGCATGACCCGAAACGAGTTCTCACACGTGCTGCACGGTCCCTGGAGGCGGCATGTTAAGGTCGCTCTTCATCGGGCTTTCCGAAAGTAAAGGACTTCGCAACTTCGCTGAGCACTCGGCGCTCGGGCTGCGCTTTTCCGGCCGCTTTGTTGCCGGCACGCAACTCGACGACGTCATCCGCGCCACCGAGGTGGTTAACGGTTGGGGCGCGAGCGTCAGCATTGACAACCTGGGCGAGAACGTCACCAACGCCGACGAGTCGAAGCAGAGTGCCGAGCTGTATCACGGCATGCTGGACGCAATTTCGTCGCGCAAGCTCAACGCGAACATCAGCCTCAAGCTCACCCACATGGGCTTCGACGTGAGTGAAGAGCTGGCCTTCCGGCTGGTCACCGAGTTGCTGGACCACGCGGTGCGCATCAACAATTTCGTTCGCGTGGACATGGAAGGCTCGCCTTACACGCAGCGTACGCTCGATTTCGTGCGCGAGCTGCACCGTCTTCCGGGACATGGTGGGCGCGTGGGCACGGTCATCCAGTCGTACCTGTATCGCAGCGAGAAGGACGTGAACGACCTGCTGTCGGAGCGCATTCGCATTCGCCTGTGCAAAGGCGCGTACAAGGAGCCGCCCGGGATTGCCTTTCCCAAGAAAGCCGACGTGGACGCGAACTACCTGAAGCTGGCCCGTACGCTGCTGAAGAGCGGTGTGTACCACGGCATCGCGACGCACGACGAGCGCATCATCGGCGAGATGAAACAATTTGCCAGCGCGGAAAACATTCCAGCTTCGGCCTACGAGTTCCAGATGTTGTACGGCGTGCGCCGCGACTTGCAGCAGCAATTGGTGCGCGAGGGCTATGGGCTACGGGTGTATATTCCGTTTGGAACGGAGTGGTATCCGTACTTCATGCGGCGGCTTGCCGAACGCCCGGCGAACGTGTTCTTTATTGCGAGGCAGATGTTGAGGAAATGAGGATCGCCATCCGCTGTTCGCCTTTGGCAGCTCCGCTTTCCGGCTTCCGACCGTCTGGTCGCTGGAGTCAGTGGGGAACTTGGAGCGGGCCGGTTCTGGCGAAACGCAAATACCCGGGAGCGAATGGCGCCCGGCGAAAGGCGGGTAGTGGCTGCCACCCAGGCTCCAAAAATAACAATATCCCGTTACTAGTGGATTGCATCTTAAGCAAAAGCAGCTTTTGAGCTTGCGTTAGGCCCCAAAGCTGGGTACGATAGAAGCGTCCTCCAATCGCCGCACTTCCCGTGCTGGCGTTCCTCGCGCCGAGATTTCCAGGCGCGCCAGACGGACGCAACTGATTCGATTTCAGCGAAGTATCCAACCGCAAATGCGCCGACCACCCGGAAAAATACGAGTGTGCGGCCGGGAACAAGCGGTTCACAAATGTGGGAGCCCGCCATCTTGCGGGTAAGAATTACAACGAGAGAAGCATGAATCAAGGATCGAATCCTCCCTCCGGGCAGCCCGGCGGGAAGGGACGCAGACGGCGTCGCGGACGCCGCGGACCCGTCTCGCACACCACGCCACAGCATACCGGGCAACAACAACATCGCCATGGGCCGCCCAAGCGTCACGGCCGCAAAGGGCCGCGGCCCGCTGGGCAGGGCCAGACCGGCGGCGGCATTTACACCGCGCCCATGGACCACAGCTATCGCAACGCCCAGGGCAACAATAACGGCAACATGAGCCAGGGCCGCGGCGGTCGCGGAGGACAGACCTTCGGCAAGCAGTTCGTGCCGCCCGATCCCGAACCGTTGCCCGTGGCTTCTGAAGAGCAGCCGACGCGCATCTTTGCCTTCGTCGATGACCTCTTCTTCCTGGCGAAGATTCAGGAGACGGCGCGCAAGATGAACGTGAAGGTCGAGTTCGTGAAAACGGAGAAAGACCTGAACGAGCGCATGGGCGAGAACGGCAACGACAAGCCGTCGCTTATTATCTTCGATCTGAACAACGCTGCAGCCAAGCCGTTGACCACCATCCCCAAACTGAAGTCGAAGCTCAAGAAGGACACCAACATCATCGGCTTCGTCTCCCACGTCCAGGGTGAGCTGAAGATGAAAGCGCACGAAGCCGGATGTGACATGGTGGTGCCGCGCTCGGCTTTTTCGCAGAACCTGGCGCAAATCCTGCGCCGCCATGGCGCGCCCGACGACCTGCAGGAGCCGCAAGGCCAACCCGGTCTTTAGGTCTTGAAGCAGTTGAGGCGGGGAGCGGTTCCACCTGTGGGCAAGCGGGCCACGGCTTTGGCGATTGTGGCTGCGGCGGTGACCTTGTTGCTCGGCAGCGCCGGAGAGGCACGCATCGCATCCGGTGAGGCAGTTTCCGCCTCGCACGGGCCACGTACGCATCCCACTTTCTATAAGGACGTCCTGCCGCTCTTACAGGACCATTGCCAGGTCTGCCATCGCCCAGGCGAAATCGCGCCCATGCCGTTCGTGACCTACGAGCAGACGCGGCCGTGGACATCGGCGATCAAGCTTGCGGCGGAATCGAAGCAGATGCCGCCGTGGTTTGCCGATCCGCGCTACGGAAAGTTCTCCAACGATCCATCGCTCACATCGCAGGAGATCGCCATGATCTCGGCGTGGGCCGATGCTGGAGCGCCCGCCGGCTCCCCGAAAGATGCGCCTCCGCCGCGCCACTGGGCGCAAGGCTGGAACATTCCGGAGCCCGACAAGGTCGTGCAGATGCCGCAGGCGGTGAATTTGCCCGCAACCGGCGATGTTGAGTACACCTACGAAATCGTGCCGACCGGATTCACCGAGGACAAATGGGTCCAGATGTCGGAGATCCGGCCATCGAGCCGCGAGCATGTGCACCACGCGGTGGTTTACATCCGGCCACCGAACTCAACCTGGCTGCGCAAGGCGCCGGTGGGCGTGCCGTTCACACCGTCGAGCTTTTCCGATGCGGAGGAGCGCGCCGAAGCCCACGCGACCACCAGCGACATGCTGCTGGTCTACGCGCCGGGAAGCGAGCCCGACCGCTGGCCCGACGGCATGGCGAAGTTTGTCCCGGCGGGTTCGGACCTGGTCTTCCAGATGCACTACACGACCAACGGTCACGCTGCGTCAGACCAGACCAGCATCGGGCTGGTATTTGCGAAGCAGCCGCCAAAGCAGCGAGTGCTCACCCTGCAACTGACGAACCACACGTTCGTCATTCCGCCGCGCACCGATGATTATCGCGTCGAAGTGTCGGGCACGATGCCGAACGATGCGATCTTGCTCAGCTTTTTTCCTCACATGCACCTGCGCGGCAAGCGGTTCGAGTACAACATCCTTCATCCTGATGGGACGGTCGAGACGTTGCTGCGCGTGAACTACCATTTTCATTGGCAATTGAGCTATCGGCTGGCGCAGCCTCTCTTCCTGAAGGCCCGAACCAGGTTGCAGGCGGTGGCCTGGTACGACAACTCGGATGAGAATCCGCACAATCCCGATCCCAACAAGACAGTCACCTGGGGCGGCCAGACTTACGAAGAGATGATGGTGGGCTTCTTCGATGTTGCGGTACCGGCGAATGTGGACAAGGAGCAATTCTTCATCCGGCACACCGCACCGGCAAAGTAAGGGCCCCTTTAGAATCCAATCGGCATGAGCAGAGCGAGATTCGCCTCAACCCGGCAAGCCTGAAGAAACTGCGACGCAGCTTTGCTGGCCTGGTACGACCAGACTCGCCGCGATCTGCCGTGGCGACGAGATACCGATCCTTATCGCGTGTGGGTTTCCGAGATCATGCTGCAGCAGACGCGCGTGGCCGCGGTGCTCGACCACTACGCGCGATTTCTACGGAGATTTCCCAATGTGCAGGCCCTGGCGGCGGCTCGCGAGAATTCCGTGCTTTCGGTCTGGAGCGGGCTGGGTTATTACCATCGCGCCCGCAGAATGCATCAGGCGGCGAAGGTGATCGTGCGAGAGCGTCACGGAGAGTTTCCCGCGAACCGCGGAGGAATGGCGTGAGCTGCCCGGCATTGGACGCTATACCGCTGCCGCCATTGCGAGCATCGCGTTCGGAGAGGCTATTGCCGTGGTGGACGGCAATGTGGAGCGCGTGCTTGGACGAATGTTTGGCGGGCTGAGGGAAGGGAAGCCGCGTGGCGACAAGCGGAAGCGCTTCATCGATCGTGAGCGCCCAGGCGACTTCAACCAGGCGATGATGGAGTTAGGCGCAACCCTCTGCACGCCGCGAACCCCGCAATGCGTGCTGTGTCCGCTGAACGCCTGGTGTCAATCTCGCAGCGCCGAGGCAGTCCGGCCGCGAGCCCCGCGAAAACGGAGGGAGCTGCGTTATGCGCTGGTCGAGAGAAGCGGTTCGGTCCTTCTGGTACAGCGGCCCGCGGACGCATCGCTGATGGCCGGCATGTGGGAGTTGCCGAGCGTTCCGGAGGATCGGCGGAATGGCAACGAGCCGGTGGCAAAGCTGCGACACTCCATCACCGATACGGATTATGACGTGTCAGTAATCTCAGTTCTGCCCGACGACTTGCCGAGCGTGCAAGGCGAAGGCTCGCTGGTTTTCGCGCAAACAGTGGGAACGGTTGCCGCTGACCGGGTTGGCACGCAAGGTGCTGCGCCGGGTTGGTGGTTGAGTCGCGACGTGATCGAGCCGAATCTAAGAATAGGGTCGTAAACATTTCGGAGGTTTGATTGATGGCTGCATTGACTATGGGTATCCTGGCGCCCGGCTTTACGCTGCCGACGGTGGATGGGAAACGGGTTTCGCTGGACGAGGCGCTGCAGAAGGGACCCGTTGTGCTTGGCGTTCTTTAAGGTAAGCTGTCCGGTCTGCCAATATACGTTTCCCTTGCTCGATCGGTTGTACCGTGCCCATCAAGGCGCCGATGTTACGGTCCTTGGCATTTCGCAGAACAAACTGCGCGATACACAGGCGTTCCTGCGCGAGTACGGCGTCACTTTCCCGGTGGCGCTCGACGATCCCGCGAAGTACGCCGTCTCCAACGCGTACGGGCTGACCAATGTACCCACGGTTTTCTACATCGCGCCAGGCGGCGAGATCGAGATTTCGTCTGTCGGCTGGTCCAAGGCTGACGTGGAAACGATCAACCAGAAGCTGGCGGAGCGGCGCCAGCAAACGCCGGCGCCGTTGTGGCGCAAAGGCGAGGACATCCAAGACTTCCGCGCTGGTTGAAGCTCCAAGAACTGATCCGCGGTCCGCGGACAAACTTCAGGAATTATTTCAGCAGGTCCTGCGCGCTCTCAATCGCGTAGTCGAGCACCCGACCAGGGAGCACTCCGAGATAGATGGTGGCGATGAGGCACATCGCCAGCCCAACCCCGAGACTGGCGGGAATGCGCGCCACGGGAGCATCCACGCGCTCATCGCGCATGTACATGTAGATGATGATGCGCAGGTAGTAATACGCCGCGATGGCGCTGTTCATGACGCCAATGATCACCAGGCCGATGAGATTCGCCTGCAGCGCGGCGGAGAAGACATAGAACTTGGCGAAGAACCCGCCCGTCACGGGGATTCCGATCAGCGAGAGCAGGAAGATCGTCAGGATGGCTGCCAGCAGCGGCGAGCGGCGTCCGAGTCCGGCGTAGTCATCGAGCGTGGTGTACTTTTCGTCGGCCGACGCGAAGTGGCTGACCACGGCAAAAGCGCCCACGTTCATGGCTGCGTAGGAAGCGGCGTAGAAGATCGCCGCCGAGATTCCCACGGTTTGCGCCGCGGCGAAAGCGACCAGAATATATCCGGCGTGCGCAATCGATGAGTAGGCCAGCAACCGCTTGACGTTCTGCTGCACCAGCGCGCCGATGTTGCCCAGCGTCATCGACAGCACGGCTGCGACCCAGACCATCCAGAACCAGCCCGGCGCATCCGTGGCGAAGAGGACGCGGAGCAGAACGGCAAAGGCCGCTGCCTTGGGTCCAGTCGACATCAATGCGACCACCGGTGCCGGTGAGCCTTCATAGACATCGGGCGTCCACACGTGGAAGGGCGCCGCCGCAACCTTGAATCCCAGGCCGACGAACATCAACCCTACCGCGAGATACGCCAACGGCGATTGCTGCGTCTGCAGGGAATGGGCAATGCCGTACACGTTGGTGGTTCCAGTGGTGCCGTAGATCATCGCCACCCCGTACAAGAAAAACGCAGTGGCGAACGAGCCGAGCAGGAAATATTTGAGCGACGCTTCGGCGCTCTCCGCCGCGCGGCGGCGCATTCCGGCGAGGATGTAGGTGGAAATGGACGAGATTTCCAGCGCGATGAAAACCAGCACCAACTCGACCGCGGATGACATCAGCATCATGCCGACAGTGCCAAACAGGATCAGCCCGTAATACTCGCCGGAGCGAATGCGCTGCACTTCGAGATACTCGAACGAACTGAAGATGACGACCAGGGCGATCAGCAGGACGACAACATGAAAGAAGACGCTGAACGTGTCTACGCGGATCGTGTTGTAGAAGGCGCTGCCGTAATAGCCGGTCTGGTAAGCCGTGGCAGCGAGGCTGGCCAGCAAGCCAACCAGGGCTATGATGCCCAGCGGCTTCTTGGGACTCTGCTCAGGAAGAATCGGGTCCACCAGCATGACGAGGATGCCGAAGAGGCTCAGCACCAACTCAGGCAGGATCCGAATGTAGTCAACCGCCGGAATCATCGGCCGATCACCTCCACCCCATTACGCGCAAAACCGGCGTTTAAGGGGAGTCCGGAGGATGATTCACAATGCGGGTAACCGCCTGCGTCGCACTGGAGAATTGCTTCAACGCCGCAGAGACCGATGGATCAATCGAGTGCAACCAGAGCATCGGAGCAACGCCCATCACCAGTGCGGCAACGGCCAGCGGCCACAGCGAGACGCGCTCGCGGGCGTCAAGGTCGCGCAAGCCGGCATTCACCGGGTTGGTCACCTTCCCATAGAACACGCGCTGATACATCCACATCAGGTAGCACGCGCTCCAAATGACGCCCGTGGCGGCCAGAATTCCGTAGAGCTGTTTGGCCAGGAAGGCGCCGCTCAGCACCATGAACTCGCCGATGAAGCCGTTCAGCAGCGGCAGGCCTACTGACGACAGCATGATGAAGGCGAAGAACGTGGCGTACACCGGCATCGGCGTGGCCAGCCCGCCGTACTCGCTGATGTCGTAGGTGTGGCGGCGGTCGTAGATCATCCCCAGCAACATGAACAGCGCGCCGGTGGAGACGCCGTGATTCAGCATCTGGTACACCGCGCCGTCCACACCGATCTGGGTGAAGCTGAAGATGCCAAGCACCACGAAGCCAAGGTGGCTGACCGAGGTGTAGGCCACCAGCCGCTTGATGTTCGGTTGGATCATCGCCACCAGAGCGCCATAAATGATGCCGATGATGGCGAGGGCTATGATCCACGGAGCATTGCGGCGAGCCTGCTCGGGGAACAGGCCAACGTTGAAGCGCAACAGACCGTAGGTGCCCATCTTCAGGAGCACGCCAGCCAGCAGGACCGAACCCGCCGTCGGCGCTTCCACGTGGGCGTCCGGCAGCCAGGTGTGCACGGGGAACAGTGGTACCTTGACCGCGAAAGCCACGAAGAATCCCAGGAACAGCCACAATGCCGCTTGTCCGAAGCCGGCGACCTGCCCGCTCTGAATCAGGTTTTGTATGGTCACGAAGTCGAAGCTGCCGGTCCGCGCATAGAGCCACAGAATCGCCGCCAGCATGAACATCGACGCGATCATGGTGTACAGGAAGAACTTGACGGCGGCATAAATTCGGCGGCCATGCCCGAAGATGCCGATGATCAGCGCCATCGGAATCAGCGTGGCTTCCCAGAAAAAGTAGAACAGGAAAAGATCGAGGGCGATGAAGACGCCGATCATCGCGGTCTCGAGCACCAGCATCAGGATGAAGAACTCCTTGACGCGATCATCGATGCCCTTCCACGAGATCAGAACGCACAGTGGCATCAGGAAGGTGGTGAGCACGACCAGCCACATGGAAATGCCGTCGACCCCGAGGTGGTAATGAATGTTGGGGTGCGGGATCCACGGAACATTCTGCTCGAACTGGAAGCCGCTGTTGCCACGGTCGAAGTGCCACGGCAGGTGAAGCGAAGCCAGCAGCGTGATCAGCGAAACCGCCAACGCGAAGTAGCGCACGTCACGGTGGCGGCGGGGAAAGAAGGCCAGTAGGATGGCGCCTGCCAGCGGCAGAAAGGTGACGATGGTGAGGATGTTGCTGTCGATGAAGGTCATCGCACACCTCGCCACACCATGAAGGCGATCACAGCGGCCGCGCCCACAGCGACCCATCCCGCATAGGAACGGATATTGCCCGACTGCATGTGCCGCATCGCGTCCGAAGTCTCGTTCGCTCCCGCAGCGGCTCCGTCCACCGCGCCGTCGATCAAGCCACGGTCAATGCCCTTCCAGAAGACGGTGGTCGAAAGCGCAATAAGCGGCTGTATGAAGACAGCCCCGTAGAGTTCGTCGATCCTGTACTTATCCAGAACCAACCTGTAGATTCCACCGGCGGCTTTGGCCATCTTTTCGGGCAGCTCGGGCCGTTTGTAGTAAAGCCACCAAGCGAGCACGAAGCCGAGCACACCGACGGCAACCGAGATTCCGGTGAATGCCAGCTCGGTGCTCGTGTCCTCGTGTTCAGCCTCCACCGGAGCCATGGCATTCTCTCCGCCGGGCGCTTCGGTTGTCATCTGAAAAACCGGCGAAAGGAACTTATTGAAGTGATCGGCGCCACCGAGAGACGCAGGACGGCCGGCGAAGCCGGCCAAGGCGGACAGAACCGCCAGAATCATCAACGGAACCACCATTACCATCGGACTCTCATGCGGCTGCCCGTGGCCGCCAGCATGGGCATCGTGTCCGTGACCGGCCGCCTCTGCGGTCGGGCCGCGGTACTCGCCAAAGAAGGTGAGGAACCAGAGACGAAACATGTAGAACGAGGTCATGCCGGCGGTGATCACACCGATCAACCAAAGGACATGAGCACCGCTGCTCCAGGCGGACCACAGAATCCGGTCTTTCGAGAAGAAGCCGGCAAACGGCGGTATCCCGGATATTGCAAAGGTCGCGATGGTCATGCACCAGAAGGTATAGGGGAGATACTTTCGCAGTCCGCCCATGTGACGCATGTCCTGCTCACCGCCGAGGCCATGAATCACGGAGCCCGCCGCCAGGAACAGCAGGCCCTTGAAGAAGGCGTGGGTCGTGAGGTGAAAGATTCCACCTGCGTAATCCAACACGCCGCAGGCCATGAACATATAACCCAGCTGCGAGATGGTGGAGTAGGCCAGCACCTTCTTGATATCGGTTTGCACGATGCCGATCGAGGCAGCGAAGATCGCGGTCAGCGTTCCGATGACCGCCACCGCCATCTGGGCGTCGGGCCCGCGGTTGAAAACCAAATGCGAGCGCGCGACCATGTACACGCCGGCGGTCACCATGGTGGCCGCGTGAATCAAGGCCGATACCGGCGTCGGGCCTTCCATCGCATCCGGCAGCCAGACATACAGCGGAATCTGCGCCGACTTGCCGGTTGCGCCCATCAGCATCAGCAGTCCGATTGCGGTCATCAGGCCGGCAGCGCCGGTTTCGACCGGGTACTTGCTGATGAGGGGCCAAAGACCGTCATACTGCAAAGTCCCGAAATGCTTGATCAGCAGGAAAAGCGCGATCAGAAATCCAAAGTCGCCGACGCGGTTGGTGATGAAGGCCTTCTTGCCCGCATCCGCGGCCGAGTTCTTCAGGAACCAGAATCCGATCAGTAGATACGACGCCAGGCCCACACCTTCCCAACCGACAAACATCAGCAGGTAGTTGTTCGCCAGCACCAGCGTGAGCATGAAGAACATGAAGATGTTGAGGTAGGCAAAATAGCGGTAGTAGCCGCCTTCATGCGCCATGTAGCCGACGGAGTAAACGTGGATGACGAAACCAACGCCGGTGACCACCAACAGCATCACCAGCGAGAGTTGGTCAAGATACGTGCCAAACTCGACTGAGAACGAGCCCGCGCCCAGCCACGTGCCGTAGCGCTCGATGTGCGGAATCTGCTCCGGCGATAGAGCAAAGAACTGGGCCGCCACCCAAAGCGCGTAGGCGAAGGCTGCAGCGGTCGAGCCCAGGGCGATGGTGTTGACCAGTGCTTTGGAAAAGCGCTTGCCCAGCAGCCCGTTGATCGCGGCTCCAGCCAGCGGCAGCAATGGAATGATCCAAAGGTGCATTGATCTTTCTCGCGGGTCACTTCGAGCCCGGTCGAGGGGCGCGCCGCAACCTACAACTTCAGCAAGTTCACGCGATCCACGTTCAGGGTTTCGCGCGTCCGGAATACGCTAATAATGATGGCCAAACCAACTGCGGCTTCGGCGGCGGCCACTACCATCACGAAGAACACGAAGATGTGGCCGTCCAGCGACTTCAATTGCGCCGCGAACGCTATGAACGACAAGTTCACCCCGTTCAGCATGAGCTCAATGGAAAGAAAAATGGTGATGATGTTGCGCTTAATCAGAAATCCGGCAACCCCGCAGGCAAACAGGATCCCGCTCAGGATGAGGTAGTAGGAAAGAGGGACCATCTACTCCTCCCTCCGCGCCAGCACTACGGCGCCCATGATGGCGATCAGGATCAACAGCGACGTGACTTCGAAGGGCAGCAGGTATTGGCGGAACAGCATATGTCCAACGGCTTGCGGGTTGCCGAACACCTCGGTGCCATTCATCACCGTGGGGCCGCCAATGGAGATCTTGTCAAGCCCGGTTACCCGACTCACCGCCCAAATGCCGATGCTTAGCCCGATGATCAGCGCCGGAACACCGAGCATGGTCGCGACCCGGCTTCCGTGAGGAGTCCGGTCCTCGACTCCGGCGTTAAGCAGCATGATGACGAAGACAAACAGCACCATGACCGCCCCGGCATAAACGATAACCTGAACGGCCGCGAGGAACTCCGCACCCAGAAGCAGGTAAATCACCGCCAGCGATCCCATCACCACAATCAGCGACAGAGCGCTGTTGATGGGGTGCTTTTGTGCAAGCAGGTTAATAGCGCCAGCCACACAGATCGCCGCGAAAATGAAGAAAAGAACCAGATGCAACATGATTGTCTGTCCACCGGCATGCAGCTTACCGGCTACAACTTACGAAGAACCCACGGTTACTTCAGCGCCACGACCAGGCTGGTGACGACGATGTTTGCGATGGCGAGCGGCAGAAGGAACTTCCAACCGAAGGCCATGAGCTGGTCATAGCGGAAACGCGGCAACGTGCCGCGGACCCAGATGTAAACGAAGATGAAAATGAAAACCCGCAACACGAACCACAAGACCGGTAAGAGCGACTGCACAATCGGCGGTCCAAACACCGGCCCCGACCATCCGCCGAGGAACAAAACCGAAGCCAGGCAGGCCACGGTGAACATATTCGCGTATTCCGCCATGAAGAACATGGCGAACTTCATCGAACTGTACTCGGTGTGGTAACCGGCGACCAGTTCCGATTCCGCCTCCGCCAGATCAAATGGAATGCGGTTGGTCTCGGCGTAGGCCGCCATAATGTAAATGAAGAAAGCCACGAACTGGCCTTTGAATAGATTCCACTTGGGGATGAACCCCAGCCACGTTCCCGCCTGCGCATCGACAATGTCGCGTAAGCTGAAGCTTCCCGCCAGGATCAGCACACCGATCAAGGACAGGCCGAGCGCGATCTCGTAGCTCATCATCTGAGCGGAGGCGCGTAAGCTTGCCAGCAGGGAATACTTGCTGTTCGACGACCAGCCCGCCAGCGCCACTCCATACACGCCGATCGAGGCGATGCCCAGAATGACCAGCAACCCGATGTTCACGTCCGTGATCTGCAACGGTGTGTGGATTGAGCCCAGCGTGATCCACGGACCGATCGGAATGACCGCGAACGAAGCCAGTGCCGTGACCAGCGATATGATCGGAGCTGCCAGGTACAAGGCCCTGTCCGCATAAGGAGGTGTGAGGTCTTCCTTAAAGATAAACTTTAATCCGTCCGCGAGCGGTTGCCAGATCCCGAACGGTCCCACTCGTGACGGCCCCCAGCGGTTCTGCATGTGAGCAACGACTTTGCGCTCGAGCAGCGTGGTGTAAGCCACAGCCGTCAGCAGCACGAAGATCGCGATCACGATCTTGATCAGGGAAACGAGGATGAAGGTGCCGATGCCCATTCGTTAACAGTTCTCACTGCCCACATCTAAAGGCTCATCTCAAAATCGTTCTGGGTTGTATCAGGGCACGACTTCAACAGGCCGCTGAAAAACCCCATTGACAGCCTCGCTTTGAAGGGGCGCGTCTTTAGACGCGCCGTTAAGCCTTTTATTTTTGTCCTCCCGAGCGGGCTTTAGCCCGCGAGGGATCTGCTTTTCAGACTTTTTCAGCGGCCTCTTCAAGTCGTGCCGATCGAGCCCACTAAGGGTCAGGGCTTTGGCCCCTGCAAAAGCAGGCCTCCAGGGGCTGAAGCCGAGTCCTTCCCGACCCGGTTGCGGCACGTCTGAAGACGTGCCCTGATACAAATCGACCTATGAGATAACCTGTAGAAGCTCATCACTGTCCTCTGGCCGCAGGGTCATAATCCGCCGCAAGCTCCAGGTCCGGGGGTGAAGTGGAGTAGCGCTCCATCACCGTGTTCAGCGTCGCCGAATACCGGCCCAGGGTGCCCGAAGTAAATAGCGTGTCATTCGATGGCATGATCAGCCCCGGATCTCCCAGCCCGGTCGCGCCCGTGATCTGCACCAGTTGCGTATGCTCGTCGTGGCCGGAGAGCAACCCCAGCCGAGAGATGTCGTATCCCGGCACCAGCCGCTGGATTTCATCCAGCATGGCAGTCGGATCAAAGGGGCTCATCTTCGGTTCGAGATTGTGGTCGGCGAGCCACACCGCGTGGCGATCGGCCTCGCCCGACTGCGCTCCGCGCGTCTGGCCCATGTCGGCGCGCGTGCCTTCGCCCCCGAAGGGCACCAGCTTGTGCACGTCGTATCCCATGCGATCGGCAATACGCACAATGCACTCGAGGTCATTGCGAACCCCGGCGAATTCTCCCGCCTTCTTGAGCGTCTGCACGTCGCCGCAAGTGTTGGTATAGGTGCCGCCCTTTTCGTACGCGTTCGCAACCGGCAACACCACATCGGCGATCATCGCGGTTTCGGTCAGGAACATGTCCTGCACCACGACAAAGCTCTTCGACAGTACGAAGGGATCCACGTTGTAGCGCGCGATGGGATTCGAGCCGACAACATACATCGCCTTCAGCTTGCCTTCTCTCGCCGCGTCCATCATCTGCAGTAGGTTTAACCCGGGTGTTTTCGGGATCCGGTCCAGCCACTCTACGTGGAAACTGGTTGCGCTCGCGACGGGTGCATAGCCCGGCAGCATGTCGGGATAGAGGCCCATGTCGGCCGCGCCGCGGGAGTTAGCGTAATCGCCCAGGCAAACAAACTTCGCGCCTTGGGCAAGCCCGAAGGCGATCAACGTTTTGACGTCCTGGCCTCGTATCTCGGAGCCAAAGATGACGACTAGCCCTTGCTCGCTCTTCAAGGCGTCGCGCATCTGGACGAGCGCCTCGCGCGCGATCTGCGGCGAAACGACACCGTCCGCCGCGCTATCGTTTCCGGCAAGGAATTGCACGAAGCTGCCTTCCGACCCGGGAGCGATGTGCGCAAACGCCGTGGCTTGGCGGTGCAGCTTGATCTGCGAAGCATTCACCACGTACAGCTTGGCGCGATGCAGGCGAACGTTGGTGCGGATTTGCCACGCCAGCAACGGATGCTGCTCGGTGGGGTCATTGCCAATCAGAAGAATGGCCGGTGCGCTCTGCACGTCGCGCATGCTTGCCGTAGCGTTTGGCTTGCCCGCCAGGGCCGAAGCCAGGGCAGGGAAGTCGGCGGTGCGATGGTGATCGATGTTGTTGGTGCCCAGCACCAGTCGCGCGAACTTCTGCAACAGGTAGCTTTCCTCGTTGCTGGTGCGGTTGGAACCGATGACGCCGATGGAAGCCGGGCCGGAGTCGGTCAGGGCTTCCTTGAACTTCGAAGCGATGAGTTCGAAGGCCTGTTCCCAGGTCGCGGGAGCGAACTTACCCTCACGCTTGATGAGCGGCTGCTGGATGCGCGCTTCGTTGTGGGCGAAGTCGAATGCATAACGGCCTTTAATGCACAGAAAATCCCCATTGATGCCGCTCTTGTCGCGGTTGTCACCGCGGACAATCTGCATGCCGGTGTCGGCACGGCGGACGCCGAGCGTGGTCTTGCAGCCGTCACCGCAATGAGTGCAAACGGTGCCGACGTGCTTCATCTCCCACGGCCGCGTCTTGTAGCGATAGGCTCCTGAGGTGAGCGCGCCGACCGGGCAGATGTCAATGCACATGCCGCACTCTTCGCACTCCAGATGATCTTCTTTATTAGGCGCAATGATCGAACTCGCTCCGCGGTTCTGAATGCCCAGCGCCCACACGTCCATGCCCTCGCCGCAGACGCGGATGCAGCGGTAACAGAGAATGCATCGCGGGCGGTCGAAGTACACCACCGGCGACCATTGCTGCTCGTCCCGGTGGTTCTTCAGTTCGACGAACTTCGATTCCGCCGCGCCGTACTTGAAGGTCATGTCCTGCAGTTCGCACTCGCCACCCGCGTCGCATACTGGGCAGTCCAGCGGATGGTTGCCGAGCAGCAGCTCCAGCATCGACTTGCGCGCCTGCTTGATCACATCGTTTTCGGTGGTCACCACCATGCCTTCGGCGACCGGAGTGGTGCACGCGGTCTGCAGCTTCGGCATCTTTTCGATGGCCACCAGGCACATGCGGCAGGCGCCCTGCACTGACAGGCCGGGATAGTAGCAGAAAGATGGCACCTCGATGCCCGTGCTCTTGCAGGCTTCAATGAGGAGAGTCCCCGCGGGAACGGTGACTTTCTTGCCGTCGACAGTGACAGTTACATCAGCCATAGAAAAACCGCTATTCGCTATTCGCTCTTAGCTGCTGGCTCTTAGCCTTTAGCTCTTAGCAATAAAATTATCCTGTCATCCCGAGCGAGGACTTCAGTCCGAGTCGAGGGATCTGCTTTTCTCTGCCGTCCCTACGGGACTCCGTTTCTCTTCGTACTCAGGACGCGGGCCTGAAGGCCCGCACTACCCAAAACCCCTAAACCAGCGCCGGTTCTGCCGCCCTCTCGTACGGACACGGCTTGCCGTCGAGATGGTCTTCAAATTCCTTGCGGTACTTCTGAATGTACGAGATGATCGGCATCGCCGCCGCATCGCCCAACGGACAAAACGTGCGCCCGAGCATGTTCTCCGCCAGGTACTTCAAGTTGTCGATGTCTTTCGCCACTCCGCCGCCCGCATGGAAGCGCGTCAGCGTCTTCTTCATCCAGTCGGTGCCTTCGCGGCATGGGATGCACCAGCCACAGCTCTCGTGCTGGTAGAACTTCGTCACCCGCAGCGCGAACTTGACAATGCACATCTGGTCATCGAGCACTATGACGCCTCCGGAGCCGAGCATGGAGCCCACCTTCATCACCTGGTCGAAATCCATTCCAACATCGATTTCGTCCGGAGTGAGAATCTGCACCGACGATCCGCCCGGCACGACGCCCTTCAGCTTCTTGCCTTTTGCCATGCCGCCGGAGACGTCGTAAATCATCTTCTTCAGGTTGTAACCCATGGGCAGCTCATACACGCCGGGGCGCTCGAGTTCGCCACTCATGCAGAACAATCGCGTGCCGCCGTTCCGCGGCGTGCCCAAGCCCGCGAACCACTCCCCACCGTTCAGAATGATGGGCGGCACGCTGGCCAGAGTCTCGGCGTTATTGATGACCGTCGGGCCGCCCCACAATCCTACGACCGCAGGGAACGGAGGCCGTATGCGCGGAATTCCGCGCTTGCCTTCGAGCGATTCCATCAGCGCCGACTCTTCGCCGACTTCATAGGCGCCGGCGCCGGAGTGCACGAAAATATCGAGGTCATGTCCCTGAGCCGAAGATGTTCTTGCCGATGAAGCCGCGGGCATAGGCGTCGACCACCGCTTTCTCCATGATCTGGATGAGGTAGCGGTACTCGCCACGAAGGTAGATGTAGCCGGACTTGGAGCCGACGGCGAGAGCAGCGATCATCACGCCTTCGATGATCGAGTGCGGATCGTGCTCAAAGATGAGGCGGTCCTTGCAGGTACCCGGCTCGCTCTCGTCCCCGTTGCAAAGCACGTACTTCGGCTTGCCCGATTGCTTGGGCACGAACGACCACTTCATTCCGGTTGGGAAGCCCGCGCCTCCGCGTCCCCGCAGGTTCGACGCCTTCACCTCATTGATGATCGCGTCGGGGCTCATGGAGAGGGCCTTCTGCAAGGCTTTATAGCCGTCCAGTTCGAGATAGCGATCAAGGTTGGCCGCACCCAGGCCGAAGCGCTTGGATACGACCTTCACTTCATCGGGATGGGAAACTAAATACGCCATTCGTTTTTTCGCTTATTCGCTTCTCGCTCTTGGCCTTTAGCTCTTGGTTATTCGCCTCGGCATTCTGTTCTGGCGAAAAGCGAAGAGCGAAAGGCGAAAAGCGACTTCTACTGCTGTTCCTTCTTCTTAATGCCGTCAATCAGTTCATCGACCTTCTCTACCGTCAGGTTCTCGTGGAAGTCGTAGTTCAGCATCAGCGCCGGGGCCCAGGAGCATGCCCCGATGCACTCGACTTCTTCCAGATAAAACAGGCCATCCGCGGTCGATTGCTTGTTGCCGACGCCGAGCTTTTTCTTGCAATGCTCAAACAGGTCGTCTGCACCGCGCAACAGGCAGCTCACGTTGGTGCAGACCTGGACGTTGTATTTGCCCACCGAATGCGTGCGCAGCATCGAGTAGTAGCTGATCACGTTGCGCACCTCCAAGTCGGTTAGCTCCGTCCGCTGCGCGATTTCGTGGATGGCGTCGTCCGTCAGCGCGCCGATTTCGTCCTGGATATAAAGCAGCATCGGCACCAGGACCGAGCGCTTGGTCGGGTAGTGCGTCACCATCGTGGCGAAGCGCTGTTCGAGTTGGTCAGAGAACTTCATTGGGCATTTAGCAGTTAGCAGTTAGCAATTGGCATAGTGCTAATTGCTACCGATCGCAATCCCCCAGCACGATGTCGATGCTGCCGATGGCGGCCACCACGTCGGCGATCAGGTTACCTTCGCACATCTTCCGTAGCGACTGCAGGTTCGCAAACGAAGGCGAACGCATGTGCACGCGGTACGGCTTCGCCGTGCCATCGCTCACCACGTAATAGCCCATCTCGCCGCGCGGCGACTCAATCGGCATGTACACTTCGCCGGCCGGTACGGTGAATCCTTCGGTCACGATCTTGAAGTGATAGATGAGCGCTTCCATCTGCGTCTTCATCTTCTCGCGGTCGGGCAGCACAACATGGGGCGCGTCGGCTTTCACCGGGCCCTCGGGAATGCCTTCCAGCGCCTGCATGGCGATCTTCTGCGACTCGCGCAGTTCGGCCACGCGAATCAGATAGCGGGCGTAGACGTCGCCGTCCGTTCGAGACCGGCACGTTGAACTTGAACTTCTCGTATCCGCTGTACGGGCAGATCGCGCCGGAGGTCGACATCCACGCCGCTGCCGCGCAGCGTTGGGCCGGTTGCACAGAGCGCGATCGCATCTTCGGGCGCGAGGTAGGCCACGCCTTTGGTGCGCTTCACCCAGATGGGATTGTTGGTCAGCAGGCTCTCGTATTCGTCGATGTTCGCGGGAAAGCGATCGAGAAAACTCTTCACGCGATCGAAGAAGCCCAGCGGCGGCTCCAGCGCGAGTCCCGCCAATGCGGAAGTACGACGTCATCATGCGCTGTCCGGAGACCGCCTCGAACAGCCGCAGCACGTCTTCGCGCTCGCGGAAGCAGTAGAGGAACACCGTCATGGCGCCGATGTCCAGGGCGTGCGTGCCCAGCCACACCAGGTGCGAATTGATGCGCGTCAGCTCGTTCAGCATGACGCGAATCCACTGCGCGCGCGGCGGAATCTCCAGCCCCAGCAACTTCTCCACCGCCAGGCAGTAGGCCAGGTTGTTGGTCATGGGGCAGAGATAGTCGATGCGGTCGGTCATGGGCACGACCTGCTGATAGAACTTGGCCTCGCAGGTTTTCTCGATGCCGGTGTGCAGATACCCGATGTCGGGCATGACGCGCACGATGGTTTCGCCGTCGATCTCCAGCAGCAACCGGAGCACGCCATGGGTCGAAGGGTGTTGCGGACCCATGTTCAGGATCATCGTCTTGTCGTCCGACGGATCCAGCACCGGGGTTGGAGTCATGTGGGCCATGATCAGCGGTAGCCCTCGACCGGATAGTCCTTGCGCAGCGGATGGCCTTCCCAGTTTTCCGGCATCATGATGCGCGTGAGGTTGGGGTGTTGGTCGAAGCGAACCCCGAACAGGTCGAAGACCTCGCGCTCGAAGAAATTCGCGCCCGGCCAGATCGGCGTCAGCGAATCGACGCTCGCGTCACTCGCCCGAGAGCCTCACCTTCAGCCGCAAGTACTTCTTGTTCGGAATCGAAAACAGCTGGTAGACGACTTCGAAGCGCGGCTCATTGCGGATACCAGTCCACGCAGGTGATGTCGGCCAGCGCGTTGTATTGCAGCTGCGGATCGTTCTTCAGCGTGAGGCAGGCATCGCGCAGCGCAGTGCGATCGACCCAGATGGTCAGCTCGTTGCGGTCGAACTTGGCGCCCGTGACCGCGCCCGCGTTCCATGCCAGCAGGCGCGCCACTTCAGGACGCTCCTTCAGTTGCTCCAGGTCGGTGATTGCCGGCTCCAGCGCCATCTCAGATCTTCTCCGCCTTACCCTGCTTGTTCCAGTCGAGCACGCCTTTCTTCCAGACGTACCACAAACCCGCCAGCACGATGAGGATGTACACCAGCATCTCCGAGAACCAGAACATGCCCAGGCCGTCCGCTTTCAGATGACTGCTGCCACGATCGCCCAGGGATAGAGGAAGACGGCTTCCACGTCGAAGAGGATGAACAGCATGGCCACCAGGTAGAACTTCACCGTGAAACGCTGCTGGGCATCGCCGACCGGCTCCATGCCGCATTCGTACTGCGACATTTTGGCAGGGATTGTACTTGTGCTGGCCGATGAAATAGGACAGCGACACCATCGCCGCGGCCAGACCTCCGGCGACAGCGATGTGAATCAGCAGCGGAAGATAGCGTGCAAAGTAAAAGTCCGGCATGATGGCGCTATCACTCAGAAAACGTTACGCAAGTGCAGGCAAACATTCGAGTTTAGTGACCGTTAGCGCACATGTCAACCAACCATGAGCCACGATTCACGCAGGTTTTACATTGCTTCGCGGGCGCCTGGTGCCGGACATCGCCGTCACGAAAAATTCGCGCCAATATTTGATTGCGATGTCAAGGTCGTAGGTGCAGCGGCGCCAATTGCTTGCTTTCCACCTCGTGCCAATGCCCGATTAACGATACCGTGGACGCATGAAGCTTGGGAACCGCGGCGGCCGCTTGTGTCGTTGGAGCGGCGTCAACTTCCTGAAGAGTGTTCAGCATCTCCAGCAAGGACGTGCGCACGCCCGTGAGGTTCTCAGGCTGCGGGCCGCGTCTGCGGCGACCCTGCGCCGCCTTCCAGCGACTCCAGTTCTTTGCCGGCTTCGTCGATCTTCGCCGCATCGGCTCCGCTTGCCTTGTCGCGCATGGTCTTGAGTTGCGCACGTGCGGCAGTGACCTTTTCGATCGCCGGCTGCAGACGCTAGCAGGTCTTGATATACCTGCTGTGAGAGATCGAACTGTTTCTCCAAGTCGGCAACGGGCGTCTTCGACGCGCGGATCCATCTCTACCGTCAGCGGCTGGGTGAATTTTTGACCAGCAACGGTGAGCACGACGGTGTACTTCCCAGGCATGATCCACGGTGAAACCGGCGCCGGCGCGGTGTTCCAGGGCACCGCGGCAATCGGGATATTCCGGCTTAATTCCCGGCACCCGCGGGTAATGCATGTCCCAGAAGAAGCGGTGGAAGCCGGCATTGCTGGCTAACGGGTGCGGCGGTCGCAGCCAATAGGAAGGGATGCTCAAGGCTGGATCGAGCTGCGGAACGGGGTCGGCGGTTGAGAAGCGCTGCACCAGCTTGCCGCCGCTGTCCAGAATCTCCAGCGTCACCGGCCCCGAGGATGCCGACTTCAAGTAATAGTTGAGGATTGCGCCCTCCGGCGGGTTTTGCCCGGCGGGAGTGTCCGGCGGCAGAGGAGTGTCGCTGTTGGTGTCCCAGCGAACCCGCAAGGCCGTCTCCGGCGCGAATAGAAACGCGTTGCTGGCAAGGCTCTTGTCGTCGAGCTGGCGCAGCGGCGTGATGTCATCGAGAATCCAGAAATCCGCGGCCGTGGGTTGCGACGGCGAGATCGTCGTTCTTGATGGTCAGGTCGCGAACTGAAGTCGCTGGCATGTTGAGCCGCAGTGACTGCCAGTGATCGCCGTCGTCGAATGAGACGTATACCGCGCGTTCGGTGCCCGCGAATAGCAGCCCTTTGCGCTTGGGATCTTCACGCACGGCGTTCACGTTTTCGTTGTCAGGGATGCCGCTTGTAATCTCGGTCCAGGTCTTGCCCGAGTCGCGCGTGCGGTAGATGTGCGGCCGCAGATCGTCCAGCCGCAACGTGTTAATCGCGGCATACGCAGTCTGCGGATCGGAGTGGCTGGCCTCCAGGACCGACACCTTCTGCCACGCTGAAAGTTCTGGCGGAGTGACGTTCGTCCAATTCGCGCCACCGTCGGTCGTGAGCCAGATGAGGCCATCGTCGGTGCCCGCCCAGATGCGATTGATGTCCAGGGTCGATGGCGCAAGCGCGTAGATCACGCCACGCTGCTTCGGCTGCGCTGACGCCTCCGACCGAAAATGCCCACCGTCGCTGGCACCTCCCAGGTTTTGCGGGTGAGATCGGGGCTGATCTGTTTCCAACTGTGTCCGCCGTCGCGCGTGGTCCACAGCGTGTTTGCTCGCGAAGTAAAGAAGGTGAGGATCGATTGGCGAGAAAATAACCGGCTCGGTCCGGATCACGCGGAAGTCAGGCGACCCCAGCGGCACCGGCATGATGTTCTGCCATTGGGTGGTGCGCCGATCGTAGCGCGTCAGCTTGCCCCCGAAGACAATGTCAGGGTCGAGGGGATCGGCGGTAACGTAGCCGTACTCCTCGGCAGCCACCGGATGCCAATCGCGAAAGGTGATCTCGCCGTCGTTGCCACGGCTGGAAATGCAAACCGAGCCGCTCTCCTGCTGTCCGGCGCAGAGGCGATAAGGGAACGCGTTGTCGGCACTCACGTGGTAGAGCTGCGCGGTGGGCTGGTTGTACCACGAACTCCAGGTCTGGCCGCCGTTCACGCTGATGATGGCGCCCTGGTCACTGGCAATCGCGATGATTCTGGAATCGTTGGGATTGATCCAGATGTTCTGGTAGTCGTCGCCACCGGGTGCCCCGCGAAAGCCGCTCCAGGTCACACCCCCATCGGTGGACTTCCAGGTAACCGTGCTCGTTACGTAAACCACATCCGGGTTCTTCGGGTCCATGATCGGAACCGGCAAATCACCGCCGCCAATCCGGCCTTTTGGACGTGAGTCGGTGGTCACGATTGACCAGGTCGCGCCGCCATCCTGGGAGCGATAGAGTTCAACCTTGCTCCTGGGTTGCAACCACCGCGAAAAGGCGCTTGGGGATTGCTGCGCGCGATGACGACATAAGCCTGCACGATGTCCGTTCGGCAGTCCTCCGGTCAAGCTGGTTCCAGGTCTGGCCACCATCGGTGGACTTGAAGATCCCACCGCCGGTGCCGTTCCACTCACCGTTCTCCCAGGGCCCTTCGCGGGCCTCCCACAATGTGGCATATACGACATTCGGGTCCGACGGATCGATCTTTACATCGCCGGCACCAATGTTGTCGTCCTTGTAGAGCGCTTTCTGGAAGCTCTGTCCGCCATCGGTCGAGCGATAGATTCCGCGCTCTGGATTCGGGCCGTAAGGATGCCCCGCGACCGCAACCAGGAGCCGGTTGGGGTCGTGCGGATCGACCGCCATCTGCGAGATCTGTTGCCCGTCGCGCAAGCCCAGATGCGTCCAGGTTGCGCCGCCGTCCACTGACTTGTAGATGCCGTCGCCGACTGACAGATCGGGACGGTGCAGCCCTTCGCCGCTGCCCACGTAAACGATATTCGGATCGGAGGGCGCGACTTCAATCGCGCCGATGGAGCCGGTCGGCTGCTGATCGAAGATGGGCTGCCAGGTGCGGCCGAAGTCGTCAGTCTTCCACACGCCGCCATTCACCGCGCCAACGTAGAAGACATTCGGCTGGCTCGGCACACCGGAAACCGCGCGTGTCCGGCCGCCGCGAAAGGGCCCGACGTTGCGCCACTGCATCTCGCCGAGAAGTTTGGTGTCGATGGATTGGGCCTGGGCTGGAAGAATAACGCCGAGAGCAAGGAATAGGGGAAGTGAGCGAACGGCTGCCGAATATGCCTTCATCAAACAATCGACCTCAATGTCATCGGTATCGAGTCGTGACTCCGCACCGCGAAAGTGTAATCTATCGGGTCACATCTTTGCCGGGTCGAGGACATCCGAGTTGAGACTTCCTGCAAACCGTTGTTGCCAACTTCTGCTCATTTTTTTCGCCGTACTCTTCTTGAACTGCTCTGCCAACGCCCAGTCCGTTTCGCCCGATCTGTTCAGCGGACTGCAATGGCGGATGATCGGCCCGTTTCGCGGAGGCCGCGTAGTCGCCGTGACAGGAGTTCCAGGCGACGGAACGACCTTCTACTTCGGCTCTGTGGGTGGGGGAGTTTGGAAAACCATCGACGCCGGAGTGACGTGGACGCCGATTTTCGATGGCCAGCCCATTGCCTCGATCGGCGCTCTTAGAAGTGGCGCCGTCAGACCCGAAGGTTCTCTATGCCGGAAGCGGGGAATCCGACATCCGCTCCGATCTCAGCTCGGGCGACGGCGTCTACAAATCCATCGACGGCGGCGCGACGTGGAAGAACATCGGCCTGCGCGATTCCAGGCAAGATCAGCCGCATCGCAATTGATCCAACGAATGCTGACGTGGTGTATGTCGGAGTCCTCGGTCATGCCTACGGCCCGAACGATGAGCGCGGTGTCTACAAGTCAACCGATGGCGGCCAGACCTGGACTCACGTGCTCAACAAGGGGCCGGAGATCGGTGTCTCTGATCTTGCTATCGCGGCGGGCTCGCCGAATATTCTGTTTGCAGGAACCTGGAATGCGCATCGTCCGCCGTGGAGCACCTACGCTCCTCTGTCAGGACCGGGTGGCGGACTCTATCGCTCGACCGACCGCGGCGCGAACTGGACCCAGCTAACCGGCCACGGCCTGCCCGACGGCGATTGGGGCCGCGTCGGCGTGGCCGTCTCGCCGGATGGCAAGCGGGCGTACGCCGTGATCGAAGCGGGTAAGAAGTCCGGGCTCTACCGTTCCGACGATGGAGGCGACACTTGGACTCTGGCTAACAGCGATCCTCGCCTCACCAGCCGCGACTGGTACTTCAGCCGGGTGACGGTCGATCCTAATAATCCCGATGTGCTCTACGTGCCCAATGTCGCCCTGTACCGTTCCGAGGACGGCGGTAAAACCATCTCCATACTTCGTGGCGCGCCCGGTGGCGACGATTACCATGAGCTGTGGGTTGATCCCAAGAATTCTTCGCGGATGATTCTCGGAACAGACCAGGGAACCACGATCAGCCTCAACTATGGCAAGACTTGGTCCTCGTGGTACAACCAGCCGACGGCGCAGTTCTACCACGTCATCACCGACAACGAATTTCCATATCACGTTTACGGGGCACAACAGGACAGCGGCGCTGCCGGCGTTCCAGATCGCACCGATCACGGACAGATCACTGCGCGCGACTGGTTCATGGTGGGAGGCGGCGAAAGCGGCTGGTTGGCGCCCGATCCCAACGATCCCAACATCATCTATGCCACCGGAGTCTACGGCAGCGTGGTGCGCTTCGACCGGCGCACATCGTTGAGCCAGGACATCGCCCCCTGGCCGATGCCGAACTTTACGGTCGAGATCAACGAGCGCAAGTACCGCGATCCCTGGACGCCCGTACTCGTCTTTTCACCGATCGAGAAGAACACTCTGTACCTCGGCACGCAGTACGTGATGAAGACCGCCGACGGCGGTCTGCACTGGGAGAAGATCAGTCCTGACTTGACAGGTGCCGTGGCAAACGCGGCAAGCGAAAAATCTGCCGGCCCCACCACGGTACAGAACGCGAAAGAGCGCGGCTTTGGCGTGGTGTACAGCATCGCGCCATCGCCTTTGAAAGCGGACCAGATTTGGGCGGGTAGCGATACCGGCCTTATTCATCTCACGCTCGACGGCGGCAAGACTTGGCAGAACGTCACGCCCGCTGGCATTCCAGATTGGAGCCGAGTCTCGATGATTGAAGCGTCTCGCTTCGATCCCGCAGTGGCGTACGCGG
The DNA here is from genome assembly GCA_963831675.1 of uncultured Acidobacteriaceae bacterium. Classification (GTDB taxonomy): domain Bacteria; phylum Acidobacteriota; class Terriglobia; order Terriglobales; family Acidobacteriaceae; genus Bog-257. The sequence goes on from CAWHRM010000009.1 coordinate 94,927, forward strand.
CCATCGATCGTCATCGCACGGACGACTACAGGCCGTACATCTATCGCACCCGCGATTACGGAAAGACCTGGCAGCAGATCACGAATGGCATCTCGACAACATCGGTGAACGCGATTCGCCAGGACACGCAGAAGCAAGACCTGCTGTTCGCGGGAACCGAACTTGGCATCTATGTTTCGTTCGACGATGGGGACCATTGGCAGCCGCTGCAATTGAACCTGCCCGCATCTTCCGTTCGCGACATCACGATTCACGGCGACGATTTGGCGATTGCCACCCACGGCCGCTCGTTCTGGATACTGGACAACATCTCCCCGCTGCGGCAAATCAATGTGCAGGCGCAGAGCGCGGCTGTCTTGCTGTTTCAACCGGCGAACACGATTCGCGTCGACAACGATGTTTTTCTTGGCAGCCCGATGCCGCCGGAAGAGCCGGCGGCCAGGAACCCGCCCGATGGCGCCATCATCGACTTTTACCTCAAGGCGCCTGCAAAAGAAATCAAGCTCGAAATCTTCGATGCCAACAACAAACTGGTGCGAAGTTTTTCCGGCGATGCTAAGGGAGAGCAGAAGCGTCCCCCACTGCCTATCGCCGAGCGCTGGTTTCCCAAACCGGCGGTCCTGGGGAGCACGGCCGGCATGCACCGCTTTGTTTGGGACCTCCGGTGGAGCAGCTCGGGAACCGACGAAGTTGAGGAAGAGGAAGGTTTTGGCGTTCCACGTGGACCGAAAATAGCGCCAGGGATCTATATGGTAAAACTTACAGTTGACGGACAAACGTTCAGCCAACACCTTAAGATTGAAATGGACCCAAGATCGCACGCCACCAAGGCCGAGCTAGAGGAGCAGCAGCGTCTGGGTTTGGAGATGTTTGCCGAAGTGCACCGTGCCCGCAGAGCGCTGGCGGAGATCAAATCTGTGAAGAAGCGGCTCGAGGAGGTGAAACAGCAACTGGCCACCAAGAATCCCGAGTTGCTGAGGCAAGTGACGAACGTCGAGACAGCGATCGCCAACATCGAGAAGGGAAGCAAAGCCCCCATCGCGACCGTAGGGCTGGAGGCCGCCAGCAACGGTCTGGCATCGGCACTGCGCGTCGTCGAAGGCGGCGATCGCAGCACGCCGTCACAAGCGATCGAGGTCTATCAGCAGTCCGACGAGGCGGCCAAAGCGGAAATGGTTGCGTGGACGAAACTGAAGAACACTCAGCTAGCTCAACTGAATGACGCCTTGCAGAGAGCGGGCCTTAACGCTGTCATCTTGAGCGAGGCACGTGTCCGCCATTAGCGGACTCGCGCTGAGTCGCAGGATCCCTATGCAAGACAAGTCATATTTGACATAGACCCGTCCCCTCGCGGCCATTCGATCAGGTGGACAACATCAAGCGCTGCTCCGTGCCAAATTACATTGATCGCCGCTCACCGATTCTGCTGCGCCGCCGCCTTAGCCGCCTGTTCCTCAGCGTGCTTCGCTTCTTCTGCACGCCCTTGAAGCTGATACAGCTGTGCCAGCCGGTGCCACGGTTCGGGAGCACCAGGCAGTATCTTGACAGCCTCTTCCTGATAGGAGATCGCCCGGTTGAGATCGCCGAGCGCTCCCCAAGCCCCGGACCGGCCCTGCGCCACCCGTAGATGGAAGTAGCCTCCATCGGCTGTGTCAATGTTGCCCGGGGCTTGCTGCATCGCCTGGTCAAGCGCCTCCAGGGCTTCGTGGGGCTGCCGGGTGTCAAGGTAAATGTAGGCCAGGTCAGTCAGTGTCAAGTATGGGCGGTCTGAGAATTCAGCCGCGTGTTTCATGGCGTCGGTAGCCGCCGATATTCGACCCCGCTTCAGGTAGGACTCCGCCAAGGAGGCCCACGCAAAAGCGCTCGGCGACATTGCGATGGTCGCCAGGTAATCCTGTTCGGACTCGTTCAGCCGGCCCATGGCAAAAAGAATTTGGGCGCGGTTCCAGCGAAGCAATGGGTTGCCCGGATAGATGGCAAACGCCTTGTCGGTCGCCGCCAACGCCTCCGAGTTGCGTCCGAGCACCGCGAGAATCAGGGCGGCGCTCCTCCATGCAGTGAAAGCCTCAGCACGATTCGGGCGCGGAGTGTATAACGGCAGCGGCGCGGTTGCGCAATCGACGGGGAAGCGCCGAATCAGCTCTTCCGTCTGCGGCGTGCGTCGCACGAAGACAGCGGAACCTTCATCCAGGTACACCGGGCTCCACTGCTTGCTCTCGCAAAAATCCTTCACTCGCTGAAGTTTCCCTCCGTTGTAGTAGCCGCCGAAGGAGAGGAGCACGGTGTTGATGTTGTAGCGGCTGACCTCCCGCTCCCAAACGGCGGAATCCGAAGAGGCTCAGGAGCAGCATGTTGCCTCGCTGTATTCGCGATACCCCGAAGAGCGTGTCCCGGCCGTCAATATAAACCGGATGCCCGGGGCCCAGTGCCCACGTGAGGTAGCCGCCAATGTCGTAGGTGTTGAAGATTTCTCCCGGCAGATTCTCGTGCTGGATGAATTCTGCAGCCCGCGCCGGGAAAGACCGGCTCAATCCAGCGCCGAACATTCCTTCATCGCCGCCGAAATAGTAACGGTTGGTGACTAAGTCGAAACAGCGCAGCAAGGCCAGCCCCGCCAGCAACGCAACCGGCACGGTAGCGGCGACCCAACGCAGCCGGCCCGGCCGGATGCGAGATCCCAGGCGTTCAATCTCCCGGGACAACACCGGTCCTCCGACCACGACTACGACGCACGTGAACACTGCCGCCATACGAACGTAATGCACCGCCGGATAGATCGATCCCAACAGCAAGATCGCCGCTCCCAGTTGGGTGCGAAGCAGGGCCAGCACCCCGGCGATGACCGCGATCCCCAGCATCAGGTAGATGGCGCCGCCGGTTTCGCGCAACAGAACGGCGCTGCGGAATGCGTTCCAATGCAGCGACAAGCTGGTCCATTCCGAGATCCAGAATTGCTGTGCGCTGTTGGCGCGCTGTTGCCGCATCAGCGCCCGGTAGATCCCCCAGCCCCAAGGATTGATCAGCGTGGCCAACGCCGTGCAAACGAACCATCCGGACGCCCGGCGCAGTCTTTGCAAGGCCGTGCGCCGCCGTGCTTCGCCGAAAATCGTCTCCAGCAACTCCGTGAGCACGTAGGCCCCAATGAGCCCGAGTCCCGAGGAAAAGCCGAAATGAAGATTGACCCACGCCACCATCAAAAGCGGCAGCAACCACAGACCAGCGCGGCCGGTTTGATGGTTCTCCCACAGGATGGACAGAAACGCCGCGAAGAGCACCACGGTAAACAGGTCGGCGCGCGGAGAAGTGCGGTAGGCGATGAGAGGTACACCAAGGATCGCAATCCCAGCGCTGACCGCGGAGCCACGGCGGAGTAGCAGTGCCACCGTGCCACAGCAGGCCGTGGCGCCGATCCATGAAATCAGCGAAAAGCCTCCCACCAGGAACGCCGCGTAGAAAATCAGTCCCGCGCCGATGGGATAAATCCAGGGCTGTCCTTGCGCACTGAAAGAGAGGACATCGACGGAAGGCACGTAATGATGCTGGACCACCCAACGCGCCGTGGCCATTTGCCAGCCGAGATCGTAATCCGAGACCGTATGGAGCCCCGCAAGGAAGGCATAGACCAGGGCAAAAAAAGCCAGCGCGCAGAAAAGGCGCTTCCGGAATACGGCATCGTCCGCTGCCCACGGGCCCGTCGTGGTCAAGTTAGCGATGGCAGCATGTGAAGTCATGCGCTTGGCGGGTAGTCCCTGTAGTATACAGCGGTGTAACTGATTTCATGTTGCGCCCTGCGGGGATAGACTGGTCTGCTGCAATCGGGAATTGCAGCGCGTAGCCTCGTCACTTACCGCTGTGACGCACATCGCGGAATTTCATCAGCAAGAAGACGACCCTGTAGATGCGAGGAGCTATTCATGCATGGCGACAAGAAAGTGATCGAGCAGTTGAACGCGGCCCTCAGCGCGGAGTTGACGGCCATTGTGCAGTACATGGTGCAGGCGGAGATGTGTGAAAGCTGGGGCTATCCACGGCTGGCCGGGTTGACCAAGGCGCGGGCGATTGAAGAGATGCATCATGCCGAGGGACTGATCGAGCGGATCATCTTCCTCGATGGAACCCCGTCGGTGGACATTCCGCTGACCCCGAAGGTCGGGGCCACGGTGCAACAGCAGCTTCAGACCGATTACGACGATGAAGAAGGTGCGGTCCGCCAATACAATGACGCCGCCAAACTGTGTCGCGAAGTTGGTGACGCGGGGTCGAAGGATCTCTTCGAGAAGATGATCCACGATGAAGAGCGGCACGCCGATTTCCTCGAGCAGCAACTACACTCCATCAAGGAAATGGGAATTGCCGCTTACCTTTCGCAGCAACTGCTGGGCGGAAAATAGCCCCGATCTAGTTCGCTGACTCCAGGCTCAGGTCGCCGGCGCCGAGATGCGCCCGCAGTTTGTAGGCTCCCGAACCGGTCCAGTGAATGGAGCGGAAGAGTCCACTCTTGCTCTCGCCAAACGCCGGCGCGTTCAAGTCACCTGCACAAACCGAAGCATCCACCGTCCGGTAATCGCCGGCGCGAGGAACCACTACGTTGACATCTCCGGCGTAGCTGGCGATATCGAGGTCTCCTTCAATCTTTCTGACCTGAATATCGCCGGCCTGAAGGTGTATCTGGAGGTTTGAGCGTCGCGGCACCTCGATGGTGAAGTGAGTGTTATTGTGCGGGCCTTGCGTGGTAATAGTCGCCTCCGAACCGCGGATCTCAATATCGGCTTTCAGGCGCGCCGGATCGGAGGGATACTCAGTCGTGCCGGTCACGTGGATTTCGTCGGTCGACGATGCGCGAATCGAATACTCGCCGCCCGTAAGGCGCATATGAATGGTCCCTTGGGAAGGGAACTGCCGGGATAAGGAGAGCGGAACGGCAGGGCCATCGTCCGCAAACACCGACGGGACAAAAGCGAGCCCGGCACATACCAGAAGACCCAGAATCATTTTGCCCATGGTGGTTCCTCCACAGCGGCCTCATGCAATGGGTGGCTACAAGCAGATACGCTGCGCTGCGGAATTTCGTTCCAACAAAACAGCAGGCAGCCGCGGCACCGTGGTTGTCGCTTTGTTCTGGACAACGGGACTTCAGGCGACGACTCTAGGCTGGATTATTCATGAGGATCTCACGCTTTGAAGGGGTACGGCTTCAGCCGTGCCGTAAAGCTGCTGTCATCAGGATGGCTTTAGCCACTGCGGGGCTTCGGTTTGCAAATGAAGTGCGAGGTCCCTCAGGGGCTGAAAGCCCAACTCTCCAGGCGTAACGGCACGGCTGAAGCCGTGCCCTTTCAAAGCTTGCCGTCGCTACCGACACACATGAATAATCCACTCTAGGTAAATGCCGGGTTTACAAAACTTATGGTTTCTTAACAACACGTTGTTGCTGTGGTGATTAGGCTGTTATCAGGCGCCAGTTAGGAGCGACCATGCCAACACGAAGGAGGATGTCTCGGTTCGCGATCATCGTCATCGCGGCGCTCATCCTTGCTCCCCTGAACCGCGCTGGCGCGCAGACGCCAGAAAGCCGGCAATCGGCTCCTTCAGCCGCGAAGGTCAAAGCAGTGGGAACCATCAAGTCGATCTCTCGCGGTTCGATTACTCTGGCAACCGACTCGGGGTCTGAGGTCACCATCCTCATCCAATCGTCCACGCGTTTGCTTCGCATGGCCCCTGGGCAAACCGATCTGAAACAAGCGAAGCCGATTCAACTGCAAGACCTGCAAGTTGGCGATCGCCTGCTGGCGGGCGGAACCAGCGCGGATGGCGGCAAGTCTGTCACAGCCGCTTCCGCTGTCGTGATGACCAAGGCTGATGTTGCCGCCAAGCAGGAGCGCGAACGCGAGGACTGGCAAAAGCGTGGGGTTGGCGGCGTGGTGAAAGCTGTCGACGCGGGTACGGGAGCGATAACGCTATCGACCGGCGCCCTGGGCGGTAACACCTTGACAGTCCACGTCTCGAGGGAAACGATCATTCGCCGCTACGCGCCCGACTCTGTCAAGTTCGACGATGCCAAGCCGAGCTCACTCGAACAGGTCAAACCAGGCGATCAACTTCGCGCGCGTGGAAACAAGAGCGCAGACGGCAGCGACTTGACGGCCGAGGAAATTGTTTCGGGAACATTCCGCAACGTTGCCGGAGTGGTGGTCGCTACCGACCCAGGCACCAGCACCGTCACGGTTACAGACCTGATAACAAAGCGGCCGGTAACCATGAAAATCGCCGCCGACTCGCAACTGCGGAAGCTGCCTCCCATGATGGCGCAACGGATTGCCATGCGCTTGAAGGGTAGTGCTCCAGGCAACCCGGCCGGACGTGCGGCTACTCCTCCAACTCCCGGGCGTGCCGGCGAGAATCTGCCGGGCGGAGGTGGAGCAGGCTTTCGGCAGGGTGGTGCACCGGACTTTCAGCAGATGTTGAATCGCTTGCCTGCAATTACCCTTGCCGACCTGCAAAAAGGCGATGCGCTGATGATCGTTGCCACCGAAGGCAGCGCCGAAGTGCCGTCGACAGCCATCATTTTGCTCAGCGGCGTGGACCCAATTCTCGCAGCGGTGCCCAGCCAGGCGAGCAGCATTCTGTCGCCATGGAACCTTTCAGGTGGCGGAAATCTTGGAACGGGTGAGACGCCCTAGATGGAAATGCCTTTGACAATCAAGAGTTCGTCCTTCAGGAAGGGCCTTGCGAGGGTATATGTGGCTCCCGAGATGTGGGATAAGCCCTTTGGAAACTATCAAGTACGTATAAGTCTAATGGATATAATAGTTTGGCGGCATTTCATTGTCTAAGTCATTGATTCTACAGAGTCGCTGGGGGAGGGGGGTACTGGCCGCACACATGGGTTCCCAAAGCGGGAAGCTTGTAGTCCTCACCAGAGGGCAGCTAACCCTTTGGGTCGTCATGTTTCTCTCGCTCTGGCTCATGACCATCGCTGCCGCCGCCCAAACATCTACCGGTACGCTGCGGGGCCGCATCACCGATCCTTCCGGCGCAGTCATTTCTCAGGCGACGGTCATGGCCACCACCGCCGATGGCAGGTCGGTTACCGTGGTCACCAACAGTCAGGGGGTTTACGAATTCAAGGGACTGGCTGCAGGCAGCTACACCGTCACGGCGGTGGCGACCGGCTTCTCCGCCGACCAGGAAGACGGTGTGAATGTCGCCCCGGGACAGTCGCAACAACTCGATATCGCGCTGCAGATCCAAGTGGAACAGCAGCACGTCGAGGTGGAGGAAGAGACGCCAACGGTTGACGTGAGTCCGCAGAACAGCGCCAGCGCACTCATCATCAAAGGCAAAGACCTTGACGCGCTGTCGGATGATCCCGATGAGTTGCAATCGGAACTCGAAGCTCTGGCTGGGCCATCGGCCGGGCCGAACGGAGGTCAGATCTACGTCGATGGATTTACCGCCGGCCAACTTCCTCCGAAGTCGGCCATCCGCGAGATCCGCATCAACCAGAATCCTTTTTCCGCGCAATATGACAGGCTCGGTTACGGACGAATCGAGATTTTTACCAAGCCGGGAACCGACCAGATGCACGGCCAGGTCATGGTGAACGGTAACTCTTCCGCCTTCAACGCACTCAATCCATTCGTGACCGAAGAGCCGGGTTACTACTCGGAAATCTTCAATGGAAACATAAGCGGCCCAATCGGTAAGAAGGCGTCGTTTTTCTTTACCGTCCAGCAGAGAAACATCGACAACGAATCCGTGGTTGTCGCGCAGGTCCTGAATCCGAATAACCAGATCGTTTCCTATAACCAGGCGGTCCCGAGTCCTTCGACGGTGCTCAACATCAGCCCGCGCTTCGACTTCCAGCTCACCCCGAAGAATACCTTGACCGTCCGTTATCAGTACGTACGAAATAACCAGGACAACGGCGGCATTGGACAGTTTTCTCTTCCCACAGTTGGATTCAACTCCCATAGCACGGAGCAGACCGTACAGATCAGCGACACCCAGATCATCAGCCCGACGATCATCAACGAAACACGCTTCCAGTACATCCGCCAAAGCAGCAACCAGACTCCTCTGAGCACCGACCCAACCCTGGTGGTGCAGGCTGCATTCACCGGTGGGGGCAGTCCATCAGGCACAGTCGTCAGCAAGCAAGACCACTATGAACTGCAGAACTATACCTCGATTGCTCACGGACGCCACTTCATCAAGTTCGGAGGCAGGCTGCGCGGGACGCTGTATTCGAGCGATCAGAACTCAGGCTTCAACGGCTCCTATAACTTCCAGTCGCTGGCTGCGTACCAGATCACCGAAGTTGGCTTGCAGGAGGGCTTGACACCGCAACAGATTCGGGCGATGGGTGGCGGAGCGAACCAATTCTCCATCATTACCGGCCAGCCCCTTTCGGATGTATCGATGATCGATGTGGGACTCTACGCGGAGGACGAGTGGAAGATCAAGCCCAACATCTCGCTAAGCTACGGCCTGCGATATGAGACCCAGACGGGCATTCCTTATCATGGTGACTGGGCCCCCCGCATCAGCCTGGCCTGGGGACTGGGCCGGGGTAAGACAGCGCCCAAGACCGTCCTGCGCGCCGGCTATGGAATCTTCTATGACCGTTTCTCCTACAACTACCTGCTGGAGGCGGAGCGCCAGAACGGGATCACGCAACTGCAGTACCTTGTGAACCAGCCGGATTTCTATCCGCTGATTCCCACGCCCAGCGAACTCTCGAAGCTAGCGAAAACCTCGCCGACCGTCTACCAGGTTGCACCTGACATCCAGCCGGGCTACACCCTGCAGGCTGCTTTCAGCGTTGAGCGGCAACTCACGAAAAGCTCGACCCTTTCGGTTACCTACCTCAACGCGCGGGGAGAGCATCAGCTTTTCGTGCGCAACGCCAATGCCCCGTTGCCCGGAACCTACAATCCGGACGATCCCACCAGCGGTGTGCGGCCTTTTGGCGGTACGACGAACATCTATCAGTACAATTCTGAAGGTGTATTCGTTCAGAACCAGTTGATCGCCAATTTTCGGGTCAATGCAGGACCCAGGCTTTCGCTGTTCGGCTTCTATTCGTTGAACTTCGCCAACAGCGATTTGGGTGCCGGAGGCGGCGGCGGAGGCGGCAGCTTCTTCGGTGGTGGTTCGTCCTCGGCGGCGTTCATTATGAACTCCTACGATCCCATGCAGGATTGGGGCCGTGCTGGGTTCGACGTACACAACCGGTTTGTTCTCGGCGGCAACATCACGTTGAAATACGGATTGCGCTTGAGTCCGTTCATCCTCGTGAACTCCAGCTCACCGTTTAACATTATTGTCGGCCAGGACCTGAACGGAGACTCGATCTTCAACGACCGGCCCGCGCTTGGGACGACAGCCGGGCCGGGCGGCGCCATTTACGTAACGCCCTGGGGCACGTTCAATAGCGTGCCGATCCCGGGCCAACCTATTGCGCCCATCAACACTGGCAGCGCGACGAGTCTGTTCACTCTGAACGTGCGGTTGAGCAAAACCTTTGGCCTGGGACCAAAATTGGATAGCGGCGCCATGGCGAGCGGGGCAGGCGGCGCGGGAGGCCACCACGGAGGAGGTCACGGTGGCGGCCTCGGCGGACGTGGGCTCAGTGGCGGAGGAGGGAGCCCATTTAGTTTCGGAAACGAAACCGCCCATCGCTACAACTTGACGTTCACCATAAGCGCGCGCAATCTCTTGAACAACGTGAACTACGCGCCCCCCGTCGGCAATCTCGACTCCCCGACCTTCGGCGAGCCCAACAGCCTGGCTGGAGGGCCGTTCTCAGCCGGTTCGGCCAACCGGCGCATTGATTTGCAGATGCTGTTTTCCTTCTAGCGGGCCTGTATGTCAGTTGAAGGGTCGGGCCGTTTCTGCCGGGCGGACCGTGATTTCGCCACGAGCTTGGCAATTTCATCCAGGAACTCGGGCGGCGTGATGCCCTTGGTAAGAAGCAGGTCAGCCTGGTCGAATCCGTGCGGCGGATCCACCAGGCCGGTCAGGATAACGATGGGGACTTCTGGTTTGAACCGTTTCATCTCGGAGGCAAGGTCCGCGCCGTTGAGATCGGGCAGCAAGTGGTCGGTGATAACCAGGTCCACGGGATTGCAACGGAACAGTCGCAGGGCGATATTGCCGCTGATAGCAGTTAGGACAGTGTAGCCGGCAATGGACAGAAGAAGACGGCGTGCGGTCAATCCGGTTGGCTCGTCGTCAACGCAAAGAATCATAGGTGAATCGGGCAAGGTAATTCTCTCAAGGTCTGGTGCGAGGATTCTCGTGGCCTCCCGCCCCGGATTAGTGGTGGTACAGAGTCAGACGAATAGGACGGACTTAAGCGTCCGCAACATCGCCGAAGTTGGAACCCGCGAACCTGGCGCTGACGAACCGCTGGTCTTGCGTGACCGCTCTGAGAGCGGGCAAGAGTTCATTCATGGCATCCGACTTCACCACGTAGCCCCGCGTGCAAGCACCAGTACACAGGGCTTCGCGCGCCAGGGACGGACACAGGTTCTCGCTAACGAACAGAATCTTCGAGCCAGGAGCAAGATTGCCGATCCGCCGGGCGGCTTCGATGCCGTTCAGCTTGGGAAGACCGATATCCAACAAAACCAGGTCAGGTTGCAGGTCTTGACTCATCTGAACCGCTTCCAGTCCATCCGCCGCTTCGCCGATGATTTGAAATTCGGAATGCTCCTGGAGGATCGAAACAACAAAACGCCTCCAGGATGGGAAATCATCCACAATGAGAATGTGAACGGGTCGCAATCGAGAACAGCCTCCAGCCCGATAAGTTCAGGGCAACAGCGTCGCCTGGTGTGTTGAGTTGAGTGTTACGGGAGTGTTACACGCAATACAGGTTCAGTCGTTGCTCCCGGACAAACCGCTACTTGCTCCGGAGCAATGAATACGCAACGTGTTCTTACTCCTGGAGGAAGCTGCTGCCGCGCGGTCGGCGCCAGCGGAAAACCGGGCCGCGTATCGGCTACCCAGACCAGAAAGGAGTCTTCGGTCCAATAGTGCAGTCGAAACTACCGGCTGCGCTGCTGACCTGCTTGCCGATAAGAATGACACGCTGAGATGACCCAGTCGTTGCCCAACAGCAAGCTCATGCTTGTTCGGAAGCAACTATGAAATGGCTGGGCCCAATGCGGCTGACACTCAGACTTGGTGCAGCAACAGGCGCTCGGGATGACGCAGCAGGACCTTGCCGCGACTCTTCGACAACATGCCTCTGCGCTGCCACTCGCTCAGCAGGCGGCTGGCGGTGAATGGAGTGACGTTAGCAGTATTGGCAAGGTCCTCATTGCTGACCACGAGTTCCACGCCTCCGGGAACGCTGTGTCCGATGCCGCTGGCGAGGTTCATCAGCACATGGGCGAGTCGCTGCCGGGCAGTGTGGCGGGTCAACGACAATTGGTGGGACAGAGAGCTGTGGAGATAGTCCCATGCGATGGTCAACGCATTGTCCAGCAGCTTTGGATACTTCGCGGCAAGACCTCGAATCGTGGTGCGGTCCCACACCAGCGCGCTGCTATTCTTTACAGCCTCAGTGCTGACCAGATAGTGGATGCGCTTGGACAAGATTGCCGCTCCGCCTAACATCTCTCCTGGCGGAAGCCAGTACAGCAACATCCTTTCGCCATCCGGAGTGACGTAAAAATATCGAGCGCGCCCCCTGATCAGCAGAAACAGATGCTCGGCCGGATGTCCCTGGTGGGAGATGACTGAGTTGGCCAGAAATCGACGGTGGCTTGCGGCTGCCAGGATCGCTTGCAGCTCGAGAGGATTCAATCCCTCCAGGATGCGGGGTTTTAGTTCGCGCACCAGGGAAGCGATGTCGGAACCAACAAGAGGCATCGTGCCTCTAGGTATGGCTCCGAGTCCGTGCACACGCTCCTGCCTGAGGTTGGCAGCGACCTGGGTACCCATCGGAGAACGATACCGCTGCCCGACGCGCAGGTAAACTACTAATTTTCGCAGCCGCCGACGATAAGCGTTACAGCACTCCGCGTCTTCTACCTGCTGCTGGTCCCTCGCCGGCCGAGCCTGATACGCCCGCGTGTGCCTAGCCTCGTACTACTTCATGAGGCAGTTGCGCATGGCTCAACTCGTTTCTCCATACTTGCTCGTGGCCGATTGCGGCGTAGTGAAGCGCGCGGTCGAAGAACTGGCCCAACGAACGCACAAGTTCGATTTCGCCGATCAGGTCCTCCGGTTCGAGCAGGCCTTCCAGCAACAGATAATCCCAAAGCACCTGTTTCGTCGTCTGAATGGCAAACATCACCTGGCTAAAGGGCACACCCTGGCGGGCGCGCCGCGCTCCCAAACCGATGTACCGCTCTTCGACCTCCGAAAGAGTTTTGGCCAGGACCCAGTCGCTGAGATGGCTGTAGATTTCGTAGGTCCTGTGTTTGAGTTCGTGGGCCGGCACTTTGTTCAGGAGCTCTCTGCACTCATCAGAGTTCTTGAGTTTGAAGATCAACGCTTCAGAGAGCTTGTCGGCGTGCGTCTCGATGAGCTGAACCAGCCTGATGGCGAACATAAGCTGCCTCCTGGCTTCTCGTAGGGGACGGTGACAGCATCCGCAGACACGAGAGCGACTCAACTTCTGGTACCAGTCTCGTCCTACCAGGGTCTTGCAGCAGTGACCGCTGGCACACTTTCATGTGACAGGAGCGAATCCGACGGACGCCACAATGCCGCACACTTGCTGCCTTCTTGGCTCTTTCCGTCGGCTGCTCAGGCGACCTCCCGATCTCGAGGTCTCACCACTTGTCTCGCAATCCCCTTCCCAACGTCCTGTCGCTTTGTGCGAATTTCCGACCAACTTTCAATGACTTACAAGCAATTTCGCACCAGTAAGTCCCTATAAATCAATATTTTACAAGTAAGCCAAACGGAATCAACATTTTACAGGACATCTCGCAAAATATTGAGCGCCAAGGCTTTATAGGTAAAATATAGAAAAGGAATGACTTATGGTACATCCTCTCAAAAAACACCTTCCATTTCGGGAACTCACTCCGATCCTGCTATTCGTTAACAAGCCAGAAGAGGAGCGCCACTTGGCCACCGGGTTTGGTGACTGGGCCTTTGGACTGACTTGTCAGAGAACTTGTCTCGCTGAAACACACAACAACTCCGGCGGGAGAGCACACTGGGTGTCCCTGTTGCAGCGTATCCCCAGACGCCTGGGTTGCTCAAGTTACGAAGGTACAGGTCAGGTAACGGTACTTTCGTAACGATTACGGAGCATAGTAACCAGCCGCGCTGGGTGAGATGCGTGCGAGCGTAGAACTTGGAATTGATCGACGGCAATTAGGTTCGCTCGCGTATTTGCGAAGCCAGACGGATCACATCGGCGGTGGTGTCAACTAGACACCCAACGACTTGGCGGATCGCGGTATGATTAGCTAAATACTACCGTCTTGTTCTGGTAGACCAGAATGCGATTCTCCAAATGCCAGCGGACCGCGCGCGCCAGTACGACTTTTTCCAGGTCGCGTCCCTTGCGCATCATGTCCTCGACGGTGTCGCGATGGGAAACGCGAACCACATCCTGCTCAATGATCGGTCCCTGGTCCAGGGTTGCAGTGACGTAATGACTGGTGGCGCCGATCAATTTGACCCCGCGATCAAACGCCTGGTGGTATGGTTTCGCGCCCACAAACGCCGGCAGGAACGAATGATGAACATTGATCATGCGCAGCAAGTACTGGGCGACGAATTCCGGGCTCAGGATCTGCATATAGCGAGCCAGTACGATCAGGTCTACATCATGCCCGATTAATCCCAGCATTTCCTGCTCCGATTCGCGCTTGTCTTGCGGATTGGTCAGCAGATGAAAAGGGACTCCATAAAACCCGGCCAGAGGCTGGGCCTTGGAATGGTTGCTGACGATCGTGACCACATCGCAAGCCAGTTCACCGGTGCTGTGCCGATACAGTAAATCGGCAAGGCAGTGGTCATACCCGGAAACCAGGATGACAACCTTGGGACGGTAATCTGTCGGCGCCAGGTGATACTTGATGCTGTACTGCCCGGCTATAGGCTTGAAGTATTCCTCGAAGTCGGAGATGGGAATATCGAAGCCGTCCAGGTCCCACTCCAGCCTGGACAGGAACACGCCCCGGCCGCTGTCCACGTGGTCGTCGGCGTGCAAAATGCTGCCGTTGTGCGTTACCAAAAACTGGATGATGGCTGCCACGGTACCTTTGCGTGCAAGTGGAATGGGAGTGCTAAGCAATAAAACAGCGGTGTTCATTGTTGGCATCATATCCCACGCGACGCAACGGTTCGGGCTCGATCCATGGGCGCATGGTCGCTTGATCAGGAAGTGGGGAACCCCGGCTCAGAGCGCTGGCGAGTGTCCGATACTGACCGGATGGTCTGCGCTCCCGCAAGGTCGAAGTCACCTTAGGACAGCTAATGAAAGTCGTGCGAACGCACGTCCGCATCGGTGACATCGACGGTCTCGACTTGATACGCTTCGCGCATGGGCGCGACGCGCTGCACGCGGACGGAAACCACTCCCTCCTGGTTCTGCAGCACGCCTTCCAATAGCAGGAACTTCTCCGACAAAATCACGAGCCGGTTCTGCTCCAGCAGATCAGGCGAGATGATGGCGTTGCCGATCCCGGTTTCATCTTCCAGGCTGAGGAACACAAACCCCTTTGCTGTTCCCGGCCTCTGCCGCGCGATCACGCATCCTGCAGTGCGGACATAGCTGCCGTTTGCAACCTGGGTCAACTCCTTGGCTGAAAGCACGCGCGCGCGGCGTAGATCGGCCCGTCGATACGCCATGGGATGCGGCCCAACGGTCAGCCCGGTGCCATGGAAGTCGGCGACCAGTCGCTCTTCGGGAGTCATCGGGGCCAGCGGGGAAGCGGCATCGCTCTCGGGAATGCCGTCCAGCAGTGGACCGGCAGATCGCGCCGCTCGCTCCGCCTGCCAGAGCGCATCGCGCCGGTGCAGGCGCTGCTCTTTCTCAGGTCGCACCGGCTCGAGATTTGCAAGCGCATCTTCCTGGTTCTTGCATCCAATGGAGTTCAATGCGCCAATCGAAGCTAGCAGCACCAACTCATTGCGGCGTAGTTCGGGTACGCGATGCGTCAGATCGGCAATGGAGTCAAATGACCGCTGGTCGCGCTCGCGCACGATCGCCTGCGCCGTCTCCTTGCGCAATCCTTTGGCATAAAGAAATCCCATGCGCAGAGCGAAGCGCTCGGTAAAGTATGCCTTCCGGAGTTGTGTAAGAACCTGTGTCGTCCCTACGGGACTCGGGCTGGTTTCCCGCTTTACCCCGGGCTCACGCCCAGGGCTAACACAAATGCCGCCCCTGCGGGGCTCGTTTTGAAGGGGCGCGCCTTCAGGCGCGCCGTGAAGCTCCTCTTCGCAGAGTGGCTTTAGCCACTGCGGGACTTCGCTGTTCGACGAGATGCGAGTTCCCTCAGCGGCTAAAGCCGCAGCTGTTTCCACCTGTTTACGGCGCGGCTGAAGCCGCGCCCCTTCACTCTCGAGCGTGCACAGCCACTCCGACATTGTGATATCCACCGGTCGCACCCGCAGTCCATGCCGCTGTGCGTCTTTCACGATCGTCGACGGGTGGTAGAACCCCATCGGCTGATTGTTGAGCAGCGCGGCGGTAAACGCTGCCAGGTAATGACTCTTCAAATAAGCGCTGGCGTAGGCGATCAGTGCAAAGCTGGCGGCGTGCGATTCGGGAAATCCATAGAGCGCGAACGATGTGATCGATTGGATGATCTGCTGCTGCGCCTCGGGCGGGATGCCGTTACGCTCCATGCCGGCACGCAGTTTGACCTCGATGTCGCGCATGCGCCGCTCGCTGCGTTTGAAGCCGAAGGCGCGACGCAGTTCCTCCGCTTCGCCGCCGCTGAAGCCTGCGGCAATCATCGCCATGCGCAACAGTTGCTCCTGGAAGAGCGGCACCCCGAGTGTGCGCTCCAGCACCGGTTGGAGCGACGGATGCGGATATACGACCGTCTGCTTACCCTGGCGCCGCATCAGGAAAGGATTGACCATTTGGCCGACAATCGGTCCCGGACGAATGATTGCGACTTGTACCACAATGTCGTAGAAGTGCGTGGGACGCAGCCGCGGCAGGCATGACATTTGCGCGCGGCTCTCGATCTGGAACATGCCCACGGTGTCGGCCTTCTGCAATGCGTCATACACTGTGGGATCATCCGGCGGCAACTTCGCCAGATCGACGTCTTCTCTGTACTGCTCGCGAATCAGAGTGATGGAATCTTCCAGCACGGCCATCATTCCCAGCCCCAGCAAGTCCACCTTGATGATGCCCATGTCGGCGCAATCTTCCTTGTCCCACTGCACCACGACGCGGCCGGGCATGGTTGCGGGCTCGAGGGGAACGACGGAATCAAGCTGCCCCTGACAAATGACCATGCCGCCAGAGTGCTGCCCCAGATGGCGCGGCAGGTCCTGCACGGCCACGCAAAGCTCAAAGAACTTGCGCATGCGCGGATGCCGCAGATCGAATCCGGCATCGTGAAATTGCCGCTCCAGGGTGTCGCCTGGATCTTTGTATTCCCACGAACTCACCAGTCCGGCCAGGCGGTCGAGGGTTTCGCCGTCGAAGCCGAGTGCCTTGCCGACCTCGCGCGCCGCCGACCGGCCACGATAAGTGATGACGTTGGCCGTCATCGCCGCGCCGAGTTTGCCATAGCGCTCGTAAACGTACTGGATGACGCGCTCGCGCTGATCGCCGCTGGGGAGATCGAGGTCGATGTCGGGCCACTCGCCGCGCTCCTCCGACAGAAAGCGCTCGAAGAGCAGTTCCATGCCCACGGGATCGACGGCGGTGATGCCGAGGGAATAACAGACCGCGCTGTTGGCCGCCGAGCCGCGTCCCTGCACCAGAATGCCTTGTGCGCGGCAGTAGCGAACGATGTCCCACACGATGAGGAAATAGCCAGCCAGTTTGAGATGCTCGATGAGCGCCAATTCGCGTTCGATCTGACGCTGGGCGCGCTGCCACAAATTGCTCTGTCCTGGGCGCAGGTAGCGGTCGCGGGCGCCTTCCATCGCGCGTGCACGCAGGAACGAGTCCATGGTTTCGCTGTCGGGGACGGGATAACACGGAAACTGATAGCCAAGATCGTTCAGCGTGAATTCAAGGCGGGACGACAACTCCAAGGTGTTCGCGGTGGCCTCAGGCAGATCGGCGAACAGTTGCAGCATCTGCCGCGGCGTCTTGAGGTAGCGCTCGCTGTTACTAGCCAGCAGACGGCCGGCGGTGTCGAGCGTGCGGTGATTGCGAATGCAGGTGAAGACATCAAGGATCTGACGCTCCTCCGGCCTGGCGTATTGTGCGCCTTGTGCCGCCAGCAGCGGCAATCGCAGGCTACGCGCCAGTTCGATCGCAGCCTGATTGCGTGCTTCCTGTGAGCGGTTGTAGTGGCGCTGCAGTTCGACATAAACATTATCGTGACCGTAGATCTGGATGAGCTGCTCGAGTGCGCAGCGCCCGGCTTCCATGCCGCCGTGTGCCAGCGCAGAAGCCAGCGGCCCTTCGTCGCCTCCGGTGATGCAGATCAGTCCCGCCGCATACTCGCTGAGATCGGCTACCGAAGCTGCTGCCTGCGAATGCAGGACGAGATCCTCTCCGGGCTTGGTGCGGCGCGGCAGCACAGCCGGATACTTCGGCGCACGCAGCTTCATTCGCGTTATCAGGCGGCAGAGATTTTGGTAGCCCTCGCGCGAAGCGCACAACAGGGAGATACGCGGAAGAGGTTCATTAGCATTCGCGTTCGGCAGCAGGGAAGTGATCTCCGCTCCAAGGTGTGCTTTGAGGTTGAGTTTTTTCATTGCGAGATGAAAGCGAGGCGCGCCATAAACTCCATCGCGATCGAGCAAGGCCATCGCCGGCATCGCATGAGCGGCGCACACCTCCGCCAGTTCCTCGGGAACCGAAGCTGCTTCGAGGAAGCTGAACGCCGAGCGAGCGTGGAGCTCGATGTACATAAGAAAAGCAGGTCCCCTTGGCTTCGTCGCGGCAGGCTCTCGACTCGGACCAAAGTCCTCGCTCAGGATGGCACCGCTTGTATGAGAGTTATTTCAGTCGTAGCTCGCGTCGGCGAACCAACGCCCACTCGCAAGATCGCGGTAAATGCGATACAGCGATACGCTCGCACCATTCCCATTGGCAAGCGCTACATCCCACTCTTCGCGGTCCCAACGTCGCCCCTGATCGTTGCCCGCGCTTTTCTCCTTCGCAGTATCTGTCCACCAATCCCCGGACGAGCGCCATGGTCCCGCCGACCACAAAATCCTCCCCTGTAGTTCTGATCGATCGTCCTGCGGTATCACGGTAGTCAAATTCATGGGACGCCCCTTTGACAGCCGGACTCGTAGTTGCCATGGAGGGCGAAAAATCCGCAATGCCAGCGGTGGCTGCGCCCCAATATCTGACATTGTGGGATGTTGCACCGGTTTGGGTTCTTTCGACGCAACCGCAAACCGCTCCATACGAAAGCTGTCTCGCCGGTGCGTGTCGAGTAGCTGCACTATTCCCACCCGCCGTTCCCCGACAACATTGCTGATTCGTGCCAGCGTAATCTCCAGTTTTTCTGCCTCGGGAGAAACCGGCTGGAACAGCCCATGTTGCGCCGAACGGGGCGGGGCCGGCTCGGCGGTAATCCACACTTTGGTTATGGGAGCGCCCGGCGGATGCGCCACCAATTCCAGCTGCAGCAACTTAAGAAACACCTTGGGGTCGCGCATGGCCACCGGCAGCCGCAGAGTGTGCTCAGATGTGGCCTGTCCCACACTGTGAGAGCTGTCAGTTAGGTCCTGTACAGTCGTGGTCTCCTCATCAGCCACTCGCCGCTCCAACTGCAAACGTAGGTGCAATGCCTGTACCGCGAGAGCGCGCGCCTCCAGCCTGGCGCACAATTGCTCCAGAAGACGGTTCAGGATGAAGGACAAGGGCTCGAGTGTTTCCACCGGAGATTCCAGTTCCATCGCTTCTTCAAAACGCGTCGGAGGCTCACATAACACGAGTGTGCGCATGCCGCTTCCGCGTGCCAGGTGTTGCAGGCGTGTACCTGTTTCTCCCAGCCGCGACGCCAACGCATGGTCGGGCAATAGTGCCAGCGCGCGAAAATCACGCACCCCCCAGCGCTCCAGAGTGTCGAGCATTTGCTCGTGGAACTTCTCACATTCGCGCCCGGCGGCCGAATGATTGTCGGGCGAGATGTCGAATGCATCCAGCAATACGGACAACGGCAGCACGCCCAGCCGCTGCGCCTCTTTTCCGGCGGGTATTACGGTGACTCCGCTGAACCCGCGTGCAGCATGCATCGCCTGCGTCGGGATTAGCTGCAAGAGCGATGTTCGCCTTCAGGCCAACCGCGCTCACCCGCGATGCCAGTTCGTGCGCCATTTTCGCGGGTGCACCATGGAGCCTTTCCAGGCCGCCAAGATCGAGCAGCAAAGTGTTGGCAGCAGTGTCTTCTACGCGTGGTGTGAAGGCATGGGCAACGTCGAGCAGTGCGGAGTGGGCCGAGTTCTCCTGTTCCAGTGAGCGTGGGCGCAAGACCGCTGACGCTGCGAAAACCGCAGCTTGCAACTTGGTCATGCCCGCTTCCATCCCCAGCAGGCGCGCTTTTTCATTCAGTGCGATCACGCGCACCACGGGAGGTTTGCCTTCGAGCACGGCCACAGCCTGTTCGCGCAGCAGGGAGTCGGCGCGCACGATGGCTTCCACCGGAAAATCGGGAATATAGATACAGGCAAACATAAACTCACCACGCGGCGTGCAGTTCGAAGTGGACTCCGGCTGATCGTGCTGGTTTGCGCTGTGTCGAACCGGTATCCCGAGCGAGCGCCGCCTTTGTGCTCGATGGGATGGAGGCGCGCACCACCTCGGCGTGTAATCGCATTCCCTGCAGCAATGCAGCGTGGCCTACATCATTGTTCTGTGGAATGCCTAACTCGCCACCGGCCACAACCCTCCAGCCGTCGTGAGCATGAACTGGCGACGAATCGCGCGCGCACATGGCTTCCCGTTCCAATCGCACCACCAGCGACGCGCAGGTTTTCGCGCAGGGTTCCTGTTCTACCAGCAGAAGCACGGTCGCCGTGGGCTCGACGGCGCGGCGAAATCGAAACCACGAAGTAAGCGGCACCCGCCGCGCACTCTCCGAAGGAATGTCTCCCAGATCGAGCACGACCATGCCAAAGCCGCCGCTCTGCAGCAGCAGATCGGTCACCTTCAGCACTTGCTCTAATATCCCGTCAAACGCAAAACCAACGGTTCTGAATCCCGGCTTCTCTGTCTTATTACGCGCACAGGCGGCGTGTAATGTGGATCCCGGCCTCAGCCGATCAGGCGTGGCACGCGTTGTACTGAGCTTTCGCCGCGAGAGGTCGCTGCAACGCACCCACAGCAGCCGCTCAAGATCCACGCCCGCCGTCGCTGCCGAAGCAGGGTCGAAGCTGTCGTTGGCATCCACCAGCGCGCACACTTCCTGCCGGCGAGTGGCTTCGGTCAACGCCGCCAGCATCACTCCGGTGCGTCCTGACGAAGCCGGCCCGGTAATTTCGCTGAGCGCTCCACGCGGCAAACCTCCGGTGAGCGCGTCAAGCGCAGGTACTCCGGTCGAGACCGTCAGCGGTGCGGCGCGCTCGCGCAGCAGCAGCGTGGAGGAGAGGCGCTCCGGCAGAGAAGACTCCAACCGAGCACGCAAAGCAGCAACCGATGCCATAACAACCTCAGGGCGAAGGGAGCGAGTAGCGCGGGATCAAGACGGTGAGAAGGCGTGCCGCCTGGGAAAGAACAGCTCAGCTCGAGCATCTATTTTCGCTTTTTATTCGCCTACAGTGAGATTCTGCTACGGGGAGCCAGGGTTGTCAACACCCATTTGAAAGCCGCTCTGGAAGCGGCTTTTACTCATTTTCTTCCAGCGCAGCCAGGATTGCTCAGGCCCAGTTAGCACCTGAGTCGTACACTCCCGACTGCGCGATTGATTTGTTATAATCGCAAAAGTCTTCCCCGGAAGTGGCGCTATCGTCTAGGGGTTAGGACGGAAGATTCTCAATCTTCAAACCCGGGTTCGATTCCCGGTAGCGCTACCAAAATGTTAAGTATCTCTGCAATGAATTACTTAACGCACCGTCTTCCGACGACCACGATTTGTACAGTGTGCCTGGTTTTGTGCTCACCACACAAATTCATTTCGTTTGTTGATTGCGCGCCTGATCTCCTTCAGACCAGGATGGTGGTAAATCCGCGTCACGTCCATTTTGCTGTGACCCATCGCATCCTCCACGGCCATGAGGTTGCCGGTGCCATCCATTGGTCGGTACCAATCCGCTCTTCTCCTCGCGTATCAGGGGAATGATCAGGGCTTACCTTGATAACGGGTCACCAGGAGAGGGCCTCCCAGCGAAAAGAGGACAGAAGTCACTGCCCGCCAGACCGAACGCTATGACTCGTAAGTTCCATTACCTCAATATGTACGAAGTTTCTGTTTGGCGAACACCGGCGTTTACATGCCCGAGACACGTTTGACGCGCTCTCGTGAGAATTCCCGTCGGGGTAGGACTCCGCTTAAGGCGGTCTCTGGCTTGTGCCGACGAATCCTGAATCACGGCTTCCCGGACGGAGCAAAACTCTTGGCGATGCCTACCTCCGAACCGAAAGCGCCTCGAGAGCCATTGTGGGCAGTCGTGGGTAAATTTGCAGTCCGCTCCGCATCTTCGGTCAAGCGGACCGCCTCCTTCATCTGTTGCAGGGAGACGACCATGGAGTTCCTTGAGACGCGACGCACGATAGGATTAACCACCCAGCGTAGTGCAGTAGGAACGTCACGACTCAAGGCAATCGCCTCGACTTCCACATAGGTTCCGCCGTCTCTTTGCTCAAACCTGGCGACGCTGTACAGGCGCCAGATGTAGCCACTGCCATGATCCGGCGGAAGCTCCTGCTCGTCCGAGCGGCCCAGGTGTCGGATCTCCTGCACCCGCGTGGTGTGCGTAGTGCTGTACCATCGCCGGTCGTCGATTTTGAAGTAGCAGGTCTCGTACTCCATATCGAGCGCCGTTTGTGCGACGACTTCCTTGTTCACCACGCGCATGGAGTACTTCTCACAGGGCCCGTCGCTGCCAAGCAATCTGGAATCAACAACGGTGGGCTTGTAGTACTCCTTGTAGTTGCTGTAATTGCGCGCGGCGGACAAAACGTCTGTGATGCTGGCATTCGGAAGAAAGGCCGCGCCCGCCCAATCGTGGATCAACCCTGAGGCCACCGGTTTTGGGTTTTCCTTCCCGACGGACGAGACCAGAATCTCACCATCACGGACGCGCTGAAGGCGCTCGGGCTTCTGGTCGACCCAAAGAAAGGGTGTTTGGGAGGTCATCTCTGGAAGGGCAGCATCGAGGTACGCGTTCCAATAGACCAAAGTGTCTTGCTTCAACTCAGCCCCATGAGAGAGCGAGGGCGCGACGAGACAGCCGAAGTATACGAGCGTGACGATAAAAGCTCGGAGTGTGCGGAAGCTATAACGACTGCCAAAGCTCGTCTGTCTTGCTAAAGTTTCTTTCATGGGTGACCACCTTTTCTTCTCTTGTTCTTCGTGCAAGCGATGGATTCGAACGACAGAATCTTCAACTTGCGGACTACTATTTAAGAGCAAGGCAGATGCCAAGGCGTGATCAATGTAAGTGCTGATAAATCAACGCGTTGACGAACTGAGGCGACGTCTGTCGAAACTGTCGACCGTAGATAGGCAGTGGCGGCATTCTGCCCACATTTGGGCAAGTTGGCCCGGGGCTGCATCGCCCTCCAGCAAGGCAGGGTTCGGTCTAGCAGATGAATTTGTCCAGGTGAGGGATGAAGGCAGAAGCGCAGGGATCGACTGAGCACTAACGGGAAGAAGCAAGCCTCGAGGCTCGCTCTTTCTTAGATTCTCAACGTAGATAGCCCGAGCCGATCTCCTGGGCGAAATTAGGGCTCACTGGATGTCGAGACGTCCACCTATGCAACACGAACTCTTGGACGATGCCGAGGGCCATACAGCCGCCGACGCCAATCAAGGCACTGCGAGCTACGAGTCCGGCGCCACGGTCCTGGCTCGGATAGTAGGCATTCGCAACCGCGCCAGATGCCAAGTCGGCAATGATATTCGAATAATTGATCTCACTACGTCCATCGTCTCCTCTGGCGACAAATGGAGTTGCCATCGCGTGCAGAAGGCGGGATTTCGTTGTGCCGGTGCCTGATAAAAGTAGCGGGGGTCCTGGTGAAAGAGAGAGGGCAGTAGCGCATCGCCAAGCAGGATCTTGGTTTAGCCGCCGGCAAAGGTTGCGCCAAGGCGCTGACCATAACCAGCGCACCTTGACGGTAGCTCGGATAATCGGCCGCCTGGTAAATTGCGGCGTTCAGGCCAAAGCCACTCATCGTGACCGGGTCAGTTAACGTCTTCATCGCAAGCTGAAACGTCAGTTTTGGTGTTAGGGGTGCAGCTGAAAGCCACTTTCATGTAATGCTTGTCCTTGCGGTGTAGTTAGTACTACTTCTTTGAAAATTTGTTCGCGCCTTATCGGTTATCGCGGGCATACGCGCTGGAACTCTCCTCCGCAGCGTCCAGCCCGCCGGGAGCGCGGATGCTGCCGAGCAGGGCGCTCAGAGACTCTTCGTTCTCGAGCAGCGCCTGATACTGCTCGTCATTCTGCAAGGCGCCAGGCGACATGTAGTGTTGGGCCAGACGCATCTCGCGATCTTCGACTAGCAGTTCATCGCTCCAGCGCTGGAGGGCGGCGAAGTACTGTAGCAGCTCCCGCAACGTGGCGTGATCAGCCTCCGTGGAGGCAGCGAGGGCGGCCAGGTCCAGAGCATCGGCAGCGCGCTCACGGTCGCTGCCCAGCCATAACTTCTCCAACGGATAGCCATTGTTGATCGTGTAGGCCAGGTCCGCGCGCATGCTCCTCAGAGTCGAGAGGGCGTGCAGCGCGGCAGCGGAAAAGTGCCCCGACATTCCGCCGCCGGCCGCCGCCTCGGTTTGCGCGGGCGCCGACTGGCGCGGAACAACGGCCCGGGACCTGTTTTGCTCCGGCGTCGGCACCGGGGTCGTATGCGAACGCGAGTAAGGGCATCAGAAGCACGGCCGCCACAATAATCTGCGCCACTCGTGGAGCCGATGCCCAGACTAGAGTGTCAAGCGTCTTATTGGGCCTTTGATCGCGCATTGTGTCTCGTCCTTTCAACAGGTTGGTCTTACGAAATGGGTTGCATCACTATCCATGGTGCATACAGGCTCTCCCTATTGAGGAAGCGGTAGTTCTCCTCCAGAGTTGAGCGTCTGGCGCAATAGTCCATCCACCTTTCGTTGTTGTTCGCTGGTCAGCGTGTTGTAGAGCCTGGTCTCAAGCTGCGAATTCGCCACGATGAGCTGTTTGAAAATCTGCGACTGTTCTGCTGCCACGGCTTGAACCTCTTTGTCGCCAGTTTTCCCGTCCAGTTTCATCGACATCCATTTGCGCCGGCTCTTTTCGAGCCGCTCCACGAGTGGTTGCACCTGGTTGCACTCTTCCGAAACTTGCGCCTGAAGCGCTTGGATTTCTACCGGCGTCAGCTGGAGATAGTCAACGAGCTGGCTGGGAATGTCAGGCGCGCAGACCACCGGAGGAATAAACAACGCTCCACGGGAAATCTGGGGCGAAGTATTCGCCTGTGCGTAATTTTGTGGCAGATTGCTCTCCTGCGGCGGCTGGTACAGCATCCGCAGAAGCTGGAAGCGCGTCAATGCAACGTAATAGCGTTCCAGGCCGAGGTATTCCGCTTGGTCGCGGCTGATCTTGCCTTCACGAGCGGCCTGCGCAATTTCGCCTAACTCTGCCGACATGGCTCTCAGAACCTCCTCCAAGCGATCTGGATAGGTCCCGGCATCCTGCGATCCTGCAGGTGCTTGTACCTGCATAGCACGGCTTGTTGCGCCGCCTGAGTCTTGCCGCGCGAGATTTGCGATTGTGCCTTCCGCGCTTTGGGCGCCGCTATTCTCTTGAGCATTGGCGGAAATCGCCAGCGCACACGTTAGCAGGAATCCGATGATCCAGTGTGATTTCACTTTAAGTCTCCTCTTACTTGCCGCCCTGAGGCGGATAGTTCTTGAAAAGCTTGGCTATGGATTTGTGCAGAATTCTGTAGTTCTTATCAGGGTCTTTCTTAGGGTCAATGGTTTTGGTGCCGTCTCCGCGCCAGACCAGCTGCTTTCTTGCAGGATCGTACAGGTCTACCAGCAGCGTTCCGACGGGAATAGTGGATGTTTGCCCGGTGACTGTAGCGCTATCGAATCCGCCCCAACCGCCGCCCCATCCCCAGGGACCGCCGCCGTTACCAAATGCCGACAAGTTGATGCCTTTCTCCTCTCTGACAATGGCGTGATAGCTGACGTAGAGATCCGCGCCCTTGTCGACCCTGGTCAGGCCTTTCTGCGCGAGTTGTTCGTCCACTGCACGCTTGATGGACTGATCGATCAACTGATCCGGCACCGCCCCGCCCGGGCCCGGGAGGTTAACCCACTGGTAGGTCTTGTAGGCTGCAAAGTTGGCGCTGCGATCATAGTTGTAGTGAACATCCTGTGCATAGAGAGAAGTCGTCAAAACGATGAGCACGGGTAAGACTGACAGTCGTTGAATAAATCTCATTACGGTTCCTTTCCGCTAATAATCTCTACTTCCTATAGGTCAGGGTCCTCGATCAGTCAGTTTGAGATTTGGAGCGATCGGCAATGGGGCCTCTGCTTATAATCGGTACCTCATGAGACCGGCCCAGAATGTCGTTCCAGATGATTGTGTTCTCGCCTACCCGGACGAGAAGTTCACGGCCAATGGCATACAAGATGGTTGGCTCCCCGGGCGGCGACTTCGTCAGGACCACATAGGTTGTTCCATTTACCTTCACCGACACTTCGTAAACCACCTCACCCGGAGTGGCAGTGCCTCCACTCTGATGCGGCTTAACCTGCGTGATGGTCGCTGGCTGGTATGTCGATGACGCAGGTAGAGATTGACCGAACGCAAGGACTGGCAAGAAAAATATCAGTATTCCCACGAAAAGCTTCGACATTGTGTTGCTCCTGTATGAGATTCCTCATCTTCGAAATAGACTGGCTCCGCCACGTGCGTGCCGCAGGACCACCTGGCACTCGGCACCGTCATCGCTGGATCTCCGCGTCGTTAGGCGACCGCATGGCTCACGCCTCCGACAACGCGTGGCGGGCGGGGAGCCGCGTTTGCCGGCGCTTAATCGACATGGTTTCCAGCGAATAGTCGAACTCTGTGCCGCAGTCACAGCAAACACAATATGTCCGTCTGCTGATGGTGAAGACACGGCTGAGATTGCTGTGACGACAGCCAAATAAAAAGTTTAAGAACTTTGTGACGTTCGGCATAAAACCTCGCATGGCGTTCGCCATTGTGGGAGAGTGCACGTCTAATGCCGAACCTGATGATGGCTAAATGGTTGATTAGCAGTCGCATTAGGGGCTCAGAAGGGACAGTTGCCCGCCCTGATACGGTCACTGGCAGCATGCCAGATGGGGTCGTGAAACGGATGTTGCAGGATTGGATCGGACAAACGCTAAAGCCAGGGAGGCGAACAGTACTTCATCCCTCAGTCCGCACCTTACGGCACGTCTTTTTGCGCCAAGCGGGACGCCCGCGGACGATGCTACCTAACCCGAGGGCACCGCGAGTGGTTGGTGTCGGAACACCAGCACCCTCAAGCAGTCGAGTCGGCGAGCGTTCGTTCGTTGTTAATGTGAGTCGCCGAAACATCTGCACTGCATAGCACGCCGTCGGAGGCGAGTTCGAGAGCGTCGAATGCAACACAATATGCTGCTTCGACGGCACTGCGGCTGATCCCGAGCTGCGCAGCAACTTTGTCATAGGAGTCATTTGCAATGCCGCGCAGTACGAGCACGAACCGGCAGAGTACGTCCAGGCGAGCATGAATGTTCTCGGCGTTCTTAATCAGCAATAGAAAGTGCTCAGGTGAAAGCGCGGGATGCTTCAGATGGGCTGGTTCACTCTTTTCATATTTGGAGGCAAGCTCCGCGATGTTCGCCTGCTGAATTTGGAGCGCGCATCCAACCGTGGCACGGGCGCCCCAGTGTACGAGCCATTCGTGAAAGTCTGGAGTTTGAGTTTCGGCAATCGTGCAGGCATCGACGATACAGGCGCCCGCGAGCTTCTCGTCTCCGATCAGGAAGCCGGTTAACCAGCGCAGCAGGTTGTGATAATCGCCGAAAACCTTGCGGATGTCATCTGGTGTCGCACAGCGGCGGTTTCCTGTGATTTCCTCTAACAACGTCGCGAGTTTCATCACTTCTTTGCCCTCAAGCACTCAATCATGGGAACGCAACCTAGCGTCGTACGTAGTACGACATCGCGCTCACGTCAGGGTAACAGCCATAACGGGATCAGACTTAGTGCAGCCATGCCGGTCAACAACGCCAGGCTCTGTAACCCAGTTCTCCGATCAGCGAACGCATAGGCATAAAATCCCTTGGCCACATTGTTGCTGGCGATCGCAATCAAGATGCCTTTGGCCGCCAAAGAACCTGACGTGAGGGCTCCGGCAGACTGGGTCATGCCCAGGATAAAAGCGTCAACATCAATGAGGCCGGTAAGGCTCGCAAGACCATAGATTCCCGTATTGCCGAAATGAGTGATTACGAGGCGGGAGATAACCAGAACGGCAAGGAACAGTGCTGCAAAGAAAATCGCGGACCGCATTTCCAAGGGATTTCTCGGCTGCAACCTCGCCCCGTGGGTTTCCACCGGTTTCTCTTTCTGAAGATGTGACCAGGACCATCCTGTGATCCCGGCTACACACGCAAGGACAAGAAGTGGCACGGCCAGCATATGTAGAAGTGTGCGATTAAAGAGCATCAGAAGAACTGTCATGCGGAGGTACATCATCGCTGAGGCAAGGAGGATCCCACCAGAGAACAGGTACGGAGCCTCCTTGAAGACAAGCTTTCTTCGCCAATGCAACCGTGGTCGCGGTAGAGGAGTAGACACCTCCCAGTAGTCCAGAGAGGAGCACTCCGTTCCTCTGCCTGGTAAGAGCGAGGAGTACGTAGCTTCCATACGAAATCCCGCATACGGCCACAACCAATAACCACGTCTTGAACGGGTTGATCCCGAATTGAGTAAATGGCGTGTTGGGCACTGTCGGCAGGATCACGACCGTAAGAAGCAGAAATTTCGTGAACGTCAGAATCTCGTGCGGCGCAAGTCGCTTTGACAAGCCTTCGAGCACTCCCTTGAGTTCCAACAAGAACAGGCTGAGGACGGCGATGGTTGCAGCAATCCAGTAAGTAGCCGTTGACAGACCAACGCACCGAGCACGTAGGTGGTCAAGCCCGAGATTTCAGTCGTAACACCGGGCGCCTCAGCGAGCGCCTGAGCTGCAGCACAGCTTATGCCGGTATGACATCAAGAGAAATGCACCTACCACGGCGAAACCGATGGAGAGCGGCAACTAGTTGGTCCCTTGATAGCAGAGCCACTGCGTATCCCACGAGTCCTATAAGCGGGAATGTCCGCACGCCGCCGAAGGAATAGTCGCCGTCCGCCTTATGCTCCTCTCGCTCCAGCCCAATCAGAAAGGACAACACGAGCACGATGAGGATTTTCATTGCTTCGGGCGGCGGCAAGAATTGAGAAAAGTGTCCGGCCATGACTAGGACTTCCCGTTTTGCAGGAACCGGCGGGCTTCTTCAAGCTGCTTGTGTTTCTGCCGGTCCACCTTGGGATAGGACAAGTCCAGTCCTTCCAGCGCGTCAACAATTGCCGCCGCAACCACGATACGCGTAAACCACTTGTGGTCTGCCGGAACAACGTACCAGGGAGCCCATGGCGTGGCCGTGTGCCGGATCATGTCCTCGTAAGCCGTCATGTAGTCGTTCCAGGATTCGCGTTCGTTGATGTCGGCAGCGGAAAACTTCCAATGCTTCTCAGGCTGCTCCAGCCGCGCCAGAAATCGTTTGGACTGCTCGGCCTTGGAGAGATTTAGGAAGAACTTGCGGATCACGACTCCGTTGTGACTGAGATAGCGCTCGAAAGCGCAAATATCCTCGAAGCGCTGCTTCCAGATACCATTGGTAATCAGCGATGGCGGGATCTTCTGCTGTTTCAACAGAGCGTCATGCACCCTTACGACCAATACCTCTTCGTAATAGGAGCGGTTAAAGATCCCAATGCGGCCGCTCTCAGGTAGGCGCAGGGTGGTTCGCCACAGGTAATCGTGGTTCGACTCCAGTCCGTTTGGTGCCTTGAAGGAGTAGACCTCGCAGCCTGCGGGGTTGACTCCCGACATGACGTGCTTGATGGTGCCGTCCTTGCCGGCTGCATCCATAGCCTGAAAGATCAACAGGACTGCCCACTGGTGCTGTGCGTAGAGCTTGTCCTGCCAAACGCACAACTGGTCAACACCTCGTTGCAACTCAACCGCGGCGTGTCGCTTTGACCTGATCTCGCCCGTATCCCCGGGATCGAAATCCCGGAGACGGAAATGCTTGCCATCTTCTACTCGATACGGCTTAGCCAATTGCCCTAGCTTCTTCATCGCGTCGTCCACGCTCATGAAGTTGCATTCACGTCGCCAAAGCTTATGAGCGGCAAATCTATGTTTCTAGGGCACCTATTCTCGAGTGATTACTGGAGATCTGCCCAATATCGAGACAGTGCCCTCAGAAGGGCAGCGCAGTGTGCGCGAAGAACTGACAGCCCAGTCGAGCCACGCCTGAAACTCATCTCGTTGTTTGGAGGGGCCGGCCAGAGAAATTTCTCCGACATCGATGGGGGATAATTAGACTCGCAGAACTGGTGAAACCAACATTTCGAAGGTCGCATTCCGGCGTGATTAGCACCGAGAGACGCCCTTGGGTGTCCACCCGATCGAAAAGCAGCAGTTCAATGCTGCCCGCACTCCGGGAGAGGATTGAGAAATTGGCGCCACCGGTTACCAGCGTAGCTCCTATTCAAAACTGACCTGGCGGCAGGTCAGGGCGGTGATGAGGTCCCACTCCGGTGGTTTAGCATGTCAGGGTCATGGTAGCTGTCCACAAACCAACTAAGTCAATGGCATTCGGGTTGCTGACAAGCGCTGTGGTGTTTGTTCCGGAGGAGTGAATGAGTGAAAAGATCGAGAAGAGTCTGCTGGACATCGACTTTGCGGCCCTGACCGCGCGGAAATTTAACCCCTCACCAGCCGCGTGGGAAGACCAAGTGCTCTATTTCTTGCTTGTGGACCGGTTTTCGGACGGGAACGAACGGGGCGGCTACCGCGACAACAGCGGCAATCCGGTGTCTTCAGGAAGCACGCCTCTCTATACGGCGAACGACACCAACCGGGTTGACTATGAAGAGTGGTTACGCACTGGCGGCACGTGGCAGGGCGGAACAATCAAGGGGTTGAAGAGCAAGTTAGGTTACCTGAAGCGCCTTGGCGTAACTGCGCTGTGGGTTAGTCCTGTCTTTCGCCAGGTCCCGTTCGAACCCAGCTATCACGGCTACGGTATCCAGAACTTTCTTGATGTCGACCCTCATTTTGGGACACGCGAGGAACTGGGTGATTTCGTGCAGGCTGCCCACGAGCATGGAATCTACATCATTCTCGACATCATCGCCCACCACACGGGAAATGTCTTTGCTTACCACCCTGATCGTTATTTGGTCCACGATGCCAACACCGGCCGGAGCGATTACGATCCGCGCTGGGATGGGAATCCTTACACCGTGCGCGGGTTCAATGATCGTAACGGTGAGCCAACCATAGCTTGGGACCCCGTCAATCGAGCCGGGCTGGAAGCTTCGTGGCCCGATGGCGCGGTCTGGCCTCGCGAATTCCAAAACATTGCCAAGTTCCGCCGGGCCGGACACATCACTAACTGGGACTACTATCCGGAGTATATCGAGGCTGACATGTTCTCTCTGAAGACCCTCGACCTCTGGGCCGAGCAGGAGGAGCAAACACGCCAATTCTCGTCTGCGCTGGCGTGCCTGGTGCTCACCTATTGCTTCTGGATTGCTTATGCCGATGTTGACGGGTTTCGACTCGATGCCGCCAAGCACATGGGCACCCAAGCCTTACGCGCTTTCTGCGATTCCATTCGCGAATTTGCAGAGAGCATTGGCAAGGAACGATTCCTGCTGGTAGGAGAAGTCGGCGGCGGCCGAGAGAAAGCATGGGAGGTGGTCCAGCAAACTGGTTTGGACGCTGCACTGGGAATTGACGACGTTCCTGGCAAGCTCGAGCGGATGGTTTGCGGCCTGGGAAACCCCGAGGACTATTTCTCGGTATTCCAGAATTGGATTTTGGACGACATGGGACAGCATCGCTGGTACCGAAACAAGGTTGTGACCCTTGGTGGATGATCACGACCAGGTGCGCAAGGGTGGAAGCAAGATGCGCTTCTGCGGAGATCCGCAATATTCGGATCTGGCGTTCAACGTGGTAGCGACGCAACTGACTACCATGGGCATTCCGTGCATTTATTACGGGACCGAGCAAGAGTTCGACAGCGGCGGCCGTCCGAGTGGCTCAGACCTCGTTCTCCGGGAAAGCATGTTCGGCGGCAACTTCGGTGGAAAATGCACACGGGGGCATCATTTCTTCAACGAAAGCGGCGCTCTGTACGAAGCCCTGTCCAAGCTGGTTGACCTGCGTAAACAACTGCTTCCCCTTCGTCGCGGACGCCAGATGTTGCACGAGATTTCAGGAGATGGAATCAATTTTGGCTTTCCCCACATGATGGGCGACAGGATGCTCTCGATTGTCGCCTGGTCGAGAATTTTCGTCGATCAAGAAGTGCTGGTTGCATTCAGCACCAATCGCGAACAGCCTCTGGCTGCATACTCGACGGTCGCCTCCATGTTCCGAAGTGAAGGCGACCGGTTGAAACTGATCTTCTGGTATGCTCCTCAAGCCGCAACGCCGCCGCCCGCTGAATTGGCAGTCGAAAACAGAGGTGGTGTTCTCTCGGTTCAGTTGACGCTGCCGCCGGCTGGCTTCGTCATCTATCAGGCGCCTCCCGGGCGGCAAAGCCTGGGTTCGCGCCAGGCCGTTGTGAATCAACTACAACAAACCGAGGCGTTGGCACTTTAGGAAGAAGCCGGCTTGCCTAGGAGATCGGCGCCTGTTACCAGGATTTTCCGTCAGATTGCAAAGCAAGGCATTGCCTACGCGCGGTCCGGAATTGAGCGACTTCGAACTAGCGGGGCCGCAATTGCCAACGTGGTGTCCGGACTGCCGTAGCTGTTGAATCGGCCAACCGATCCTCCGAGGAAGCCGCCCGCCGCGGAACCGGCTTTTTCCTTACTCCTTCTCTGGAACTGGACATGGTTGCACGTTCCAGATATCGGCTGCGTACTGGGCGATGGTACGGTCGCTTGAGAATTTGCCCGAACCCGCCACATTCAAGATGGCCTTGCGCGCCCATTCGTCGGGATCGGCGTACAACACGCGCAGCTGCTCGTCGGCCTCGAGGTACGACTTCAGGTCCGCCAGGTGCATGTAGTGATCGCCATGTGTTAGCAACATGTCGCGTAGTGGGGCGAAGACGCCCGGTTCATTGCGGCTAAAATAGTCGGAGAAGATTAGGTCCAAGGCATTGCGCGTCTCGGGCTCATTCTCGTAATGCCAGTTTGGGGTGTACCGTGCGCGGCTGCCGATCACCTGTTCGGCCGTCAGGCCGAAAAGAAAGAAGTTCTCCTCGCCGGCCTCTGCGGCCATCTCAATCGTCGCGCCATCGCGTGTGCCGATCGTCAAGGCGCCATTCATCATGAATTTCATGTTGCTTGTGCCACTGGCTTCATAGCCCGCCGTCGAAATCTGGTTGGACACGTCACTGGCGGGGATCAGGTGCTCCGCCAGAGAGACGCAGTACTCGGGCAGGAATATCACTTTAAGACGTCCGCGTACTGCGGGATCGCCATCAATCGTGCCAGCCAGATTGTTGATGAATTTGATAATCAGTTTGGCGAGGCGGTATGCAGGGGCAGCCTTGCCGGCGAAGAAAAACGTCCGTGGACGGATGTCCAATCCAGGGTTCTCGCGTAGGCGGTTGTAAAGCACTACGATCCTCAGGGCATTCAGTAACTGACGTTTGTACTCGTGGATGCGTTTAATCTGACAATCGAAAATCGCATCCGGATCAAGAATCTGCCCTGTCGACCACCTGAGCCAATCGCAAAATCTTCGCTTGGCATTGCCCTTGGCCTTCAGGAAGTCCTCACGAAAGGTTTTGTCGGGCGTGATTGCTTTCAGCTCGCTTAATTGACTTAGGTCACTGATCCAGCCGTCTCCAATCGCATCAGTGATCAGTCTGGACAGCTCAGGATTGCACAATAGCAACCATCGGCGGGGCGTGATTCCGTTGGTTTTGTTGTTGAAGCGCTCGGGGTAGATTTCTGCCAAGTCCTTTAGCGTCGTCTGCCGGAGTAGGTTCGAATGAATTTCCGCCACACCGTTCGTGCTGTGGGAACCTACCACCGCCAGATGCGCCATCCGAACCTTCTTGGCGGCGCCCTCTTCGATGAGGCTGACGCGCTGCATGCGGTCGTCATCGCCTGGAAACTGCCGGCGAACATCGCCCAGAAAACGGCGATTGATCTCGTAGATTATTTCGAGCTGCCTGGGCAGCATTTCCTCAAACCAGGCGACCGGCCATTTTTCAAGCGCTTCGGGTAGTAAGGTGTGGTTTGTGTAAGCCAGCGTTTTTTGTGTTATATCCCAAGCCTCGTCCCATCCAAGGTGCTCCTGATCAACGAGGATTCGCATGAGCTCAGGAACCGACAGAGCCGGGTGCGTGTCGTTCATCTGGATGGCCACTTTCTCTGCGAACAAGCGCCAATCCGCGTTGCAGCGTTGAAACCGGCGTACCGCGTCTGCCAGCGAGCAGGCTACGAGGAAGTACTCCTGCAAAAGGCGCAGTGCCTGCCCTCTGAAATCGGAATCGTCGGGATAGAGGACCCGGGTTAGGGTTTCAGCCGACAGAGTCTGAGTAAACGCTTCTACAAAATCGCCGTGAGAGAACTCTTCAAAGTTGAAATAGTCCGGTGCGGCCGCGGCCCAGAGGCGGAGCGTGTTGATGGTCGAACCGCCGTACCCGATAACAGGGCGGTCAAAAGGTACGCCAATCAAAGTTGATGGACGCCGCGGTACTGGCCGCAGGCTACCTTCGCTCAGCTCGAACGAGCAACCTAGGTTGACCTCCACCTTTTCATTCGGCCGAGCAATCTCCCACGGGTCGGGAGCACGGAGCCAGTTGTCCGGCATCTCCTGTTGCCATCCATTCCGGATTGATTGCCTGAAGATGCCATACTCATATCGCAGCCCGTAACCCATGGCCGGGAGCTGCATGGTCGAGGCGGATTCCATGAAGCAGGCCGCCAACCGTCCAAGGCCTCCGTTGCCCAGGCCGGCATCGGGCTCCTGCTCCAATATTTCCAAGAGGTTAAGTTTCTTGTCCTCGATGATCTTGTAGGCCGGCGGAGCGAGCAGAAGATTCGTAACGTTATTTTCGAGTGAGCGGCCGATGAGGAACTCCATCGAGAGATAGTAGAGCCGCTTGGGATTTTGTTGTTCGTAAGTCTTCTCTGTTAGAAGCCATCGCTGAGACAGGATATCGCGCACCGACCGGGCAAGCGCCTCAAACCGATCGCGCGCCGTCGCCGCCTCTATAGCGACGCCGCTGTCAAACAGCAGGTGTCGTTCGTACAGTGCTTCGTCAGTTCCGGCGAACTGCACTGGACCGCATCCGTATCGAGAGTTAATGAGTGTGGCAGCGTCCGGCAATCCCTGCCGTTTCGGTACAGTCTTAGTGCTCATAGTCAAGTCCTTCACGATCCTGCAGTAATTGGCGACGCAGCCTTCGCATCCCGTCGCTTCAGCTGTTGTGGTCCGCGCAGGCCGACACTCGCGCGTTAAGGCGACGCCAGCGAACCAGCTTGCGGATGCCGTAAATAGCGAGTACGCCCAACGCGAGTCCCCCCAAAAGTGTTCCCGCTCTGCCGGCGTAGGCAGCCACGCGGTCCAACTCATGGCTGAAGACATAGCCGAGCCCGGCATATACGCACGAATAGAGAGCTGCCCCAGTTGTCTCCAGTGTGAGGAATCGGAGACGGCTGGTGCGGGATGTCCCGGCCAGGGGAGGCGCTATCGCGTCCAGTCCCGGGACGAACTTGCATAAAACGAGAATAGGAGGCCCGTACTGGGCAAAGGTCTTTTTCGCCCTGCTGATCGGCGGCGTCGGGGTTTGGCGCGAAGCGGTGAATGAAGTGCAAAACCTTCTCACCCCGCAACCGGCCAGCCTCGTACCACAACCAGTCAGCCAGCACGCAAGCAACCACAGCCAGGCCGAGCGCGGCGGCGAGGCCCAGCTTCCCGGCTGCGGCGAGCGCCCCGGCCGCGAGCAGAAACAGAGGTCCCGGTACTGGCAATCCTATCTGGTGCACGAATACTGCACCGAACAGGACTGAGTAGCCATGCTTCATGATGAACTCGACGATAACGTTCATAATCTCACGCAGGACATCCCGGGATGTCCCCTATCTAGACTTCAGTGACACAGCCACTGACTCAGCTGTCCAGTTGCGGAGTCAATTGCGGAAGACACCGCGGCCTGTCGAGGGCAGTTTCTTGGTATCGGCCACTAGCTTGGCCGCAAGTTCTGGATCGCCAGTCAGCGCCACCGCGAACCAGTACAACTCTTCCATTTCAGCCATTTCACTTTGCAACGCCACATCAGTTGTTGAAGTTTGGCGTCGCTCTGTCGGGTTTGGGTAAAGGGACTTCATAACTACGTTTCTCCTTGAAGTGGGACGTGAACTTGCTCGTTGCTCGGTTCACATCCTGGGGCACGCCTGCGAGTTCTGTGACGTAGGTGTTGAGAGCCTGCCGACCCCTCGCCATCGATCGGCAGTTGCAGACATTCGCAGACATGGCGGGCGTAAACAGACTCGGCGGCAAACTTCACCCCGATTCCCATGAACCACAGCAGCACTTCTTCGCCGACTGCGTCGACGAAACTCACCTCCGACAAATCTACGACCAGGTTCAGTGGAACGACGGAGCGTCCGATCAGCGTTCGTGCGTGCTCGGCAAATTCTCGGACGAACCGGCCTTCCAATTGCATCTTTGTGCCGTCCGGAAGTTCGTAGAATTGCATTCGCAGCATATTGCTCTCCGTTTGTGCCAGGCTTCTCAGCCTCTAATAGCACTACGTTGCAGATGGCGTGCCAGACTACAGGTGCCACAAGCTATTGAAACTACTGGAGAGAGGTCACATGCAGTGCCGATGTCTAGCCCTCATGCGGGCATTGCCGCCATGCTGGCAAAACATGGTCGAGGAATCATGCTGGACTTAGGTCTGAGAAACGGTGAAGTGTTTCGAAATGCTCTTCAAAAACATCAGCCTGAGACTGCGTCCCACCCCGGTCCCACGTCGGCTAATGTGCCGTGGGAATAAGCTGCGTGCGATAAAAGTCCAAGCCGGACTGCATCATGCGCTTCCACATCTCCTGCGCGCGGTCATCCCGATTGAAAAATACGAGAGCTTGTTCTCGGCTGACAGGGCAGCCGTTTTCGATGGCCAGTCGCACCAGATGAGAAACCGTGATTTCGGCGGTCACCCTGTCTCTGTTCCTCTTTTCAGTCATTCCGTTCTACTCTCCCTGTCCGAGATCCAAGAATCCTAGAGGTAATGAAATGCATAAGAATGAACGCCGGGTTAGCACCGGTACTGTGCTTTTGTGATGCCGAGCCGACGAATTTTGTGTTGCAGAGTCGTACGCTTCAATCCGAGCCGTTCGGCGGCTCCCCCATCGCCTGCGATGCGTCCCGACGCGGCTCTCAAAGCTTCGACGATTACGTCCCGCTCGGCTTCATGGAAGGTACACGCTGGGGCAGAAACTGTGCGAGAGTTAGAGACCAAGAGCTCGGCCATTGGCACTTCTAATTCCTCGCCACGGGAAAGTATGACTGCACGTTCGATAAAGTTTGCTAGTTCCCTGACGTTGCCTTTCCACGAACAGTTCGTCACGATGTCCATCACTCGCTGGGGGATAAAGTTAATCGGCTTCCGCATTCTTCGTGACAGCTGCGACACAAAATAGTTCACCAGCAGCGGAATGTCCTCGCGACGTTCCCGAAGGGGCGGGATCTCGATCGGAAAGACGTTAAGTCGATAAAACAAGTCCTCGCGAAATTTTCCCTCCCGAACCATGGCTGGAAGGTCGCGATGGGTCGCGGCAATTATGCGCACGTTTACTTGGATCGTTTTGGCACTTCCCAGGCGCTCGAACTCTTGCTCCTGCAACGCACGCAGTAATTTCGGCTGCACCTCCAGGCTGATATCGCCGATCTCGTCGAGAAACAGCGAGCCCCTGTCCGCCAGCTCGAATCTGCCCTTTCTTTGCATCAGAGCTCCCGTGAATGCACCCCTCTCGTGTCCGAACAGCTCGCTTTCCAGTAGTCCGGAGGGAATAGCAGCGCAGTTCATGCGTACATAGTCGCGCGCGCGCCGGGAGCTGAGGTTGTGAATAGCGCGCGCGATCAACTCCTTCCCCGTGCCCGTCTCACCATAGAGCAGGACGCTGGCATCCGTCGGCGCAACAATGGAGACTTGTTCCAGCACGTTCTGAATGGCTGGGCTCTTTCCGATGATGCCTTCAAAGCAGTTCTCAGAGCAGAGTCTCAGATCCCAGATACAGTTGCTGGTCTTCGACGCCGCCCACGTTTGGAAAGCTTGTTCCTGCGAGTCCTTCAATATCTGTGAACGCAACAGCCGCGTACCCCATATCATCCTCCCACCCTGTCTGTCACCCTACATAGCAGAGTGACTACATAACGAATGAATAGCTTGGATCTCAGCGAGCAGCTGAAAGCTATCGTTGCTTACGGTGCGCTCCAGTGCCAGGAGCGAGGCTACGTACTCTGCCCTCTGCGGTGAACAGCGAAGCCTTTGCTCCACTCTCTTTGCCAGTTCGTAGATCCTATCCAGGTCCATAAGATCTCCTTACAGGCTCACGCCCAAGGCGTGGGCTGTAATGCCGTCATAGTTGTTAGCGGTTAAGAGCTCAAACGCTTCTAAGGCAATGTCCTCTTCCAAAAAGTCGCTCGCCTTGGCAAGTTCAAAACAATGCTGAGCGGAGTCCTGAAGATTCTCTATCTCCGGCATGGCGTCTCCTATCCCGGAACCCCACGCTCTTGTTTAACTTCTTGGCCTGAGTTTTGAACTAGAGCCTTTCGTTCCGTCGATGAGCGGATTATCCGACAAATGCCGTTTGCGCACAGCCCCAGATCGGGATAAATCGCAAACTCTAGGGAGGCGAATCGCAGCCCTCTTTTGAGTCAGGAATTTTGGGAGAGTAATAGCTTAAGGAGCGTTCGAAACGGACTTTCGAGGTGGGACTTCTACCCGCTTCCATCCGAAGAGACGAGCATCGACTGACCACAAACCTGGCCCTAGCATAGCGAGGGCGCCGCTGACGGCCGCCACCAACAGCCAAAGCCATGTGTCTCCGGGTAGCGTCAGGATCTTCCACGCTTCAACCAGGGCCACCAGGCTTCCTGCAATGGGAGTCCACAAACCGACCGTCAAGAGAATCCCACCTACCAGTAGGACCGCGGACATCGCTGAGATGTTAAGTGGAGAGTCGCCCCATAACCGCAAGCCCGCGCGCGCAATCAGTACGGAACCGACAACCAAGCGCATCAGGAGCAAACCTGTACCGGGCCAGCCGCCAGCGAATGTGGAATATAACCGTCGCAATACGCACCCTTACGGACGTTACTAGCATGTGACATTGTGAAGGCAAGTCGAAACCCCAAAAAGAGGCGGAAGGGTCACTCTTTCGAGTTGGCAGAATCGTTGCTCGCCCTTCGCTGTTCGCTTTTCGCCCTTCATAAAAAGGTGTCTCGCTCCTGCGCTCGCGAAGAACCGCGAACAGCGAAGCCCGTTTGCGGCCCGGCAGGCATGCGGGGGAAGGGAACTAAAGTTCGATGATTCCTCTCTTCAAACCGATCATGGCGGCGTGCGTCCGGTCCTTGGCGCCTAATTTAGAAAGGATGTTCTTGACCCGGCTCTTAACCGTTTCCTCAGTGATGGAAAGGTGATCGGCAATTTGCTTGTTCGCATTGCCGGCTGCGATCAGTCGCAACACAGCGATTTCTGCCGGCGTCAGGGCGTCATCCGTCGCATGCTCGGCGACTTCGTACGAGGCCTCTGGGGAAAGCGCCTTCTTTCCGGCATGCACTGCACGGATCGTCTCCAGCAATTCCCTATGCAAAGTATTCTTAAGAAGGTAGGCCTGTGCACCGGCCTTGAGTGCACGCACAATTTGCACATCACCTGCATAGGTCGTCAGCACAATAACTTTTGCTTCGGGAAATTCATTGCGAATAGCAATGAGCGCGTCGAGCCCACTCATCTCCGGCATTTGCAAGTCCATTAGTGTGATGTCGGGATGATGAGTGCGGAATTGCTGAATGGCCTCGCGACCGGTGGACGCTTCCGCAACTAAAGTCATGTCCGGCTGGACTCCCACCAGACCGGCGATTCCTTGGCGTACGAGTGGATGGTCGTCCACTCCGAGAATTCGAATTGGCGAGATATCGGCGCTCATGACGTGGCTCCTAACTCATGCCTTCGCCTTCGCGGCAAACTTTTGTAAAAATCACGAACTCCTTCAAGCTGTCCCGTAAGCGGTGCCGGCAGGAAGGCGCAGTTCCACTTCCGTACCTGTATCCAGTTCGCTCCGCATTGTCAGCTTAGCTCCCATAAGTGTGGCGCGTTCCCGCATACCGGGCAAGCCGAAGTGCCCCTTGCCCTGGCCCGAGAGAACCGCTGCATCAATGCCCTTTCCATCGTCCCGAACACGCATTAGGAACTGCTCATCTTCATAGCGGATTTCAACCTCGACACGCCGTGCCTGGGCGTGCTGAAACGCATTGCGCAACGCTTCGGCAGCAATTCTGTAGATCTCGTCGCGAAGGATGGGATGCAGATCCCGCGACTCGCCGTCAACCGCCACACGGAATGCCGGTCGATTGTTTTTTGAGTGCGTTGCCAGTTCTTCTCCGAGAGTGCTTATGGCCGGGGCGAGGTCGTTGCCTTCGACTGTGGAGTCGCGCAGTCCCTGCACCGCATCGCGGCCCTCGGTGATCACCTTTGCGGCCTGTTCGATCGCGCTTCCAAGCTTCGCTTTCGCCTCCATCGGGCGCTCTGGCAGCAACTGGAAAACAGTTTGGAATCCCAGCAGCAAACCATGGAAGCTTTGAAGCAGGGTGTCGTGAAGCTCCCGGGCAATCCGTGTGCGCTCGGCTACACGCGCTGCCAGGGTGATCTCGAACTGGTGACGCAACTGCCGCGCCGCATGGTTGAAGGCTCTCCCCACGACGCCCAATTCGTCATTTCCAGTGACTTTGACTTCGTGCTGAAAATCGCCGCGCGCTAACGCTTGGGCGCCCGAGGCAAGTTCAGCGAGCGGGACAGTAATAGTCCTGGTGACGTACCATCCCAGCGCGGCGGCCGCGAGCAAAGTCAGCAACCAGGCGAGCGGGACGACTATGAAAAGGCGATGGCGCACCTGCTCGGTCTCTTCGTTGATTGTGGTCCGTTGTTGAAATACCCGTTGCTCCACCCCCTCCACTAGGGATGAACTCAGATCGATCAAATCCTGGATTTGTCCCGTCAATCGGAGCTGAATAGCGGGCCAATCGCCAGCCTTTGCCAGTTCGATCTCACTGTCAATTTGAGAGGGCAGCGTTGTTCTCAGAGTCTTCAGTGTGCTTGAGATCAAACCGCCCTGTGCGATTTCTGGCGACGAACTGAGCTCTTGCTCTGCGTCTTGAAGATGCCGCAGAAACGTCTCTCGCACCGAAGCCGCTTCGTCTACGAATTGACGCGCGTCGTGACTCCGCGTCAGAACGGCCACCTTACCGCTAAAACTATTCACGTCAAGGTGCAGACGTACAATGGCCGACGATGCCATATCCGCTGTATTCAGCATTTCCGTTTGAGCAGCCAATTGACGGAGCTGCCAAATAGCTACCGCGTCCGCAGCGATCATCAGAACCACAATTGCCAGAAAACACGCAGTCAGACGTACCCCTATCGTCAGATCGCTTCGACGAAACAGATTCGCGAATGTGTGGCGCGTGTCTTTCACAGTTCTAAAGATAATCGATTCATGCTGAGGCTTGCGATTCGCCTTCAACAGTATCCGCGGATCTTTCTAACGTCGCACAAGCCTTGGCTGTTGGTAAAGACGTGCGTTCGTGCGGGCCGCAGATCTTTCGAGTATCTTCGCCAATTCCTGTTGCAAGTCAGCGGCGGCTTGTGA
The DNA here is from genome assembly GCA_963831675.1 of uncultured Acidobacteriaceae bacterium. Lineage (GTDB taxonomy): Bacteria > Acidobacteriota > Terriglobia > Terriglobales > Acidobacteriaceae > Bog-257. The sequence goes on from CAWHRM010000009.1 coordinate 136,345, forward strand.
GGCGGATTTCTTATGGCTGAGCACGGCATGCACTTCTTCAAAGTAGGCGCGCGAGATATCTGGGTACGCCTTCCCGGCGACGGTAGACGGCCGGACTGCTGCACCTTGGCGAAACACCAGCAATACTGTGGAGAAATATGGATTTTGGGCCAGAACCTCGGAATCCTGGTACAACGCAGGTATGGTCGGCGGCCCAGCGGAAGTGTGGCATCTCCTGGCTTGCTCTTTGCGACTAGTCAGAAAGCGAACCAACATCGCCGCCTCTCGCGGGTGCAACGAAGAACGCGAAACACCGTAGCCTTGTCCTCCCAAAGTTGCGGCCGGCTCAGTCCTCCCCGCCGGCAGAGGCGCGATACCGAAGTGATCTCTGGTAGGCGAGTTTTCAGCCCGCGCGGCCACGTATGCGTTCGGCCAGTTGCGCATGAAGGCAGCGTTTCCCGCTTGCCAGATGTTGAAGGCATCCCACTCCTTGTAGGCGGTTACTCCCGGCGGCGAGATCGACCCAACCCAGCGCATGGCCCTATTCCAGGCGGCAATGGCCTGCGGATTGTTTACCGTAACCTTCCTGTTCTCATCGAGAATGGTCCCACCCCCCTCTGAAACCTGCCATTCCAGAGCGTTGCAGGTCAGAGCCTCAGAAGGCGCCCCTTGCCACACATAACCCCAAAAATCTTTATTTCCCTTGGCGCGCTCACCAGCCTGAATCCGCTTCGCCATCTTCTCAAGCTCTTCCCATGTTTTCGGCGACGCGGTGTAGCCATACTTTTGCAACAGGTCGACCCGATAAAAGAGCAGGCCTTCGCCGAGGGAGTAAGGCAAAGCCACAAGCCGGCCGTTTACGGTATTGTTCTTGATCAGTTCCGGAAAGTGCGCTGCGATTTCCTGCTCAGACACATAGGCCTTGAGATCGACGAGGTGGTCTGCCAGAATCCCAGGCCAGATGACGTCGATGCCGTAAACGTCCGGAACCTTCGCCCCGCTTTCCAGCAGGTTGCGCCACGTTTCCAGTTGGTCTACTGCAACTTCCGGTGCGGGCATGACCTGAACCCGAATTCCACTCTCTTGGGTGAACTGTTTGAGTTCTTCACCGAGGCGGGCCTGAGACTCCTTGTCGACCCACGATTGGTCGATGATGGTGAGTACCACGTTCGGACCAGCTTGGTTCTTCTTATTACAACCTAGCGCTATCGAAAGGACGAAGACACAAGTCGCTCCGAGCATGACGCAGCCACCCCACGGGAGACGAGGGCGCAATGACCGGACCAGGCATATCGGCCCCGGCGTGGATCCATTTTGTATTCGCGAGGAAGTAGGTATGTACCCGGTGACACGTTTGTCTGGATCGAGGGTTTGAACCGCGCCTGCCAGCATTGATGCGCAAGCGAGATAACGGCGCAAAACGGCCGCAAGGGTCTTGCGACACCGGTCAGACTCAACCCGAAGCTCTGTACGAGAAGCCATTCTTCCCATGTCCCCAGCCGGGCAGCAGCATACACCATGGTCCCCGCTCCAGTGCTCTTAGTCGTAACCGTCGCTGACCGCGAGGATTCGAATTCACGAGATATCGGCGCTGATGACCGGTCTCCTACTTCAAGCCTTCGTTGCAAACTTCTCGGCCAACCAGGAACGTGTTCGAGCGGTGGCGTAGGCGGTGCTGGCGGGAAGACGCAGTTCCACTTCGGTACCTGCATCGACTTCGCTCCACACTGTCAGCCTAGCTCCCATAAGTGTGGCGCGTTCCCGCATCCCGGTTAAGCCATAGTGTCCCTCAACGCCATGACGCGAGAGAACCGCCGGATCAATACCTTTTCCGTCGTCACGCACACGCAATCGGAATTGCTCCTTGGCATAGCGGATTTCAACCTCGACCTGCCGTGCCTGGGCGTGCCGAAACGCATTCCGTAGCGCTTCGGCAGCAATCCTGTAGATCTCGTCGCGGAGGATCGGGTGCAGATTGCGCGACTGGCCCTCAACGGCTACACGGAATGCTGTACGTCGGTCGTTGGTGGAGTCGGTTGCGAGTTCTTCTCCAACGGTGCTTATGGCCAGCGCGAGATCGTTGCCTTGGACGGTGGAATCACGCAATCCTTGCACCGCATCCCGGCCTTCGGTGATCGCCTCAGCCGCCTGCTCGATCGCGCCTCCCAGCTGCTCTTTCGCTTCCATTGGGTGCTCGGGCAGCAACTGGAAAACAGTCTGGAAACGGAGCAGCAGCCCGTGGAAGCTTTGCAGCAGAGTATCGTGAAGCTCGCGCGCAATGCGTGTGCGCTCGCCGACGCGCGCGTCCAGCGTCATTTCGAACTGATGATGCAATTGCCGCAGACGCCACTGGTAGGTCGCCCACGCTAGCGCCAGGAACGCGATCGCACAGAGGGCGCGGAACCAGTTCGTCTGGTAGTACGCGGGTGTGACGGAGAAATCCAGCCTTGCAGGGGTATTGTCCCACACGCCCTCGATGTTGGAGGCGACTACGCGGAACGTATATTTCCCGGGAGGCAAATCGGTGTAGAAAGCCTGCCGCCGCGTACCGGCGTCGTGCCAATCACGGTCGTAGCCGTCGAGCCGGTAGCGAAATCTCACCCTCTGGGGAATCAGGAAGATGGGCGAAGTGTAATCAATCTGCAGGTCACGGGGGTGCGGGGAAAGCTTCAGGCCTTCCGTTGCTGCGAATTCCTTTCGGTCAACCATTACCGATTCGACGTAAGTCTCGGCTGGCGGAGCTTTCTGCGAAAGTCTGGACGGATCCACCATCTGCAAGACAAAACCGCTCGCAAACCACACCCGCCCGTCTGGAGAATACGCCGCTGAATTGAAGGATGGTCGTCCCTGTGGACGCGCACCCTCCAACACGTCATACACATGGGTTTGAACGACTGCCTCTGGATTTGCCCACCAGCGTTGCATTTCGGAACCCGGCAGCTCAACCACGCCGCAATCGGTATAGAGCCACCAGCGTTTCGCGTCGTCCTCAATGAACGAAATTACGGCGTCGCACGGGAGGCCGTTTTTTTTCGTCATTCTTTGCACCTTATCCTGCCGCACTCCGACTAGCCCGGAATCCGAGGCGGCGAGGACCGAGCCGTCTGCGTTGGCAATAATCTGGTGGCTGACTCGCTCGCCTTTTGGCCGGAGCGAAAACTTATCCAAAGCTCCGTGACGAAACCGCACAAGGTCCCCGTTTAAAGCTCCTATCCAGATTCCACCGTGAGGATCGGGCGCGAGCGTGTGTCCCGGTGGGACCTGCGACGAAGTAAACTCTTCAACTACCTGGAAATCGCGAATGCGTACCAGCTTTCGGGCATGGCCCGCGCACTCTGCCCAAATATTTCCATCGATGTCCTCGGTAACTCCGACGACTAGCCCGAGCGGATCGTGATTCGGGTCGGGGAGACGTCGAAAGCGCCCATCCTTGAACAGGTACAGCCCGTCATCCACTCCCACCCATAAGTTACCGGCGCGGTCTTCCATCATTGAGGCAACTTGATGACCCGGAAGACCATTGCCCACGCGAATGGACGAGACGCTCCCGTTAACGATGTGATCGAGCGATCCAGAGTTCGCAATCCAGATCGTGCCATCCCGGCTGGCCAGAACGCCTGTTACTGCATCATTCCCCAATCCTTCTACTGCGGAAAAAGTGACAATCGGCGGATCGCGAAAGCTGTCGATCCCATTCGTAGTCGCAGCCCATACGATTCCCTCTCTGTCTTCAAAGAGAGCCGCTACTGTATCGCTGGATAGGCCGTCTGTTCGGCCGTAGTGCTCCACCACATCCCCGCGGATGCGGAAGATGCCTTTGCCCAGGCTAGCGGCCCAAAGACTGCCGTCGCGATCGACAATCATGTCGTAGACCGATACCTTACTTCCATCGAAGTCGGGGGTTACGAAGGGCCGAAAGACCCCGTCGCTCAGTTTTCCCAGTCCCAGTCCGGGCCCGGCTGCAGCTATTCCTACCCAGAGCGATCCATCGGTGCCACGGGCCAGCTTGTTTATCCCAATGTCACCTGCGTTGGATTTGAGCCCTTCAATGGGATAGATCTGCGATACGCCGGCACGCCAGTGGACAAGGGCCGTCTGTCCTCCAACCCAAAAGCCCCCCTCTCCATCGGCCAGCACGGCATCGGCCGGGGAGATCGGCATTCCATCGGATTTTCCGAAACACTTCGCGGCGCGGTCAGTGATATGGCAAAGTGGCGCGTCTATAACCCTGTTGGAGGCTCGCGCGATCCACAACGACCCGTCGGGATCTCGGCTGATCGCAGCATGCCCCCCGATTCCTTCTAAGTTAAAGTAAGCAATGACGGCGCCATCCTTGACATGGGCGATTTCGTGGTCTCCTATCGCCCAAAGGCCGCCTGCGTGATCGGCAAAGACTTCCTCAATGTGGCTCGAACCAATCTTGGCAGGTGGAACCCAGGGAAGAAACCGAACACCGTCAAATCTGTATATGCCTTGTCCACTTGCTGAAAACCACAGGAAACCATCCGAGGTTTGTGTGATCGCAAACATGCCGGCCGGCAGGGATCCATCTTGTATTCGCCAGGACGTATGTATGTACTGGGCGAGACGTTTATTGGGATCGAGTGCATGAGCGGGAGCTGCCAGTAACAACACGCACGTGAGACAACAGCCCACCACGGCCGCGATCGCACCGCGGGCCCAATTGAAACGAAGCAGAAGCGGTCGGCGAGAAGCTATCGTTCCCATGTTCTTAGCCGAATAGCGTCAGACAGTATGGTCCCGTTCAGTTGGTGCGCTGCTTATTTGCCAGCTAATGTATCACTCTCACTGCCGCTTGTCAGTGAGCCGACTCTGCTGTCGGGTGCCACGCAACACTCCAGTCAACGATAGTCCTGTGGACCTCACCTAGAAAAGTGAGGCGGCCCAATATCTGAGGGCGAGTACACGCGTATCCGCAGCTTACCCGGCAAGATATTACGTAGGTAAGCGCGCAATTCCGAGCTTGCGCATTTTGTTCTGCAGCGTTGTGCGTTTCAGTCCCAAACGCTCCGCTGCGCCGCCTTGTCCCGAGATTTTCCCCTGCGCGGCTTTGAGCGCTTCGACGACCGCCTGGCGCTCTGCTTCCTGAAAAGTTGAGCCGGATGTGGTGCTGGTGACCGACGGTCTCTTCAACTCCTTGAGCGGCACCCGGAGCTCGCTGCCTGAAGTCAGTATGACGGCCCGTTCGATGAAATTTGCCAATTCACGAATGTTGCCCGGCCAGGATGCATTCGTGAGCGCTTCCATAGCTTCTTTAGGAATGGATTCAATCCGCTTCTGCATCTTGCGAGACAAGCCGAGAGACGAAAAAGTTTACGAGCAGTGGAATGTCATCACGCCGGTCCCGAAGCGGCGGAATCTCGATCGGGAAGACATTTAGCCGGTAAAATAGGTCCTCCCGAAATTGGTTGTCGCGCATCATTGATGGCAGGTCACGGTGAGTCGCGGCAATCAGCCGGACATCGACCCGAATCGTCTTGGCGCTGCCCAATCGCTCAAACTCGTGCTCCTGCAAGGCTCGAAGGAGCTTTGGCTGCAGTTCGAGGCTGATGTCCCCGATTTCATCGAGGAATAGCGTGCCCTGATCGGCGATTTCGAATCGTCCTTTCTTCTGTACCAACGCGCCGGTGAATGCGCCCTTCTCGTGGCCAAAAAGCTCGCTCTCGACCAGCCCGGAGGGAATGGCTGCGCAATTCAGCCGAACGAACGTGCGGTTCTGCCTGGTGCTGAGGCTGTGGAGGGCGCGCGCGATCAACTCCTTTCCGGTTCCCGTCTCCCCGTGCAACAGCACTGTCGAATCCGTGGGCGCGACAATTTCGATTTGCTGTAGGACTTTGCAAAGTGCCGCGCTCTTTCCCACAATGTCTTCGAAGTTGTATTCGGCCCGAATCTCCGACTCAAGATAAAGGCGCTCCTGCTCTATCACATTTCGCGAAGCATTCAGCTTTTCGTAGGCAAGTGCATTGTCCAGTGCCAGCGAAATCTGGGTCGCAATCTGCCCCAGCAGATCGAGATCGTCGCGGCGAAAATGAGTTGGCCTCTTGCTCCCCAACGTCATCACACCCAGAGGACCATTGGGCGTGCGCAGTGCTGTAACCACCATAACCTCGATACCCTCGGATCGGAACGCGTCACGGACAGTAGCTGGAAGCGCTTCCAGCTCCGCGCGGGTCCACAATTCGGGCTGGCGGGTTCGCATTCTATGGAGGTCCTCACCGGTGAGGGCGGGCATCGTGATGTCATCCAGGAAGCCGCGGCTGGCGGGGAAGTCCATGGCGGCACATTCCAGGCGATTCTGGTTCTTGTCGATGATCCAGACCGCAGCGTAGTCGTTCTCAAAATATTCACGCAGCGAGCTGCAGGCAGCGCGAAACAAGGCTTTCACGTCAAGATGCGCGATGACGTGATTGTTGATTTCGAGCAGCAGCTTCCACCGGTCTCGTTCGGCCACCAACTGCCCCTGATACCCCTCCGCGGCATCGCTCGCTATCGCGCTCTCGAGAGCCGTTGCCAGGTGAGAGGCGACAGCCTCCATGAGCGTAATATCATCCGCTCCAAGTTCACTCTCTTCCCGAGTTCCAAACCACAGCACGCCGAGTCTTCGCCTGGGAGTGGAAACCGGCACCATATACGAGGCTCGTAGTTCGGTAGTGCCGGCCTGCGAAGCTATTTGCGGAACTTGAGACATTTCGGGGCGGATGTCAGGAACATAGATCGTCCGTTGTTCTTCGATTGCACGACCAGCAGCGGTAGCTGCGTAAGGAGTCTCAGCGCCAAGGTCGACGTGAGGCCCTGCCGACCCTCGTTCAAACGCCACCAGCCGCAGCGACCTTCGATCCTCCGTCAACAGCATCAGGGCAATGCCGTCGAAGTGAAGAATTGCCGACAGCAGCTTATGCAGGCTCTTCAGGACGGCCTGTACGCTCGTCTGTTTATCGATCGCAGTTGCCAGCTGGAGCAATGTGCGATAGCTGGCGTCTGCCCCTTGCATCTGTGATCGCTGCTCTGTTGTGAAATCCACTGACACTTCCGCCTTTCTCTATCCGTAGCTCGCCCGTTCTTTCAGTTCGTCGTTGTCAGCGCCTACCCGCAGTTTCGGGTCCTTGTCGACGAGGTGTGTAATAAGCGCAAACAGCAGGCTTACGGATATACCACACATCAGTACTCCCATCATGCTCTCTAACGGCCCGAGTAGCCGCCATTTCAACGGGAGGACAACATCGCCGTATCCAACGGTGGAATAACTGGTTGCCGAGAAGTAAAACGCAGAATTCCAAGACCGAAAACAAAGCCAGCGATAGCAGCACGCCCAAAGCAGAATGATAATTCCCTGCAAGCATGATGATGGCTATTGTGGCTCGCATGACCAGCGCCGCAGAGTATGACATCCGAAGCTCCTGAATGTCACCTGACGCCACCGTCCTTAGCCAGCTTATCAATGCAGCAACTCCGGCACACTGCAGACACAGTGTGAGCACCACTAGAAGAACGGCTGCGCCAATCTGTTGAAACGCAAGTCATAGCTCAAGAACACTCCCTTTGGTGAAGGCAAACCCGGCATGCCCGCTGACGCCGTCCGCAGACCTGCTGTGTCGCCGGTTAGCTCTGCCAACCTCCGCCCAGATTTCTGTAGAGATCCACCAAAGCCAGAAGCTCATTGAGCCGAGCTTGCGCGAGTCCCAGCTCAGCATTGAAGTAATTGGTCTCATTCGTCAGCACTTCCAGGTAGCTGGCTCGGCCACCGCCATACCGTACTTCGGAGAGACGTGCCGAATCCTGAGCGGCCACCGTCAGTTGCTCGTGATATTCGCGAAACTCACGGTCCTTTTGGTAGGCGACCAGCGAGTCTGAGACGCCGAGAAAAGCCTCCTGAATCGTCTTCTGATACATCAGCAGGAATTCCTGTTTTTGCGCCTCGGTGTACCTGACGCCCGACTTGATTCTGCCGCCGGCGAATATGGGTTGCGTTAGTGCGCCTCCGAAAGCCCACCAACCGGCTGGGCCCGTAAACAAGCTAGTCAGCGCTGAGCTGGCATATCCCGCGTTAGCGGTCAAAGAAATGTTGGGGTAGTAGGCGGCCTTCGCTACTCCGATTTGCGCGTTGGCAGCCACGAGTTGCTGCTCGGCTTCCCGGATGTCGGGCCGCCTCTCCAGCAAACTGGAAGGAAGTCCGGCCGGCACCTCTGGCGGATGCGGCTGCTCGATCAGCGGTAGGCCGCGCGCGATTGGGCCGGGGTTGTTCCCCAGCAGAGTGCTGATGTAGTTCTCCTGCTGCTGAATGCGGCGTTCGAGATCTGGAATACTTTCCGCCGCAGCGGCGACCAGTTGCTCGGCCTGGCGTTGGTCGAGCATGTTGCTCGCGCCACCGCTTACCAGGGTCTGGGTCAGCTTCAGCGACTCTTTGCGAGCAGCCAGGGTTCGGCGCGAGATCTCCAATTGCAGGTCCAGCGCACGAAGCTGGAAATACGAAGCAGCGACATCGCTTACCAGCGTAGAAATCACGTACTCCCGCGCCCAGCGTGCCGCAACCAGATTGGCGCGCGCCGCTTCCGTGGCGCGGCGGTATTTGCCCCAGAAGTCGAGTTGCCAATTGAAGCTGGCATCTACTGCATTGACACTAGACTCAGTATTGCCGATGAACTTGTTTCTCGGCGCATCGAAATTGATCGCTGCCGCGCCTACGCCCAGTGTGGGCAGTTGGTCAGCACGCGTGATACCTAATTGCGCCTGGGCCTTCAGGATGCGCGCCGCTGCGATATTCACATCGTAGTTATTCTTCAGCGCAGTCCGGATGAGGTCCTGCAGTTGCGGGTCCTGGAAAACCTCCCACCATTTCTCGTCGCCGATCGAGCTGGCCGCTGACTGCGGCGGCTGGGCGGCGGATTGCCCCGGTTGCTGTTCCGGTTCTTCTCGCCAGATTGGGTGCCGGACTGTGCGCCGTCCGCCGACGGTGCGGCGCCACGGAATCCGCCCGGCACATCCACAGTTGGTCGCTTGTAGTTGGGACCGACCGTGCAGCCGGTGGCCATTAACATCAGCATTGCAATTGTGGCTAGTCTTTTCACGTTAGTCCCCTTCCACCGCAGCCGGTTCCGGAAGCGCAGGAGCATGCTGCCTCCTGTTTCTTATCCGCACCCGTGATACGTTCCACGAGTACGTAAAGCGCCGGGATAATGAAGATGGCAATGCCGGTTGCAGCCAGCATCCCGCCAATTACGGTGGTGCCCATGATTTGCCGGCCGACAGAACCTGCGCCGGTGGCGATGAACAAGGGCACGCAACCGAGAACGAATGCGAACGAGGTCATCAGAATTGGCCGCAGCCTCAGCCTGGCGCCTTCGAGTGCAGCGTCCACCAGCGGCTTGCCATAGACTTCGTGTTGCTCCTTGGCAAACTCCACAATCAGGATTGCGTTCTTGGCCGCCAGGCCGATCAGCATCACGAGTCCGATCTGCGAGTAGACGTCGTTGTCGATCTGCACCATGAACGCCGGGAAGATCATCCCGAGCACGGTGCGCCGCAGCCACAGCAGTCCGAACGCGCCGAACACCGCGACCGGCGTGCTCAGCAGCACGCTGAACGGCAGCGACCAGCTTTCATACAGCGCCGCAAGGATGAGGAAGACGAACAGCAGCGAGACGGCGAAGATGACCGAGGATGGGATACCCTCGCGCGCCTTTTGTTCTTGCCGTGACATGCCCATGTAGTCGAAGCCCATCTCCGGCGGCATCGTCTGGTGGAAGACCTCTTCCAGCGCAGTCGTGGCCTGCTCTGAGCTGTAGCCCGGCGCGGCGCTGCCGATAATCTGCGCCGCGGAATACTCGTTGAAGCGCATCTTGAATTCCGGGCCGTAACGCGACTCGAACCGGGTCAGCGCCGACAAGGGCACCATCTCGCCCTTGTTGTTGCGGACGTAGAACTGTCCTGCGTTGTCCAGGTTGGAGCGGTAGGGTGCTTCGGCCTCCACCCGCACTTGCCAGGCGCGACCGAAGTCGTTGAAGTAGTTGACGAACAGTCCGCCCATGAACGCCTGAAGAGTGTCATAGACATCGCTGAGCTTGACGCCCTGCTTCAGCACCTTCTCCTTGTCCACGTACACGAACTTTTGCGGCGTGCTCGGTATGTAGGTGGTGGTAACCATGCCGATTTCGGGCCGTTTGCGAGCGGCCTCGAGGAACTTGTTCAGGTTGTTCACCAGGAATTCGGGATCCTTTCCCGCGCGGTCTTCCAGCACAAACTGGAATCCGCCCGAGGTGCCGACTCCCGAGATTGCCGGTGGAGAGAAGGCGAAGACGGTGCCCTGGGGAAGGGTAAGGAGCTTCAGGTTCAGCTTCGCCTTGATGACCTGAAACTGCTCCTCAATGTGCTTGCGGTCTTCCCACGGCTGGAGCGTCACCCAGAAGAACGCGTTGTAGCTGGTGCGGGTGAGGCTGAGGAGGCTGAATCCCATGACGGTGCTGGTGTACTTCACTCCTGGTGTGGCCTTCAGGACGGCTTCCACCTCGCGGGCTGCGTCCGACGTCGCCTGAAGGGAAGACGCTTCGGGCAGTTGCATCTGGATGTACATGTATCCCTGGTCCTCGTCGGGCAGGAAGCTGGAGGGCAGCACCTTCCCAAAGAAGACACCGGCGACGGCAAAGGCGGCGACTGCCACCAGGGCCAACGCACTTTTCCGAATCAGTCCGCCGGCACGCGCCCACGTACAAATTGCTGCCGGACGCAAACATGCGATTGAACCAGGCGAAGAATTTCGCCAGCGGCCCATGACTCTCTTTCTTGGGCCGGAGAAACAATGCCCCAAGCGCCGGGCTCAAGGTCAGGGCGTTGAAGGCTGAGATGATGACGGAGATCGCGATGGTCAACGCAAATTGCTGATAGAGGCGGCCGGTGATGCCGGGGATGAATACGGTCGGCACGAACACCGCCGAGAGCACCAGTGCGATACCAACCACCGGCCCGGTCAGTTCCTGCATGGCTTTGCGAGCCGCTTCCTTCGGAGTCAGACCCTCTTCGATGTGGTGTTGTATGCCTTCGACCACGACGATGGCATCGTCCACCACCAGGCCGATCGCCAGCACGAGGCCGAACAGCGAAAGGGTATTGACCGAGAAACCGAACAACGGAAATACAGCGAACGTGGCCACCAGCGAGACCGGCACCGCGAACATCGGAATGATGGTCGCACGCCAGTCTTGCAGGAAGATGTAGACGACGAGGATTACCAGGACAAAAGCTATCCAAGAGAGTCTGGACGATCTCGTGCATGCCTGCCCTTACGGCATCGGTCGTGTCCAGGGTTACGGCGTAGTCCACGTCCGCCGGGAAGCTCTCCTTCATTTTGGCCATCAGCTTCCGGACGCCCTTTGCCGCTTCCACCGCATTGGAACCGGGCAGTTGGTAGATACCGACAATCGCGGACGGCTGACCGTTGAGTCGCGTTAACCAGCTATAGTCCTGCGATCCCAGTTCGACCCGGGCCACGTCCTTCACGCGCACTACTCCGCCATCGGCGCTTTCGCGGACCACGATGTCACCGAACTCTTCCGGCGTCTTAAGCCGGCCCTGGGCACGTACCGCGTAGGTGAACTTCTGGCCGTTGTCGGCTGGTTCGCCTCCGACCTGGCCGGCCGGATTCACCGTGTTCTGCGTTTGCACTGCATTAGCAATCTCGTTCACGGTGATGCCCAGCTTCGCCAGTTGATCGGGTTTCACCCACAGCCGCATCGCGTACTCGCCGATGCCGTAGATCTGGACCTGTCCTACACCGTAAGAGCGGGCAATCGGCTCCTTGAGATTGATATAGCCGTAGTTCGACAGGAACTTCGCATCGTGAGTGCCCTTTGGTGAATACAACGCGACCAGCATCATCGGCGAGGTCAGGGACTTCTTCACGTCGATGCCGATCTGGTTGACCTCCTGGGGAAGCTGGCCATTCGCCAGTTGCTGGCGTGACTGGGTGAGGATGAGGTCCATGTTTGGGTCGGTCTTGAGATCAAAATCGACCATCAGCGCTGTACTCGAGTTGTTGGTCGAGTTCAGCGAGTACATGTAATCCATGTTGTCCACGCCATTGATCTGCTGCTCCATGGGCGTGGCTACGGCTTTCTCCATGGTCTCGGCGTCGGCACCCGGGTAAATGGCCTGCACCCGTATCTCGGGCGGAGCGATGTCCGGAAACTGCGCGACCGGCAGGCTGACGATGGTGATCGCGCCAATGATCACCATAAGGATCGAGATGACGATGGCGACGATCGGACGCCGAATGAAAAACTCAGACATGACTACCGCCCCTCCGCCTGAACATTCGCGGGCTTGGGAACCACAGGCGTTCCGTCCTTCACCTTCTCAACGCCTTCCACGATCACCTGGTCGCCCGGCTTCAGGCCCTCGTCAATCACCCACATCGTCCCGACCTTCTCTCCAGCCTTCACTTGTCGAATCACGGCCTTGTTGTCGGGGCCGAGAAGCGCTACCTGGTAACCGCCCTGAAGTTCTTTGACCGCGCTCTGCGGCACCAGCAGCGCATTCTGCTCGATGCTGGTTTGTATCCGCACACGCCCATATTGGCCGGGGCGCAGTTTGTTGCCCGGATTGGGGAATGCCGCAACCATTCGAATGGTTCCGGTGTTGGGATCGATCTGACGATCCGTCAGCAGGATTTTGCCCTTATGGGGGTACACCGTGCCGTCGGCCAGGATCAGATCAGGGGAGCTTTCGAAAAGGTTGATCTGCTGACCTCCTGTGGTGATGTGCTGTGCTCGCAGATACTCCTGCTCGCTGACTGGGAAATAGACCTTGATCGGGTTCACTTGCGAAACGGAAGTCAGGTGAACATTGGGTCCCACCAGATTGCCCATCTGCACTTCGGCGATCCCCGCTACTCCATCCACCAGCGAAGTAACCTTGGTCCAGCCGAGATCGAGTTGTGCGCGCTCGACAGTCGCCTTTGCCGACTCGACGGCTGCCTGTGCTGCGAGCTTGGCCTGGATTTCGGTATCGAGTTGGGCCTTCGCAATGGCCTTTTGCTCAGCTAGCGGAGTATCGCGCTCTACGTCGAGCGTCGTTCTGCCCAACTCGGCCTGCGCCTGGGCCAGATGTGCCTTGGCGCTGTCAAGAGTAGCCTGGAAGGGTCTTGGGTCTATCTGGAACAGGACCTGTCCTTTGCTGACAGTCGATCCTTCTTTGTAGTTCTGGCTGATGATGTAGCCGGACACCTGCGGCCGTATCTCGGCGTTGACGTAACCGTCCAGGCTCGCGACCCATTCACGCTGGAGTGGGACGTCACGCTGAATAGGTTGCGCGATTAATACTTCGGTCACTATGTTTGGCACGGCGGCGTTACCTTTGGTGCATGCAACCATGCCTACGCTCAGTATTCCGAGAGCCGCAGTGATGATGATCCGAGTGATCCGTGCTTTTTGTTTCTTAGGAGTTTTGCAATACATTCCAATACCTTCCTGCTCACAAGTGCCCAATCAAGTGTCTTAACGAGACAGCCTGACTTGTGCATGAGGCATGCCAACCGGCGGGTGAAGTCTAAGCTCCGCGATGCAAAGCACTTACGCGAGCGTGCAACTGCCCACGAATTATGCCTGGGCAGGTTCGCTGCCCGCATGCGGGCACCACATCGTGTTCGTGTGCTGGATGGCTGTGGCAGGAAATCGCGCCCGGGCATTAGGCGCCTAGATTGGAAGATCGAAATTTCGCTTAGACGAACATTGGGAATCGCGTTACAACGCAAAGGCACAGTGAGAGTCAATATGCCCGAATTTCGGCAGTGTCACTCGCCAGCAAAAGAGTTTGGAATTGGATTTCGGTGCTGTCGAGCTTCACTGCCCCGGCGCTTGCGTTGGCTATGTACCTTAGAACAGCGTCTGTAGTTTCCTCAACACGAGTATTAGGCCGATGGAACTTACGAGTAGCCGTCGATACCAGGCGGCAGAGGCTATACCGATTACGGAGAGTACGTTCGGCAGCAAACACTAGTTCAGATCTCATCGCTTTAATTGCTCCAGCAAGAGGACTTCGAAGATTCTCAAAGCACGCTTATCAGCCACACGTTCCGCAGAGCGATATCTTTTCTAGGTGGCGAGACGGCCGTACCTTTCGGCACGGCCGCTGTGCGTGGGAAGGCTATCAGGAGGAAGTTGGAAGCATATTGGAGGTTTGTTCTCGACTTTTTTGGTCTATTCACAGAAACATAGTTTCTACTGCACGTATGTAGCCATCCCAGAAGCACCAGCTGAAGCCGAGATATAACAAATCGGCAGAGGTGAACCGCCGCCCTTATTCGGACAATGACCGAATAGAGGCAATCAGGTGCTCGGAGCCCGAGGTAAATCCGAAGATTCTACAGCTATATAGTCGCCCGTGAGCTTGGCACGGAGGTTGCAAATAACAGTAGAGGAGAATAGGCAACTGCCGAGATGGAGACTCATGTTTCGAGCGCAGATTAACCAAATGCCCGACGGTCCGACTCTAAAGATGGAAGGCTGTCTGGTCGCAGAATGGGCACAAGAGGCTAAATCCTTGATGACGACTGGTCCTGTTCCGAAAGGCCTCATCGTTGATATTACGGATGTAAGTCATATCGATTCGATGGGCGAGCAGGTTCTGGCTTGGCTGGCAAGTATTGGCGCATCCTTCAGGGCTGGAGGGGTATATGCTGCTTCGGTTTGCGAGCGACTGCAGCTGCCTTTCCACGGCAGGCGAAATCGCCGAAAACAGCCCTGACGTTGCCATTACTTCCGCGATCAGTCTTTCAGATATCGCCGTCTATGCTTGGATACAATTAGCAATCGCGGTTATCATGAGCGAAAACACGCGTGCGGTTGCGGTCAGTTGACGTGCAGGGCGACCGATAGCGGGTAATGGTCCGAAGCAACAACGCTGTCGTGCAGCTCGGGCCTGCTATAACCTAGCGGGCCGCCAACCAGGATCCAATCAACAGCTCGTGCACGACCCAGGCGAGGCCGCGTTATGGTGGGACGGCGACTTCCATGATTGAAAGGATTACGCAACCGTGCGCCATTCACGACCGAAATAGCCGGTTCACGCGAAAGCTCGAAATTGAAGTCACCGCCTACTACGACCGGCAGACCCGAGCCACATTGATGAATGTCCGTAATAACTTCAGCCAATTGACTGGCTCGAAGACGGTCGCTCCCGCGGCTTTCCAAGTGAAGGTTGTACACGAGCAGCCGCTTTTCTGAACATGTGACGTGACTTACGAGCGCCATCCTACCTCCCAGTCGTCGCTGTGATTTTTCCAGCTGCGGAATGAACCAGCGCGGGCGCCAAAAACCTGATTGCCTGCCAAAGGTGAGTATGCGCGATGACAGAATCGGAAACTTTGAGAGCGTAGCCTGGCCGTGGTAAGCAGGCGAGCTGTGATTGCCTTGTGTCAGTTCCTGGAACTCGCGTCCGAAAACATAGTTCATCCGCAACGCCTGCGCGATTTCACGGGCGATGTTGCGGTACTGCGTCCGCCGGGCATTTACATCCGTTTCCTGCAACAGAATCAGGTCTGCTGGCGTTCGGCCCAGAAATTCGAGTACCCCGTCCAATTGCTGCCCGCGGTTGATGTTCCAGCTGATCACCCGGATCGCAGGTTCGAGAGCGCAGGAATCGGCCGCTTCAAGGAACGACCCTGTTTCAAGCTGTTCCATCACGTCTCACCCGGACTCTCAGTTTCAAACCAACGTAGCTCTCTTTCTCCAGCGAAGCGCCTCTTCAGAGGCTTGCGGCCGCCGCCGAACTGGCCGATAACGTGCCCGGTTTCGCTTCCTTGGACGAAAACGCAATCAGCGAATACGCTGAAATAATCCATGCCAGGGTCGCCCCGACTCCTCCCACACAGATCGGTATCCAAGTCAGATTCAAAATCGCAAACGCAAGAAGCGCATATGGCAGGAAACAACGACGGATAATGAACTCGAGATGCCGGCCGATGTATGCCAGCGGATTCGACATTTGGCTTTCGGCCTTCTTCTGCCACACCGCGAGATACTGCTCCGGACGATGGCCCGAGAGCCGTTTGCGTCCGATGGAGGCCAGAACGAATGTTGCGATGGCGCCAAACAGAAGCATTCCGCCCCACGTTAGATAGCTTGTCTTTCCTGTGCTACGGACCAGTCCAACGGTCATTCCGACAAAAATGAAGATGTAGTAGAGGTAGTCGCAAATCGTGTCCAGCCAGCACCCAAAGTCCGATGCTTGCAGCTTAAGGCGGGCAACCTCTCCATCGCAGCCATCGAGAATGCTGGCCCAGACCGACAATACGGCGCCGATGAGCGCGTTCCAATATCCGCCTAATCCGAAATACAGACCCGAAGCAAAGCTCACGCCCAAGGTAAAAAGGCTTACCATGTTCGGAGTAATTGGGAATTTGATGAGCTGGCGGCTGATTGGTATGGAAACTTTTCGATTCATTCGTGCGAAGATCCCATCCGTAGGCTTGACGAGCCAGCTCTCAAGCTTTCTTTCCGCCACAAGGCGGTCCTGTTCGTTGGCTACCCTTTGCCAACTGTCTTGCGGCGCAGTCGTGCAGTACACAACGGTCGGTCCAAACTTGGCTCCATGACGCGTGCGGATCCATTCGTGCAGCTGCTCTATGCTGCCAATCTTCGAGTTGCTGTCTCTGACGAGGTGGAGCGCCAGCTCCCGAGACAGAGCTGTCAATCCAACTAAAGCACCGCCCGAGACCAACTCCAGCGCGCCGTCACCATCCCATTCGCTGGCCGTCCGATATAGAGAAGGATGATGGCTGCAATCTCCTCGGACCAGAATCACACGACTAGCGTCCCGAGCAACGCTGCCCAAAGCTGCGCTAACAGCGGCAATGTGCGATGGCACCTCGATCCACTCGACAGATGAAGGCAGACGTCCAGTTCGAGCCAAGCTCTGGCGTATGCGAGCACCGTTCACCGGGTCAACCACGACCACCACGCGATCGGCACCTGCGCTGCGTGCGCTCACGATCGCACGCAGCACAAGGGGAAGGGCGCCGACTTGTGCCAAGGCGGAATGCGACAAATCCAAACTTGAGGCCGGCTGATTCGCGAGTACGACCGCGACTTTCAACGAGAGCGCCGTGCTCTCGTCATTCTGTCCTGTTTCCTGTTCCAACATGTTCGACTCCGTTTTCTTGCCCATGCTTTGGTTCGCTTGCGAGGTCTTCTTCAATCGAGAGAAGTAGAGTAGGCAGATGCCACCGATAATCGCCCAGACGATGCTCCTGAAGCGGCGGCATAGTCCCAGGGTTAGACCCTCAGCCGGGGCCAACCCCACCAGTTTCACGATGGCCATGTTGCCGCCCTCATAGGTGCCAACGTTTCCGGGATTGATGGTTCCGGCGGCGTTGATGAGCTTAGTAAGGGCCTCGAGCATCAGTGCGCCGGTGAGAGTGACCTTGCTTCCCACGAGCAGGAGGATCAGGTAAACCTCGGCAATCGCCAGCCCATGCGCTACGAAATTGAGGAGCGTGCTGACCCAGAACGCGCGTGGTGCCTGCCTGTGGAACGTAAGCAACTGCTGCTCGGCCGACAGGATCACGGCCTCTTTGCTGTGCAGCCAGGTTTTGAACCAGGGTATGCGCCCTGCTAGCCGTGCACTGCGCGACAATACTGGCCAGCCGTTCTGGATAGCCCGACACAGACACGGCGAGGAGAGCGACTAATACGACCGCGAAGAGGCTGGCGTAGAGTCGCAATCCCCCAGGGACAGCCGGCATGAAGAGCAACGCCGCAAACCCCGCAATGGTGACGATGAGGCCGGTGCCCATGAACAGCCCACGATCGAGCGTCACCGACGAGATGATGTCAGCGGCAGGCAGTTCGGAAGTCAGCAGGGATCCCCTGGTCGCATCTCCCACCATTTGTCCCACAAACCCAAGCTGTCCCATCGCCTCAGATACAAGCCGCAAGCCAAGTGTGCGTGAGAAGGAAACTTTCTTGAACTGGCCCGGGAGGGTGAGCCGCCAGGCCCAGGTCTTGACGAGGTGCGAGATCCCGGCCAAGCCGAGGACCAGCAAAATGCCCCAACCCATCTGCTTTACGTTGTCGAGCAGCTTGTCAGTCCCGGCGCGCAAAATCAGATAGCTGAGGAGGGCCGCACCCATCACGACGGCTGCGACCCTTAGATAACGTCTCGTTCGTCGGGTGAAATCAGGCATAGAGGACCTGCGGCAGCGCTGAAGTTGGAACCTTCACTGCTGGGAAAATGTCGTTGGCATAATCCAAGGCCTCGGGAGTATCACAATCCTGCCAGTGGGCCCCTCCGATGTCGAAACCCTTGAACTTCCCGGCGCGTGCCATGAGTCGCAGCCCATCCGACAATGAGCAGTTCCAGTTGAACATGGCGCTTTCGAGCGCCTGGAACAGGGCCGGCGTGCAGTGAAACATCCCGGTATCCAGGGCGTCGTACAAGGCAAGGTCCTTTCCAATGTTCACGATCCGGTCGCCATGCATTCTCACCTTGGTGGCATCGTCCAGGTCGAACACGGAATCGATGTTCTTGTCGACACCGAGAATGACTTCGCCCTCTTGCACAGGTTGGTGCAGAAGAGCTCGTGCCGTCTGGGGTTCGAAGATGTGGTCAGACATGAGCAACAGAAATGGCTCGTGGATCTCCGGCTTCGCCCGCAACACAGAAACGCCGTTGTTCTTCAGATACTCGGGGTTTTCCACCCAGGTCACTGGCAGGTCACGCACCGGACTATCCTTCCACCACTGCTGAATCAGGTGGCCGCGATAGCCGACTACGATGACGAAGCGTTCGATTCCCGCCTGGTGAGCCCCACGCATGACGTGCTCCAGCAGCGGCTTGCCATGTAATCGTACCAGCGGCTTGGGAAGTTCTCCGGACCGGGCTGCGAGCCGGCTTCCATTTCCGGCAGCGAGGATGAGAGCGAGCTTAGCGTTGGACATAGTGTGCCTCAAGGGGGACTGAATTCCGCTGTTGTTGTTGTTGTTGATAGGCCGTGACCGTCCTGTAGTCGAAATAGCGAATATTTACATCCGTAGTTCCAAAGATCCTTGCGTCGGTAACGCTGGTCGTTGAACTTGGAAACCAGAACGGACCGCTCTTCTGGTATTGCGCGACGAAGTGAGTACTGTGGATCCAGAAGGACGGGGTCTTTGCCGGTTGGCCCTCGATGCGCACGACGGCGTAGTCCTGGGCATCGACCCACACACGTCCACGAAACAGGTACTTATCGCTGCGCTTAGGAAGAGCTTCGACTACGTACGCCGGCCTGCCCTCTACGTAGTCCGAACCCACAAGATTGAATTCATAGTTTTGCGTGACCAGCCTTGTTTTGGGACGGCTATTTGGCAGCGACGTTTCCGTCTCAGAATCCAGCATCTTGTGAAGTACATGCTTGTGGGCCGACTTCCAGCCATGTTCGGAGACCACTTCGAAGTGCTTGGTGCCGTCGGGATCGCAAGACACCGTCACTTGCATCTCGGCGCGTTTGTCCATGCGATGGTTCTCCAGGACATATTCGCGCTTTCCGGTATAGCCACCGCCCATGGCCTCCCGCATGGTGTCTTTGGCGAATACCCTCGCCATCACCTCGTCTGCGCTGAGTGCGTTTACAGCAGGAGCCTGGGCAAATAACGGTCCTGACGCACACACTAGTAGAGCGGTAATGAGTAAGTGCTTTTTCATGGCTACCATTGGAAGATCAACTTTCCGCGGAATGTTCTCCACGCATCGTTGTAGAAATCGCCATAGTGCGAACTATTGACAATGGTCTGCACGTCGCGGGGATTGTCGTGATTGAAAATGTTGAATACGGCGACGCCGGCGCGCATTTTGAGCTGCCGCTCGCCCCTGTGAATTGTGAAGGGCCGGGTCACTTGCACATCGGTGGACGAGAAACGTGGGTAACGGTAGCTGTCCCGTTGTCCGATGTACTCGCGGTATTCATCCTGTGCTGAGTACGGGAATCCGGTATGAATATCCCACACCGGCGTTATGTTCAGCTTCCAAGGTCCTGTAATATCGCCCCAGAACATAACCCTATTGGGCGCGTCGAAGGATAAGCGGCCCTGGGCATCTGGCTGAATGACCGCCTGGGGGTAGTTGCCAAAGAATAAGAAGGGGTCATTCAGGTTGCCATATGCCCGGGACCGCACGTACGAGCCATTCAACAGGAACCGGCTGGTGTGATAGCTGCCTGTGACCTGGAACTCGCGGTAGGAATTACTACCCCCATTAGAAAGTGCGATAATTCCGGAATCATTTTGCGTCAGGGGTGATACGACGAAGTCCCGCGCGGTGTTGCGCGACTCATACCCGACGCGAATTGTAAAGTTGTTAGTGACCTGTCGCTCCAGTTCCAGGTTCCATGCCGTGCTGCGCGGATTCTGCAGCCCGCCCGTGATGCGGTTGGTATATGCCGTGGAGCTGACTACTCCGCCGCTTGAATTGAGCAGTGATACGGTGCGGTCAGGGAAAGACTCGAACACCGGAAACATTAGGGGCACGCGATCGTAGAAGATCCCGCCGCCCCCCTTGAGCAGCGTCTTTCCATCTTTGGTCAGCGCTAACATCACTCCACCGCGGGGCGCAACATGTGTACTGCCGGTAACGCTGTCTGTGTCAGAACGAAGCCCGAGAGTGAAAGTGAGGCGTTGAACCGGGGTCCACTCATCGACGGCATAGAACGCCGCCTCGTTCTGCTGAACGCCAAAGGAGTTTGGTTTTGTGAAGGTAATTCGCTCGACAACCTGATCCGATGAGCCTACCAACGCGACAGGAAGAAAAGTTTCACGGCCGTCGAACGCTGAGCGCGAGTAGTCCATTCCTGCCTTAAATTTGTGCGATCCGAGGAATTGCCTCGGGGCAAACGCATAGCTCTCCTGCCAATCGAAACGATTGGTCCGCCTTTTCTGCTGATTGAAGAATGCCCCTTGGGTGGTGTCGATCAGCAGCTGATAAGCGCCACTACCTTCCGGAGTGGTGTCGGCATCGTAAGTCTTATAGCTAAGCTGTGATGTCAGGGCACTCTCTGGGCCGGTCAGATAGCGATGTTGTCCGTAGATCTGATAACCGGTCTGGTGATAATCAGCTGTCGAGGACTGCGGTGTGAAGGTATTCAGCCCCATGTACTCCAGCTTCTGTGGATAGACTGCGGCTGAAACAGTTGCAGTCTGCTTGTTGCTGATGTTGAAGTCCAATTGAGTGTAGGAAGTGAAACCTTCCAGCTTCTGGTCGCGCTCCAACGGAGGCAGGCTGGTAACGGGGGTTCGTACAAATCGATATTCAAAAGATTCGGTAATGGCAATCTTGTCTTTAACCAGCGGGCCTGTAAACGTCATCCGTGGAGTTGCCGACTCGACACCCATCAAACTGCCGTCGCGGAATCGCGGACGCGGCATTATGTTCTGGATAGAGAAATGTGGCTGTTCATAGTTGCTTGTTTTTGTTTCGACGGTCGAAACTGCGCCCGCGAGCTTGCCGTACTCTGGGTCGTAGGGATTGGAGATGACCTGTACCGAGGACACCACATCGATCGGCAGGTTGATGGCCGACTGTCCCGTGGCCGGATCGGTTACGTTCGCGCTGTTCACGAGCGCGCCGCTCTGGGTGTTGCGTGCGCCCTTCATGTTGATTCGTCCGTCGGGACCGCGTACCACCCCCGGTACCAAGGGCAACAAGCTTTCAAATCGCTCATTTACGTTGGGGGCATCAGCAATGGTTTTTTCTGTGATGGTTTCTATAGCGGTCGGCGCATTTGCGTCATTGTAGGTCTCGTTTACTGTGACGGATGTCTCGACGGCAACGGGGGTTAGTTGTATGTCTAGCTTAAGGACAATTCCTGCTTGGACCACGACTTCCTGCTCAGCATGAAGGCCAGGGAATGTCGCTTGGAGTTTGTAAGTGCCTGGCTCTACTTCGGGAAACTTGTAGCTGCCCGTCGCATCTGTTGTCGTCTCTTGCGTTCGTGAACCAGTGAGGACTACGCCGGCGCCGGGCACGTAGGAGGGTCCGCTCGAGTCAACTATAAACGCCGCCCCCTCAATTGTTCCTAGAGTGGTGCTGTTCTGAGCTCCTATATACCCAGGACCTATCATCAAGAGGACCAGGAAACATGGAATTAGGCAACCAGCCCTGCGAGGCAGAGTCTGCATCGCGTTCCGACATTTCAATTCATCGACTTGTAGCTTGGCATTCATGCTTTCCTCGCTAGTGCCCACAGACTCACGCCAGAAGCCTTGGAGATTCATGTCAACTTTGGGTCTGACATAAAAGAACAGTCCAACTTGTAAGATCAGGTTCGGTCTCTTGTCAGGCTGTTCTATCGCTGTTCACGCCTGTGGAAGTGCATGCGCGTTGCCAGAGTCCAAAAGAGGTAAGTCTTTGTATTTCCAATGTTCAGTATTCTGCTTGCTTCGGAGTTCTGCCCGCAGTTGGGCAGTGGCAGCGGCAGTGCCATGCCCAGTGCCGATTACAAGCATTGATTAGTCAAGCATTGATTAGTAATGAGGATTCGGTTGGACGAATTCGCAGCCTGGGAAGCGGTTCAGCAATGCGAGGTGGAAGAAGTCTCACGACAGGGAATTAAGTGGGGCCGTGAACGAAAATGATTTCGCATCCACAAAGATCACTCCGCTCGTGCCGCACTCATGTCGTGGCAGTTGGTCAAAAGGGAATTCGCCAACTAGCGGATAAGGTGCCAGTCAGATTATGCTCATTCTGCGAAAACCAGAGCGATGGTCAGCAGATCCCCTATGGCAAGCAAGAAGGCAGCCCCAACCAGTGCGCTCGCTCCCACCAGCGTTGATTGGTCATCGCCTGCCTGGCAGTACAAGCTGACCGGGTACAAAATCACCAGTACATTGACCAGAGCCAAAATCACCCACCGCTTCGGATCGCGTTTCTTGTTCTGCATATCGCCACCTCCGTTGAAAGCCGTTACAGCCTTGCTTGAAAAGACCTCTCGCCCATTGAAGAGCACGATTGTTGCCAACTTTCTGTTCCACTTTGACGCTTCCTCGATTGGAAGCCGCAACTATGATTCGGTGGGCAGCCGACGTCAGGGAGTGCACTTGCCTGAAGACTGAATCGCGCTGCAAGCCTTGTAGATCATTATTGGCACATGGCTTACCGCCCAAGTACCTCGATGCCGGGCGAATGAGTCTGTATGTGCCAACGCAATGCCGATATCGCGCTCCTTGCGTTACTGGCCAGGTAGCGAGCTCCGGCCCTCATGATTCCCACGCCCGGATATGGTCAGTGCCGCCATGCGGGCGGAGGTCAGGACTCGAACCACAGTCTGTCGTCGGTGGTGAGCCACCCGGAGGCGCTTTTGTGGTCGTTCTTGCCCGGGGAGGGGGTGCCTCAATGGAATTAGCGAGGAGGTGACGTTGGACCTTTGCGCATATGCACAACAGTGCCGCCCTCCTCGAATGAAACTTTATCCATCAGAGCTCGCATCAAGTAAATGCCGCGGCCGTGATTGGACATCAGGAACTCCGGGGCAGTGGGATCGGGTATGCATCTGCTGTCGAAACCCGCACCCTCATCCTGAATTGCGATCCAGACTTCTCCGTCTGCACGGCAGCGGACGGTGAGGTGAACGTGCTTGCAAGGATCTTCCATATTGCCATGGATGACGGCATTCAAGAGCGCCTCCCGCAAGGCAATTTCAATATCAAGCTCGCTGCCGTCCGTCACTCGGAGGCTCTGAATCGAGCGCATCACTTGATCAACGAACGGCGACACTCTGGCGACGTCACTGGGGAGAGAGGACCTAAACTCCACAAAAGCCTCACAACGAGGTGGGTCACGCCGAGGAGCGATACCAGTCATCTGAGCCATTTCGAATTCGCACATAGTCATGCCTACTGGTGTGAAATTAGTCGTAATAATCCAATCCAAGATGCGTAATCATCTTCTCGCCCATCAGGTGGCGCAGCGTGTTCTTCAGCTTCATCGACTGGATGAACAAATCATGCTCCGGATACAATCCCGGCACCGTCATGGGCGACTTGAAGTAAAAGCTAAGCCACTCCTGGATCCCGAGGCCGCGCAGTGCCCGTGATCGCTTCGCCAGGTCCATGAACAGCACCAGGTCGAGCACAATCGGCGCCGCAAGAATCGAGTCGCGACAAAGGAAATCCACCTTGATCTGCATCGGATAGCCGAGCCACCCGAAGATATCGATATTGTCCCAACCTTCCTTGTTGTCCCCCCGTGGCGGGTAATAGTTAATGCGTACTTTGTGGCACATATTGCCGTACAGTTCGGGATAAAGCTCCGGCTGGAGAATGTGCTCCAGCACCGACAACTTCGACTCTTCCTTGGTCTTGAAGGAGCCGGGATCGTCGAGCACTTCGCCGTCACGATTGCCGAGAATGTTGGTTGAGAACCAACCGCTCAGCCCCAACATGCGCGTCTTAAATCCCGGAGCGAGAATCGTCTTGAGCAGCGTCTGTCCCGTCTTGTAATCCTTGCCGCAGATCGGAGCTTGGTTCTTGCGTGAGAGCTCCAACATTACCGGAATATCGACGGTCAGGTTGGGCGCGCCGTTGGCGAACGGCACCCGCTCCTGCAATGCCGCGTACGCGTAAATCATCGAAGGTGCGATGTTCTCATCGTTCGCCAGCAGACCCTTCTCGAACGATTCCATCGTCTGGTGTACTGGGCCGGGGCGGATGAAACGTCTCTGTCGAAGCGCACCATATCATCACCAACCGCTCCGCTCCGCTTGACCGCTTGAACTCGCGGATGTCGTGCCGAAGTTGCTCGGCCAACTCCATTTTGTTCTTGCCCTTCTTTACATTCGTGCCATCGAGCTTCTTCACGTAATTCTTGTCGAATACAGCCTTGCGCGGCTTGATTCCCGACAGGAAGGGTTTCACCTGCTCCAGCAGGGAGCGCTCCAACACCCCGGCTTTTCCTGCGGCGGCGTACATGTCGTCCTCGAAGATGTCCCAGCCGGTGAAGACCAGGTCGTTGAGATCGGCCAGGGGGACGAAATCCTTGATCTTCGGCGAGAGACATTCGGTTCGCTTGCCCAGGCGGATGGTGCCCATCTGCGTCAGCGAGCCAATGGGGATCGAGATGCCTTTGCGCACGGCTTCCACGCCGGCGACGAAGGTAGTCGCCACCGCGCCCATACCGGGAATCATGATGCCGAGCTTACCTCTTGCGGGTGTGATTTCCGTGCGATCGATCTTACCTCTGTGCTTGATAGACATATTGACCGTCCTTACTTACTGCTCCAAGAGTTTCTTGAGCTTCTAAGCTGCCGGGGTATCAGACATATACCGACCAGTCGCAGCACAGTTGCTCTTAAATTCAAGCTGATAATCACTCTCGGAACTGCCAAAGTCGTTGACAGCCTCGAATGCAGCTCACATTCGTTCCGGCGAATTCAACTCCACGGTTACCGATGCACTCGCTTCGCCAAAACTCCGAGAATGTAAAACCTTTCCTAGGCAATGTCATGGCTCGCCGGTACTGCGATCAATCTGACCGCATTCGGGCACTGTCACCTTATCGGCGGAAGACTGCTCTAGCAGTAAGAACAGAGAGTGACAAGCGAGCTAGCATTAGAACGCGACGGGTCGGAGTGTCACCAAGTCTCGGACAGAGCTCGTTGGGCCGGGAGGCGGGTTCGCTGGACGGGACCTTGACCAATGCGAGGCTGTCACCGCCGCCAGTCTGCCGTACCACCCGAGCTGATATTACGCGCGACCGGTTGCTCGTCCAATGCCGCGATTTGTCCACGACCTCAATTTTGGCCCGGTATTGATAAAGCGCTTTGCGCCTGAGCGCCGTCAACCGCAGAGGTGGGCGGACTCGCGTGTAAGTTGGCTTTTTCGCCGGGTAGGGGCTGCTGGCGTCGCGGCCTCAGCAGGCCGAGCCGCAGTCACTGGCGACTTCTTGGTCCACGTGACACCGAGAGCATGCAGAATCAAGCTGTCTTGAAGTGTCAAGAGGTTGGGATAGATGGCTACCGTGAATGCATAGCGAACGTCAGGGTTTTGTGTAATGCACCAAGGTTGGTGATGCGTCAGACACTCGCAGTGGCGACATCTTTCGCTGGCGACGAGTTTCCTCTCGTGGCGGGAGATGACTTGCTGATGGATGGACATAAACATTCTCCTCGATCCATGCCCATCGACTACATGGGCGAAGAACTAGGCGGCAATGCGAACGGGTCGCTCTTATTACCACTGCCACCCACACTGACAGCGCACCGAATCAGAGAGACGGAGTTTTTTTAACAGCGCCTTACAGATCGCACATGGTCGCGTCCACATAACTCCTCCGAGCCGGCGGCCAGCAACGATGTTTGCTTATGAGCCGCCTTTTGCTTACGTCCTCCTTAGTGCATCTGAGTAGCCATTTCGAAACTGGGGAACTGAAGGTGTAGAGCTTGGCTATCAACAAGTTCCAAAAGCGACACCGGCATCAGACCTGCCTTTGCCCAGGCACTCCTGACGATCCGCCGACACTTGGGCACTATTCAAGCACTTCCCAGCTCAGAGAGCTTTTTGGCATTGCTGTGGCCCGTAGAGCGAGCCTCAGATCGCAAGTGACGGCGCTGCCTCCGGCTGAAGCCTGGTTCGTCCATGTCCGGCGCTTCGTTCCGGAGGCTTAGGTCCGTCAAACAATCCGGATCAAGGTTGGACCGCGGAAGTCCAGTCCGTTGGGTGCCCGACTCGGGCTGACCACGGATCCTCGTCAGCGTCATTGACCTCTCAATCCGTCCAGCAGCCAAGACGCGGCCCTTGCCAGGCTTCTTTCACAATCCGAGTATCGCGTGCGTAACCGCCTGCCACCACGCGGGATTGGCGCGCCACAGATACACGGTAACGCTCTGGCCGACGACCAGCACGGGCAGCGCATAGAGATACACCTTGTGGATGCGGCCATCTACCACCAGATCGCGCAATATTCCAAGCACGATCAGAAGGTCCAGGCCGGCATAGAAGATGCTGTGGTTGAACCAGAAATCGAATCGGCCAATGGCCGCGTCCATGAGTTCGCAAGTCGCAACGAACACGAGGCGCCGATGGTATTCCGGCTTCTTCCTCCACAGAATCGCCAGAGCGATGCACGTGCCGAACACCAGCATGTCCCAGAATGGAATCGATAGAAAAGAATCTACGCCGCGCTGATGGAGCACCACCATATCGAAGCGGGTCATCACCACCGCGACGGTAAGGCCCAGCACCACCATGACCGTGGCTAGCCCAGCTCCAAACCAGCCAAGCGTGCGATGAACACTCACCTTGCGCACTCGGATCAGGGTTGACTGCGCGATGAAGAACAGCACCCAGGTTGAGAATGCGGCGCCGTGCATCCAGAGCAGCAAGGGCCTCGCCGGTTTGGCGTGGAACAGACCGGCATCGACCGTGCGGCTGAAGCCCCACACCACCAGTCCGGCCATCACCAGCGACATGCACAGATAGAAGTAGCGGCTCAAGAACCTTTTGAGCTGCGTCATCGCGCTGGTCTCTTTTTCAAGACGAGCAGCGAACCCCACGTTGCCAACGGCCATGAACTTTCACCTCGAATCACCCACGCATGCGATCCCGCAGCGCAAGGATTTCCTGTCAGCAGTACTCACACGGAAACACTCTTTGGAAACCCCGGGCAGGGCAGTTGCAATACCTTAGCCGCACTTGCTCCGCCAATGCAACCTAAAAACTTCGCTCCGCTCCCGAGGGGGGTCTCTTAAGGCCCCCCCTGCGGCGCGACCATTTGTCTTTAGGGACGGCACAGTTCTTACAAAGACTCTTTAGCCATGAGGTACCTCGCCCGAAGTCACTCAGTAGCGGCTTTCATCAAAGCTCCCAGGCCTAAGACCGCGATTTGATTGGCGCGTGACTTCTCGGCGATTGTACAGGCTGCACCAGACAGCAGTGCACTGAAGGTTACGTCCAACCTCCGTTTTCTTACTCGATGCGCAACGCCTGGATTGGTTCAATGCTCGCTGCCCGTAGTGCCGGAATCAACCCCGCCAAGGCCGCTGCCAGAGACAATACGACCACCGCAATCGAGATGCTAAGCGGGTCAGAAGGGCGCACCTCATAGAGTTGATCGGCCAGGTAACGGCCCCCGAAGACAGCGATCGGAATTCCCAGCGCCAACCCCAGTCCCACCTGCACAAACGCACCGCGTAGTATCATGCGCACGACGTTGCCGCGGTTCGCACCGAGGGCCATACGCAGTCCGATCTCGCTTGTGCGCCGCGCGACTGCGTAGGATGTGATGCCATATAGCCCGACTGAGGCCAGCACCAGCGCCAGCAGCCCAAACAACATGGTCAACCGGGCGATCAAGCGCTCCTGATTGAGGTTGTCATTTACCTGGTAGTCGAGCGAATGCAGGTTGATTACGGTCAGATTGGGATCGATGTCAGCCAGAGTATGCCGCACCATCGCATCCAGGTTCTGGGGCTGCACCTTGAATCGCAGGGTCACTGAGTTGATGTAGAGCGAGCGGCCCTCCGCCATGGCTGCGTCCGGCTCCGATACGCTTAGCTGCTGCGTCAGCGGCCGAAAATACATTGGGCGGATGTTGTCGTGAGGGTCGGAATACTTGGCATCGGCTACGATGCCCACAATCTCGAAGGCCCCAGCATACTTCTGGTCAAAGATGCCAAAGTGGCGGCCGATCGGATCTTCCTTCGGGAAGAACTTTTTGACGAAAGCCTGGTTGACCACTGCCACCATTTGGGACGTCGCAGTATCTGCCTCGTTAAAACCGCGTCCACGAACCACGGGCTGCCCGACCGTTTCAAAAAACTTCGGGCTAACCCGGTCCCACGACGAGCCGTTGTGCTGGTTCGGTCCCGGCTCGGGCCGTCCCTCGACCCGAATTCCCTCGCTCCAATTGTTTCCCTCCAACGTGCTGTACAAGGCCAATCCCACGCTTTGCACCCCGGGCAGAGCCCCAAACTGCTGCTCCAGCGTCTGATAAAGCGCGGGCAGCTTTGCCGGAGTGTAGCCGGCGCCGGCAGGATCCAGGTGCAGTACATACCGGTTCATCGTCTGGATGCCGAAATTCTGATGCTCCAGGTTGCGAAGACTCTTCGTCAGGACTCCGGCGCTTACCAGCAATACCAGTGACAGCGCAGCCTGAAAGACAATCAGTGACTTCTGTGGCAGAGACGCACGGTCGCGCGTCGAGCGATTCACTCCACGCAGAGCCTCCGCCGGATCGGAGTGCGAGGTAATCCATGACGGCACAATCCCGAACACAATCCCTGTCACCAGGGAAAGCAGAAATGCGAATGCCAGCACCGGGAGCGAGGGACTAGCCTCGATCGGCAAATGAGGGGAGTCGGGAAACGCCAGAGCGAGAATGGTGCGCGTCCCTGCATAGGCCACCGCCAGACCTGCCAATCCGCCGATGCATCCCAGCAATACGCTCTCGGTCAGCATCTGCCGAATCACCCGGCTGCGCGCCGCACCCAGAGCCATGCGTATCGAAGTCTCCGCCTTGCGGGTTGCGCCCCGCGCCAAGAGCAGGTTCGCCACATTCGCACAGGCCACCAGCAGCACCAAGGCCGAGATGGTCATCAGCAAGTAGAGTCCCTTGCCAGTCTCCTGCTGCAGGCTCTGTATGCCCGCCCCACCGGGCGTTATTACTACGTGCTGCTGGGGGATCACCGTCGAACGGCCATTTCGGGTATATGCCTCCTGGGTCCCGAGCCACACCCGGAGGTTATTGGACATCTTTGCTTGGAGAGATCCGACGCCGACGCCGGGTCTCACTCGCCCGATGGCGTAGAGCCAATTGCCCTCCGGCACATGCAGAAGCGCATTTTCCTTTTCGATGACTGGTTCGATTGCCAGCGGAATCCAGATGGCGGGCGGATTGCCACTGATCCGGTCACCGAAGAATCCTGGCGGCGCAACCCCGACCACGCTCACCGGCTGGCCCTGAATAAAGAATGTCGAACCCACCACCGCAGGATCGCCACCGTAGTCCGAGCGCCAGGTCTGATAGCTCATCACGATGGCCGGCGCAGCGCCCGGCGTGTCATCCGCCGGTGTCAACGTGCGCCCGGCAAACGCGCCAATTCCGAAGGTCGAAAAGTAATTCCCCGAAACATACTCACTGCGCTGCGCCTTGGCGGGCTCCGAGCCTCGCCGCACGGTCATGGTGCTGCTCCCCGATTGCATCGCCGCCAGCTGCTCAAACTCCGGCGTGGTGTCGCGGAAATGACGGTACAGATCGTAGGAGAAAAGGTCGAAGTCCCCTTCGTCGTTCAGAAAACCGCTATTCACGCAGCAGTCGTCCTTGTCTCCCACCCGATAGAGCGTCTTCGAATCGACGACCGGGAGCGACTTCATCAGCACCCCATACACCAGCGTGAAGATGGCGGTGTTGGCGCCAATGCCCAGTGCAATGGTGAGAATGACCGTTATCGCAAACCCGGGTGACCTGTGGAACTGTCGAAGAGCGACCCTAACATCGTGCATACCAGACCCTCTTTCATGAGTCGTTACAGGCACTTACGCTGCCACCATCTAAGAAGTTCAACTCACATATTCCATTGACGTTATCTCGACAGCCCGCCCCGAAGCGTCGTCCATCTGCGTTACCGGACTGCCCGAGTCTGGACACTGGTTCACAGATCTCCACAACTGGGAGCCGTCTTTGGAGCCACTGCCGTCGACGACAGCGCGTCGGGCGCGCCACTCGGCGGGTACTCCCCAGGGCGCGGGTTTCGCGTTACAACGGCATCATGCCGAAAACTTCTACGGAAGCGAAACATAACCAACTCGTCGCGCGAGCGGCGCACTGGCTGCGTCACAAGTATGGATGCGACATCATCCTGTCGGAGCAGTATTGCGTCACCGGGGAAGTGCCCGATGTGATCGGGTGGAAAGCCCGTTGCCAGTCCGTGCTGGTGGAGTGCAAAGTGTCGCGCAGCGATTTTCTGGCCGATGCGAATAAACCATTCCGCTTGCGGCCCGAAGAAGGGCTGGGCAGCAAGCGGTTGTACATGGCGCCGGCCGGAATCATTAAGCCGGAGGAACTGCCGAAGCACTGGGGACTGCTGGAGTGCATAGGTCGCGAAGTGCAACTCGCGGTGAAGCCAGGCAAGCCGGACCTGCGGAGTCCTGTCGGCCTGATAAAGGAGATGAACTTGCTGCTGGCGAGTCTACGTCGCGTCGAGGTACGCATCGAACCGCAAACCATCACGGAATTTCTAAAGTGGAAGAACCGCATGGCCGACTACAACGGCGGCTATTTGCCGGAAGGGATTGCTCCACCGGACAAGGAGCGGAATTCTTACCTGGTATCGTGATACGGCTTCGCGCTCGAAAGGGAATTGAGCATCATGAGCGGCCTCGTCATCGCACCCAAAGCCCGCTGCCATGTCTGCTGAGGGTTTCAGATTGTGGTATCAGACGCCGGAGTTGCCGGGAACAAAGTAGTAGGTACCGTTTTCCGGCTTGAGCCTCTGATGAACGTGTTCGTGCCCAGGCAACACCACATTCACAGAATCGCCGAAGCCAACAACCTGTGGCTTGAATCGGCGGAGGTTTTTGGAGCAGGCCGGCGCTGCAACAGCGGTCCCTGCTGGGGCGCTGGCGGCACCATCTATTGCTTCCGCGCGGTCCGACGGTTCTGTTATCTTAGGGGCGTGCAGCATCCGTCAGGTATAAGCAACAAGCGCGTCCTACAATCGTACGAGAACAGGGTCAATGCTGCCACGCGGGAAGCCCTCATTCCTGTTCCCCCACATACGACTAACGGCGACGAGGCGCGCTATCCCGACAAATCGGGCACCTATTCCAAAGGGCTTCTTCAGGACGGCTACGGACGGGTAAATTTGAATGCGTTCCATACATTTAAAACAGCCTTGCACAGCGGCAAGCCGTCTGACTTTGACAAAATTATTCTCGGCGGCACGCGTACACAGAATGGTCCGCAAGGAGCGCTGGCTTACGGGTTGGAGGGTACCGACGCCGTGCAGTTCGGCAATGCTCCTTCGCCGAACAATCAGGAACAGGTCGTGATCGTTCCTCCCGCTCCGGCAGTCGCCAGCGCGGCCTACGGAACCGAATTGGTGGAATTGTACTGGGCCTCTCTGTTACGCGATGTCGCGTTCACCGACTACTCACAAAACGCGACGGCCATTCTGGCAGCGCAAGAGCTTTCGGGGATGCCGTCCTATGCTGGCCCCAGAGACGGCAGCGGGCAGGTGACGCCGGACCTCTTATTCCGGGGCGCCTTCCCGGGCGAAACTGTAGGACCATACATCTCGCAGTTGTTCATTACACCCACGTCCTTCGGCCAGCAGGAGATAAGTCAGCAAATGACGACCTACCTGCCGAACATCGATTACATGACCGACCTTCCCACTTGGCAGGACGTCCAGAATGGCATTGACACCGGACTTCGAAACCAATCGGATCCGCAAGTGCGATTCCGGTGTAATGGACGAGGCCTCGCCGCCTATACCCACGTGGACGTGCTGTATCAGGCGTGCCTCACTGCGTTGCTGGTTTTGAATACCCTCAACGTTCCCGTGAACCCTGGTAACCCCTATCTCCACTCCAAAACACAGAATGGTTTTGGCACCTTCGGTGGTCCGGATTTCGCAGCCTCGCTTGGGGAGATAGCTGCCCGGGCATTGGATGTGGTTTGGTACCAAAAGTGGATCATCCACCTCCGTCATCGTCCCGAATCCGGCGGCGGGATCGTGCACTTGGTCGAGACCGGCCAGGGAAAGACAATCGATGCCCAAGTGAACCGCAATGTTTTGAACTCGCAAGCCGTACAGGCCAGCTTTAGCAAATATGGTACGTATCTCCTATCGCAAACATTTCCGGAAGGTTCACCGACGCACCCTGCCTACCCCACAGGTCACGGTACGGTCGCAGGTGCCTGCATTACGTTTCTGAAGCTCTTCTTTGACGGCAGTTTCGTGGTCCCTAATCCCCTGGTGCCCACCAGCAACGGTATCTCGCTCGTGCCCTACACTGGTCACGATGCAGGCCAGATGACGGTCAACGGCGAACTGAACAAGCTCGCCCACAACGTCAGCTTCGGTCATGGCATTCACGCCGGCATCCACTGGCGCAGTGACACCGACTCGTCTATGGTTCTCGGCGAAGCTCTGGCAATTAGCATCCTTCAGGACCGAGCCCATACGTATAACGAGAAGTTCACTGTCAGCTTCACCAAGCTTGACGGTACTACCGCGACGATATCCAACCAATAAGTTTTACCAGCGGGCTGCTCGACTTACCGGTCACCACGCTTTCTCGACTTCTCGACGTTCAGGTCGGTCACATAGACGAATCGGACCACTCTTTGAGGATCGACGATAAACGTGGCACGTTGAGCGACCCTTTGGCTCTCGTCGAGGATGCCGAGCGGTCCACATGGACCAACGCCAAAAGAGCGCGACTCTGAAGTCGATGCAAGAAGTTGGTGAGATGGTTCCGCCGGATTAGCAGCGGCCGTAAATGAATCCTGAGAATCTGCGAACTGTTATTTCTAGATAAGAATTGAGACGAATTACTAAACAGCAAGAGCCCTGTCATGCCGAGGGCGGATCGCAACCCTATTATGCGCCGGTTCGAAGCATACTTCCTGGAGCGGCACCAGGAGATCGACCTCCCCATAACTATCCAGGAACGGCGAGTAACTACTACTCATGGTAGTAGGTTTTTCTCCAGCGTACCCTGAACTATCAACGTCGTCGATAAGTTGGGGTTGGTCAGTACCGCACCTTCCTGCACCGTCACTGGGGGTAACCTGAATGAGCTTCACTGTTAGATGTCCGCGTCTGTTCGCAAACGCGGTTTTGCTGTCTTTTGGCGTCCTATCGCTCAGCTTGCGTCCTGCAGGCGCAAAATGCGACGGGCTCGCTGCTCGGCGAAGTTCAGGACGCCAGCGGAGCCCGCATCAAGGCCGCCAGCATCGCGGCTACCGACAAGGATTCCGGCGTAACGCGCAAGGCGACAACGGACAGCCGCGGACAATTTCGATTTCCTGACCTGTTGCCCGGGAACTACCACGTCGTCGCCAACGCAAAGGGATTTGGCGAGGCCAGCTCCGATGTCACGGTGCAGGTTAGCAACGTGCGAGATATCCTGGTGACATTGCGGCCGGCGCAGATGCAGGAGACGGTGAACGTGAAGGCCGAGCCCTCTTCCATTACTACCCAGGAGCTCGATACCACCGACGCCGTAAATGGCGGCGTGGTCTCACAGAAGGACCTGCAGGACATTCCGCTCGCGGCCCGGAGTTTTGCGAATATCGCGTACATGGTAGCGGGCACCGAACCGGTTGAACCCTCCGACCCCACCAAGGCTCGCATCACGGCCGTGTCCACGGGCGGAAGCTCCGGATTGAACAATCAGCTCACCGTGGATGGCGCTGACAACTCGGACGACTACATCGGCGGCTTCCTACAGAACTTCTCTCCCGATGTGATCCGGGAATTTGCGGTGCAAACCTCGCAGCAGAACGCCGATATTGGTCGCACTACGGCGGGTTCGGTCGTCATCAGCACCAAGAGCGGCACCAACGACTGGCATGGCGACTTCGCGGTGTTCGAGCGCGCCTCCGGGCTGAATGCGCGGTTTCCCATCGAGAATCCGTCACCCGAGCCCAAGCAGCCGTTCTCGCGACAGAATTACGTGGGAACCATCGGCGGACCCATCGTGAAGGACAAGCTCTGGATCTTCACCGGCTTCGAGATGGTGAACGAGCACGCCAGCATCAACTACAGCCCCAACAGCCTGACGCAATTCAATGCCCTGAACCAACTCGCGCAGCAGGGATTGATCCCCGATACCAGCTCCATTGCGGTGCCGCCTTACGTCCGGGTTCCGTACCAGTCGTATCTGGGCATGATGCGTTTCGACTGGGCGCAATCGCAGCGTTCGCAGTGGTTCTTGCGCTACGCCCTCGACAACTCCACCACGAACAACGCGCTGGTGCAGCAGGCTACGCTCCCTTCCACGGGCGCGACCACGCACTCCAATTATCAGAACGGGGTCATTAGCAACACCTTCACATTTAGCCCGTCGTGGGTGGGAAATTTCACCTTTGGCACCAGCTACCTGCACGGGACTGCGGCGCGCAACGGATATCTCGGCTTTGCGCTGGCCTTCCCGTTCAGCTCCACCTCGAAGACTATCTCCGGCTTCGAGACTTACGGCGACAACCAGTTCGTCACTGCCATCACCGCGTTCCCGGTCGTGCGCAACCAGGAGAAATACCAGTTCCGCTACGATGTCAGCGGCTCTGTCGGCAGGCATGCCCCCAAGTTCGGCATCGACTTCATCCACGAACCGGTTTTGAGCGGCGCCTTTCCGGGTCAGGCGGAAACGACCTACGTCCTAACGGAAAATCCTACCTTCTACCTGACCAACCCCGATCAACTTACCGCGGAGTTGAACTGCCTGCCGCCGTTTGACGGCACCAACTGCCAGACCGCTTCCACTCCGGCGGGCTACGGAGGCTTTTCACAGAATGTGCAGCGCCTGGGTCTCTATGCCATGGATACCTGGCGCGTCACGCCGGAGGTGACCATCAACTACGGGTTGCGCTGGGACACGACCTTTGGATTGTTCCAGGCTTCAGGAGTCAGCCAACGGTTCAATCCTGGAGTGCAGACCATCGCCGGGCTGCAACTGCCACTGGCAACAGGTGTGCCCCAGGATTACCGTAAAGCTTTTGCCCCGCGCCTGGGCATTGCTTACAATCCTGACCGCATCGAGGACCTGGTCATTCGCGCCGGCATCGGTCTTTACTACGACGATCTGGCACAGAATGGCTGGGCGACAGCGTTCCAGGCTGTGAACACGCCCTCGGCGTTTCAACCTTGCACCCGACCAGGCGATCCTGGATGCCTGCCCGGCGCAGCGGACGGAGGCGCGGGCGAGGTCATCGATCCCCACTACCACACTCCCTATGCGCTGCATGTCAGTGGTGGCGTGCAGTATTTGTGGCACAAGAACTGGACGCTGAGCGCCGACTACGTCCATGAACAGGGCGTGCACGGCTATCGCCGCTACGAATACACGTCAGGTTACACCTTGTCGTCTCCGCTGTTCCCGTCGGACCCGGAAACCCAGATGGCCAATGTGCCCAACCTGTCTGTCTTCAAGGCCGACAACACATCGAGCTACAACGCGATGATGCTCCAAGTGCGGGGAAACGTCAGCCACCGGTTCAACTTGACCGCGAACTATGTGCTGTCGAGCGCCAATACGTGGGGTTGCATTCTCGGAGAGCTGTGGGATTACGTGAACGGCGTGTGCAACCCACTGAACCCATTTGGCCCAGGCGATTACGGCCCGTCCGGAGAAGATGTCATTAGCCGCTTCACCCTGGCTGGGATCGTATACATCCCGGGTGGCTTTCAGGTGTCGACATTGATCCAGGCTGAGGCCGCCCGTCCCATCACGCTCACGACGCCGGTGGACGTGAACGGATTAGGCGATCCTACGAACGATCGCGCCGTGATCAATGGCGTCCAGAGTACGATGGACCAGTTCCGGGGAACGCCGTACGTTCAGGTCGATCTCCGCGTCACCCGGCCGTTCAAGGTCGGCGAGCAGTGGCAGATCATGCCGTTTGTCGAGTTTTTCAATCTGTTCAACCGCAACAATCCGGGCGCGAACTATGTTACCGATATCTCCGCCTTGCCGACGCCGGTGAACGATCTGTATAACGCCACTCATTTGTGCCCGACTCCGGCGTGCAGCGTGCCGATTACCAACCCCAATCAGTTGCTGGTGCCGGCCGGAGCGCTCGGCGATTTCTTCGGACCCGGAACCACGGTGGGTATCCCGTTCGCCGCGCAACTCGGAGTGAGAGTGACGTTCTAAGAACGGTTATCGTGCTCAGAAGAGCGGAAAAGCCGGCCCACTCGAGGCCGGCTTCGTGTTGAACCTGGAACGCTCTACTTCTTCAGTGTTCCAACGTAGGTGGCAATGGCCGCGGCCTGGTCTGCCGTCAGGCCGGATACCGCCTTGCTATGGGGCGCCTTCTTGCCTTCTGCGCCTTTGGTGAGCAGGTCGTCGATCTGCTGCTTGGTCATGGTGGTCTTCTGTAAGGACGGACCTATTTTGCCTTCGCCCGCCGCGCCATGACATGCGGCACATTTTGACTTGTAAAGGGCAGCTCCATCCTGTGCCCAAACCAGGCCCGATGCCAGTGTGAATGCTGCCAGTATCATCAGAGAACGCTTCATGAACGAGAATCTCCTTTGCGAAATTTTAGAATGACAGGAGCAGAAACCAGTCTCCAGTTTGTTTCCACCAACTGCGCTGCCGCCGTTCGTGTGAGAACGGAAGCCGTTGTTCACAACGAGGCTTATTGTAGAGCGAAACCAGGCCATCCTCCGGTGGGAGCCGTCACAGCCTCCACGTACAGCCGTCACACGGCTCTGGGTTGTCGAACCCATGGCGGTATCCGCTGTCCCGGCATTCACCGCAGTATAATCCTCAGCGCGCTCCCGAAGTTGACGGAATTCGCAGATAAGAGAGAGGCGATCAATGAAGTTTCTCGTCCTCTGGCATTTCGATGTGACCCGCTTGACCCCCGACGTTGGTTCGCGCCATCGCGGAACAGCCCCAATACGGCGAAAAGCTCGAAGCCGAAGGCAAGCTCGAGTGCCGCTATCACGTGGTGGGCAGCCACGGGGGGAGCCTGGATCTATAACGTGACCTCCAACGAAGAGCTTGATCGTCTGCTGGCCATGTCGCCGGTGTACAACTTCGCGACCTACCAGGTTCTGGCCCTGGCCAACATGACCGATCCCTACACGGTTGCAGGGAAGGGGAAGTAGCTCCTACCGCGCCAGCTTGCTGTAATTCGCGTTGGTCGTCGTGACCTGGATCTCCTTGGACGGAGCGTTGAGGACCGTCTGCGCCACATAGTTGGTCCCGTCGGGCAGGCTGGCAAATTGCGCGGCCAGAGTGATTGCGCCTTTCAGATCGCCCACGTAGGTGTTGACGTTGAGGGTTTGGATTTTCCTGGTCGCCATGTCAAAGGCAATCGTCATCTGGTCGCCAGGCTGGGCGTAGTTCTTGAAGACCAGCTGTGCAACGCCTCCG
The DNA here is from genome assembly GCA_963831675.1 of uncultured Acidobacteriaceae bacterium. Classification (GTDB taxonomy): domain Bacteria; phylum Acidobacteriota; class Terriglobia; order Terriglobales; family Acidobacteriaceae; genus Bog-257. The sequence continues at coordinate 174,408 of CAWHRM010000009.1, forward strand.
CCGGGAACAATCGACACATTGTGGGCCTGGTAGGCCTTCTGCATGCGCTGCGCGCTAGGCGGAACATACAGGCCGATTACTGACTTTACCTGTTGCATGTAATCCTGCATCTCCTCGGTTTTCTTCTCGATGACGTGCTCTTTCACTCTGCCGCGGCGGCCGCTCTGCTGCTGTTGCTGCGGCTGTGGCTCTCCGATCGGGACTTTCTGGATCTGACCGTTAGGACCGTAGCTGCACAGGTTCGACTTGGCAGGCTTGGGCTCGCCCTTAAGGGTGAGTTGCGTGGTTTCCACCCACTGGTATTGATGCAGCTTCTGCTTGTTTTCCGCGGCCGATTGTTTCAAGGCCGCCAGTTTCTGTTGCATCTCCGCAGGTCCGCCTCCCATCTGGGCGATGGACGAAATCGCCAGGGCCATCACGATGACGAAGGCCCCAGCCATACGGTTGAGGGTGGCGAGGCCGGCAACGGTGCGGGCCATATTCTCTGGTTTCATGCAGTCTCCTCTGGAATTTTCTGGATTTGATGTCGGTTTATTTCCTGGGCACGACCTACGCGCCAATCAAAGGGCCTCTGTTCCTATTCAAAGCGGTGTGATGGGGACCTGTCCTTGGTCTCATCATAGGGGTGCGGGCTGAACCCGGTAAACTGCATGAGGCCGAACCAGGACCAGACCGCACCGAAATAGTACTTGTTATAGCGCTTGGCGAAGATGACCATGGGCTTCTTTACAGGTATGCCGTCCGGTGCGAAATACTCGGCTTGTTCCTTTTCGCTTTTTTGCAAAAAATACAGGAGTTGCTCCTTCTTGCCATCGATACTCCGCAGCTTCCCATAGGCGGGTGATGCGGCTTCCAGAATATATTGACCAGCCGGGAAGCCCACTCCACCAATATAGAACTCGAAGGGCACGTTAATTTTGCCTCTATGAGGGTCGGGTTGCGCGGTTGCGAGTGTGCAGAAGACAAGAGTCACACAGGAAGCGGTCACCACTCCAAACATCGATCGATGTTTTGTCTTCATGCAACCCTCCCGCAACCTTGGTCCACTGTGATCAGTCCCCCGAGGTCGCAGGTGCGGCCGACGAACCGGGTGGCAGCGCTACGGCGCCCTCATGTTTGGGTTCCTTCGCATCCCAGGTGAGAAATTTCAGGTCCAGCACAAAGATCGAGTAAAACACCGGGACCATCAACAGCGTAATGAAAGTGGCGACAGTCAGTCCACCAATTTGCGCATAGCAAAGCGGCTGCCATAGCGGCCCGCCGTGCATGGCCAGGGGGAACAGCGCCAGCACGGTCGCGCCCACGGTGATCATCACCGGGCGCAAGCGAATAATACCGGCGTCAATGACCGCCTCCTCGAATGGCTCTCCCAAGGCATGTCTCTCCTCGATGAAGTCGAACAGCACAATGACATGGCTGACGATTACGCCGATCAGGCTGGCAATCCCCAGGAAGGCCATGAAACCGAACGAAGTATGCATGACCCAGAGCGCCGCGATGGCCCCGGCCACGCCGTAGGGCGCGGCCGCGAAGACCAGCAACGGTTTGATGGCATTGTTGAACTGAAACAGCAGGGCGAGGTAAATCGCCGAGACGGAAATCATCAGCACGATTTCCAGGTTGCGGAACCCGACCTTCTGCTTGTCATACTCTCCGCCGATGGTCAGCCGATATCCCGGAGGCATGGTCTTCTCCAACTCCATGAGCTTGGGGACCGCGACCTTAGTGATCTCCGATGGAAGATGGCCGGGGCGGGAAAGGCGTAGATCGACATGGAGCGGAAGTGATCAAGGCGAACCACACGGTCGGTGGCCATGCTGTTCTGGATGTCGGAAACCTGTACTAGCGGAATCTTGGTGTTGGCCGACTGTGAGTACACGTAGAGGTTCTGAATGTCAGAGAGTCGGGCGCGTTCATCCATCTGCAGACGCGCCACCACGGGAATGTTCTTGTCGCCGTCCTGGAGCGCGGTCACGGGCGTACCGCTCATGGCGCTGGTGGCGGAGTTGGCCACGTCCATATTGCTGATGCCGGCCAGATTGGCGCGGTCGGGATCAACCACCAGACTGACCTGTGCGCTCTCCGCGTCCCACTCGTTGCGGACCCGCACTGCTTCGGGCGCGGACTGAAGGGCGTCAATTACCTGCCCGGCAATCTGCCGCATCGTCCGGATGTCCTTCGCGCTTCCCGCCGTGCCCACGTCGGCGTCACTGATGACGCGAATCTCGACAGGGTAATTCACGGGATTGGTCTGGAGCTGGCGGTAGTCAATGCGCACACCGGGCACCGACGCCGACAGAACCGGCTGCACCTGGTCAACGAAGGCAGGCGTAATGTCCTTGTTGTCGAGTTCTATGAGCACCTCTGCGTAGTTGAGTTGCTGGGGCTGCGGCGAGAGGGAGAACCAGAAGCGCGGGCTGCCGCCTCCTACCCACGTGGTTACATAACGCAAGGGCTGCGTGGGTTGACCATCCTTGTCAGGATGCTGCTTGCCCCAGATGCCGGCCTGCTGGCGGATGATCTGTTCCACTTGCTGCGCCGCGTGATTGGTCGCTTCGAAGTTGGCGTCGTTCGGGAGCCAAACATCGGCATAGGACCAATACTGCACGTCGTCGGGAAAGAACGACGTACGGAGCTGCGAAAAGAGGAACGCCCCGAGCAGGAGAAACGCCAGCGAGCCTATGGCGACCTTCCAGCGATGTTCAATGGCGAACTTCGCGACCCGCGCATATTGGCCGGTAAAGCCGCTGGTGCGCCGTTGCTCGATCGGTGCCTCCGGTTCCTTGCTGGCACGCAGGATGTAGTAGCCCAGCAGGGGGATAAAGGTCATCGAGGCCAGCCGTGAGGCGACCAGCGCGCACGTCATCACGATGGGGAGGCTGTAGAGAAACTCGCCGGTGTTGCCCGTGACCAGCAGGAAGGGCAGATAGGCAACGATATTGGTGATGGTCGCGTACAGGATCGCGTTGGCAATGCGTGTGGGACCGAGCCACGGCGCAACCATACGCGGCTGTCCCTCGGACAGCATTCGCTTGATGGAATCGCCCGCCACCACCGGATCATCCACCAGCAATCCCAGCGCGATGATCAGCGACGCCACCGACACCTGCTGAATGTCGATGCCCAGAACGTAGAGGAAGCCGAAGGTCATGGCCAGGGTGATGGGGATGGAGATCGCCATCAGCAGCGCCGAGCGCCACTCCCAGAAGCCAATCAGCGACACAATGACCACTAGGCCGATGGCTTCGTAGAGCGCGTCCATGAAGAGGTCAATTTGCTCCTTGACCTGAATGGGCTGGTCGGAGGTGTGAACCATGATCAGGTCGTCGGGCAGGTAGCGTTTGACGCCGTCCAGCTTCTCCGTGACGTGGCGGCCGAACATGTCGATTTGCTGGCCGTCGCGCATGTAGACGGCAAGCGTTACCGCACGGCTGCGAATCCAATTTCCTTTGTCATCGCGCCACGTCATGAAATTGAGGAAGGTTGGCGGGCTCTGGTAACCGCGCGAGATGTCCACCAGGTCACGCAAATAGACCGGGCTGTTGGAGGACGAGACGCCAATGATGACGTTGCCGATGGCCGGCGCGTCAGGAAACAGTCCGGAAGGATTGATGACCAGGTCCTTGGGCCCGACATCGAGTGATCCCGCAGGCAGGGTGATGTTCTGGGCGCCCAGAACGTCCTTGAGCTTGGAGGGATCGTATCCGTACTGCGCCAGGCGCTGCTGCGAGTAGTCCAGATAAATCTGCTCCGCCAGCACGCCTGAGCGCGAGACTTTCGAGGCTTCCGGAACGCCTTGCAGCGTGCGTTGCAGCAGTTCGGTGTAGTCATCGAGGTCGCGATAGGAATATTTGGCGCCGGCGACCTGGGCGAGCCGGGCTTCGGTATCGGCAGGATCACGAATAATTGCGGGCTGCCAAGCGTCAGGATGGATCTCAGAGCGGTGAAGATTTGCCTGGATCAATTGCTCACCCCGCTGCCGAATCGTGGCATCGTCGAACTTGGTGCTGGCGTCGAGGCCAACGTATCCCGGCCCCTCGAAGAAGTGAAGGTCGCTGAGTGTCTTGCGCTGGCTGGCGATGCGAGCGATATTCTCGAAGTCGGTGCGAACTGGGCCGGGGGCTACGGACAGAGGGAAAGCGTAAATTACGCTGACGCGCGGCTGAGGCGCGTTCCTGGGCAGCTCTGCGCGGGTCCGCTCGATGGCTTTCTGTATGGCGATTGCCCTGAGCGCGACCTCGGTCGGAGTGACCATGGGGCTCGCCACCGTCAGCATGAGCGCCGCTGTGTCGCCAAAGTTGCTGTTGAATTGAATCGGCCCAGCTCCTTTCGGCAGGTTGACCTGATTCAACTTCAAATTCATGTCGGAGAATTGCTTCTCCTTGTCTTTCACGTTGTCATTAAGCTGGATGTAGACGACGGACTGTCCGGGGAAGCTGAGGGAGCGAATTCCGAAGTCCGATGGGCTCGGCGGCTTTAACGTGGAGTTCAGAGCGACAGCCTGCTCGATCGGACGGGTGACCAGTTGCTCGACTTGCTCGGTGGTAGCTCCCGGCCACGGGCAAGTGGCGGAGGCCACTCGCACCGGGATGTTCGGGTCCTTGCGCTTGGGCATGTTCTGATAGCCGAACCAGCCCCATACGAAGGTCGCCAGCAGCAAAACCAGGGCAACTTGCCGGTGTTCGGTAAAGAACCGCGCGACATTGTGGGTAGTCGCGACGTACTCTGCGTCGCTTTTGTAGCCGTGGGCCATGCGCTGCTGTTTTTCGTTTGTACAGGAAAACGGGAAGATTAAATCATATCGTGGCGGAAAAGTCCTGCTCTTCTCGGCTGCGGCGCTCTACAGGCGGAGCCCCAGAGTCGCTAAGGTAGTGTGATCCGGGTGCAATCGCCGAGAAGGCGCATTCTCGCGCGTTTCCAGCTTTCGGCCAGCAACCTTGTGGGCGGGGTGATGAGTTGAACGAGTAAGCCAGCAAGGGCGCGCTTAAGGCAGCCGAAGGCACGCTCCTTTTCAGCTCTTGCGTGACGTCACTACAAAAGAGTCAGGGGTTTCCTGCTCGACGTTCCGGCTGTCACATCTGGGACAGATTATCTCCTGCTCTTCGTGTTCCTTGACGGTGAGGATCACTTCAAACGAGGTTTCACATTCTTTGCAGACGTACTCATAGATAGGCATGATCACCCCTTCTGAGAGCCACGGGACACCCGGCGAGATTGACTCTTGTTCTTACTAAGCCTACGTGTCGGTCACGACCAAAGTCAGTGATTGCGGTCACGGAGGAGGCGGACATGGTCTTGTGGTTGAGGCTTTAGGGTTGAGCTTGACTCGGAGGGCACCGCGAGGCTATCTTACAAAGACGAACAAAGACGAACAAAAAGCGAACATACTCCGTCTCATGCATCCCTCGCTGCTCCAGATCGACGAAGGCGAGTCGCCACCGCTGGTGGGGATCGCCAAGCTTGCCGCGCGCTCTGAATCCCTTCGGCAGGGATACCTGGTGGAATATTTCACCCTGCCGGCGCGTTCGCTGCTTAGCCGCTGTACCTCCACGCGGGTGCCTTTCAACTGGACCATCAACCCATACCGTGGCTGCGAGTTTGGCTGCAAGTACTGCTACGCGCGCTACACCCATGAGTTCATGGAGATGCGCAACGGGGTGGACTTCGAGCGCAAGGTCTACGTCAAACAACAGGCCGCGTGGCTGCTGCGCCAGGACTTGAGGAAGGTGAAGCGCGGCGAGGAGATCGCCATCGGCACCGCAACCGATCCTTATCAGCCGGCAGAGAAGCGTTTCGAGGTCACGCGCGGCATCCTGGAAGAGCTCGCGCAGCACCAGGGTCTGGAGATCGGGATCGTCACCAAGTCGAATTTGATCGTACGCGATGTGTCCCTGCTGGGTCAGATAGCAGAACGCAACTCGCTGTTCGTGAACTTGACTATCACTACGCTCAATGCGAAGTTGGCCCGCATTTTAGAGCCGCGCGCGCCACGTCCCGACTTGCGGCTGGAGGCGGTACGCGAGCTGGTTGCCGCCGGCATCAACACCGGTGTGATCTGCGCCCCGGTGCTGCCGGGCATTACGGATTCGCCCGCTGCGCTCGATGCACTGGTGCGCGCGACCAAGGAGGCAGGTGGAAAATACATCTACGCCAACCCCCTATTCCTGAAGCCGTGCTCGGCGAGCGTCTTCCTGCCGTTTCTGGAGAAAGAGTTTCCGCGGCTGGTCGAGGGGTACCGCAAGCGCTTTGCCGAGCGCGCATTCGTGAGCAAGGCGTACGGCAAGCGTATCTCGGAGCTGATTGCGAGCTTACGCAAAAAGCACGGCATCAGGCGGGAGTTTGCGTCGCGTAGCCACAGCGCCCATCCGCCTCAGCAGCCATCGGAACAGATGCAGTTGTTCGGCGGTTGATTCTGCCGCTGTTCCTAGCTTCCGGTCGCGACCGTCGCGTTGTCGCCGGCAAATTCCACCTTAGGTTTTTGCGGAATGATTCCCGCCGCGTACCCCATCTGCAACAGCTTGGCGATGGCCTCGCGGCCGTCTTTTCCATAGTCGAGGGTGCGCTCGTTGACGTACATGCCGACAAACTTGTCGGCCATTTGCACATCGAGGTCCCGGGCAAACTGCATGGCGTATTGCAGCGCTTCCTCGCGATTGTCCAGCGCATACTGGATGCTGTCGCGCAGAGCGGTGCAGCAGGAGTTCATCAGCTTCGGGCCGAGATCGCGGCGAATGGCGTTGCCGCCGAGTGGCAGGGGCAGGCCCGTCTGCTCGCGCCACCATCTGCCCATGTCCAGAATCCTGTGCAGCCCCGACTTCTGGAAGGTGAGCTGGCCCTCGTGAATGATGAGTCCGGCCTCGTACTTGCCTTGGAGCACTTTGGGGATGATGTCGTCGAAGGGGACAACCTCGGTGGCGATGTCGGGCGCAAACAGTTTGAGTGCCAAATAGGCGGTGGTCATCGTTCCCGGCACGGCGATTTTGCAGTGCCGGATTTCGTCGAGCGCGAGGTTACGCGAGGCGACAATCATGGGGCCGTAGCCCTCGCCAACACTGCCGCCGCTGGGCATCAGCGCATATTTATCCTGCACGTAAGGATAGGCATGGAAAGAGATCGCGGTGATGTCATAGAAGCCGTCCATGGCTTTGCGGTTGAGGGTCTCGATGTCGCAAAGCGTGTGGGTGAATTTCACTCCGGGCAGACGAATCTTGTGGGTTGCCATGCCGTAGAACATGAAGGCATCGTCGGAATCGGGGCTGTGGGCGACGGTGATTTCCCGGTCGTTCTCAGTGGCGATGCGGGGCATAGAAGTGGACTTGCCAGTTACCAGGATCAGTTGCCAGCCAGACCGAGTCGGCTGCGTTAGAAGGTTTGTCCGGAGTTGCAGTTCGTTGCAATCACCATCCACGACGACGCAGACGCACCGCGATGGCAGCGGCCAGCATGATCTTTACGACTTCGGCGAAGAAGAACGGATACAACCCGAAGTACGCCGCGCGTTGCCAGCTGTGCGTCATGATCGCCAGCCAACCCGAGCCCGCCGGCGAACAATGCCAACTCCCCGATGGTTCCAGCCACCAGGTTACGCGCCAGGCTGGGGTGACCGCGTTCGGCGATCCATCCCGCCAAAAATGCCATCACGGGATACGCCCACAGATATCCTCCAGTGGGACCCAACATCTGCGCGATGCCGCCGGGACCGGCGGAACTGAACACTGGCAGCCCCATCGCGCCCCAGCCCAGATACAAGGCAGCTGCGGCGAATCCCCGGCGACTTCCGATCGCAAGGCCAACCAGCAGCACCGCGAAGTTACCCAGTGTCAACGGCACTGGGGTGAACGGTAGAGGCAAGGACAGTCGCGCGCAAACCGCGATAACGGCACTGGCGCAAATCACAATGCCAACCTGCTTGATCAGACTCGACGACTGTTCGGAGATACTTCCATCGGTATGTATGGCGGTTTTCAGCATATCTTCCTCATCAGCGTTGAAGATCAGTTACGACAATTTCCCCTGTTCGGCGATGCTCTCCGCAGCGTCTTCCACCGTCGCCCTGACTTGGGCGTCCATCTGTTCCTGGCGCAGGTGCCGCTTGACACGGAAATGAATCGCCAAACACACGGCCACGATGGCGACGGTGCAAAGCACCAGAAGTACAAAGAATAACTTGATGACCACGGTCTTTCAGGATAACAGATGGCGAACCAAATGCACCCAGCGCTCCGTTCTACACGCCCACTGGAAATGGCTTGGCGCTGTGCTCCTCGGCGCGCTCGCCCACCAGGGCGTCGAAGCGCCCCTGCAGCAACGACATCAGGCCTGTGTACCAGTAGCCAAAGACGAACAGGATGAGAAACGGCACGGTGATGTAATTCTCGTTGGCAATGGCGTACCAGACCGTCAGAGCAAAATAGCTGCCGATCAGCAACTCGATGTAGGGAACCCAGCCCAGACGCTTACGGTATTTCTTCGCAGCGATGGACCTTTCCTTCTTGTTGGCCACGCGATATTTCGGGGTGCGTGCGAACGCGCTCTCCTTGCCCACCAACGCTTCCAGCACAGCCTTGCTGTTGGTGATGGTCAATCCGATGCCCAGCGCCATCAGCGGGGGCAGAAACAGAAATGTGCGAAGCCAGGACTTGGGGAACAGCTCCCTCTGCGAGACCAGGTAAAAGCTCGAGATGGAAAACGTGGAGGCCAGGAACAGCGGCAGGTCGATATAAACCATCTGGAACCAGCCCTGGTAAAAGCGGATGATCATCGCCGGCAGCAGCAACGTGCTGAGGACGATCATCAGCGGGTAACTGATGTTCGCGGTCAGGTGATACCAGGCTTCGGTCTTCTCCCGCCTGGAAACCTGGGCGCGCAGCACCTTGGGCAAATCTTTCTTGGCGCATTGGATGAGGCCCTTGGCCCAGCGCGCCTGCTGGGTCTTGAACGCGGTCATCTCGATGGGCAGCTCGGCCGGGCACTCCACGTCCTGCAGGTAGCGAAACTTCCATCCCTTCAACTGCGAGCGGTAGCTGAGATCGGTGTCTTCGGTCAGGGTGTCGTGCTCCCAGCCACCGGCATCGTCGATGGCCTTGCGGCGCCACATCCCAGCCGTGCCGTTGAAGTTGAAGAACACGCCGGCCCGCGAGCGTCCACCGTGCTCCAGCACAAAGTGGCCGTCGAGCAGGATGGCCTCGACCTCAGTGAGGAACGAGTAATTGCGGTTGAGGTGCGTCCAACGTGTCTGCACCATGCCGATCTCCGGATCGGCGAAGTGGTGGATCACCTTCATCAGCCACTCGGGCTGGGGCGTGAAGTCAGCGTCGAAGATGGCGACAAACTCACCAGTGGAAACCTTCAATCCGGCGTCGAGCGCCCCCGCCTTAAAACCTTCGCGGTTGGTGCGATGGTGATAGCTGATGTTGTGGCCGAGCGCGGCATAGCGCCCTACCACGGCGCTGGCCACCTCGACGGTCTCGTCGGTGGAATCGTCGAGCACCTGGATTTCCAGCTTTTCCCGTGGGTATTCGAGCTTACAGACGCAGTCCACCAGCCGGTCGACGACGTACTGCTCATTGAAGATGGGCAGCTGGATGGTGACCCGCGGCAATTCCGCAAAGTGCGACTCCGGCTCGGTGACCTTGTTCTTGCGGTGCTTGTAATAGAGATAAACCAGCTGGTAGCGGTGCATGCCGTAAAAGGCCAGCAGCACCAGCACGATGAAATAGGGGATCAGCAGCGCCATGTCGAAGGCGTTGGCGTGGTACAGGCCTTTGAACGTGGTGTCCAGAAAATGGGTCCGCAAGTAGTGGCGCAACCCGTGCGGTTCCGCCAACAGAGTGCAGCCCAGACTAAGGACAAGGTTCAGGGGACGTACTCCTCCAAGCATGTTGACTGCGGTTGCCCAGGGTCGACGGTGAAGAAGTCTTCAGCCGTCGATTGTACCTGACCAGCCTTCGAGATGTAGGGGGCATCGACGTACCTGGTGCGGCGACATTGACTCTTCTCCTCCGACGGCTAACAATGAAGACACGAGATGCGATGAAGCTGTCGGGGATTCTATCTGCACTCTTAAGCATGGTCCTGAGTTGCCCGTTATTGCTGTGCGGGCAGGCGACTCAGCCTACTTCCACGCCCACGCCAGGACAGCAGATTTACCCCGATCAGGGCTATCTTTCGACCACACGCTATGTCAACTGCTACTTCGGATTCGCATTCGATTTCCCCTCCGAACTTGCAGCTGGAGCCCATCCCGCAGCCGGTAGCGCGCGACAACCGAATTCAGCTCCTGCAACTGGGAGGACCTCCACCCGAATATGCATCCGTGTCGCTGGTCGCGTTTCCGTTGCGTCCGAAAACGCTGGACGCCAAAGTCCTTTTACGCAAGGCGCTCGACCAGGAGCTCTTGCGGGGCGTGGAAGAGCTGCATGGGCTTTCCAAGACCACACTCGCCGGACATCTGTTTTACTTTTACGAGACGCGCCGCGGCGCGGACCAGCATATGGCGCTAGCCACTGACCTTGAGGGCTACGCAGTACTAGCGATCGTGGCGGCCAACGACGAGAAGAGCGTCAAATGGCTTGAGGCGGCAATCCAGCGCATCACCTTCTTCGCTCCTGCCAAGGCTCGAGAGTACGCTGGGGCAGACGCCAGAGAGTACGACGGTCCGGCGATCTCGGCGCACCAGTTGGCACAGTTACAAGCCGATCCGCCGGCAAACCACATCGACCCCGGTAAGTTCTCGGACAATCTGTACGAGAACCGGGAGCTGGGGTTCACCTATTCTGTCCCTCGAGGCTGGACGCTGGAGGCCGAAGGCGCGGTATTGCCTGCCATCGAGCGCTCACGCCTGCGGGACTACTTAGATCCCTGGATCGGCAACGGGGAGCGCGAGCTGATGAAGGTCTGCAGCCGTACCCTGTTTTCGGCTTGGGCGAAGCGTCCTGGGGCCGATGGCCAGGTTTCCTACGATGACTTTGGCGAAGTAACGGTGTCAGCGGCGGCGGTAGCGTGTTTTCCGGGAATGAAGTTTCCGGCAGACTCGACGGATCGGCGGGCGATCGAGGACTTCCTGTTGCAGTTGAGGCTTACCCATCCCATTCTGCGCGAGATGCGTGACGCGAAAGCTTTCACCTCAGGCGGCAGCGTGATCGTTTTTCTGCGGGGCACCGTGGCTTTTCAGGTTCCCAACGACGAGCTCTCGCGGCGATTGTCCATCGCCATGGCCCTGACCGTGCGGCGCGGTTATCTGCTGACTTGGTTCTTAGCGGCCCCTCATGATAGCGAGTTGCGAGAAATACTGGACGAAAAAGTTGCGTTCGACGCTGAACCGCTGACCAAAGAAGCCAATGCCGCGAAGTCCGGCGGAGGCGAAGTTGTCCCCTCCGGTTCGCAATCCGCGGCAACGGCTCCACCGTCCAACACAGTGCCGGCGTCACAACCGGCCTCGCAATCTGCTCAAGCGGGCGGCGCGAATTCGGAACCGCAAGCAACTGCCAGTGCGACCCAGCAGCAGGCTCCGCCTGCGACCTCGACATCCTCGCGTCCGAGTCTGCTGCGGCCCGGCGAGACCATGCAAGAGCAGCAGATGAAGGGCCAGTCCCTTCCGTCACAGAAGCACTAAACGGCACCGGTTGCCTTTCGCCGAATCTGCGGTGATAGGGGTCTGCGAATGGCCGTTGGTGAGAAAGTGAAGAGCGAAACAGCGAGATGTGGATCTTATGCGAGGACTGAAAGGCAAGCGAGTTGTCATCACTGGCGGCGCCAGCGGCATTGGCGCGGCCACAGCCGCTCGCTTTCTGGAGGAAGGCTCGGTGGTCGCGGTCCTCGATCGCGACCAAAACGCCTGCGAGAATATCCACAAGGACCTGCCCGCGATCGCCGGAACATTTCTCGCTGACGTCGCCGATCACGAACAGGTACGCCAAACCTTTGAGGCGATGGTTCGCGAGCTTGGCGGCCTGGACGTGGTCATCAATAATGCCGGCATCAGTATTCGGCACAAGTTTCTAGACATCACGCCGGATGAATGGAACAGGGTAGTCGCTATAAACCTGACTGGAGTCTTCAACGTTGCACAAGCAGCCGCGCGACACATGATGGCGGGATCCGGCGGCGTGATTTTAAACACCGCTTCTACCAATGGCCTCATGGGCTATCCGTACTATGCCGACTACAACGCTTCCAAAGCGGGGGTGATTGAGTTGACGCGCTCTATGGCTCTGGAGCTCGCACCCAAAGTGCGGGTGAACGCCGTCGCACCGGGTTACGTGCTGACTCCGATGCAGCGCGCCGAATACTCGGACGAGATGTTGGAGGCCGTGAATCAGAAGATTCCGTTGCACCGCCACGCGCAGCCCGAAGAAGTGGCGGCGCTATTCGCTTTTCTCGCCTCTGATGACGCCGCTTACCTCAACGGACACGTCTATGTGATCGACGGCGCCGAGACCGCCGGGGGCCTGGCCAGCCGATGACCCATGCCGGTGCGAGCGGGGGAGGGCCGCGCAAATCCGAGAGCAGAGCGGGACTGGCCTAAGTTCATGCACTTGCTGGCACTGATTGCGGGGACTCTTTGCGTCCTCGTCTGGGCGTATCTGCTGCTGGGGCGCGGGCGCTTCTGGGTGGTTCGGCGACTCGACACTCCAGTTGCGCCCGTAATGGAAACCGGACTCATTACGGTCATCATCCCCGCACGCAACGAAGCCGAGGTCATAGGTAAGTCCGTCGGTTCGTTGCTTGCCCAGAGCTGCGTGGAGTCCCTTCGCATCTTTGTGGTGGACGACAACAGCACGGACGGAACTGCGGACTTGGCCCGCGATGCAGCAGCCAAAAGCGGGCGTCCAGGCTCGCTTACCGTACTCTCTGGCCAACCGTTACCGCCCGATTGGTCAGGCAAGCTGTGGGCGATGCAGCAGGGAATTGAGCAGGCTCTCGATTTGCATCCGCGCTTTTTCCTGTTCACTGACGCCGACATTCGGCATTCGCCGCAGAACCTAGCCACGCTTGTAGGTCTGGCAGAACACGGCGGCTATGATCTCGTCTCATTCATGGTGCGGTTGCATTGCCGGAGTCAGGCTGAGAAGCTGCTTATTCCGGCCTTCGTGTTTTTCTTTTTCATGCTCTATCCGCCTGCTTGGGTCCGCGATGCCCGGCTTAAGACGGCGGGCGCGGCGGGAGGGTGCATCCTGATTCGGCCGGAGGCGTTGGCGAGGGCCGGAGGAATTGCGGCGATTCGAAGCGAGATCATTGACGATTGCGCACTTGCCGCGGCGGTGAAGGGCACTGGAGGCAAGGTGTGGCTGGGTCTGACCTCCGATAGTTCGAGCCTGCGCGTGTACAGATCGTTCGCCGAGATCGAGCGCATGATCGCGCGCACCGCATTTAACCAGTTGCGGCATTCAACATGGTTGCTGCTTGGCGCGGTGGCGGGGCTTGCGTTGGCGTACCTGTTGCCATTGCCGTTACTCTTCAGCGGATCCTCGGCGCTGATGGCGCTTGGCGCAGCGGCTTACCTGCTGATGTTCGCGGCGTATCTGCCGATGGTGCGCTTCTATGGCCTTGGAGCGCTTTGGGCGCTCACGCTGCCCGTCAGCGCCGCCTTCTACATGTTTGCGACCGTGCACTCCGCTATGAAGTACTGGTCAGGGCGCGGCGGGGAGTGGAAAGGGCGGGCACAGGATGCGACCCGCAGTCAGACCTAGACGAGCGGACGCCAGCGGAGACGGTCGTACTTGATGAGGTTGTCTGCTGCCTCGGGACCCTCGGTGCCAGCAGGATAGTTGGGGAATGGTGGTGGTGGGAGTTGCGCCCAGGCTTCCTCGATGGGGGTGATGATGCGCCACTCCGCCTCGACTTCGTCGCGCCGGGTAAACAGCGTGGCGTCGCCGCGCATGGCATCGAGCAAAAGCGTCTCGTAGGCCGCTGGTGTTTCCGCTCCGAAGGCGTCGTGATAGGAGAAGTCCATGTCCACGCGGATGGCGCGCATCTGCAAGCCCGGCTGCTTGGCGCCGAAGCTCAGCGAGATACCCTCGTTCGGCTGGATGCGCATGGTGACGACGTTGTGGTGCACGTCCTTCGGGATTGCGCGAGAACAACGCCTGCGGCGTGCGCTTGAAGTGGACGGCGACTTCCGTCAGCTGGTTCGCCAGCCGCTTGCCGGCACGCACGTAGAAGGGAACTCCCGCCCAGCGCCAGTTGTCGATGTGGAACTCCACCGCCGCATAGGTCTCGGTGAGCGAATTAGGATTGACGCCCGGCTCCTGGCGATAGCCGGGGACAGGCTTGCCGTCGATCTGCCCCGGTCCGTACTGGCCGCGAACCGTGCGCTTCGCGACTTCTTCCTTCGACATGACAGGAATCGCGCGCAGCACTTCCACCTTGTGTCCGCGCACGGAATCGGCGTCGAAGGTGACCGGCGGCTCCATCGCGGTGAGCGTCAGCAACTGCAGCATGTGGTTGGCGACCATGTCGCGCAGCGCCCCGGTCTCCTCGTAGAAGGCGGCGCGGTTCTCGACGCCGAGTTTCTCGGCAGCCGTGATCTCGACGTATTCGATGTAATTGCGGTTCCACACCGGCTCGAACATCGAGTTGCCGAAGCGGAACATCATGATGTTCTGCACCGTCTCTTTGCCCAGATAGTGGTCGATGCGATAAACCGATTGCTCGTCGAAGACACGCGCGACAATCTCGTTCAACTCGTGCGCGCTTTGCAGGTCGCGGCCGAAGGGCTTCTCCAGGATGATGCGTGTCCAGCCTTCGGTATTGTGCGCCAGACCAACCGAGCCCAGACCTTCCACGATCGGAGGAGCGAGCGAGGCCGGCGTGGAAACGTAAAACAAGATGTTGCTGGCTGGCGCCGTTCTTCTGCATCTCTTCGATCTTCGCCTTCAGCTGCGGATAGAAGTCGCGCTGGTTGGCATCGCCAATCAGGTAGTGCAGGCGCTTGGCGAAGTCGTTCCAGCCGTCGTCGCTGAAGTTGCGAGTGTCCTTTGAATTCGCGGCCCCGTCCCGCAGATGCGCGCGGAACTCGTCATCGGTTAGCTTGGTACGTCCAATGCCGAGCACGTCGAAGTCGCGGCTGGTGCAGCCGACGCAGGCCAGATCGTAGAGCGCGGGAATGAGCTTTCGGCGCGTGAGATCGCCGGTCGCGCCGAAGATGACCAGCAGGCAGGAATCACCTTTGGGCAACGTGGGTTTCGCAAGTTTGACCGGTGCCGGCTGGACGATAGTGCTCATAAACGATATCTCCCCACAGTGTGGCGGCATCCTGCATCTCGTTAAGGATGCGGCCTCGCTGGCTACCTGCGGCCGGCGACTTCCATTACTGGAGCCGGCGAGACCGCTGCCTTGATCAAGGCCAGTATCCGTCGCAAACCCTTCTCCACGTCGCCCCCAAGATCGATCCGGATGGCGCGACGATGCCGGTTGGCCAATGACTCGTAATCGCCCAGGGCCTGCGCCTGCTTGAGCACGCCGAAGCTGAATTTCTCGCCTGGAATTTCGATGTCATTGATGACGTCGGAGGTTATCTGGATGAACACGCCGGAGTCAGGACCGCCCTTGTGTAATTGTCCGGTGGAGTGCAGGAAGCGTGGGCCATAGCCGCTGGTGGTCGCAACTTTCTTTTCATCGCGAACGGTGACGCGAATCTCCTGCAGCAGCGCCTCGTAGTTGTTCAGCTCTTCGATGTACTGCGTGACGGCAAAGTAATCGCCGGGCTTCACCCGCGCGAGTGGGCAGCAACGATCTCCTGCAGAGAAGACCCTCCGCGACGCAGGAGGTCACGGGTCTCCGCATCGCCGAAAACGCGGAGCGTATTGTCGGCCACGATCAAGCTCTGCTGCGTAAGCGAGCCGTTCTGTAAGTACTCTGTGAGCATGCGCTTGGTGTTGTCCTTGGATTCCTGCACGTCGGGCTGATCGAAGGCGTCAATGCCGAGCAGCGCCCCCGCAACGGCGGTGGCAAACTCCCACAGGAAGAACTCCTCGCCGAGATCGAGCGGATCATGCAAGGTGTGGCGCAGCACCGGATGTCCGGCGGCTTCCAGTGCCGACAGCTTCTCCTCGATGTCGCCGGTCTTTGCCGAGTGGGTATGAATGTAGGCGAAAACCCGATCGTCGCCGTAGACCTCGGGCGGGCCCAGCGGCTCTCCGGCGACAGGCACGATGCCTTTGCCTTCCTTTCCAGTACTTTCGGCAATGAGTTGTTCGATCCACAGGCCCAGCGACTGGAGCGGGGGAGGCGTGACGAAGGTCAGCTTGTTGCGCCCGGCATTGGCCAGCGAGCCGAGTATCGCGCCCAGGCGCGCGCCAGGATTCTCGCTGATACCGACCGGTCCGGCGCAGGCATGAGCGGCGTGCGCAGCACGGGACAGAAGCGCCTTCACATCGCCTCCCATCACCGCGAACGGCACCATACCGAAGTACGACAGCGCCGAATAGCGCCCCCCAATATCGGGCATGTTGAGGAAGACACGGCGGAAGTGATCGCGCGAAGCGTCGCGGACGAGCTGGGTGCCGGGATCGGTGATGGCGACGAAGTTCTCGCCCGCCGAATCCCCTTTCACTCGCTTGACCCGGTCGTAGAAGTAGCGGTGAAACATCTGCGGTTCGGTCGTGTCGCCTGACTTCGACGACACGATGAACAGCGTGTTTCCAACGCTGACCTTCTGCTCCAGGTGACGAATCGCTGTCGGCACTGTGGAGTCGAGCACGTGGAGCTGCGGATAGCCGTCTCGTCTGCCAAAGGTCCGGGCCAGCACCTCGGGGCAGAGGCTGGAGCCTCCCATGCCTAGCACGGCCGCGTACTCGAAGCCGGCTTTACGGATTTCGTCGGCAAAGGCAACCAACTCCGCCACGTGCGGCTGCATGGTCTCGACGACGGTCAGCCAGCCCAGCGAGTTGCCGATGATCTTCGCGTGTTCGGGGTCGCTCTTCCACAGGGTGGCGTCCTTGCCCCAAATCCGCGTGACCGAGTTCTGTTGCTCCAGACTCTTCAGCGTCTCCTGAAAGCCGTCTTCATAGTGCCCAAGTGCAGCGGTGTGGCGGTCGACCGTGCCGCGTACGACTTCGTCGCGGCGGGCCTGAATTACTTCGATTAGCTCTTTGAACGAATCGGAAAACGACTTGACACCCTCTTCGGTTAGCTTGTCCGTGACCGCCGTCATGTCAATCCCAACCGCCTTAAGCTCATCGAAGACATGGCGCGCTTCGTCGAGTCCGGCCTCGAGCGTCGGCGCAACAATCCCGTGACCGCGGAACGCCTCGAGCGTCTGCGGAGGAACGGTGTCAACGGTGTCGGGGCCGATGAGGGTTTCCACGTACATGGTGTCGCGATAGGCAGGATTCTTGGTGCTGGTGGAGGCCCACAGCGGACGTTGAACCTTAGCACCCTTCGCCTTCAGCGCCGCGAAACGCTCGCCGCCGAAGATGCGCTTGAAGGAGTCGTACGCCAGCTTCGCGTTGGCGATGGCAGCCTTGCCCAGCAGCGCGTTGATCCGCTGCTTCTGGGTCTCGTCGGTAGCTTTCTCTGCCAGCCGTGCAAGCTGCTTGTCCACCATGGAGTCAATTCGGCTGACGAAGAAGCTGGCGACCGAGCCAATGCGATCAACCGGCTGGCCGGCGGCGGCGCGGCGCTCCAAGCCCTTAATGTAGGCATCGGCTACCTTTTCGTATACCTCGACCGCAAAGATCAAGGTGACGTTGATGTTCAGTCCGTGGGCGATGAGCTCCTCGATGGCGGGCAGTCCGGCAGGCGTGCCGGGGACCTTGATCATCACGTTGGGGCGATTCAGGCGCAAGAATAGCTTCTTGGCCTCTTCGATGGTGGCCTTGGTGTCGTTGGCCAGTAGCGGGGAGACCTCGAGACTCACGAATCCGTCGCCCCCATTGCTGCGCTTCGTAAACGCCCGCGGAAGGTATCGGCGGCGCCACCGATATCCTGAACTACGATCTCCTCGTAAATATGCGCGACGCTGCTTCCCGCCCGCGCAAGCTGCCCCAACTGCTCGGCATAATCCCGGCTGCCGCTGATCGCCTTCTCGAAGATGGTCGGATTCGAGGTGAGGCCACGCAGGCCATCGTGATCAATAAGCTGCTGAAGTTCTCCGGACGTCAACAGGGAACGGCGCATCTGGTCAAGCCAGACGCTCTGACCCAGGGTTTGAAGTTGTACCAAAGGATTACTGCTCATTTCAGTCCTCGCAAGTTCTCGCGTTCGATGGCGTCAATCTTCGCCAGCCGACGGACGTGGCGCGGCTCTCCGGTGAACTGCGCCCCCAGGAAGATGCGTACCAGGTCCAGCGCCAACTCCGGCCCTATGACGCGCGAACCCATGCAGATCACGTTCATGTTGTCGTGCTCCACGCCCTGGTGCGCGGAATACGAATCGTGACAAAGGCCTGCACGAATGCCAGGAAGCTTGTTGGCGGCAACCGATGCGCCCACGCCGCTGCCGCAGATGAGGACCGCCCGGTCGGCTTTACCATCGAGTACGGCGCGGCCTACAGCCTCGGCGTAATCGGGATAGTCGTCCGGCTTGCTGGCGTCGTGCGTGCCGCAGTCGACAATCTCGTGGCCGAGCCGCTTAAGCTCGGCGATAACGGTTTCATTCAATGGTACTCCGGCGTGATCAGCGCCCACGGCTATTCTCATGGAAGAAAAGCTCCCTCAGCTGCTAGAACCGGGATGTCGGAGGCAGGGAACAGTGGGGCTCCCGGAAGACCTGCTGCCCATGTTCTGCTATAGACGATCCCTATCCTTTCACGCTCTTCAGGACTTCGCGCGCTTTCGCCACCACGTCATCCACGGTGAAGCCAAAGTGCTTCAACAGGTCCTTAAGAGGAGCAGATGCGCCGAAGTCGTTGCGGGAAACAACATATCCATCAGGCCCGACATACTCGCTCCAGCCCATACTGCTGCCGGCCTCGACGGCGACTCGCGCCCGCACCTCGGGCGGCAGCACTTGGCGCTTGTACTCGGCGGACTGCTGGTCGAACAGTCTCCAGCACGGCATGGAGACCACGCGCGCCTTAACCCCTTCCGCTGTGAGCTTCTCATAGGCGCCAACACAAAGCTGCACCTCCGAGCCGGTTCCCATCAGGATGATGTCGGGCGTGCCGCCGGAGTCGGCCATGATGTACGCGCCCTTGGCGAGTCCCGCAGCCGAGGCGTACTTGCTGCGATCGAACGTCGGAACCGCCTGCCGGGTGAGCGCCATTGCTACTGGTATTGTTTTCAGCGGCATGATGAAGCGCCAGGTTTCGGCAACTTCGTTGGCGTCCGCGGGCCGGAAGAGCAAGATCCGCGGAATAGCGCGAATCGATATCAGGTGCTCGATCGGCTGGTGCGTCGGCCCATCCTCGCCCAGGCCGAACGAATCGTGGGTGTAGATGAAGATGGCCGGCAGGTCCATGAGCGCCGCCAGGCGCAGCACGGGCCGCATGTAATCGGAAAAGATGAAGAAGGTAGCTCCGTAGGGACGCAGCAGGGACAACGACATGCCGTTCACGATCGAGCCCATGGCGTGCTCGCGGATGCCGAAGTGGAAGTTGCGGCCCTCATAGTTACCCTTCTCGAAGTCGGTTGCTCCATCGATCAGCGTCTTGGTGGAGGGATAAAGGTCGGCCGCGCCACCTAGCAGCCACGGCACGTTCTTCGCGACCGCGTTCAGCACCTTGCTGTTCGACTCGCGTGTAGCCATGCCCTTGGCGTCGGCAGGGAAGGTCGGAATGTCCTTGTCCCAGCCTTCCGGCAATTCCCGGTTGAGCATTTGCTGCCAGCTCTTTGCGAGATCGGGAAACTCCTTTCGCCCAGGCGGCGTAGCGGTCGTTCCAATCCTGCTCCCACTGCGCACCGCGCTCGACCGCCTTGCCCATGTAGGCCTTGACTTCGTCCGGCACCAGGAAGTGCGCGTCCGGCGGCCAGCCGTAGGCGATCTTGGTGAGGCGAACTTCGTCTTCTCCCAGCGCTTCGCCGTGAGCTTCTTTGGTGTCCTGCCGGTGCGGCGCGCCCCAGCCGATGTGCGTATCGACGATGACCAGCGTGGGGCGGGCCACTTCCCGTTGTGCCGCCTGGATGGTCACGTCGAGCATCTCGAGGTCGTTGACGTCGCTGACGTGCAGCACGTTCCAATGCCATCCCACGAAGCGCAGTAGCCACGTCATCGCTGAACGCCAGCGAGGTGCTGCCTTCGATGGTGATGTGATTGTTGTCGTAGAACCAGATCAGGTTGGAGAGTCCCAAGATGCCCGGCCACCGAGGCTGCTTCGTTGCTGACACCTTCCATCAGGTCGCCGTCACCGCAGATGACGTAGATGCGGTAGTCGAAAGGATTGTGACCGCCTTTGTTGAACTGCGACGCCAGCCAGCGCTGCGCAATCGCCATGCCGACCGAATTCCCGCACCCCTGACCCAGCGGGCCGGTCGTCGCTTCTACGCCCGGCCGTGAGGCCATATTCGGGATGGCCCGGTGTCTTCGATCCCCACTGCCGGAACTGCTTGATGTCGTCGAGCGAAAGATCGTAGCCGGTCAGGTACAGCATGGAATACAGCAGCATGCAGGCGTGACCGTTGGAGAGGATGAAGCGATCGCGGCCCGGCCAATGCGGATTGCGCGGATTGTGCGCAGGTAGCGGTCCCACAAGCGTGAAGGCCAGCGGCGCCAGCGCCATGGGCGTGCCCGGATGTCCGCTGTTGGCCTTCTGCACCGCATCCATCGACAGCGTGCGGATGGTGTTAATGCAGAGCATTTCCAGTTGTCTGCTCGTCCGGCGTTGCTCGGCTCCGGTGAACTACGCTGGCTGTCCTGCGCCGATTGTCTACTGCTACTCACTCGATGCCACCTTTCTGTTGCTCAAGTCGATTCACTTCGCCGGTGCGACATTCGACGTGATAATCCACGCCTTGCCATTGGTTGTCCAGCGGCCAGTAGAAGGTGAAGCGCAGAGGTGCCTTTTGCGTCGACGCTACCTGGATGTCGACGTACTCCACTCCTACCGAGGTCGGAGTGGACTTCGTGTCCTGGACGGTGTGCCATTCGTCATCGCTCCAGTGCAGCACGAACGGCGGAAGACGCCTGCATCCGCAGCAAGCCCCCAGCGGGAACCGTACGGACCTGGCGATTGATCTTCCATACTTCGATTACCGGACGCGGGTTATCGTTGCGATATCGTTCGGCAACCGGCTCGATCCAGTCGAAGATCTTGTTGTCGACAACCGATCGCAGCAATTTTACATATTCGGCATGCGCCCACATCAGCGGGATTGGCCGCGCCCGTCGGACCGCCAAAGAACATGTACTTGGTCGGGAATGTCGGGCGCGTCCCAGATCTGTTCCGGAATCAGCCCGACCCCGGTGGCGAATTCCTCGATGGCGCGCAGATAAACGATCGATATCGCGGCCGCGAGCCAGTTCATAGGTCGCCCGTTCGCCGTGAGCAGCGGCCATGGCCGCCCTACGCCCCAGCCCTGGAACGAGGTTCCGTCGTCGCGCTGGCCGTAGCCGTCGTGGTTGTAGCGTTTCCAGCACGGACCCTTCGGCGTGTCCACCTTCAGCACGGCATCTATCACCTTCAACGAGTCCTCGATGAGCGGATCGTCGGGCTTGCGCACACCGAAGCGCACCAGTTCCAGGAAGCCCGCGTCGACAATTTCGTTAGCCGGATACTTGAGCCTGGTCGCCGGGCCGCTGGTTAGCGAGGGCCAACTCGCCGCTGTCGGGATCCTCGTCGCCGGCTGCACCCTCGCGGCTGACCGCAGGATTGATACGAATATAGTGCCGCGTAATTCCCGGTACCAGGGTCCCGCTTCTGGTGACCGTCCACTTCTCGACGTGCGACTCGAGGAAATCGGCGTAGGTGCGCACGAATTCAGCCGATGGCTTTTCGCCGCGCGCCTCGATAAAATCGGCAGCGCAGATCAGGCCTGCGATGTTGCTGGCCAGGGTCGAGGGCGAATAGCCGCCGGCCTCCTCCCAGCGCTCTTCAGGGGTCGCCGGACCTTCACGGATCAGATACCCGCAGGCCCGCACCACCGTGACGTAGGGATCGAAGTCGCCCAGGGCATTGGCCTTCCACAGCCTCCACGCCAGGATGATCGGGAACGAAACCTCGTCCAGTTGCACTCCCGTCCAGTAGGGATCACCATCGATCCAGAAGTTCTGATAAAAGCCGCCGTCTTCTCGCTGCGTGATCGCCAGGTAGATGAGTGCACGCAAGGGCGTGGCAGTATCGCCCACGGCGAGCAGTGCGGTTGCACTGTTCACCATGTCGCGCGTCCACACCAGGTGATACCCCCCAAGATCGTCGTCGCCCTTATCTTCGCCCCAGGGGATGCTCATGCTGGCGATCATGGCGCCGGGATAAATCTTGTCTTCGTGGGCCAGCAGAAGGTTAACGCTGCGAGCGAACAGCGATCGAATCGCGTTGGTGGATTTTGTCCAGCAACGCCAGCCGTTTGTTGGTGCGCTGCCACTGGTCGAGGAAACTCTTCAGAGCGGCGTCGAAGGGAATGCTGAGCGACTGGACAAGGGTAGCGGCTGCGTTGTGAAGGGTGTGTCCGAATGCCAGTCCCGAGGGTAAACTCCGTGCCGCCGGACAGGTCAATCTCGCCGGTAAGCGCAATGTTGCCGTCCAGGGCGCTGTCGTAGGTGCACTCCATGGTGAAGTTGTGAGACAGGTCGGTCCAGCCGTCGTTGACCCCGACATAGCCGCAGGACAGACGGACGAAATCGGCGGTGGCGGCGATGGCCAGATACTTGTCCTCGCGGTACGCCACCAGCGCCTGCCGTCCGCGCGCGTGCACCACCATGCCGTTGTTGTGCCATCCGCCTATCTGTAGATGCGGCGCGCAGAGCACGTAGAGGTGCAGTTTTCCCTGCCATTCCGCTGCTACATTGAATTTCGTGTGCACCAGGAGACAGTTCAGATGGGGATCGCCGATGATTTGCTTCTCGATGGAATAGCGCCCCTCGCGGTCGTAATTCGTGACTTTAACGCCAAGCCCGGAGGGCCCGAGGCATTCCATCTCGGTCCGCATATTACGGCGCTCGTCGTGGAAGAAGCTTTCACCATCGCTAACCAGGTACTGCAGGTCGCGGACCTGCGGAGAGTCGATGGTGGAGTAATAACATTCCGTGATGACGCCGTTGGCCAGCGTGTACCACAGTCGACTGGAGGTCGAGTAGGCGGTTCCAACCGCGTCTTTGGAGCCTCGCGTCCAGCGAGGCGCAATGCCCGGTCCGCCGGGCGCGGGATTCTTGAAGGTCATCATGACAGTCGCAATTGCCTGGGCCACGGCAGCGAAAAAGCCCAAACCCGAAAAGTGTACCTCTAGTTGGCATTTCTCGCCTTAATATTACAAATTGGGTGAAGAGACGGGGCCTGCTTTCTGGGTCGTCATCCGGAATCTCTGTGGAACTATTGGAGGTCTCCTGGTGAATAAACAGTGAAAAAGGCATCCTGGGGGTCGTTGCATGTATCAATACAGGCAGCGAACGAAGGTGCCCCACGGGGCCGTGCGCACTGGAAACAATCGGCGGGTCGTCTTGGACCGCGCCGAATCCGTTGCGACACCCGGGCTTAGTCTTGAGCGCACGGCGTCGGTCTGGGAACCGATTGACTTGGTAATAGCGAGGATCAGCCGCAACGCACAGGCCTTCTCAGGGCTGTTGAGTATTTTGGCGAGTTCACTCACAGCGAAACCATCCGACGTTCTACAAATGGAGGAAGAAGGTAAAGTGCGAATTGCAATCGCGTCCGATCAAGCAGGTTATGAAGCCAAACAACGTCTTGCTGTTAGGTTGACCGCAGCCGGGCACCAGGTCACGGATGCCTCTCCGTCCGTGAGTTCACGCGAGCGTGCCGACTACGCTGAACAGCTTGCGCTCTCCGTGCTCCGCCACGATGCCGAGCGCGGAATCATCGTCACCAGCCGTGCGGTCGGCGCATCTGTCGCTGCCAACCGCGTTCCCGGCATTCGCGCCGCCTCGTGCAACGATCCGCATTCCGCGCGGGTTGGAGCCCACACCGAAGGCATGAACGTTCTGGTGCTGGCGCTGCACGCTTTGGAAGAGAAGCGCTCGCAGGAGGTGATCGACGCTTATCTTGCCGCGACTCTTGCATCCGGTCGAAGCCGTGGGCGGATTGCAGCCCTGGCGTTTGCAACGCGTGTTTGCTTATATTCGCGAAAACCTTGCCAACGGCGTTTCCGTTACCGAACTCGCCAAGAACGTGGGCATGAGCCAGTACTACTTCTCCAAGCTGTTTAAGATCAGCACCGGTACCACGCCCCACCAGTACGTCATGCGGCAGCGAGTGGAGTGCGCGCAGGAGTTGTTGCGCCAGGACCGGACCCCGCTCGCCGAGATTGCTGCCCAGGTTGGGTTTGAGACTCAGAGCCATTTCACCAGCGTTTTTCGTCACATCGTTGGTATCACTCCCAAGCGTTATCGCGAAATGCATCCACCAACGCTGGTGGAAATGAAACAGCAGACGGCCACCGCGGCCTAGACCTCAATCGCAGCGACTGCACTTAGCCGCCGAGCGCTCTTCGCAGTGTGCGCTGGGCGATGTCCGCCTTGGGCAGCCGTTTGTTGCGCTTCGATATCTTTGTCCTCGAAGATGGTCGGGATTGTCAGCTTCCCTCCACTCTGCCAAACTATCGCGAGTTCGAGTTACGGCCCGCCATGGTACGCGAGTTCTCAGCCGGAGGTGTGGTACTGCGGATGATGCGAGGCCGCTGGTTTCTGGCGGTCATCGAGCCGCACATGGAGCGTTCGAACGAATCCTCCAAGCCAACACCCGCTGGCAACAAAGCTCTGGCCACGATTGTCGCCTTGCCGAAAGGCGCCATCGACATAGGCGAGCAGCCCGAGCAGACCGCACTGCGCGAGGTCGTCGAGGAGACTGGGGTGCGCGCCGACCTCATTGTTAAGCTTGCCGACATCAAGTATTACTACGTGCGCAACTGGGGCGATCGCGCACGCGTATTCAAGATCGTCAGCTTTTATCTGCTCCGGTATCGCTCCGGGCGCCTGGGCCGCATCGCACCGGAGATGCGGATCGAAGTGCAGAAGGCGTACTGGCTTGCGCTGGATGATGCGCCGAAAACGCTCAGCTACCAGGGTGAGCGCGAGGTGGTACAGCGCGCTCAGCAGTACGTGAAAGCCCATCCCGAGTTAGGAACCCATGCCACAAACACCGCACATTGAGCGTCATTTCACGGCGGGCGAAGTTGTCCGCGATGTCGTTATCGGTATGTCGGACGGCCTGACCGTGCCCTTCGCCCTGGCGGCGGGCCTGTCTGGCGCGGTAGACAACAGCCACATCATCGTTGTCGCAGGTCTGGCCGAAATCGCCGCCGGTTCCATCGCCATGGGGCTCGGAGGGTATCTCGCGGCGAAGAGCGATGCCGAACACTATGCCAGTGAACGGCAGCGCGAAGTGCGCGAGGTGGAAGAGATTCCCGACGAAGAGGCCCGCGAGGTGCAGAATGTTTTTGCCGACTACGGCCTCGAGCCGCACGAAAGCGGTCCCGTGGTCCAGGCTCTCACCCGCAAGCCCAAGCAGTGGGTCGACTTCATGATGCGCTTTGAACTTGGCCTGGAAGAGCCCGATCCCAAGCGGGCGCTGCAAAGCGCGTTGACGATCGCAGCATCCTACATTGCCGGAGGCTTCATCCCGCTCGCGCCCTACATGGTCCTGCACAGCGCGCGAACAGCTTTGGTGTTGTCGGTAGTGGTGACGCTGATGGCGTTAGGCATCTTCGGCTACATCAAGGGCCGCTTTACGGGCGCACGGCCTGGCCGTTCTGCCTCGCAAACCATTGTGATTGGAGGACTTGCGGCTGGCGCCGCCTTCCTTCTGGCAAAGCTGATCTCGTAAGAAGGGCAGCACAATAATTTATACGAATTCTCTTGACTGAATGAGGATTCATTCATTACCATCGAGTTAACTTAATAGGCGCGCGTCGTTGCCATCCTCACCCCACATCTTACGACGCGCGCCACTTGTACGTCTGGGCCGTTTGTTTTTGTTTTGTTCGTCGATGAGGAGAGTCGTGCGGATGTTCATCTTCGTCTCCGGGCCTGTGTCATACCAAACCAGCTTCCTGCATCATTCATCATTCAGCAAACGTTCTGAGGAAGATAATGTTCTCTATGGGCGCAGCTTGAGCTGTGCCGCTTGTCGTGCAGTAAGAACGCGCTTCTAACGCTGGAGTAGCAAAGCACTCATGCCGAGAAGGATTGAGAAAGTTGCCGTCCTGGGCGCGGGCACCATGGGTGCCCGCATCTCCGCGCACCTGGCCAATGCCGGTGTTCCGTCGTACCTGCTGGACATCGTTCCCCCTGATGCCGATGGCCCGGTACGGAACCGCATCGCTGCCGCCGGACTGGAGGCTGCGGTCAAGTCCAAGCCCGCCGCGTTCTTCAAGCCGTCCCTCGCGAAGTTGGTCACCATCGGCAACTTCGAAGACGATCTGCAGAAGCTCGCTGATGTGGACTGGATCATTGAAGCTGTGGTCGAGGATCTGGACATCAAGCGCAGCCTGCTGCGCCGCATCGAAGCCATTCGCAAGCCGGGAACCATCATCACTACCAACACCAGCGGCCTGCCCGTGGCCAAAATTGTCGAAGGGTTCCCCGACGAGTTTCGCCGCCACTGGTTTGGCACTCACTTCTTCAACCCGCCCCGCTATATGCGGCTGCTGGAACTCATCCCCACTCCCGACGCCGACTCCGCCGCCATGGAGACCATCGCGCACTTCTGCGACCTGCGGCTGGGCAAGGGTGTGGTTCACGCCAAGGACACGCCTAACTTCATCGCCAATCGCATCGGCACCTTTTCCGCACTGAACGTCATGCGCCTGATGCAGGAGATGGACCTCAGCGTCGAGGAAGTGGACGCGCTGACCGGCACGGCCGTCGGCTGGCCAAAGATGGCGACCTTCCGCCTGACGGATCTCGTCGGCCTCGATGTATTGGGGCACGTCGTCCGCAATGCCATGACCAACATTCACGACGAGCGCGACGACCTGAAGCTGCCCATGTTCTTCACGCCAGATGCTGGAGCGCAAATGGCTGGGCGACAAAACCAAGGGCGGCTTCTACAAGAAGCAGAAGGGCCCCGATGGCGAGCAGCGTTTAGCGCTCGATTGGAAGACGCTGGAGTATCGTCCGTTGCAGAAGCCGAAGTTCGCCGCGCTGGAAATGGCGAAGACCGTCGAGAGTCTGCCGGAACGGCTGAACATGCTGCTGGCGCCGTCGCGCGACAAGGCCTCTATCTTCCTGTGGAATGTGCTCTCCGATTTGTGGACCTACGCCGCGAATCGCATTGGCGAGATTTCCGATTCTGTCGTCGAAATCGATCGCGCCATGAAGCTCGGCTTCAACTGGGACATGGGTCCGTTCGAGTTATGGGACGCCGCGGGTGTGGCCAAGACCGTCAAGCGCATGCAACTGGAGGAGAAGCCGGTTTCGCCCAACGTCGAGAAGTTGCTGGCCTCGGGCCACGAGACCTGGTACGCGGACGATCCCAAGGCCGCCAGCGGGCGCGTCTATTTCGATCTTCAGGCCGGCAACTACCGGCCCGAGATTGTGCCCCAGGGAGTTTGGTCGGTCACGGTCGCGAAGAAGTCGAGCTTCGTGGTCAAGAAGAACGCGGGCGCCTCGCTGGTCGATCTCGGCGATGGTGTTGGCTGCATCGAGTTCCACTCCAAGATGAACGCCCTCGGCGGCGACATCGTGCAGATGATCATGCAGTCGCTGAAGGCGGGCGGCCCGGGCGAAAATTTCGACGCCTTCGTCATCACCAATGACGCTGCGAACTTCTCCGTCGGCGCCAACATCATGATGCTGTTGATGGCCATTCAGGAAGAAGAGTGGGACGAAGTTGATCTCGCGATCCGCCAGTTCCAGGGTATGACTCAAGTCATTAAGTTTTCGCCGAAACCGGTTGTGGTTGCGCCCTTTGGCATGACCCTGGGTGGAGGCTGCGAAGTCACCTTGCACGCTGCGGCTCGCCAGCCGCACGCCGAGCTTTATTGCGGCCTGGTCGAAGTCGGGGTTGGCCTCCTGCCCGGCGGCGGTGGCTGTAAGGAGGTGACGCTGCGCGCCCTCGACAAGGCCTATCACATCCGGCCGCATGGGCGGGGCGAGAGTGTCGAACTGATGGAAGCGATGAAGCAGGCGTTTGAGACGGTCGCCATGGCGAAGGTCTCGACGTCAGCCTTCGAAGCGCGCAATCTTGGCTTCCTGTCCAGCGGCGACAACATCACTATGAATCGGGAGCGGGTGCTGACCGATGCCAAAGCACGCGCGCTGGAGCTGGTGCATGAAGGCTACCAGGCCCCGAGCCCGCGCACCGATATTCCCGCGCCGGGCGAGAGCATTCTGGCGACGCTGAAGTTGGGCGTGCACATCATGCGCGAGGGCGAGTACATCAGCGACCACGAGGTGAAGATCGCCAACAAGGTCGCGGAGGTGCTCTGCGGCGGCGCGGTCACGCCCGGCACTCCGGTCAGCGAGCAGTATCTGCTGGACCTGGAGCGTGAGGCGTTCAAGTCGCTCTGCGGCGAGAAGAAAACCCAGGAGCGCATCCAGTACACGCTGAAGACGGGCAAGACGCTGAGGAACTGAAAGGTGTGTGCTGCAATCTGGCGTGCGGCTCGTCAATTTGATAGGGACTCTCGAGCCCCAGCCGCGCAGCGGCGGCAGCGAGGCTAAGTCGTTGGCGCTCAAGATTTTACGTATAAGTCCCTACGGCTCAAGAATTTGCCGGGATTTTTTGTCCAAGTTGTTGATTCTAGGTGATGCGAGGAGGGGGAGGGGTTACCAAATGAATGACACCCTTCCCGAAACAGGAACGCCGGGAAACTGGCTCTTGCTGACCGCTGGAGCCTCTTTGCTGATTGTACGTGAGGGATAGAGCGAGGGGTTCATTGCCGCCCCCATGACTTGGTTTGGCTGAATGCTGACGGCTGATAGCTGACAGCTTTTTAGGAGCTTCTAATGCGTGAAGTTGTAATCGTCAGTTCCGTGCGCACGCCGGTCGGGAAAGCTTACAAAGGAACCTTGCGGGCAACCCGCCCGGACGATCTGGCGGCGGTGGCCATCAGGGGTGCGCTCGAGCGCGTGCCCCAAGTCGATCCCAAAGAGATCGAAGACGTGATCCTCGGCTGCGCCATGCCCGAAGCTGAGCAGGGCATGAACGTCGCCCGTATCGCTTCGCTGCGCGCGGGCCTGCCGGTGGAGATTTCGGCGATGACCATCAATCGCTTCTGCTCATCCGGCTTGCAGGCGATTGCCATGGCTGCCGAGCGCATCATGGCCGGCGGCGCGGAGACCATCGTCGCCGGCGGTGTCGAGTCCATGACCATGATTCCCATGGGCGGCACACAAGGTCTCGGCCAATCCCTGGCTGATCGCGAACTATCCCGATTCATATCTTTCCATGGGCCTCACTGCCGAGCGCCTGGCGAAGCGCTACAACATTACGCGCCAGATGGCCGACGAGTTCTCGGTCCAGAGCCACAAGAAAGCCATCGCGGCAATCGAGGCCGGCAAGTTCGACGACGAGATCGTTCCTGTGCCGGTGAGCTTCACTACGCCCAACGGCAGCAAGCCGAAGCGCGTCGAGATCGTCTTCAAGATGGACGAAGGTCCGCGCGCCGACACCTCGATGGAAGCCCTGGCCGCGCTGAAGCCGGCGTTCCACGTGAAGGGCACAATCACGGCGGGCAATTCCTCGCAGATGTCCGACGGCGCAGCGGCCGCGGTCGTGATGTCGGCCGAGCGCGCGAAGGCGCTCGGGCTGAAGCCGCTGGCGCGCTACGTCGCATTCGCAACCGCAGGCTACAAGCCCGAGGAGATGGGCGTCGGCCCGGTCTTCGCGATTCCCGAAGGCGCTGAAGATGGCCGGGCTCAAGCTCGACGACATCGAAGTGATCGAGTTAAACGAAGCTTTTGCGACACAGTCGCTGGCGGTCATCCAGGAAGCGCATCTCGATCCCGCGCGCGTCAACGTCAACGGCGGTGCTATCGCGCTTGGTCATCCGCTGGGATGCACCGGCGCCAAGCTGACGGCCACCGTCATCCGCGAACTCAAGCGCCGCCATGGACGCTACGGCATGGTGACCATGTGCGTCGGCGGCGGCATGGGCGCGGCCGGCATCTTCGAAAATTTGCAGTAGAGGCGTTCACCACGGAGGCACCGAAGAGTACGAAAACGAAATGCAACCGCGGATGTCACGGATAAACACGGATCAGAATTGATGCGAGAAGAACAATCAGAATTCACAAGGTTAGCGGCAACGGACTGGACTTCCAGCAAACCAGCCCCGAAGGGGCGGACACATGATAGCCCAGCGTGGAGCGCCTTCTTTTGGCGCGGAACGCTGGGTAGGCGGTAACTTGAATCGACCCGAGTCCCTTCAGGGACGGCACAATGAGTTTCGAAACAAGAAGCAACCATGTATGAACACGGATTCACATTCGGTCTTAAAGAACGAATTCTCGTGTCTCCGTGCCTCTGTGGCGAAAAAGATTTTGCAATTTAAGGAAGGACCCTATGGCAACCACCGTATCCGCAGCTCCCAAGACCAAAACCACGGGCGGAAGTTTTCTGCTCGAAGATCACAACCTGGACAACGTTTTCACTCCTGAAGACTTCAACGAAGACCAGCAGATGGTCGCCAAGCTGGCGGAAGAGTTTGCGACCAACGAGGTCCTGCCCAACGCCGAGAAGATGGAGCATAAAGAATGGTCGGTGACCCGCGAGCTGCTCAAGAAGGCTGGCGGAATGGGACTGACCAACGCCGACATACCGGCCGAGTACGGCGGCTCCGACATGGACAAGGTCTCGTCCGCCATCATCGCCGACTACATGGCCAGGTACGGCAGCTTCATGGTCAGCATGGGCGCGCACAGCGGCATCGGCACGCTGCCCATCGTCTTCTTCGGCACCGAAGCGCAGAAGAAGCAATACCTGCCCCGGCTCGCCACCGGCGAGATGATCGGCGCGTACGCGCTGTCGGAGAGCACCAGCGGCTCCGATGCCATGAACAGCCGCACCCGCGCCGTGCTCTCGCCCGGACGGCAAGCACTACATCCTGAACGGCGAGAAGATGTGGATCACCAACGCCCACTTCGCCGACCTGTTCACCATCTTCGCCAAGATTGATGGCGAAAAGTTCACCGCCTTCCTGGTCGAGAAGGACTTTCCCGGCTTCTCGGTCGGCGCCGAAGAAAAGAAGATGGGCATCCGCGGCTCCTCCACCGCGCCCCTGATCCTCAGCGATTGCAAGGTGCCGGTCGAGAATGTGCTCGGCGATATCGGCAAAGGGCACATCATCGCCTTCAACATCCTGAACGTGGGCCGCTTCAAGCTGGGCGCGAGTTGCGTCGGCGGCGCGCGCACTTCTCTGCAGCATGCTATCGCCTATGCCAAGGAGCGCAAGGCCTTCAGCAAGAGCATCGCCGAGTTCGGCTTGATTCGCGAGAAGCTGGCGCAGATGGCGGCTCGGCATCTACGCCGGCGAGTCGATGGTGTATCGCACCGTCGGCATGATGGACACCGCGCTCTCCGACATCGAGCACAATCCCGAGGCAGTGCGCAAAGCGATCGAGGAGTACGCGGTCGAGTGCTCCATCATCAAAGTCTCGGCCTCGGAGATGCTCGACATGGTCGTGGACGAGACGGTGCAGATCTACGGCGGCTACGGCTTCGTCGAAGAGTATCCCGCCGAGCGCGCCTATCGCGACTCGCGCGTGAACCGCATCTTCGAAGGCACCAACGAAATCAACCGCCTCATCATCACCGGATGGCTGCTGAAGCGCGCCATGAGCGGACAACTCGCACTGCTGCCGGCCATCAAGAAGGTGATGGACGAGGTGATGGCCGGACCATCTGGCGAGGAACTGGACGGCACGCTGGCGGCCGAGCGCAAGCTGGTGGAGAACGCCAAGAAGCTCTCCATGCTGGTGGCCGGCGCGGCCTCGCAGAAGTACATGCAGAAGCTGGCCGATCAGCAGGAGGTCATGGGCGCCATCGCCGACATGGTGATCGAGGCGTTTGCCATGGACTCCTGCCTGCTGCGCGCGCGCAAGTATGTGGAAGCCAACGGCGAAGAGAAGGCTGGGCTGGTTGTCGCCATGACGCAGGTCTATCTCGAAGGCGCGTTTACCCGGCTGGAAGCGGCGGCGAAGAAAGTCGTTGCCGACGTGGCCGAAGGCGACATGCTGCGCACCCAGATGGCGATTGTGCGCCGCCTGGCCAAGCATGAACCGGTGAACGTGATCGCGCTGCAGGAGAAAATCGCCAGCCCGCGTGCTGGAGACTGGCAAGTACGTAACGGCGTAATTCACCACGCGGGGCCGAGTCTGAGAGGCAGCAGAGCGGGGCCGGGAATCTGCTCTGCTGCCATAGTTTGGAGAGCTTGTTTGATAGGTACGTACGGTCCTGTTTCACAGCACAGGAGCAACGGTCGGTGGATGGCCAATGCTGGCCATTCGGCTGGGCGCCCACATTTCGTGCTTCGGCTAAGTGCGGAGGGTCGGTATCACAACGGCGCTGCGGATTCTTCAGCTCGCTGCTGAAAATAACTCCAATCGGGGACGAATCGGTTTCTCTCCGCTTGGGCGGCCCGGTCAGCCTTCAGCTCGAGATGTCCGCCTCTCCACCAGATGAAGATTGACAATGCCGACAGGAACACTGGAAGGTAATAACTGGGATATCCGATATACGCGCTGAATGCGGCGAGGCAGAGCGTCAGCCACGCGCCCAGGCACTGCCGATAGCGCTTCTCCGCCTTCGACTTCAGCTCTTCGAGATGGTTCCATTCCCATAATTGTGCTTTGGCAATTTCTATCCGCAGCCGTTCGGCGTCCTCGCTACTGAGTACGATCGGCGCAGTCAAACTCTTGCCGCCTGCGCTTAATACCAACTGCGAGGCGCTCAAGTGGAGGTCGAGTCCGTACACCTCTGTGCGTAGGACGTTGTCTATTTCGGACATGGACTCCTCCACGCGATTCCTGAGGTGCCGCAGCGTCAAGCTACAGGTCTTTCTTTCCCGACCACCGCGATTCCCAGTTCCTTCAACTGCCGCTCGCTCACTGGCGTTGGCGCGTCCACCATGAGGTCAACCGCCTTCGCCGTCTTGGGGAAGGGAATTACCTCGCGAAGGCTTTCCGCGCCCGCCAGAATCATCACGATGCGATCGAGTCCGAGCGCGATTCCGCCGTGCGGCGGCGTGCCGTATTGCAGCGCCTCCAGGAAGAAGCCGAAGCGCGACTGCTGCTCCTCAGGAGACATGCCGAGCGCCTTGAAGATCTTGGCCTGAATATCCTGGCGGTGAATACGGATCGAGCCTGAGCCCAGCTCCGTGCCGTTCAGCACCACGTCGTAGGCCAGCGCGCGCACCGCGCCAGGATCGCTCTCCAGCTTGTCCATGTCCTGCTCGTGCGGCGACGTGAAGGGATGGTGCGCCGCGTTCCACCGGCCTTCGGTTTCGTCCCACTCGAACATGGGGAAGTCCGTGACCCACAGAAGGCGGAAGTTGCCATGCTTGAATGCACCGTGGCGTTCGGCATACTTCTGTCCCAGCGCGAGACGGAGTTGTCCCGCCGCCGCATAGACTGCATATGCCTGCAGGCGCGCCTTGGCGTCGGTCGCCGCTTCACTGCGCTTTGCACCCGCGACCACGACCACCAGGTCTTCAGGATTCGGCTGCGCCAGGTTGCGAATCTTCGCCACCGCTTCGGGGAACGACTTCTCCAGCCGCTTGATGTCCTCGAAGACTTTCGCTTCCTTGCGATCGCCGAACAGCGCCTTGATGTCGTCGCGTTCTTTGCGCGACAGCTCGCCGACCTTCGGAATCACGATCGCAACCACCGGCAGTTCGGAATCGACGTGCAGCGTCTCGAGGTTCTCCGGCGCGAACGCCTCGCGGATATCGGTCATCGCGGGCAGACGAAGGTCAGGCTTATCGATGCCGTAGAGCCGGATCGCCTGGTCGTAGCTCATCTGCGGGAACGGCGTCGCCAGATCGGCGCCGATGGTCGAGGAACGCCGCCTTCAAAAAGCCTTCCACCACGCGGAACACCGTCTCCGGCCGCGGGAAGCTGATCTCCAGATCGATTTGCGTGAACTCGGGCTGGCGGTCGGCGCGCAAGTCTTCGTCGCGGAAGCAGCGCACGATCTGAAAATATTTGTCGAAGCCGGAGATCATCAGGATCTGCTTGAACAGTTGTGGCGACTGCGGCAGCGCGTAGAACTCGCCCGGATAGACGCGGCTGGGCACGAGGTAGTCGCGCGCGCCTTCGGGCGTGGAGCGCGTCATGAACGGCGTCTCGATCTCGTAGAAGCCCTGCGAGTTGAGGTACTCGCGAATGGCGATTGCAACTTTGTGGCGCAGTTCGATGTTGTGTTGCATTTCCGGGCGACGCAGGTCCACGTAGCGATATTTCAGGCGCACCTCTTCGTTGGCCAGCACGGTGTCGGCCGGGGTGAAGGGAAGCGGCTTGCAATCGTTCAGGATGCGCAACTCGTCGGCGACCACTTCGATCTCGCCGGTCGCGATGTTCTTGTTGACGGTATTGGCATCGCGCAGCTTGACGTGGCCGATGACAGCGACTACGAATTCCGAGCGTACCGCGGTCGCCCGGTCATGAGCTTCAGCGCCGGCATCGGAGGTGACGACTGCTTGGGTGATGCCGCTGCGGTCGCGCAGATCGAGGAAGATGAGGTTGCCGAGGTCGCGCCGCTTGTTTACCCAACCCATGAGCACAACTTTGGAACCGGCGTCGGAGGCGCGCAGCTCGCCACACATATGAGTACGTTTCAAGTCACCAAGAAAATCGAGCATGAATTCAGATTACCTCAGGGAAGGCGCTTTTGGATGTGACGACTACGGTCGACGCAGATATGCCGCCAGGTCCGCGCGCGGAACCTGTACCTGCTGGCCGCTCGCGAGATCCTTCACTCTGAATCGACCACTGGCCACTTCGTTTTCCCCGACAAGGACAATGAATCGCGCACCGGCCCTCTCCGCCAGGTCAAATGACTTCTTCAGCCGGAAGGATTCATCGCCAAGGTCGACGCTGATGCCTTCTCGACGCAACTCGCGCGCCAATTTCAGCGCATGCACGTTCATTCCTGCGCCTAGCGGAGCGACATATGCCTGTAAGTTCTCCGCCGCGGTTTCGCCCTGAGACTGCAAGGCGAGAATCAGCCGGTCTTCGCCGATGGCAAATCCGATGCCTGGCGCCTTTGGCCCGTCCAGCGACTCGGAGAGTCCGTCGTAGCGTCCGCCACCGAGCACCGCGCTTTGCGCCCCAAGGCCGCCGTGGGTGAACTCAAAAGTCGTGCGCGTGTAGTAATCCAAGCCGCGCACCATGCGCTCGTTGATGGTGTAAGCGATGCCAACTGCATCCAGCATCGCCCGCACCACTCGGAAGTGTTCGCGGCAAGCTTCGTCAAGATATTGGCTGATCCTGGGTAGCTTCTCAATGATGGGCTGATCTTCCGGTACCTTGCAGTCAAGCACGCGCAACGGATTGGTCTCCGCGCGGCGTTGGCAGTCGGCGCACATCTGGTGCACGACCGGCTGCAACGCTTCGCGTAGTGCCTGGTTGTAACGCGCGCGATCGTCGGCGCAGCCCACGGAATTCAAGTGCAACTGCCAATCGCGCAATCCGACTTCATCGAGCAGGGTCACCAGCATCTCCAGCAGCTCCGCGTCGTGCAATGGCGACTCGCTGCCTGCACTGGGCGGCCCAATAATCTCTGCGCCAATCTGGTAGAACTGGCGATAGCGGCCCTTTTGAGGGCGCTCGCGGCGGAATTGCGGCCCTATGTAATACAGCTTCTGCAGCGTCCCTTTCTTGTCAAAGCCGTGCTCGATGTAGGCGCGAACCACACCGGCGGTGTTCTCCGGGCGGAGGGTGAGGGATTGGGAACTTGAGAAAAAGTTGCCCGCGAAACCCTCAATCTCCACTTCCTCGGTCGCAACCCAGGGAGACGTTCTTGCCGCCTCGTCGGGGACTACGAGTCGGAGCAGGATCGCATGGTTGCCGAACTCCTGCGAATATTCGGTCTGTGCCAGGCTCCGTGCTTTCTTCAATGCAGTTATCGTACCGGTCGAAATCCTTGGCCGAAAGGCCACGAATTCCACACGGCCACCTAAGCTCAGCCCGACTTGGATGCCGCGCCAAGCTTGGAGTTGGACACCAAACTTTTTCAGCTTCGCTAGGAATGACGGGCTACCCTGCAGGTTAACGCGTCCGGCTTGGACGTGGTTCGGATCGTCCGACTGATTGGCCTTTAACCATTCGTCGATAATTTTTTTCTCGTTGAAACGCTCACCGTCCTCCCAGGTAAACATCTCCTTGGACACGATGTCAGTTTCTTCGCCGACGCTGCGCGAGAACAGTTGCGTGTCTTCGAAGATAGGCGTGCGGATCTCGTGATAGTTGTAGCGAGCGAAGACATCGCGCACCTGTCGCGTCCACCCGGTTCCAGAGGTCGGTGTCGGGCGGGAGAAGATCACGAGTTCCACGGACAGCCTTGATCATAAGAACAGTTTCGAGTTGCCAGTTCCGAGTTTCGAGTCGAGTTGGAACGTGCCTGTAGGCTATTCCGGCGGGCTGCTCGACGGGCACTTGTAACTCGAAACTCGAAACTACTTTTTCATCTCCGCCAGGTACTGCTCCTTATAGCCCAGGTAATTCCGCGCGTAGCGCAGGATCGTCTCGTCGCTGTCCAGCTTCTTGCGGAACTTACCCGGAACACCCATCCACAGCGAACCCGGCTCGACGATCGTGCCTTCCGGAATCAACGTGCCTGCCGCAATGATCGAACCCGCTGCCAATGCGCGCTCCGTTGAGGATGACGACGCCCATTCCGATCAGGCAGCGGTCTTCGACCACGCAGCCGTGCAGCGTAACCGAGTGACCGACGGTGACCCAATCGCCCACGACCACCGGCCATTGGTTCAGCATGCCGTGCAGGACGCTGCAATCCTGGATATTGCTGTTGGCGCCCACGTGGATGTAGTGCACATCGCCGCGCAACACCGCGTTCATCCAGACGCTGGCATTTTCGCCCAGCACTACGTCGCCGACGAGCTGCGCTGACTCGTCTACGTAGCACGAGGACGGAATGGTTGGGGTTATTCCTTTGTAGGAGCGGATCATTGCGTTTGTATGTAAGTCTTTGAAAATACCATGCCGGGAGCGCGGAGCGAAATCGTGGCCGCTCCATTCGGGAAGGTGGCCCGGGAAAAATCTACGTCCCCGGCCGTATCGGAGGAATGTTTCCTCGAATACCTCTACGGAGCTGCTAGTAGTTGTTCCACACAGCCTATAAGTCCTTAACAATCTGCGACCTGGAAACATCTACCACGTTTTCGGCATGGGCAAGCGCGCGGATCTGACGTAGAACCGTCCTAAGCGCTATTTTCGCCGCAGAAGCGGCGATGACTGTCACTCGCCCAGAACGGACAGCACCGGCCGACATTGTAGTGGGAAGTTAAATGCAATTGGGAACAACGGTGAACTGGATGAACGCTGTCCACCCGAAGACAGTGCTGTGCGTTGACGACGAAAAAATCGGTCTGCGCGTTCGCAAGCTCATGCTTGAGGGCCATGGTTTCCGTGTGCTCACAGCCACCAACGGACAGCAGGGGCTGGACCTGTTCGACCAGAACCAGGTGGATGTGGTCGTACTGGACTACTACATGCCGGGCCTGAACGGCGGCGAGGTGGCCGCCGAGCTGCGCCGGCGCCGCTCCAACATCCCGATTATCTTTTTCTCGGCGTACTTTTCGCTGCCGCCCCATGCGCTGGAGCTGGCTAACGCTTTTATCACCAAGGGCGATCCGCCCGAGGTGCTGATCGAAAAGATCGAGCAACTGATGTAAGCCGGAGCCAGAATTAAAAAGGCACACCGCAAGGGTGCGCCCGTTTTATTGGCTGCGGGCAGCTAACGGCCGAAGTACTTGGCGTTGCGCTCGGTGTACTCTTTCCATTTTTCCGGCAGATCGTCGAGCGCGAAGATCGCCGAGACCGGACAGACCGGCACGCACGCGCCGCAATCGATGCATTCCACCGGGTCGATGTAGATCATCTCTTCACCGGCGAACTTCTCGCTGTCCTTCTTGGGATGGATGCAGTCCACCGGACAGGCATCGACACAGGCCGTGTCTTTGGTGCCAATACAAGGTTCCGCGATCACATAGGCCATAAAACTAAGGTCTCCTAAGATCTCTCAAAGCAGAGTACATCCGGCCGGAAAACGATATATCGATAGTATCAAAAAGCGCTCGGCTGGCGGGAGCTTTACACGACGGTTGCCGGCTCGCGCTGGCCGGCCGGTTCGTATTCCACGATGTAACCCGCGACCGCGCTTGCCGCCACGGTTAGCGGACTCGCCAGGTACATCTGTCCGGGACCGCTGCGCCCCGGGAAGTTGCGGTTCTGCGCGCTGATGACCACCTGGTCGGGACGCGTGGAAACTCCCGGCCCGGCATTGATGCACGCGCCGCAGCTGGGCTCGATGACGATGCGCGCCAGCCTCCCGGAAGATGTCAAGATAGCCCTTTGCGCACGCAGTATTCGCGCGTTTCCTGCGAGCCGAACTGAAGATAAAACTTGCAGCTCTCCGCAACCCTGCGGCCGCGCTTCAACGCATCGCTGAGCACCGCCGCGTACATGTCCATGTCTTCGTTCTTGCCCGCGGTGCAGGTGCCGCCGTAGGCGATCTCCACCGGCACCGGCGTGTTCAGCTCGCGCACGAACTTGCCGTTGCCGGGATCGCCCGGTGTCGCGACCATGGGATAAATGTCGGCTGCGTCCAGCTCGATCACGTGCGCGTAATGCGCGTCGGGATCGCTATACAGGCCTTCGATCAGCGTCTCCGCCTCGTTCTTGCTCATGCCGCGCCGCTCCATCAGGAAGTCCACCACCTTCTGGTCGGGCGCGACGATGCCGGTGAAGCCGCCAATCTCGGCTGCCATGTTGGTCATGGTGGCGCGCTCATCGACGCCCAGCGCCTCGATGGCCTCGCCCGAATACTCGATGACCTTCGCCAGCGCGTGGCCGTGCCGGATGTACTCCAGCGACAGCAGCTTCAGGATGAAGTCCTTCGCCGTTACGTTCTCGCGCTTCTTGCCGCGAATAACGACCTTCACCGACTCCGGGCACCTTGACGCGAACATCTTTGGTGAACCACGAATTGAAGACGTCGGTGGTGCCGATGCCGAAGGCAACGCATCCCATCGCGCCCACGTGCGGCGTGTGCGAATCGGAGCCGACATTGAGCTGGCCGGGAAGCGCGTAGCTCTCGGTCACGATCGAGTGGCAGATTCCTTCCGAGCCTTTGCGGTCGCGCAACTCGCCGTGCAGCTTGATGCCGCGCGACTTGGCGAAGTCTTCCTGCTTCAGCTTCAACTGACCCGCCAGATCGAGCAGGCCCATCTTGCGCTTTTCTTCCGACAGCACCTCGTCCAGAAAGGTGAGGTGGTCGCGGAAGAACATGACCGTACTGGCGTCGGTGACCGGCTCGTCCTTGCCCAGAAAATGCTCGAAGAAGATGGCCGCCATGGGCGTGACGTATTCGTGGCTGAAGCGCAGGTCGGTGCGCGCGAATCCGGTGTCGCCGGGCTTCACGGCCTCGACACCAACCTGGTTCGTGTCGCGCAGCATGTGGCGCGCGAAAATCTTTTCTGCGATCGTCATCGGACGC
The DNA here is from genome assembly GCA_963831675.1 of uncultured Acidobacteriaceae bacterium. Lineage (GTDB taxonomy): Bacteria > Acidobacteriota > Terriglobia > Terriglobales > Acidobacteriaceae > Bog-257. The sequence goes on from CAWHRM010000009.1 coordinate 214,132, forward strand.
GGCTTGGTGTGGATCGGCGGCAGGAAAACCTTGCCCTGCAGGCGCGCGACGTTGAACGGGAACAGGCCGCCATATTCGATCACCTGGCGCGTGATCTCGTCTTCGCCCTGGGTGAACTCGGTCAGCGGAATCTCTTCGCCGCGGCGGATCTTGTCAATCATGCCGAAGTCGGTCGCCGTCAGCACGCCGAGGTTCTGGCAGTTCTGCTTGTAAATGCGCTCGATGTTCTCGGCGATCACCAGCTTGATGCCCGCCGACATCTCGGCATACGGCGACTGCTCGCGGCTGGAGCCCTTACCGCGCCGCTTGCCGCTGACCGCGCACACGAAGCCGCCGCGCTTCACGTCGCCACGCTTGATCGGCGTCTCGTTGCCGCACTTCAGGCCGGTGTAGGGAAATTCGCCCAGCGTCTCATCGAAGAAGAAGCAGATGTGCGCCGGCGTGATTTCGTCGGTGGAGATGTCGTCGCGCAGCTTGGGATTGCGCTCCGGATGCTGCGGTGTCCCAGGGAAGGTCCTCGCCTGCAAGCTGGCGCTTGATGAGTTCGGGATCTTCGGTCAGGAAAAGAATGCGCCCCTGCAAGACGGACCATGTCGGGGCGCTTGGAAACGGCACGGTTCAACAGCGAGTTATTCACTGTGTAATTTTACCGCAGAACAATGGCCTGTACGGATCAAACGCGATCGAGCCACCGTTGTCGCATAAGCGGTTACGGCGTAACAGCCTTCACAATCGAGTCCTACACACTGTTCATGACAGTCGACGCCAGTGTGGGTTGCGGGTGCATCGGTGCCGGGCTTGCAGTCGGTACGGGTCGACCGCCTGGAATCACTGAATTGGCGCCGGACCAGCCTTCTTGATGTCCGAAAACACCTTATTGGCGACTCGGTCCATCAGTTGCGATACCACCGCGTCCTCCGACATTCCTTGTTGGGTGGAGAAGGGAGCACCTGCAACCGGCGAGCCGTCGGCGCGATACAGTTTGTATTCCAGCGACGCCTGATACTGTTGATTGAAGCTCCCAGGCGAACTGCCCGGCATCCCGGGGTTGGGGTAGGGATTGCTTTGAATCGTGCCCGGCGTGCGCTGCATGGGGTCGCTCGAAGACCGCAGTTCGATGAGGTTGGTGTACACCACGTAGTCGCACTGTTTCTGCTTGAGCTGATCGACGATCTCCTCAGGACTGGAGCCTTCCAGGGGTACACCTTGCACGGCGAGGTGCTGCTTCTTGTCAGGCTTTTGCCGGTTCAGATCGCTTACCAGCCGATCCCGCTCAAGATCGCCGGGAAGTGAGCGTCCGGCGGAGTTTTTCATCGTCGCTACTCCCACCCGGACGACGTGGTTCTCCTGTGCGAACGCGCAGAGTGAAATCAGGCAAAGACCGACGATCGACATCCGAGTCACGAACCGTTGCATAAGGAAGAACCTCCTCATCGAGGTATTAAACACTTTGCAGAGCCACAAGACGCGGCTATTTTCTTGACTTTGCGTACTCCACCGGAGAGGGCAACACCTCCAGCCCGCGACCGGCGAAGATCTCCTCGAAGTTCGTCATCAGCTCCCGATGAATGAGCCCATTCGTCGCCAGTACCTCACGGCTATCGAGGCGAAATGGGGCTCCGTCAAAGCGGGTCACGCGCCCGCCGGCTTCCTGCACCAGAAGCACGCCCGCTGCCGTGTCCCACGGATTGAGATTGATTTCCCAGAAGCCGTCGTAACGTCCGCAGGCCACGTTGGCCAAGTCGAGCGCAGCCGATCCTGCACGCCGTAGGCCGTGCGAGCGCAACGTAATCTGGTGATAGAGGTGGATGTTGGGATTCTGGTGCCGTTTGTGGCTTGGGAAACCAGTGCCGAGCAGGGACTCCGCGAGCCTCGCGGTTTTGGAAACCTGGATTGGCTTGCCGTTCAGGGTGGCGCCCTCGCCGCGTTCGGCGGTGAACATCTCATCGCGCGTCGGGTCGTAGAGCACGCCGGCCTCCAGTTGCTCATCCTTACGCACCAGAGCAATGGATATGCAGAACACCGGGTAACCATGCGCAAAATTTGTGGTGCCGTCCAGTGGATCGACGTACCAGCAATACTCGGCGCCGGGGCCGCTGCGGGCACCTTCTTCGCCTACGACGCCATGCTCTGGCCAGCGCGCCTGCAGGCGCTCGACGATCAGTTTCTCCGAGGCCCGATCGGCCTCGGTCACCAGGTCAACGTCGCCTTTGTATTCGATGGTGACGTGGCGGGCGAAATGGGACATCAGCAGCGTCCCGGCCTCGCGCGCTATTGCTTCAATTTCCTCCCCGTATCGCGTCATTCGGAGATACTCGTGGAGTTGCCATTCTTCACGCCGGGAACGGCGTTGGTGCCCGACTGCCGTCCGGTATCCTCCGCAATGTAAGCGATCTCGTGCTTGAAGATGAATAGGTTGGGTGCACCCTCGCGCGTCAGCCGCACCATGCGCCGGTCGTAGTACTCAATCCAACCGCGGACTACGGTGCCATCCACGAGCTTGACGCGAACCGGGCGTTGCTTCTCGCCCAGCATCTTTAGATACGCCGCTTCCTGGTGGGTATCCTCAGGAGGAGGGGTCCTGCCTGGCCGTGAAACGGAGTCACGAGTAGTGCTTCGGAAAGCCATGGGTCGATCTTAGCACTCCGGAAGTGGGCAAGCCCCAGGAGGGTGCAAAACCCCTTCCCGGCGTCATCATTAAAAAGGCGGCGAGAAAACTACATGCGGAAGTGCGTCAGCGGCTTCATCTCGACGGCGCTGCGGCTGGCTCGCTTGGAGACGTACATCGCCTGATCAGCGGCGGCGTAAAGCTCGTCAGGCGTGGTGCCGTCGTCGGGATAGAGGGCCAATCCAATGCTAAGACCGGTGTGAATCAGCTTGCCTTCAAGCTTAAACGGAACGGTGAAAGCCATCTCCAGGTTTGCCACCAGGACCTGCGCTCCCTCCGCATCAACCACATCGCTGACGATCGTGAACTCGTCCCCTCCGGATCGGGCCAACGTATCTGACACCCGCATCCGGCTGGCCAACCGCGTGACGACCTGCTGCAGAGTTATGTCCCCTATGCGATGTCCGAAGGTGTCGTTCACTTGTTTGAAGTGATCGAGGTCAAGCAGCAGAACAGCCACCTTGTTGCCCTTGCGTTTGGCGCGAGACAGGGCCTGTTCCAGACGGTCCTCCAGCAACCGGCGGTTAGGCAGTTCAGTCAGTTCGTCGTGATAGGCAAGATGCTCGCTTTTTCGAATTTGGTCTTCCAGAAGTATGAGAATCATTCCGACGGCAACAAAATACTTGGGAATATTCCACACTTCCGATTCAACGTGGACCGAAGGCAGGTAGGTATCCAGCAACAATCCAATCGGGAAAACGGAACCCCAGGCGACGAAGCCAAACACGGTAGTCATGCCCCCCACCGTTACCCGATGGAAGTACCTCCAGAACAGGACCGCTACGATGAAATTCAAGCCTGCTAGAAGAAAGAGAATGCCGACGTCAGGTTTGTTCCGCGCGACCGCCCACACGATCGCCCATGATAGGCCCAGGCAACCAATCGTCAGGCCAACCACATAAGTAGTGACCTTCCGGTAAAAACTCCAAATCACCAGCACCGCGCCGGCCGTTGCCAGCCCAACCACGACGTAGTAGAAGACATGGCTGGTGATGTTCCAAATAATAGCGTCGGTGTAGACAACCGCGGGAATACCAATTACTGCGGCGAGCAAAAGGCGGCGGCGCCGATCATTCGCGGCGCTGGAAACCGAGACCAGAAAAGCAACGCTGGCCAGCTCCAAAGCATTGAGGGCGACTGCGGACGCTACACGGTCCCATAGACCTTGGCCCACGTCCACGAACTGAGCCACGAAATGTAGCAGAACAAGAATCCAGCCGGTCAGCCAAAGATGGAGCCGTTCGTTGGTGGCTTGACGCAAGATGGCACGAAACACCAAGACTAGAATGGCAAGAGCGATGAGGTTTGGAAGCGTGTTGAAATTCATGGACCCTAGTCCGTGGCGCTTTTCAGGACAAAAAATCACCTCTCGTCGAGGCTATCCTGAATGGACTGTAGCAGAAAAAGGGCAGAAATTCCCCAAAAATCGAGATGTAAGCCCTTAAGGTCTCCGACTTCAACGCACTTTTACGTCAGGTTCGACCGACATCCCTGGGCGTAATAATCCATCCTGGTTGAAGTCAGGCTTGTCGTTACCATCAAAATCAATTCGCACCGGGATACGCTGGACTACCTTTACATAGTTACCAGTGGCGTTCTCTGGCGGCAGCAAGCTGTACTTGGCCCCGGTGGCGCCGCCAATGCTGCTTACGTGGCCGTCCCACTTGCGACCGCCATAGGTATCCACCTTGATCTTAACGGGCTGGCCCGGCTGCATGTGCGCAAGCTGGGTTTCCTTGAAGTTGGCGGTGACCCAGACGTCTCGCAGCGGAACCACAGCCATCAGGTCCTGGCCGACGCCAATGTTCTGGCCGACTTGCACAGAGCGCTTCCCAACGACACCGTCCACCGGCGCTACGATCGTTGTATAGCTCAAATTCAGTTGCGCCTGGTCCAGCGCTGTCTTGGAGCGCAATGCCTGGGCGTCGGCAGACTCGGCCTTTGCCTTGGTGGCGGCTACCATATTCGGGGTCGCCTGGGCGTTCTTCAATTCCGCGTTGGCCTGCTCGATGCGCGATTCCGCCATTTTCACCTGTGCCTGGGCTGCCAGCAGTTCTGCCTGACGCGCGCTGACCGTGGCATTCGCCGAAGCGGCGGCGGCAATCGCCTGATCGAATTGCTGCTGTGAAATCTCGTGCTTGCCGAGCAGTTGACGGTAGCGCTCCACGTCAGTGTTCAACTTATGGGCATTGGCCTGCGCCTCTACCACTTGCTGCTGCGCGGCTTCCGCCTGCTTCTGCGACGCCGCCACCCCGGCCTGTGCGGAGTCCATATCAGCGGTGGCGGAACGGATCTGGCTGACGGACCCTACGCTCTGTACCGGCACGCCGAACTGCGCGGCCTGTGCTTGCGCCAGAGCGTCGCGGTAATCGGCTTTGGCACGATCAAGCGCAACCTGGTAGTCCGTCGGATCAATCTGCACCAGCACGTCGCCTTTACGCACGACCTGCCCGTCATCGTAGTTCACTTTTACAACCTGCCCGCCTACTCGCGCGCTGATGGGGTAGATATGGCCGTCAATCTCGGCATCGTCCGTGCTCTCCCAGTGGCGACTGTCCCACCAGAACCAACCCACCAGCAGCAATACGACCACCGCTACCACAAACGCGATGGGTTTCGCCGCCCGGTTCTTCTGGAAGAAGCTGCGGCGGTCCTCGGCGAGCCGAATGGCTTCCGGATCATGATGCTCCTCGTGGTTCTGGGTGGCTGGCTCAGGGTGTTCCAGGTCGGGTTGTTCAGTCTTGCTAGGACTCATCTGTCATTCCACCTGTCCGTAACTATCTATGCGGAACTGGACTTGCACTTTGTTGAGCTGTGGGAGCAGCGCCCGCTCCGCTCATTGCCGCCGAATCCGGCGGAAGCGCCGGATTGCCACTGCTATTGGGAGGAACGGCACCATGGGAAGGCTCTATACTGCCCGGCTGTCCCAAATATTGCTTCACCACCTGCTCGGCGTTGCCGATGGCGCGCGCCAGCAGCACCTTCGCAATGTTATGTGCATAGAGACTGGCGATGTACTGCTCGTTGGCCGCAGCCAGCTGCTGCTGCGACTGAACGACCTCAACGTTGTTGGTCACGCCGGCAGCAAAGCGGTCCTGTGATTGCCCCAGCGCCTGTTCGGCAAGGTCGAGTCCCAGCTTCGCCACTTCCACCTGCTGGCCTGCCGCCTTCAGATCCAGGAGCGCATCCTGAACATCCTGCTCGATGCGGCCCCTCAGGTTGTCCACCTGCGCCTGGCGCTGTTTCAGAATGGCTTCGGCCTGCTGGACGTTCGCCTTCACTTTTCCACCTTGAAAGATGGGGATTCTCAAGGTCGCCGCAGCCGACCAGTTGGGGGACATGGCATCCGGCGTTGTGCCCAGCACGCCATATTCGCCGGCGAGACCGATCGACGGTAGCCTTTGCTTCCACGCCGCCTCGCGACTCAACTGCGCCGAACGTAGAAAGCCGCGCCGCCTGGTAATCGGGACGAGTTTGCAGCGCTTGCTCGTAGGCGCTCTGTAAGTCTATGTCCGGCAGCGGGTGGTAAGGTACGCGGTTCACCAGGCGAAACTTCTGCCGTGCTGGTAGCCCGATGACACGCGCCAGCGCGATACGCTGCTTTTCCAGATCATTCTGCGCCTGGATGAGCGCCTGTTGCTGGGCTTGCAGCTCACCCGGGCCCGCAAGGTGTCGATTTGGGGCGCCAATCCGGCGGTCTCCTGGTCCGCCGCCAACTGGTACAGCGCTTGCGCGGTTTTGAATTCGGCCTCCGTCGCTGTCACCCGCGATTCCTGGGCGATGGTCAGCAGATAGTTCGCCCCGACCGCGAGCACTACCGTGTCGCGTGCATCGTGGTAGGTGAACTGGGCGGCTTTCACATTTTGCGTGGCGGCCTGGATGTTGTTGATGGAATGAAGGTCGAGTACGGTCCAGGTGCCCGTCGCGCGAAGATCGCTCAGACCGAAGGGCCGCAACCGAAGCAGGAAACCCGGAAACGTAAACCCGAACTGTTTCAGGTTGAGTTTCTGCTCTTCTTCACTGAACGAACCGTTGACCACCGGCAACAAATCGCTAAGAGCGCGTAAGTGAGCGGCGCTTGACTGCTCCGTGACGCGGGCGGCCAGGTAAAGACCGAGGTTGTATTTCAGTCCGCGGTCAAGCGCGTCCTCGATGGTGAGATCGAGAATCTCGGCCGTGGCCTTGCCCTGCGGAATTGATCCAAGGTAGGGGTCTTGGTTGCGATTGATAACCTGTTCCGCCGTGGGAAGCGTTGACAAGCCGCCAATGCCGCTTTGTCCCCACGAGGGAGAGCATGTCATCAGTACTGTCGCACCGATCGCCGCCGCCCGCAGCAACCCGAGCAAACGGATTCGTATATCGCCTTCTAGTTCAACCTTGTGTCTCAAGCTTGCTCCAGAAATACTTTTCCGGCGTCTTTCGGCGAAGTACGGCCGGTGGAAGCGCGGGCCTTCAGGTCGCGAGATATCGCGGGTTTCAGCGGGACTTAGCCCCGGCTCGCTGGGCAGCAGGTTTATGAAACAAGCTCTACTGAACTCATATATGTAATCCTCGTGCAAGCCGTTCGTGTTTAGACGAATTAGCAGAGGCGGCGTTGCGCAAAAACGCATCGCCACTGCCGCAGATGAGATGCCCCTTGGACTACTGAAGCTAAGCTATTGCCACTTAATTTCTGTATCGCCCTTATCTCGCTAGTGGACGGCCGGCTCATCAGGTCGCGGATCGCGTCCTGCACCGGTTTGCCCTGCTGCAGCACCGCATGCATCTGCTCGGTGATAGGCATTTCGACTCCGACCTTGTTCGCCAGGCCCACCGCTGCGTTCGTCGTCAGCACGCCTTCCGCGACCATGCCGTGCATGCCGGCGATGATTGATCCAATTTACGTCCTCGCCCCAACTCCACGCCGACGCTTCGGTTGCGAGACAGGCCGCCCGTGCAAGTGAGCACGAGGTCGCCCAGCCCGGCTAGTCCGGCCATGGTTTCGGTGCTTGCCACCGCAGCCGACCACCAACCGGGTCATCTCCGCCAAGCCGCGTGCGATTAGCGCGGCCACAGTATTGTGTCCGAGGTTGAGACCAAAAGAACGCCGGCTGCGATGGCGATGACGTTCTTGAGCGCGCCGCCCAGTTCCACCCCCGTAACATCGTCGTTGGTGTAGACGCGGAAACGGGGATCGCTGAACTCGGTTTGCACGATTGCAGCTAGTTCCTTATCGGAGGATGCGATGGTGATGGCTGTCGGATCTCCCTTCGCAACCTCTTTGGCGAATGAGGGTCCGCTGATGGCGCCGATCCGCGGCGTGAATCCGCCGCGGCGCGCTGCAGTACTTGGCTGATAACTTGGGTCATGCGGAGCAGGGAATCGTTCTCGATGCCCTTGGTCGCGCTGACAAACAGCGTCTGCGCGCGCAGATGAGGCTTCATCGCCTCGAAGATGCGGCGCGTATGGTGCGACGGCATCACGCTAACCACGAAGTTCGCGTCCCGCAGAGCTTCTTCCAGGTCGTTGGTGCAGATAACGGTGTTGGGAAGTGACTCGCCGGGCAGAAACATCTCGTTCACGCGACGAGCTTCGATGCTCTCACGCACTTCGGATTCGTGGGCCCACAAACGCACCTGATGAGTTCCCTTGCGGCCCAGGACGATGGAAATCGCCGTGCCCCAAGCTCCTGCGCCAATGACCGCAATCTCGCTCACAAGCAGTTCTCTCTAACGGAATTGGTTTTCGGTGCCCGTCACCAGGCGCCGGATATTATCTCGGTGCCGCACGATGATCAGCAGGGAAGAGGCGGCAATGAACAACAGGATTGGAACGCTCGTGCGTTCTGCAGGATTGATCCACCATACTACGAGGGGAACGCCGCCGACCGCGACGATGCTACCCAGGGAAACGTAACGCGTGAGGGCTACCACCAGGATAAACAGCACCAGTGCTATCAGCAGAGCGCGGGGCGCCAATGCCAGAAACGCTCCGGCCGCTGCGGCCACGCCCTTTCCGCCTTTGAAATGCAACCACACAGTAAATATGTGTCCCAGGATGGCAACGAACGCCGCGAGGGCAGCCAACAGAAAAACGCTCCGGCTATCGGGGTTGGATCCCCTGATCGTAGAGGCTGGTAGTGGGCCGCGCGTCAAAGCGGTGCGCGCCGGCCAGCCAGAGAGCAAACGCAACCGCGGCGTATCCCTTTAAAGCGTCGAGGAACAAGGTTGCGATCCCGAGTCCCTTGGAACCGGTGCGCGCAACATTCGTCGCTCCAATGTTGCCGCTGCCAGTCTTTCGAACATCCTGGCCACGAAAAATGCGGACGAGCAGGTATCCGAAGGGGATCGATCCCAGCAGGTAAGAGACAGCCACGATGATGAGAACGAGTTTGGTCAAAGTTGATTACGCGCTAACTCAAGTCGACGGTTCAGTGATTCCTTCAACGTCTGGCATCCCGACCAAGGGCTTCAGCGCGCGGCGGGATCTGCGGTTTCCCCGCGGGGACGCGTGCGTGGATCAGGCAACAAACGTCCGACTCGCCGCTAGACACCACATAAACATTGCCTGTGCCACCTTCTACTGCAACGGGTACCGCGCCAGCTTAGTGTAGATGGCTCCCGCAGGCGTTGTTTTGCTCTCATAGAGGTAGAACTCTCGCGCCGTCATTGTACCGAACTCAAGCGGCGGCATGCCTTCGAGTTTGACTCGCACGTGTTGCAATCCAAACGACGTGTGCTCTCCGGCTACCGGACGCGGCCGTCCACTCCCTGAGCGGGCCAGGGTTAAGTGTGGCTTGTACGGCCCCGCATCGCGTTCGAAGCCGAGCGGCCGTAGCTCTGCCCCAATCGAGTTCACCAGATCCTGGAGGCGCTGGTCTGACTCCATCCCAATCCAGAATATGCGTGGCTGTTTCGGACCAGGAAAGAAGCCAGTATCGCGAAACCGCAGCGGAATCGGCGCCCCCTTCACCCGGCTCAACGCACTCTGTATGTCTTCCAGCTTTTTCGCCTCGCCTAAAAATTGCAGCGTGACATGAAACGTCTCCGGCGCAACCCAGCGGACCTCGGGCGCAAACGCCTTCATCTGGTTGCGAAAGTCGCCAATCCGCTTACGGATCTCCGGCTCGATGTCGAGGGCTACGAATAGTCGCATGGGGTTAGATCAACATGCGGCGCACCATGTCGAGTGCCTGCTGGCTGGCCCATCGCCGCACCCGCTCGCGGTCCCCGAAAAATCTGCGCTGCACCACATCATGCTTGTGGCCGTTGGTCACCGCGACATAGACCAAGCCGACCGGCTTCTCCTCGGTGCCGCCGCCCGGACCCGCGATGCCCGTCACCCCAACCCCGATATCGGCATTGCAGAGTTCACGAATGTTTTCCGCCAGAGCAAGCGCGACCTCTTTACTCACCGCGCCGTGGGCTTCGATCATCAACGGCGGCACGTCGGCGAAGAGTGTCTTCAGGTCGTTGGAGTACACCACTGCTCCGCCGAGGAACGAACGCGAGCTGCCCGCAACCGAGGTGATGCGCTCGGCGACCATTCCTCCCGTGCACGACTCCGCTACCGCCAGCTTGGCATTGCGCATTTGCAGGTAGTAGCTGACGATCTCTTCCAGCGTCTCCCCGCCCGACGAGAACACAGCATCTTGCAGCTCTTCTTCCAACTCGTCGGCCAAGCGGTCGACTTGGGCCTGCGCTTCTTCCTTCGTAGCCGCGGTGGTTCGCAGATGAAATTCCACCTGCCCCTGTCCTGCCAGCACAGTGGTTTCGATGTTGGGATATTTCTTGTAAATCGGCGCAGTGCGTTGATCGACTAACGACTCGCCCATCATTGCGACTTTTATGATGCGAGTCGCCATCGCCGCCGGAGGCAGCATGGCGCGCAAGCGGACGGCGCAGTCGGTGTCCCACATGTGCTGCAACTCATGCGGCGGACCAGGGATGAGCGCGATGATCCTCTGCTTACCTTCGAATTGAGTTTCCAGCCACTGCCCGGGGGCGGTGCCCTTAGAGTTCGGCAGGATCTCCGCTCCGCGCAAGATATCGGCCTGCTGGGCATTGTTGTCCGGCATCTGCAAGCGCCGCTCGGCAAAACGCTTGTACAACGCGGTAACGATTTCGTGATCGCGCTTGAGTTCAATTCCCAGAGCGGCGGCCACGGCTTCGCGGGTCAGGTCGTCCTGCGTGGGACCCATGCCGCCCATGAAAATGGCGAGGTCGGTGCGGCCGATTGCGGTTCGAGCTGCAGACGTCAGATGGTCGAGGTTATCGCCCACAATGGTCTTGAAGGCGACACTAATCCCAAGTTCGTTGAGACGGCCGGTAAGGAAGAGGGAATTAGTGTCTTGCCGGTACGGAGTCAGCATCTCCGAGCCGACGGCGATGATTTCCGCGATCACAGATTCAGTCTAGCACTGGGGGCGACTACCACAGAGACATGGAGGCACAGAGAAATCAGAGGCTTTCACCACAGGGGCACGGAGAACACGGAGTTTTTGGATTCATTTCTCGAATCGGTTCGCTACTGCCTTTTCCCACTTCTCTCCGTCGAAACGATCGCGCTCAACGCAGTCACAAAAACCCTCCGTGACCTCCGTGTCTCCGTGGTGAAAAGCCTTTTCCTTTACGCGTCGGGCAGCAGCGAGCGGCCTTCGATATCCCATGAGAGGTGATGGACACCCGTAGTGGTTGCGAGAACCGCCGAGGCACCCGGTCCGAAGGCCAGACCAACTAGATTTTGGCCAGAGACAACCAGGGACGCCTTGGCGTCGGGGGTAACTTTCACGATGCCGCGGCGGCCGTTCAGCGATGCCGCGACATAGAGATTGCCTTCGACATCGGCGGCCAGTCCTTGCGGACGGCCCAGTCCCCGATAGAACACGGTGACGTCGCCGTGCGGATCGATCTGATGAATAGCGTCGAAGCTCGATGTCGTAGGGCCGGTGACGTAGAGGTTTCCGCTATTGCCGAACGCAAGATGGTAGGCGGCCACGCTGGGCTCGATCATGGCGAAAACGAAGATCTGGCGGTCGCGGCCAATCTTGAAAATGGTTCCGCTGCGATCGCCAACGTACAGATTGCCGACCCGGTCAAACGCGATCCCCGTCGCCACGCCCATGCCCTCGGCATACGACGTCATGGTGCCGTTCTGCGCCACGCGGTACACCGTGCCGTCAAAACGCGAGGAAACGTAGAGGCTTCCGGAGCGGTCGAAGGCCATACCCGTGGCATTCATCATCTCGTGCAGGAAAGGCTTTACCTTGTAGCTGGTGTCAATGCGATAGATGGCGACGGGAACCTTCTGTCCGCGGGCGCCGGAGAAGGTGACGTAGATGTTGCCCTGCTCATCGATTGCCGGACTGGTAACCGGATGCAGGTTTTCGGCGATCGGCGCGGCAATGCGTACTTCGCGGGGGTTACTCTGGTTGCCGTTGGTCGCAACCACCACGTCACCGGATGCCGCGCCTTCGGGAACGCGCGCAACAATGAACTGATCGGAACCGATGATGACCGAGCCATCTACGTCGCCGAAACGCACTTGTGGACGCCGCAATTCCTGAGGACGCAGCCGGCTGCCGATAATGCGGACCTCTCCGCCGGGCAAAGCATAGGCCGGATCGATGGAATCGATGTGCGGCTTGCCGTTCACGTTTTTTGTCCCAGTCTTTCGCTCCATCGTCGGCTAACCAAGAACCGGAAGTGCAGCAGCACTTGCAAAACGATCAGTCCGTACACGCCTGCGCCAAGGTCGTCGACCACGATGCCCGTTCCCTCCGGCAACTTTTCCAGGCTGCGGATTGGAGGCGGCTTCACAATGTCGAACGCACGAAAAAGTATAAAGCCGGCGAGCAGCGCTTGCCACACCACCGGACATGCTATCAGCGTTACCAGTTGTCCCGCGACTTCATCGATCACCACGTGCGAGGGATCTTTCTTGCCACACCCGCGCGCTTCTAGGGTGGCCGCGGGAATTCCCGATAGCCACCACAATCACGATCAGCGCGAGGATGACTGGAATGTCGCGCCGCAGGCGGGATGTGCGACGCCAGCAGCCACCAGAGCAGAAGCGTCGCCAGTGATCCCCAAGTGCCGGGGCCGGGACGCAATCGACCTGCTCCGAAGAAGGTGGCGACCAGCGTGGCCCAAGGCGGCGCCGTCGAACTCCTGGGCGATTCAATGGCTTTTTGTCGCGTTCGTTCGGGTAGTCGGAATGGTCGGTCTCCGGATCGTTCAGCGGGGTGGAGATGACATAGGCGCCGCTGGCCCACTTTCCCAGGTCAATCGAACGGCAGCGCTCGCTGCAGAAGGGAAACTCGGGATCACGGGCCAGTACGATCTTCCTGCAGGTTGGACATCGTAGACTGCGAATGCGTTTCTTCGCCATGAAGCAGTTGCCAGTTCCCGGTTGCTCAGCCGAAAACAGGAATTATCTCTGGCTAAGGAATGGGTCCATTTCGCCCTCGGCTCAGGCGTTCACCGGTAACCGATAACCGACCCGGCAACTATTCTACTGACAACTGGCAACCGGCAACTGTTATTACAGAATCCGCGCCACCAGATCGTAGTCGTGGGCTTCCGTGATCTCGCAGCGGTAGAACTCGCCCTCGCGTGCCGCTGCATGATCGCCGAAATCGTTGACATAAACCGTGCCGTCGATCTCGGGGGCCTGCATGGCGGTGCGGCCCTCCCAAAGTAACTCGGTTTCCGCCGACGGTCCCTCCAGGAGTAGATCGAACTGGTGACCGACCAGTGCGCGGTTCTTCTTGCGGCTGATCTGCTTCTGCATCGCCATCAACTTCTTGCGGCGGCGCTCAATTTCCCGCGCCGGAACCTTGTCTTCCAGGGCAAATGCCTGCGCGCCCTGCTCGTCCGAGTAGCCGAAGACTCCCAGCCAGTCGAACTGCGCCGCGCGCACAAACTCGCAGAGTTGCTCGAAGTCCGCTTCCGTCTCGCCTGGGAAGCCCACAATGAACGAGGTGCGCAGTGTGAGGCCGGCAATTTCGCGCCGCATCTTCTCGATGGAGCGCAGAAAGATATCTGCGCCTGCGCCGCGCTTCATGCGCTTCAGCACCGCTGGCGAGGCGTGCTGCAAAGGCACGTCAATGTAGGAGCAAAGTTTATCGTGCGCGGCGATGGTCTCCAGCAGCCTGCCAGTGATCTTGTTGGGATACGCATAGAGGAAGCGGACCCAGCGTAGTTCCTCGATCTGCGCCAGCCGTTCCAGCAGCAGCGCCAGCCCATCCTTCAGGCCGAGGTCTTCGCCGTAGCAGGTTGTGTCCTGCCCGATCAGCGTAATTTCGCGGACGCCCTGCTGCGCCAAACGCTGGGCTTCCACAATGACCGATTCGAACCGCCGCGAGCGGAACTTGCCGCGCAACTGCGGAATGATGCAGAACGAGCAAGGATGATCGCAGCCTTCGGCAATCTTGATGTAAGCCGAATACTTTGGCGTCGCCAGCAGGCGCGGCGTGTTTTCGTCGTACAGATAGTTCGGCAGATCGGCGATCGCTCCGTCCCAATCTTTTTTGGAGAATCGGCCTGCAGCCTCGCGGGCATCGCCTTCAGAACGGCTACTCAGAATGACAAAGGGTGAGTGAGCCTGCGGTCTGGGCTCGATTCCGGCGGCATTCAGAATCTGCTCCAACTCGCCGGTGCCAACCACTGCGTCCACTTCCGGAATGTTCTTCTGGATCTCGTTGCGGTAGCGCTCGACCAGACATCCGGCAACGATCAGCTTCTGCGCGCGGCCCGCCGTCTTGTGCCGCGCCATCTCCAGGATCGTATCCACCGACTCCTGCTGGGCTCTGTCGATGAACGAGCAGGTATTGACCACGATGATGTCGGCATCTTCGGCACGGATGTGATTTCGGCCCCGCCCGGCGCGAGCAGGCCCATCATGACCTCGCTGTCCACAAGGTTCTTGGGACAACCCAGGCTCACAAATCCAATTTTCTTGGGAGTAGCGGTGGAGCGTCTGGCCGCGAGCTAGTCCTCAAGCAGCGCCGTACTTGCACGGGTTGAGGGTAGGGGAGCGTCCAGCAAGGCTACTGAATCAACTTTCGTCTGCATGCAATCTCTTGATTTTATCATTGTTTTCTGCGGGTCCCGGACGGTACGGACACCACGCGAGCGCTCTCTGCCGTCCCGCTCGGGCCGCGATGGAATGTTATATTGACATGTCGGGCGCTGGTCCCGCGCAACGCAATCTTGTGAATCCCGCCAGGTCCGGAAGGAAGCAACGGTAGCAGGCCAGTGCGTGTGCAGCGGTCAACTGGCGCCTGGCTTGTTTGGGGTGGGTTCTTGCTGTGTCGGGCTTCGCGATTGCCGAGTTTCATCGCAATCCTGAGAACCCGGTTAACCGCCAACAAGCTTGCTGTGACGTTGTCCACCGAAGTCTCAACCCGGGTGATGCGCCCGCCAAGATCGGTGCGCAAATCGTCGATGCGAGTGTTGATGTCGTCGATCCGGGCGCTGATGCCCTCGAAACGCCGGTCGTTTAGGTACAAGCCGAAGGCGAGGGCCAGCATGGGTAATCCGACGGCGAAAAGCAGCTGGATGTTACTCACAGGACCATTCTACTCCTCCTCTTCTTTGGCCCGCATAGACCATAGACTTTCCGCTCGTATCGTTCAGAATGAAGGCTCATTCAGAACCGCCGTCGGAGAACTCTATTGCCGAACGCTCGTCGCGCCAAGATCACAGCGCTTGGCACCTACGTTCCGCCCCGCATCCTCACCAATCAAGACCTGGAAAAAATGGTTGATACCACCGATCAGTGGATCCTGGAACGCACGGGGATCCGCGAGCGCCATCTGGTGGACAAGGGCGTTGCCGCCAGCGATCTCGCCGTGGAAGCGGTTAAGAAGCTGGTGGAGTCGCATCCGATCGATTTGCAGGAGGTCGATCTGATCATTGTCGGCACTGTTACTCCCGACATGATGTATCCCTCCACCGCTTGCCTGGTGCAAGCACAAGCTGGGCATCGCACGCACCTGGGGCTTCGACGTGTCGGCGGGATGCTCGGGCTTCCTGTACTCGCTGAATACCGGTGCCGAGTTCATCGAGTCCGGCCGCTACAAGAAGGTGCTGGTGATTGGCTCCGACGTGAACTCCTCCATGGTCGAACTACGAGGACCGCGCGGTGTGCATCATCTTCGGCGACGGCGCGGGCGCCGTGCTGCTCGAACCTGCAGAAGAAGGCGAAGATGGCATCATCGACCACGTCGCCCAGATTGAAGGCGTCGGCGGGCAGTATCTCTACATGCCGGGCGGTGGCAGCCTGAATCCGGCGTCCCATGAGACGGTCGACAAGAAGATGCACTATATTCATCAGGATGGACAGCAGGTCTTCAAGTACGCCGTGAAGAAAATGTCGGAGATGACCGAGCGCGTTCTGGCCAAGAACGGACTTACCGGCTCGGACGTGGATTGCTTCATCGCCCACCAGGCCAACAAGCGCATCATCATGGCCACCGCGGACCGCCTGAAGATGCCGCTGGAAAAAGTCATCGTCAACATCGATCGCTACGGCAACACCACCGCCGGAACCATTCCGCTGCCATGCAGACCGCCATTGAGGAAGGCAAGCTGAAGAAGGGCAACCTGGTGCTGGTGGCCGCAGTGGGCGCAGGATTCACCTCGGGAGCGACGCTGCTGCGCTGGGCATACTGACCGGCCGCACCTCTTAATCTGTCACTCATCCAAATTGCCGAACCAATCTCATCCCGATTGCGTAACTACCGTCATGCAGCGTCAGGGCCGCAGCTCGGGGATGTTTGTCTGGCTCGTTGCCTTTACCGTCGTGCTGCTGCTGCTGGTGTTGTTTGCAGTTGCAGCACGCGCGGCGGCCGCGGATTCCTCTGGCGACGTGGCGCTGGTGGGCGCCAAGGTTTATCCCACACCTCAAGCAGTGCCCATTACCAACGCTGTCGTTCTCATCCACGACGGCAAGATCGCAAGAAGTGAAGCATTGGCGATTCGGTAAGACTCAGTTCAGCGTTCAGCACTCAGCATTCAGCCGTCAGCGTTCAGCACTCAGCATTCAGCACTCAGACTGTCATCCCGAGCGAGGGCTTCAATTCCAAAACTGTCATCCCGAGCGACGAGCGAAGCGAGGAGTCGAGGGATCTGCTGTTCGGCAGTCAGCGTTCAGCACTCAGCTTCAGCCATCAGATTGTCATCACGAGCGCAGCGAGGGAACTGCTGTTCCGAAGGGTTCAAAGCAACCGCGGATCTCGCGGATAAACGCGGACCTTCGGACGGTATTACCTCCCCTCCTGTGTGCTTACGTAGCATCAACAACTTACGCATGATTTCTATCGCAAGCATTCGAATCCAAAGGAGTTATATGTAACGTATTGTCTCCTAAGGATTTAGCGGCGACAAATGGATGAAAAAGCAGTGTTTTTAGTATGTACTGTATGTATTGTGTAGCATGTTAACAACTTATACTTGAATGGGTACCCCCTCCCCCCTGCTTCCCCTCAAAATATTGAAAACAAAAGGCAAGATAAAAACTTCCCTTGCAAAATATTCCATTTAAAGGAGTTAGAGGCAAAATATTCAATCGCAAGGAGTTAGGTTCCTCTGCGACGACGCGAAGCTTTGCATTTTGGGAAAGCGCCCGAGGAAGGCGCCTCCGACTGCTGGACAACGGGATCGCTGGTCACGGCCAGAATCTACTTGTCAAAGATCGCTTGGACTCGCCGAGGGCCACGTAAGGTCTCCGGGCAGCCATTGGGCACAGTTGTCCCAACACAACAGTGTGCGAGGCGGGGACTGCGCTTGACAACGAAAATCCAGCAAGTCAACTTACGAAGGTAATTCGCGATTCAGAGGTGGAACTTACCAACGTAACCTCGTCCCGGCCCTTGACCGACTCCCATAAATATGGGAGCATGATCCAGTGAAGACGACACTGGAAATTCCTGACGCCATCTTTCGCCGCGCCAAGTCCATAGCTGCCGAGCGCGGGATTCCGCTTCGGGAGTTTGTCACCGAAGCGGTGAAAGACAAACTCAGCGACCGCGGCAAGGCTACGGACAAGCCCTGGATGGCGGCTTTCGGCAAACTGCGGCGCCTGCACAAGGAAACAGCCAGAATCAATCGCACGATCGAAGAAGAATTCGAACACATCGACCCCGAGGACCGGCTGTGATTCTGGACACCAACGGACTCTCGGCTGTAGCAGAAGGCGAAGCCGCTCTCGAACCCATTCTCCGCCGAGCGGACCAAATCGCCATTCCCGTCATTGTTTTGGGCGAATACCGCTACGGCATTTCGCAGTCCCGCCGGCGAATGCACTACGAACGCTGGCTGGCTGAATACCTGCCAAAATTTCGGGTCCTGGACGTCGATGAGTTGACGACCATCTCCTACAGCGCCGTTCGCACTGAGCTGAAGAGGGCGGGAACGCCCATTCCTTCGAACGACGTTTGGATCGCAGCGTTGTGCCGACAGCATTCTCTGCCTCTAATTAGCCGCGACCGTCACTTCGACGCCGTATCGGGAATCACGAGGCTATCGTGGTAACCCAAGAGTCAGTCATGTGCAAGAAAGTATTGGAAATGGAGCAGCCCTCCCGGGTCTCGAAAAGCGCGAGACCCGGGGCACCCGGCAATGGCCCTGCAGCAGCTTCCGCGCATACGCGCAGCAGGAGAGGGGACTCGTCCGCGTGAACGAATGGAGCGTGCTGCAGCTGAAGTTAGTCCAACCCACAGGTTTCCCGCACTAACGCTTCGCCCGGGTCTCGAAACCCGCGAGACTCGGGGCACCCTCGAAATCGTAGACTCGACCACCCGTTCTATTGAGCGAAGTTCCTATGTTCTGCTTTACGTTGCTGGACCTTGAGGCGGTTAAAGAAATTACGGCCTTCCTGAGAGAGGAAGTATCGCGGGTAGGTATTGTCTTGCGAGCGCTCCACCAGACCCATTAAGAAAAGCTCCTCGAGTCGAGCGGTGTTGGGCTCGCCAGGGTTTCCTGTTGCATTTCCATTACTCAGCTTGTGAATATTTGCGGTCAAGAAGTCGAGCAGTTGTGTGCTCTCAAGTTGTTCCTTCACCTCAGCGAATGTTAAACCGTTTATCGAGCTCTTCTGGTCTCGCATTTTCGACCAGTGAACGGAGACGAGCGTTTTCCTTGCTTAGCCGAGCAATCTCATCTGCAAGAGCGGGAACGTTTGCTTCCTGTCCTTGCCGCACCGAGCCACCTATGTCCTCCCTCCGTGAAAAGTGAGACAACGTCTCTCCTACGGCGATCTTTATGTCCTTAGGGTCATTCCAGAATTTCACCATTTTGGTGAGGACGGAGTCTCGGAATTCCTTCATCTTCTGACCATTGGCGGTTTCGATAGCCGTTGCTCCCAAAGCTCCGACCCGCTGGTCGAGCGCCTTCTCGGTGATGACGCACGCAAAAGGGCATGTTTGCCTGCCAATCGCATACTCGTATTCCAGTTGAATGTAGCTCTTGCCAGAAATGAGCTCGATGCTACCGTAGCGCCCTTCTAGAATGAGCAGGTACACATCACTCTCATCTATCCACTGCTTAATCACCTCCATTTGCGATTCGTCACCAGCAGCGAAAAGCCCATTCCAGCCGGTATATGTCCGGCGACAGGATGGCCTCAACCGCTGCTTGGCGTTCCTCTTGCAGGTCGGTAAACGTCGAGGAAACAAACACCTGAAATCGCCGCTTCAGGAAGCTGACCATAAGCAAGTCCTCGTCAGGAAGATTGTAAATGGCCGGGTGCCCCGGCCCCTTTTGCGAATGTGTGGGAAAGAATCGAGGCCGAACGGTCAGGAACTGATAACGTGTGGAAGTAACCTCTCCCACCCAACCAAAGGAGGGATGGGTGCGGGGCACCCGGCGACGACGGAGGTGCAATCGTCTTATTCAGCATATTGATGCGATTGGAAGGCTAGACAGTAAGCCCTTGAAAGTTTCTGTTCTTGCGGGGGCAGCTACTGTATTCGTCTGTCGGGGTGCTGAGCGGATTTACGTTCCAGTCCCGGATACTGAAACCAGAGATCGCGCAACTGAAGGCATTGCAAAGTTGCCCCCAGAACGCCAAGGACTCGTCTCGTTGATAGACCGTGACGGGGATGTGTTTGGCCGAGTCATTGAATACCTCAGGCCCCTCGGCCAACAAGCAAGGAAATGGCCAGAAGATGCTTTCGTGGGATTCATGGTGGATTTCCTGTACGAAGTCGCTTTAGCATCCAAGTACAAGACTCCGATCGCGAGCAACCGAATTGGGGTCGTTAGACAATTCGTACCCATTATTAATCCCTCGCGAGTTTAGGGGGGAAGCGCGGTTTCGGTTGGCTGAGTGTATTTCCCTTATCTGCGACTATGAGGTAGAGCTGGTTGAGCATGCGAACCTACAAGTCGATACACCCAGTTCTGTGTCGCGATCCCCGACATTTGGAGGTTTAGATTTCGCGGAGTTCCGAGAACTTGCAAGTGCTACAGGAGCGCTGGGGTACGCCGAAGTTCCCTCGGTCGGACTGCGACGATTACGGTACGCGATCAGCGACTTCCTCCAACGTCCTGATACCAAGCCCCTACTCTCCACTGCGGGAATTGTGACAGACTTAGCAGGCCTGAAACAGGCCGAAAAAATCGGCAAACTTGCCGAAAATCTAGGTGTATTGCGTGTAGAACACTTCAGACCGCCCTTCATCCCCCTAGGCCCGGTCGAAGTCGGGTTATACAGGTCAGCCCTGGCTGAAGTCTCACCAGAAGCAAAGCTGCACCGAAGGCTCCATACTCGTCTTCGAGACAAAGGGGGGGACCTCTTGGATAAACGTCGGTGATGAGTTCAATCTTGAAAAAGAAACGGCGGACCTTGCGCGCTTCAAAGAGAGTGTTCTTGAGGCACGCGCTGCAATCTCACGCTTCTATTGAGGGCCATGTAGACGGTGCCCACGGAGCGCCGCAGACTGTTTGCGAAATGCAGCCGGGCGCCCGGCTAAGCTTTTCCGTCCCTTCGGGACTCTGTCTTCCGCAATCCTCGAACTGCTTCTCCTATGGCATCTTCGGTAGTTGAGTACTCACACAGACTCTCCCGTCCTGGGGACTACGATTATGCCGCTCTGCGAGCTGAAGGATGCCGGGGCTGAAGCCCGTGAATCACATACCGCGAATTCGCTGGGCTAAAGCCCAGCGCTTCCACCGAGTATGGGCCAACGTTTGCGACGCCGGGTGCCCCGGGTCTCGCGGGGTTAGAGACCCAGGCGAGTGCGGCGCATCACATTGCGGAAGCTGTCGGCTCGACAACCTTCAGTTGATCGAGAACACACGGCCAGGTGATGAGGACGATAACCCTGGATCTCAGGCACTGCTTGGTCCCGGGTCTCGAACCCGCGAGACCCGGGGCACCCGCCAGGGCGGGGAATAAAGCTGATTGGGTGTCGCCGGCTGAAGCCGGCTCGGGATTTGTTGTGGCGTTTACCCAGGACTTACGTCCTGGGCTACATTTGTGACGCCCTGCGGGCTGAGGGGATGCCGGGGCTGAAGCCCGTGGATCACATACTGCGAACTCGCCCAGAGATCCGGGAACGAAATCCCGGGTCTCGAACCGCGCGAGACCTGGGGCACCCGCCAGGGCGGGGAATAAAGCTGATTGGGTGTCGCCGGCTGAAGCCGGCTCGGGATTTGTTGTGGCGTTTACCCAGGACTTACGTCCTGGGCTACATTTGTGACGCCCTGCGGGCTGAGGGGTGCGGGGCTGAAGCCCGTGGATCACATACTGCGAATTCGCCCAGAGATGCGGGAACGAAATCCCAGGTCTCGAACCGCGCGAGACCTGGGGCACCCGCGCTCCACCGAATGTGTTGCCCTGCGGGCAGGGGAATGCCGGGGCTGAAGAGGGTGTGAGAACTGTGCCGTCCCTACGGGGCTCAGATCAACTTCCCACTCTACCCAGCGCTCCGCCTTCGGCTGCGTGCTGGGCTAAACTGAACCGCCCCCTTGGGGCTAGTTTTCCGCACGCTCGTTCCACTGTCGCAAACCAACCGTAGTTCTCACACACCCTCTGAAGCCCGTTGATCACATACCGCGAATTCGCTGGGCTAAAGCCCAGCGCTTCCACCCAATCCGCAACTACTTCGCCTTGATCTTCTCTCGCTCTTTGGCTGCGTCGAGCGGGCGGACGGGTTCGGTCATGCGCGCGGGATCGAGGATCTGCTTTGATCTGCTCTTCGGTCAGCTCGCCGCGCGAGCGCGCTATTTCGATGATGGACTTGCCGGTCGCAATCGACTCCTTGGCGATCTCGGCTGCTTTGGCATAGCCGATGTAGGGATTGAGGGCGGTCGCCAGCGAGACTGTGCTCTGCACGTAGAAGTCGGTACGCTTCTCGTTCACCGTGATGCCCTTGATGCAGAACTCGGTGAGCTGGCGCAGCATGTTGGTCATGATGGTGATGGAGGTGAGCACGCTGTAAGCCATGGTCGGCATCATGACGTTGAGTTCGAGTTGACCGGCCTGCACGGCAAGCGCGACGGCGGTGTCGTATCCGACGACCTGGAACGAGACCATCGCGGCCAGCTCCGCCATCACCGGATTGATCTTGCCCGGCATGATGGACGAACCCGGCTGCAGCGCGGGGAGATTGATTTCCGCCAGGCCGGTGTTCGGGCCTGACGAGAGCAGGCGCAGGTCGTTGGAGATGCGGATGACTTCCAGCGCCAGGTTGCGCAGCGCCGAGCTGACCGACGACATGGCCAGGTTCGACTGCATGGCGTAGCGCATGTCGTCGACCGGGTGCAGCTTTTGTCCCGCGATTCGCGAGAGGCTCGCGATCGCTTTCTCGCGATAGTCAGGATGGGTGTTGATGCCGGTGCCGACCGCGGAGCCGCCGAGCCCGATCTCGCGCAGGAATTCCGATTGCTGCTCAAGCGCCTGCTTGGCGCGCTTGATCGACGGCCGCATAAGCGTGGAACTCCTGTCCCAGTCGCATGGGAACAGCGTCCATCATGTGGGTTCGGCCCGACTTCAAAACGTGATGGAACTCTTTACCTTTTTCGCTCGAGCGCGGCGACGAAGCCGTCGAGCACTGGATAAAGTTTCTCCAGCTCGAGCAGCGCCGCCAGCCGCATCGCGGTAGGGAAGACATCGTTGGTCGATTGTCCGTAGTTAACGTGGTCGTTGGGATGAACATGCTTGTATTCGCCAATCGTGCCACCCAGCAACTCGGCCGCGCGGTTGGCAATGACTTCGTTGCTGTTCATGTGGAAGCTGACGCCCGCGCCAGCCTGGAAGATGTCCACGACGAATTCCTGGTCCCACTTGCCCTGCTGGACTTCCTTGGCCGCCTCGATGATGGCGTTGGCGGTCTTCGCGTCCACCAGGCCGAGTTCACGATTGGCGACCGCCGCCGCTTCCTTGACCATGGCGATGGCGCGAATCAGCGTGGGGTGCGCGCGCAATCCGCTGATGGGAAAATTCTCAACCGCGCGTGCCGTCTGAATGCCGTAGTAAACGTCGGCGGGAATTTCCTTGTAGCCGAGCGAGTCTTTCTCGTTGCGCGTAGCAGGCTTGGTGGAAGTTGACATGAGCGCATCCTCTATCACTAGAGATGACATTCAGGGCCGCCGCGCTTCTCAGGCTCCTGTGGTTTGCCGAGTGCGAGAGTCGCGCTGCCGGCTCACGAGGGCTCGCTTTGCGCTTCCTGCGGCGGAGCCTGGTCCTTGTCGTACACCGGAACGATGAAACGCAGCGGAGACCGAAGCGCGCCAGTGACCAGGAAGCGGAGAATGCTCCACTGCTCGCCAGGACTGACATCGTAAGCGCGCAGCGCCACAAAGGCTGCAATGGTGAAGCTTACGAACAGGTTGAGCACGAAGATAACGGCGATGCCCACGACCGCATGATAAAACCATCGGTCGCCCAGGCTGGTGGTGCCGAATCGCGCCGCCGCCAAGGCCAGAGTGCCGCTGGACAGAGTGACGTGCCGGATGTCCAGCGGCAGTCCGAAGAATTCACCCAACACCGGCGCGAAGCCCAGCAGATATCCCAGCACGATGTTGGTGCCCCAACCGCCGATGTTGCGCTTGACGATGCGCGACATCTTTCGCGAAAACGCCTCGCCCAGGCGCGAGCCTACGGGATGTTGCGCCACGGCTTCGGCAAGGCGATAGTAAACGGCGGCATTCTCGATCCAGCTTCCCGCCAGCGCGGCCATCCACAGGATCACGCCGGTTTCGATGGCAAAGAGGGCGGTGCCCGAGGCGAAGGGATTCAGGGTGTCGTACACATGGGTGGCGCTCAATTCCGGCAGATAGGACTCGCGGAAGATCACTCGCCAGAGCATTTCGAACAGCACCGCGCCGGCCGACACGGCCACGACATTGCCGATGGCCGCCGCCAACTGGGTGCTGGTGATGCGAGCGACGAAGTCGGTGAGTTTGCTGGAGCGCTGGGGCCCGCGGTTGTCGCGGATGATGCGCGCGAAGGCGGCGGCGGTGGTCGCCGGTTGCTTGGTCGCGAGCACCAGCCCAAAGACCTGCAAGAGCACGAAACTGACGGCATAGTTGGTGCCGCTGGCGAAGCCTTCGACGAAGGGCGGCAAATGGGCTTCGATGATGCGTAATTTGACGGCGGCGGTGAATACGGTCAGCAGCCCACCGCCGATTGCGGCCCGCCACATCAGCCAGTATTCGGGCTTGCTGTTGGCGATGTAGTGTTCGCCGGTGTCGCCGGTGCGGTCGACGACCTTGCGCGCCAGCAGGTTGAGGTTCTCGCGCAGCAGCGACGTGATCTGTTTGTCGGAAACATTGCCTGCAATCAGCCTGACCAGCAGCGTCTGCACGGCCGCAAGCATTTCGTGTGGATCGGCGGCGGTGAGCAGCTTCGCAATGGCCTCCATCCGGACCAGGCAGGCCTGGATGATCTTCAGGTCGAAGACCAGCTCGACGCTGATACCGGCCGACTCCATATGCTCGTAAACCACCTCCATTTCCGCGCGGCAACGGGCGACCACCTGCTTCCAGGCATGGAGCGCAGCGGGAGTTGCTTCGGGAGAAGTGGGCGCCACCAAGTCTTCGGTTGCATGCACCAGCTCGTAAAACGGAGAATGGGCGATGCCGGACCCGGTCGAGCGTTCGCGCATCTCGGGCTGCAGCCCCAGGCCGCTGATTCGCGCCGCGAGCAGGCGGATCGAGTCCTCCAGATCGCGCTCCTGACGATGCCAAAACTCCAGACGATCTTCGGGCGTGAGCACGTTGGCGATGCGTTGGAAGAGCTCTGGAGAAATTGCCGCAAACTGCTTCGCGTACCTTTCCGAGGAGTACAGGTCGATGAGGAGCTTTCTGGCATCGGATTCCTGACGCGCCGAAGGGATAAGCCGGGCCACCAGGCGCTGAACGATTTCGGTGGCGAAAGGATGGACCGAAGGAAGGCCAGCTTCAGCGAAGAGCGCGAGGGAATCCAGATCGGCCAGCATCTCCGCGAGGGAGTGTTGCACGCGCCGTCTCAACTCGTGGTCGCTTTCGAGAAGCTCCACCAGGACAAGCAGGCGAGGCTGCTCCATGCGGCGCCGCCCTTCGCGTGTCCAGCGGATGATCTGGACGAAGGCATCGTGGCGACTACGCAGCGTGGTCGCATGGCAGAAGGCCCCTACCGCCGGCGGCAAATCGCCGAGGAGCGGGGAAGAAGGATCGACGCTGGCGACTCCTGGGGTGGGCGCGAGCTGGGGTGTAGTTCCGTCGGTCAACGTGATCACCTGGGCGAGAAACCGGGCGTGCCCGCGCTGAGATTAGCACAGCAGAAGAAAAAGCCGCTGACGGTTGGCGTCAACCGCTTCGTGTCCATAGGATTCGCTTGCTGACGTGCGGAAAATGCAACAGAGACTGGTGGTAAACTTCCCCCCAGGAGCGCCCGCAATGGCGACGACGCAGGTATCGCTGGAAGAATATCTCAGGACGGATTACGAGCCGGACTGCGACTATGTGGACGGCGAGCTGGAGGAGCGCCAGGCCGGCGAGCTGCAACACTCGGCCGCACTGGGCTTCCTCGTAGGGCGGCTGCTGGCCGGCACCGAGTTCTCAAAGCTCCTCGTATGTCCGGTCCTGCGACTTCGCGTTTCCCCGACGCGGGTGCGCGTTGCGGATGTTGCAATCCTTCCGACCAAGATTCCTTACGAGGCGGTCCCGACCCGGCCACCCGTGGCGATCATTGAGGTGCTCTCACCCGAAGATCGCGTCTCACGTTATCAGCAGCGGCTGGACGATTATCTTGCGATGGGCGTTGCCAACATCTGGGTAATTGATCCCATGCGCCACAAAGCCTATGACTGCAGCCAGGGCGGCTGGCAGCCGGTTGATAGGCTTCTGATCACAAATTCTCCGTTTGAAATTCCTCTCGATGCTTTGTGGAAGAAGCTGGAGGAGTTGCACTCATAGTCCGAGTGCGGCGTCGCGTGTTCTATTCGACGGGTACGTCCACCTCAATATAGCTACCCGGCATTGCGGTAGCAATCGCAGCAGCAATTCTTTCGATGTTCAATCGAAGTACCGGCCATCGCGGAGTACTCAACACCACAACGGCTATTCTGCGCGCTCTAAGGTTCTGCTGGTACCGCATATTCTTGTCGGCTGTGATGAGCACGTCGAAACCCGCACGCTCCGCTTCGCTAAGCAGGTCGCCGTTAGAGAGCCTCTCCCAGCCCCGATCTCTCGCCTCTGTGACCGTGTGTTCGGCGAGGCGCGAAGCTAGCGGCGCAGGAGCGCTGTGATCAAAGAGTACGAGCATCGGGCGGGGATGACGCAGGTACCGTTAGGATGGGAGGCTGTTGAGCAGCTAGACTGCGCGCGGCGAATTCGAGAACCTCGTTGATCCGCTCTCGTTCTATGTGAAACCACTCCGCGATCTCATCCACAGTGGCTCCGGCTTCGAGGTTTTCGAATACGGCGGACACGGGCATCCGGGTGTCGTGAAACACCCACGCGCCGCCGAGTCTCCCCGGCACGCTTTCAACCGCAGGACATTGCGACCAGTCGAGAGTTGCCATGTTCTTTGGCCTTCTTGTCTCTTTCTACCACTCTTCGATGACGGCGTCACGCAGGGCGGCTGGCAGCCTTCACAGTTAGGGCGGTTGTTTTGAGGCCGGCTCAGATGTATTCAGCGTCCTTTTCACAATCTCCATCTCGTGCTCTTTACCGTCGTCGTCGATGACGTAAAGCTTGCGTTTCTCACTTCTTCTTTGCTGATTGGCATTCTTTGACCCTGCACCCTCACCCAATCTCCACCAGCTCCGCGATCTTGGCCTGCCACTCTTTCGGGCCGCTCTCGTGGACGGAGTTGCCCTTCGAGTCGACCGCGACGGTGACCGGCATGTCCTGCACTTCGAACTCGTAGATGGCTTCCATACCGAGATCGTGGAAGGCCAGCACCCGGGATTTCTTGATCGCCTTGGAGACCAGATACGCCGCGCCGCCCACGGCCATCAGGTACACCGCTTTGTGGTCGCGAATGGCTTCGATCGCCGCCGGGCCACGCTCCGACTTGCCCACCATGCCGAGCAGTCCAGTCTCCTTCAGCATCTGGCGGGTGAATTTATCCATGCGTGTGGCAGTCGTTGGACCCGCAGGGCCGACCACTTCATCTCTAACCGGATCAACCGGTCCCACGTAATAGATAAAGCGATTGGTGAAGTCTACCGGAAGCTGCTCGCCCTTGCCCAGCTTCTCGGTCATGCGCTTGTGCGCGGCGTCGCGGCCGGTGAGCAGCTTGCCGTTCAGGAGAAGCACGTCGCCGGGTTTCCAGGTCGCGACTTCCTCGCGGGTGACGGTGTCAAGGTTGACGCGGAGCGCGCCGACCGGATCGTAGGTCAGAGTCGGCCAGTCCTCGAGCGACGGCGGTTCCAAGGCGACCGGGCCCGAGCCGTCAAGGACGAAATGCGCATGGCGCGTGGCGGCGCAGTTGGGAATCATGGCAACCGGCAAGTTCGCCGCATGAGTCGGGTAGTCCTTTACCTTCACGTCGAGTACCGTGGTGAGTCCGCCCAGTCCCTGCGCGCCGATGCCGAGAGCGTTGATCTTCTTATAGAGCTCAAGGCGCAATTCTTCGGCGCGGTTCGAGGGTCCGCGCGCCATCAGTTCCTGGATGTCGATCGGCTCCATCAGCGATTCCTTGGCCAGGAGCATGGCCTTCTCCGAGGTGCCGCCGATGCCGATGCCGAGGATGCCAGGAGGACACCATCCCGCGCCCATGGTGGGAACGGTCTTGAGCACCCACTCGACGATGGAGTCGGAAGGGATTCAGCATGGCAAACTTCGACTTGGCTTCCGAGCCGCCGCCCTTGGCCGCAACAATCACGTCCACCTTGTCGCCGGGAACCAGAGTCATGCTGACGACCGCGGGCGTGTTGTCGCCGGTGTTCTTGCGCGTGCCCGCTGGATCGGCCAGGATGCTGGCGCGCAGCTTGTTGTCCTCATGCAGGTAGGCGCGGCGCACGCCTTCGTTGACCATGTCTTCGACGGACATCGTGGCATCCCACTGCACGTTCATGCCGACCTTCAGGAAGACAGTCACGATGCCCGTGTCCTGGCAGATGGGCCGATGGCCTTCGGCGCACATGCGCGAGTTGATGAGGATTTGCGCCATCGCGTCGCGCGCCGCAGGGGACTGCTCCTTCTCGTACGCGCTCGCCATGCTGCGAATGAAGTCGGGCGGATGGTAGTAGGAAATGTACTGCAGAGCGTCGGCAATGCTCTGGATGAGGTCGTCCTGCTTGATGATGGTCATGAAATTCGCTCGATGAGAGGTTGGTAACGAGGGAATTATACTGCCGGGGACGAACCGTGGTTTGTGATCCCGCGCACATCTTCATGGTTTCCTGCGGCGGGAAAGTGCGTGGGCTTCGACCCTGGTTGCAATGGAGGTAAGCCGTGCTCTCGATCCGCGCCGCCCGCATGGAAGATGTGCCACTCCTGTTCGAAATGATTCGCGAGTTGGCGAACTCCGAACAGGCGCTCGACAAGCTGACCAATACTGAAGCCGACCTCCGGCGGGACGGTTTCGGCCCGGAGGCAAGGTTCCGTGCCTTGATCGCCAACTGGGAGGAGAAGCCCGCCGGGTATGCGCTGTTTTTCGATTGCTACAGTTCATGGCGCGGCCGGCAGATATTTCTCGAAGATCTCTTCGTCGGTGCGGAGTTTCGTGGCAAGGGCGTTGCCACCGCCCTTATGGCCCATGTCGCCAAGATCGCTGCGACCGAGAAGTGCTGTGCCGTGCGCTGGGAGGTATTGGACTGGAACAAACCAGCTATTAACTTGTATGCCTCACTCGGAGCGATGTTTCTCGATGAATACCGGATTGTGCTGCTCAAGGGAGAAGCGTTGGGCAAGCTTGCGGCAAAAGCCGGATGAGTTCGGGTAGTGCGGCGCTTCAGCGCCGCGTCAATCAACGGGTCAGACCGCGGCCTTTTAGGCCCTGAGGTACCTGCCCTCATGTGGCTGAGCTTAACGCGGGCCTGAAGAGACTGTGTCGCAACCGGTGCCGCCGCTACGCGGCTCGTCTCAATTTTCCACTTGACCCGGGGCTTGCGCCCCGGGCTCAAACCACGGCCGCCGCTTCGCGGCTGATTCCTGCGTTTTTTTGGCGGATTGTTCCACCCCCAGACTCCATTCTTAGTCGCGACACAGTCTCTGAAGGCCCGCACTACCCGACCTGCTGCTAGCATGGAATTTCAGCAGCCTCTAAAGCCGTCTCTTTTCCCAGCCTCAACTGCACCGCTGAAGCGGTGCTCCACCTTCTACACCCATTGTGAAAATGCTTTGATCCTGATGGTTGGATGGGTTTGAACAAATCAGTGGAGCGCGCCCAAGCTTAAGACCATCGAGCCGACAAGTTTCCCGATGTGATGCGTCGCACTCGCCCGGGTCTCGAACCCCGCGAGACCCAGGGCACCCGGCGACACAGTCCCTGAAGGCCCGCACTACCACCGAAACAGGCTGGACAAGCATTTTATGAAACAAGCCAACAAGCTCTACACCAGCTTGCCGTGCATCGAGGTATAGTTCAGCCCGATCTCACCGCACGAGCCTTGCTCCACCGAATACACAATGCAGGAGTCGAAAGGACGCGAATAGACATGCAGGCTTACCGCGCGCTCGCCCCATTCGCGGCAGTTGCGGACGTCGTGCACCGGATTGAGGGGATCGACGGCCACCGGCGTTGCCGCGGTGATTTCGACCACGTCGGTGGGCACGATCTCGCAGCACTGGGTGGCAAGGTCTTCGGAGACCACGCGATAGTTCTGCACCGCCAATCGGCCAATGGGAGCGGCCATCCAGCAGTTCTGGCCTCTGTGGTTGTGGATGGAGCTGCGCATGCCCACCTCCCAGCAGATGGCCAGCAGTTCGTAGAGGTCGGTCTTGTCGATGAGGTTGCGGGTGTAGTGCTGCGCGTTCCAGAACAGATAGGGCTGCGAGCGACTCCGCATCCACCGGATTTGCGGTGATGTAGTGCAGCGTGCCGCTCACTCCGGCAAAGTCGTCCGAGACCGAGTTTGCGCAGCCCGGCGACGAATTCCTCGATGGAGACCCGGCGCGTCGCCCTGCTTGAATCCGATGACGTAGCTGTTGCCATGATGCCCTCCTGCTGGGACGAACCGCTCATTCTAATTAACGCTGCCTGGATTATTCATCAGGGCCTGACGCTTTGAAGGGGCACGGCTTCAGCCGTGCCGTAGAGCTGCCTTTCTTAGGATGGCTTTATAGCCGCTGAGGGACTTCGGTTTGGAGACCAAGTGCGAGTGCCCTCAGGGACTGAAGCCCAACTCACCACGCGCCCGTGACGGCACGGCTGAAGCCGTGCCCCTTCAAAGCTTTCCGTCCTCAGCTATCGAAACAGATGAATAATCCAGGTTAGAGCAAATCGATAGACTGGCGGCGAAACTGTAAAAGATTTGTGTCGGGGCCGAAAAACTGGAAATCGCCAACCCCGCTCCAAGCATATAATGTGCGCAGAAGTACCCCAGCTAGGTGGGTTCAGCGCAAGGCACTGGAGTTTCCCATGAAGTCACGCGCTCTCGCAGTTGCGAATGCAATTCTGCTGAGTGTCTGCCTCGCTCTGCCTGTGGTTGCCCAGGACAACACGCAATCGCAGACACCGTCCGCTCAGGCGCCAGCCACCACACCCGATCAGTCCCCGCCATCCTCGACGCCAAGCTCGGCTCCTGCCGCCGGTGCTGCGGCCGCTACTCCGGGCGACGCGCCCGGGGCGACGCACGATAAGGGCAAGAACGACATTGACGACATCGGCAATCGCAATGTGGGCAAGCCTGGCTCCGGCAAAGGCATCGGCGACTGGTACTCGTACGACACCGAAATCAAGATGGGCAAGCAGTACGCCATGATGGTCGAGGCCAGCGCCCGCATGATCAAAGACCCGATCGTCACCGAGTACGTGAACCGTATCGGGCAAAACCTGGTGCGCAACTCGGACGCGAAGGTGCCCTTCACGATCAAGGTGATCGACTCCGATGACATCAACGCGTTCGCACTGCCGGGCGGATTCTTCTATGTGAACAGCGGATTGATCCTGGCCGCGGATGATGAGGCCGAGTTGGCCGGGGTGATGGCGCACGAGATCGCTCACGTCGCGGCCCGCCATGCTACGCGCGAGATGACCCGCGCCAACTACGCGCAAATGGCTACTATTCCGCTTATCTTCGTGGGCAGCTGGGGGATTTACGAGGCGGCGAGTATGGCCATCCAGATAGCGCTGCCGCTGACCTTCATGAAGTTCTCGCGCGGCTTCGAGGCCGAGGCCGACTACCTCGGGCTGCAATACATGTACAAAGCCGGCTACGATCCGCAGGCCTTCATCTCGTTCTTCGAGAAGGTCAAGGCGCAGGAGAAGACGAAGCCCGGAACCCTGGCCAAGGCCTTCGCCACCCACCCTCAAACGCCGGATCGCATTGAGAAGAGCCAGGAAGAAATTCGCAACATTCTGCCGGCGCGGCCGGAGTACATCGTCAACACCTCGGAGTTCAACGACGTGAAGGCGCGGCTGGCATCGCTGGAAAATCGCAAGAAGATGATTCAGCCCCAGGACATCGACAAGCCCACGCTGCGCAAGACGCAAACCGCCGACAGCAATGCCGGGCAGAATGGCCAGCGGAAGTCAACCGGGCGACGATCGTCCCACGCTCTCCAAGCGTGACGATGATTACGCCGCAAGTCCGGGAGGCGCAGGGTACTGACCGTCAGGCCGGAATGTGTTCCGAAGCTTGTTTCATAAATCTGCATTCGGCGGGCCGGGGCTAAAGCCCATGCGGAAAGTCTGCGTGACTCGCGGGCCTGAAGGCCCGCGCTTCCACCGAAACCGGATGGACACGTATTATGAAGCAAGCTCAAGGCCCAAGGCCGACGATTTGCTGCTACTGACTACGCCTGATCCCGCAATTCGAATACTGGATAATTGGCCGCAACACTGGCGAACGCCTGCACGTCCGATCCCGCGGGAACCGGGAAGTATCGTTGCACCGTGGTCTTGAAGCGGTCGAGATAGGCCTTGAGCAATCGCGGTTTGTCTGCATCGGGAATCGGACGCAATCGAAAGCTCTGCCGGAAACTTCCTTTCTTGAGCGTGACTTCGTTGGCAGCCTCGGCGTTGCGCACCCATTGCGTCCGCCCGCGCGGAGCCACCAGGAAGCGCTTGCCGTCCATCTCCAGCAGATCGATAGGCGTCGAATACAGTTTCCCGCTCTTACGCCCGCGCACCTGGAGCAGATAGTTGTGCTTCAACCCGAACCCGAGCCCGACCAGAAATCCGAAGAAGCGGTTGAATGCACGCTCAATCGCGGTTGGTTGCCGGAAGGCAGCGCTGTTGGGAGTTGGTTCCATATACAGATTTTAGAAGTTACCTTGGCTTCCCGCGATGGCCTCCTTGGCTAGGGTCATCTAACCGCCGCCAACAAAGTGCACCACCTCCAGCCGGTCGCCGTCGTTGAGCTGAGTTTCCGGCCACTGCGCGCGAGAGACAATCTCGCGGTTGAGTTCGACGGCGACGCGGTCGCCCTTCATGCCCAACTGCTCGATCAACTCCGCCAACGACAACGGACGATCGAACGCCTGCTCGGCGCCATTGATAATCAAGTGCATGGAATCAATGTATCTCAACGGGGCCGCGGCCTTGAGCCTTCGCACTACAACGCAAATCGAATTCACCCACACTCGTCGTGATGCATCTGGGAACCGATGTCGCTCCCTGCCGCACTTGGCGGTTTGATCCTTCCTCCGTATCCCCGTCCTATGCACTCCCGAACTGCGGTAGAATGCCGAGACCCGCAGGAGGAACCCGCCATGGGACGTCCCGTCATCCACTTTGAAATCGGTTGCCGCGACAATGCGCGGACCGCGGAATTCTTTTCCAAGCTTTTTGACTGGAACATGCAAGAAGCCGGCCCGGCGACCACGATTGACACCGGCGCAGGCAGCGGAATCAACGGTCATATCACGGCGCTTGGCCATGAGCCCCACAACTACGTTATGGTTTACGTCGGGGTGGATGATGTGCAGAGCTACCTCGACAAGGCCACGGCCCTGGGCGGCAAAGCGCTGATGCCAGTGGTCACGATTCCGCAAGGTCAATTCTCCTGGTTCTCCGATCCCGAGGGCAACATCATAGGACTGTTCAAAGCCGCGAAGTAGGCGAAGTCATGCAGTTACTGAGTTACAAACCGCCGCCGCCGCTGGGGGATTTTGTCGATCAGCTCTGGCTATCGCAGGGGCCTGCCCCCGCTCACAAGATGGAACGCCTGCTGCCGGATGCCACCGTCGAGTTGGTCATCAACCTTCATCGAGACGTCATTTATCTCTACGACCGCGACGATCAGCACCGTCGCAGCACCGCGCCCGGCTGCATCGTCTCCGGGCCGCGCACCCGGTACTTCGTGATCGACACGCGAGATCAGGTGGCTACCATGGGCGTGCATTTTCGGCCGGGCGGCGCGTTCCCGTTCTTTCGCATGCCCGCCAGCGAACTGACAGATCAATCCATCGCGCTCGATGCCTTATGGGGATCGGCGGCCTCGGAACTGCGCGAGCGCTTGCTTGCGACTCCGGCACCGGAAGCCAAGTTCCGTGTCCTGGAGGCTTGTCTGCTGGAACGATTAGCCAAGCCGTTGGAACGCCATCCGGTGGTCAGTTTCGGCATTCAGCAATTGCGCAACGCCGGGCGCCCAGTCGCGCAGGTCGTGGATCAGACCGGCTTCAGTCAACGCCGGTTCATCGAGCTCTTCAGTGATCAGGTTGGCCTGACGCCCAAGCGCTTCTCTCGCGTAAGCCGCTTCCAGAGGGTGATCCAGATGGCCCACCGGGCCGGTGAGATCGATTGGGCCGATTTCGCGCTCGACTGCGGGTATTACGATCAGGCGCACTTCATCCACGACTTCCAGTCTTTTGCGGGAATCACGCCGGCAACGTACCTGCTGCAGCGCACCCAGCACTTGAATCATGTTCCGCTGGCAGAGTAGGTCAAATTTTTACAATACCTGCATCTCACAGAGTGTCAGAATCGGGCACAAT
This sequence comes from uncultured Acidobacteriaceae bacterium, assembly GCA_963831675.1. Taxonomy (GTDB): domain Bacteria; phylum Acidobacteriota; class Terriglobia; order Terriglobales; family Acidobacteriaceae; genus Bog-257. Next base: position 248,317 of record CAWHRM010000009.1, read on the forward strand.
ACCGGTAACGGTAATCTAATTCGGTGAGGAGAAAAATCATGGCAGTTAAACCAATTCCTGAGGGCTACCACACGGTCACGCCGTACTTGACGGTGGCGGACGCGGCGGCGCAGATCGATTTCCTGAAGCGGGCCTTCGGCGCCGAGGAGACTTATCGGCACGCGGACGATAAGGGTCGCGTCTCGCACGCCGAGGTTCGTGTCGGCACTTCCATGGTCATGATTGGACAGGCCCGGGAGCAGTGGACGCCGAGACCAGCCAGCTTCTACTTGTATGTGGAGGACGTGGATTCGGTCTACAAGCGCGCTGTCGCGGCTGGCGGAAAGTCTATCCAGGAGCCAACCGATCAGGCATATGGCGACCGCAGCGGCGGCGTCGAGGACTCGCAAGGGAACCAGTGGTGGGTCGGGACCCACATCGAAGACGTCTCGCCAGAAGAGATTCAGCGCCGCTACCAGAAGCAGGCCGTCACCGCTGGGGCGGAAAACTCGAAGTAGCTCAACCAGGCCGCCGAAGCGCGTCGGCCATTTTCCAAGCTGCGCGATACCCTCCATCGCGCAGCTTACTTAACTCATGAAGCCCCTGCATGAGCGCGGGACAGCTTCGAGCGACCAAAAGACCAATGGCTGAGGCGGGAATAACTACCCGCAGGGGCCTTGCCGAGCCGGAGCCTGCTTGAAAATGGCATTCTTGCCGGTGCTATAATCTGGGTTTGCCCGCCGTTTTCCGCTGGATTCGAGTCGAATCCATGGCTCCTCTTTGCGAAACGGGCGAGGCGTTTGTCGGTACTTATCTGAACTTCTTCAAGATCTGAGGTCTCTCCATGTCAGGCCATTCCAAATGGGCAACCATCAAGCACAAAAAGGGCGCGCTCGATGCCAAGCGCGGCAAGATCTTCACGCGGCTAATAAAGGAAATCACCATCGCGGCCAAGAGCGGTGGTGATCCCGAGAAGAACCCCCGGCTTCGCGGGGCGGTGGCGGCGGCCAAGGCCGAGAACATGCCGGCCGACAACATCAAACGCGCCATCCAGCGCGGCACCGGCGAGCTGCCCGGCGTCTCCTACGAAGAAATCACCTTCGAGGGTTACGGTCCCGGCGGCGTGGCCATCCTGGTCGAGGTTTCCACCGACAATCGCAACCGCACGGTCAGCGAACTGCGCCATGCCTTCTCCAAGAATGGCGGCAACATGGGTGAAGCCGGCTCGGTGGCGTGGATGTTCCATAAGAAGGGCGACATCATCATCCCCAAAGCGGCGGCCAAGGAAGACGACCTGCTGAACGTTATCCTCGAAGCCGGCGCCGACGACCTGAAGGACGATGGCGACAGTTGGGAGATCCTGACCGATCCCTCAGTCTACGAGGCGGTGCTGGAGGCAGTGAAGGCAGCCGGCATCAAGCCCGACGTCGCTGAAATCGGGATGGTCCCGCAGAACTATACCAAGCTCGAGGGCCACCAGGCAGGCACCATGATTCGTCTGCTGGAAGCTCTGGAAGACTCCGACGACGTGCAGCACGTCTATTCCAATTTCGACATCGATCAGAAACAGTTGGAGGAAGTCGCGGGGTAGGGAAGTAGTCTCCTTCGGCCAGACCAAGAAGCTTCGATTCGACGACCGCTGTTATCGGCGGTCGTTTTCGTCTGTCGGTGGGATGGAAAGTGGAGGACAAATGCGCCAGTTCTCGAGGATGGCTTCATGCTTAGGTCTGCTGATCATAATGACGTGTCTCGCCGGTAACGCGACGGCGCAAGACGCGCCCAATCCGGCGTCGAACCAGCTTACGTTTCCGCTGAAGGCCACTGTCCCCGATCAGGACCAGCATCTTACCTCGGCAACCGCTCCGGTCAACTCCACGTTCGATCATTCGATGCTGGACGCGACCACGCATTACGTCATTTATGGGTGCAACAAGACGGTGGTCGCCTTCAGCGGGACGACGGCGCCGTACGGTCCCGGGTATCCGATCCTGGGCGCGGCGTACTGCAATGCGGGCTACAAGGTACAGAACGTGCAATTTCCGCCGCCGATCAACCTGGCGCCGGACATGAGTTACTCGGGATGGGGAAGTCCCGGCTATCTGTTCTACGACGGCCATCCCGGAATCGATTACGTAGCGGCAATGGACACCCAGGTCTATGCTGTGGCGACTGGCACGGTGCACTATCCCACGAGAATGGTGGGATTGGGATATCCTGCAACGGCGTACCACGTGATGGAGATCGTGCCGGACCACCCGCCTGTGATCCCTCCGCCATACGTCGTCTACTATCTGCATCTAGATACCTATGTAGGACAGGACAAGATTCCCGTCACCGATCCAGACCCTTTGCCGGGATGCTCAGCAACCGTCTACCTGCCGCTTGACGAAGGAGCGCATGTTCAGGCGGGATGCCTGGTGGCGCTGTCAGGCAAGGCAGCTCCGCCGATCTTCCATTACTCGCCCCATCTTCATTTCGAAGTGCACAAGGTGGTGCTCGGCGGACAGGTGTTTAGCAGGTTCGGGGCAAGGACCGCCGACGTGTGCATTGACGGCATTGTGGGGTCAGCCTACGACTGCGTTCCTGTTGATCCCTACGGTTGGACCGGCGCGGCCACCTCTTGCGATCCCGTGACCGGATTGGCCGACTCCGGGGATCCGTACTATTGCCTGACAGGAGTGGCCAGCACGGAACTGTGGAAGTAGCGACGAACAGCCAAGGACTCGCGAGTATGCGAACCCTTCGCCAAGTGATAGACGGATGAGCGAAACTTACGCTGCCTTATGGGCGGGCAGAATCGTGATCGGCCCGGACGCTTCCTCACGCTGCGGGCTAGACTGCACCATCTTCATCTCGTTCCAGTCGTAGGGAAATTCCTTGCCGCAATCGAGACACACGACGTATGTCCCGGTTACCGATGCCGCCGGAGTACTGCGGCGCAGTTTGCCGCGAACGGTGATGGGAAAGCCGCAATGTTTGTGGGAACACCCAAAGACTAGATCAAATAGACTCATGACTTTTCTCCTCGAACCAGGCCAACGCAAGCGAAGTCTGTCGGAAGAAGCGGCGCTTGCCGAGTTCCGCGGAGTGGCCCTCCAAGACCGGAACCCGACTTCCTCTACTTAGATTCGAAGGGCGCGAAAAAGGTTTCGCAAGACGGGCAGTATTCCCGGGTTGGAAAGCGAGAGACCAGTGCTATGCGAATTGAAGCGTTGGGTTTAACGAAGAGTCGTTACTTGGTGGTCGGAGCGCTATCCTGGGCGGGCGAGTCTCCACAGTTCTTGTGGGTCTGGCACTTCGACATAATGGCTGTGCGCAAACGGCCGCGCAAATCGTCAGGCAGTTCGTAAAGCTGGGAGTCGCGGTAAATCTCGATGGTCATCTTGGTCGTGTTGCAGACGACGTAGCAGTTGTGGCACCACTGGAGATGGTCTTCCAATTCCGCCTTGGGTTTGAGCGTCCATCGAGTCGTCGAGGTAATCGGTCAGCTCTTTCAGAAAATCAGAGCAGGTCACTTTTTGCCATCTCCACCAGTACGATTTTTGAAGTACTTGCTCAAACGTTCTCGCAGCTGCAGCCGGGCCCGAAGCAAGCGGGACTTCACCGCCGGAATACTCAAATCCAAGGCATCCGCCGTTTCTTCGGTGGAGAGGCCTTCAACATCGCGCAACACAAACACCGTCCGAAAACTCGGCGGCAACCCTTGTATCGTCTTGCCCAGGATCTCTTTCAGCTCGCCCTGCGTATAAAGCTGTTCCGGATTCGGCGCCCAGTCCGCGACCTCGCGCGGCATGGAATCTTCTTCGGTCTTGATGTCCTCATCGAGCGACACCATCCGCTCCGGACGCCGGCGGCGCAAGCGCATCAGCGCTTCGTTCACCGCAATCCGCACCAGCCACGTGTAAAACTTCGACTGCTCCTGAAAGTTCGCCAGGTTCTGGTAGGCCTTCAGGAACGCGTCCTGCACCACGTCTTCCGCGTCTTCGCGGTTTTGCGTGATGTGCTGCGCAATCCGGAAAACATTGCGGTCGTACCGCTGCACCAGCTCCTCAAAGGCGCTGATGTCGCCGGCCTTGGCCGCATGAACCAGAGTTAGTTTCGTCGCCAACTGGTTCAGCTACTTTTGGTTGGATGGTTCCCATGTTTGATGTAGATTCAGGATTTTACGCCCGGAACAATAAACCCGAAGCCTATTGTACCTATGCAATAACGGATTTCGGGAAAGCCGGGGAATCGAAATTTTTACTTGTCGAGCGTCCGTTTGCAGCTGATTCTGCGCTAAACGCTCCGGTGAAGCGCACGTCTATTGTACGGATGCGCGAGCCGCGCGGATGTCACAGACGGGAACCGATTTTGTAACGAATTGGGCAAACTCGTGACTGCGAGAAATCGCGCTAAACTGAATAGGGTGAGTTCTCGTATTCCGCTTTGTCGCAGTTTTCCTGGCCTTTCTGCTGGTTCTGCCAGCCAGCGGGTTGTCCGCGCAAGACAGCACCTCCGCGCCCAAGAAGAAGTCTTCGTCCACGGGCAGCAAGAAACCGAGCGCTACGCATAAGTCCAGCCACCGTCGCCCACAAGAAGTCGGCGACGCCCAGTCGAGCCATCGCCCTCGCAAGAAGGTGACGGCAACGCGCGCGCACCAGATGAAGCGCAGCTTCGTCGCGTCCAGCGATCTGCGGCCCATGGCGCGGCAGTTGGTGGAGTTCCGCACACCGGCCGCGTACGCGGGAGTGGAGAACTATGCTCACGCTCACGCCGGCACCGAAGCCGGAGCGCTGGCCTGGTTCGCCATCGGCTATGCGCATTATCTCGACGCCCAGTATCCGGCGGCCATCGCTGCGCTGCAGAAGGCGCAGCCGCAGATCGGCGAGCTGAAGGACTACGTCGCGTTCTTCATCGGCAACTCGTACGTCTTGAGCAACAATCCGGAGGAGTCGCTCGCGTATCTGCGCGATTTCGGCACGCGCTTTCCTGACTCGCTTTACACCCACGATGCGACCATCGCTTACGCCAAGGCCCTGCTGGCGATGAATCAGCCGACCGAGGCGGTCCGCCTGCTGGAGGCGCACCGCTCGCCCGCGAGCGCCGAGACCGAATACTTTCTCGGCAAGGCCTACGTGCAGAACGGCCAGGGCCGCAGCGGGGCGGAGATTCTGCAGCGCGTCTACTACAACTACGCGACCAACTACACTGCCGATCAGGCCGCTGCCGACCTAAAGAAGATTCCCGAGGCGACGTCGCTGCCGCCCGTCACCTACGCCGAGCATCTGAAGCGGAGCGCCGACGCGCTCTACAAGGCCCGCCGCTGGGGCGCCGCGGCCGAGGAGTATCCGCACGTGGTCGACCTGCTCCGGCCGGCGCAGCAGTCGGCGGACTGATTCAGCTTGGCCAACTGCCTACATGAACGATGGCAACACGCGCGAAGCGCGCGAGGCTCTCGATCGCATTCCCGACGACGGCAGCGAGGCCAGCGCGGAGAAGTGGTATCAGCAGGCGGAGATCGCGCGCAATGCCAATGACGATGCCGGCTCAACAACATTCTGGAGCACATGCGTGCCACCACGCCGAAGTCGCCGTGGCTGGAGTCGGCGCTGATGAGCGCCGGCAACATGTATCTGCTGCGCAAGGATTACGACCGCGCCATCGATTACTACCGCGAGATTCACGAGCGCTTTCCGAACGGCAACAAGGCGGCTTATGCGCATTGGAAGTGCGCGTGGCTGACCTATCGGCAGAACCGCCGTGAGGAGGCGAAGAAGTATTTCGAGGAGCAGGTCGAGTTTTATCCGGGCACGAACGAAGTCCCCAATGCCATGTACTGGCGCGGCCGCATGGCGGAAGACGATCGCGATTACGGCGTGGCGCGCGCCTACTACCAGAAGCTCACCGATCGCTATCGCAATTATTACTACGCCGTGCTGGCGCGGCAAGCGCCTGGCGACTATGCCAGCGGCTCCGCGGTGAACGTGGCGTGCTGCAGGCATCGTGTCGTCGCGGCACCTCGATCCGACGCTCGCAGATCACCGATCCGCCGGAGGACGATCTTCACTACAACCGCGCCAAGCTGCTGGAGAACGCCGGCATGACCGATCTTGCGGTGCGCGAGTTGCAGGCCGGCAGCTCCGAGCGGTCCGTCCTGGGAGATGCTGGAGATCGCCAAATCTACACCAGCGGTGGCGAGTATTTCCGCGCGCTGCAGGCCCTGAAGCGACGCCATCAGCGGGTACTTCGCGATGGACGTCAGCGCGCTGCCCTCGCCGTATTGGCAGGGCTTTTCCCGCGTCCGTACTGGGACGCTCTGCGAAGCTACTCGGAAGAGAATGGGCTTGATCCGTATCTGGTGGCGTCGCTGATTCGACAGGAATCGGAGTTCAATCCCAGCGCCATCTCGCATGCCAACGCCTATGGCCTGATGCAGCTGCTGCCGCGCACCGGCAAGGGCGAAGCCAAGAAAGACGGGTTGCAGCACTACAGCACCGATTCGCTGCTCGATCCGACGACCAACATCGAGCTTGGGCACGCATTATTTCCGCAGATGGTCGATCACTTTGGCGGCCAGGTGGAGTACGCGCTGGCCGCCTACAACGCCGGCGCCGACCGCGTGGAAGATTGGCGCGCGTCGGGCAATTATCGCGACATCGACGAGTTCGTCGAGTCGATTCCGTTCACCGAGACCCGCGATTATGTGCAGGCCATCGTGCGCAATGCCGAAGTGTACAAGAAGGTTTACGGGACGCCGTAGAAGCTGTCAGCTGTCAGTTGCTCGGCTTCCAACCAATGGTTTCGACCTTGGAGACAACATCGTGTCAGTCGCGTAGTGATCAAAGTTTGCTTCAGCGACTGCGCCAGCCGCTCAGCGGCGGGATGACGTTAGCCCGGCGCGTGAGCGCCGGGAAGGCGTTCATCCAGTTACCCCAGCCGCAGAGCGGCGGCACTACCCTAGGACGTAGTCCGGTGAATGTTGCAGTCCAGATTTGTCCAGCATTGCGGTGTACTCGTTCTCGAAGCTCCGCTTGTTGTGATGACGCTCTTGCTGCTCAACATATCTTTTGACAATGTCCGCCTGTGACGGACTCACGCTGATCGCTGCGTACCCGTCCTGCCAGGCAAAGCCGCTCATTTGTTCGTTGAGGTGGCGCGATGAGTTTGCCTTCAGGTCTCGCATTAGTTGCGCAATTGCCAAACTCGATGGAAGCGCCAAGAGCAGGTGCACATGGTTATTGGTACCACCAACGGCGAGAATATCGGCCCCACGATTTCGAGCAATCCCGCGAAGGTAGGACCAAAGTTTCTCCGGCATACGTATCAGCGGGCGGCGTCCCTTTGTGCTAAAGACGCAGTGAACCAGTATTTTCGTGTATGTATCCGCCATGAAGGCAGACTATATGGATCCTGCGGCTGAGTCCGTGAGATCGATCACTGGCGAATGTGTCGCCGCTCTGCGGCTCAGGGCCAGTTGGCGAAGGTTTCCCGGCGCTCACGCGCCGGGCTAACATCATCCCGCCGCTGCGCGGCTGGTAGCTCAGCCTTTCGGTTCGATTGTGCCTCGACCTTGAGTGTTCATCATGATGGCTTCGACCAATGCCCTGTAATTGGAGGCGGGCAGAGATGCGTAGACCGTTACACTCTGATCATGTGTTGTCGTGTCAGCGATCAATCCTCCGTGGGCGATCAGTTGATGATGAGATATGCCGGTGAATTCCTCGGGGATCGTAACTACAACCCTTACTCCCGATGGCTGGTTTGATTCGTCAGGTTCTGCCAATTCATTCAAGGTGCCCGCCATTAAGTACTTTCTTCGGATCTAGCTGATGGCTGATAGCCGACGCTGACGGCTTCTACCAACTGCTCTTCACGGCTTCATTGGCGGACTTGGCGAAGACAATCTCCGACACCAGCAGGATGGCGCCGATCACGATTGCGCTATCGGCGACATTGAACGCCGGCCAATGATAGCTGCCCACGTAGAAGTCTAGGAAGTCGACTACATGTCCGGTCGATCATGCGGTCCCACAGGTTGCCGGTCGCGCCGCCCAGGATGAGAGACAGTCCAATGGTGGTGGTGCTCAGCGCGTGGCTGTTCTTCCACAACAGGGCGGAGACGATGATCAGAGCGATCACCGAAAAGCTCACCAGGGCGCCGACCTTCCAGTGGGCGGTGGATTCGGCGAACAGGCCGAAGGCAGCGCCGGTGTTCTGCTACATGAGTGAGCTGAAAGTAGCCCGGGAATAACGGTGATGCTGTCGTGCAGCGGGATGTTGCTGGCGACCGCCCACTTGGCGACTGCGGTCCAACAACAGCACGATGGCTGCGATCAGGAAGAAGTACTTGCGCATGGCTTGTCGGGTTACCTCATGCTCGCCGTTCATGTCTTCTTGTTAGACGCCGGCTCCGCCGGAAAGAAGCAAGCCGGAAAGCGCGCTGTTCCTACCGGGCTGCCGTTGCCTCGATTTCGGACAGGACGGCGCTGCAGCGCTCGCATACCGTGGGGTAGCTCTTGTCCTCGCCCTACGTGCGTCGAATAATTCCAGCAACGCTCGCACTTCTGGCCGGGAGCCTTGTTTACGGTGATGGCCAGTCCGGTGTCGCCGTTGCTGGCCGGCAGCTTCTCCAGCACCACATCGGAAACGATGAACAGGTAGCGCAACTGATCGCGGTAGCGCTCCAGTACCGGGTAGAGCTTCTCCGGAGCGGCAAGACGTACCTGGGCCTCCAGGCCCCCGCCAATGCGTTTCTCGGCACGCGCCGTCCTCCAGCGCCTTCAGCGCCTCGCCACGTACGCGCCAGCAGCAGCCTCCCAGTCGCTCTCCAGCGCCGGCCGCGTCGAAACCCGCGGGCACAGCGCCGGTCAGATCCTGCGGTGCCGGGAAGAGCGTCAGGTGCACGCTCTCGGGCCGCCTGGCCGTCGACCGGCAGAAATCCCCAGACTTCCTCGGCCGTAAAGCTCATGACCGGGGCCAGCAGACGGACCAGCGCTTCGCCAAGTCGCCACAGCGCGGTCTGCGCCGAACGCCGCGCCTGCGACTTCGGCGCCGACGTGTAGAGCCGGTCCTTCAGGACATCGAAGTAGATGGCGCTCAGATCGACGATGCAGAAATCCTTCAGCCGCTGATACAGCCGGTGGAAGATGAAAGTGTCGTAGTGCTCGCGTACGTCCTTGGTCAGCTCCGCAGCGCGCAGCAGGATGTACTGATCCAGCGCGTGCATGTCCGCAAAGGTCACCGCGTCGCGCTCCGGATCGAAGCCGTCCAGATTGCCCAGGATGTAGCGGAAGGTGTTGCGGATCTTGCGATAGCTCTCGGCGATGCGCTGCATCAGCTCGTCGGAGGCCATCACGTCTTCGCGGAAGTCGACCGACGCCACCCACAGGCGGACGATCTCCGCTCCCAGCTTGTCGGCGATTTCGACGGGATCGACGGTGTTGCCCAGCGACTTCGACATGGCGCGGCCCTGCGGATCGAGCGTCCATCCGACGGTCGCGACGCGGCGATACGGCGCGCCGCCCCTGGTTCCGACCGCGCAGAGCAGGGAAGAGTGGAACCATCCGCGATGCTGGTCGCCGCCTTCGAGGTACAGATCGGCGGGCCAGGGAAGCCCGGGCTCGCGGCCCAGCACGGCGGCCTGGCTCGATCCCGACTCGAACCAGACGTCGATGATGTCCATCTCCTTGCGGAACTTGGTGCCGCCGCACTTCGCGCACTTGTTCCAGCGGGCAGGATCTCTTCGGCCGGATGCCGGTACCAGGCGTCGGCGCCTTCGCGCGCGAACAGCTCGACCACCGCGCGATTCACGGCCTTGTCGTTCAGAAACTCGTTGCAGCCTTCGCACTGGAACATGGCAATGGGCACGCCCCAGATGCGCTGGCGCGAGATGCACCAGTCGGGGCGCGTGGCGATCATGTTGGAGATGCGTTCCTCGCCCCACGCCGGGTCCCAGTTCACCTTCTTGATCTCTTCCAGCGCGCGGCTGCGCAGCGTTCCGCCCGGAAGCTTGCCTCTCCATCGAGATGAACCACTGCTCGGTGGCGCGGAAGATGATCGGGTTGTGGCAGCGCCAGCAGTGCGGATACGAGTGCTCGATCTTCTCGATGCCCAGCAGCACACCGCGGCTCTTCAGCAGCTCGACGATCAGCGGGTTCGCCTTGAAGACCTGCTGGCCGTCGTATTCCGGTAGGCCGTTGCGAAGGATGCCGGCGTCGTCCACATCGCAGCGCAGCTCGATGCCGTACTTCACGCCGGTTGAAAAGTCGTCTGCGCCGTGCGCCGGCGCGGTGTGCACCGCGCCGGTGCCTGTGTCCATGGTGACGTAATCGCCGAGACACGCCGAGAACGCTGCGGTCCAGAAACGGATGCGCGAAGGTCGCGTACTCCAGCTTGGCGCCGGGGAAGGCGCCAACTCTTCGGCTCGCCCAACGCCGCACTTCTCGATCGTCTGCTGCGCCAGTTCCTTGGCGACGATGTAGGTCCATTCGCCGGTATCGAGGGCAACGTACTCGGCGTCCGGCGCGAACGTTACCGCCATCGAGGCGGGCAGCGTCCACGGCGTGGTCGTCCAGATGATGGTCGCGACGTTCTTCTTGCCGGCCAGCGCAGGATCGATTTTCGCCGGATCGCTGGTCAGCGGATACCGCACCCAGATGCTGGGGCTGGTGTGCATCTCGTATTCGACTTCGGCCTCGGCCAGCGCGGTCTTGTCGTGGATGCACCAGTAGACCGACTTCAGCCCCTTGTAGACCAGGCCCTGTTCGTAGAACGAGTAGAAGGTCTGCAGGACCACGCTCTCGTACTGCGGGTCCATGGTGGAGTACGGCTTGTCCCAGCGGCCGAAGACGCCGATCCGCTTGAACTGCTCACGTTGCAGATCGAGGTACTTCTGGGCGTACTTGCGGCACTCTTCGCGCACCGCCAGGGGATCCATGTCCAGCTTCTTGCGGCCCAGCAGGTCGTCCACCTTGATCTCGATGGGAAGGCCGTGGCAGTCCCAACCGGGCACATAGGGAGCGTCGAAACCGCTCATGCTTCGGGACTTTACGACGAAATCCTTCAACGTCTTGTTCAGGGCGTGCCCAGATGGATCGGGCCGTTGGCATAGGGTGGGCCGTCGTGCATCACGTAGATTGGCTGCCCTGGTGCGCCTCGCGGATGCGGTCGTAGATCCGCTCTCCTCCCAGCGCGCGAGCATTTTGGGCTCGTTCTGCGGCAGGTTCGCCTTCATGGAGAAGTCGGTCTTGGGCAGATTCAGCGTTGATTTCAGGTCGAGCGGCACTCCCTGTTTCTCCCTCAACTGGTTACGGAATTGAAAACTGCGCGGGCTATCTTTTCATTATAGGGAGCAGTGAAACTGGCGTCCATCCGCGGGTTGCGCGGTGGTGATGCAGTTGGAATTGACGACGCGCACGCTTGTCTCGACTACGCTCGGGAGAATCGGAGCGCTCAGATCCTTCGCTCTACAAAGGAGGCTCGCCCGGATGCTTCGCGGCGGTTCGCCTTTGCCATACGGATGCGTCTCGCGTAATGTTGAAGAAGCGCACATCGATGTGGGATCCAGAATAAACCGGTTGCTACGCAAATCTTTCTTGAGGTGAATTCAGGCTCCACTGATGCTTCAGATGGCCACACAAATCGCAGCGACGTAAGATGACAGGGAGAGGTCAATCAGCTTCTCTCTTTTTCATTGCCGGCGCGATCGCTTGGGACATTGGGCGAACTAAGAAAACTGACGGTAGGAGAAATGTGGATTCTGACGCTGGCACTCAGCGAAAATGCTTCTGGCTGCTGTTGACCATTTTGAGCCTCGGAGCAGTATTCCTGCCCCTCGGGTGGGGCCGATCTTGAGACCCTCGCCTCCGCCTTCGTCAGCTGGTGGATTGTGTATAGGAGCGGGATATTTTGAATAGGATCGGCGATCAGGACGTATTCGGCTTTCGGCGTGGATCTGTGGTAACCCCCCATCCTCCGGAGGATGCTTTTTGTGGATGAAATAAAGACATTTCGTGTCTTGAACCGAGAGCTCCTCTTGTTAATCGCTCTGGGGGTTATTGCAATCGGGGTATTCGCCTTCACCAAGAGAATGGCAGCAAAGGAACAACAACTGGATGCTCGAATCGCTGCCATTTGGTACGACGAGGGGGAGCGCCAACTCAGCTCCGGGAAGGTCGAACGAGCCATCGAGTCCTTTCGCAAAGCAACGACGGACGCCCTGGGAAACCGGACTTATACGCTGGCGTTGGCCACCGCTCTAGCAGCTGGCAATCACGATGCGGAAGCGGAGCAGACGTTGCTTCGTTTGCGCGAATCCGAACCCGAAGATGCCGAGATCAACCTGCAAATGGCCAGGCTAGCCGCCAAACGTGGAGAAGTTGATGACGCCGTGCACTACTACCGAAATGCGCTTTACGGCCGCTGGACGGGAGCCGAGATGGATGAGCAGAAACGGCAAGTGCGAGCTGAACTGATTCGCTTCCTGCTGGACGTCAGGCGCGCAACACTGCACTTTCTGAGCTGATTATTCTGGAAGGTGACCTGCCCCCGTCAGCCGCTGCCCATGTGGAAGTGGCTCGGCTTTTCCTGCAAGCCGGGGACCCGCAGCATGCATTGAAGAATTACGCCGCAGCGATTGCATTGGATAAGAACAATGTGGACGCGCTGACCGAAGCGGGCGAAACCGCTTTCAGTCTGGGAAATTACCAGGAGGCTGATCGATATCTAAAAGCCGCTCTGGACGTAAACCCGCAGGCCGAGAAGTCGCGCCAGCTCTTGGTGATGACCGAGATGGTTCTATCGGGCGATCCATTGGAGCCGCATATCACAAAGCAAGAGAGGCAGGAGCGTCTGCTTCAGGGCTTCGACCAAGCTCACCGGCGGCTGGAAGGCTGCCTCGTCGAACAGTCGGACAGCCAGGAGATTGCACAACTGGGCGCCCTTAAGGACAGACTCTCGCGCTCGATCCCGAGCTACGTCGCCGGCCGTCCTCCTGATAACGAGTTGACAAGGTCCGGGGTGGAACTGATCTACGAAATTGAAAAAGCAACGTCAGCCGCATGCGGACAACCGCAAGACCTGGATCAAGCCCTTCTTCTGATTGGCCAGAAGCATGGCGGTGCGCAGCCATGAACACCATTGACCTGCCGTTCCTGCAGCGGTTGCGCCTGCGCGAGAACCACATCTTTTTGGCGCTGACCATCATCATCGGCGTCCTTTCCGGTCTGGCGGCTGTACTGTTTACCCTGGCCATCCGGGGTGTCAACTACGGGTTGTTCGGCATCTCGCCGTCGTATCTGCGCTACATTCTGGTTCCCACCCTGGTCAGCCTGGTCACCGGCTTCCTGCTCGCCAGATTCTTTCCAGACGCTCGTGGCAGCGGGGTCCCCCAAACCGAGGCTGCCTATCATCTGAATCAAGGCAACATCCCGTTCCGGACGGCATTCGGCAAGTTTCTGACGGGCGCGCTATGCATCGGCTCTGGCCATTCCATGGGAAGGGAAGGTCCATCGGTGCAGATCGGCGCCGGCATCGCCTCCTCCATCGGAAGGTGGTTTAACCTGTCGCCGGCGCGCGTACAAAGCCTGGTGCCGGTCGCTTCCCGCAGCCGCCTTATCCGCGGCGTTTAATACTCCCGTCGCGGCCGTCATCTTTGCTCTGGAAGAGATCATGGGAGACATGAACGCCGCCCTGCTGGGTTCGACGGTCGTGGCTTCGGTGGCGTCCGTCATCGTCGAGCGCTCCATTCTCGGCAACAGTCCCATCTTTCATGTTCCCGCCTATCACCTGGTCCACCCGGCGGAGTTGATTGCCTACCTCGTGCTTGGCATTGCCGGCGGCATCGTGTCGCTGGCTTTTTGCAAAGGCTTGCTGCGCGTCCGCGCTTTTTTTCTGGCAATGCCGAAGCGCACCAAGATCTTCCAGCCTGCGATGGGCGGTCTCGTCATCGGCGTCATTCTGATTTTTTTCCCGCAGGTCATGGGCGTTGGCTATCAGTACGTGGACCAGGCGATGAACGGCGGTCTCCTGCTCAAAACCATGTTGCTGCTGTGCCTGGTAAAGCTGGTCGCCACCATCGTCTCCTACGCCTCGGGCAATGCGGGTGGCGTCTTCGCGCCCAGCCTTTATCTGGGAGCGATGGCCGGCGGCACCGTCGGAGTTCTCATGCACCGCTTTGCTCCGTTTCCTACCGGCGATCCGGGAGCGTATGCGCTGGTCGGCATGGGCACTCTGTTTGCCGGCATCATCCGTACGCCCATGACGTCGGTGTTCATGATCTTTGAGCTCACCCAGGATTACCAGGTCCTGGTGCCGCTGATGATCGCCAACATGATCAGTTTCGCGATCTCGAAGCGATATCAGCCGGTTCCGCTGTACCACGCGTTGCTGGAGCAGGACCACGTGCACATGCCTCAATTGGACGCTCACCCGGAAACTGTCCCCTGGTGCGCCCGGGACATCATGACCAGGGAATTCAAATTGGTTTCACCGGACACCACGATGCAACAGGCAACTCTGATCGCGGCAAAAGCCGATACTCCGAGCCTGCTGGTAGGCCGCGATGGGATCTATTTCGGCCTCGTGACCCGCGATCACATCGAGCACGCGCTCAAGTCGGGCGCCGCTGAAGCTCCCATCTCAACCATCGTCAGCGACAACCACGCGCATGTTCATCCGGACCACTCGCTTGAACGCGTGCTGGATCGGCTGGCCAAGAATCCCGGCTTGCTACCGGTGGTGAGCCGCAGCCATGTCAATCGAGTCGAAGGTGTGATCACACCGCAAACCCTGGTCCAGTTTGTGCAAGAGAACTGGAAAGACCAAAGAACGGTGGCGAATGATACCCACGACCCATCGCAGCGGACAGACAACTGATCACAACTGCTTCAGAAACGCCTTGGCTTTCTCCAATTCCGGGAACAGCTTTTCTTCCGCCTGGAACTCCGGCCCGTGCACGCAGCGGCGGCTGCCGCGCAGCTTCACCGGATGCTTCAGGTGCAGCATCTCGTGATACACGATGTACTCCACCGCATAGCGCGGCACGCGGGAGTGATCGAAGATCCGGCTGACCACGATGGCGTTGTGCGCGGGATCGTAATGCGCCAGGCTGTTGCGCGCGAACGAAGCGGCTCCACGTCATCAGCGGCCGCGCCAGCAAGCCCGTAAAAGAACCGCTGATTGAGGTCTCGAAGACTTCGTTCAAGGTCGATAGATCAGAATCCCCGTGCCGATTCGATCCGCTTTCGCCCGCGCACCTGCCGCACCAGGTGCGCCTTGGTGCGTGATGTCGTGACTGCAGACGTAGCGGCGATAAGCGGGTCAGCATGGGCGGCTTCGATCGGCTTGCGGTAGATCTTGGCCAGCAGGATATGCGCGATCGCCTCGATCACGCTTCGGGCGCGCCCTCCAGCAGATCCGAAATGCGGACGTGAATCACGCCATCGCGCAGGCGAATCGTGCTGTTCACGTTGGCAAAGGGATAGAACTCGACCCGGAACTCCGGCATGGCCGCGCGCGGACGCAGTTCGCGATAGGTTTTCTGCAAAAACTGTCGAGGTTTGCCCGCAAGATGTTATTAACGTATCACGACCCGCGGGCAAGCTTGTTCATGGGGTCGCATCGCCAGGCATCTTCAGCTGCATCCGGACGTTGGTTTTCAGTCAGAAGTGCTGCCCCGCTCTGAGAGCTAGTTGCAAATATTGGTGGCGTGCTATTGTCGCTGCCGGAAGGTCTGGTATTGTCTGAGGCTGCAAAGTCAACATTAGGAAAGGCCGCCACAGGGGGAAAGTGGCGGCCCTTTCTGTTGCTCTTCGCCGAAGTTAGTGTCCTGAGTCGTAAGTTATTTGCATAAAGCCAGAGCTTTGTATCAGGGCACGGCTTTCAGCCGTGCGAATCGCACCAAGAAAACATGGCCTTTAGGCCTGAGACGAGAATCGAAGCCCGTCGAGTTCGTAAACGAATTTCTGATTCACCCGCAGTCCGGCCGCTCCGAATAGATCTTCGTCAGCTTCTTCTCTTTCGCCAATTCATTCTGCTCCTGAAGCTCCTGGCGGGCAGTCGCCGCTGTCCTTTGCCGCTTCGGTGGCATTGGTCAGCACGAACGAATACTGGTCCAATTCTTCCGGAGGCGACTGTTCCTTCAAATGGCGCAGCTGCAGTTGCCATTCGCTCTCGGCCTCGATCAGCAGGTCAGGCCTTTCCGCATGTCGGCCTTGTGCGACCCATACATGTCGACGTTGTCGTCGATCTCGTCCAGCAGGGAGGTGAAGTCCTCCAGCAAGTCGTGGATCTGCATGGGCCGGTCCTTCGCGGTCTTGGCGTCGCCCGCAGCTGCGTCAATTGACGCCATGCGGGCGCGGCAAACTTCACCATCAGCTCCAGCCGTTTGTCGGGCTAGTCGGCCGTCTCGCGCATTTCGTCGACTTCTTTTTCGTTCAGCGGATCGCGGTGCTGCGCCGCGGCATGGACGGAGCAAGCAGAGCAGACAGCAGAGCGAGCAACATCAGCCGTTGGTCTGACGCATTCATGATTCCCCCTTCGGTTCCGCTTGCGGTCCCCACATCCGCACCATCAACTCGGAGCGGATCTGCTGAATTTCGTCCACGGCTTGACGCACCGGGTCGCGGTCTTCGAAGGCCAGCGACTCGCCGATATCGTGCATTCGCTCGGCCAGTTTGCGCAGCTTGATCTCGGTCTCTTTCAGGTGCTTGCCGGAAGCGGAAGCTGCGTCGGCCGCCTTGTGCGCGTACTCGACGACCTCGCGAATCTCGGCTTGTCCCTTGTCCACGTCGCCCTGTGAACAGACGGTCGGCATCCTCCAGCTGCACGTGGGCATACTCCAGGCATAGCTTGGCCTGTTCGCCGCCGTGGGCGCCGTCAGCCCGGGCCTTCAGTCGCCGGATTCGATTCGTCGCCCGCCACGCCAGGCCTGCGAGCACGAAAACCATCACCGACATCGAAACGAGGCGCGCATGCTACTTCTTGACTCCGATACTTGTCCGCGTGTTTCGGATCGAGCGCAATCAACCGATGGCGCGCCTGCCACTCCTGGTCGGGAAACTTGCCGGCGTCCGCCGCCAGGAACCGTTGATAATATTCCACCGCCTGGGGTATGGCTTTCAAGTTGTCGAAGGTGGTGGCCCGCAGGAAATAGGTGGCCGGAATCTCCGGCAGGTACTTTGCGCGGTCGTCCAGCGCCTTCAAGGCCAGCTGGTAATCCTTGTTCGCGGCGGCCACTACCGCCAGATTGCCGTATGCGTCGCCAGGTCGGGCTTCAGCTTAACCGCCATCAGCAGTTCCTGTTGCGCTTCGGGATACTTCTTTTCATGCATCAGCAGAGAACCCAGGGCGTAGTGGGCCTCCGCGTCTTTCGGCAGCCTCTGCACCGCCAGGCGAAACTGCTGTTCGGCTTCGGCGTTCTTGCCGGCTTTGAGGTAGAGGGTTCCCAGCTCCAGCGCGACACGGGTCGCCGGGGAATTGCCTTGCAGTCCATTCTGCAGTTCCTCGCGCTGCCTCGTCGTTCTTGCCTTCCGCTGCCAGCACGCGTGCCAGTTGCACACGCGCGGAGCTGTTCTGCGGATCGGCGTCCAGCAGCTTGCGCAGCGCAGCTTCGGCCTCCGGGTACTTCTTCTGCTGCGATGTAGACGTTCGCCAGCCCGGAAAGGGCAGCTCGCGACTTCGGATCCAGGTTCGCGGCGGTCTGATACTCACGCGCGGCAGCATCGAGATCGTTCTGCTTTTCCAGCAACACCGCGGCGGCGAGATGAGGCTCGGGATTCTTCGGGATTGAGCTTGGCCGCTTCGGCGTACGCTGCCAGGGCCTGCTGCGGAGTCGGCTTCTTGCACTCGCCCCAGCGCCTGCCAGGCGCGCGCCAGGCCTCGTCAGGATGCGCGGTCGGCTTCAGCTGGGTTGCCGCCTTCAGATACTTGCGCGGCCTCGGCGTTGTCGCCTTGCTTCGCCAGCAGCAGCCCCAGGTTCAGGTTCGACTCGAAGACGTCCGGCTTGGCTGCAACCGACTTGCGATAAGCGTCGATGGCCTCGGCAGGCGTTCGGTCGCGTTGTAGACGTAGCCGAGATCGAACCAGGCGCGATAGTCGTCGGGCTTGGCCGCAACCGCTTTTTGGAGCAGCGACTCCGCGGCAGCGAAGTCGTTGTGCTGCATCGCGGTTTCGGCCTGGTCGACTTCAGGCGAGCTGGCGTCTTCGGGCACGGTCTCTTCGACGCGATGATGCCGGATGGTGGGCTTGCTCTCCTGTGCCGAGACGCAAACGGTCGCGAGAGCGCAGAGCAAGAGTCGCGCAGCTGGAGACAGAATCGCCGTATTGTGCTTCGCGGTCCGCAAACGCGACTACTCATCGGTGGAAGTACGGGCCTTTCAGGCGGCTGAAGCAACACTGCAGTTAAGCCGGGCTTTAGCTCTGGATTGTTAATCACCCTCGGTGTCAAATCACGCTCGAGCGACTCGAAGTACAGGACGTACTACGACCCCGCTCATAGCGCTCGAGGATGACACTCAGGAAGTGTACAGCACACCAATCACGACACCACCTGCTGACGCACCTCCGGCGCCTTGCTCGGCAACACGCGTGCCAGCCATTGACCGGTGTAGGAGTTTCGGCGCCTTCGCGATGCTCTCCGGCGTGCCTACGGCCACCACCTCTCCGCCGCGTGCGCCGCCCTCCGGGCCGAGATCGATCACCCAGTCGGCCGTCTTGATGACGTCGAGATTGTGCTCGATGACCACAATCGATCCGCCTGCTTCGATTAGACGCCGGAAGGCCGCCAGCAGCTTGCTCACATCGTCAAAGTGCAGGCCGGTGGTCGGCTCGTCGAAGATGTAGAGCATGCGCGGGTGGCGCTTGTTCTGCTCGCCTGCGGGCTTCCGATATCGCGCAGCTTCGGCTGCAGGTGCGCCGCCAGCTTCATGCGCTGCGCCTCGCCGCCGGACAGCGTGGTGGCCGACTGGCCCAGCCGCAGGTAGCCCAGGCCGACTTCTTCCAGCACGCGCAGCTTGTCCACGATCTTCGGCACGCCGGAAAAGAAGTGCAGCGCCTCCTTCACCGTCAGGTTCAGCACCTCGTGGATGTTCTTGCCGTGATAGCGGATCTCCAGGATCTCCGGCTTGTAGCGCGTGCCTTTGCACTCTTCGCAGATCAGCTCGACGTCGGCCAGGAACTGCATCTCGACGGTGACGGTGCCGTCGCCCTGGCAGGTCTCGCAGCGCCCGCCGGGAATGTTGAAGGAGAAATGTCCGGCGGCGTAGCCGCGCTTCTTGCTTTCGGGCAGGGAAGCGAACAGCTCGCGAATGGCGTCGAAGGCCTTGATGTAGGTCACCGGATTGGAGCGCGGCGTGCGGCCGATCGGCGACTGATCGACCAGCACGACCTCGTCGATCCACTCCGCCCCGAGCACGCGGTCCACTTCCGCCTTCGGGCCGCCCGTGATCTGCCCTTTCTGCGCCGCCAGCGCGTTGTAGAGCACGTCATGCACCAGCGTGGATTTGCCCGAACCGGAGACGCCGGTGATGCAGACCAGCATTCCCAGCGGGATGGTGACGTTCACTTTCTTCAGATTGTGGGCCCGCGCGCCGATCAGCTTGATCTTACGGCCGGTGCCGGTCCGCCGCTGCGACGGCATCTGGATGCGCAGCTCTCCGCTCAGATAGCGCCCGGTCAGCGAAGCGGGATTGCCTCGAATCTCGTCGTAGGTGCCGCTGGCGATCAGGTGACCGCCGTTCTCGCCCGCGCCGGGACCGAGATCGATGATGCGATCGGCGGCGCGCATGATCTCGGCATCGTGCTCCACCACCAGGATCGTGTTTCCCAGATCGCGCAGGTCGTGCAGGATCTTGATCAGCCGCTCGGTGTCGCGGCTGTGCAGGCCGATCGAAGGCTCGTCGAGCACGTAGAGCGTGCCCACCAGCCGCGAGCCGAGCGACGTCGCCAGCTGAATGCGCTGCGCTTCGCCGCCGGACAGCGTCGACGCCAGGCGGTCGAGCGTCAGGTATTCCAGGCCGACGTCGTTCAGGTAGCGCAGCCGGTCGTTGATCTCCTCCAGCAGCTTGTCGGCGATGTCCGCTTCCTGCTGCGTCAGCTCGCAGTTGCGCAAAGAAACGCGTCGCCTCTTCCACCGTCATGGCGGAGACCTGGCAGATGTCCTTGCCGCCGATCTTCACCTGGCGCGCTTCACGGCGCAGCCGCAGGCCGCCACAATCGGAGCAGACCGAGTAGCCGCGATAGCGGCTGAGGAAGACGCGCACGTGCAGCTTGTACTTCTTGCGCTCCAGATGCTCGAAGAAGCCGCGCACTCCCCAGAATTTGCCGTCGCCGCTGATGATGAAGCTCTGCTGCTCGGCCGTGAGGTCCTGCCAGGGCACATCGAGCGGAACGCCCGCCGCGCGCGCATAGCGCCGCATCTCGGTGGCGAGCGGCCGGTACTTCGGCTTGGTCCACGGCTCGATGGCGCCTTCGGCCAGCGTCAGCGTCTTGTTCGGGATGACCAGATTCAGGTCGAAGTCGATGGTGTTGCCGAAGCCCTGGCAGCGCGGACAGGCGCCGAACGGATTGTTGAAGGAGAACAGCCGCGGCTCGGGCTCCTCGTAGCGGATGTTGCACTGCTTGCACTCGAAGCGCTGCGAAAAGCGCAAGCGCTGTGGCGGCTTCGCCCTCGCGCGGAGCAGTCTCAAACAGCACTTCGCCCGCCTCGCGGTATCCCTGCTCCACCGCGTCCACGATGCGCAGCCCGGACTTCGGGTGAGACCGAGATGCGGTCGATCAGCACGAACACCGGCTCGGCGAAATTGAGGTCGAGCAGCGACTCGGGAGTGGAGAACTCGACGATCTGTGCCATTCTGATAGAGCCGGTTGAAGCCACGCTTGCGCAGCTCGAAGAGGCGCTCTTTCAGCAGGGAATCGTCAGCCTGCTTGGTTGGCTTCTTCTTTGCGGTCCGGCGGCCCTTTGTCTTCTCCGGCTCCGAGGGCGGAGGCGGCGGTTGCACCGGGAAGAACACCTGCACTCGGGTGCCTTCGCCGAGCGCGAGGATGCGGTCGGCGACTTCGTCCACCGTGTCCTTCTTCACCTCCTGGCCGCAGTTCAGGCAGTAGGTGCGGCCCACGCGCGCGTACAGCAGGCGCAGGTAGTCGTAGATCTCGGTGGCGGTGGCGACGGTCGAGCGCGGATTGCGGGTGGTGTTCTTCTGCCGGATGGCGACTGCCGGCGCGATGCCGTCGATCACGTCGACGTCGGGCTTCTCGATGCGCTCCAGGAACTGGCGCGCGTAGGCCGACAGCGACTCGACGTAGCGGCGCTGGCCCTCGGCGTAGATGGTGTCGAACGCGAGCGACGACTTGCCCGACCCCGAGACGCCGGTCACCACCGTCAGCGGGTTGTGCGGAATCTCGAAGTCGATGTTCTTCAGGTTGTGGACGCGCGCTCCGCGTACGATGATGCTGTCGTTCGACATGGCCCGGAAAACAGACGGCAGCCCGGCCGCGCAGCGCACCTCGTGCGCCCGCCGCACAGATTGCTTCAACAGCGACTGCCGAAACTTTTGATTATAGCCGTTTGCTGACGATGCTGCCGGAGCGCTACCGGACAGCCCGTAAACGCAAGCCACGAGCGCGACCAGCATAGCGACTGCGCCCAAAGTCTGGGAAAAATGGATTGTGCTGTGAAGGAGAGCGCAAGGCAGAAGGGAAAAACTCATAACTGTCCTCGGCTGGTTACGTCACAAAGGTGGTGACGCCCAACTCTGCTTTTATGCTAGGTAAAGTACAAAAGTGAATGCAAGGAAATTTACTTTTCTTAACAAAATGGTCTTTCCAAAACGGGCAGCATTCTCACCGCGCGAAGTACAGTAGCGCGAAGATGTAAATCCACAGCACACCCATGAAATGCCAGTACCATGCAGTCACATCAATCACGATGCGCCGCGTTTCTGGTGGACGATGCAGCCAGTAGGTCACTCCGGCGTACAACAGCGCCAGGATGCCGCCGAGCAGGTGCACCGCGTGGACTCCGGTCAGGATGAAGAAGAACGAGCTGCTGGCGTTGGTGGCAAACGTGACGTTGGCCACCCGCAGTTCTTGCCACGCATAGGCCTGTCCGGCGAGAAAGCCCAGGCCCAGCACGATGGTCGTCCACAGCCACGGCAGGGCGCGGCTGATGCTGACGCGAATTCCAGGAATATCGACAATGGGCGCCAGCGCTACATCTTCGGCCGCGCGGCGGCGGGCAATCTCCAGCGTGAGACTGCTCAGCACCAGGATAAAGGTGTTGAGCAGCAGAATTCTGATAGGCAGGTTCAGCGGCGCCCAGTTGCTGATGTAGTCGTTGCGAGCCGGGTCCCAAACGGCGCCTGCTTTGCGTACGACGTAGGCCGTGGTGAAGGAGACGAAGAGCATCACCACGGACGAGAGTGCCAGCATCACACCCAGGCGGTAACGGCGCAGGCGTTCGCTGTAGCTCGGCGGGTCATCGCCGCCGCGGCCTCCTCCGCCACCACCCCCGCCAGGCCATTTGACCGTGGGACCACGTCCCCCGCCACCTTGCGAGGTCCTCGGCGTTCGACTGCTGACTCCGCGACTCAAGTTATTGCCTTCGTGCTTCCGCCTTGCCTGCCTGCCGGCACGCGCAGCGGAGAAGCTATTTTTGCAGAAGTAACTCAACCGATCTCATCAATCGCTTTGTATCGGGCACGGCTTCAGCCGGGCCGCATGTCCGAATCGATTTATGAGGTAGGTTGTTGTTCGACGCGGCTCACCCATGCCTCACCGCATCATCCCTGTGTCATTATGATGCGCGAACACGGCGGAACTCAACCCATTCCCGCGAGGACATTTTCGCGACAGCTAACTCCCGAGTGGTAAACCGGCATTATTCATCTGTTTCGGTAGCTGAGGGCGGGAAGCTTTGAAGGGGCACGGCTTCAGCCGTGCCGTCACGGGTGCGTGGTGAGTTGGGCTTCAGCCCCTGCGGGCACTCGCACTTGGTCTCCAAATCGAAGTCCCTCAGCGGCTAAAGGCCATCCTAAGAAAGGCAGCTTTACGGCACGGCTGAAGCCGTGCCCCTTCAAAGCGTCAAGCCCTGATGAATAATCCCGGCTAAGGAAAGCATCGCTCATTCCCCACCGCACAACCTGCCTCCACGCTGATTTACAATTGAGCCGCGGCGGCAGGTCGAAGCTTGAAGCGAAAGCTCCTCATCGTGGTCGCGGTGCTGGGCATTCTATACCTGGGCGACTTTCTCTCCGTCCGCTTTCAAATCCCCGCGCGTGACACTTTTGGCAGCGTGACCGTACACACGTATTACTCTGTCAAGCTCAAGAGCGGTAAGACCGAATTCGACTATGCCGGCGATCACGATGTGAGTTGCGCGAACTCGCTGTTTCCCCAGATGGGCAACAGGCCATGCTGGTACGCGCGACGCCACACAGACGACCAGATTACGATTGATTCCGGAAACCCGAGCAACCCGCACTTGTTTTGAAATAGTCATCAGCCATCAGCCGGGGATGTCGTTCGGGTAGTGCGGGCCTTCAGAGGGTGTGTGAGAACTACGGTTGGTTTGCGACAGTGGAACGAGCGTGCGGAAAACTAGCCCCAAGGGGGCGGTTCAGTCTAGCCCAGCACGCAGCCGAAGGCGGAGTGCTGGGTAGAGTGGGAAGTTGATCTGAGCCCCGTAGGGGCGGCACGGTTCTCACACGCCCTCTTCAAGCCCGCTTTAGGCGGGATCGATGAGAGCCGGCTTTTAGCCGCCAAGGGATTTCGTCTAGCTTAATCAGAATTTCCCTAAGCCGCATGGCTGACTGCTGACTGCTGACTGCTGACTGCTTCCTCCTCCCACTTGCACCACCACACGACTCTGCCTCATTCTGACTACATGCCCCGGCAGGAACGAGTTCACGGTCACGAGCTGAAGAAACAGCAGTTCACCAACAATTGTTTTGGTTGTGGTCCCGCTAACGAAGCCGGACTCAGGCTGAAGTTTGTGCTCGACAAAAAGCACCAGCGCTTCGTCTGCCGCTTCCGGCTGCAACGGCGTTTTGTCGGTCCACCGGCACACGCGCATGGGGGAATCATCGCCACCATCCTCGACGAAGCCATGGGAAAGGTCAGCAAGCTGCACAACCTGATTGCGCTCACCAGCAAGATGGAAATCACCTATCTGAAACCCGTGCCACTATTCAAGCCTCTGCTGGTTGAGGGATGGGATGTGGGCGTGAAAGGCCGCGAGCATTTTCGCGCGGCCGAAATTCGCAATCGCGAAGGGGAGGTCCTGGCGAGTGGCAAAGCGACGTTCATCGAGATCGACGCCCACCGCATGTTCGCCAAGTACCTGAAGAAAAAGCACAGCGACGCGACGTAGCGGCGCGCGGCTCTAGACGCCCACCACAGCGCTTCTGCGTTCCATCAGCAGCGTGTCGCGCCACCGGCCATCCATGCGGCCGATCCGCTCACGCTTGCCCACAATTCGAAATCCAGCCTGCTGGTGCAGGTTAATACTGGCCGTGTTCTCGGGGAAGATTCCTGCCTGCAGGGTCCAGATGCCATTTTGTTCGGAAGCCTCCACCAGCGCGGCCATTAATCGACGCCCAATCCCGCGGCCGCGCGCTTCCTCAGCGACATAGATGCTCACTTCGGCAACGCCTCCATAAACGCACCGGCTGGAGACGCGGCTCAGCGCGGCCCAACCCAGGACTTTGTTCTCCCAGCGCGCGGTGAGTCGGCAAGTCGAAAGATGCCGTTCGTCCCATTCCTTCCAATCTGGCACAGATTTTTCAAACGTGGCATTACCGGTCGCGATCCCCTGCAGATAGATTTCGCGGACTGCATCCCAGTCCCGTCCCGTCATCGACACGATTTCGCAAGTCTGCATACGAATGAGGTAAGTATAGGAGCTGTCACGCGGAGAACTGAATCAAACCGTTACTGGGATGGCACGGGGTTACGCCGCGCATCGGCGCAGAGTAAAATGAAAAGTTCGCCGATTACAGGATCGCAGCGATGCCTAGCCGTTAGCACGTAGCATTCAGACAAACCTCCTCAACTGACACGAGATGCTAACTGCCAACGGCTAAGTGCTTCGAGCCAGGGAGAAGTTTATGTCAGAGAACAACGGACACAACACCAGCCTGCGTTTGAAGACCGGACTGGCCGAGATGCTCAAGGGCGGCGTCATCATGGACGTGATGAGCGCTGCGCAGGCCGAGGTTGCCGAAAAGGCCGGCGCGGTTGCGGTCATGGCGCTGGAGCGCGTGCCTGCCATCATTCGCGCCGAGGGCGGCGTGTCGCGCATGGCCAATCCCAAGCTGATCAAGCAGATCATGAGCACAGTCTCCATTCCGGTGATGGCGAAGTGCCGCATCGGCCACTTTGCCGAAGCCCAGATCCTGCAGGAGCTCGGCGTTGATTACATTGACGAGTCGGAAGTGCTGACCCCCGCCGACGAGGAGCACCACGTGGACAAGCACGCCTTCAAGACTCCGTTCGTTTGCGGCGCGCGCAACCTGGGTGAGGCCCTGCGCCGCATTGCCGAAGGGGCGGCCATGATCCGCACCAAGGGCGAAGCGGGCACCGGTGATGTGATCCATGCTGTCAAGCACATGCGACAGATAGTTAAAGAAATGCGTCAACTTACGGTGATGAGCGAGGAAGAGCTGTTCGCTGCCGCGAAGAACCATCAGGCGCCGTACGAATTGGTGCGCATCGTCGCCAGGGCAGGGAAGTTGCCGGTGCCGAATTTCTCCGCCGGCGGCATCGCTACACCGGCCGACGCTTCCTTGATGATGCAGCTCGGAGCCGAGGCTGTCTTCGTCGGCTCTGGCATCTTCATGAAGGGCGGAGCGACGGCGCTCGACCTCAGCCTGAACGCGGAACGCGAAGAAGCCGAATCACGCGCGCGCGCCATCGTGATCGCGACCACGCACTACGACGATCCCAAGGTGATAGCCGAAGTCAGCGAGCAGATGACGGGCGCGATGAAGGGACTCGCCATCGGCGCCATCGAGGAGAAAGACCTGCTGCAGACGCGGGGATGGTGATAAAGCCGCCATGCGCTTTTCGCCATTCGCCTTTCGCCAGAAGCAGAATTGGAGAGTTTTTGTGAGAAATTTTGAAGACCTGGAAGTGTGGCAGAAGGCGCACAGTCTCACAATAAAGCTCTATCGCATTACCGAGTCGTTTCCTCGAGCTGAAATCTTCTGCCTCACGTCTCAAGTCCGCAGAGCGGTCGGCTCAATTGGCGCGAATCTTGCGGAAGGGTGTGGCCGTTGGGGCGATGCGGAACTGGCTCGTTATGTGCAAATCGCGATGGGTTCTGCAAGTGAGCTGCATAACCACCTTCGCTTGGCTAATGACCTTGGTTTCTTAAGTCCTTCCGACTATACCTCCGCATCAAAAGAGCTGCGTAGCATTCGCCAGATGCTGACTGCGCTGTTGCAGTCGCTCCGAGGAGTACGAGTCTCGCAGAAATCTGTGCCAGCATCTCTGGCGAAAAGCGAATAGAGAACAGCGAAAAGCGTCCTTATGACAATCGGCGTCCTCGCCCTGCAAGGTGATTTCGATGCCCACCGCCGACGCCTGGAAGAACTGGGCGCCGAAGTCATACTGGTGCGCAAGCCAGAGCAGTTCGACGAAATCGACGGCCTGGTGATTCCCGGCGGCGAATCGACGACCTTCCTTAAGCTGCTCAACGAGTCTTGCCTTCGCAAGCTGGACGAGTACGTCCACAGCAAACCAACCTTTGGCACCTGCGCAGGAGCGATCATCCTGGCGAAGCAGGTGGAGAACCCTGCTCAGCTCGGCCTGGATGCGCTCGATATCACGATTCGCCGCAACGCCTACGGGCGCCAGATTGACTCCAGCATCGTCGCGGCGCCCAGCACGCTGGGCGGCGCTCCGTTGGAGATGGTGTTCATTCGCGCGCCGCGCATCGAGAGAGTTGGGAAGGGCATCGAGGTTCTCGCCACGCGGGACGGCGATCCTGTCCTGGTGCGGAAGGGAAGTGTGATGGCCGCGACCTTCCATCCCGAATTGTCGGACGACACGCGCGTTCACGCTGAGTTCCTGAAGCTGGTAGGAAACGGGGCGAACCCACCCAGCCGTGAACGGCTGGGCTAAGCTGCGGGCGGTGACACCGGCTGGATCAGTTGGCCGCCTTGGTGACCAGCGGCGTACGGCAGTGTGGCTGCGCGAGGGTCTGTTCCGTGTCCGATCCGTGGAAGGCGACCGCACAGACCTCGCTGACGTTGGCATGCTTGGGAACCGACACGTCCTTGGAGAACTTCTTGTCAGCCAGTTCCACGACCCACTGCCCATTGAAAAACTGCGTGGGCACGTCGGACATTTGAATGCTGTTCCCCGGCACCGTAAAAGACACCTCGATCAACTCGCTCTCCTGCATGGCGCTGGGCAGCAGAAAGCACGTGTTTTTGAGCGCAACCGTGTCCTGCATCTTGCGGGTCTTCAAGTCGACTGCCTGCGGTCCGGCGATGGGCTGCCCGTTGAGATTCACCTGGATCGCAAAGCACTGCGGCCCTTTGGCGGCAAGAGTCTGAGCTGACGCGCAGCTGGAAAATGCACACAGCACTAACCCTAAACCGCATAGCATCGCCCCGATGAAGTTCCGCTGTTGTCGAAGCCCGTCAAATCCAGCCCGCATACGCTTCCTCTTTACTGTGGTCGAAATTGAGATACTGCCTCAACGCCCTCCGGCAAATCGGAGTGCTCCGCATGGAAGTGCCTGGCCATCAGGCCAGAGACCTATATGAGATTGATGAGTTGCGTTAGCCTAACATCATTGCGCCGTACGGTGCAAGATAGAAGCGTTGCACCGGCCCTCTCTGCCGGACGGCAGCGGGAGAATGCCCGAAATGGTGCCCAGCATACGGCACTCGAATGCATTGTGTTCTACTGACCCAGCCGTAAACGGCTGGGCTAACTTATGTCGCGCCTACGGCGCTGGTGTATGGACGATCAGGGAGAATTGCGCTCTCGTTCGGCCGCCTCTTGCATGTTCGTGTTTTGCTGTATCTCGAATTTTCTCTGTGTCCTCTGTGCCTCCGTGGTGAAAAGTAATCCACCTGTCATAATCTAAAAAGCAGCACATTCTTCAAATCACAAGGAACGAAAGCGACCATTCATGGCCGAATCCCCCATCACCGCACGCAACCAGGATTTTGCGACCTGGTACCAGGACGTGGTTCTGCAAGGCGACATGGCCGAACCCGCCGAAATCGTCAAAGGCTGTATGGTCATCAAGGCCAACGGCTACGCTGTGTGGGAGTTGCTGCAGCGCGAGTTTGACGACCGCTTCAAAGCCACCGGCCACCAAAATGTGTACTTTCCGCTGCTGATCCCGCAAAGCTTTCTGCACAAGGAAGCCGAGCACGTCGAGGGCTTCTCGCCTGAGCTGGCGGTGGTCACCATTGCCGGCGGCAAACAACTGGAAGAGCCTTACGTGATTCGTCCGACGTCAGAGACGATCATCGGCCATTTTTTCGGCAAGTGGATCAAGAGCTGGCGCGACCTTCCCATGCTGCTCAACCAGTGGGCCAACGTCGTGCGCTGGGAGCTACGCACGCGGATGTTCCTGCGGACCACGGAATTCCTCTGGCAGGAGGGCCACACGGCGCACTCCAACCACGACGAAGCGCTGGAAGAGGTGCTGCGCATCCTCGATATTTACGCGGGCGTTGCCGAAGACGTGATGGCGATGCCGGTGATCAAAGGCATGAAGACGAGCGCCGAGAAGTTCGCGGGCGCGGTCCGCAGTTATTCGATCGAGGCCATGATGCAGAACGGCTTCGCATTGCAGGCGGGCACCAGTCACGATCTGGGGCAGAACTTTGGCAAGGCGTTCGATGTGCAATTCCAGAACAAGGATGGGCAGCTTGACTACGTCTGGCAGACCAGTTGGGGAGTGAGCACGCGGCTGATTGGCGGGCTCATCATGAGCCACTCTGATGACAAGGGTTTGGTGCTGCCACCGAAGCTTGCGCCGGTCAAGGCTGTGCTCGTACCGATCTATCGCAAGGACGACGAGAAAGGCAGGGTCCTGGAAGCGGCGCACCGGATCGCCAACGATGTCGGAGCCAAAGTAGACGACCGAGAAGCGCAAAGTCCGGGCGCGAAGTTCTTCCACTGGGAGCGGCGAGGCGTGCCGGTGGTGCTGGAACTCGGTCCGCGCGATCTGGCGTCGGGCAACGTCGTGCTGAAGCGCCGCGATACCGGAGCCAAAGAGCCGCTGCCGCAGTCTGACGTGGCGGCGAAGCTGGCGGCGGTGCTGGGCGAAATGCAGAAGAACCTTTACGACGCAGCAAAACAGCGCCTCAAAGCCAACACGGTGCTCGCCAACTCGATCGGCGAAGTTGAGGAGATCCTGAAGGACGTTACCGCGGAGAAAGGCGGAGGAAAGTTCGTGATGGCGCACGTCAAGGATGATCCCGCGTGCGATCAGCGCATGAAAGAGTTCAAGGCCACCGTCCGCTGCATTCCGCTGGTGGACGAATATGACGGGGCAGGGAAGTGCATCGTCACTGGCGAGCCGGTGGACCGGCGCGTGGTGATCGCGAAAGCGTATTGAAGAACCAGTGGATAGTGGATAGTGGGCAGTGAATAGCCAGAAGAGCAGCCTGTTTCTATCCACTAACCACTATCCACTCCGGAGACTTTATGACCCTGTACGATCTTTCTGCGAAGCTTAACAACGGCCGCAACAAAAAACTCGCCGACTACAAAGGCAAGGTGCTGCTGATCGTCAACACCGCCAGCAAGTGCGGATTCACGCCGCAATACGAAGGTCTGCAGTCGCTGTACGCCAAGTACAA
Source organism: uncultured Acidobacteriaceae bacterium (assembly GCA_963831675.1). GTDB lineage: Bacteria > Acidobacteriota > Terriglobia > Terriglobales > Acidobacteriaceae > Bog-257. Next base: position 278,103 of record CAWHRM010000009.1, read on the forward strand.
AGACCGCGGCTTCGAAGTGCTGGGTTTTCCTTGCGACCAGTTTGGCCGCCAGGAGCCCGGCTCCGACGTGGAGATCAAGTCTTTTTGCCAACTGAACTACGGCGTCAACTTCCCGCTGTTCTCCAAGATCGAGGTCAACGGCGCGGACACGCATCCTGTCTTCAAGTTTTTGAAGAGCAAGAAGGGCGGATTGCTCGGCGACGCTATCAAGTGGAACTTCACCAAGTTTCTGGTGGACAAGAAGGGAATTGTGGTCGAGCGCTACGCCCCCATGACGGCGCCCGCTGCCATTGAGTCGGAGATCGAGAAATTGCTGGGGAAGTGAGTTTCACCACGGCGGACACCGAGAGCACAGAGGCACAGAGGGAATCAATGCCGTCATTTTTCTCTGTGTCTCTTGTGTCTCCATGGTGATCGCCCTTTGTATTTCCCGCGATATACTGATGTTTAGTGAGGATGGCTGTGAGTTCCGCGCAAAAGACGTTCTACATCGAGACCTTCGGGTGCCAGATGAACTTCCACGACTCCGAGAAGGTCGTGGGCACACTCATCTCCGAGGGTTATGCGCAGGTCGAGCGCGAAGAGGAGGCCGACCTCATCCTCTACAATACCTGCTCCATCCGCGATAAAGCCGAGCAGAAGGTTTTTCACCGCCTCAACGATTTTAAGAAACTGCGCAAGGAAGGGAAGCGCTTCGCCGTGCTCGGCTGCGTGGCCCAGCAGGAGGGCGAGAAAATCTTCGAGCGCGCACCGCACGTCTCGCTGGTGGCCGGTTCGGCCTCGTACCGCAACCTGCCCGAGATGCTGGTTCAGATCGAGTCAGGCGCCAGCCGCGTTACCGGACTTGACGACCGCGAGACCGACCAGACCTTCGAAACCGAGTTCACTGCTCGTACCAACCCGCATCGCGGATACATCACCATCATCGAAGGCTGTGACAAGTTTTGCGCCTACTGCGTGGTGCCGTACACCCGCGGCAAGAGCGCAGCCGCACCTCGCAGTCGGTGCTGGAAGAAGCCAGGCGCATGGCCGATAGCGGCTTCACGGAGATCCAACTGCTCGGGCAAAACGTGAACTCTTACCGCGATCCTGCGGCAAGAAAAAGTTTTGCCGAGTTGCTGACCGCCGTCGGGGAACTGCCCGGCATGCGCCGCGTGCGCTTTACGACCTCGCATCCTCGCGATTTCACCAAAGACATCGTGGACGCAATCGACGCGGTTCCGACGCTGTGCGACCACGTACATCTGCCGGTGCAAAGCGGCTCGACGCGCGTGCTGGAATCCATGTTCCGCGACTACACGCGCGAGCAATACCTGGAACGGATCTCATGGATGAAGTCCACCCGCAACCGGGAGCTCGAGCATCACCACCGACGTGATTGTCGGATTCCCGGGCGAAACCGAGGCCGAGTTCGGCGAGACGCTGGACCTGCTCGACGAAGTCGGTTACGACGGCGTCTTCTCATTCAAGTATTCGCCGCGGCCGAATACTCCCGCGTTGCAATACGCCGATTCGATTTCGGACGCTGAGAAGTCACGCCGCCTGCAGGTCCTGCAGGAGCACCAGCGGGAATTACAAAGGGCTCGCTATCACAAGCACCTAGGCCAGATACTTGAAGTGATGGTGGAAGGGAAGAACCCGGCGCGAGGACAGATGATTGGGCGCACCTCGCAGAACAAGACGCTCAACTTCGTGGTCAACGACGGGCCGGAGCCAGCCATTGGTGAGTACGTGCAGGTGCGCGTCACGCAGACATTTCCTAACAGCCTATTGGGCGAAATCGCCGTCTAACATCCAGAAAGAGGTTGCGCGGCACACTGCTACTGGGAGTATCAAAGGGCAAGCACCCCGGAGGGACCATGATGGAAGTGGAAATGAAAATTCGCGGGCTGATGATGGATCCCGTGACCAACATGCCCATCGTGATCCTGAAGGACCAGGGCAGCGACACTGTTCTGCCCATCTGGGTGGGCGTCTACGAGGCCAACGCCATTGCGCTCGAAATCGAGAAGGTCACCACCCCGCGGCCGATGACCCACGACTTGCTGAAGAACCTGCTGATTGGCCTGGAAACCACCGTCCAGAAGGTAGTCGTGACCGAGCTGCGGGACGACACGTTCTTCGCCGTAATCTGGCTGGAGCGCGAAGGAGAGGCCATCAGCGTAGACTCTCGACCGTCGGACGCGCTGGCGCTGGCGCTGCGCATGGATTGCCCGATCTTCGTCGAGGACGATGTCCTCAAGAACAGCAAGCAGGCTACCGCCGCCAGTGACCGCGTCTCCAGCGACGAGCTGCGCAAGTGGCTGGAAGGCCTGGGCGAGGACGACCTCGGCCGCTACAAGATGTAAAGAAGCCGCTCTTCGCTTTTCGCCAGAGTTCTGTGACGGGAGGCAGGAAGTGCTAGTCCCGAGCGCTTTAGGCGCGGGTCATGATAGCCCAGCATTGAGATGGAGCGAAGCGGAGTGCTGGGTGGGTGGGTTTGCTCCTGAGTCCCATCAGGGACGACAAACGTTAGCGAATAGGCCTTAGCGCGGTGGCACATCAGTAATGCCCGATCCCGCCGAACAACTCCAGCGCCTCTACCTAGCGGGCTTCGAACTGCAAACCTTCGAACGCTATGCCAACTCCGTAGGCGTCATTCGTGACGGTTGCATTGCGCTGCTGCGCGCCACACCGGTTGGGCTGGAGATGATCGGAACGCCCGGCTGGCGCATGGGGGAAGTGCTTGGCGTCCTCGTCGAAAAGGACGGCAGACAAGTCTTCCAGGCCAAATCGGAAGTGGTGGAGGCCACCCAGGAGCGGCTGGACGCGCTGCGGCGGTTCCGGGAAGACCTGGAACAGTTGCTAACCGCGACCGCGTGAAAGTCTCTCTTTCGCGATTGCGTTACGGAGAGATATGAGAGACTCCTCTAGCAGATTGTCCACCTTGTAAAACTCGTCCTCGATCTCTTTGGGTAGCGGATCGTTGAAATCATCGGGCACTACAAAGTCGCCCTTGCCAGTGCCCAGGGCCTTGGCTGACGCTTAGCTGCGGATTGGGCTTTAAGGCCTTTCATGGATCCCGTGATTATGGTATCTGAGGCTTATTTACTCCGGGACCTTGAGACTTAACATAATATCTGTTATCGGACATTGTAAGTAACCGCGTCGTTCCCGCCCACCGATAGCCGCATCCAGACTGCCTCTCAGCGACTTAAAGTAATACCTAACGAAGGCTCACCGCCCGGCCCTAGCTCAACAAGACCACCTTGGGATGGAACAGCGTCCCTGCCACCCGGCTGGCGACGCAGATCAACTCGGACTGACCGGCGAACACCTTCACCCACCGTGAGCGGGACATCTCCGGTAGATTCACGGTGCGGCCGTGCCTGATTTTGCCAATCGCCTCGTCGTCGGCCGTTACGGACGGGATTCCCGGCAAAACCTGCCTGGGATGGATCAGAGCTCTCCGATCCGGCCCTGGCTGGCGGCTTCGGCGACGGCTTCCAGGGTGTGGCTCTGGTCGACGAGGAACTCAGCTACAGCGGTCCGCCTCAGGCTCGCCAGGTGGGCCCCGATACCCAGTTTCTGGCCCAATTCGTGGGCGAGGCTGCGGACGTAGGTCCCCGAAGACACCCGGCAGCGAAATTCGATCAGGTCCCCGTCCAGACCCAGGACGGTAAGCTCCTTGACCTCAACCTCGACCGGCTGCAGCTCGACCTCCTGTTTCCTGCGGGCCAGCTTGTAGGCCGGAACACCCTTGATCTTCTTCGCCGAGAACGGTGGCGGGACCTGGCTAATCAAGCCACAAAAGCCTGAAGCCGCGGTGCGAACTTCTTCAATCGTTACATTAACTATCTGCGGTTCGCCAACCCGGTCTCCATCGCAGTCGTAGGTATCGGTTGCGACTCCCAGCCGGATCGTCCCCTCATAAGCCTTTTCGGATGCGGCATAGAACTGGCAGAGCCGGGTCATGCGGCCCATCACCAGCGGCAGGACTCCCGTGGCCATCGGATCGAGTGTCCCTAGATGGCCGACGGACCGCTCGCCCGCGATGCGCCGCACTCGTGCTACGACATCGTGCGAGGTCCATCCCACCGGCTTGTCCACCACCATCACACCGTTAACGGGCATCCTTCTGCTATCGTGTAGGTTCCAGGCTATTCCGGTCAAATCGCCGGAATGGCATCGAACACGAGGGGGAACTCTTCCCTGCTGCACTGCAAACGTAAAGCACAGCCATGATCCCGCTGAAAGACGACGCGCCCCGGGTCGGCACTCCTTACGTGAACATCACGTTGATCGTGCTGAACACGCTGGTGTTCCTGTTCGAGTCTCTCTCGGGCCGCAGCGCCAGCTGTTTGTCGACGCCTTCGGAGTGGTTCCCGCGCGGCTCACGGTCGTGCTGTTCAATCATGGCTACGTGCCGTGGGACCTGGTCTCTCATCTTGGTATGCGCTTTGTTCCGCCGATGGCGGCCTTCCTGCCGATCTTCACCTCCATGTTCCTGCATGGGTCGTGGCTGCACCTCATCTTCAACATGTGGGCGCTATGGATTTTTGGCGACAACGTGGAAGACCGCCTCGGCCACGGATGGTACCTGGTGTTCTATCTGATTTGCGGTCTGGCTGCGGCCCTGTTCCACACTTTGCTCAATGCCAGCTCGACTATACCCACGGTCGGCGCCAGCGGAGCCATCGCCGGGGTCATGGGCGCATATTTCCTGCTGTATCCCAGGGCCCGTGTGTTGACCCTGGTGCCGCTGTTCTTTGTTTTCTTCTTGTGGCTGCCGGCGTGGGTCGTGCTCGGCTACTGGTTTGTGGCCCAGTTTCTCAGCGGCGCGGCTACTTCCATCGCCACCCACAGCAGCAACTCTGGCGGCATCGCCTTCTGGGCCCACGTAGGAGGCTTTCTGGCGGGCATGCTGCTGATCAAGCTCTTCCCTACCCGCGCCCGGCGATATCACTACGGCTGGTAGCTCGCGGGGTTGCGGAGTATTGCACCACAGAGACACAGAGGCACAGAGAAAATTATTTGTCATTTCCCCCGTGTCTCTGTGCCTCGGTGGTGAATAAGATCATGCTCGCCTTCAATCCAGCCGCACCAGAAAAACTCCACCTTCCTTCACGTGGGTCTTGCTGGCGACCTCCTCGGCCTGTCGCTTGTCGTCGCCCTGGGGACGCAGGCGCACCCATTCGCCCGTCGGTCCGGTGAACTGAATGACGTTGGCATCGGCGTAGCGGTTCTGCAGCTTGTCTTTCAGCTTGCGAGCGTCGTGTTCGCTCTGAAAGGCGCCGATTTGCACGCACCACCGGCCGCCCTCCGCGATGGGCGCGGGCGCGGACAATACTTCAAGTTTTACTTCAGCTGTGCCGGCACGCCAAACGTCCACCGCTTTGGCCGCGGCCAGCGACAGATCGACGATGCGGTCTTCGATGAACGGCCCGCGGTCGGTTATGCGGACGACAACCGAATGCCCGGTCGTCTGGTTGGTCACGCGCACCACCGAGTTCATCGGCAGGGTGCGGTGCGCCGCGGTCAGCGCATTCTGATCGTAGATCTCGCCATTCGATCCACGGCGGTGGTTGTACGGAGGCCCATACCAGCTGGCCAAGCCGATCTGAACATAGATGGGCTTGCCGCTCGGCTTCGTGCCATGCGGCGTCGCAGGTGGCTTGGCTTCCGCGGTCGGGTTCGGCGCGGGTTGCGCGGGAGTAATTGTCGGCGGAGGCGGCGGTGGATGGCTGCGCGCCGTCTTGTGTCCACCGCAAGCCGACAGCAGCAAAATCAAACCGGCGACGAACCCCAGCGCGATTCCGCGACGGTGGCTTATCGCTTCCTCCGCCGGGTGTCGGCTTCCATCATGTCCGCCGCCTGTTTCAGCTTCTCGCTGGCCACGCGCAATCCTTTGCTCGAGTGGTCGCGGATGGCCGGCACCAGTTCGTCGTTGATGTAGGCGATCAGCGCCTGGGTTTCTTCCTCGATGCGCTTGGTCGTAGTGCCCAGCATATCGTCCAGCCGCTCGCCTGCCGTCGAGAACGGACGGGCAGCGCTCTTGCTCTTCTTTTTCACAGCGGGCCACCTTTGGAGTAGCGGTAATCGTCAGGCACAGAGATTATGCGGTCGATCGCGACGATGGTCAATTGGCAAGAGAGGTGCCGGGGACGGTGGCGCCCCAGTTCTCCACACTCGGCGCCTGTTTCCAACTTGTCATCCCGACCGAGGGCTTCAGCCCGAGTGGACGAACAGCTCTCGAATTCAGGACGTTTGCCTTTCCAGGCATTAAGGTCGATCGCCGGACCGCAGATCCCTCGACTCCGGACGGACGTCCTCTGCTCGGGATGACAATTCAGAGAGGGTGACCATCGGGTCCGATGACATGCGAAACCGACGGCCTCACCCTCCCTGCTGTTAGAATTTCTACATCTCTATGCCCACCCGCAAGCTCTCAGGCTCTGAAGTTCGCCGCATGTTCCTGGACTATTTCATCTCCAAGGGACACAAGGAAGTGCACTCCTCCTCGCTGGTGCCGGCCAACGATCCCACGCTGCTGTTCACCAACGCCGGCATGAACCAGTTCAAGGACGTCTTCCTCGGCATCGAGAAGCGCGACTACTCGCGCGCCACCACCTCGCAGAAGTGCGTGCGCGCCGGCGGCAAGCACAACGACCTGGAGAACGTCGGCTTCACCAATCGCCACCACACCTTCTTCGAGATGCTGGGCAATTTCAGCTTCGGCGACTACTTCAAGAAAGACGCCATCGCCTACGCCTGGGAGCTGGTCACCTCGCCCGAGTGGTTCGGCATCGACAAAGACAAGCTCTACGCCACCATCTTCAAGGGCGAAGAAGGCATTGCGCGCGACGATGAGGCCTACGAGCACTGGCTCGCCATCGGGCGTTCCGCCCGAGCGCATCTTCGAGATGGGCATGAAGGACAACTTCTGGATGATGGGCGACACCGGCCCCTGCGGCCCGTGCAGCGAGATCCATTACGACATGGGCCCCGCCGCCAGCGACGCCGGACACGCCGACTGCGCAGTTCGGCTGCGAGTGCGGACGCTACGTCGAAATCTGGAACCTGGTCTTCATGCAGTTCGACAAGCAGCCCAACGGCACGCTCACGCCGCTGCCCAAGCCCTCGATTGACACCGGCGCAGGCCTGGAGCGCGTGACCGCCGTGCTGCAGGGCGTGATCTCGAACTACGACACGGATCTGTTTGTGCCGCTGATTGAGCGCGCGGCGGAGCTGACCGGCGCGTCGCTCGACAAAGAGCTGAAGAAAGAGGATGAAGACGAGCGGCATCACCAGGCGGCATCGCTGCGCGTGATCGCCGACCACGCGCGCGCGTCAACGTTCCTCATCTCCGACGGCGTGGTGCCGTCGAATGAAGGACGCGGTTACGTTCTGCGCAAGATCATTCGTCGCGCGATTCGACATGGACGGTTGCTGGGACAGGACAAGCCATTTCTCTTTGAGATGGTGTTTGCCGTCCGCGATCTGATGAAGGATGCATATCCGGAGCTGATCGAGACGGCGGAATCGCGTTTCGGAGGCGATCTAAGGCAGAAGAGACGCGATTCGCGCACACGCATGGAGTTGGGACTTGAAGCGGCTTGAACGAGATCTTCGCTCGACGTGTTGGACGCGAACGCTCAATGTGAAGCAGTTCGGCTCGGCGATCCTACGAAGGTCTCTGCGCATCACGCGATGCGCTCGAATTTCGCACGGATCGAGAACTCGGAAGCTGAATCGGGACATTGACTCGACGCGAGCAGTTGCGAGAAGGGATCGGCAACCTATCGCCGGCGACAAAGGCCTTTCAAGCTCTACGACACCTTCGGCCTACCTCGCGACTTCATCGAAGACGCATGCCGCGATCAAGGAATGATCTTCGATCAGGCGGTTTCGACGCCGCCATGGAAGAGCAGCGCGACCGTGCCCGCGCTTCCTGGAAGGGCGGCTCGAAGGCCTCGGCCAGCCCTGCGTACCAATCTCTGCCGCCGCACCGAGTTCGAAGGCTATCGCCAGACGCTCTCCACCGGATGCGAGGTGCTGGCCATCATCAAGCCGCACAACGGCACGGGCGTGGGCGCGCAGGAGCTGAAGCCCGGCGAGCGCGGCGAGATCGTGCTCGACCACACTCCCTTCTACGCCGAGGCTGGCGGACAGGTCGGCGATGTTGGCTGGCTCTACGCCGACGATCACAACACGCTGGTCGCCGAGGTCGAAGGCGTGACCTATCCCGTGCAGGGCGTGCGCGCGCATCGCGTCGTCGCCAAGCAGACCATCCACGTGGGCGACAAAGTGGACGCCATGGTCAACGACGAGGTCCGCCGCGCCACCATGCGCAACCACACCGGCACGCATCTGCTGCATGCCGCGTTGCGCGAGGTGCTGGGCAAGCACGTGAAGCAGGCAGGCTCGCTGGTCGATCCGTCGCACCTGCGCTTCGACTTCTCGCACTTCGCCTCGGTCGGCGACGAAGAGCTGCAGGACATCGAAGACCTCGCCAACAAAGAAGTGCTGCGCAACGACCGCGTGGAAGTGATCCCCGACGTGCCCATCGACGTTGCGGTCAACGAGTACCACGCGATGGCGCTGTTCGGCGAGAAGTACGGCGACCGGGTGCGCGTCATCCGCATCGGCGACTTCTCCACCGAGCTGTGCGGCGGCACCCACACCGAAGCCACCGGCGAAATTGGCCTGATTAAAGTCCTGAAGGAAGGCAGCGTGTCGAGCGGCGTGCGCCGCCTCGAAGCCGTCACCGGCGAAGGCTCGCTGCGCCACTTCCGCAAAGATCACGCACTGGAAAACGTCGTCTCCACGCTGGTGCGCGGCGGCGACGACCAGTCTCCCGCCGAAGCGCTGAAGCACGAACTGGAGCGCCGCGAGGAAGAGCTAAAGAAGCTGCGCAAGGAACTGGAGCAGGCGCGCATGAAGTCGGCTTCCAGCTCCGTGCAATCGGCCGCAGCGGAGAACGTGCGCGAGGTCAAAGGCGTCAAGGTGCTGGCCACGCGCGTCGACAATCTGGAACGCGCCCAACTGCGGGTGCTCATCGACAACCTGCGCAACAAGCTGGGCTCGGGCGTGGTGGTGCTGGGCTCGGTCAGCGATGGCAAGGTCGCGCTGATTGTCGGCGTCACCAAGGACCTGACTTCCCGTGTGCAGGCCGGTAAAATCATCGCCGAGGTAGCGAAGAAGGTTGGCGGCTCCGGCGGAGGGCGTCCCGACATGGCCGAAGCCGGCGGCAAAGACCCCGCAGCCCTGGATTCTGCTCTTGCCGACAGCTATCGCGTGGTGGAAGGTTTATTATCCTGAAGCAGCGTCTTTATAAGCCGCCAGGCCTCATTGGCAGGTTCAAATTTCAGTAACGGTTAAAGGAGATTCTCTATGCGCAAGACACTGCTCGCTGTGCTGCTGCTGCTGTCTGCTACGTGGTTGCTGGCGCAAGACAGCATGGGCAACATGGGCAAATCATCCGGCCCCACCACCATTCAAGGTTGCCTGTCGAACAGCAAAGGTCAGTACTGGCTTACGGAAAGCAATGGCACGGTCCACCAGCTTTCCAGCAATGCCCAAAAGCTTAAGAACCATATCGGCCATGAGGTCGAAATCACCGGCATGCCGGGAGTAAAGACCGTCGGTACTACCCAGCAGGGTACGGCATCGACCGCGCACCAGATAGACGTCTTCAAGGTGAAGAGCGTGAAGCACGTAGCCGACACGTGCACCGCGATGAGCCACTGAAGCACGCGTGCTTCGAGTCGTTTTCGCTGGTTTCGGAACTTAGCACTTAGAGCCATCGGCGATACCTCGGTGTCGCCGATTTGCTTGTGACGCAGCATTCCGGTGCTCTCCCAATCTGAAACCTATACATGTACTCTCGTAATCTCGACGACGGCGAAAACGGCGTTACACTGGACGGGTGAGGTTTCGTGTCTCCGATGAGGAGGCAAAGGCGTCCCGACCGTGGCCAGCCTGCTTTGAAAAGCAGTTGCCAGGGCGCGATGCCACGGGTCAGACCGAGCACGCTTCCTGTTGGCGACTCTGATAACACGAGCTGCCGCGTACGCTCAAGCGGTCGCAAGGAAAGGAACCGTTTTGCTGCGTAAGTGCCTGCGAATCAAGAATTTACATGTAAACCCTTGGGGCTCAAGAATTTGCCGTCAATTTTTGTCTAAGTCATTGATTCCAGGTAATAGGGTGAGGGGGAGGGGTGACCAGGTCGTTAACGTCGTGGTTCCGAAATGGGAAAGTCGGCCGATAGCGTTGGTGGTTGTAAGAGTAGTAAACAGCTGTGGTGAATTAGCTTTGGCCGCAAGAAGCGGAGTGATGCCATCGAAGACTGCCGGGTAAGGTAGTCAGAGTGATGAGAGTTGAGGCCGGAAAAGACTGCATCCTCGGCATCCAGATAACCCTCTAATTTCTATAAGGTGGTTAGCCATGGCGATTGGTGAAACGGTTTACGTCAGCAGCGTCCGCGAGCAATTGCTGGCCGGACGCGCGCGGCTGGCCGACGTGCTGGCCGAGAACGAGAGCGACCAGGTACTGCGCCTGCTGGATGAAGTAGACAGCGCGCTGCACCGCATTGACCACGGCGCCTTCGGCGTTTGCGAAGTGTGCCAGGGTACTGTTCCCACCGAGGAGCTGGCGGAGAATCCGCTGCTGCGGGTCTGCCTGGATTGCCTGACGCCCAAGCAGGCGCGTGCTCTGGAGTACGACCTGGAGCTGGCAGCGCAAATCCAGAAAGGCTTGCTGCCCCCGAGCGACGTGGCCTTCGACGGATGGGACATCTCGTATCACTACCAGCCCGCAGGCATGGTGAGCGGCGATTACTGCGACCTGATCCGCGAGAATGGGCACTTGTATTTCATCATGGCCGATGTTTCGGGCAAGGGCGTGGCGGCGGCCATGCTGTCGTCGAACTTGCGGGCCGTGTTCCGCTCGCTGGTTCCACTGCGGCTCTCGGTTGAGGAGCTGATGGTGCGCGCCAATCGCCTCTTTCGCGAGACTGCTCTGCCCACGCAGTACGCGACGCTGGTTTTCGGCAAAGCCTCGACCAGCGGCGATCTGGTGCTGGCCAACGCCGGCCATCTTCCGGTGATGCTGGTTGGCAAGTCAGGCGTGCAGACCTTCGAGAGCATGTGCAAACCTCTCGGCTTCTTTTCCGACGATACTGTCACCGTCGCCAAGCAGCGCATGGCGCCGGGCGAGACCTTGGTGCTTTACACCGACGGAATCAGTGAGGCGGAGAACGAGGCCGGCGATGAGTACACCAGCGAACGCCTGAGCCGCCTCATCTCGGAGCAACACTCGTGCTGTCCCGCAGATCTGGTGAAGGCCTGCAAGCAGCATGTGGCAAAGTTCCGCGGGAGCCGCGAGCGCGCGGATGACGAGACGCTGCTGGCGATTCAGTACGCGCCCGCAGCCGGAAAGAATTTCGCGACCGCGTGAGTTGCGGCGTGTTCCTCGGCGGGTTGACACTTCCCTTCCCGCTCGCGACAAGTTGCGAAAGTCATGCCGGCTGATTCCGCCACCTTCGACCGCCCGGTAAGCGCCGCTGACCGCGTTGCTCTGGTGACGCGTGGTCAGCGGTTGGAATATTTCACCCTGGCCTGGAACAGCTTCGAAGCTGCGGTCGCACTGATCTCCGGAGTCCTGGCAGGCAGTGTTGCGCTGGTCGGCTTTGGCCTGGATTCGGTGATCGAAACGGTTTCGGCGGGAATTCTGCTCTGGCGATTCCGCGCCGATGCCGACACCCAGCGCCGCGAGCGCGCCGAACGGACCGCACACCGGCTGGTCGGGATTTGCTTTCTGCTGCTGGCCGCTTACGTTGCCGTTGAATCGATACGTACGCTCTGGCTCAAAGCGGTGCCTGAACGCAGCTTGCCAGGAATCCTGATCGCGGTGGCTGCCGTCGTCGTCATGCCGCTGCTGGGACGGGCCAAACGCCAGGTCGCGGCTCGACTCGACAGCCGAGCGTTGCACGCCGACTCTCGCCAAGCCGATTTTTGCGCCTACTTGTCCGCCATTCTTCTTGCCGGATTGCTGCTGCACGCACTGTTGGGATGGTGGTGGGCCGATCCAGCCGCTGCCCTGGTTATGGCGCCCATCATCGCGCGCGAAGGCGTGCAGGGTTTGCGCGGCCAGGGCTGCGACGATTGCTCCTGAGCCGTGGCTTCACAGAGAAACATAGAGAAAAAAGGTAGAAGAAGAACCCAGTCACCACGGAGAACACGGAGGGCACGGAAAAAACAAGAAAACCCGAGAACAAGAAACAAACTCCGTGATCTCCGTGTCCTCCGTGGTAAGAAATTCTCTTCTTGGCTTTGTCTCTCTGGTGATGAAATCCGTCGTCCCTCGCTACCCTTTTCCGTTATCCTGTTTAGGCAGTATTTCCCTCTCTGGTCATGACAAGCAAACCTGGCTCCTTAGACCGCAAGTTCGTCCCGCTCTCCACTCGCTTCGATCACGCTCTGCTGTTCTCCGCCCAGGTGCATCGCAATCAGGACCGTAAGAAGAGCGGCATTCCGTATATCTCGCATCTGCTCGGCGTGGCGTCCATCGTGCTCGACTACGGTGGCGACGAGGAGATGGCGATTGCAGCGCTGCTGCACGACGCGGTCGAAGATCACGGTGGACGCCCGATGCTGAAGGTGATCGATCAGATCTTTGGAGCGCGCGTGGCCAAGATCGTGGATGGCTGCACCGATTCTTACGCCGAGGACCCGAGGAAGAAAGAGAGTTGGGAGACGCGCAAGTTCCGCTACCTGCGCCGGGTGCGCCATGAAGATGCCGAGACCCGGTTCGTTTCCGCGGCCGACAAGCTCTACAACGCGCGCGCTGTCTTGCGCGACCTGCGCTACAACGGAGACTCGGTCTTCGCGCGCTTCTCGGCGCCGAAAGCCAAGATCATCTGGTATTACCGCTCCCTGGTCAACGAGTATCGCGCCGGCGGTGTGACCCATCTATTGAAGCCGCTTATTGACGACCTCGACCGCGTGGTCATGGAAGTTGAGCACCTGTCCGGACTGCTGGCCACTTCACCGGACCCGCATCGCCGGCTGACCACAAAGCTGAAGAGCAAGCGCTAGATGTGAGGGTACAATTCCTCTTCGCCGGTCAGGAGCCGCAATTGCCCACCACCGAAGCTGACCACATCACCCAACTGCTGCAATCTGCCAGGACCATTGCCGTTGTCGGACTCACCGACACTCCCATGCGGCCGAGTTACGGTGTCTCTCACTATATGCAGTCGCAGGGATACCGCATCATTCCGGTAAATCCCAACATCTCCGAGTGGATGGGAGAGAAGGCCTATCCGTCCCTGCTGGACGTTGCGGAGAAGATTGACATCGTAAATGTCTTCCGCCGGCCCGATGCTGTCCCCGAAGTGGTCGAGCAGGCCATCCAGATCAAAGCCCCGGTCATCTGGATGCAGGAAGGCGTGGTCCATCACGAAGCAGCGGAGAAGGCGCGCCAGGCGGGCATCTTCGTGGTCATGGACAAGTGCATCCTGAAGGAGCACATCAAGAGGCAATAAACCAGAGAGACACAGAGAATTCCTTTAACTCCTCCTTCTCCTCAGAAAATGTTGAAAGGTGATCAACCCCAGAGGCGCACAGCACACCGGGGTCTTTACTCCTTCTTTTCCTCTGTGTCTCTGTGCCTCCGTGGTGAATTCGCTCTTGCTTTCCTGATCTCTTCCAGCCGCGCCTTGATGCGTTTCTCGACACCCTCGTCGGTGGGATGGTAGTACACGCGGTCCTTCAGGCTATCGGGCAGGCACTGCATATCGGCAACCTTCGACGTCCAGGTTGTGGGCATACTGATAGCTCCTTGCCGTAGCCTATCGACTTCATCAGTCCCGTCGGCGCGTTGCGCAGATGAAGCGGAACGGGTTGTTGCGCGGTCCGCTCCACATCTTCCTGCACGGCGCCGTACGCCGTAATCAAAGCGTTGGACTTCGGCGCAACCGCCAGGTAGACGACCGCCTGCGCCAGCGCGAGGTCACCTTCAGGAATGCCAAGAAAATCGAAAGCATCACGCGCCGCCAGCGCAATAGCCAAGCCCATTCGGGTCAGCGAGACCGATGTCTTCCACCGCCATGCGCACCACCCGCCGCGCCACATACAGGCGGTCTTCACCAGCCTCCAGCATGCGCGCCAGCCAATAAAGAGCAGCGTCAGGATCGCTGTTGCGCACGCTTTTGTGCAGCGCGGAGATCAGGTTGTAATGCTCTTCGCCAGCCTTGTCATACATCAGCACGCGCTTTTGCAGCGCGTCGGTGACGATCGCATCAGTAATGCGAGGCCTCGCCGCCTTCCCTTTGCTGCTCGACTGCGAGCGTGGCTGCGACTTCCAGCACGTTGTAGGCGCTGCGGGCGTCCCCGCTGGAATAGGCCGCGATCTTGCGCAGAACATCGTCCTCGACCTCAAGATGCAGCTCGCCCAAACCGCGATCCTTGTCTTCGAGCGCGCGCCGCAACAGCAGCACGATCTGCTCCTCGGTCAGTGGATTCAGTAGGTACACGCGGCAGCGCGACAGCAGCGCCGAGATGATCTCGAATGACGGGTTCTCCGTGGTGGCGCCGATCAGGCGAATGCTTCCCTTCTCCACGTAGGGCAGGAAGGCGTCCTGCTGCGCTTTGTTGAAGCGATGCACTTCGTCAACGAAGACGATGGTGCGAGTGCCGTACTGGCGCGCTCGCTCGGCGTCTGCCATGACCTGCTTGATTTCCTTTATGCCCGCCAGCACGGCTGAGAATTCAATGAAATCGGCGTGCGTCATGCGAGCGATGATCTTGGCCAGCGTCGTCTTGCCCACGCCGGGAGGCCCCCAGAAGATGAGCGAACCGGTGTCGTCGCGCTCGATCTGTACCCGCAACGGCTTGCCGGGCGCGAGGATGTGCTCTTGCCCGACGAATTCGTCGAGAGTGCGCGGACGCATGCGGTCAGCCAGTGGCCGCGACTTGTCTACAGCGTCGTCGTGCTGCGGGATTTGCTGGAACAGGTTCACGGAACTTGATTCACCACGGAGGCACGGAGGACACGGAGTCTTTGAAAATCAAAACCCCCTCGTGGCGCCTTTCCGGTACCGCGAACGAAAAAAGGCACGCACTTAGAGAGATCTTCTTACGATGCCTCGCCGCAGAACCGGTACATTGAAATTAATTAGCAGCCCACATGATCTGATTCTAGTCCTTCGCACTACATTTCTATTTCCGTGCCTCCGTGCCTCCGTGGTGAAGTCAATGTCTTCCTCTCTGCCTCGCTGCCTCATACAGCACGATCGACGCTGCTATCCCTGCGTTGAGCGATTCCACCCGCGCAGATTGCGGGATCGCGACAACTTCATCCGCCTGCGCTATTACATCCTTTGGGATCCCTGCTCCTTCGTTGCCGACGACGAACGCCACCGGCCCGCGAAGGTCCGCCTCTGGGATCGACGTGCCCTTGTGCGACGAGGTCGCGAGCACCCGCACACCTCGCGCCTTGATCTCACTCAGCACCTTCGCCAGTTCCACTTTCAGTGTCGGCACACGAAACAGCGATCCCGCCGACGCCCGCACTGCCTTCCAGTTCCACGGACTCACGGTGCGCTCGCCCAGCAGCAATCCGGTTACTCCGAAGGCCTCGGCCGAGCGCGCGATCGTCCCTAGATTTCCCGGGTCCTGCAAGCCGGCGGTCACCATCAGCAACGCGGGCGCAGGCGCAAATACCCCATCGAGCGTGAACGATTTCGGCCGAACCAGGGCCGCGATGCCCTGCGGACTCTCGCTGGGCACGGCGCTGGCGAAAACGTCATCCGGCAGCAGCAGAGCTTCGGTGTGCGCCGACAGTTGCGGCAACAACTTGTGAATGCGCTCTCGTGCCGATTCGCTGAAGAAGACGGTCACGAGCTGCAGCCCGCTGCGAATCGCCTCCTCCACCAGGTGCATGCCTTCAACCGCGACCTCACTCTGCTCATTCGGTACAGCCTCGGCGAAACCGCGCCGCAACTGCTTCACACGTGCATTCTGGCGGCTGTTGACGCGGCGCAAGCGCCCTTCGAACTCGGCTGAGTTGACCATTGCGAGACAATGACGGCGTCTATCGTACACCGCCGCTGTTGCACGCCACACGCTTTCGGGGTGCGTCGTGGTAATCTGCTGTGTTGCCGTTCCCAGGGGCGATGTGTTACGGTTTCGCCCCATCAGCTCCTCATTAGAGAGAAGAGGTACGGGTGCGTCCCGAAATCGTTAAAATCGATAGCCTGACAGCCGGAGGCTTCCCTGGTCACCTACGTGGCGGAGAAGATCCGCTCCGGCCTGGTGCTGGGCATGCCGACCGACACCTTCTACGGACTGGCCGCCGATCCTTTCAATCTGCACGCGGTGGATCGCGTTTATGAGATCAAGAACCGCTCGCGCCACAAGCCGCTGTCGCTGCTGATCGAGTCGGTGGACCAGGCCGCCGATCTGGCATGGCCGGTCCCGGAAATTTTCTACCTGCTGGCGCGCCGCTTCTGGCCCGGGCCGCTGACCATCATCGTCAAGGCCGATCCCAAGCTGCCGCTGAAGGTCACCGCCAACACCGGCAATGTCGCGCTGCGCGTGCCTGCGTCTGAGATTCCGCTGGCCATCATTCGCGCCGCTGGTCTGCCCATCACGGCAACCTCGGCCAACCTGCATGGCGAGTCGGAGTGCACCTCCGCGCTGCAGGTCCGCGACCAACTTGGCGACTGCCTGTCGGTCATCGTGGACGGCGGCCAGTCGCCGCGCGATATGCCTTCCACCATCATCGACCTCACCAGTGAGGATGGAAGCTGGCGCCTGTTGCGGCACGGCGCTATTCCTGAGGAACAGATCGTCGAACTGCTGGGCCGGGAGTAGTCGCCACGCCCGCAGGTATTTCCAAGTTGCCTCTCAAGGTTTGGATTGTCATCCTGGCCGCAATCGTCGCGGCGGGCTTTCTGCTGTACACCACGGCGCAGATCATGCGCGAAGCGGGCATCGATGAACCGCATCCTGCCGATGCCATCGTCGTGTTCGGCGCGGCGGAGTACGTCGGCCGTCCCTCGCCGGTTTACCGCGCGCGGCTGGACCACGCCTACGATCTGTTCGAGCGCGGATTGGCACCGGTCATTATCACCACCGGCGGCGCCGGCAAAGACCCGCATTACAGCGAAGGACAGGTTGGCCGCGACTATCTCGAAGGCCGTGGCGTGCCCGATGTGAACCTGATCGCCGAGACCCAGGGCGACAATACCGACGAGTCCACGCAGCGCGTGGCCACTATCATGCGCGCTAATGGCATGCATAGCGCCTTGCTGGTCAGCGATGCCTATCACCTCTACCGCGCAAAGATGATGATGGCGCGAGAAGGCGTGCAGGTGTATATTTCGCCGCGTCCCGGCTCGGTCCCCAAGACCGCCTTCGGACGCTGGATGGCCGCATTGCGCGAGAGCTTCAGCTATATGCTGTATCGCGCGCATGTGCGACTAAGCTGCCGCTGTTCGCTTCTTCGCCTTTGTCCAAACACATTGTTCAAGAAGAACATTGTGATCACAGTCCTCGAGCGATGGTTCTGGCGAAAAGCGAATAGCGAAAGGCGAGCGCGTATCTTTACTTCACCAGCGCCAGCACCCGCGCGGGCCCGCCGGAACCGTGCTCCAGCTTGATAGGCGCCACCACCACGGTCGCTCCCGACGGCGGCACCAACCCGAGGTTGGCGACGTTCTCCAGGTGGTAAACACTCTCTTTCGAAGTGAACTGATGCACAGGATAGGTGGTGGTCGCGCCGATGTCCACGCTCATGGTGTCGATGCCGAGCCCTACTACATCGCGCGTCTTCACCAGGAATTTCGCGGCCTCGACCGAGTAGCCGGGATAGTGGGCCAGGCGGTCGCTACCCAGATTTTGAAATTCCTTCTGCGAGCTCCAGCGCGCGTCCCAGCCGGTGTGGGCCATGACCACGGCCCCAGTTGGCACCTGGCCGTTCGCGCTCTCCCAATCGGCCACGTCCTCCACGCTCACTTCATAGTCAGGATTGTTCTTCGCTTTTGCTCGAACATCCAGCACAACCAGCGGCCGCACCAGCCGCTCTGCCGGAATCTGGTCAACTGTCCACATGCCCTTGGCGAAGTGTGCGGGCGCATCGAGGTGGGTGCCGTAGTGCTCCTGCGTGGTGAAGATCCGCGAATAGTAGCCGTCGCCGTCGATGTTGCCGAGTTCCTTCGCCTCGAAGGGCGACTGCTCCGTGCCTTCCCAGTTGGGCGAGCGATCGTTCAGATTGTGTGTCAGATCAATGACTGCGGGATGGATACTGGAGTTGGACATGGAAGATTTACGCGCCGCGAACAGCAGCAGCGCCACCGCCAGACTACAACCTATCGCAAATGTCTTCCAGTGGACCATGTGAAGTCGTAACTGAGTGACGTGACGTGGAGTGGGCCGTTAGCAATTAGCAATTAGCAATTAGTAATTAGCCGCTAGCTCTTAGCAATTAGCAATTAGCATTTGCACTTCAGCACTCAGCCCCTTTCGAATTGTCAACACGAGCGGACTTCAGTCCGCGAGGGATCTGCTTCTTGTGAGCTTCCAACAGCAGATTCCTCGCGCAAAAACCGGGTTCGTCGACACCATTTCGTAACGACACTAAGGTTTCCGGCCTTCACGTTGCTAAAAAAGTATCACCGAATCTGATGAGCGCGCAGCCGCAATTGTTTCTGGAATGTTCGTGTCCAGCCGATCGCTCGCTGCTAATTGCTTCTTGCCAGCGCAAATCCAAACCACAGCGAGTTCGACCCGTTGTAGCCCACTCCGGATTTCTGCTGCGCCGCGAAGCCTATGCGCTCGGCCTTGACCGAGCAGCCGGTGCAAGGATTCTCCAGCACGAACTCGTAGCGGCCATCTTTCTTCGAGTTCGCGGTTGCCAGGCACTTTTCCGCCGCATCGGTGAAAGTGACGGTGGCGCGGGGCAGCGGCCAGCCGGCCTCGTCGGTCACTACGCCCTGGATTTTGCCGCGAACGGACAGGCCTTCGGGATTGTAGTCGCGCATCATGTACCCCGGCCCGCGCAGCGGACGCCCGCCGAGCTGCCCGGTGACCTTGTCGTGCTCCAGCGAGAGCACGCCGTTCACGAAGACATACTCGAAGCCAACCGAGGGCCGGTTGGGATCGTCGAAGGTCGCCGTATCGCGCACCTTCTCGGGATCGAAGATCGTGATGTCGGCGAAGTAGTCGGTGCGCAGCAGTCCGCGATGGTCAAGCTTCTCGCGCTGCGCCGGCAGCGAGGTGAACTTGCGTATGGCGTCTTCCAGGCGCAGGTTGTGCTCTTCGCGCACGTACTTGCCGAGAATGCGCGCGAAGCTGCCATAAGCCCGCGGGTGCGACTTCGACTCGCCCAGCGGCCCGCTCGGGTTGACCTCGCCGTAATCGGTGCCAACGCTCACCCAGGGCTGGCGCATTGCCAGCTTCACATCGTCTTCGTTCATCAGGAAGTAAACCGCACCCGTGTTGTCGCGGTCGGCGATGACCAGGTCCATCAACGCGTCCAGGGGATCCTTGTTCTCCATCTTCCCGATCTGCGCTACGGTTTTGCCTTCGTATTTGCGCAGCTCAGGATTCAGCACCGAGATCACCAGTACGCCATCGGCGCCTCCCGAACCCTTCCACAGGTTCTCGAACGAACTGTCGGAGCTGTTTATGTCTTTGTGAATTTGTTCGCGCACCGCTGGGTCCTTCAGCCGCTTCACAAATTCGTCGGTGCCGCCAGCGTGGTACTTCGGAGGAATGACCGCGCCCAGCGAAGTCGCCGCGCCGGTATACGGATATTGGTCGGCGGTGACATCAACTCCGCTGGCCCGCGCCTGCTCGATGGCGGCGATCACCTGCGGCATCTTGCCCCAGTTCTGCTTGCCCGCTACCTTGAGATGGAAGATCTCGACCGGAATATTGGCCTCGCGCCCGATGCGAAAGGCTTCGTTCAGCGCATCCATCTCGGCGTCACCTTCGTTGCGAATGTGCGAAGCGTAGATGCCGCCTTTCCTGGCCGCAACCTTGGCCAGCGCAATCAATTCGTCGGTCTTGGCATAGGACCCGGGCGAGTAGATGAGTGCGGTGGAGATTCCCATCGCGCCGTCGCTCATGGCGTCGTCCACCATGATCTCCATTTCCTTCAGTTCCTCGGGAGTAGGCGCGCGATCGGCGGTGCCAATCACCATGTGCCGCACCTGCGCCGCGCCCACATAGGTCGCAAGATTGATTCCACTTCCCTGCTGAGTCAGGCGCTGGAAATATTCCTCCAGAGACTGCCAATCGACGGTGAGATGGTAGTGCTGCAGGAAATCGGCGTGCTCCTGGTTGAGCTTGTCGTTGGTAGGCGCAATCGAGTCGCCTTCGCCGGTGATCTCCGTGGTAATGCCCTGCGTCAGCTTGCTGACCGCCTGCTTATCGATGAGCAGGTTCACCTCCGACTGGCCGAGCATGTCGATAAAGCCGGGAGCGACGATCAAGCCGGTGGCGTCGATCGTGCGCTTCGCAGTGACGTTCGGGTCAGCTTTGCCAACGAAAGCAATACGATCGCCGATGATGCCCACGTCGGCGTAAATCCACGGATTGCCACTGCCATCGACCACCCGGCCATGTCGAATGAGAGTGTCGTATTGCTGGGCGACGAGAGAAGTCGTGAATGCGACGAGGAGGGCGGCGAGGAGAATTATGTCGTGACAAGCGCAGCTCCTGGGCTTTATGAGCCTAACAAGCTAACACGACGACCGGGACAAGAAGAAAAACCCACCACGGAGACACGGAGGACAAGGGGCTTCCTAGAGTTTTCCCCATGATCTCCATGGAACGATTTTCGACGGAACGACCGCGGTCAGGTCAAGTTCCGATCCTCACCACCACCATCGCCGCCACCAGCGCCAGGTCGGCGGCAAACGCGGTGCTTACAAAGTTTACTGAGTCGTTTCCCATCTTTCCGGCGTTCTCCCAGGTCGCTCCCAGGACGCTGTCGAAAAACATCCCCGCCACGCCGGCTAGAGCAACAATCGGCGTCCACTGCCACATCACGATGCCAGCATAGGCGCTGACCCAACCCACGATGGACGCCGCGATGCACCCGCTGAGCGTGCCTTCGACGCTGATTGCGCCATTGGTCCCAATCGCTGCGGGGTGGAAGTCGGTAATCATGTACGCGCTCTTCGATGTGGCTTGTCCTACCTCGCTGGAGACCGTGTCGGCAGCGGCTTCAGCCAGCGCCGCCATCGCGGCCAGCAGCAGAACGTCGTCGAACTGCGGAAACCAGATCACCGGCAAGGCGCATAGCGCCGGGGCGCACAAGTTGGCCAGGATTTGCGACGCCGTGCGGCCCCGTCCGCGTTCAGCCACGCCCAGGCGCTGCTTACGTGCGTAACCCCAACGTGTGGTGACCGCCGTCAGCAAAAAGACCGTCGCCAGGGGAATAAAGCCGGAGAGTCCGGCGGCCAGCATCAGGACAAACGCCACCAGAATGCCAACCAGGGCCCCGCCGTCAGTTACCGCGCCCATGGCTCGGGCTACCACCGCGAAGCCGATGGCCACCACCGCCGCTGGCAAACCCCTTGAATGGATGAGACTTGTCACAAGTGTTGCGCCAGTATCGCACGCCCGGCCGATTCCGCGCTTCCCGCCCGCAAGACAGCCCATAGCATGCTGCAGGCATCCCACAAATCCAGCCAATCAAACGGCTTGGCGGCAACTAACTCTTGACAATCTTGGCCCGGTGAACGATGCTGTGCCGGGGCTCTTGCACAATTTCTAGGGCGAAATGGTGAACCATGGCAGCTTCTGTTTGGACTGGTTATTTGACCTTTGGACTCATCTCCATGCCGGTGCGTCTGTTCTCCGGTGCGCGCGGTAATCACATCTCATTTCACATGCTGCACCGTGACGACAACACCCGCATCAAGCAGCAGCTCTGGTGCCCGCACGACGAGCGCGTGGTGGAGCGCAGCGAGATCGTCAAAGGCTATGAATATCGCAAGGGTGAATACGTCACTCTTGAGCCGGATGAGATCAAGAAAATCGAGCCCAAGACCGCGAAGGCCATGGAGATCCTTGAGTTTGTCAAGTCCGAGGAAGTCGATCCCATCTACTTCGAGTCCTCGTACTTCCTGGTGGCTGAGGAGGCCGGGCGCAAGCCCTACGCATTACTGTCGCGCGCACTGGAGGAGACGGACTACGTGGCCATTGCCAAGCTCACCATGCACAATCGCGAATACACTGTCTTTCTGCGCCCCTACGAAGGCGGGCTCATGCTGCACACCATGTACTACAGCGAGGAAGTCCGCAAGTTGGAAAACTTCGGCCGTCCCGATGTGGAGTTGAAGGAAGCAGAGATCAAGATCGCGCACCAGTTGATCGAAGCGCTCGCCGGAAAGTTCGAACCGGAAAAGTTTCACGACAGCTTTGAAGAAAACCTCAAGACCCTCATCAAAGCGCGACTGGAAGGCGACGAAGTTTCCACCATCGAGAAGCCCCGCAAACCCGCTCCTGTCGTGGATTTGATGGCAGCACTCAAGGAAAGCCTGGCGCAGTTGCCCAAGAAGCCTCCGCACCGCGTGGCTGAAGCCCAGAAGGAATCTGAGGTCAAGGTGGTGGGCAAAAGCGCCAAGACTTCACGCCGCAAAAGCGCAGCTTGAAGCACAGGCGGATTTCTTGAAGAACCTTTGAGATGTAGTCACCGCTTTCAGGTTCTACATAGGTCGTTGCGTTACTTCTTGGTTGGTACTACATTGAGAGTAGTTCAGGATCCAGTTAAGGTTCCGGTTTTCGGTCGGCGAATAGGCGAGGCCGCCGATGAAACGACCTGTAAAGAAGCGGGCAACAAAGAAGGCCACCAGGCGACCCATCCACGTTGCCGTGCTCGGCAGCGATCCGCTCCGCTTCGTGGGATTCCGCGCTCTGTTTGGTTCAGGGAAGGAATTTCTTCTCCGCCCGTCGACCGTGCCCACGATCATGAGCGCTCCGGACGATGACGTCATCCTGTTGACCATCAACCGAGGCAGTCCGTTCTATTCTGCCATGTCCGCTCTAAAAGCCGTGCGTCCCGCTGTGCGCATTATTGTCACCGGTCCGGGCAACAAGGATGACGACATCTTGCGTGCCATCGCAGCCGGGGCCAAAGGCTACCTTCCGGACGATGCTCCAAGCTCTGACTTCAAGCAGGCGATCCGGGTGGTGCACAGCGGTTCGGTCTGGGCGCCAGGAAGGATATTGGGCACCTTCATTGAGCGGGTTACCGCCTCCACGACCTCACGTAAAATCAAGCCGCACGATGGCCAGGTCCTCAGCCGCCGCCAACGTCAGGTCCTGGGATTTCTCGCCGTGGGCAGCTCTAACAAGGAGATTGCCAAAGAGCTGGGCCTGAAGGAGCGCACCGTCAAGGCGCACGTCGCCGAACTGCTGCGCAAGATCGGCGTCCCCAACCGGATCGCGTTGTCCGTCCACCCCCTTACTCATGCGCTGCTCGCCATGTCCCGCTGATGCAGGTCCCGAAAACTAGTCCGAACGAGCAAGTTTGCGGCCAATTCGTAACCCTAAGCTTTGTTACCTTCCCCCTTCACCATTACTAAAGTACAGTTACCAAACATGTACCTTAGTAACTTGCATTTGGTTACTGTCAGTTCCATACTGCACTCACCTACCACAGAACCTGGGAGAAAGGGTTGGGAGAGGTTACGAGGGTCTCCTCCTCCAACCCTTCGTATTTGGGCCAGCTTCCAGACGTCGATATCCTCCGACTGGTTATTCTTCAGGTTCCCCAGACACTAGAGAGTAACCCGCTCCACTGTTTCTTCCGGCTAACTTCACGTCTACCCGACGTAAGATGTCACCAGTCGGCAATGCAGGCCGAGAGCACTCTGTCGATCGGAGTTGAGCAATGAGAAAAATCGCAGTCGCTACGCTGGTCGTAATCTCGATGGCCTTGGGCACCGCCGCGTCGGACCGCCGTGGAGCTACCATGGATCGGGTCAAGACTTCGAGCACTGTCCTCAGCCAGATCATGTCGGCTCCTGACAGCGCTATCCCCGACGGAATCATGAATGGGAGCGAAGTGCATCGCCATCGTGCCTTCGTCGCTGAAGGCCAGCTTTATCTTCGGCGCCAACTACGGAAAAGGCGTGGCAACCTGCCGCACCGCCACTGGCTGGAGCGCGCCCGTCTTTTTCCTCATGACCGGCGGAAGCTTTGGTTTCCAGGCAGGCGGCCAAGCCTCCGATCTGGTGCTGGTCATTCGCACCGATGACGGCATGCAGCACCTTCTGCAAAGCAAGTTCAAGCTGGGCGGCGATGCCTCGGCCGCCGCCGGGCCGGTGGGACGCGACGCTCAGGCCTCGACCGACCTCACCATGCGCGCCCAGATCCTTACCTACTCGCGTTCGCGCGGACTGTTTCTCGGCGTCTCGTTGAGTGGCGCTGTCATCCGCCAGGACCAGGCTGACACCCAGTCCTTCTATGGCAAGGACTGGACCTTCTATTCCCTGCTGAACGGAGAGGTCCCCGCGCCGCAGGACTCGATGCTGCTCCTGAACACCGTGGAGAAGTACGCCCCGACGCCTAAAGTGCGGGCCCAGGCGACGCCGCCAGCCGTGCCCGCTCCTGCCGCGGCGCCGGTGACCGCCACGACCCCTGCTGTAGCTGCGACGGCCGTCGGGCCAGCGACCGCAGCGACGCCGGCCCCCGCCGCTCCAGTTGCCGCGACGGCCGCCGCTCCGGCGGCAGCTGCAACCGAAACTCCGGCAGAAACGCCTGATCCGGCGCCTGACACCGCTCCGGCCACGGCTCCAGCGCCCACGACATCCAGTGCGGCTTCGGCGCCCAACAATGGAAATGGACATCAGTAAGTCAGGCTGACTTCGCCCAGCGGTGGCTGCGGCCACCGCTTTGTTGTGCTCCGACGCGTCAACGTTTGACCGCATTTTTTCCCGGTGCTACCGTCGAGCCTAGCTTCCGATGCGCTACAGGTTGGAATACCTGCCAGTCGCGATGTTGGTGCGCCTGCTGGGCGCTTTGCCGCGTCCCCTGGCCCGTGGAGCTGGCATCCTCATCGGCGGCGTGGTGTATCACCTGCACCGCCGGCTGCGGCGGGTCGGGCATGCGCAACCTCCAACTCGCCTTCCCCGACAAAACCCAGAAAGAGCGGCGCAGGATTTTGCGCGGCGTGTATGTCTCGCTCGGCCGCTTGCTGGGCGAGGCTTGCCTCTTCCCTTCCTATACGCAGGAAAATGCGTCGCAGGTCGCGGTCTATCAGGGCTTCGAGAACTTTGAGGCGGCGGAGAAGCTGGGTAAGGGTGTGCTCTTCCTGACCGGCCATTTCGGCGGCTGGGAGATTGGCTCGTTCTTTCACTCGCTGATGGGACATCCCATGCAGATCGTGGTGCGGCCGCTCGACAATCCTTACGTTGACGCGCTGGTGGCGCGCTATCGCGGCCTGCATGGCAATACCATGATCGGCAAGCAGGAGTTCGCCCGCGGCCTGATCGCCGCCATGCGCAACAACGCCACCGTCGGCATCCTGATGGACACCAACATGACCCCTCCGCAAGGTGTCTTCGTGGATTTCTTCGGCATTCCCGCCTGCACCGCCAGCGGGCTGGCGCGCGTGGCGCTGCACACTGGCGCGGCAGTGGTTCCGGCCTTCACCATCTGGGACCCGGTGTTGCGCAAGTATCGCGTGGAGTTTGACCGCGCCGTGGAGTTGGTGCGCACCGGCGATCACGAAGCCGACGCTGTCGCCAATACGGCGCTCTTCACCAAGGTGATCGAAGAGTACGTGCGCCGCTATCCCGACCAGTGGCTCTGGGTGCATCGCCGCTGGAAGACGCGGCCGGCGGGCGAGCCGGGGTTGTATTAGGGATGGTGGTTAGTTTTCACCGGTTGCTGTGAAAAGGGCACGCCTTCAGGCGCGCCGGTAAATGTAGGATTGCCTGCTGCCGCTTGCGCGGGTGCTAAGCGGTGACAAGACTTATCGTTCGCCTCGTGACCTTTGGGTCATGCCTTCGAGGCCGGTAGTACCAACAAACAGCTTTGCGCGGAGATTTTTGCAGTGGGACATACCCCTCTAGGCTCCATCCTCAAGACACGCCGATGGAATGAACTCGTCGAGGAGATTACCGGACCACGACTCGTGGGCCGGCCAATGGCACGGCTGGCACGCTGCTCGGCGCGGACTCGGTAGCAACCTCTATGCTCTGGGTGTGCCTGAGAAGGTGATTCAGGAAATCTTGAGACACGCCAATGTGAGCACAACGAACACGTATTACATCAAGACAGGGCCAAAACAGATTGCCGATGCGATGGCAAAACTGGAAGAAAGCGCTGCCCGATTCCTTATCTGTCAGCGAAGTGTCAACAAATCGCTGGAAGGCCACGGCACCCCCTGCCGTCAACTAGCGCGCTTTCAGTGAGATAGGATGGAGGCCCTGGGCAGAGTCGAACTGCCGACCAACGGTTTAGGAAACCGCTGCTCTATCCATCTGAGCTACAGGGCCGGTGCGACGTAACCCCATTATCTCACGTCAGTTGAGAGTGGTTGGTACCCCCCTCAAAACAATCCTGTTGCTTCGCCAGCGTGAAAATGTCGCTCACTATGCTCTTTACGTACCTGAGTGACTTGCGGCCCGGACCGTTGTTCCCTGTTTCGTTCAGCCAGCTTCTCCGCGGTGTACGTCCGCACTTCCTTGAGCCAGGTGCGCTGAGAGACTGGCTTGAGGTGATCTTCCCAAACATCGTGGTAACATGCTGCCCCCGCGCTCCCCAAACTCAATGGCGCCGTGGAGCGCCAACCGTACCCACACCGAGGAGTTCTACCAGGTCCCCCCTGCTCGCTGGAGATGAAGAAGCTCAGCCGCGAACTCCGCCAGTGGGAGAAGACTTACACCACCGTACTTCCTCACCAGTCCTTGGGCTATCTCACCCCGCAGTTCCTGCGGGCCTCATCGCAACAAAAAGAATGAAAACTGTCACCTATCTATTGGACCAGTACACGCCACTAGCCAGAACCGGGAGAACGGCTTAAGATGTCCCGTCCCTCTTCTTCGGTCGCAACTATTGCACATGACGTTGAGCAGGAGGTTCACGATGACGACGAAACCAACCGCCTTACAAAACGCGGCTGAACAACTTCCTGCCGCAAACGGGCTGGCATTGGTTCGGCTGACAATTGGCGCGATGTTCGTGTGGGTCTTCTTCGAAAATCTGGGAAAGGGTCTCTACACTCCGGCAGGCTACGCGGGCCTGATCAACTACTACATAAAGGCGAGTCACTCGCCGGCGGCGTGGAAGGCAGTGATGGGTTTGGTGGCGAGTCACGCCGCGATGGCGGCTCCTATGCAGGCGATGACCGAGATCTCTCTCGGGATCCTGCTCGTCGTCGGTCTGCTGACGCGCCCGGTCGCCTTTGTAGCGTTTCTGTACCTAGGCAGCCTTTGGGTGTCGGAGTGGGGCACGGCGTGGATTTGGGAACTGTTGGTTCCGGTGCTCGCATCGCTTGCGCTCGCGGTGGGACGAGCGGGACGAAGGTGGGGCGTCGACGCACGACTGGCGCAGCGGTGGCCGTCTTCCCCGTGGTGGTGATTGAACCAAATCACGTGCGAGTGTCGGTCATCATTCCCACGCACAACGAAGCGCAGGCCATCGGCCGCGTCCTCGCCGATCTCCCATCCGATCTCGTCACTGAGGTCCTGGTTGTTGACAGCAATTCAACCGATGGGACACCCGAGATCGCTCGCAAGCTGGGAGCGCGCGTCCTCCACGAACCTCGTCGCGGATACGGTCGCGCCTGTTTGACCGGACTGGCTTGTGCAAGTAGCCCTGACGTTGTAGTGTTCCTCGACGGCGACTACAGCGATCGACCTGCGGAGCTGCCGATTCTGTTGGCTCCGATCATCGACGGCAGGGCCGATATCACGCTGGGTTCACGCCTCGGGAAGCAGAGCATCCCCGGGGCGATGCCCTGGCACGCAGCGTTTGGTAACCGTCTCGCGGCTTTCCTGATTACGACGTCTGTACGGTGTGCGGATCACGGACCTCGGACCGTTCCGCGCCGGGCGCGTAGATGTCCTCCGCCGTCTCGATTTGGAAGAGACCACCTACGGCTGGGCGGTTGAGATGATCCTAAAGGGCGCGTTAGAGGGATTCCGCATCGTTGAGGTGCCGGTCAGCTATTATCCGCGCATTGGGAAATCGAAGATCAGCGGTACGCTGAAGGGCACAGTTGGAGCGGCGTGGTTCATCCTGTTCCTGATCGTGCGCTATTATTTTCGGCATCCAAGGGCCGGAACGCCCGGCCAGCGTGAGGCTTGGCACAGTGATCTTCTATGCAATCCTCAAGCGACAACACAGCACATTCGCCCAACAGTAGCCGCACGCTGGTCGTCATGGCAAAAGCACCGAGACCGGGCATGGTCAAGACCCGTTTAGCTCCGAGCCTTCCAGTTGAAGCCGTCACCGAGTTTTATCGCTGCCTTCTTGGGGACACGGTGGAGCTGGCACGCTCATTGAGCGGCGTGGAGGTTGCGGTTATGTGCCCGGCTCGGACGTCGATGAACTAACGCGGTTGGTGCCGGGATGGGGTGCGTGTCGTCGCGCAGAAGGGGGAAGGCCTTGCGGCAGGACTCACCTCGGTGTTTGCACACTTCGCGGCGCCTGGCCGGCAACGCGTCGTTGCCTTCAACAGCGACAGCCCACATCTGCCGGCTTCGGTTCTTGGAGAGCGCGTTCGAGGCTCTCACCGCGCACGACGTGGTTGTCGGACCGACACATGATGGCGGCTATTATCTCGTCGGGGCCAAGGCCGCCCATCCGGGGCTTTTCGAGGGCGATGGCATGGGCACAAGAGTGCGCTTGAGGCCCTGCTGGCGCGCGCTCGCGGACTGCAGCTTTCCGTTGGCTTCACCGATCCCTTCTACGACATCGACGTGGCGGACGACCTGACTCGGCTTGCCGCCGAACTGCGGCTTGCTCCGGCCGGGCACCGCGAACGGCGGCGTGGCTGAAACAGTGGGGACAGGTGGTGCGCACAGTTGCGGACGGCCACGGGAGACCTGTGAAGCTCACGCCATCCCGCAGGCTGTACGGGCTCGGCGTCATCTTGCTTGTGGCGCTGACGATCTGCTCACGCAAGTTCAGCAGCCAGGGTGAACCGTCTTTCCATCATTCCGCTGGCCGTTGCCGGCATCGCGTACCTTCTCGCCATTCGTGAGTTCTTCTCCACGCCAAAATTCCCCAAGCGCGTCATCGTCATCGGGCTGGTGTTGGCTGCCGTGTGGCATCATTGCTATTTCTACTGAAGCCGCCGGGTTCAGATGATGACATTCATCGATATGTTTGGGATGGCCGCGTGCAGCGGCTCGGCTATAACCCCTACATTGTCGTTCCCAGCGATCCTGCGCTCGCCGCGTTGCACACAGCCGAGACCCGCACGCTGAACAACCCGGATGTACCGAGCCCGTATCCAGCGGGCGCTCAGCTTTTCTTCCGCGCCGTAACAGCGATTCATGAGTCTGTCTTTGCGCTGAAAGTAGCATTTGTGATTTGCGATTTGGCAATCGTTTTCGTTTTGCTCGATGTCTTGCGTTGTAGTGGGCAAGGAGCGCACTGGGTTCTGGCTTATGCCTGGAATCCGCTGCTGGCGACGGAAGTGGCGGGCAGCGGTCACATCGATATTGTCGGCGCGCTGCTGCTGTTGGTGTCCTTCGCCGCGCTGGGGCGCCGCTGGCGCACGATTGCAGCCGTGGCATTTGCGCTGGCGGTCGCGGTGAAATTGCTCCCGATTGTGCTGCTGCCGCTCTACTGGAAGCGTGTTCGCATGCGCGACGGCGTGCTGGCGGCAGTCGTGTTCGGACTTCTGTACGTACCATTTCTCAACCACGGGCGGATTCCGATCGGCTCGCTCGGCACCTACGTGCAGAGCTTTCGCTTTAATGATCCGGTGTTTGCAGCGCTCGAGCGAGTGGCGGCTCCGCAGCTCGTGGTCGGACTGGCAGTGCTCGTCGGCTTTCTTATCGCGATCTGGTTGAGAAGAAAATCCGCAGGCATGGTCTGCGGACGCATTTGCCTGGCCGATGGCAGCATCGCTTCTATGCGCACCGGTCGTGTATCCCTGGTACTTGCTCTGGCTGCTGCCGTTTCTGCGGTCGGCCTCGACGCTGCCGATCATCATCTGGACGGTGAGCATTCTCCCTACTTACTACGTTTGGCATTTGCGCACGCTTGGGCGTCCGTGGTTAGTTCCTGGCTGGATTATGCTGCTGGAATACGGATCCGTGGCAGCGACCGCTGCAATCATCGGGTGGCGCCGACTCACACGACCGCCGCAGCCGCAGGTGCTCAACGCCGACTAGCTGCCTGTAAGTGTGTTGGCTGCGCTAGCCGAGGCGCTGCACTGACATACGTTTCCGTATCCTGAAGCCTCTCGCTCCGTCATCCAAGACACGTCCATTCAATTCACCGAGGAGTGAACTTCCATGACAAATTCGAGCCGTCTTACGGCAATCCGGGCTCTGCTGTCTTTTGGGGTGCTGGTCCTTGCTGCAACTTCCTGGGCGCAGACGCGCCCGCCAATTGTCGAAAAGCTCGCCAAGACCTATGGTCTCGATTCGTTTGGGCAGATCGAAGCGATCCGCTATACCTGGAACGCACAGTTTCCGGGCGTCAATGTTTCTCGAACATGGACCTGGGAGCCCAAGACCGGCCAGGTCACCTACGAGGGCAAAGATAAGGACGGCAAACCGGTGAAGGTTACCTACCTGCGCTCTCAGCTCAGCAGCCAGCCTGCCAACGTGAAGGACGAAATCGATCCGGGTTTCGTGAACGATAACTATTGGCTGATGCTTCCCGTTCCATATTTACTGGGACACCAGCGCCACGGTGACAGATGACGGCATGCAGAAACTGCCGCTGGGCAAGGGTTCCGCCGAGAAGGTCGTGGTGAAGTATCCTTCCGACGGCGGCTATACGCCGGGTGACACCTGGACGCTTTACGTCGGCACCGACGGGCGAATCGAAGCAATTCCGATATGACCGCGGCGGCCCCAAGAAGCCCAGTGTCGTGATCGCAACCTGGGCCGGCTACAAAAAGGCAGGTCCTCTGCTCTTCTCAACGGAGCACCGCGGCACCGCCGACGGCAAGCCGCTACACCTTTGGTTCTCGAATGTGGCGGTCAAGCTGGCGGGCTCAGACAACTGGATGGACGCGCAATAAGCAACGAACCGGCTCGTTCGGACAATACAGGTCGTTCTTCACGACTCGGCCTCCCTGGCAATGACTACGGTCGTGCAGGAACTGCTCATTTTGGGCAGATCGCGGGTAGCGGCCATGCGGACCTGCAAGGTACGGCGTTCCCCGCGAACGATCGGACAGTAGTAGTCAGGCTGTAGCAGCGCGCCCTGGAGGCGTCGACGTCCGGCACAGCCGCCATGGCATGAGTCCCGGAACTCGCAAGGCTGGCACGCGTCGGGAAGGGTGCGGGCTTGGTCGAAGGGCGCGGAGTCTAGAATGTCGAGCCCCATCGAGATCAAATCCGACAGCGGCTCCCCCGATCCCGGCCAATAAACGCAGGGCTGCGTAGTGGCGCGCGGCGTAACCCTCACGGTGCTTACGCCACATCCTCCCCGGAGCGGCGGGAGGCCCGCCATCGCTCGAACCAGCGGCTCACCAATGGCGATCACGTCGGTTTCCGCAAAGAGTCGCCGGAACCCCTCCCAATACTCTTCGTAGGACAGCGCATAAATGTCGGATCGCACCGCCTGGTACACGTTCACGCGCAGCGGAGCGTCAAACTGTTTGGCTACTCGTGCCACTTCCGCCAGACGCAAGTAGTTCGCTTTCATCATGACGGCGATGATGGTCACGGGCACACCCAACCTCACGCAACGTTTTGCTTGTTGGTGGATCAGTTCCCAATTGCCGTGTCCGCGCTGTGCATCCTGTTCGGCTTGCGTAGGGTAGTCCAGAGAAAACTCAATATCGTGAAAGGCGCCCAACTCATCATCCTGCAAAACCGCTACGCTATGGCCATTCGAAGTGATGGTGAGGTTGACGGGCTGGGTGCGCAAGTAAGCCAGAATGCGTTTGAAATCAGGGTGCATGCCGTTCTCGCCTGTGCCCAGATTCACGGAGCGGACAGGCAGTCGATTCATTACGGACTTTACTTGTTCCAGGGTGAGACGATCCGCGCGAGTTGGATCGCGGTAGCAGAAAGCGCAGGAAAGATTGCACTCGTTCGTGAGACCCAGGCCGAGCGAGACCCCGGTGTCCGACGCTCTTTTGTTGAACGCATTCGTCAATCGCTGACTTGAGGGGTCACTCATAGGCGGTCCTCTTTGTGCAATCACCAGCCAGAACTAAAGCATAAATCACAGGAGGAGTTTGCTCAGGTCGACAACCAGGCAATAAAGCCGGGAAAGTTTGTGGCCGTATTTCTTCGCTGCCTCACGAATGTACGGGCTCCTGCTAAAATCTCGAGCTATGTACCTGGTGGAGCTTCCCTTTCCGCCTCATCGATTTTGTTTAAATCGCCTACTCGGATTGCGTACCGATTCTACCCCTCAAAATGGGCGACGCAATCCCAAGGAGTAACTCTGTGACGCTTCGAGTTTTCTCATCGTTACTGCTGCTCTCTTTCTCCACGTGCCTGTTGACCGCCCAGGCCACTTCGAATGCCCAGAAGTTCAGCGACCCATCGCGGACGTTTCGCTTCACGTACAACTTCACCGTGAAAGATATTCCCGCCGGAGCGAAACAAGTGCGCCTGTGGGTTCCGGTGCCGCAGACTGACCACCATCAGACCGTGCGCTTGCTCAAGATCAAGGCTCCCACCAAAACGCAGATGACGCAGGAGCACGAGTACGGTAATCGGATGATGTATGCCGAGATCCTGAATCCAGCGCCGGGAAAATCAGAGTTCACTCTCGAGTACGAGGTCACACGCCGGGAATACTCGCGCGGCGATTATGCGCAACTCGGGCGCGAAGACCAGATTCCCGGCGTCGTGCCTGCGTCCATGAACCGGTTAGTTGCACCTGACAACCTCGTTCCTACGGATGGCAAGATCAAGGCGCTGGCAGTCGAGGTGACCGGATCGCAGACCGGTACGGTCGCGAAAGCCAAAGCTACGTATGACTATCTCTTCACAAATATGCGGTACGACAAGACGGGCTCCGGGTGGGGGCGCGGTGACGCGGTGTGGGCCTGCGACGCCAAACACGGCAACTGCACGGACTTCCATTCTCCGTTCATCGGCATCCTGCGGGCTGACAGCATTCCTGCGCGCTTCGACATCGGCTTTCCTCTGCCCGAGAACAAGGACAGGGGAGATATTGCCGGTTATCACTGCTGGGCCGAATTCTATACGCCCAAAATCGGCTGGATCCCGGTCGACATCTCGGAGGCGTGGAAAGCGAAACAGAAGAGAAGATTATTTTTTCGGCAGCGTTGATGCTAATCGCGTGCAGTTCTCTACCGGTCGCGACATCACGCTCTCTCCTAAGCAGGATGGTCCGGCACTGAATTACTTCGTCTACCCGTATGTCGAGGTCGACGGCAAGCCCTACGAAAAGCTTGACAAGCAGTTCAGCTTCGAGGAAATAAAGCCTAAGGAGAAGAAGGTCGCCAGTTCGAAGCACTCATCAGCGGGGTCGGGTTCGAAGTAACACGCTAGTCGCTTTGCTTTCCTGCACCATGCTTTATGCACATTCGTGGCGGTTGACTGGAGAATCGCTGTTGCGGTCTCCTCGGAATGTCACTTGACGAAAACAGTGGCGGTGCTCGAACTGAGTCCGTCAACTTGGCTAATGCTCCAGCAGACGAGCGATAGCGTCGAGCAGCACATCGGGCGATTCGCCTTTGGATAGAAAGCCGTTTGCAAATTCGATTCCGCTGGGCTCTTCCGCGCTCCCCGAGACAATCAAAATTGGCACACTGGGCTTCAGTGCTTTCATCTCTTTGGCGATTTCTGTTCCGGTCTTGGCGCTCAGAAAGTGGTCGGCAATGACCAGGTCCACTGGACTCTGCCGGAACGCTTGCAGCCCCGCTTCGCCCGACGATGCGGCTAGAACATCGTACCCGGCATTACTCAAGAAGAGTTTACGGACCCGTAGCGAAAGGTCGTCGTCGTCGATGCACAGGATGAGCCGACGCCTCGCGCCCGGCGCTGGTAATGTCATTGGACACACCTGCCAGCAACAGAGTATAGCGCGAGTGACAGTCGCTCAACAGTTTTGCCACCTCAAATCGGCTGACGGCAGCTCTACAAGAATTCTTCCCGCGCTACGCCGGATTTCGCAGCACCGTGCAAACGGACGCGCACAACGCTCCCCCAGCATTGAAGGTCGCGGCCACCTTCGCATCTTTTCTTTGGATCTCCTTCGTGGCCTTCCCTGTGAGTTGCCGGAAACAGGTACCCAGCATGGATACTCCGGTCGCGCCGATGGGATGGCCTTTCGCAATCAGCCCGCCCGACATGTTGATGGCGCACTCGCCGTCCACCTTGGCTTTGCCGTCAATCCAGTAGCGCGCACCCTTGCCGGGAGCGGCCTTGCCGATGATTTCGGTCCCAATCGCAGCAGCAACGGTGAAGCAGTCATGAATCTCGGCGACATTGACGTCGGCAGGAGTGGCACCCGCCATGGCGTACGCTTTCTTCATCGCGGTGTAGGCGCCGGTTGGGAACAGCGTGTTGCGGCCTTCCTTCTGCAGCGGATCGGTCGCTTGCGCGTAGCCCGCGATCTCCACGCAGTCCGCCTTCGAGACGCCGAGCTTTTGCAGCCCTTCTTCGGTGGCCACGATCAGCGCCGCATAACCATCGGTAATTTGCGAACAATCGTAGGTCTTCAGCGGCAGGCCATCGACCACGTAGCGATTGATGCCCTCGATCTTCATGGCCTGCTCGAGCGTGATCTGGATCTTGTTCATCTGCGCCCAGGGGTTGTACTTCGCGTTCTGGTATTCGTTGACCGCGATCTGCGCCAGGTCGCTCTCGCTGACGCCATACACCTGCATGTAGCACTGCATGATTTCGGCAAACAGGTGCGGGAAGATGAAGACTTTGCCGGCGCGCTCGTCGGGGTGCGAGTAGTATCCCAGGACCTCGCCGATGAGCTTGCCGTCCATCTTGCCGTCGTTGTCGCGCATCTTCTCGTAACCGATGGCAACCCCAACCTCGCCCACTCCGCTCAGCAGTTTGTAGATGACCGACAGCACGGCCTGACCGCCCGAGGCGCAGGCGTTCTCGACCGACTCAATCGGTTTGGCCGCCATGCCCGGCACCGACGCCACCAAGCCTGAGAGCAGCCCTTGCTTGTTCAGCGTAAAGTTGCAGGCCGAACCGATAGCGCCAACGTCGATGCTCGACGGCGGAACCTTGATCTGTTCGCACACTCCGGTGACTGCGTTGGACAGGATCTGCGGGACCGTCATGTCCATCAGTTTGCCGAACTTCGACTGATTGAAGGCTGCGATATAAACCGGCTTGCTCATGATTTCTCCTGGATGCGGCCGGGGAAACGGCCGCTAATAAATTATCATTTCCGTTACAACTTTTTTCTCGCCTGCGGTTTTGTTTGTCCCGACTGGCGACTGCTGGCTGTTAACCATTCACTAACACCGTGGAGTACATTGCAGCCTTTCCCAATTTGGGACGGACTAGTACTAGAATAGTTACTCCCCCTCCCCCTGCCTCATTCTTTAGAATCATCGGATTACGAACTTTTTCCCGGCAAGTTATTGAGCCTCAAGGTTTTACAAGTAAGTTTTTTGTTCGCAACCAATTACGCGCCAAGATTAGCCTCGGATCGAAGCCCCCGGCGATGGAATCAGGAGGGCTGTAGTAATCAACCAGTAATCACAGGTTGAGCTCTATCCACTATCCACTCCCCACTACCCACTGACTCTTCAAAGATCTTTTCTGGCCCGCACACTGGGTGCGAGCCTCTGAAGACACACCACAACCTCGCGTCTTCACTACCATGGATACCGCGCCGGGGATGGTTTAAGCAAGTGCACAGGTCACGCTGGCATGTGATGCGGAGGAGACTGCCCCGCCCTAGCCAAAACCGGGCTAGAACGTGGCACCCAAGTTTGATACTTGCGATGAATGCAGGGTCTAAGGGTCTGGTTGCGCTTGGGTGGGGCCCCGGCCTTGCACACCGCCCTGGAAAACCTCGCGCTTGACAACGCCTTCGTTCTTATCGATGGTGCACCAGAGGAGGGGGAAGTGTTTTCCCTTGACATTCCCTTTTATAGAACCCGCCCCCGACGCAGATACTACTGCGGCTGTTCGGTGGCTCCAGTTTTCGCCTTCTTGTGCGGCGCTCCGCCAGTTGGGGTAGTTTTTGGACATTCCTCCGTGAGAAGCTTTTTCTCATTTTCGCAGTTCTTTTGAGCCGTATCGGCTGCATCACGGGCTGCATCCAATTTAGTTTGAAGACCTCCGATTTGGGATTGCTGCACGCCGACTATGATGCCTAAAATAATCGCCATTGCGACTACCAGCGCAAGGAGTACTCTCACCCATCCCTCCTTTCTTGCATACAGATCGCGCTCTCGTTTGGTCACCTTGAAATCAACATCGTCGTTGAGTGGACCCGCTTCCTGTTTCATAAGACGGTAACTCCATTTGCATGCAGGTGCGTTTTCCACACTCCAGCTGCCATCGGTCGGACACGACCGTCCTTGTTGGCGCTGATGAGGTGCACTGAAAAGTCAGCAATTCCATTCTCGTCGCAGGCGGCCTTGATTTGCCTCTCAACATCAGCAAACGCCGACCTTGCAAAGCCCTCAATGGATTCGTACGTTAATTCGGGCAGGTATCCGCGTAGAACTGCTTGTTCCAGAAGGTCCATCTTATTAATAAGTAGTCGAACGGATCGCAAGTTACTGCTGTAGACGGTAGTGAAAACGGGCTCTAATGTAAACTCGTTTAAGTACTTGTGGTGCTGGGCTACACGTTCTTGGATCTTTCTCATAGTATCGGACCGAAGCCATTCGAGTAGCTCGTTATCTTCCAGAACTCTCTCGTCTTCAGCGACACGGCGAACGAAATCAACAAGAAAGAATATGGCATTTACGAAACGGTTGTCTCTTGGTCCCGCGAAGTTATCTGGCAGGTCAATGGTAACCATAGATGGCTTCTGACCTTTATAGTCCGCGAGCTCAACTTGTAGGTAAACGCCGCGCTCCACTGCCAGGGTGTTTGTGTAAAGGTCGAAATCAGGTGTACTCTTATGCGTAGTAGGGTTCTTGCCCGACAATAGTAAGCTTTCAATCAATGCCGTTTTGCCGCTGCCTCCATGTCCGAATAAATAAACTCTGCAGGGAGCGCCATCCACGTCCTGCTTGAGCCAGTCTTCAACCCAAGCTCGAACCGGTCGAAATGCAAGGCTGCCTCCCGAAATAAACAGCGGCCCGAGCAACGAGTATAGAAAAGGAAGGAGTGGCCACGTGCCTGCGCCTGACCTGCTGCGGAGCACAAGGTAGATTCCGAGCGCCAGCACAGCAACCGCAACAATATAGCTGACAAGGAAAATCGTGCGCCGTTTAGCCATGTCCGTGAATCACGCAACAATACACGACTTGCGCGTCGGGCAGCAAGGGAATTGATGGCACGGGTTATTTGCCCGGTGCCCTATCGATAAGAACGAAGGTATTGTCAAGCGCGAGGTTCTCCCGGGCGGTGTGCAAGCCGGGTGCCCCGGGTCTCGCGGGTTTCGAGACCCGGGCGAAGCCTTAGTGCGGGAAATCTGTTGGTTGGACAAACTTCAGCTTCAGCACGCTCCATTCGTTCACGCGGACGAGTCCCCTCTCCTGGTGCGCGTATGCGCGGAAGCTGCTCCAGGTCCAATCTTCGGGTTTTTCCACCAACCCACGCTTCACCGGATTGCGATGGGCATGGCACCAGAGTAGATACAGGAAACTGGTTCGCGCTGTGATGAAGGACACGGGGATGGTTTATCGGGACGAAGACCCGGGGCACCCGGCTAGTGGGCCCGAATCAATTTGCCTGGTCGTGCAAGGTGCGCAACTTGTTTTGCATATTCGTCGAACTGCTTCTCAAATTCCGGCGACCTCCACTTTTCAGGCTCCCGGTTGTCGTCTAAGAAATCTGCGATCTCTTTTACCAGCGGACAGTCGGGCAGTCGGTCAAGTTGGCCCCTGAGGTTGTGCAGTGATGTCGAGCAGTTAGTTGTTGCAGCTGCTCGAGCGCTTCCTCGATTCTGGCGTAGGCTATATCTGCCTGAAGTTCGAAAGCTCGCGCTTGAAGCGGAAGGTCATCATGAGCTTATGTGTTTCTTCGGCGCATCCCGTTTCGAACATCAAGGGCTTTGTCCCTCTGTTGCATGTAGCGCAATTGCCGCCACGAAACAAATATACCGATTAGCCCAATCTCTATCGCCACAAGCAGCGGCAGGGAAGGCTGTTTGCAACCATTCCCATACACGGCAGAAAACAGCTTGCATCTCAACATCCCTCCGCTTGACAGCTTATGCTTTAATGGCAAATAGAAAAACTGCCGGGTGCCCCACTCATTCGCGTCTTTTGCGAATGAGTGGGAGAGCGGGTCATGAAATTACTCTTGGTTCTGTGGTAGTTATAGGATTATCCCACCCAACCAAAGGAAGGTTGGTGGGGCACCCGTATCCACTCGTCTTCGGATAAGGTCTGCCGTGCCCGGGGCACTCAGGTTTTCATAACTCGCCCTCCTGAAGAGACTGTGTCGCAACTGGTGCCGCGGCTACGCGGCTCAGCTCAATTTCCCACGTTACCCGGGGTTTGCACCCCGGGCTCAAACCGCCGCCGCCGCTTCGCGGCTAACTGGGTTGCCCGTGACGGCATTTTGTTCCACTCGCAGTTTCGTAACAGCCGCTGAAGGCCGGGGCTGTCACCTTGCGTCGCGCGGGGCGCGACTGAGGCCAGCTTCCTCTGCCTGGTGCCCCAGGTTCGCGTCCTTCTTTTGGACGCTAACCTGGGCAGAGGCCGGCCTTTGGCTGCGCAGCACGTGCACGTGTTCGGGCATCAGTACGTATCCG
Source organism: uncultured Acidobacteriaceae bacterium (assembly GCA_963831675.1). Lineage (GTDB taxonomy): Bacteria > Acidobacteriota > Terriglobia > Terriglobales > Acidobacteriaceae > Bog-257. The sequence goes on from CAWHRM010000009.1 coordinate 317,138, forward strand.
TAAACCCGCATGTCGAAGCAACGACGCATGTCCTCCAGGCACAGCGGGAACAGATCGTAGACTGCGGCGTTAACGAAATTGGGCTGACGGCGATAACAAACGAAGGTGATGATATGCGGGGATTCGTGAAACCGCCGCAGACCACGAGGCATAGACCCAATCTACACCCCTGTGGCTATGGAGCGCAGTGACCCCAGGTTAGCGTCCAAAAGAAGGCCGCGAACCTGGGGCACCAGGCTGGGAAGTCTGGGCTGGCCGTCCAGAGTGGCGAGCGTTGACTCCTTTACTGCGGAGCTGTCTCGCTGGCGGCTAGCTGGCCGACGCTGGTGATGCTGACGTTGACCTTGTTGTCCACGTGCAGAAACATCTTGCTGGGGTTCTTCATGCCCCAGTCCTGATAGGGCACGACGAAGCTGGTACTGACCGTGATCGCGTTGCCGTTTTTCTCGACCGTCATGGGCAGAGTGAGGTCGTGATCGGCACCGTGGATTTTGAATACCCCCTGCACCTGGAGGTTCGATTTGCCCTGCTCGGCAAGGCTGCCAACCACGTGTTGGGGAAGGAACACGATCTCGCGATAACGGGCGCTTTCGAGGACCTTGTTGTGCATGTCGGCGTCGCGATCGTGATTACCACTCTCGCCCGTGGTCGCATCCACGGCGATCTCGCCGGTAGCGGCGCCGGACTTCGGATCGAACTTGACGCTGCCGCTCTTCAGCTTGAAAGTGCCGTGGACGGTGTGCATGGTTGCGCCAAGCGTCCAGTCAATTTTGGTTTGCACCGGATCGAAAGTGACCTGGATTTGCTGCGCCGCACCGACGGCGCACAGCAGTGAGATGAACGCGGGGATACAGACCGCGCAGCGGCGTAAGCCGGAACGTCCCCCGAAGGAAAGCATATTCGAGTACTCAACAAGAACCGCGGGTTTCAATACAATATGGATGTGCGTTTGCGCTATTTGATTCTCGCGCTCTTTTGCCTCTGTCTCGCAGGCGCGGTTGCGGCGCAGGAACCTCCGGTCGAGCAGGTTCCAGTGGACAAGTCGGCTCCGCCGCCAGAGGACAATCGCAAGAACCCGCCGCGCTCCGACAATGTTCCGGCGGGAGAAAGCTCCAGCAAGCAGACGCAGATTGACGTCTCACCTCCATCCGACGACGCAAAGAAGCATCCTGAGGCAGAGATCACCGACACCGGTGTTGACGAGTTCACACCCTGGAACCCGATGAAGGCGATGAAGGACGTCGAGGTTGGCGACTTCTACTACAAGAAGGAGAACTACGAGGCTGCGATCAGCCGCTATCGTGAAGCCCTGGAGTTCAAGCCACATGACGCCGAGGCCACCTTCAAGCTGGCCGAGGCGTTGAGCAAGACCGGCGACACGGCCGGCGCCATCGAAGATTACCAGGCGTATCTGAAGATCCTGCCGAACGGCCCTTACGCCAAGAAGGCGCACGAAGCTCTGGAAAAATTGAAGACCAAGCCCGCGCCGGGCGCGAAATAGTTTACAGTGTCTAGTTTGCCCGATGACGGTCCGCCGTGTTGCGAATTTGCTGTGGCGCCATCGAAAATCATTCACCACGGAGGCACTGAGGACACGGAGTTTCCGTCTCCAGAGAAGTTTCTCCGTGACTCCGGGTTTAGCTTTCATTCCATTGGCGGGCTACGGGCCCATCTAACGCTGGTTTGAGGACCAGTTTGTCGCGAGTGGAGTACGCCGCGCTCCTCACCATGACGGCCGTTTGCAGGGAGATCGAATGACGGATTTTGGGAAGTTGGTTCCGGCGTGGGTGCCCACGCTGGCGACCTATAAGCCAGGCAAACCGTTGCGGCAGGCAGAATTGGAGAGCGGCGTGCGTTGCATCAAAATGGCTTCGAACGAGAATCCCTTTGGCCCGTCGCCCTTGGCGATTGCGGCGATCAAGGCGGCTACCGCGGAGGCAAACTACTATCCCGACAACGGTGTGGCCGAGCTCACCGCGCGCCTGTCGGAGGTGCACGAAGTCGAACCGGAACAAGTTCTGGTCACCGCCGGGTCGACGGGATTCCTGGACATTCTCACCCGGACCCTTCTTGGTCCCGGGCTGAACGCGGTCACCAGCAAGCTGTCGTTCATTTCCTATCCCATTGTGACGCGCGCGACCGGCGCGCAGTTCATCGAAGTGCCAACCCTGAACGACGGCTACGATCTCGAGCGCATCCTGGAGGCGGTCGACGTTCACACCCGAGTGGTGTACATCTCGAACCCCAACAATCCCACGGGAACCGTTCTGGATGCCAACGCGATCGACCGCTTCCTCGACCGGCTGCCGTCGCATGTCATCACGGTGCTGGACGAAGCTTACTGCGATTACGCCGGCTACTTCGCCGCCCAGCGCGGTCTGGACTACTCCCACTCGCTCGACTATGTGCGGAAAGAGCGACCGGTTGTCGTACTGCGAACCTTCTCGAAGGCGCATGGCCTGGCCGGCGTGCGCGTGGGCTATGGAATGGGACCGGCGGAGCTGATGGGATACTTTGCGCGTATGAAACCCGCCTTCATGGTCTCGTCGCTCGGCGAGGCCGCGGCGTTGGCGGCACTGGCGGATGCCGACCACATCCGTCATGCGGTTGAACTCAACGCCGCGGGTGCAAAGCTGCTGACGGAGGCGATCAGCAGAGGCAGGCATCCAGGTGACGCCGACTTGGGCGAACTTCCTGTTTTGCCAGGTGGGCGAAGACGCTCGGAGCCTCTGTCAGAAATTGCAGGGACATGGCGTCATCGTTCGCCCCATGAGCGGAGGCTGGGGCGCACCCGATGCGTTCCGTGTGACCATCGGCACGCCCGAGCACAACCAAGAGTTCCTGGGAGCGCTCAAGCGAGTGCGGTCGCGCATTCCAGCCTAAGGCGTTGGTGTGCCCTTGCAGCAGGATGCCAACAGAGCCAAGGGCGGTCATGGTTTCGGCGAAGTTTGCCGGCACCACCCCCTTGATCGCCGGCATCTGTTTCACCTGCCCTGTTTCAGCGTCAGCGATATCGATGCCCAGCTTGGAGAGCGTCTCAGCCGTTGACAGGTCCAATTGTACCTTGGACTTCTCGTAATTCGCGGCGATGCGTTAAGCACGTTGGATTCGGCCTGGGTGAGGTTGCTGGACGCTTGCAAAACGAGGGTTGGAGTCGAAGCTCCGTAGCCGAACTTCTTCTGTTCCGCGGTCAAACTCTCCTGCGCATAGTCTCGAGCGGCGATAGCGGCCTGCAGAGCGGCATAGTTTTGTTGCATCGCGAACTGTGCCTGCCTGACTTGCAGGGTGATGTGATTTTCGGTTTGCTGCAAGGCGACCTGGGACTGGCGATATTCCAGGTCCGATCGCACTTGGATGGCTTGCGCCTGGCGATTGCGAATCGGAATATTCAGGTTCACGCCGATCCCTTTGTCGGGCGCCGAGCTATTGAAGAGATCATGAAACGCGTTGGGATAGCCGCTCCTGGGAATGGTTCCGGGAAACAGGCAATTCTGTCCCGGAAGGGCTGTTCCTGGAGGCAAGCTATTACAGTCCGGGAACCGCAGGGTTTTGGTCACCCGCCAAACCGGTGGCGCCGTAAAAGGCGTAAACGTCCAGCGTCGGACGCAGCAAGTTCTTGAGCGGACTTGCGTGAAATTTCGAGGTTGGTCAGATTGATGCGCGCGGTGGCGATCTCGGGCCGGGCCTGCAATGCCTCCTGGATCAGGTCCTCGACCGGTCGAACCTCGTACTGCTCGTTGGACTTCAGGGTATCGGTGGGAATGACCGGCGAAACCGCCAGGATGGGGTCGCCCATGTTCTTGGTGATGGCGTTCTTCATCAACAACTGCTCGAGTTGAAGGTTGGTCTGGGAAAGAATCAGGTTCTGTTTGGCGGTTGCCACGCCACTCTGGGCCTGAGCCAGCGTGATGGGTGCCAGCGTGCCGATCCTGACCTGCTCCTGATTGTCGGAGAGCGTCTTCTCCGCCAGCTGCAGCGCGCGCTCATTTACCCTTACCGCCTCGTAGGCGGTCACCAGGTCCCAGTAGATGTTTTCGATCTGGGAAACGGTGTGATGATCTGCTGCCGGAAGACGACATCTTCGATTTCGCGGTTATTGCGGGCGATGCGGATCCAACGCAGATTGGGATCGAAACCGAAGCCCTGCAATAGGTGCTGGCGCAATGAAAGCGAAAGGTGGATCCGACCTGGGGCGATACCAGCGTAAACAGCGAGTTGGTAGTGATGCGGTTGTTGCCGAACGCAACCGTGGCCAGCGTACCGGTTGAGAACGCCTGGGTGTACCCAAAGTTGTAGGTATTGGTGTTCTGCACCAGGCTGGGGGTGCCGGTAAAAATGATGTTCGCCTGAGGCGTAGTGGCGCGCTCGCCTCCGAACGGTGCCGGTGATGGTGGGATCGAAGTTGTCGATCGGAGGCCCGGCGCCGAGGGTGGAAGTCACGATACCCGCCGCGCCAGCGCCGGCTCCGCCCACTCCCAGCTGGGTGCCGCCTGCGCCGGTTCCTTGGGCTCCGCCCGATCCGGTGCCTCCAGCGGAGGTTGCACCCGTTGCGCCCCCGGGCGTGCCCTTACCACTCCAGTGTTCACACCGCGGGCGGCCGAGCCTGATTTGGTGCAGCAGTATGTCGGTGTCGGCAATCGAAAGGTTGTAGCGTTGGAGGTGATGTCGAGGTTGTTCTCCAGCGCCATTGCCACCGCATCGTTGATCGAAAGGTACATCTTGCCGTCGCGGAATCAATTGGTCGGTTCTCGCTGAATTGGTGAGGTTCGGAGCCGGCACGTTTCGGACCCTGTACGGTGCTAGAACATTAGGAAAGGGAGACTGCGGCTTCGCGTAGTTCTGGTCGGAATACAGATGAGCGTTATTCTGCGGCGCCGGCGCCTGCGGCATGGGCGTCAGCGGTGGCATGCTCGACTGGCTGCTTTGGGGAGCGGCATTTTGAGCAAAACCCGCGGTGACCAGCAAACTCACGAACGCCAGTGAGATCGCCTTCCGGAACGCTGACTTGACGAAACGCGAAACGAACATTTCCTTATCTCCTGATCCTGACAGTTGCAGTCAGTAGGTGTTTCCCGGCTGTCGTTTGCTTCTGGAGCCTCTGATTAATACGTGCGAAAGTGCCTAAAGGTTCAAGATGTTAGGGGTGATATCAGCATAAAGATGGCGGGCTGCGAACAACGCCTGCCGGTACATGGACTAATTCCCACAACAAACGTCAACCTGCCATCCTGAGGAAAACCCGATTTGCTGCCGGCCGCGCCGGCCAGCGAATGCGGCTTGGCGCAGCAGGACATCATATCTGCTGCTGTTTCCAGCGGCCGCGCTTGAACAAGATGATGCTGGCTACGGCGATCGATCCCTCGGCGATTACGATGGCAACGTAGACCCCGTTTGAGCGCAAGCCAGCCGGAATCGCCAGCCAGTAAGCCAGAGGAATTTCCAGCAGCCAGAAGCCGAAGAAATACACGATGGTCGGGGTCACGGTATCGCCCGCGCCATTGAACGCTTGCAAGGTCACCATGAGATACGCATATCCGATGTTACCGTAGCTGATGATGCGCAAACACGATGCGCCCTGCCGCACCACTTCGGGTCCGAGGTGAATCCGCGAATCAGCGGCTCGGCGAACAACACGAACAGTACACCGATGATTCCAAGAAACAGCATATTGTAAATGCCGGTCCTCCAGACCGACTTCTCGGCCCGCTCGGGCTGTTTAGCCCCGAGATTCTGGCCGACCAGCGTCGCTGCGGCATTGCTCAGTCCCCAGGACGGCAGCAGGACAAAGATCACCATGCGAATGGCGATGGTGTAGCCAGCGAGGGCCGCCGCTCCGAAAGTGCTGACGATGCGCACCAAGCCGATCCAACTGGTGTGCGCGATGGCGAACTGCAAGACTCCAGTCGCCGATACGCGCGCCAGCCGCAGAAGAACGGGCAGGTTCACGCGAATCTGCCGCCGCAGAATACGCAGTCGCTCCGTCCCGCGCAGCAGCCGGTAGAACTGGTACACCATGCCGATGCTGCGTCCGGTCAAGGTGGCCAGAGCTGCTCCCGTCACTCCTAATCGCGGAAACGGACCAAGCCCGAAAATCAGGCAGGGATCGAGCGCCAGGTTAATGATGTTGGAAACCCACAACAGCCGCATGGCGATGGCCGCATCACCGGTGCCGCGGAAGATGGCATTGTTGAGAAACAGCATCAGGACAACCCCGCTGCCACCGAGCGCAATCCGGGCGTAGTTGCCGCCCAAGGCGATAATGGCGGGCGAGGCACCCATCAGCCGCAACAGATGAGGACCCGAAAAGAAGCACGGAATACCGATGGCCAGCGAAACGGTCAGGCCGAGAAGGATCGCCTGCACGGCTGCAATGGCGGCATCTGCGGGGTCTTTCTCTCCGATGCGTCGCGCCACCATGGCCGTGGTGGACAGGCTCAGTCCCATGCCAACTGCAAAGACCAGGCTCAACATCGATTCCGTCAGCCCGACGGTGGCGACGGCGTCTGCGCCGAGACGGGCCACCCAGAAGACGTCAACCACGGCGAACAGCGACTCCAGAACCATTTCCAGCACCATAGGCACGGCGAGCAGGAAGATGGCGCGGTTCAGGCTGCCGGTAGTGAAGTCCTGGTGCGAGCCGCGAAGCGCCTCGCGCAGCGAACTCCACAATGTGGGCCGCGATTGGTCCGTGGCTGTAGAAATTGCGGACATAGGATCTGCAGTCTTCCCAGCCGCAGCGTGGACAAACACCGCTGCAGCGCCATGGCAATGCTTACGGAAAACGGATCTTCCGCGGTAGCGGATCCGCTACTCGGACAATCGAGGAAAGCGTCTTACTGAAGGCTGAGCATGTTCGTGTTCCCAGGGTCGAAGGCCAGATCAGGTTGGCGTGCAACCGACAACGGATCAACCGGGATTGTAGCCGAAACCCCGTGAATCCATCAAACCTCGATCGCGGCGATCAGCGGGTATGTTTCGCCAAAAAGAAAGCCGCCAGCGAATGTCGGCTGGCGGCCAGTAGTCAAGCGATCAAAGCTATTTTGTTTCCGGCGGAGTCGTCCGGCCCGCTTGCGACGGTAACTCGTTGTCACGATCTTCAGGCGACCTGGGCGGATGGTCCGACGTTGCCCCTGGTATCGGCATATCGTTTGCCGAGCTGAAGGTCGGCTCCGAGGGGCTGTTAAAGCCGAAGCCGTAACCCTCCGTGTACACCGCCTGCTGGTAGAGACCGCCGCTGGGTTGTTTGGCAATCACGTAGATGGGGAAGCCCCGCTGGCCGGAGAAAATGGTGGCCACATAATCGGCTACCATGCGACCCGAAAAGGTGTTGGGAAGCCAGCTGAGTTGCATTCCTTCAGACAGTTGGCGTCCCGCAGTCCAGGTTGCGCCGCCATCGTTCGACTGCGTCCAGCCGGCGAACAGAGTGCAGGAATTTCCGCAGTTCGAGACCGGATAAAAGTAATAGGTCACTCCAATGTGGGCTGAGCTACCCGAAGTCTTGGGGTCAATGCCCATGCCGTGAATGAAGTGGTCCACTCCGCTGCCGACCGCATCGGCCGGAATGCGGCTTACCGCGCTCCAGTGGACTCCGTCGCTGGATGTGCTGAACACGATGTCATTGGCGGCACACCCGGATTCAAACCGGCAGTCGGGCCAGGAAACATAAACTGTGCCCGCACCGTCGATGGCGGTGGAAGGAAGACCGGCGCTGCGAAGCGAGCCTGCCTCGCCATGGCTGGGAGCACTGGAAATGCTGACCGCCCGGGTCCAAGTCTGGCCGCCGTTGGTCGACATGAAGGCCGACATGCCTCCGCCGAAGTCGGCGAATCCCACCACTACGTTGCCGTTGGGCTGGACCACAGGATTGACGCCGATTCCGTTGTCGAAGCCCTGGGTGGGCTGCGGCGCGCTCCAGGTGAGCCCGCCATCGGTAGACGTGGTCATCTGGATCTCGCTGTTGTCCCATCCGACATAGCAGTTTCCAAAATACGGACTGGTGGGCGTGTTGTCACAAATGATCCAGTTCTTGTCGGCGTTGCCCGGCTTGGCAATGAAAATTGCGTTGTCCCAATGCAAACCATCTTTGGAACGGTTGATCGCGACATCGACACCATTCGCAATGGGAATCGTGTTAATCAGCCATTCGCCGTGCTTCAAGTCGTAGGCAACCGAGGCGTCGCTAGCTGCGGAGTAGGTACTTCCGTTGCTCTGATACCACTGGGTGAGACCGGGCAGATATCCGTTGGTCCAGGCAATGCCGGCGTTGGTGGACGTAGCCCAGCCAATGTCCATGCCACCGCCGCTGGAGACGCGGGCCACCTGAAAGGCGGTTACGATGGTGGGGCCGTAGGCGAAGGCACCAGGCTCAACTTCGGACTGGTGCTGGCCGCTGCCGCCGCTGAAGTTGTCCTGACTAAGCTGCCGGAAAACGTTCTGTGCACCCGCCGGAACGGCGGCAAAAACACACAGACTGGAAAGCAGGGTGAGAACCAACGCGGCACGGCCGAAGCCGCCGCAGTTGCGGGAAGAAATCGCTGTCATCGTGGATATTCCTTCTATGTGATTAGGCAAGGCGGACATCGAGGGCCGCACAAGACACTGGCTTGCGCCGGACAGGAGGAGCAGTAACAACCACCGGTCGAGGCCTTCAAACTTTATCGCTCAGAGTCTTAGCATGTCAACGAAAGACTCTACGACTTTCAAACTAGTACCGTGATTTTCCCGGTTTCGGGATCCGCCATGACGCTGGCTGAAACCTGCTGCTGATTTCTTCTAGGGCACGAGCACAATTTTTCCGTACGCGCCCGATGGTTTCATTACTTCGGCGTGTGCGCGGGCCGCTTCCGCCAGCGGGATCTTCTGCCCTACGACCGGATGCAGGGTCCCGTTCTCCAGTCCCGCGACCAGCGCGGCGTGCATCTGCTTGTACTCTGGTTCGGTAGTATTCAGAAGCGTGGTGCCGCGAATATCGGCGTCGCGTCCCATGGCGTCGCGGGGATTGATCTCGATGGGACCGCGACTTCCGATCACGACTACGCGGCCATGTTTCGCCAGCACGGTCAGGTCTTTCCCCAGGTTCTTGTTGGCCAGCATTTCCAGGATAAGGTCTACACCGCGGCCTTCGGTGAGGGTCATCAACTCTTCGAGGTAGCCGTCGGAGGAATGGTTCAGCACCTGGTGGGCGCCCTCCGCCTTCACCAACTGCAAGCCGCGCTCGCTGCCTGCGGTCCCAATTACCGTGAGGCCTGCGGCCCGCGCCAATTGCACGGCTGCGGTACCCACTCCGCCACTGGCGCCATGAACCAGGACGCTCTCCGCAGCCTTGGCGTCGCCACGCTGAAACAGGCCGCGATAGGCCGTGCCGTAAGGCACGCCCATAGCCGCGCCCTGCTCGAAGCTGACGTTGTCAGGCAGGCGTTGCACCTGGGCTTCGCTGCACAGCGCCTGCTCCGCATAGGTGCCGCTGATGGAACCCGAAACATAGACACGGTCACCGGACTTCACCCGCTTCACGCCTTCTCCGACCGCCAAGACAACACCACCAGCATCGTTGCCCGGCGTGTAAGGCAGGTTCGGCTTGACCGCGTAGCTGCCAGTGCGGATATAAGCTTCCACCGGATTCACGCCGGCGGCGTGGACACGTACCACAACTTGTCCCGGCCCAGCCTGAAGATCGGGCACGTCCTCGACCTTCAGGACTTCCGGGCCACCGAATTCATGCACACGAATGGCTTTCACACTTTCCTCCTGCGCGCGGTGATGTTGGCACAACGGATCATCATAGGCGGATGCTCGCCAGCAATTGCTCCACTTCGGCTTTCTTGTCGGCGGTGAGCGGCAGTAGCGGCAGACGCGGAGGCCCGCCGTAGAAGCCGTTGTAATCCATGGCGTACTTCACACCCGGAATGCTCAATCCGCCGACGATGCGCTCGGCGGCTTTGGCGATGCGCTCCTGCTTCTCGCGCGCCAGCGCCGCGTCGCCATCTTTCCACGCAGCATAGATTTCGTAGCACGCGGTCGGAGCGCAATCGGCGAAGGCCAGAATTGCGCCGACCGCGCCCGCTTCGAGCGAAGGATGCAGTTTGTGCGCTGCGCCGACCAGCACCTGGAAGCCGACTTCCTTCTGCGCGCGTCTTGAGCCCGCCGACCACCTTCACCGCGGCCGACGATGGCTTCGGCGCGGAGGCTGTTCCAGCCAGCGCTCCCACCGGAACCAGTGCGCCGCCATCGGCATCGGCAGTGGCCGCGATCGCGGCCTTCATCATGCGTCCAGTCACGGCGGCGAAGGACTCGGTGACGGTCGCCTTGCGCTTGATGTGGCGCGTGCCTTCCACCATCTTCTGCACCTTCTCGATCGAGCCCGACGACTCCTTGATGCCGATGAGGTTCGGGTGCTCGGCCAGCTCGATCACCACTTCGGCCGGGATGTCGTATCCCGTCGCCTGCGGGAAGTTGTAGATGATGACCGGCAGCGGCGAGCGGTCGCACACGAAGCGGTAGAACGCCAGCATGTTCGCCGGGTTCGCCATCTGGCCCTTGTAGTAATGCGGTGTGCGCACCATGGCGACGTCATAGCCAAGCTCGTACGCGTACTCGGTCAGGCGCAGGGTCTCGATGGCCGACTCGATTCCGGTGCCGGCGATCAGGACCTTGTCGTTGGCAGGCGGCATCGCGCGCGGACTTCAGCACCTCGCGGCGCTCCTCGTCGCTGAGCAGGATGGCTTCGCCGGTCGAGCCCTGCACGACAATGCCAGCTATCGGCCCGCGCGAATACTGCTCGACGTTCTGCTCCAGCTTGCGGAAGTAGATTTTGCCGTCGGGATAGAACGGCGTGGTGACTGGGAGGAAAGATTCCGTGTAGAAGCATGTGGAACCTCGGGATTATGAACTCATCCGAAATTATAGGACGCAGCTTGAGAGCGGCTCGACTCGGCGAGGTGCGATGCATTCCGCCGACAGACTTCCTCAACCGTTTCTGGAGATGGCCGAGGTCCTCGAGCGACCGCACTCATCGTTCATAGACCTCGCGCCGGTGGGCAATGCGCGTTACATCGACGGTTCTTGCGCTATCGTCAATTTCGTACACGATCCGGTAATCACCGACACGAATACGCCATTCGCTATCGCCGCCGCTGAGTTTCTTGCATCCCGGAGGACGAGGAGTCGATGCGAGACCTTCAAGGCGCGGTATAACGCGGGCAACCATTTGCGCGGGCAGACGATGCAGTTCCTTTTCCGCGCTCGCACTTAAGGCGACGCGATAGTTACTCACGCGCGAGCTTACCGCTCTTGATGAGGCCCGCTTTCACGTTTGCTCGAGCGGAATTCGCCTTTCGTGACGCCGCGAGCGGGAGGCAAGCACATCCTCGATGTCTTCCCATAGCTCCCGATGCGTTTTCAGGTCGATTTGAACTGCCACCTTGCGGCCCTTCTCATCGGTTACGAACTGGATTCCAGTCATGGGTACTGACCTCCCGGGATGACCCTATGAACCTGTTGTCACCCTAATTTCGACATTTTGCGCTGTCAACCAAAATAGTTGCACCTTGACGCCCATGTTGGCTCCAGGGTCTACGACATAACCGCACACTTACTTGGCCGCCGCAGCTCGCTCGGCGTGGAGCTGTTGCAGCGCGTACACCTTGGCCTCTCCACGTTGCAGGGCGGCGATGCCCTCGCAGGCGGCGCGGGCAGCCGAAAGCGTGGTGATGGTGGGAATGTGGGCCATGACGGCGGCGCGGCGGATCGCCTTCTCGTCGAACCAGGGCTCGACGCCGTGGGGCGTGTTGATGATCAGCTGAATGCGCTCGCCCTTGATGAGGTCGACCACGTTGGGTCGGCCTTCCTTCACTTTGTAGACGCGCTCGACGTGCAGGCCGGTGTGCCTCCAGCACGCGTGCCGTGCCGTGGGTGGCGACGATGCTGAAGCCGAGTTCGACGAAGCGCTGCGCCAACTCGGGCGTGAAGGGCTTGTCGCGCTCGTTGGCGCTCATGAAGACGGTGCCTGAGGTGGGCAGCATCTGTCCGGCGGCGGCTTGCGCCTTGGCGAAGGCCTCGCCGAAGTTGTCGGCCACGCCCATGACCTCGCCGGTGGACTTCATCTCCGGGCCAAGCACGGTGTCCACGCCGGGAAACTTGCTCCAGGGAAAGACGGGCGACTTCACGAAGTAGAAGTTGCCGGTGTCAAGGTCGGTGCCGCGCTCGATGTTTTCGGGCAGGAACTCGCGCAGCTTGCGTCCGGTCATCAGACGCGCGGCAATCTTGGCCAGCGGGACACCGGTTGCTTTCGATACGTACGGCACAGTGCGCGACGCCCGCGGATTCACCTCGATGACGTACACCCGGTTGCGCTGGATGGCGAACTGCACATTCATCAGCCCTACAACCTTCAAAGCGCGCGCCAGCTGAAAGGTGTAGTCGCGGATGGTGTTGAGCAGGTGGCGTGGAATGTCGACCGCGGGCAGCACGCAGGAGGAATCGCCGGAGTGGATGCCGGCCTCTTCGATGTGCTGCATGATGCCGCCGATGACCACGTCCTCGCCGTCGGAGAGCGCGTCCACGTCAATCTCGGTGGCCGACTCGAGGAAATGGTCGATGAGCACCGGCCGTTCCTGCGAGTACTCGACCGCCTCCTTCATGTAGTGAATGAGCGACTCATCGTCGTAGGCGATGACCATGGCGCGCCCGCCCAGCACGTACGAAGGGCGCACCAGCACCGGATACAGAATGCGGTTGGCGTGGAGCGACTGCCTCCTCGACGCTGGCGGCGGTGGCGCCGCGCGGCTGCGGAATGGACAGCTCCTCCAGCAGCTTGCCGAAACGTTTGCGGTCTTCCGCCAGGTCGATGTTTTCAGGCGAGGTGCCGATGATGGGCACGCCCGCAGCCTTCAGCGGCAGCGCAAGGTTCAGCGGCGTCTGCCCGCCGAACTGCACGATCACCCCGATGGGAGCGCCGCTTTTGGCTTCGTGCTCGTAGACGGCCATCACGTCTTCGTAGGTGAGCGGCTCGAAGTAGAGGCGGTCGCTGGTGTCGTAATCGGTGGAGACGGTCTCAGGATTGCAGTTGATCATGATCGTCTCGTAACCGTCTTCGCGCAGCGCGAAGGCAGCGTGGCAGCAGCAGTAGTCGAACTCAATTCCCTGCCCGATACGGTTGGGCCCGCTGCCCAGGATGATGACCTTCTTGCGATCGGTCGGCGTTGCCTCGTCTTCTTCTTCGTAGGTCGAGTAGAGATAGGGCGTGTAGCTCTCGAATTCGGCAGCGCAGGTGTCCACGCGCTTATACACCGGTTGCACGGCGTGCTGCTGCGAAGCTGATGAACCTTTTCCGCCGAGCGCTTTGTCGCCATTGAACCAGGCATCAGCCAGTCGCACGTCGGAGAAGCCCATGCGCTTGAGTTCGAACAAGCGCTCGGCATCGATTCGCTCGGTGCCGAGCTTTACCTGCTCGTCGGAGATTTCCTTGAGCTGATGCAGGAACCAGGGATCGATGTTGGTCATCTGCGCGATCTCGCGCACGCTCATGCCCTGCGCCAGCGCGTAGCGGATGTAGGCCAGGCGCTCGGGATGCGGCGTGACCAGCCGCTTGGTGAGAATGCGCGGCTCGATATCTTCCACGCCCGCGCGCCTGCCGGTTTCCAGGGAGCGCACCGCCTTTCAGCAGCGCCTGCTTGAAGGTGCGGCCAATCGCCATGACTTCGCCGACCGACTTCATCTGCGGGCCGAGCGATTCGTCGGCGCCGGGAAACTTCTCGAACTGCCACTTGGGAATCTTGACGACGACGTAGTCGAGCGTCGGCTCGAAGCAGGCAGGGGTTTTGCGCGTGATGTCGTTGGTGATTTCGTCGAGCGTGTAGCCGACCGCCAGCTTGGCCGCGATCTTCGCGATGGGAAATCCCGTTGCCTTCGAGGCCAGCGCCGAGGAGCGCGAGACGCGCGGGTTCATCTCGATGACCACCATGCGCCCGTTGTGGGGATCGACGGCGAACTGAATGTTCGAGCCGCCGGTCTCGACACCGATCTCGCGAATGACGGCGATGGCGGCGTCGCGCATGGCCTGGTATTCGCGGTCGGTGAGGGTCTGCGCCGGCGCGACGGTGATCGAGTCGCCGGTGTGCATGCCCATGGGATCGAAGTTCTCGATGGAGCAGATGACGATGACGTTGTCGGCCAGGTCGCGCATCAGCTCCAGCTCGTACTCTTTCCAGCCGAGCACCGATTCTTCCAGCAGCACTTCATGCACGGGCGAGAGATCGAGGCCGCGCGCCAGCAGTTCCAGCAGCTCTTCGCGGTTGTAGGCGATGCCGCCGCCGGTTCCGCCGAGCGTGAACGACGGGCGCAGGATGACCGGGAAGCCGATCTTGCTGCTGAAGTCGATGCCGTCTTTGAGATTGTTGACCAGCGACGATTTCGGCACGTCGAGGCCGATGGCGGTCATCGCGTCTTTGAACAGCAGGCGGTCTTCGGCCTTCTTGATGGCGCCCAGTTGCGCGCCGATGAGCTGCACGTTGTACTTCTCGAGCACGCCGCCGTCGGCCAGTTCGACGGCGAGGTTCAGCGCGGTTTGTCCGCCGACGGTCGGCAGCAGCGCGAAGACGCCTGGACTGCCGCTCGCGGCCAGCAGTCTCGGCTCTCGACGCGGATGATCTCTTCCAGGTAGGTGCGGGTGAGCGGCTCGATGTAGGTGCGGTCGGCCATCTCGGGATCGGTCATGATGGTGGCCGGGTTGGAGTTGGCCAGCACCACCTCGTAGCCTTCGGCCTTGAGCGCCTTGCAGGCCTGCGCGCCCGAGTAGTCGAACTCGGCCGACTGGCCAATGACGATCGGCCCCGAGCCGATGATGAGCACTTTCGCGATGTCGTTGCGGCGTGGCATAAATTTACTTGATCAAATCAGTTGAAGGTCGTTGCGATGGCGATTGTTGAAGGGGCGCGGCCTCAGCGCGCCGCAGCGTTCGGCGAAGGGCGCGGCTTATCCGCGTCTAGCCTGTCTATGGTGGCTTTAGCCACTGAGGGACTTCGTCTTTCAAACTGCCCGGAAATGCGGAACAGTAAGGATAATCACTCGGGCGCTCAACAAGCGCTCTGCCAACCGGGTTGCGGTAAATGTACTCAACGTGCTTCCGGTAATCCTCAGCGTCTCGAATTCGATGATCGGAGAATCCTGTCTGCCAAATCTCCATCGACGATTGCAATTCCTTCTTCACTCGGTAAGAAAACCCGCCTTTGACGAACTGAACTGAGCGCTCGAGGCTCACCGTTGGGGTGATCAAAATGTGAAAGTGTTCGGGCATCAAAACGTATTCATGTAGCACATAAGCGCGACCGCGATAGGACTGCAGGGTTTCGAGGAACAGCTCGGCCCATCGCGGGTTTCGGAAAAGCTCCCGCCTCTGCCAGGTCTGAGAGGTGACAAAGTATGTATAGCCTGGCGATGTTCGCTGTCGAATCGGTCTCAATTCGAATTCCCTCAGGGGCTAAAGAGCGTGTGTGAGAACTGTGCCGCCCCTACGGGGCTCAGATCAACTTCCCAGTCTACCCAGCACTCCGCCTTCGGCTGCGTGCTGGGCTAGACTGAACCCGCCCCTTGGGGCTAGTTTTCCACACGCTCGTTCCACTGTCGCAAACCAACCGTAGTTCTCACACACCCTCTAAAGCCCGGTTCTTCCGCTCCCCTTTACGGCGCGCCTAAAGGCGCGCCCCTTCCAAAACCAGATCCCTCGCGGGCTTAAAAGCCCGCTTCGTAATGACAATTCAAAACTGCTGTTTTAGTCGGCCGCAAAGTTATTTCTTCCACTCCTCCATCATCTTCACAAAGTCCTTGAACAGGTAGTGCGAGTCGTGCGGGCCGGGCGAGGCTTCAGGGTGGTATTGCACGCTGAACAGCGGCAGCGAGCGGTGGCGCAGGCCTTCCAGCGTGTTGTCGTTCAGGTCGATGTGCGTCAGCTCGACTTCGCTCTGCTTCAGCGAGTCGGGATCGACGGCGAAGTTGTGATTGTGCGCAGTGATCTCGATTTTGCCGGTCGCCATCTGCTTCACCGGATGATTGCCGCCGTGATGGCCGAACTTCAGCTTGTAGGTCTTGCCGCCGAGCGCCAGGCCGATCAACTGATGGCCGAGACAGATACCGAAGATCGGCACGTGGCCCATCAGATTGCGAATGCTCTCCTGCGCATACGTCACCGGCTCGGGATCGCCGGGGCCGTTCGACAGAAAGACGCCGTCCGGCTTAAGCGCGAGCACGTCTTCCGCGCTGGTGGTGGCGGGCACGACGGTCACACGACAGCATTCTCCCACCAGGCGCCGCATAATGTTGTGCTTGATTCCGTAGTCGTAGGCGACTACGTGGTGCTGCGGCGGCCCGTCCTTCACCCCGACGACTTGCGTCGGCTCGTGCGAGCGGACACCCTCGTCCCACTCATACACGCTGCGGGTCGTCACTTCTTTCGCCAGGTCGGTGCCGTCCATCTTCGGAATCGAGCGCGCCTTAGCGATCAGCTTCTCGGTATCGGTCTCCAGGGTCGAGATGACGCCGCGCATGACACCGTGGTCGCGCAGGTGGCGCACCAGCGCGCGGGTGTCGATTTCGGCGAGCACCGGAATCTTGTAGCGCTCCAGATACTCTTCCGCAACCTCCTGCGAGCGCCAGTTGGAGCTGACGCGCGAGAACTCGCGCACGATCAACCCTTCGATATACGGACGCGTGGCTTCGTTGTCGTCGGAGTTGGTGCCGTAGTTGCCGATTTCGGGATTGGTGAGAACTACGATCTGCCCGGCGTAGGAGGGATCGGTGAAGATTTCCTGATAGCCGGTGATGGAGGTGTTAAAAACAACTTCCCCGTAACATTCACCTTTTGCACCGTAGCCTTTGCCGCGGAAGATCCGGCCATCTTCCAGCGCAAGGATTGCCTGCATTGCATCTCCGGGGAGTGGATTTTATAGATTTTATCAGGGATTGCGTCGGAGGATAAGAGGAAACGTTGTGGAATTCGCGGGCGCACAAGTTGCGGTGCAGATCCCTCGCGGGCTGAAGCCCGCTCGGATGACAAAAATAAACCACTTATCGGCACGACTGAAGTCGTACCCTGATACAAAACGCTCACAGCGCGACTTTTTCTGCAACGTGTGGAGGCGCGCCGCTGCAAAACAAGACTTGCGAACTGTGGTATGAGGCCGGGAAAACGCAACACCTGCTCCGCTATAATCGGCAGTTCGGACCGGCAAGTTTTCAGGAGTTGGTGAATGGACGCGGTCAAGAAACCGAGAGTTCTGGTGGTAGACGATGAGCGGGTCATCGCCGACACCCTGGCCAAGATCCTCGACCTTAATGGCTACGACGCATCGGCGGTTTACACCGGAACCGCTGCGGTGGAGACGGCGAAGGCCACGCAGCCGGACCTGATCATCAGCGACGTCATCATGCCTGACATGAATGGTATCGAGGCCGCCATCCAGATTCGTGAAATCCTTCCCAACTGCAAGATCCTGCTGTTCTCCGGTCAGGCGGCGACCGCCGATCTGTTGGAAGACGCTCGCGCTCGTGGGCATGAGTTCGAGGTCCTCACCAAGCCCATCCATCCTTCCGATCTGCTGGCCAAACTGAAGGAATAGCCCTGGCTTAGGATTGGAATTGCGTCAAGCCGCAATGGCGATTTACATCGCCATGATTGCGGGGCGGGCAGGCGCGGTGGCGATAAATGGCACCTTCCAGCGAAACCTTCGCAGCAGGAACTGGATGAGCTTGGTGGTTCCGGCAAGGCTAAGGGCGCCGATAACCAGGCAAACCGGAATCAGCCACCATCCCAGGAGTTCACGAACGGGTGACGCCGGATTCGTCATGGTAGCGCCCATGCGAAAACTGAAGTTGAATTCTCCCGGCCCGACCCATAGTCCGGTGTGGTTGGGAAAAAATGGCTTGAGCAGGGCAAGCAGCAGGAAGGCGACTCCCATTCCGTAACCCCACAGCGCAATGATGAAGACCAGAAAGCCTTCCACGCCGGTTGTCGCCCAGCGCAACGTGGCCCGCAGGAGCACCAGCGGCGAAATGCTGTGGCGCGCCTTTTGCACCAGCAGCCCGGTGCGGTACTGCTGGGCCATCTCGTCGGCCGATCCAAGTCCAGCGAGAATCTCTTCGATGCTGGTTTGTGGATCGCTGGAGCGCTCCCGGATGTGCATCCGGATTTCTTCCACGATGTCCTCGCGCTCAGCCAGAGTCATGCCGGTAAGCGCCGCGCGAAGCCGCGTCAGATATTGGTTCATTTGCGTGTCGGTCGTTGTCATAAAGTTGGCTCCATCTGCCTTGTCTTTTAGAACCGGCTCGATGAGGAAGCCGAGGCCGGCAGAAAACTCCGTCCACGTTTCAGCCATGCGCGTCGCGCGGTTACGCCCGCTCTGCGTCAGTTCGTAATACTTGCGGGGATGCCCTGCCTCGGCTTCCACCCATTGCGATTGCACCAGACCCTCCACCCGAAGCCGGTTCAGGATGGGATAGATCGTTCCTTCCGAGAGCACCAGGCGAGAGTCACGCTCCAGAACTCGCAGAATCTCCAGTCCATACTGCGGCCATGCCACAAGCTGGCCAGGACCGCCATTTCCAGGCAGCCCTTGCGCATCTGCGCTTCCCACTTGTCGCTGGTTTCGAATTCCGGACAGTTGAAGTTAAGCTGTGCCATGCTTGGTACCTTGTCAATGCGATGTATATTGCCAAACAACTGTATTCTTGTCAAGAGAAACTTTCGTGTCGAGGTAAATCACTTATGCTCAATAGCATAGGGTACTACTCTTTCGATTGTCATCGTGTTACTTTGGTACTATGGTACATTAGTACCATGAATGAACGTCAAGATGATCTACATATCGAAGTCGAACGGGTGCAGACCGGGGTCCGCATGGAGAAGCGTCTGCTCAAGGTCCTCAAGGCATTGGCCGAGCTGAAAGACCTCACGCTCGGTGACCTGTTGGAGGGAATTGTCCTGCACGCCTTCGAAGGCAAGGCGCCCTTTTCTCCCGAGACCCTCAGGGAAATCGAAAAGCTTCGCAGCGTCTATGGCCTCACTCTTACGGCCACAGACAGCCATCAGCTCAAGGAGCGTCGTTGATGAAAATCACATTTGCAGTCCTCGCTGTTTCCGCGCTGGTTCCGTTAATCACAACCGGCTGCAGTCATGCGCAGGAGCCGGCGCCGACGCTGGCACACATCCGCAACGAGTTCAGCTTTACTGTAGACGCTCCCTTCGAGCAGGTCGTGCCGCTATTCGGCGCCAACGAGGAGCGCAAATGGGCTGATGGCTGGGACCCGCAGTTCGTCTATCCCAATCCAGCGCGCGACCAGCAGGGTGAGGTCTTCAAAGTGGCGCATGGGCAGAACACGAGTGTGTGGATCAACACGGCGCTCGATCTAACGGCAGGACACATCCAGTACGCGCACGTCCTGAACGACGCGATGGCGACGCTGATCGATATTCACGCAACCCGGCAAGGCCTTAACCAGACCGCAGTCACCGTCGTCTATGAACGCACCGCACTCATTCCCGCTGCCAATGAACATCTGCAGCACTTCGCAAAGGGAGATGCGAGCGCCGGCAAAGAGTGGAGTGAGGCGCTGAACGGGTATTTCGCGAAAAGCCGGGGAGCAGCGGTGCAGAACAAGTGACGCCCTGGCTGTGTGGGGCAGGTTCATGCCTGGGGTGCTGAGGATCAGCCGACGAGCGCTGACGCTGGCTCGACCTCGGCCTCAATTCGGTCCGCGGCATATCGCCTCCACTCGTCATCCCACGCGCCACGTTTCTTCATGTAGTGCTCCATGTGCGCAAGCGGATCGCCGGAGCGAGCGAATTTGGTGTCACACTCGATCAGCGTAGGTCCAGCGCCATTTCGCGCCCGATGGATGGATTCGTAAGCAGCTCTCCGAACCGCGACGGCGTCATTGCTATCCACGACGATTGCGGGGAAGCCGCCGTCGCGCGTCATGAAGCTCAGATCCTCCAGTGCCGGCGTCCTTCCTATCGGGACCGAACTCGAATGCGGAACGGCTCTTCAGCACGTAGATGACGGGCAGCTTGTGAATTCCTGCGAACTTCATCGCCTCATGCCAGCGGTCCGAGGCGGCAGAGCCTTCAATGCCCAGAGCGACTACCACATTGCGCTTCTTCTCTAGTCGGTGAGCAAGGGCGAGACCGGTTCCGAGGTTGATCGGATCAAAGAATAGCAGCTGCGCTTCCGTCGCGAACAACCTGCCAGGTGTCCGATTGTGCTCCGGCCGGTGACAGCAAATGCTTCAGCGATATTCCCTTCGCGACTTGTACAGCAAAGTTGCGAGGCGACGCCGCAATCGTATCCTCTGGACCCAACTCCAGGGTAGCGCCGATCACCACCGCTTCGTGACCGATAGCAAACTCATAATCCAGGGTGCGTGCGACTGCCAGGCTGGCGTTGCCGCGTACTCAGCCATCATCCGGCACCTCAGCATGGAAGCATACAATCGGCGCAGCACATCGTGGTTCGACGGAGAAGTGCCTTTGCCGTTGGCTGGTTGCGCCCGCTCCACCTTCAGAGCCTTTGCCGCCACTTTTTTCTTTGATCTTCCAGATCGACTCTCGCTCTTGGTCACCATTCGCTCCCGAGGACTCGTCATTCTATCGCAGAGGAAACCTGGTTGAAGCCGATGAGCGACAAGCATGGTCTAATCACTGGCCGGAGTTTTCAACACAAGTGTGCATAAGTTTGTGGAAAAGGGCATTTGCAATTCTCTAAGTTCCTCGCAATTCGAAACGTCTAGCACAATGCCCTGAGCGAGGTGCGGAATTAAACTGAATGACCGCTCACTCAAGTCGAATCTCCACTGAGCTCGTGCTAGTCTTGCCCCGTGAGATCGCGGCTCGACAAACTGCTGCTGAAACGCGGGCTCGCGCCATCCAGGGAACGTGCACAGGCGCTGATTCTCGCGGGCCGGGTGCTGGTGAATGATCAGAAGATCGAAAAGGCAGGCGCAAACGTCGAAGAAAACGCGGCAGTCCGCATCCTCGGCGACGACCTGCCGTTTGTCGGTCGTGGAGGGCTGAAACTGGCGCGCGCGCTGGAGCACTGGCTCATCGACGTGCGCGGTAAGACCGGCATGGACATAGGCGCGTCCACCGGCGGCTTCACCGACTGCCTGTTGCAAAACGGTGCGGCCAGGGTCATCGCGGTGGACACCGGTTACGGACAAATGGATGCCAGGCTGCGCGGCGATCCGCGGGTGCGCCTGCTGGAGAAAACCAACGCTCGCTACCTCACGCCCGAGCAGATCTGGCCCGGTCCGGCACAGGCGGAGCCGATCAGTTTCATCGCCGTGGATGTTTCATTCATCTCTGCTACACTCGTTCTCCCAGCCGTGTTGCGCTGCGCATGGGCGAATGCGTCTTCTGACGGTTTCAATCTGGTCGTGCTGGTGAAGCCGCAGTTCGAAGCTGGTCGCGAGCAAGTTGGCAAAGGCGGTATCGTGCGCGATCCGCAGGCGCAACAGATGGCGGTGGCCCGAGTCTCCCGAGTAGTGGAAGAGTTGGGAGGCCTCGAAGATCGAGGTCATCGAGTCTCCGATTCTCGGAGCCGAGGGAACCGCGAGTTCCTGCTGCACGCACGCTTCATGTAATCCTGCGTTACACTGGCCCAGTCGGCGCAACAAACCACATGAAGTCAGCCGCCATTATCTCGAAACCGTCGAAGCCCGAGCTGGCCGGTATCCTGCCGGAGCTGCTTTCGTGGTTTCGTCAACGCGGATACCAGCTTTATCTCGACCAGGAAACAGCGAAATACACGAATGGAGACGAGGTGGTATCGCGGGAAGCGATCGGCACCAGGCACCCGGATTTCGCTCTGGTACTCGGTGGAGACGGTACGTTGCTCTCCGCTGCCCGCGCCGTAGCGCACGAAGGCGTTCCCATCCTAGCCGTCAATCTTGGTTCGTTGGGATTCCTGACGGAAGTCCCGCTGAGCGAGATGTATTCCACGCTGGAAGCAATCGATGCCGGCGCCTGCCCAAGTGAAGAACGCGCCGTACTCGATTGCAGACTCATTCGCGACGGCGAGTGCCTGACCCATCACTTCGCCCTGAACGATGCGGTGGTGAACAAGAGCGCCATCGCCCGGCTGGTGGATTTCGATCTTCTCATCGATGGCGCTTTTGTTTTCAATTGCAAGGCTGACGGCGTCATCATTGCGACCCCTACTGGCTCCACCGCGTATTCCCTCGCGGCCGGTGGCCCGGTGCTTATGCCGTCCGTCACCTCTTTCGTAGTCACGCCCGTTTGCCCCCATTCGCTTACCCATCGGCCACTCGTCGTCACCGACAAGGCCACCATCGAACTTCGCGTGGAGACCGACGGCGAAGAGGCGTTCCTCAGCATCGATGGACAGGTGGGCGTGCCGGTCAGGCACGGCGATTGCGTGCTCTGCCACCGGGCAAGTCACAAGGTGAGGTTGCTGCGCATGAAGAAAACTTTCTTCGCGGTGCTGCGCAACAAGCTGAAATGGGGTCAGCGGTGAACGAACCCCTATTTTCATAAACGACTGTGACGCAAATCACAAACATTCCGCCAATCGACCAGCTATTCTGAATCCGCTTGTCAGGCTGAGAATTGCGCTCCTCTCAGACTTTCGCCACCGTGAAACAGAGCTGTGGTTTTCTTGACGCGATTGTTGGCGAACTTGATAATGAAATGTTTGCTTATACGCTCAGCGCTCATAAGGAGTTGGCTTCGTGGCTTCCTCAGCCAGTTCTATTGAAACGAGTGCCGCCCGAGTTCCAGAAAGGAGTAGCTCCCCTGCGTGCAGGGCCAGGGCTACTCCTTTGTTTTGCGCCGGTTGCACTCGCTCTCCGGCATTGTGCCCATCGGCGCTTTCCTGCTCGAGCATTTCATCTCCAACTCGGAAGCGAGCCAACGGCGTTCAAGCCTACAACGACCAGGTCAAGTTCCTGACCAGCCTGCCGTTCGTGCACGTGCTGGAGTGGGTCTTCATCTTTATTCCCATTCTCTTATCACGCGCTGTACGGGATTTACATCTGGTATCGCGGCGACTCGAATGTCAGCGATTATCCCTGGACCGGGCAACTGGCTCTACACTTCGCAGCGCTGGACCGGCATCATCGCCTTCATCTACATCCTGTATCACGTCATCGACATGCGCTTCACCGGCGTGCACCTGATGGGCGGCGGCTACAACAGCGCCTTCTCGAAGGTGTGGTTCGACTTCCAGAGCCCGTGGATGGTGGCCGTTTTACGTTATCGGAATCGTGGCCGCGTCGTGGCACTTCGCTTATGGCGTGTGGCTATTTGCCGCCAAGTGGGGACTGACCGTCGGCGAGAACGCGCGCCGCAAGTTCGGCTTATGTTTGCCTTGCGCTGGCGATTGCGCTGGTCGGCATCGGGCATGTGGAGCGATCAGCGGCTTCGTAACGAACCCCGGCCGATCCAGGTTCCCTGGGTCGAGCACGACTAGAGCTACGACTTACGGATTCTTGGCACGGTCCGTCGCAACTAGCCTAAGACTTTCTATGGCACATCCTAAGATCATCGTTGTGGGTGGCGGACTGGCGGGACTCGCGGCCACCATCAAGATTGCCGAGATGGGAGGTCACGTTGACCTCTTCTCCATCGTTCCGGTCAAGCGGTCTCATTCGGTCTGCGCGCAGGGCGGCATCAACGCCGCCAAGAATCTGAAGGGCGAAGGCGACTCCACCTGGCAGCACTTCGACGACACCATCTACGGCGGCGACTTCCTGGCCAACCAGCCGCCGGTGAAGACCATGTGCGACGCCGCGCCCGGCATCATCGACCTGCTCGACCGCATGGGCGTCCCCTTCAACCGCACGCCCGAAGGGACTGCTCGATTTCCGCCGCTTCGGCGGCACGCTCTACAACCGCACCGCCTTCGCCGGCGCCACCACCGGCCAGCAACTGCTCTACGCGCTCGACGAGCAGGTGCGCCGCTACGAAGCCGAAGGCAAAGTCACCAAGTACGAAGTCCTGGGAGTTTCTCTCCGCCGTCATCGACGACCAGCGCGTCTGCCACGGCATCTGCGCCATGGACCTGCGCAGCATGGAGGTGCACACCTTCCCGGCGGAAGCCGTCATCATGGCGACCGGCGGCATCGGCGCCATCTTCGGCAAGTCCACCAACTCGGTCGTCTGCACCGGATCGGCGCAGTCGGCGCTGTATCAGCAGGGCGCGTTCTACGCCAATGGCGAGTTCATCCAGGTACATCCCACCTGCATTCCCGGCGAAGACAAGCTGCGCCTGATGTCGGAGTCGGCCCGCGGCGAAGGCGGCCGCGTCTGGGTGCCCCGGCAGCCGGGCGACAAGCGCGATCCCAAGAGCATTCCCGAGAGCGAGCGCTGGTACTTCCTGGAAGAGTGGTATCCCAAGTACGGCAACCTGGTGCCGCGCGACATCGCCACCCGCGCCATTCACAAGGTGGTTTACGAGCACAACCTCGGCATCGACGGCCAGCCGATGGTCTATCTCGACCTGACGCACATCGACCGCGCGACGCTCGACCGCAAGCTGGAAGGCATTCTCGAGATCTACGAGAAGTTTGTCGGCGACGATCCGCGCGATGTGCCGATGAAGATCTTCCCCGGCATGCACTACACCATGGGCGGGCTGTGGGTGGACTTCGATCAGCAGGACCAACATCGAAGGCCTCTACGCCGGCGGCGAGTGCGACTACTCCATCCACGGCGCCAATCGCCTGGGCGCGAATTCGCTGATGTCGTGCATCTACGGCGGATTCGTCGCCGGGCCGAACGCGGTGCAAGTACGCGCACAACGTCATCAAGAGCGGACATCATCCCGGCCGAGCACGTTTTCGACTCCGAGCGCAAGCGGCAGGAAGAAATCAACACGCGGCTGATGAACAACGACGGCACGGAGAATCCGTTCCTGCTGTGGCGCGAGCTGGGCGACATCATGACCAAGAACGTGCACGGTCATCCGCTACAACAAGAATTTGCAGGAGACCGACGCCAAGCTGGTCGAGCTGCTGGAGCGCTATCGCCACGTCAACCTGAGCGACCGCTCGATGTGGGCCAACACGTCGTTCGTCTTCACGCGGCAGCTCTACAACATGCTGCAACTGGCGCGCGTGATCACCCAGGGCGCGGCCATGCGCGATGAGTCGCGCGGCGCGCATTACAAGCCGGACTTCCCCGAGCGCGACGACGCCAACTGGTTGAAGACGACCAAGGCGTACTTCGCGGCCGATGCCGACGAGCCGCGCTTCGAGTTCGAGCCGGTGGACACGTCGCTGATCAAGCCGCGTCCGCGGCGTTACGACGCGGCGACGTAAGGACAGTTGCGGTTGTCAGTTGTTGGTTCTTGCTGGTGAGGTCAGATGTACCGAGTGGCCGACGGCCTTATTGGGAGCGGCTCTGACGGATCGCGACGATGCAGTCCCGCCGAAGCGTGACGGAAGATGATAGCCCAGGGCGTCAGCGCTGGGTGACGAGCAAAATAGACCGAGTCCCGTAGGGACGGCACACGCCTCTCGCTCGCGATATTTACTTTGGAGTTCCGGATGAACAGCCCGGAATTAAGAAAAAACGAACATGGCGAACTCTAAAACCGTACTCATCAAGATCAAACGCCAGGCCTCCCCCGAGTGCGAAGCCCTACTGGGAGGAGTTCGAGCTGCCGTATCGGCCCGGCATGAACGTTACTTCCGCGCTGATGGACATCGCGGCCAATCCGGTGACCCGCGAGGGCAAGCCGACCACGCCGGTCACCTACGACTCCAATTGCCTGGAAGAGGTCTGCGGCTCCTGCGCCATGCTGATCAATGGCCAGGCCAAGATGGCCTGCTCGGCGCTGGTCGACCACTTGAAGCAGCCCATCACGCTCGAGCCGTTCTCCAAGTTTCCCGTCATTCGCGACCTGTCGGTCGATCGCAGCGTGCTCTTTGAGAACCTGAAGCAAGTCAAGGCCTGGGTGCCGGTCGACGGCACCTACGATCTCGGCGCCGGCCCGCGTCAGACCGCCGAAGAGCAGGAGCAGGCCTATCCGCTCTCGCGCTGCATCTCCTGCTGCTGCTGCATGGAAGCCTGTCCGCAGTTCAACGAGAAGACCGGCTTCGTGGGCGCGGCCACCATCTCGCAGGTCCGGCTCTTCAACACCCATCCCACCGGCAAGGCGCTGAAAATCGAGCGCCTGCAGGCCCTGATGGGCGACGGCGGCATCCAGGAATGCGGCTACGCGCAGAACTGCGTCGAGGTTTGCCCCAAGGACATTCCGCTCACCAAGTCCATCGCCGATGTCGGCGGCCAGGTGATGTGGCAGGCGTTCAAGGATTTCTTCCGGACGTAGGACACGGCCTAGGAAACGTGGCTCTCCTCGACAGCGTTACAGGGCAAGTCAGGAGATCGTCAACAAACTTGGAGTTGAGAGCACTTTGACGGGGTCCACCAAGTGCTTCGCCTTCTCTGTCAACTCTGCCTGTACCTGCGAGTACACATCGTCATTTAGAACAAGCTGAACAGTCATAATCGAACTCCGTGCCGTCACGGACGCGGCGAGCCAACGCCATTGGGGGACGGGAATACTCAACCAGCGCATGTCCAGAGTAAGGGGACCGCCGCCCTGCGTGAGTGCTGCGATGCAGACGCCCATATGTCACGTTGCAAGTAGGCGTTTCTCCACCACGAGTCAAGAAACTGCCCGGCCGCAGAGGGTATATCGCTGCTGACAATGAAGGTCAGAAATCCATCCAGATCCTTATTTGACATGAAGCGCGACCGGATAGAAGCGCCATTGATATCCACATCTGCGGTCGAAGACATCTGGACCACCCATCCAAAGTGCGACAGGATGCCAAGAAGATCGGCAGGTTGAGGTCCGTCCCGCTTCCTTTCGGCGGCGCTGGCCACCGAAGCGCTGAGTGTCCATTTCTGCAGAAGGCCGGCGGATAAGCTCTCACTCGGGAGCGTCAGGATACAGTCGATCGCAATCCATTCCATACGGTTGTAGAAGAGGACCTGCTGAGCCGATCCGCGGTGGGATCGGCTCAGCCCGGTGCTCATCCTCTCACTGTTAAATGTCGAGATTTCCGATAAACGCCGCGGCGTTATCGCCTAACTTGGTAATGATTGTTGATCGCACCTGGCTGTAGACATCATCGTTGAGGGTCATGGCCTGTGAACCCTGATACATGTTTACGTTCGACGATGAGAAGCTATACCACAGCACGTGATCGACATTCTGAGTTGCACTGAAGTGAAAGGCGCCCATTTTCATTGCAAGCTTGTCGCCTGACTCGCTACATGCGGCGATTTGAAACGAGCCGTTCGAGTCTGAATGGCTCGCATGCTCGAAAATCACAAGCCTATTGTCCTTGTTGGATAGCGCCTTCAGCGCTCCGATAGTCTCTTTGACCACCGCCAGGTATTCGGAGGCGACGGTGATAGGTGACGCGGCTAATTTGTGATCGGATCTCAGATTTCGTTGACCTTTAGTGAGAATACCGTGAGTCGTGTTACGATCATCTCGTGTCGGCTGCGAGTCGCAGACTATCTTCAGAGGATCAGCATTGCCCGCACACCGGGATCCAGACAACGAAGGTCGTAGGACCTGACGCTGGCCTGCCACAGTTCTACGAGCGTTGGCGATATTAAAATCGGTACGGCCACGGTTTGAGGGTTGGTTGTTCGACATTCATCTGTTGGTTCAAGCGGATCTCATGACTCGGTTCTGGTCGCGAGCGCTGAGCTTGCAAGACACACGGTCCCGCGGGCAGCGCGGGCCCTAGCACGGGTGGTTATTGCGCGCCATCTCCGCAGGTGTGTTGACAAGACGGACAATCCCAAACTCGGGAAATCCTTAGTAAGCGTCATCAATAGGCGTCATCATCGCAAGCGATACTAGCGTCATCGATCGCCAGCGATCCGTTTGTGGTAGATGGGCAGCACAGCGCCCTATGGGCACTAATTAGCGATATGAGTGGGTAGTCCGTTATTGGATGCTACCGAGCAGGGAGTCTTGCCGTGGCCCAAGTGTTAATAGTATACACTCTAGGATCTATTCGGTACGAAAGACACTCTATCTAACTCATGCCGTTATGTTCAGACATGTGAGCTTCAAGATTCCTCTGAGCAAGTCCATCGCCGACGTCGGTGGCCAGGTAACTTAGCAGGCAAGGAAGGATTCCTTCCGGTCGTAACTCGATAGCACCGGTGAGCTGCCGGCAGTCCGGAACAGGGACACCGCGAGTACAATAGGCGAATGCGTTTTCTCGGTATTACTCTTCTTATGTTCGCGGTGATGGGCGTTTCGGCTCAGACACCGTCGTCGCAGGTTCCCGCTCCCTCCGATGTCGCCGCGCCGCCGGCTGATGCCACGAAAACAGCGTCGGGCCTCGCGACCAAGGTGGTGAAGCCCGGCACCGGCAAAGATCACCCCGGCAAAGACGAGGTCGTCACCGTCGACTACACCGGGTGGACCACCGACGGCAAGATGTTTGACAGCTCAGTGGCGCGCGGCAAACCCGCGACCTTCGCAGTCAACCGTCTGATCCCTGGCTTTGGCGAAGGCCTGCAGCTGATGGTGCTGGGTGAGACGCGCCGCTTCTGGATTCCCGAGTCGCTGGCCTATAAAGGCCAGCAAGGTAAGCCGGCGGGGACACTCGTGTTCGACGTGACCCTCATCGACATGCCGACCCGCGCGCCCGCCGATGTGAAAGCGCCTCCGGCCGACGCAAAGCGGACCCCCAGCGGTCTGGCGTACAAAGTCCTGACCCCGGGTACCGGCACACGCCATCCCAAGAAGGTTGACGAGGTAACCGTGCATTACACGGGCTGGACCACCGATGGCAAGATGTTCGACAGTTCGGTCGCGCGCGGCGCGCCTGCAACCTTCCCGCTCGACCAGGTGATTCCGGGATGGACCGAAGGCGTGCAGCTAATGGTCGAAGGAGAGAAAACGCGTTTCTGGATTCCGCAGAACCTGGCGTATCAGGGCAAACAGCCGCCCTTCGGCATGCTGGTGTTCGACGTGGAGTTGATCAGGATTCAGTAGCGAACAGCAGGATCGAGGGCACGATGGCAGGCCCTAGTCCCTCCGCTCGCTCCCATCGAAGCTGGATCATCGACTTCGACGGACGACGGACTGGGTTCAAGCGCGTCTTCTCTTCCGTCGCTTCAGTTACAATCCAAGGGCACCAACATTTCTGTCTCTGGAGTCCTCATCTTCACAATGCGATCTTTCCACCGGATGCTCATCTCCGCCGTTCTCTTCCCTGCCCTTGCTCTTGCCCAGAATTCGACTCCAGCTACGAACGCGCCGCAAGCTGCTGCGTCGAAGAAATCGTCGTCCAAAGCGCTAACGATTTCGCCAAACGGAACGGCGACTGGCTGGCGTGCCATTCACAACTCGGCGCTCATCGTAGACACCCACGCCGATACCCCCGGCCGTTTCGTAGACGAGAACTTTGATCTCGCGCAGGACGCCGGCACCGGCTATCTGGATTTCAACAAGATCAAAGCCGGCAATCTGGGCGCGGAGTTCTTTTCCATCTGGGTGAATCCCACGACCTTCAAAGGACACGAGATCAAGCGCGCTCTCGACATGATTGACTCGGTGTACGAGCAGGCGAGGCTTCATCCTGACAAGATGATGATGGCCTTCAGCACCCAGGACATTCTTGCGGCCCATCGCCAGCACAAGCTGGCAGCGCTGTTAGGCGTCGAAGGTGGACACGCAATTGAAGACGACATGCGAGTTCTGCGTGACTATTACCGCCTTGGCGTGCGCTACATGACGCTGACCTGGTCAAACACCAATGAACTGGGTGATTCCAGCGGCGACCTCGACGACAAAAAAGTCGAACACCACGACGGCATCACCGATTTTGGGCGCCAGGTGGTACGCGAGATGAACCGGATGGGGATGATGGTCGACATCTCGCACGTCGCCGATCGCACCTTTTACCAGGCGCTGGTCGCCAGCCGCGCGCCGGTCATCGCGTCGCATTCGTCCTCGCGCGCCCTGACCAACGCTCCGCGCAACATGACCGACGACATGCTAATTGCTCTGGCCCGCAACGGCGGCGTCGCGCAGGCAAACTTTTATTGCGCCTTCATCTCGCAGAAGTACGTGGACCAGGTGAAGGAGCTCAAAGCGCAGCACGATCCCGATTACGAGAAAGTGCAATCGTTGTTCATGGAGCCGCAAACGCCGGAGGTGAAGAAGCAACTGGACGTGGCCAAAGCTGCCCTCGCGACCAAGCTGCCGCGCCCGCCGCTCAGCGACTTGATCGACCATATTGATCACATGGTCAAAGTCGCCGGCGTCGATCACGTTGGCTTGGGATCCGATTTCGATGGCATCGATTGCTCGCCGCAGGGACTCGATTCCGCCGCCGACCTCCCGAAGATCACGCAGGCGTTGTACGAACGTGGCTACACGGCGACCGACCTCAACAAGATTCTCGGCGGAAATCTGATGCGCGTGTTTGGCGAGGTGGAGAAGGTCTCAAAGCAGATCCAATCGGAAACCAATCGCGATACGCGCCCCGAAATCAAACCCGAAGCGCAGCCGCAACACTAACCAACGAAAATTTCAACTTGTACGTGTATCTTCGTAATGTTGACTTCGAGCAGAGCGGCGGTACACTGACGTGAGGACTCAAGAGTAGGCTTCACGACCTGCTTCATCCTGAACTTTTGGAGAAATTATGCGCAAATTATTGACCTTAGTTTTTTGTCTCAGCCTCTCCGCCATAGCAAGTGCCCAGGCCGCGAGCGGCATGTCATCGCCAAACTCTCAGGGAACGGCAACCGCAGCGAACGAACCGACTGCAATCATCGAAACCAGCGACGGCAACATCACCTGTACTCTGTTTCCCGACAAGGCCCCGCTCACCGTCGCCAACTTCATCGGACTGGCCAATGGCACCAAAGCCTGGAAGAATCCCAAGACCGGGCAGATGATGCATACCCCGCTCTACAACGGCACCATCTGCCATCGGGTGATCCCGAACTTCATGATCCAGTGTGGCGACCCCGCCGGTAACGGCACCGGAGATCCCGGCTATAGCTTCAAGGATGAGTTCACCCCCGACCTGACCTTCGACCAGCCAGGCCGCCTGGCAATGGCGAATTCCGGACCGAATACCAACGGTTCACAGTTTTTCATCACCGAAGTCCCCACCCCGCACTTGAATGGCAAGCACACCATTTTCGGACAGTGCCAGGACCTCGACACCATAAAGAAGATCGCGCGCCTGGCCAGTGATTCGCGAACCGACCGGCCCTACAATCCGCCCGTGATCAACCACATCAAGATCATCGATCCACGGCATCCGGCGGCTGCAAGCACCGGGAGCACGCACAAGAGCACGGGAACCGGCACGAAAACCGGGACTACCAAGAAGACGACAACTCCGCCGAGTCAGTAATACTTTGCCGATTTGTTGCCGGATGCTGCCGTCGAGACTTACCGTCGTGAATCCCTCTTCTCGGGAGGAGAGCTGACGGCTGGAAACTAACTGGCAGCTGACGACTGACCCATGCTCCTCGACGCGCTCCACAAAGTCGCGAATCATCGCTCTTCGCTGAGTCGAGAAGAGGCTCGCGAGGTCATGTCGGAGATCCTGCGTGGCGAAGCCACCGACGCGCAGATTGCTGCCCTGCTGGTAGCACTGCACATGAAAGGCGAGACCGTCGAGGAGATCGTCGGCTTTGCCCAGGCGATCCGCAATGCCGCCGTTCCGTTGCAGACCGAGGACGGCGAAGCTCTCGATGTCAGCGGCACCGAACGTGACGCTCTGGTGGACACCTGCGGCACTGGCGGCGATACCAGCGGCACCTTCAACATATCCACCGCCGTGGCCCTGGTCATCGCGGGCGCCGGGGTTAAAGTTGCGAAACACGGCAACCGCAGTATCAGCTCCAAGTGCGGCTCGGCTGACGTGATGGAGGCGCTTGGAGTCAACATCGACCTGCCGCCCTCACGTCTGGCTGCCTGCCTGCGCGACACCGGCATCGCTTTCCTCTTCGCGCCTGCGATGCATTCGGCCATGAAGTACGTGCAGCCGGCGCGCCGCGAGTTGCGCCTGCGTACGGTGTTTAATCTGCTCGGGCCGCTCACGAATCCGGCGCATGCATCGGCGCAAGTGGTCGGTGTCTATTCCGCGGACCTGGTGGAAAAGCTGGCCGAGGCGTTGAGCGAGCTTGGGTTGCGGCGGGCGCTGGTGGTCCATGGACGTGACGGCCTCGACGAAATCACCATCTCTGGCCCGAGCAAAATTGCCGAGGTGCGCAATGGCCTTGTTCGCGTTTACGAAGTGGCGCCTGAGGATTTCGGCCTGCAACGTGCCCCGTTGAGCGAGATCGCCGGAGGCGACGCGCAACAGAATGCAGGCATCATCCGCGCGATTCTGGATGGCGAGCGTTCCTCCCGGCGCGACGTCGTATTGCTCAACGCTGCTGCAGCTCTGGTCGCTGCCGGACTCACCGACCGCATTGGCGATGCAGTGCCGCTGGCTGCCTATGCCATCGATTCCGGACATGCGCGTCAGCGGCTGCAGTTGCTGGTGGAGTTTACGAATAGTCCGGAACGTGGTGGCAAAAATTAAGGCGCGGTTTGACCCGCGCCTTGGTCTAGATGAGCCGCTGCTCAGAACGGGATGTCTTCGTCCGTGATCTCCGCTCCGGCAGGGGCCTGCGAAGCCTGGGGCTCCGGTGTGCGCTGGTCGAAGTCGCTCGACTTCCCTGCTCCCGAGCGTCCGCCGCTGTAGCCTCCGCCTTCGCCACCGCCCTCGCGCGGCCCGCCGAGCAGCACCAGGTCGTTGATGATGATCTCGGTCTTGTACTTCTTCTGGCCAGTTTCCTTGTCGTCCCACGAATCGCTGTGCAGACGCCCTTCGATGTAAACCTTGTTGCCCTTCTTCAGGTACTCGGAGGCAATTTCGGCGGTGCGTTGAAAAGCCACGAGATTGTGCCACTCGGTGCGGTCCTGCCAGTTGCCGTCCTTGTCTTTCACGCGATCGCTGGTGGCCACCGAGAAGCGTGCCACCGCCATTCCGCTTTGGGTGTACTTCACTTCCGGGTCCTTGCCCAGATTGCCGATCAGAATTACTTTGTTGACGCTTTTTGCCATGAGTGCCTCTCCTGCCTGCCGCGTTTTCCTGGGATGAAAGGTCACTATAGCAGAAGCGCTCGGCCATCAGCCATGAGCCTCCGCTACAGCTTGTACAGCATGAGATAAATCACCACGCCGGTCACCGAAACGTACATCCAGATCGCGAAGGTGTAAGGAGCGATGGCCTTGTGGCGCGCGAAGCGCCCCTTCAGAGCGCGCGCCAGCGTGATCAGAATGAACGGCACCACCACGACCGCGAGAATCGTGTGCGAGATCAGGATGCTGAAGTAGATCGGCCGTGAGATGCCCTCACCACGGTAGTGCGTGACCCCGGCACGCAGCACAATGTGATAGTACAGGTAGGACGTGAGGAACAGACACGAGGTGACGAACGCCGATAGCATCATCCGCTTGTGGGCTTGAATACGGTGGCTGCGGATGAAATATAAGCCGGCACCAATCAAGACCGCGCTGCTGCCGTTCAGGACGGCATTCAATGCCGGAAAGAAATGAGGACTCAATTGCATCAGGCTGCTGGCTTGGTCGTGCGCCGATTGGCCACCAGGAACGACAGCGCGAACATGACCAGCGTGAACAAAGCCAGCACTGCGAAGTTGGCGCTCAACGACAGGTCGGTGGAGGCCGATCCCGGGAACAGCAGCGAACGCAAGGCCTCAGTACCGTAGGTCAGCGGGTTGATGCGCATCACGGCGCGGATCCACATCGACGCGCCGGCGAGCGGAAACAGCGAGCCCGAAAGCAGCCACAACGGAATCAGGAACAGGTTGATGATGGCGTGAAAGGCCTGGGTGGAATCCATTGGCCAGGCAATGATGAAGCCCAGCGCCGTCAGCGAAAAGGCGACCAGAAAGATCGTCAGCACGGTCAGTCCGAAGCTCGCGAACGTGAAGTGAACGCCGAGCGCCGGCGCGAACACCAGGAAGATGAGACCTTGCAGCGTTGCCAGCGTCGCCCCGCCCAGCACTTTGCCGAGCACAATGACCGAGCGGCTTACCGGCGCGACCAGCACGGAAAGCAGGAAGCCCTCCTTGCGATCTTCAATCACCGACATCATGGTGAAGATGGCGGTGAAGAGCACAATCATCGTCAAGGCGCCGGGAAAGAAGTAATCGAGATAATGCTGGCCTACGGCTCCGCTGGAACGAAACGAACTGCCAAAGCCCGAGCCAATCACGATCCAGAACAGCAGCGGCGAAACGATGACGCCCACTACGCGCGCGCGCTGCCGGTAGAATCGCACGATCTCGCGCCACCACAACGAGAGTGACGGCAGCAACACGCCAGCGCTGGCGGGTGCAATCGTTGCCGGAAGTGTCTGAGTACGAGTAGCCATAAATTCAGTCGTCAGTGCTTTACTTTCGCTCCTGATTTTTTCTGTGCCTCGGTGTCTCTGCGGTTAGAAAGACTCCGAGCCTTCACAGTCACGTCACTCTTGCGGATCCCCTGCATTCTTCTCCGTCCAGAAGCGGTGTCCGGTTTGCCGGATAAAAACATCTTCCAGGCTCGGCTTGTGCACGGAGACACCTTGGATCTCGCCGGGAAACGCCTCGACCACGTCGGTTACGAAGCGGTGTCCGTTCTCGATCTCGAGGCGCACCTGGTTATCCATCACCGTCGGGTGCAATCCGAAGCGCTGTTCGATGTGCTGCGCCAGCGATTCCGGTTGCTCGGCCTCCAGCAGGATGACATCCCCGCCAATCTCGCTTTTCAACTCCGCAGGCGTGCCGAGGGCCACCACGCTGCCGTTGGCATAAATGGCCAGCCGGTCGCAGCGCCCGGCCTCTTCCATCAGGTGTGTGGTAATAAGGACGGTCACCCGCTCTTCGTCGCGGAGAATCTGCAGATACTGCCACAGATCGCGACGCGCTCCGGGATCGAGCCCGGTGGTCGGCTCGTCGAGCAGCAACACCGAAGGATGATGCAGCAACCCCTTCGCCAGCTCGAGCCGACGCTGCATGCCGCCGGAAAACGTTTCAGCTTTTTCCTTGGCGCGATCGGCAAGACCAACCCGGCTGAGCATCTCGGCGACGCGCTTCTTCAGCGACGCGCCGCGCAAGCCATAAACGTGGCCGATCAGCATCAGGTTCTCTTCCGCCGACAGCTTGATGTCGATGCTCTGCGCCTGGAAGACTACGCCGATGTTGCGGCGCACCAGCGCCGGCTCGCGCGCAACATCGTGGCCCATGATCAGCGCGTGTCCGCCGGAGGGCACCATCAGGGTCGAGAGGATTCGGAAGGTCGTGGTTTTGCCGCTGCCGTTGGGACCGAGCAGTCCGAAGATCTCGGCGGGCCGCACCTCGAACGAAACCCCAGCCAGCGCAACCCGATCTCCGTACAGATGGCGCAAATCCTGGAGCTGGATCACCGCCGTCGCGGTTTCGCCAGAGTTGATCAATGAGTGCCGGTTGATGGTTTCAGCAGTTGCCATGCGGGAGGCCACACTTGATTCTATTATGCCGACTGTAGCCGGGTCGAACTCCGCGTCTCGGCTCGAGCTTGTAGCTTTCCAAATTCGGGCTTTAGCCATACCATAATTCACATTCCATAGCAGCAGGTCCGTCCCATGCAAGGCAACGTCTTCATCAGCTATCGCCGTGAGGACACCGCGGGCTATGCGGGTCGCCTGTACGACCGGCTGAAGGCTTCCTTTCCCGGCCGGGTATTTATCGACGTTGGTGAGATTCCACCCGGCGCCGACTTCGTCAAAGCGATCGAGCAACACCTCGAAGGCTGCGCGGCCCTGATTGCGCTGATCGGCGACCACTGGACGGCAGATGACCGGTTGCACGATCCTGCGGATTTCGTGCGGATTGAACTTGCCACCGCGTTGAAACGCGACATCGGCGTCATCCCAGTTCTGGTTCGCGCCGCCAAACTACCTGCCGCCTCCACGCTTCCCCAAGACATCCAGCCCGTCCTGCGGCATCAGGCGATTTCGATCAGCGACGAAGATTGGGACCATGGTTGCGAGCGGCTTATCCAGGCGCTGCAGTCAGTCGTGGGCCCCGCCCGCAAACAGTCGAAAACGGCGAGGCGCTGGGGCCTTGCGGTAGCTGTGGCCGCCCTCCTCTTGTTGCTCGTCGTGAGTTTACAAATCGCGCAACGCTGCCAGACCAGCTTCAATTCCTACTCAGACTACGCAAGCGCCTTCCCCCGAGACCACGCGCGCTGCAACTGAATACGATAAGTCGGTGGCGAAGGGTTACGAGAATGCCACCGATGTGATGAGTAAGATAGCCGGCCAGATTGGCGGTGTTGGCCAAGCACTCGGCCCAGGTATCACGTCCATTTCGCCCTCGACTGCCTCACCCGGCGCTCTAGTAACCATCACCGGAACCAATTTCGGAGCCAGCCAGGGGACCAGCAGTGTGAAGTTCGGCTCCACGCCTGCGATTGTCAAATCCTGGACCGCAACTTCCATCAACGTGCAGGTTCCCCACATTGCAGCCGGTCCTACTACTGTGGTCGCTTCGGTCGCAGGAGCGGACAGCGCTCCCGCGAACTTTACCGTGAGCGGCCACAACTAGACACACGCCTATTGAGGACTGGAAGAAAATGTCCGCAGGGAACCGGTGGAAGCGGCACGTAGGAAACCCAGCGTCTACCTCCCGCCAGCTTCCTTCGCCGAGCGAACCGACATCCTGTGCTCAATGGATGCGACGTGGCCATCTTCCATTTCGGCCAGCTCGCGATAGAGCTGACGCAAGGACCCTGGCTCGGTCTTCTCCACCAGGCCGGCATAGTACGTCTGGGCGCTCCGCTCCGCATTGAGCGCCACCTGCAAAGCCCGGTTCCGAGCGCTAATCTTGTTCTTCTCGGGAGCCAGGAAGAAATCCACCTGCTCCAGCCGCGGCACCTCGATCAACTCCACCAGATCTTCTTCGGTCAAGGCGCACCTGGAGGTCCCGAAGCGCTCCACATACAGGCTCTGCAACTTCGAGCTGTGGTCTTTTTCTTCGGCCGCCATTTCCTGGAAGACGCTGGCTATCTCCAGCGACTCGGTGTCGCGGAACTCGGCGAACATCTCCGCAAACTGGTGGTACAGATCGGCGTTGCGTTCCTCGATGAAAATAGCGACGTGCAGGGCTTCCTGGGGACTGAGACCAGCGAAACTACGTTTCATGTTGTTCTCCGGGAGACTTTGTCTGTGGAGAAATTGTAGCGGCAAACGCACACAGAACTGCGTGCGACGAACAGAACTTTCGTACGTTGGTTCCAAAATGGGAAACCGTGGGACGCCCTGGTTGCCTATCCTACCGCTTGCTTGACCGGTTCCGCCGCCTGTTTCGCTCTGTCCGACTCAATCCGCGCGATCGTTCGTTTCAGCCAGTGCTTCACGTTCTCGCGTAGCTCTTCTTCGGTCTGATTGGGCGTGTCGACCGTGACTCCTTGCCGATTCAGCGGAATGTGATGACAGGGCACGTCTTCCGTGCGGTATTCTTCGGGAACAAAGTCGTAGAGCAGGCATTCGCGGCAGGCATGGGGCCGCATGGGATCGCCGTGATTGGGACACGTCAGCGAGTCCTGAAAGATCGAAGCCGGTCCCCAGGGTGTGCTATACCAATTTCCATAGCCTCCCTGCTCCAGGAAGTTGAGCTCGTAGCGCAATACTTCGAGCACATCGCGTTTGTCTTCCGACATAACCCCTCCATCGGCAAAGGCACCTCTGGATGCCCGCCATCCTGCTGCAATTGTGTGCCAAGAGCGCACCAGCCCGCTGTGACGCACCTCACGTTTGGGTGTGATTTGTGTACGTTCTGACTGCTGACTGCTGATGCTTACCTACTCCCGCTTGTGGTTCTTCTTGATCTCCACATTCAGCCGTTTGATCTTCTGGTTGAGCGTCGAGAGCGGGATGCGGAAGCGATCGGCGGCCTCAGTCTGGTTCCAGCCGCACTTTTCCAGCATGTCGCTGATGATGCGGCGCTCGCAATCTTCGATGATCTCGAACAACGAGGCGTCCGGAGGGTGGTCCAAAATGGCAAACTTACTGCCGCGCCCGATCAGGTTGTCGGGCAGAAGATCAACGCTGAAGTCAGGTCCCGTCGCCAGCACGACGGCGCGCTCGATCACATTCTCCAACTCGCGTACGTTGCCGGGCCAATCGTGGTCGAGCAGCGGGCGCAGCGCTTCGGGAGTCAGACGCAGAGGAAACCGCTCGTTCTCCTCGGCAAACTTGACAATGAAGTGCTCCGCCAGCAGGGGAATATCGTTCTTGCGCTGGCGTAGAGGAGGCAGGTCAATGGTGATGACGTTGAGCCGGTAGAACAGGTCTTCGCGAAACTTTCCTTCCTTCACATGCTGACGGAGATCGACGTTGGTCGCGGCGATGATGCGCACGTCCACTTGAATCTCATTGACTCCGCCCAGGTGCATGAACTTCTTGTCCTGCAGCACGCGCAGGATTTTGGCCTGCGTCTCCAGATTCATGGTGCCGATTTCGTCGAGGAACAGGGTGCCGCGATCGGCCACTTCGAACAGGCCCTTCTTGCTGGCGATGGCGCTGGTGAAGGCACCCTTCACGTGCCCGAAGAGGGTGGACTCGAGCAGGTCGGCGGGGGTGGAGCCGGTGTTCACGGGCACAAACGCGCGGTCCTTGCGCGGCGAGTGCATGTGGATGGCTTTGGCGATGAGTTCCTTGCCCGTGCCGCTCTCGCCTTGCAGCAGCACCGTCGAGCGACTGGGCGCGACCTGCGCCACCAGGTCGAAGATGCGCAGCATGGGTTCGCTTTTGCCGATAATGTGCTCGAAGTTGTAGCGCTGCTTGAGCGCGCGCTTGAGCTGGATAACTTCTTCTTCGGCGCGGCGCCGGCCCACCGCGGCGCTGACATCGGCCAGCAGCTTCTCGTTGTCCCAGGGTTTCTTGATGAAATTGGTGGCGCCGGCCCGCATGGCGTTCACCGCGTTCTCCACCGTGCCGTAGGCGGTGATCATGATGACGGGCAGGTCGTAATCGCGTTCCCGGATGTCGCGCAGCACCTCGACGCCATCGCGCTCGGGCAGCGCGAAGTCGAGCAGCACTAAATCGAACGGACGATCGGCCAGGCGCGCCAGGCCTTCGGTCCCGTCGTTGGCCGTTTCCACCTCGTAGCCTTCCAGATCGAGCAGCGTCTGCAACGACTCGCGAATGGCGGCTTCGTCGTCGATGATCAAAACCGAGCCCAGCGAGGAGAACTTTTCCCGCCCCGGAGCGGCTCGGCTGATGGCTGTTTCAGGCATTGACCGCCTTCCTCACCAGGGGGAATTCCATGGTGAAAGTCGTGCCCCGGCCGGGTTTGCTGTCCACGCGGATCTTCCCCGCATGCTCCTGAATGATGCCGTAGGTCACGGAAAGTCCCAGGCCGGTGCCGCTGCTGTGGCCCGTCTTGGTCTGCGGTTTGTTCTTGGTGGTAAAGAACGGATCGTAGATGCGATGAATGTGTTCCTGCGCGATACCCGTGCCGGTGTCGGAAACGACCACTTGCACCTTGTGGCCGTTGTTGGTGCTGATCATCAGCGTGCCGCCGGACGGCATGGCGTCCTTCGCATTCAGGAACAGGTTCAGGAACACCTGCTGCAGTTTGCCGGTGTTGCCATAGATCGGCGGCAGCTCGGGTTGCAGCTCCTGTTGCACGGTGACACGCGCGGTCTTGAACTGGTGGTCGAGAAGCGTCAACGTGTCCTGGATCACGCGGTTCAAATCGACATTGGCGAACTCGGTGCTTGACGTGCGCGAGAAGTTCAGCAGGCTGTTGACGATCTCCGAGGCGCGGAAGGTCTGGCGCGTGATCTTTTCCAGCAGTGCCGATTGCTTCTCGTCGCCATGCACCTGCTTGGCCAGCATCTGCGCGTAGCTGGAGATGACGGCCAGCGGAGTGTTGACCTCGTGCGCGACGCCCGCTGCCAGCAGGCCCACCGAGGAAAGCTTTTCCGCCTGCGAAAGCTGCGATTCCAGCTCAATGCGCTCGGTGATGTCGTCCACAATGATCAGGCGGCCGATCACGCTGAAATCCTTGCTGACCAGTGGCGCGATGGCAATGTTGGTCACGCGCGTATCGCCCGCGGTCGTGCCCAGCCGGAACTTGTACAGGTTGTGAATGCCCGCCGTCTGGCGCACCCGGTAATATTCCTCGATGAACGCAGCCGGCAGCACCTCGGACAACGAACGGCTCAGCGCCTGCACGCGCGGCAGCGCGAACATCACTTCCATCTGCGAGTTCCACGACTCGATGCGGTCTTCCAGGTCCACCGCCAGCACGCCCACGCTGATCGACTCGACGATGTTCTCGTTGAACTCCTTCAGCCGCTCGTACTGCCCCGCCTTCTGCTCCAGCGATTTGTACAGGCGCGCGTTCTGCACCGCGATGCCGATGTAGCCGGCCAGCGTCTCCAGAAGCTGCACATCATCGCTGGAGAGGAAGTCGCCCTCATGCGTCTTGCCCAGGCCCAGCACCGCGATCATGCGGTTCATCACCGTACAAGGGATGTAGTAGTTCAGGTCCAGGCGGCGGATGGCCTCGCGCGCAGGCGGAGCCTCGCGCACCGCATGATGGGTGTTGTCAAAGAACAGGTGGCCCGCCTGCCACTCCGGCCGCTCCACATGGAGGAAGTCGAGATTCAGCCCGCCGGTGTTCGCAATGCCGTACGACTTCGCCAGCGAGAACTGCTCGGGATCCTCGGGATTCGACATGAAGATCGCCAGCCGGTCTACCAGCAGCGTGCGCGACAGGCGATCGACAATCGAAGTCAACATCTTGTCGAGGTCAGTCTCCGAGTTCAGATCGCGGCCGAATTCGACCAGCGTTCTCCGGTAGTCGTAGCGTTTGCGGTAGAAGACCTTGTCGAGATAGTCCTGCACCCAGTTCTTGAACGGATTGAACAGCAGCGCCGTAACCGCAATGGCCAGGATCATTCCTACCGGCCCGGAACTGGGGAAATTCTGGTGGAACAGCACGGAAGCCATGCCCACCGCCGCGAAGTAGGCCGCCGTAATCGCGCCGGCCGCGATGGTGTACGCCATGCCGCGCTTGAAGATGAGGTCCACGTCCATCAAGCGATAGCGGAAGATGGCATAGCCGAAGGTGAGCGGCAGAAACACCAGCGACAGCACCGAAACCTTCATCGCCACCGTGGGAATGCTTCCCGACAGGTAGGGTATGACGTAGAACACCGTGAAGGGCGCGACCGCCAGAATGGTTCCGCGGGTTACCCACTTCATCTGCTGGCGCAGGATGGCCGTCTCTGCGTTGCGATAGGTGTGCCATAGCACGAACGCCGCCAGCACAAAGTAAGCCGCAAGATACGACATCGATATCCGGTCGAGGGTCCAGCGCAGCTGCTCGCTGGGCTGGAACAGCGCCACCGCGCACACTTGCGCCGCCAGCAGCAGCATGCCCGGCAGGTAGAGCCCGGGAATCAACCACGGAAGCCGACTGACCAACCGCCTCCGCTCCGGAAACACCAGCGCAAAATGCAGGAACAGCGCTGGCTGCAGCAGCCACGCCACAACATTCGCCCAATAGACAATCCAGTCGAAGTCGTTGAGCTTCCCGGTGTAATGGAACGAGTAAAAAATGAACGAGACCAGGCAGAAGATGTAGAAGTGCGTGCTCCTGGGCGCAGTCCAGCGTCGCAGCAGGACGTAGATGCCGATGCCCAGGTACACCAGCGCGATGAGCCGCAAGCCGCCGTACAGGGTGCGGTCCGACGGCACCAGAATCAGCGGCGCTTCCAGCGGAACTCCGTGGCGCACCAGCGAGTAGGTTGCCTTCGACCACACTCCGACGCGATAAAACTGGCGTTCCAGGCTACCGACGTTGCCAATGTCGTGGCCGTCCACCGCTACCAGACGGTCGCCGTGTTTGATGCCGGCTTTCTGCCCGGGCCCGTCAACATCCACCCGCTCGGCCCGCAGGTGGCCATCTTCCTCGACCCACCAAACGCCGTCGTAGGGAGCGACAAATTCTCGCTCTTTTTGGAAATTGATCCACGCAAACGCGATGGCAGCAACGCTGAGTAGCGCCAGGAACACCGCGAAAAAGCGCGTTTGCAGATCTTTAGCCATCGGAGCACGTGGCCGCTCGACTCGACGCACAGGTGCGACTACACCCATGTGCCCGTCATCAGAGTGCAACTTAGATGCCACGGTGCCTGCGATCTGCGGTTCCGTAAACCTTGCCTTATGAATGGCTTCCAAGATTATAGAACAGCAATACTACGAGAACTATTATTTTTGGGATTTTGTTGTGAAATTCCGAATGAGGCTGGTTACTAAAGTATTAGTTACTTTTGTGCCCCATAACACCGCAGAAATTCACGACTTCCCATTCATCATAGATTCCGAAATTTGGAGGTTCGAGTTCCGCATTTCGAAAGGCAGCTACCATGGGCCAGGTCCTTTCCTTCCTCCCAGAGGATGAGATGATGGGGGCTGGCTCTGACCCGAAACTTGAAACTCGGAACTCTGGCTACTGACAACTTTTCCATGAACCTTGGAACGTTCACTGGCGCTGCCCTCAGCCTGGGCGCTGCCGCCGTTTGGGGAGGAGGCGACTTCGCCGGCGGCCTTGCCACCAAGCGGGCCAACGTATTTCGAGTCGTCGCGGGCGCGCACGCCTGCGGTCTGGTCCTCATGCTGCTACTGGCATGGCTCACCCGCGAGCCGGTTCCACCCCGCTCGTCGTTGCTGTGGGGGGTGACGGCTGGCGTCTCGGGCGCGTTCGGCATCGCCGCGCTCTATAAAGCGCTTGCCATCGGGCGCATGGGCATCGTCGCGCCCGTCGCCTCTGTGATCACCGCAATCCTGCCGGTGCTGATTGGTTTCCGGACTGAAGGCCTACCGGATCGCATTCAGTTGGCGGGCTTCGCGCTGGCGCTGGTCAGCATCTGGCTGGTGGCGCGGCCCGACGGCGAAATCGACTCCCACCGCGGGCTTGGCCTTGCCGTGCTCGCGGGCGTTATGTTTGGACTGTTCCTGGTGGCCGGCAAACAGGCTGGCCACCATGGAGTTTTCTGGCCGCTGGTGGCCGCGCGCATCGCCTCCACGCTGCTCATGCTGACCATCGTCGCTTTCTCGCCGCGCGACCTGCGCCCGCTGCGCACAGCCCTGGTTCCCATCCTGCTCTCCGGAGTGCTCGACTCCGCGGCCAACGCCATGTTCATCGCGGCCACACGCCACGGACGCCTCGACGTCGCCGCGGTGCTGTCGTCGCTCTATCCGGCCAGCACCGTCATTCTCGCGCGAGTCCTGCTGAAGGAGCGCCTCTCCCGTACCCAAAACGCCGGCATCGTTGGCGCTCTACTCTCGGTTGCGCTGATTTCCGCACGCTAAGTTGGCTCACGGGTTGAGGCGGAGTTCTTTATTTATTTGCTCCACGTTGCATCGAATTGCCAGTGGACTCGTCTACTCATATAAGACCTGGGGAAATCTTGAAAACTTCTGAGGTACTGCAAGCATGGGCGACCATTCTGTCCGGCAGAACGCCTTCTATTTCGATCGAACTCACCCGCGAGTGCCCGCTTCGTTGTCCGGGGTGCTACGCCTATGAAGACGACCACCTGGGCATCCCGGGTGTCACGCTCCGTCAACTTTCGGACTACAAGGGCAGCGCTCTGGTGCAAGGCACTCTTCGCCTGATTGAAAAGCACCGCCCGCTGCACGTCTCCCTGGTAGGCGGAGATCCACTAGTACGGTTTCGCGAGCTCGAGGAATTGCTGCCCGAGTTGGAACGGCGCGGCATCCATGTGCAGCTTGTGACCAGCGCCTTCCGCCAGATCCCGGTGCGATGGAATGCCCTGTCTCGCCTGAACATCGTGGTGTCCGTCGACGGGCTGCAACCGGAACATGATGTGCGGCGCAAGCCTGCGACCTACGAACGCATCCTGAGGAGCATCGCGGGAACCAAGGTCACCATTCACTGCACGGTCACCGGCCAGATGATGGATCGTCCAGGTTACCTCGAAGATTTCGTCCGCTTCTGGAGTGAGCGCGAGGAGACGAAACGAATCTGGATCAGTCTCTTCACGCCCCAGCAGGGGGCCATAGGTCCGGAAATCCTGACGCCTGAGGAACGGCGGCGCGTCATCGCAGGAACTGCTTCGTTTACGGGTTGCGTATCCCTTGATCGATATGCCGAAAGGACTGATCGAAGAACTGCGGCATCCGCCCGCTTCGCCCAAGGATTGCATCTTCGCCCGGACCACGCTCACCGTTTCGGCGGACTTGAAGACGCGGATCACACCCTGTCAGTTTGGCGGCGCCCCTGACTGTTCGCAGTGCGGTTGCATCGCCAGTATGGCCCTGGCCGCGGTCGGTCATCATCGGGTGATGCCCGGCGTTACCGCGGGACACCTGTTCTCTTTATCGGAGTTGATCGGACGGGGTGTGAACAAGCTGCGCTCGACGCGCGATCCGGATGAAGAACCCTCCAGCTACGCCCAAGCTACCGAAGATGAGGAGGCTGCGTGACCAGGAACCACCATAAGTGACTTCCTGCGACTATCGCGGCAAGAT
This sequence comes from uncultured Acidobacteriaceae bacterium, assembly GCA_963831675.1. Taxonomy (GTDB): domain Bacteria; phylum Acidobacteriota; class Terriglobia; order Terriglobales; family Acidobacteriaceae; genus Bog-257. Next base: position 361,754 of record CAWHRM010000009.1, read on the forward strand.
ATCGGTCAGCACAGATTCGATGCGATCCACTTCTTCACGAATCACCCGGATCGCCTGCTGATTGCCGGGGTACGGCACCGGCGTGATGGCCGCTACCGCATGACGAATCTTATGGTTCCGGTCCCAGATCAAGTTGATCTTCTCTGAGGTCTCCATCCGGTTCTGGTAGATCTTCCTGGCCAGCTTCATGGCAATCCAGGCGAACGCCAAACCGAACAACATTTCGATTGGCAGACGGTCGGTTGCCCCGTCGAAATCGAAGAATGCGAGCCGATAAACAGCTTCGCCGAGACCCAGGGAGGCGAAGATCACTCCCATGCCAACAAATCCCAACGTCAAACGGTCCATCGGACGAAGGTTCATCGACGCTTGCTCACTGCCGCGGTTTTGCGCGAAAGCCATGGTTCCCCCAAAAACGATACCGGATGGTGCGAAGGTTCTATTGTGCTACAGTCCGCTCCTATAGACAAACGTATTAGCCAGGATTTCACTTGAGCAGTTTCACCCTTGCCGCACGGGGTGGCGCACCGCTTCACCAGCCGACGGGACGTCAAGCGCCGAACCTCACGGCCGCGCGAGCCTTTGCTTTGGCAGCCTCTTCTTCTCGATTCCTCGCCGGCGCGTTGGTTTCCAGCGAACGGAGCAGGCGAGCCGAGATCCCGGCAATCTCATCGACAGCAGCCAGGAACGGACCTTCGTTGGCCTTCGATGGCTTGTTAAAACCGCTGACTTTCCTTACGAACTGAAGCGAAGCCGCTCGAATCTCTTCGTCCGTCACGGGCGGATCGAAGTTGAAGAGGGTTTTGATATTTCTGCACATGCTGACCTCAGGATATTAGAACTGCCCGGCAGGCTGCTGAAAAATTCTATGACAGCGGGTGGCCTCGATGACTCGCGATCGGTGGCAAGAGCAAGGACGCCCCAACTCCACCTTTGCAAGGTTCAGGGCCCTTCCAATCCGCTTGACCCATAAAGCTGGGAGACGCAGCGGGGACAAAGTCCGTGACTTACGTTGAGGCTGTCGTCCCGCAAGAACTCGGGAATCCAGTCCCACATTGTGGGATCATCGTGGCGCTTCGTCTTCCGGCAATTGGCGCACATGGTAACCAGGCCATCCGGTGAAAGGTACAACCGTTTCTCCGCCTCCGTCAGCGCCGCTGCGACTTCGCATTCCTCCTCCAGACGAAGATGGTTTACCACCAGCAATGCGTCCTCGATGCCCTTCATCGCCATGCGAAAAAGCCGTATCTTCTCCGGACTGGAGCAGTCGTAATCGAACTCCGTCCATCCCTCGGAGCGTTTCGCAAACCAATATTTGTGCACATAGAAGGTACGCAGAACATCGGGCACATAGTCGAGAATCAACCTGCCTGCCACCTCAGCCCGTGAGATGCCACTCCCGCCATTGTCGGCGGCAAACCTGTCCCAGGCCGGATTGCAGTCCACGAAGCGCAGTTCCGCGTCGAGCAGATAGATAACATCCTCGTTCCAGGCGGCCGCTTCGGTGATCCACGATGGAAAGACGGTTTCCACGCCCCTGTGCCTCTGAGGAACACATTGTACGACGGCCCCCTTCCGAGGGAACACAAGTTCCAGCAGCGAGCGCGGGGGTTGTGCCTGCGAAAAACCTCGGCTTCGGTGTGCGCGACTCGTCCGCCTCGTCAGTTATCTGGAGATCGAAATGCCCGAACGGTGGTGAGGGTGTCGAGTTCTTCCTGTAAGGTGCGTAAGCGCTCAAGCTCGCTCTGCACGGCATTGGTACCAGCGGTCATGAGCTCTTTGGCCTTTAAAAGCGCTTGCTCGGCTGATGCGCTGACCTCGCGGAGCAGTCTGCGAACGTCGGATTCAAGACGTAAGCGGCTGTCTACGACTCGCTGTTCGACGTCCCCCTGCACCCGCGAGGCGTTGATATCCAGCAGGCGTTCCAGGAAGTTCGCTGCGCCCTCTTGCATCCAGCGACGGATGTGAAGCGCTCCCAAGAGGCCGTCCATCGAGTACAGCAACGGGGACGCTGGCTGCGCGATGGTGATCATGTCGTGAAAGAAAAATCGCGAGCGGGTGCGGAAGCCATGTTCGGCGTCCAGCGATTTCGGCAGATGCGAAAAGTCAGTCCCCTGCTCCTCGGAAATTCTCTGCAGAAGCCCGTTTACCAGGTTCACGAAGCGCTGCGTGACCGCGCCATAGAGCTCCTCCGCCTGCGTCTCCTCCGTGTCCAGCCACGGCATAACATGACGCCGGGCAACCGTCTGGGCGATGGCCATAAGCTCGCGCCGCCTGCTCGGACCAAACCTGGTCGCCACCGTTCTAGTCTCGCGCGTAAACTCTTCGCGGGCGATTGGCAAAACCTGCTTGAGGAATTCCTTACGGCGACCCAGCAGCGTCATTGCGAGTCTCATCTGCTCTGCGGAAAACAGCGCTCCGAGGTCCCGCAGCGATTGCTCGGCCTGGCTTACGGTCTGCCGGAGATTCGCAATCCTCTGTTCCGAGTTGGCGATCGGTTCTCTTAACGCTCGGACGCGTTCATCGATGGAGCGTTGCAGCGAAGCCGCGAATCGGCGCAGGCCACGCTCCGCCGCCGAACGAGTCAAGGCCTGCCCTGATTTGCTGGCCAGCCGGCTGAGGTCCTCGCTCAGCTTCTTCCCAGTCATCGGCATCGGTAGAGTTGTTAAGCCTGTTTAGCGCGCTGACTTCATAAATCTGCCCAACAGATCTCTTCAGACGGCCCTCAAGAACTCTGGTGGCGAACTCGGACGCTTGTTGCCGTTCCGCGGTCGAGACCCGGTCGATCTTGTTGAGCACGATCAGAATCTCATCCACGTTGGCGGCGACTGCCTCGATCAGCGCCAATTCCTCCCCGGAGATCGGCGGATCGGCCCCGACGACCAGAATGGCGGCATCGATTTGCGGTATGAAATCCCTGGTGGTTTCTGTGTTCCCGGAGAAGACAGACCCAATCCCCGGCGTATCGACAAGGCACATTCCGCCGGCCAGCAGCGCCGACGGCAGAAAGACCTCCACCCCGGCGACTTGCCTGGAGTTTTCCGGGTTCAACTCTTCTGAAACGTACTGCGGCAGATCCTCCGGCCGAATTGCGAGCCAGCGCGGCGTCGATGAGAACGCGCGCCGTTCGTGTATCTCCGTAACGCAGCACCGTGGGCACAGTGGTCACGGGCACCACCCCCGTCGGAAGTATCGGCTCTCCTACGAAGGCATCGAGCAGTGTGGATTTGCCTCGTTTGAACTGGCCAACGCAGGCGACGAAGAAGCGCCCTTCCTTGATTCGCGCGACCAGCTGCCGTACCTCGGCGCTAAGGGAACCTTCGCCCAACTGCTCGGCCATTGTGGCCATTCGATCCAGCGCTTGAGCGTGGAGAGGCAGGGCAACGGAAGCCTGGTTCGGAATCGGTATATCTTCAACCTTGCGCATTCGCGGTCCGTGCAGCTTCTGTCAAGGTTCCGGCCTATTGACTCACCATTGCGATCTTGTAGTCGATATAGAGCGGCGTGATCTTGACCTGGTTCCCGTGAGCGTACTTGGGGGCCTTGGCCATACCAATCATCTGGAGCATGGCTCCCGGATTGCCCTCGCTGTATTCGACAATCCTATCCAGAACCTGATCGAGATTCTCCGCTGTCAGCCCTTCTCTCTCGGCGCAGCCTGCTGCAAAACGACGCGCAATTTCAGCATCGAAGTTCCGCAGCGCGAACCTCTCGGCTCGACCGGGAAATAGTGGTAGAACGAATCCCACATCCTCCATGTGGGTGGAACGTGATACGGCGACTACCGGGACCGACCAGTTCAACATGAGCTCACGAATGGACGCCGCCAGAGCTTGCGAGGGACGTACAAGATGGTCCACGAGTACCAGATATTTCGAGCCGCGCAGTGCATCGCGCACAAGTCCTTTTACGGAAGTGACAGTTTTCTCCGCCAGAGACTCGGTCCCCCGCGGGCATGACTTGCTGAGCACGGGATGCCCCAGTTCCAGCAGCGACTGCGCTAGATTTCGATACAACGACTGCGGTGTCGGGTTCTGCCGACTATACAAAACGTTAGGGAATTCCGGGAAAACCAGCCGCAACAGCAGGGTCTTTCCGACCCCCGCCGGGCCGTAAAAGAGGAACGAACCCCGCGCACCGAGCCGTTTGCGCAGTTGCTCCGCTTCCTCGTCGCGTCCGAAAATTGTGGGACCTTCCATCATCGCAATTCTTGATCCCGAAACTTCTGGGTGCCCTGAGACTCGGCATCGCCGGAGCTCGACTCGAGCAGATAACGATGCAACTCTTTGACCGTGGATTGCAGCTCCGCAATTACGCCATGAAGATCGCTGGCACCCTGCTCCGATACCGCGCCGTAACCTCGCATGTAGTGCGGAGCCAGTTCCGCGATGGCAATCTCGATAAAAGTGAGACTGACGTGGATCGCATGGGCGGCTGAGATGTGGGCCTCTTCCGGAGCCAGCGATTGCTTCGCTAGAACTTGCAGAAGTTGTCCGCGAAGCCAGGCGATGTAGTCCTCGATCGTTTTCCTCTGCCCGGCAGTGATGTCGCCAACATAGCCCGGAAACACACTCTTGGAAGTCGCGGCATTCAGGGTCTCTTCGATGTCTCCCAACAGCCTATCGATGTGCTTACACGTGACCAACAAGCGCTGGCGCTGGCTCGGATTCAACGCGGTGCCGTTCTCGTGCAATGCCGATCCTTCGTCTGCGGACATGATCCGAAGGGACAATCTCAACCAGCGCCGGCGACCCGCGTCGCTCTAGATTGTTTGCGGGAAGCTCGCCGGGGACATGACCCCGCGACAAGCTTTCCTCGTCAGGAGTCATCATCTGTCCGGTAAAGGCAGGACAGCGGTTTTGGGGTGAACTCCTTCACCCTTTGCTGGCTAGGACTCATTGATAACTCGCAGGGATGGCGAAGTCAAGTTGGTTCGATCCCTTCTCCGGAGTTTGGCCGGGTGTGCAGCGCAGTGCCTGACAACTGGCGCCTCGTGTCGTGTCCCACTGATTCGCTGAATAAGTTGTGCCCTGCCTGAAGAGGCGTGGCTTCAGAGGCTGGGGAAAAAGCCGTCGGACCAGAGGGTTCGGGTAGTGCGGCGCTTCAGCGCGGCGTGAAGTGAGTAACCTTCAAATGGCCTTTAGGCCTGGGGACATTGGATGAAAGCTCTTAAATGAAAGGCTTCGGACGTACCTCAGGGGCTGAAAGCCCTCTTCACGAACCGCGATTGACGCGGGCCTGAAGGCCCGCACTACCCGAACAGCAGGCAGCATGGAATTTTTCAGCAGCCTCTTCAGCCGCTGACGGAAAACCATCATCGAGTCTCGACTTATAGCGCCAATTAGCGGGACACCACACTGGCTGGTGTTGTCCTTTAAGCAGAGTTCAAACCGTTAGACCCTTACTCCCCCTCGATCCACGCAAACCGGAAGATCGCCAACGGATCCTCGGCGTACGCCGGTTCCAGATCGAGATGTGCCTCCGCCACCACCCAGTAATACGTCTTGAGGTTGGTGATCATGGTGTCGATGGCTTCATCCAGCGCGCGAAGTGTGGAGGCCAGCGCCGAGGGAGTGCGCTCGTGATGCGAAAACCGCGGGTCCATGACCGCTTTGAGATTGACGGCCGCCCGCTCCAGCGCCGCACAATCGTTTTCGAACTCACGATCTCCCACCTTGTCATGCAGCAGTTGCGCGTACTCCCCAATCTGCATCACCACCCGCCGCAACGACAGGCCGGTGCCGTTCGGATCGAGCAGGTGCAGCACCCGCACCCCCATGGCGTCGGCATAAGCGCCGCGCACCATGTCAAGGAAGGCGCTGCGCGAAGCCTGTAGCCGTGGGTTCTGCGCGACCACCTCGCGCTCCAGCTTGCGATAGATGTCCCGATCGGTTGCCAGGCCGGCGACTTGCTTCCCAATCTCCCGCAACTCAACCTTGGCGCGCTCGCGAAATTGCTTTTCACTCGGCATGTCGAAAAGTTTAACCGAAACGCCTGCATATCTCCCTGTGAGGGCGGTTACAGACGCCCCAGCCCCGACCGTCCAGCGCTACAATGAATTCTTCGAGGGCCTCATCGTGACCTATCCAGAGATCGTTGAACGCGAACAGAAATACCTGCTGAACACCTACGCTCGCTATCCTATCGCCATGGCGCGCGGCAAAGGCGTGTACCTCTATGACGTCGAGGGCAAACGCTATCTCGACCTGCTCTCCGGGCTGGGCGTCAACGCGCTTGGCCACGCCCACCCGCGCATCGTGAAGGTCATCCGCGAGCAGGCGGCGAAGGTCATCCACCTCTCCAACCTTTATTACAACGAGTACCAGGGGCTGCTCGCCGAGGAGCTCTGCACTCAAGTCAGGACTCGACCGCGCCTTCTTCTCCAACAGCGGCACCGAGGCCATCGAAGGCACGCTGAAGCTGGTGCGCGCTGCCGGTCACGCGAACGGAGGTCCGGAGAAAAGTCGTCGTGGTCGCGCTGGACAACTCCTTCCACGGACGCACCATGGGCGCTCTCGCTCTCACCGGCCAGGCCAAGTACCGCAAGGACTTCGATCCCATGCTGGAAGGCGTGCGCTTCGTGCCGCGCAACGATGTGGAAGCTCTGCGCAACGCCGTGGATGAAAAAGTCTGCGGCATCGTGCTCGAACCCATCCAGGGCGAAGGCGGCATTCAGGAAGTGTCCGCCCGAATTCCTGCGCGCCTGCCGCGAGGCTGCCGATCAGCACCACGCCGCGCTCATCTTCGACGAGATCCAGTGCGGCATGGGACGCACCGGGCAGCTCTTCGCCTTCCAGCACTTCGGCGTCATGCCCGACGTGGTCTGCATCGCCAAGCCGATGGCCGCCGGCCTGCCCATGGGCGCGTTTCTCGCCAAGCAGGATTTCGCGCAGCACCTCACGCCTGGCAAGCACGGCACAACCTTCGGCGGAGGCCCGCTGGCCTGCCGCGTGGCGCTGGAGTATCTGGCGATCCTGGAAGACGAGAACCTGCTGGAGCAGGTGCGCCGCGTGGGCGCCTACTTCTCGCAGAAGCTGCGCGAACTGGTGGAGAAGTTCGATATCGCCGTCGAGGCCCGCGGCGTGGGCGCGATTCAGGCGCTGCAGTTGACCGTTCCCGGCAAGCCCATCCTGGAAGGCGCGCACGCCCACGGCCTGCTCATCAACGTGACCCAGGACACTGTGCTGCGCTTCCTGCCACCCTTCCTGCTGCAGGAGAAGCACGTGGACGTCGGGAGTTCGCATTTTGCGCAAGCAGCTGGCTGCCGCGCAGAAGGAACACAAGAAGGCGGCGAAGGGTGCAAAGCTGGAGGTGACGGCGGTAAAGTAAGACTTGCACCACACGAAGGTTTTGCCATGACTTTATGGCAAGTGGCATCGATCGTATGAAAATGAGAATGGACAAATCGGGCCGGATGGTTGTTCCAAAATCCCTCAGGAAACGTTTGGGGCTGGAGCCCGGGATGAAACTGGAGGCGCTAGAGCACCCTGGCGGCGTTCTGCTACGCGCCGCAAGGCAGCACCCATCCATGATCCAAGTGAGCGGACTTTGGGTACATCAGGGGAAGGTTGAGCCCGGCGCGAATTGGGAGCGTGTACTCGCCGACGTTCGGGAGGAACGCATTCAAGCTATTCTGAAGCCGTGATGACCATACCCAAGCCGGCTCATCTCGTGCCCGCCTCAGGCGCGAGTCGCCAGGTCACCCTCCCATCGCACCTTGCCTCGCAGCCGAGGAATCGACGTTTGCGAGCAGGTTTCCACCAGCAACCGAAGACCCTTCTCCACCGCGGCTTTCTTGGTGGCTGATCCGCTGCGGCGCATCGCCTGGCGATAAGGCAGTCATCAATCTCAATATTCGTTCGCACGGGTCCCACTTCTTGTTTTGTGAATATTACAAATTCTCGCTCGGGACGACAGCGACAATCGACCGAAGCGCGAAAAGCGAAGAGCGAACAGCGAAAAGCGGCTACCGCTCACACCCGCTGCGCAATCGGGTCCAGCGCCGAATGCTGCGAATGTTTCACCGCGTGCGGATGCCGCTCCAGCGCGTCCATGGTGGCCAGAATCGTTTCGGTGGCGTATTCCATGCCCGGGTCCGAGTTCAGCAGCATGTGGTAAAGATGCCGGCTCGGCCACTCCGCGTTGAAATACTTGCGGACAAAGGCCGCCCGTTCGCCATCGATGGTGTCTACCATCAACGACGCTTCCTGTTCTTCCATCTTCAGCTTGACCAGGCGACGGATCTTTTCCTCGCGCGAGCCGTAGATGAAGACGCGGAAGGTGTCGTCCCGATGGCGCAGGATGTACGGCGCGCCGCGTCCCACGATGACGCAGTTCCCTTCTCGCGACACTTTCTCGATCACCTGGTGGGCCAAAGCAACCATCTCGTCCGCGTCGAATATCTTGTCCTCCCCGATCGGCAACGACCGCTCATGGCTGCCCCGCCAGAAGACCTTGGCCAACCGGTGCATCAGCGGGTCGCATTTCTCGGAATGGCGCGTCACTGCCTTCTCATGCACTCCCGCCAGCTTCGCGATCTCGCAGGTAAGCTGGTGATCGAGCAGTTGCCATCCCTTGCGTCGCGCCAACTCCGCGGCCACCAGGCTGCCGCCTGCGCCATATTCACGTTCCACGGTGATGATCTTGAACACCGGCCACCCCCACTCTTAACCATGCTCGGGACAAGCCCCAAGCTGCGCTGCCAGCATCATAACTCCGATCCCATTCAGGAAGGACCCTACGCCTGCTGGAATTTGTTGCGCGGTTCCCCGATCCCATCCGAGTGTTAAGGATTGTTAAGTCTTGTAAGCCGGGCAGTCGAAGCGCCACCCATCGGGTTTATAGATGCATCCAATGGGTAGAAACGGAGAGGTAACAATCATGCGCACAATACTGATATCAGGTCTGCTGTTGGCCTTCACCGCCGGAGCGCTGGCGCAAACCCCTCAGGCCGCAGCGACGCAAATGGCGGCCTTGTCCAGCAACGGCCCGGTGGTCGCCGACTATGGCAAGGTGGCGTACCCCACCAACACCGAAGGCCGCATCGCCAAGGAAGTCCGCCATGAACTGTTGATGCTGCCCTTCTACTCGCTGTTCGACGATTTGGAGTACAGCGTTCAGGGCAACACCGTCACTCTGAGTGGTTATGTCACCAGCGTGCACGCAGCAACCCGGAAGGATGCGGAAAATGTTGTCAAGCAAATTGAGGGCGTAGACAAGGTCGTCAACAATATCAAGCTCCTGCCACCGGCGCCCCTGGACCAGGAAGCGCGCGAGCGCGTCTATCGCGCCCTTTCGAACACAGGATCTCTCTCTCGCTATTTCTGGGAGGCCGCGCCCAGCATTCACATTATCGTGGACGGCCAGCGCGTGACGCTCAAGGGCTTCGTCAACAGTGAAGGTGACAAGAACCTGGCCACCCTCGCCGCCAACGGTGTGCCTGACGTTTTCCAGGTGACTAACGAGCTGCGAGTGGTGAAGTGAGTACTCGCTGCCACGTGCTTTAATCAGGGCCCGCTCAAGGGGCGGGCTTTGCAACTTTTGTGGTACTTTGCGTATATCGTCTTACCAAACAATCTACTAGAATCATGTTGTTTGTAAGCCATTTTACGTATCGGTGCTGCAACTGCTGATCCTTTTAGTCCTTCGCGGTTGAACCGCGTACACTTTTCTACGTAACCCTCCGATGGCACTGGTCCCACTCAAGCGCCATGGATTGGAGCAATGATGGTCCGCCTGAAACAGGTCCTGGCGTTGGCCCTGACCTGGGGAATTCTGCTCGTTACTTCGCCCACCTCCGAAGCGTGGGCATCCGTCGCCATCCATTCGCCTGTCTTCGCCATGCAGGAAGCGGCGCAGGCCAGTCTGTCGGCAGCGCAGGTCGATGAGCTGGTATCTCCCATCGCGCTCTATCCCGACGCGCTGGTGGCCCAGATCCTCGCCGCCTCCACCTATCCCGACCAGGCTGTGGCCGCCAATTCCTGGCTGCAGGCCAACTCTACGCTGAACGACGCGCAACGAGCTGAACAGGTCAATGCGCAATCCTGGGACCCCAGCGTGAAAGCGCTCACCCAGTTTCCTTCGGTGCTCAACAACATGGCGACTAACCTGTCATGGACGTCGGCTCTGGGCGACGCGTTCTACAACCAGCAGGCCGACGTGATGGCTTCGGTGCAACGATTGCGGGCGCAGGCCAAGGCCGCCGGCAACCTGAAGACTACCCAACAGCAGACCGTGACCACCGAAAACCAGAGCGGTCAGCAGGTCATCGTCATCCAGCCCGCCAATCCCCAGGTCGTGTACGTGCCCGTCTATAACCCAACCGTGGTGTACGGTACGCCCTACTATCCTCCCGGCTACAGCACGGGCGCCCTCGTGGCCACGAGCATCATTTCCTTCGGTGCGGGCACTGGCGATTGGCGCGGCCATCAACAATAGCTGGGGATGGAACAGTTGGGGTTGCGGCTGGCACGGTGGAACTGTCGTCTACAACCGCAACGTGTACGTCTCCAACAGCAACGTCTACCGCAACGGCGGATATTACGGGAACCGGCCGCGCCCGACTCCCTACGGCGGCAGCTATAACCGCAATACCAACGTCAGCGGCAACAACGTCAACATCAATACCGGCAACCGCAACAACGTGAATACCGGTAACATCAACACCGGCAATCGCAACACCAACAACGTGAACAGTGGAAACCGCAACAACAACGTTAATGGCGGCAATCGCAACAACGCCAATGTGAACGGCGGAAACCGCAACAACAACGTCGGCAATACCAACAATCGTCCCAACACTGGCAACGCCGGCAACGCCAACAATCGCCCGAATAATGCCAATCGTCCTAACACCATGCCGGCCTCCGACCGTGGCTACGGTCAAAAACCCGCCACCGGCACCAAGACTGGCGCCTTCAGCGGATACAACGCCGGCGGCACCACCCGGGCGGAGAGCAATCGCGGAAAGCAGAGCTATGGCGGTGGCGGCGGCGGACAACGAAGCGCCCCGGCCGCTCGTAGCGGCGGAGGCGGTCGCAAACGCTAGTTGCCCGCGACGGAAGCTGAACTCACGCGGCAGTGCCCAGCCGCCGGTCGTCGGTGACAGCAAGGGCCCTGAGTTTAGATTTTTCTAACCACTATCCCGAACCGCTTGGTTGGAGGTTCCGAAGAATGATGCCGGACACAGATTCGAAAGGTACATACATGCGGTGGCAATCCAAATTCATAAGCACAGTGGCGTTACTCGCTTGGCTGGTCTTGTTCACAAGTATCGTTTGCGCGCAGGACGCCGGACAGAAAACCTTCGCCAATGCGCAGGATGCCAGCACCGCCCTCTATGACGCTGCCAAGGCCGGCGACAAGCCCGCGATGGAGGCCGTTCTCGGAGCCTCTTCGGCCAGCATCCTCTCTTCCGGCGACGAGGTCGCGGACAACAACAACCGCGACAACTTTATCCGGCGCTACGAGCAGATGCACCGCTGGGCTAAAGAGATCAATGGCAACCAGACCCTTTTCCTGGGCGCGGAAAACTGGCCGTACCCCATTCCCCTTAAGAAGGATGCCGCGGGCACCTGGTACTTCGACTCCAAAGCTGGGGTGAAGGAAATCCTCTTCCGCCGCATCGGCAAGAACGAACTCGCAGCGATTCGGGTTTGTGATGCCCTGGCGGATGCGCAGAAGGAATACTTCAGCCGGACCCACGACGGCGACTCCGTCAAGCAGTACGCGCAAAAGGTCATGAGCGACCCCGGCAAGCAGAACGGACTCTACTGGAAGGTTGCCGAAGGCGAGACCGAGAGTCCCATCGGCCCGCTGGTGGCTTATGCCGCGGGACAAGGTTACGGCGGCAAGCACGATACTCCGCAACCCTTTCACGGCTACTACTACCACATTCTGACCGCTCAAGGCGCGAACGTAGAAGGCGGCGCCAAAAGCTACATCGTGGACGGCAAAATGACCGGAGGCTTTGCCTTCGTCGCCTGGCCCGCCGAATACCGCAACTCCGGCGTGATGACCTTCCTGGTTGACGCCGACGGCACCGTGTACGAGAAGGACCTCGGACCCAAGACTGCCGACCTCGCCAAGCAAATGACGGCCTACAACCCCGACAAGACCTGGAAGGTAGCGTACGACGACAGCGATAGCGAATGACCGCCTCGTTAGCTTCGGATATCGATAAGACCTGGGCACTCCTTCACGGCCCCGTTACCGATCGAGCCCACACCCGTCCTTCAACAACCGCGCGCGCTTATGAATTGCTGAGCGCGCGCCGCGCCTTGGCATAGTCTCCGGTGCGGCTTCTCCAGTTGCTGGACAACGTTCCCGCCGCCCACAACAGCGCTACTGGAAGAAACGCCTTGCTCCCCGGGACGCCCGCGTGCCATGCCCAGAGCGCGCCCAGGGTTGGCACAACGGCGGACGACGTCACTCCCGCCGACCACATAATCGCTCGCGCCATCGGGCTGGCACGTTGCATCGATGCCTTCTCCGTCTGCACTCCAAGAAAAGGAAGATGCTCGAACAACCATCGCAGGCCGACGGGCCAGCCTTCCGGATTTCCAGTCCCACCGACCGTGTAGAAGGCGAAGCGAATGCCAAGCATTCGTCCCACAACCCAATGCGCGATGGCATGGCAACTGAAATAGAGGAGCACCCATCCCACGACCATGGCGACGACGGTGGCTGTGGTCGATTGTGCCGCTCGCGCGGCTGCCAGGGCAACACACGCGACTGCCAGCCCGGCAATCTGTACCCCATTTCCGGCGACGATCGAAAGGCGGCCAAAGATCTTGCGTCCCGCAGTCAAGTTTTACCCTTTCCTATCAGGATGGAAACCCGGCGACCGTCACGGCAGCAACCTTTGCCGAATATCCTCTAACCTGGATTATTCATCAGGGCCTGACGCTTTGAAGGGGCACGGCTTCAGCCGTGCCGTAAAGCTGCCTTTATTATGATGGCTTCAGCCGCTGAGGGACTTCGGTTTGGAGACCAAGTGCGAGTGCCCTCAGGGGCTGAAGCCCAACTCACCACACACCCGTGACGGCACGGTTGAAGCCGTGCCCCTTCAAAGCTTCCCGCCCTCAGCTACCGAAACAGATGAATAATGCAGGCTAATCGTCTTGAGCCAGGACATGAAAAAAGAAATTGCGCGGGTTACCGCGGACGGAGTGGAAACTGTCGCGTTGCGCTCCCGTCGGCACCTATATTTTGGATGTGCAGGTCCAACTGTTCACGGTTGTCTCATATCAGATTGTCTCGCGGCGCGATTTGTGCCGACGGAGTAGCCTCCCTGGCCGTCAGGACTTGGTTGTTGATTCCACTCGGAGTTGTTGAAGATTGACCGCACGCCAGGCTGGCCGCGCCTCTGTTACTAGAGCTTGTTTCAGAAACACTTGTCCCTCTGGTTTCGGTGGAAGCGCGGGCCTTCAGGCCCGCGAACTACGCAGATTCCCGCATGGGCTTTAGCCCCGGCTCGCTGAAAGCAAGTATATGAAACAAGCTCTAGGCCAACGCGCTGATGGCCGCGGCTTCGTCGTCCTTCACGTCGAAGACAGTGTAGAGCTTGGTGATCTGCAGCAGATCGTGGACTTTTTTGGTCAGGTGCAGTAACTTCAATTCGCCGCCCTGGTTGCGCACCGAGGTAAAGGCGCTGACCAGTTCCCCGATGCCCGAGCTGTCAATGTAACTGACGTCGCCCAGGTTCAGCAGGATTTTCTTTTGTCCCTTTCCCAGCAGATCTTTAACGGTATCGCGTAGAACCACGCTGCCCTCGCCCAGAGTGATACGTCCACTCAAGTCGACGATGGTGACGCCATCTACCTGCCGGGTACTCGCTTTCATGCTCACGTGGAAGCCTCCTGGCGGTCCAGTTCGTTGCAAATACTTATCCGTCCGGTTTCGGTGGAAGCGCGGCCTTCAGGCCCGCGAATTACGCCGATTTCCCGCATGGGCTTTTAGCCCCGGCCCGTCGGAAGCAGATTTATGAAACAAGCTACAGTCAAGCGGAGCCAATATCAGTCGCGTCTCCCGCAGAGCACAGCCGACGCCCCGGTTCAGCTAAGACCCCAACAACTGGCCCACCTTGGTAATTTGGAGCAGTTCTTTGACGCGTGGCGAGAAGTTGATGAACTCCAGCCTGCAATAAGCCGCCGCGCCTGCGGATACTTTCAGCCCCACCAGCGTGCCCAGACCAGAGCTGTCCACAAAGCTGACGTCGGTGAGGTCGACCACAATGCGGCGGCACTTGGGTATCATCGGTTTGATCAGTTGCTTCAAGTCTCCCGCTGTCTCGCTGACCACCCTGCCGTAACACTTCACCAGCGTGGTGTCGCCCGACAGTTCCACCTCATACCCAAAGGGAAGCGATGATGGGCTTGTCACAGGTTGCCTCCTCGCGCCGCGAATGGGTCATATTGTACTGTTACTTTGGGAATTCGCAAGTCCAAAGCCGCGGTGCCCCGTTCTAGCCTTCTTTTGGCTAGGGCGGGGCAGTTTACACACCGCTTCGTAACTCCGCCTGGTCGGGTAGTGGTGCAGTTGCAATCGTCTAGTTGCCCTGTGGAAATCAAACTGCACCACTACTCCTGGTCGGATATCACTGACTTTTTCCTTGACATGTGCCTACCCTGAGAGCGTGGTGAGGTGCGACCAGGCTCGCTGCCCGTCGCTCGCAGGAAAAATGACCCTCAGAAAGAATGAGGGTCATCGTGTCTCTAAATCACCGTCGCCACATTAAAGAAGACGGCATCTTCTGCCACGGTCCCGCGCTGACGAAGGGAGGGAGGAGTAATCAACTCGATAATGCTCCACTCCCGCAAGGATCTTGCCCGACGGCAATGACAAAACGCCCGCTGGCGTGGGCCAGCGGGAGTTCGCAAGCTCGGTCGGGATTTGGACGCACACGAATCTA
>CAWHRM010000010.1:0-92900 GCA_963831675.1 uncultured Acidobacteriaceae bacterium
AGTCTCATTTCGCAGTCATCGAGTATTGCACGTGCGCACCCTACGGCTTCGTTACGCTTGATGCCAGCGGCAACATTTATATGGCACAGCCAGTGAGGGCGGAGCGCTCATGCTCGGCACCGTCTGGCAGATCACACCGTAGCAGCGGAATTCAGTGTGCGGACAGGCAACGTTCAGCGAGGGAGTTTAGCCATGGCGAATAAAATCCAACACCGAAAAGGGATTCTCAACCTGAGTTTGCGGCCTGCATCTGCGGCGCGGGCGATAGCACTTGTCTTTGCGCTGTTGGTCGCGTATGGTAAAAAAACTCACATTGGCTTCCGAGGAAGGGGAGTTTACCCGACCAAAGGCTCATGCCGCTTCCCGCTCATAGTACTTCAACAGACCACCCAGTCGTTCCTTGCAACGCACAATTCCGTTATCCTCGGTCGCTCCTCGATTCGGCAAGGGGAACAGGAGCCGGTTCTGCTTGCCCTGGTGATTGCGCTCCTCGTGGTAATGGGCCACGTATTGCTGCAGGACTCGGCGCAGCGGCTTCTCCCGAACAAGATGAGTTTCGACAAGCATTCCTGTTTCACCGATCTCACCCAGCGTTCCGCATAGGCGTTCAATTCGGGCTCCTGGCTGGTAGGGGCATGGTTTTCACCCTTTCCAGCCTCGATCAGTTGACGGAACGAGAGGCAGAACTCCTGTGCCCGATCATGCAGCAGATATCGGCTGTTGGCCAGAAATCCCCACTCCTGCATCGTCACGTTGCGCCCCATCTGTTCCATCCACTGCTGGTCCGGATGGGGTGTGATTCCGGCCAGACAAACCCTCCGAGTCTCCAGCTGGATAAAGAACAACACGTAATAGGTAACCAAGCCTTTGAGCGTAAGCACTTCCACCGTGAAGAAATCCGTTCCCACCAGAACATCCATATGAGCGCGGATGAAATCCTTCCAGCTGGTCGTGTGTTTTCGTTTGGGGGCATGCCGTACAGATTGCCAGCCTGATCAGAAGCAGATCACCGGAAGGTGCTGATCCATTGCTGCCCAATTTGAAGGTGTAAAGCACGGTTTGCTTCCAAGGACAGAAAGTGGCACTGCAAAAAGTCAGGGGAGGCCTCAACTTGAACACCGTGCCACTCCCTGCTCCGCCGATTTGTAGTCGTCTTTCATGCTGCACTGGCCTGCTCCTTCCATCGTTGAACGTTCACGCCGATCACGAGGAGCCACAGGGTCAGCAATATTTCTGCAACCCCCGCCGGCAGCATTATGTAGGGAAAAGAATGGCCTCCAATCGCAGGTGGAATAACTTCGAAAATGTTGACCGAATAACCCACCCCCCAATCGCCAGCAGCAGGCCCAGAATACGCGGGAGGAAGGTCGACCTGAAAATGAGGTAGCCCAGTACGACGCAATGAAAGCCGAAGAACACCAGGGCGATGTCCAAGCCGATTGTGCGCAGCCTGATGAACACCAGCGCGAACGCCTGCAACTGGTCAGGCTTGAACGCGTTTAGGTACTCTCCGCCACTCAGAAGAAGCAAAGCTGCAAAGTGGTTGAGCACGTTCGCATTTGCTATGGCCACAAAAACGAGCCTGAAGAATGCCGCGAGCAGGGCGAGGCCCCTACTGACTGGCTTGAGCAGTTCATAGAAGATCAGCGCCACGCCGATATCGCATGCGCCCACGACCAACTGGGCGACGCCGCCGAAAACATACAATGGCTTCGAGGCCAGGATCTGTCCGGCCGTCGGCAGCGCCGAATGGCCGCGCATCATACCCGAGGGCGAGACAGCGAACGGGGCAAACAGGGCTCCAACGATGATGAGCAGGTACAAGACACCGGCCATCCTGGCCTTAAAACGAACGACGCTTCCGTTGTCCGCTCCATCATTTCAGTCTGTGCTCATACCTTTTCTTTCGCTTTCAGCCGGAAGACTTGCGGAGGCTGATCGCAGATTCTGCCATATGCTGATCGCAGATTCTGCCATATTAAGATAATATATGGGGCTAGTTTCAAGTGAGGTGTGTTTGACATGATACCAAGCGAGAGGCCGCAGCCCGCAGGAGTGGTCTCACGAAGCACACGCGTTTATAGAGGGCCAACAGGAGGCTTTTGCGTACTTCCGTCTTGCTGACCAGCTGCACTTGGCCTCCGCCGACGAGGCATACGCGCGGATGTCTAAGCCTCCCAGAATCATTGATGCAGACGCCTCGGAGAAGTACAGACAAAGGATCGTGGTCTCTTCCCTTTGACCCAGAGGAATGGCGACAGCTTCATGGCAAAGTGGCTGATCTCTCTAAGCGGTATTTTTCTATGGAGCCGCCCACACGCTACGAAAACCGTAACTCTTACCCGGTTATGCTCATGTTTTTCGATCAACTACGAGACGGGCTCGTCAAACGAGGAGGGGCAGTCGATCCCTGGCCATTGCTGGCTACGCTGCCGTTAGGCAACGTGAACGCCGTGACTAAGACCGAACCAGAGACGCGGGTACCGGTTATTTTTTTTGATCAGGGTTTGTTTCAGTTCCTCTACGACTTCTCCTTGTTATTGGGTTGGGCGGCGCCGGCGCTGTCGCCGGTGCAACTGAGCGATGACGTAGCCCTCTCTGGTCTGAGCCGCTCTTATACCATGCCGCCGGGGTCTTCCGAATTCTTCGCCGGTGCGCTAAATGCCTATGCCATTGAAGGAACGCCGATCGCGAACCCCTCTCCGCTTACTCCACCCCGTCACAACATGTTCCTCTCCATGATTCTCCTCGGGCAAATGGAGCTGTTCGTAATGGCTCATGAACTGGCGCATATTAAGATGGGCCATTGGCAAGAGCAGCCCAGCGTGCAACATGAATATGAAGCGGACGAGGCCGCCCTGGCGCTTGTCGGTGAGTTGGCGATAGAGAGTTCGGGTAGCTGGGCCGTGGGCTTTTGGGCCTGCGATTTGGCGCTCACAGTGTTTCACTTTCTATACCGCGCCGTCGCGCTCCTCAAGTTCGGCCCCCGTAAACTCGTTTGGATCAGCAAGACTCATCCTGATCCGCTCTCTCGCCGCGCTCGTCTTCGAGACAGGGCCTCCGCGATAAGCCCAAACGTGCCCCAAGTCGGGCGGGCTGCGGCGGGGGAACTTTGCGGCATGTCTGACGCCTTATTGCAGCGGCTCTGGGAATTCGGCTCCGTCGTTCTGTTATCGTCCTATCAGGGCGGCGCTCGTTCTTCTCCGCTCTGGAATGACTTGGTCCAATACGACTTTGCGGCCCGCGATTGAGCCGACGCTCGCCACGTCGAGCAATGGAAGGTGGTAACACTTGGATAAAGACTTGAAAGTCGAAATTTCGTTTCGCGATGAAGCTCCGGAAGAAGTGATGTCAGTTCTCAAAGAGGTCGGCGCGGACAAGGTGAAACCAGTCGATGAACACGGCATACTGGAAGGCGCGCTGGTATATGTAGGCGTGCTGGTGGCCAGCTCGCTCGCGAATCTCGTCATCAAGCTTCTTCCGTTGTGGAAATGCGGTGTTATCGTCGATGCACGTGCATCGACGATATTGACGCAAAAGAACTGCGATCTCCCACGAGGAACCGTGCTGGTAATCAATCCGGACGGCACCAGGTCGACCCTCGAACGGCCATCAGAACTGGATCTCAAGTCATTGATCGGTAAGATGGCGTTGGGCAAGTCGTAGGGCGAGCATTCTGCAGATGAAGTAACCCACCCAGTGAAATAAAACGGGTTCTCTCGGCGACGGGCTTACTACGCCGACAAGTCCGTTCACCCCGAGCCGGGCCATAACCCTGCCGGGCCGAGCGACCCAGGCACGATTGACGCCGGAATCATCACCGCCGCGCAGCGCGTTGAACACTACCAAATTGCCGTCTACAGGCGGTGCGAACTTATGCCGAGCTGATGAGGACTTATGCGGAACTACTGGAACAACAGGAGATGGCCGATCTGCTGCAAGAGACGCTCGACGAGAAGAAAGGGGCAGATGAAACGCTCAGCAACATAGCGAGCAGTGTAAACGATAAGGCCAAGGTAACGTAGTGCGCAGCACATTCAGGACCTTGACGAAAGAAGAGTGCTGCCAACGATATTTGGGTTGTGGTTCATCAAAACTCACAACCGAGGTCTTGCACGGTCCGAAGTTCTCACTTTGCCATGTTTACACATTGTGTGCCTCGCCACAATCCAAAACGCACCAGGAGCAGTGCATACTAAGGGTTCGCTAACATCAGGATCTCGTATGGTAAAAAAACTCATCTGCGCTTCCGAGGAAGGGGAGTTTACCCGACCGAAGGGTCATGCCGCTTCCCGCTCATAGTACTTCAACAGACCACCCAGTCGTTCCTTGCAACGCACAATTCCGTTATCCTCGGTCGCTCCCTGATTCGGCAAGGGGAACAGGAGCCGGTTCTGCTTGCCCTGGTGATTGCGCTCCTCGTGGTAATGGGCCACATATTGCTGCAGGGCTCGGCGCAGCGGCCTCTCCCCGAACAAGATGAGTTTCGACAGGCATTCTTGTTTCACCGATCTCACCCAGCATTCCGCATAGGCGTTCAAATTCGGACTCCTGGCTGGTAGGGGCATGGTTTTCACCCTGCCAGCCTCGATCAGTTGACGGAACGAGAGGCAGAACTTGCTGTCCCGATCATGCAGCAGATATCGGCTGTTGGCCAGAAATCCCCACTCCTGCATCGTCACGTTGCGCCCCATCTGTTCCATCCACTGCTGGTCCGGATGGGGCGTGATTCCGGCCAGAAAAACCTTCCGACTCTCCAACTGGATAAAGAGAACAACACGTAGTAGGTAACCAAGCCTTTGAGCGTAAGCACTTCCACCGTGAAAAAGTCCGTTCCCACCAGAACATCCATATGAGCGCGGATGAAATCCCTCCAGCTGGTCGTGTGCTTTCGTTTGGGGGCAGGAGGGACTCCATGGCGACGCAGGATATTGCCCACCGTCTGGTGCGATAGCCGCTGGCCAAGATTGGCCAAGGCTGTCCTTCGCCAAAACTCTGTACGTTATAAGAATCAATGACTTAGTGGTTCTCCCAAGTAGTGCCCTGAAAACCGTGTTGATTGAAATCAGGTTGTGCAAAATTGACCAGACATCCGAGGGTATCGGGAATATCGTCAGGGTTGATTCCTCTTCTTAGGGGATGATTTAAGTAGCACAGAGGGCGCCCTGGCAAAGTTCCGGGCGCCCTCTCTTTAGCTTTCAAGGGGATCATGCTCGTTTGACCCTGGTCGCTTGCAACTGCCGCGACTGCGATAGCCCAAGCGCAAAATATGATTGTGCCTCTCGAAAACCTCAAAGTGCCTGAGCGGACGGAAATTATACTTCCTTCATGATTCTCTCCTCCGATGCTCATCTCTCACGACACTCCTCGTCACTATCCCCGAGCTGCCTTGGACTCGCGGTCCGCCTAGGGAATGACATCCGCCGTAGGCTGCACAGAATTTTCGTTAGGGACAGGGGCGCTATTAAGAGTCGGATAGACTTTTCAGCAGGACAGCGAAACCTGCGCGCACACGGCGAAACGCTCCGATCTATCGCACGGAAGCTTCGCGTTAGTCGTTAGTCCGGCGCTCGTATGCAAGCTGCTAAAGCCCCCGACCTCACTTAAGCTTTCCCAGTCGAATGTAGTTGAGGTTCGCCCCTGAGTGCCCCATACGCTGCCCAGTTGGCTGGGACGTCCGCAGCTTTGGCGTACGGTTTAAGCCCCGCGATCAGTGCCCTTATAGCGGTCAGCTCGCCTTGCTTGGTTCGCACAACTGGTTAGCGTTAGCGCAATTCATGTCGTGTAGAGGCGGCGTCCAGAAGTCGGTGGGCCTCGACGTATTGTTGACCTGAGCGCGTGATCCGAAGTGTGTCGCTGCTCCCGTGAACATACGCCTTGTCATGTTCAAGAGAAGTCAATGTACGGCGAAGATTGCTTCGCATCTTCGGGCGCACCCACGACTCGAGGTCAGCGAAAGCTGCGCCCTGGGGCCCTCTCTGGTAAAGGAGAACAAGCACGAAATCGCTCGCACCCAGGTCTGTGCGAAGCACTTTCAGGACCCCATCAAAGTCCTCTACGGCCGGAGTGATGCGCGTAACAATGCTTTCAACCATGTTCCGCGCTTCGTCCGGCGTGACGGAATGATAAAGACGGACAAATTCCGCGAGAACCCAATCAAGAATCGAGACTACAAGGCTCGCGTCCTGAAGGTTGGGGTCTATTCCGTCAGCCAGGTGAGCGTTATCGCGCTTGTTTCTGATATCGTAAACGACTCTCAATGCCCGGGGAATATGTAACCGCACGGAGTCCGGCAGCTGTGCCGCAGGAATGTTGGCCAACTGCTTGATGAGCGCATCCGAATCGACCTGCTTCCCCAACACATCGAACTTGCCGGTGGTCCGCTGCTGAAGCAGCCGGAAGGCTGCCTCGCAGAACCGGCCGCCCTCTACCGCGCTCAGGCGAAGCCCGCCCAGATAGAAATTGCGCTTTGCTTCCTGGTACGAGGCCAGCAGCTCGTCTGCCAGCCCCGCATCAAGAGAGGCCACCACTCCTTTACGGACTGTCTGGAGCATCGGCTAGCCTTTATTTCGCGGCTTTGCTCTTCTTGGCACGGCCCCTTTTCTTGCCCCGGCGTGGAGCGGCAGCCAGAACTTCCTTTACCTTGGCGCGATCCGGCAACGCATCCACGAGTGACTCGCCCCGCGTTGTAATGCGTTTCTTACCGCCACCCGCGCTGCTCAGATATTTGCTCTGCTTCACCGCATTCATGGCTGTAGCCGCTGCGTTGGAGAAATCCTCGCCGTGCGCGTCAGTGTTAAGCTTCGTGATCTCCCTTGTAGTAAAGTTCGGCGTGTCCTGGCCGTGAGTCAGGTAATAGGCAAGGCAGATGAAGCGCTCAAGGTCGGTTGTGGGAGCCTTGTGCTTCAAAAAGTCCTTGACGTTCATGCCATTTAGGCCAGTGTCCGCGGGAGCCGGGAGGCCTGCGCCTGGGGGTGCTGCTGCGCCCGGCCTAGCAGCCCGTGGTGCAAGTCTAGATTCGCAAGCAAAAACGTCTGAGGTATCCACAGGTGCTGCTCGTAGAATGTGCGCATGGCAATGGGTACACGCAAGCAGCGAGAGAAGCAAGCGGGGATATGGATCGCGCAGACGGAGTTGGCAGCAGCGCCGGGGCATCCCTTCTACCAGAAGCTGAATGAGTTGCTGGAGGCCGAGCGCTTTGACGAGTTTGTCGAGAGTCGGTGCGCGAAGTTCTATGCGGCCAAGTTTGGACGGCCTTCACTGACGCCGGGGATCTACTTTCGTTCTTTGCTGATCGGATATTTCGAAGGCATTGGGGCGGAGCGCGGCATTGCCTGGCGATTGGCGGACTCGCTGGCGCTGCGGCGTTTTGTGGGCATTGGGTTGGACGAGAACACGCCGGACCACTCCACGATATCGCGCACCCGGCGGTTGATCGATGTGGACACCCATCGCGAAGTATTCGGCTGGGTGCTGGGGGTTCTGGCCGATCGTGGACTACTGAAGGGGCAGCGGATCGCCATCGACGCCACGACGCTGGAAGCCAACGCGGCAATGCGCTCGATCGTACGGCGCGACACGGGGGAGAGTTACGAGGAGTTTCTGCGAGGATTGGCGAAGGCCTCGGGCATCGCAACGCCAACGCGGGAAGAGCTGGTGAGACTGGATCGCAAGCGCAAGAAGCGCATGTCCAACAAGGACTGGACGAGTCCGGCGGACGAGGATGCGTGTATCGCAAAGATGAAGGATGGGCGCACCCACTTAGCGCACAAGGTTGAGCATGCGGTCGATCTGGATACGGGCGCGGTGGTGGCAGTCACACTGCCGGGTGCCGATAAAGGCGACACGACGAGTTTGGACGCAACCCTGTGCGAGGCAGGTATGACGGTGGCGGAGTTGGCCGCGCGCGAAGCGGAGTTGCGGCCCGACCAGGAGCCCAAGGTGAACGTCAATGGGATCGAAGAGTTAGTTACCGACAAGGGGTATCACAGCGGCGCAGTCATTCAGCGGGTGAAGAGTTACGAGGTATGCAGCTACATACCGGAGAAACAGCAAAAGGGGCGACGTAACTGGCAAGGTAAGGCAGCGGAACAGCAGGCGGTCTATGAGAATCGGCGGCGGGTACGAAGCGAGTACGGCAAGAGTTTACTGCGGCGACGTGGCGAGTTGGTGGAACGCAGCTTCGCACACTGCTACGAGACCGGCGGCCTGCGGCGCTGCCACCTACGCGGACGGGACAACATTTTGAAGCGGCAGTTGGTGCATGTCGGAGCGTTCAACCTGAGCCTGATCCTGCGCCAGTTGCTGGGTGCGGGCACGCCGCGAGAGCTGAGAAACCGCTTTGGCAGGCTCCTTGTACGCGTTCTTTTGCTGCTTTCGTCCGGAAATGGTCAACAACAATGTCGTAGCAGAGGTATCTCCGCGCCTGCTGCCAAGTACGATGCAAGATCGGGTACCCGCCTGCGCCACCCGCTTTGCCGAAAATCAGCTCCTTCCACCACGGGCTGCTAGATGCTCCGGCGCCGGGAGCGACTCCCGGTACGCTTCCCATGCCGAGCCGAAACAGAATCATTGCAACCGCGAACTGACGCTGTGTCGGGTCGAGGGGCTCCAGCACCTCAAGGGAGGCCTGAATCGCCTCAAACTCCTGCGTGATAACCGTAAGCGTCCGGTCCAGACCGCGGGAGGAAGCTAAGAGCGGGCGATAAGTGTCCACTTAAGAAATATGTGGACACTTCAGGAATGGGTCGGTGGGGGATTGATCTCGTCGGTGTAGATGTCGTCCGTAAGCGCCTTGTCGATAGCCTGATCGAGGCGGGCGAGCAACTGGGCCAAGGTTTCGCCTCGGCGGCGGACCAGCATGGCCAGGCAATTATGTCCGTCGGTGGCAGTGGCAACACAACCGACAGGGCGGAGCACGCCCAGGGTGATTTCTCCGTAGGTAATCAGCTCCGCGATGTTGGGCAGAGATCCCACGGGAGGGACTGTGGAGTTCTTCGCAACGGCCTTGGTGTCTAGGCTGCGGGTTCGATTGCGGGCGGTAGGCTTGCGGCGATGTTCCAAGGCAAAAGTTCCTCAATGCGGTTGATGGGATGGTCGGCGATGCGCTGTAGCACCTCGCGCAGGTAGGCTTCCGGATCAAGACCATTCAATTTGGCCGTGCCGATCAAGCTGTAGATAGCAGCCGCCCGTTCTCCACCAGCGTCGGAGCCGGCGAACAGGTAGTTCGTTGGCGCGTTCTCGCTACCACGGAGCCGATGGCATGCGGAGATGGGTAGGGCTGGGGGTTATCGCCGACAACCTTATTAACATGGGACGTTGGCTGGTCTCGCAGCCAGCATAAGAAGTCCGGTGCGCTCCTTCCCATCATGGGACGAGTGATCTGAAACTCGCTACTCTAGCATCAACTATCGCCTCTTGCGCACGAAGTTCGCTTCTCCGGAAGCGCTATTTTGCACCGGAAAGTAGCTAGATGCCCGTCAGGGCGGCAAATCCGTTTGCATTTTATTTTGAGTAGGGGACGGGTCCCGTTGCAGGGCTGCTCTGGTTGTTCGAGGATTGTCGCAGCAGCCCGGGGAGGGCCGCTGTCGATTCGCAGTCGCGAGGTCATAGGATCAAAATCTGTTCACTATTGGTGCTCTTTAGTGAGTAGGTATTTGGGTCGAAGCCAGCGCTTCGCAGGCACACATAAGCGGTAAAAATTTACGGTCCACTTACAGTCCATTAACGGCTGCGATGGGCTGCAATAGGCTCTTTTCGGTGCCACCCGCTTCGCCTAACTCGTTGAAATTACGTGCCTTTTTGCATTCGAATCCCTGGGGGGCAGCCAAATCTTTTCAACCA
The DNA here is from genome assembly GCA_963831675.1 of uncultured Acidobacteriaceae bacterium. Taxonomy (GTDB): domain Bacteria; phylum Acidobacteriota; class Terriglobia; order Terriglobales; family Acidobacteriaceae; genus Bog-257. The sequence goes on from CAWHRM010000010.1 coordinate 9,844, forward strand.
CTTCCAAGTCCTCTCTCTAGCTCTGTGTCCCCCGTTTGCGTCCTGTTTGCGGATTGGTTGGCTTCCATGAGGAATCCCGCGAGGAATCGGACAATTGGGCTTAGACTTGTCGTGACTTCGGCGAGCCAAAGAATGTCGTGCCGGGACGATCGCTGGCCTGATCGCCGGGTGACGGCTGAACTATCCGTATGCCGAGCCGGGACTATCTATTCCGCTAGTCGCTGCTGAAACAGAGAGGGTGGGAGAGCGCCGTGCCAGGCCGCAAGTGGCAGCAAGCATTGGAGGGGGCGCGGCGGACGCGGCGCGATCGGAGCGGAAACGCGCTTGCAACGCGGAAGCGTGGTGGTCCGTCAACAGGGGGCGCGATGAACTCTCAGGGTGCAACCAAACCGTGTCTGCTGGCTGGCTGGCCTGCCTGATGCTGGTGGCAGTATTGCCGGGGTTCGGCCAGCAGTTCAACGATCCGCAGCAACTGCAAAAAGACGGCATCGCCAAAATCGATCACTGGCTGGACTATGTCCGCCGCACCGGCGACGCCAAGAGCACCGTCTCTGAGCTGGCCATCGCGGAGGCGGAGCTGAAGACCAGCTTGGATCTCTTCACGCAGCGACAGGATTACGCCGGCGCGTCGTTCAGCGCCATCAAGATCGCCAGCATCCGACGCCTGCACGACCAGTTGCGGCAGGCGGTGACTATCTACCAGGGAGCGATTGAGCTGGCCAAGAGCGTCAACCGCACCGACTATCAAACCACCGGGCTCGTCCAACCTGGCCTATACCGAGTTGCAGCTCGGCGACACCGATGCCGCCGAGCAGTACGCCCGTGAAGCCGTGCGCCTGGGCGCCAATTGCGGCAACAAGAGTTTCTACTTCGAGGCCCTCGACACCGCAGCCGAGATCGAGGTCAAGCGCGGCAATCTCGCCGCCGCCGGCGATTACCTGGACCGCGCTCTGGCCATGAGCGGCCAGATCGACGACAAGAACAAACTTTACATGGCCTACATGGACCGCGGCGACATCTACGAGCAGGTCGCCAAGAAATGCGATTATCAGCGCAACTTCGACGTGTGCTACCAGTCGCTGGAACTGGCGCGCGCCGACTACCAGAAGGGGCTGGCCATTACCCAGGAGCTGGGTTACACCTACTTCTCGCAGTTGTTCCAGGGCTTCCTGAAGAACCTGGACACCCGCAAAGCGATGATCCAGTCACAGCAGCACGGCGACCAGACGGTAACCAGCACCAAGCTCTTTAGTCCGCAAAAGCCCAAGGACGTGCTGGTGACCGAGCACTTCACTTCCGGCGCCATGGACCCTGCGACGCTTGCGCTGGTCGGAGGGTGCGGTCAACGAGCTGCGCGCTGGCAAGCCCGCATGCAGCAGCAGGGACTGGTTGTGCAGGACCTCAATCCTTCGGACGTGTGCCTCGAGGGCCAGTACGAAGAGATGAAGGGCAACAACGATGCTGCCCTGAAAGCCTTTCTCCAGGCCGATGACTTGCTGGAAAAAGACCGCCGCAAGCTGGGCGACGAGCAGGCTCGCGGCGCCTTCATGGAAGACAAACTCTCCTGCTACTACCGCCCGGCGCTCATCTTGCTGGACGCCAAACGCTACCCGGAAGCCTTCGCTCTCTTCGAGCGCTCGCGTTCGCGGGCCATGGCCGATCTGTTGGCCAGTCGCCCGCTGACCCTGGGAAGCGACCAGGAGCGGGCACTGTTTTCGCAACTGCAAACCCTGAAGACCAACATTGCCGCGCAGCAGGAGAAGCTTTTCAACCTGACCGGCAGCCAGAATCGCGACCAGAACACCAAGCAGATCGTGGAGATCCAGGGCAAGATCGCGGGTCTGCAGCAGCAGTACGAACAGCTCGAAGACCGCATCGCCAAGGAAGCGCCCAAGCTGAACCAGCTCACGGCCGCCCAACCGGTCACGCTGGCCAGGGTGCAGCGCGCCGCCGCCGAGGGAAATTACGATGTCCTCTATTACGTGGTCATGGAACATGCCCTCATCCTCTGGCACATCACCGGCGACCAAGTCGAAGTCAAGGACGTCTTTCTGCCCCACGTGCAGCTCATCCAGAAGACAGCGGGCTTGCGCAACAGTCTGGTGGCCCGCCGCGACGCTCCCGATGCCCGCTTCGACGAAGACACTTCGCGTCAGTTGTTTCTCTATCTCATCCAGCCGATGCTGGCTTCCATCAGGGGCCGCCACCTCCTGGTGATACCGCATGAAGAGCTGAACTCGATTCCCTTCCAGGCACTGCAAGACCCGGCGACCGGAAAGTATCTGGGCGAGAGCTTCGCCATTTCGTATGCGCCCAGCGCCACCGTACTTGCCACCCTCGACAACAAGTCGCCTTTGAAGAGCGGACGTCTGCTGGCGGTGGCCGACCCGGCGATCCATGACGCCAGCGACGAAGTGGACGCCATCGGCAAGCTCTATCCCGGCCGCAGCAAGGTTGTGGCGCACGATCCGGCGAGCAAAGCCGAGGTGACGGCCTGGGTGAGTGACTACAACGTGGTGCATCTTTCGGTGCATGGGAAGTTCAATGCCAGCGATCCCGCTGCTGTCGTATCTCCAGTTCAAGGAGGCGCCACCGGACAACGGGCGCCTGACTGCCGCCGAGATGTTTGGCCTGCCGCTGCAGAAAAACAGTCTGGTGGTGTTGAGCGCCTGTGAAACCGGACGCGTTGAGGCTACGCATTCCAACGAAGTGCAGGGGATGGTGCGCTCGCTGCTTTACGCCGGCGCCGGCATCGCTGGTGCTCTCGTCGTGGGAGGTGAATGCCGGCTCCACCAAGCTGTGGATGGAAACCTTCTACCGCGAGGGACAGACCAAACCTCCAGCGGAGGCGGCGCGGCTGGCCCTGGTTGCGGTGAAGTCTCGTCCGGAGTACAGTCATCCATTCTTCTGGGCGCCGTTTGTCATGACCGGAAAATAGCATGGCCGAGCTGTGGAGCGACTTCACGGAGAAGTTGGGTAGCCTGGCGGGAAAATGGACGGCGTATGCCGCCTTCGGCTCCTTCCTGCTCTACCTGCTTCGGCTACCTCACCCTGCGTTTCCAGCTCAGCACCTACGGCGTGGCCACCAACCTCGATCTCTTCGACGAAAAATATCTGTTCGCCGGCTGCCGCTTTCTGGTGTACCTGGTCTCGTCGGTGCCCAACATCCTCATCATCCTTTTAGTGCTGGCCGCTCTCGGTTACGTGCCATACAAGCTGGTGCCGAGGTCGGTCAAGGATCGCGTGAAGCGCTGGGCCTCGGAATGGTGCGCCGCGCCCATCCATCTGCCTCTTCTGGGAGTGATCCTGGCAGTAGCGTTGATCCAGTTCGTTCTGCGTAAGTGCTTCGCCTTCGGCAATCTGCTTCTGCGAAAACAACTGCCGGATGAATGGCTCAGCGACGTCCTGCTGACCAGTGACGGAAAGCTCGCGCTCTACTTCAGCGGTCTGGTTGCGGGCACGCTTCTGACCGGCGCCATCCTTCTTTATGTGCTGCGCCGCGGAACCGCCACCACCGCCGCATCCAAATTGTTGCTTGGGACGCTGGTCTTCCTGTTTGCGGTAGAGTTTCTGCTGCTGCCGGTCAACTACGGTGTTCTCATCTCCACCCAGCAACTGCCGCGCGTGGCGGAAATCAGACAGCGACGAGAAGCCTGCAGAAGGACACGCTTGGCTGGCTGCTATGGGACAGTAAGGAAGTGGTCATCTACTTCGTTCGCGATACCAATGACCAGCGCACGATTGTCACCGTGCCCAGGAAGGACGTCAAGGTCAGGATCGTCGCTTACGATGACATATTCTGCGTGCTGTTTGGCGGAAATCATGTCGAGTCCCGCCCCTGTCCCAGGTAGGAGATCCATGAACCGACTGATGCCATCCATCTTGCTCCTGACATTCCTGGCAGGTATCGCCTGCGCGCAAGCCCAGACCAACCCGACGGGCGCCGCCGCCACCAAGCCGCGGACCTCCACCAGCTTCACCGAGAAGCTGCTGAAGTTCTTTGGGATCTCCGATAGTCCGGGCACGCTCAAAGGCCCGGGCGATGAAGTTACCAGCGGAGAACTCTGGCTCGCGGACCTGGATTCCCGAACCACTCGCGCCTTGACTTCCAGCTATGGCTACCGCTCGCCAATTTTCCTGGCCGGCTCGAAGGACGTTCTCGCGCTGCGCGGGACGGATGTGGTGCAGCTTCCCTCCGCCGGCGGAGAAGCCAGGAAACTGTACTCCGTTGAGGGCATCCTGAAGCTCGTGGGCTCCAGTTCGGAAGATCCCGGAAAGGTTCTCATCCTTTTACGGGGCGAAGCTGGTGGCCGTCCTCGCGTGGGATTGCTGATCGTTGGTACGGGAGCGGTCGCAATTGTGCCGTATGATCCCGCTTCCAGCCAGGACCTGCAGATGCTGGAAAACCTCGAGGGATGGTCACGCACCTACGGCGACCGCAGCATTTCGGTGAAGCGCCAGGCTAAGCAAGCGCTCTCGGGGACCGTCGAGTGGAACGACGTCTTTCTGAAGGCGGGCAACCAGGCGCCGGTGGATGTCAGTCAGTGCGATGGCGTTAATTGCGGACAACCGTCACTCTCGCAAGACGGACGCCTGCTGGTGTTTGTAAAGGCGCGAGCGGAATGAGGTATGACAGGGACTATTTCGATCCACCATCCCGTTTCCCCTTTCCTTCACCGCAGCCTGACGTACTCGGTATGATAACGTCCGTTATCGTTCGCCATTTGAGTCGGTAAGGTTTTAGTGCTTTGTCCCGATAGGCGGTTTTAACCCAGGTGAGGCAGTCGGTTTAGTAAACACTTGCCGGTACCGATACACGCCCGAAAACCGCCATTTCGAGCGCCATTGTCATCCTGAGTGTCACATGGGCCTGCGGCCCACCCATACGAATGAAAGTTAACCACGGAGGCACGGAGATCACGGAGAGAACTCCATGGAATACGAAAACTCCGTGTCCTCCATGTCTCCGTGGTGACTGATTTTCGACGGAGCGACGAGCGCAGCGAGGAGTCGAAGAAACCCTTTGTTCGCGAACGATCTCAAGTTTTGCTGCTGCGCAAGGCGGCCACACTGAGGTTTCTTGCAATGATAGAGGCCCCCTCGGCTTCGCTCTGTCGAAAAACCTGCTTGGTGGAAAGTGAGCGAGCAATATAGGGGTCCCCTGGGCTTCGCTCGGGCAGGCTCTTCGACTTCGTGCCCGCCCGACGCGCAAAATCACCCCACCGAGCGTAAAAACGGCGCTCGCTGGGGGCCCCGGAAAGAAGCGATCAGACAGGCGCTACGCTCCCAATGCAAACGAAAGACTTAGCCGGACGCAATCGCGGGGTTGTCATTCCGGTTTCAACCTACCCCAGCAGGTCCGTTGCTCAGTATGACACCTCGCATTCCATCATTCATGGCTTTGGGGAGGGTTGCCTTTCAGACGGTAGACCATCCCCGTCTTGGTTGTGCCCAACGAGATCCAGTCCTGCACGTCCTGTTGCAGTGTGATATAGAACTGCTCGTTCAGCTTCCTGACTTTTTCGTGGACGTTTTCCTTGCGGTCGAACTTGGCCTGGTAGGCGAACTCTCCGACCAGGGGCTTGTGCTCGCCGCGAGTACGCCACAGCGCCACATTGCACTTGGCCAGGACGCCTTTGCCAAAATCCAGTTCTCCCAATTCCAGCAGGACCTCCTCGACAATGCCTTCATTGACCAGGCTGACCTTCTCGTCATCGGATTGCTTCAGAGCGGCGAGTGCGGGAAATACGCGGGCGAGCGTGCCCATGGAGTTTTTGTCGGCGTCGTGCATCTGGCTCAACCCGAAGACGCAGTTGTGCGAATACAGGACACGAAATCCACCGATTTCATCTTTCAGCGGGAGCACCTCGGCTTTGAACTTGATGCGATAGGCGCCCGCGATATTCGGCCGAACGTCAAGAGCCGCCGCCTTCTTCTCATCCGGGTGACGGAGCTTAAAGACCATTTCCGGATCACCCACCGGAAAGCCGTCAACGTAATCGATGCGCCGCCGCAGGATGAACGCGTTGTTGTACAGGCTGAACTCCGGCGTGTCGAAGAAGATGATCTCCCGGACGTCGGGCCTGCGCCCAATCTTGGGGTCGGTGATAAATCCAACACCCAGCTTCTTGGCGGTGCGCTGTACCAGCTTGCCAAAGTCACGAAAGCTTTCCACCGAGACGAAGCGGTCGGGCTTGAGAATGAGCTTGGCTTCCATGTACTGCACGACATCCTGGGGATGGCCATCACTGTAGGTTGCCCCATCCGCGGCTGCGCTGCTCGCGACTGGCGGGGTTTTTGTGGGAACGCCAGCCTTGTCGCCTTTTTTGTCTTTTTTACCTTTCTTGTCTTTATCGTTTTTCTTGCCGTTTTTTGACACGAAGTTCCTCCCAGTACCTTGCATTTTCGTATAGCTTGTTTCCAAAACCCGCTTCCCAGCAACCGGTGCCGCCGCTACGCGGCTCGTCTCAATTTTCCACTTGACCCGGGGCTTGCGCCCCGGGCTCAAACCACCGCCGCCGCTTCGCGGCTGATTCCTGCCTGTTTTCGGCGGATTGTTCCGCCGGCAGACTCCATTCTTAGTTGCGACCCAGTCTCTAAAGCCCGCTCTCAAAACCGCGATTTTTCGCAGACCTGAAGGCCCGCGATTCCACCGGAAGACGCTGGACCAGTATTTATGAAACAAGCTTTAGAAGAGCTTAGTGTAACGCTTGATAGATGGAATGGCTCATATCTGCTCTCCAATGAGATAACGCGCAACGGGAAAAGATCGCTTAAGGCCGGACTTGATGGCAGGAACGTGACGGTATCACGGGCCGGCTTGCCGCGCGTGCGCGAGGTCCGGGGACTTTGATCGGAAAAGGACCGGTACATTCGTTGACTGGCGCAGCGGGCTCGGCTACCATTCGCAGCCTGAGCCAGTTCCCTGCGATTGCAGCGCTGGAGATTCGATTGCGAACACGAAGACCGAGTCGGGGCGGGGGTTTGAGCGCAATGGCTCCCGGTTGGCGGTGGCCAGGGACCGTCGTAGCCGGCTTCCGTCGACGGGTCTGGCTGTCCTGCCTCGTCGCCCTGATGTTGGTTATCGTGCTTGGCAGTCTCGCCTTCGCCGCGGATACCAGGCCTGACTTGGAGTTTCAGCCATCCTCCGTAATACTGCCAGGTGGCATGGGGCCGCAAGCCACCGTGTTGGTGGCGATACACAATCCTACGGAAGCAGCCTGGCGCGATGTGCGACTCACTTGGCTGCCTGCACCGGGCCTCGATGTGCAACCCTCGGCCCCGTTGTCTGTTTCCGTTCTGGCTCCTCATGCCGATTATGTCTGGACGCTGACCGTCAAGCGGGCGCGCCGGCTACCAACTTCTGGCGCCGCGGGAGTCACGACCCTGCCGAGACCTGCCGGGCCGGTGACGGGTCCCGCACCCGGGCCGTCGGCGGTCGCCAGAAGCTTCGCCCCCCCGGAATCGCTGGTCGACGAGTATCTGGACCTTCGCCTGGAATACAAGACCGGAGCAGGCGACAGAGAGGAGCCGCAGGTCATTCTGAAATCGCTGCCAGTCAAGACCCAGGACGTCGGTGACATAGACAAGATTCTGGATGTGCAGATCGCGACGACGCTGGAGTCGTTGGACAGCTCGCAATGGGGCTCGATCGATGTGGTGCTGAAGAACAATTCCGCGCGCACCATCAACATCCCGAACGTCGCGCCCATCGGGGCAGGAGTCTCTTTCTGCCAGGAGCGCAAAATAGAATTGCCGTACCGCAGTCTTCCCTTCTGCTTCTATTCCAGCACTCACTCTTTGATCCTCGCGCCGCATCAGACAGCGGTCGAGGACTTCCCGGTGAAGGCCGATAAGCGGGTCAAGGTTGGGAAATACCTGCTCGCATTTCAGATCGCGACACAGTGGTCTGAAGGTGGAGCGCCGCTGCGGCGCAACTTCGTCATCAGCCAGGCCGTGGATGTGAACGTTGTGGGCGAACCGGCGATCCTCACCGTCGCCGGCATCCCTGCGTTTTTGCTGCTGCCGGGTACGTTATTACTTCTCACCATCGGCCTGTGCTGGTCGCTGGAGAATCTGTGGTGGCCTGCGCCTGACCGGAAAGAGTTCCCGTTCAAATGGAGCGAGCCGAATTTCTGGCTGGTTTCGGTCATCATTTCCCTGCTCATCGCGATGGTTCCCTGGCTGTTCAAGAACCGATGGTACTTCACTCGCTATCGACTGCAGGACATCGCTGCGCTTTGGTTCGTTTCCATACTTGCCGGACTAGGATGCTACGTAGTTTGGTGGACCTACCGGAATCACCGCGGGCGACAGGCGGCCGAACGAATAAGCCTGCTCGCGGACGCGGAGGCTGCCCAGTTGAGGGCCCGCGCGCGCCGCGAACAGAGAACCAGGTAATGTAGACGGCGGTTCCGATTCGGGAAGCGCAGCGAATTTTCCCCGCTCGACACCGTCATCCAACCGCGGCCGGTGAGATACTGCGTTGTAGATTCGTCTCTACCGTCCATCATGGCCCCGACAACAGAAGGTTCTGCGGTGCTGCGCCAGCGCGATCGGTGGGATTTCGATTTCATCGTCATCGGCTCCGGATTCGGCGGCAGTGTATCCGCGCACCGGCTGGTCGAGAAGGGCTACAAAGTCGCGGTCATGGAGATGGGCCGCCGCTGGACGCCGGAAAATCTTCCGCGCACCAGCTGGTCCATCAATCGCTGGTTCTGGCGACCGGGCCTGGCCCTGCGCGGCTTCTTCAACATGCGCTTCTTCCGGCACGTCACCATCCTGCACGGCTGCGCCGTCGGGGGTGGCTCGATCACCTACGCCTGCACGCTGCTCCGGCCTCCCGATAAAGTTTGGGACAACGGATATTGGGCGGGCTTGGCCGACTGGAAGGCCGAGATGCCGCAGCATTACGACACCGCTTCCCGCATGCTGGGCGTTACCCAAAACAAAATACTCGGGCCCGGCGACCTTTTACTGAAGCGCGCGGCCGACGAGGCTGGGGTGGGCAACACGTTCTACCGCACCAGCGTCGGCATTTTTCAGGCGCCCGAAGGCGTGGCCGGCGGCCAGACCGTTCCCGACCCGTACTTCGGCGGAGAAGGTCCGGAGCGTACGACCTGCAAGGGCTGCGGCGGATGCATGATGGGCTGCCGTCACGGCGCCAAGAACACGCTCGACCAGAACTATCTTTACTTCGCCGAAAAGCACGGCGCTGCGGTCTTTCCCGAAACCCGGGTGGTCGATGTTCGTCCGCTGAACGGCAGGCCGGACGGGAGCGATGGCTACGAAATCTCAACTGTGAAGTCCACCGCATTTCTGAACCGGCAGCCCCGGCGCTTCACTTGCCGCGCCGTGGTTTTCTCCGCGTCTGCGCTGGGCACAACCGAGCTTCTCTTCCGACTGAAGTCAAAAAGCTCGTTGCCGCGGGTCAGCGACCGGCTAGGCAAACACATCCGCACCAATTCGGAGTCGCTGATCGGCGTTCGAGTGCCCGGCTCCGCCGAGGACTTGTCGAAGGGCGTGGCGATTGGCTCCGGGATATACATTGACGAGCACACGCACATCGAGGCGGTGCGCTATCCCAGCGGCTCCGACGCCATGTCGGCGTGGACCACGATCCTCACCGGTGGCCGGCCAGGCCAGGCCAGGATTGCGTTGTGGTTGAAGAATGTCGTCTTCTCGTTTCTGCGCCATCCCATTCGGACGGTGCGCGTGTTGCAACCCTTCGGTTGGGCGCGGGAATGCGTGATCCTGCTTTGCATGCAGGCGCTCGACGCTCACATTGACATGTGCTGGGAGCGACCCTGGTTCTGGCCCTTCCGCAAGTTTCTGGTCAGCCGCGGCGAGAAGGTGCCCACCTACATTCCGCAGGCCAATGCATTCGCGGAAAAGCTGGCGCGACTCTCGGGTGGCACGGCGATGAGCATGCTGCCGGAAATTCTGTTCAATGTTCCCGGCACGGCGCATTGCCTGGGAGGCTGCGTGATCGCCGACTCCGCCGAGAACGGCGTGGTGGACTCCCGCCACCACGTCTTCGGCTACGAGAACATGTACATCTGCGACGGATCGGTGGTCGCCGCGAATTTAGGTGTGAATCCCAGCCTCACCATTACCGCCCTCACCGAGCGGGCCATGAGCTTCATTCCGGCAGCAAGCGAAGCCAGGTGGAGGAATGAAGCCGAGTCGCAACCTGCGCCGGATTGCATCCCGATTTCACCAGCGAATTGATCGTGGTAATCTCAACAACGCTCCTACGTCGAGGGTGAGGAACGGTGGATCGAATAATTCTCTACGCAGTCGCCTTGGTGATCGGGTTGGCGATGTTCGCCAGAGTACGCTCGCGCAGCGTGCGGCAAAGCGTGCTTCTTGTCGCCAGCTACGCCCTCTACGCAACCTGGGGACTGTGGTTTGCCGGCGTGCTGCTGGTGTCCACGGTGATGAACTTCCTGCTCGGGCAGTGGCTGCGGCGAAAGCAATCCGCAGGCGTATTGTGGATCGGCATCGTCTGCAATCTGCTGCTGCTGGGTGGCTTCAAGTATCTCCCTGGATTCGCCGCTTCCCTTCCCTTCGCATCCTTGCAGAAATTCACGCACATTGCTCTGCCGCTCGGTATTTCCTTCTGGACCTTCCAGGCGATGAGCTATCTCTTCGATTTGTATCGCGAGGAGGAACTCGATCCCACATTGTGGGAGTTCGCGCTGTATATGGCGTTTTTCCCGGTCGCGATCTCGGGACCGATTTGCCGGCTGCCCGACATGTTGCCGCAGTTCCGCTCCGAGGAACCGGTGCCGCGCAGCGACATGGCACGCGGGCTTTGCCGGATTGCAACTGGCGCGCTGATGATGCAGTTGGGCCAGTTGCTGGGACGCGGCATCCTGAACGCCGGAGGCATCAACGCCGGCTTCGATCAGGTCACGCGGTGGAGCGGGCCCGATGTCTGGTGTCTGGCTTTCGGATATGGTTTGCAGTTGTTCTTCGACTTCGCCGGCTATTCCCACATCGCGATCGGCACGGCGAAGATGCTTGGCTTCGCCGTGCCGGAAAATTTCGCTCGTCCTTTCGCGTCCACCACTCCGTCAATTTTCTGGACGCGCTGGCACATGTCGCTGTCGTTCTGGATCCGCGATTACGTGTTCCTGCCGCTGGCAACGCTGCGGCGCGAGATCTGGTGGCGGAACCTGGCACTGGTGATTTCCATGGTGCTGTTCGGGGTGTGGCACAAAGCCACTTTGCTGTTCGTGCTTTGGGGCTGCTATCACGGCGTGCTACTGGTCTTGCATCGCCAGGTGCAGAAGTTGGAACGTGCGTTGAACTGGGAGCCGCCGGCTGCGCTGTGGACGCCGCTTTCTTGGTTTGTGACCATCACGCTCGTCAGCTTCGGATGGGTCTTCTTCCGGGCAAACTCGCTGGCGCAAGCAGGACAAATGTTCAGCGCGCTGGTATCGCCTGCGGCCTATCTCACACATTTTCTTCCGTCGCCACTGTATCTGCTGGTGCTCGCCTTGGCGTTGCTATACGCGGCAGTGTTGTTGGTTATTGGGGGCCTCGACCATTATTCCGAGCGCCTGGGATTGTCGGTAGAGATGTCGCGCTCGGACGTCATCAACATTCTGGTGCGTGATCGTTGGGTGTGGCTGACGCCGATGTATGCGTTCGCACTGCTGATCGCAACCTGGCTGGTGACTCGGGCACAGAGCGCCGGCGCCTCTCCGTTTGTCTATCGGTCGTTCTAGGGACTTGCCGGAGAAGCTCTATCTCGATGTGGCAAGATAGAACACTCATGCGTCGGCAACTTCACGCCAGGACCTTTGCTGTCCTGACAATTGCGCTCGTCCTTGCTCAGCCGCGAGCGTGGAGCGCCGCCCAGCAGGACATCCGAGGAACGGTAAAAGACCGTAGCGGCGCGGTCGTAGCCCGAGCGCAGGTCCTGTTACGCGTCGATGGCGAGGAATTCCTCCGCGTCACGCAATCGGACGGCACCTTCGTCTTCACCGGAGTAACGGCCGAGAGCGGAAACGTAATTGTGAGCGCATCGGGCTTTGCGACCAGCACCACTGCATGGCAGGCGGGACAGAACGACCTCGCCGTCACGCTAACTCTGGCAACCGTGCAACAGAGTCTGGATGTGACCTCGACCCGCACCTCGATCCTGCCGACCGGAGTGGATGATGTTGAAGCGCAACCGGACGCCGCGATCGTGCGGTCGACGCAGTTACAGCAATGGGGCGCGCTGACGACCGACGACAAGCTGCGCCAGGTGCCGGGCTTCTCCCTGCTTCGCAGATCGGGAAGCCAGACCGCAAATCCCACCTCCCAGGGTGTGTCGTTGCGCGGACTGGGCGCCAACGGCGCCAGTCGCGCGCTGGTCCTGGCGGATGGTATTCCGCTCAACGACCCCTTCGGCAGCTGGATTTACTGGGCGCGTGTTCCGCAAGCATCCCTGGCTGAGGTGCAGCTCGTGCCCGGAGGCGTTTCGGCGTTGTATGGAGATGACGCATTGAGCGGCGTCATCAATCTCGAAACCCGTTCTTCGGTCGAGACGGACGCATTCGTCCAGGGATCGTATGGGAATGAAAACGCGCCCTGGGGTTCCGGTTGGGGCACGGTGCGCCTGGGACAATGGGCGGTGTCCGCCAGCGGAGAAGGATTCCGCACTGACGGCTACATCGCCGTGCCGCAGGGCGTTCGCGGCTCGGTGGACACTCCGGTCAATTCACAGTACGGCACGGGAAACCTGCGCGTGGAACGGTTGTTCTCAGACCGAGGGCGCATTTTTCTCAACGGCTCCATCTACGGCGAGAACCGGCAGAATGGCACCCAGCTCCAGGTGAACAACACGACCATACGGCAACTTGCCTTCGGTATGGATTACGACAGCAAGACCGCTGGCTTGTTCACCCTGCGTTTGTATGGTGGAACCCAGAATTATTACCAGACATTTTCGTCGGTCGCAGCCAATCGGAACAGCGAGTCTCTGACCAACGTCCAACGTGTTCCGGTTCAGCAAATGGGGTTGATCGCGCAATGGTCGAAGCAGCTCGCCAGCCGTCTTACCCTGCTGGCAGGTCTTGATGGCCTGGATGTAACCGGCTTCAGCAACGAAATAAGCTACTCCGGCGGCAAGCCTACGGCGCACTTGTCGAACGGAGGCACGCAGCAGTCGCTGGGTGTGTTCGCCGAAGGTATCTTTCAGATCACCCACAAGTGGTCGGTCACGTTCTCCGCACGCGAAGACCTGTGGAGCAACTTCGACGCCAGCTCGACACGAATTCCGACCACCGGCAAGCCAACCTACATTGCCTACCCGGACCGCGGGCAAAGTGCCTTCAGCCCGCGACTGACCACCTCGTATCGCGTCGGCGAGCACACCGTGCTTTACGCATCGGCGTATCGGTCGTTTCGCGCGCCCACGCTGAACGAGCTCTATCGCAGCTTCCGGGTCGGCAATGTGCAGACGCTGGCCAATCCCTTTCTGCGCGCCGAACACTTCACCGGCGGCGAGGGCGGGGTCCGCGCCACCATGCTGCAGGACCGCATCACCGTGTATGGGGTTGGATTCTGGGGCTTCGTGACCGACCCCATCGCCAACGTGACGCTCAGCTCGACTCCGCAACTCATCGTGCGGATGCGGGAGAACCTGGGGCGCGTGCAAGCGCCGGGGCTGCAGGCCGGTATCAATTTCCAAATCACCAACCGCATTTGGATGAGCTGCGCTTACCAGTTCATCGATTCCACCGTGTCCTCGTTTCCCGTCAACCCAGCTCTGGTTGGGAACCAGGTTCCGCTGGTACCAAAGAACGAATTCGTCTTCCAGGGAACGTGGGCTGCTCCGCAGAAGATCTTATTGGCCATCCAGGGGCGGACCACCAGCAACGAATTCGATGACGACCAGAATCTCTTCCCCCTCGGAGCCTATTTCGTCCTCAGCGCAACCGTTTCGCGCCCGCTGCCCAAAGGCTTCGACGTCTTCTTTCAGGGTGAGAACCTGACCAACAGTCAGTACGACATTGGGCGCACACCGGTGGTGACGCTGGGCCAGCCGATTCTGGCGCGTTTTGGGGTGCGCTGGCACAGCCGGAGATGAATGGAACCGCACCAGGATAAGAAGTGAAACCGATTGTGTACCGCGCTGAGCAGCGCTGCCGAGAAAAGTCCATGCGGGGCACGCTTTTCGGGTAGTGCGGGCCTTCAGGAGTGCGTTAAGCGGAATTGATGAAGGCCGGCGTTACAGGCCGCTGAGAAAGTGCGAAAAGCAGGTCCCTCGCGAGCTGAAGCCCGTTCGGGATGACAAGAATAGAAGGCTTAACGGCGCGTCTAAAGACGCGCCCCTTCCAAGCGGCTGTCAAGAGACTTCTTCAGTAGCCTGCAAAGGCGCGCCCTTCAGGAGGTTCCGGAGATTTCCCGTAGAATGACAGGCATGCTCGTTCGCGTTTGCTCCCTCGCGGTTCTCGGCTTCGCACTGACAATCTCGCCCATCCGCGGCGTAGCCCAAACCGCGCAGCCGACGCCCTCGGCGGAAGCGGTCCAGCCGCTGAAGAATGATCCGTTGCACGTCATCAGCCAGGCAGTGCAGGCGCTTTCGGCCAGCGTCAACAAATCAGTGGTGCAAGTCCTGACCAGCGGTTACGCGCTGAGTAACGAGAACCAAAAGACGGACACCGCGTATTTCGCTCCGGAGCACGGCATCGGCGCCGGTGTCATCCTGTCGCCGGATGGGCTGATCGTGACCAACTCGCACGTGGTGCAAGGCGCCAGAAAGATTCGTGTGCGCCTGCAAGGACTGGAGAAGCAATCGCTGACCGAACCGATGGGACCGATCGAGGCCAAGCTGGTTGGGGTTGACCGTCAGGACGACCTCGCCGTGTTGAAGATTGACATGAAGGACTTACCGGCGCTGCAACTCGCCGATTCCAGTGCATTGAAACAGGGACAAATCGTCTTCGCCTTCGGCAGCCCGCTGGGCCTTGAGAACTCCGTCACCATGGGCGTGGTGAGCGCGACCGCTCGCCAGATCGATCCTGACAATCCCTCCATCTACATCCAGACGGACGCTCCCATCAACCCGGGGAACAGTGGCGGGCCGCTGGTGGATGTTGATGGCCGCGTGGTCGGAATCAACACCTTCATTCTGACGCAGTCGGGCGGCAATGAAGGATTGGGTTTCGCCGTTCCGAGCAATGTGGTACGCAATGCCTTCGACCAGATCCGCACCGAAGGCCACGTTCATCGCGGCCAGATCGGCGTCTATCTTCGCACTGTCACGCCGGATCTGGTGGAGGGATTGCACCTTCCGGTGAACCGCGGCGTGCTACTGGAAGATGTGAGTCCGGGATCACCGGCAGACAAAGCCGGGCTGAAAGTTGGCGATGTGGTCACCAGTGTCGGCGGCAAGCCGGTGGACAATGTCCGCCAGTTCGCGCTCGATCTCTACACCTATAAGATCGGGCAGAATGCCGAGATCGGCGTACTGCACGACGGAAAGGCGACAACGCTGCCGGTGCCGGTTGAGGAGCGGGCCGACGATCCAATGCGCTTCGCCGACCTGGTGACCGGCCCCAACAACCTGGTGAACCGTCTGGGCGTGGTGGCCATCAACATCAGCGGCAATCTGAAGGAGTTGCTGGGAGGCGATCTGCGCATCCCCGGTGGCGTGCTGGTTGCGGCGAAGACCCCCACCAGTACGTTGCTGGGAGAAGGTCCCCAACCCGGCGATGTTATCCACGCTGTCAACGGCGTGCCCATCCAGGACCTGACGGAATTAAAGCAACGTCTACGGCAGATCAAAGCTGGACAACCGATCGTGCTGCAGATCGAGCGCTCGGGCTTGCTGAGCTACCTGGTATTGGAATCGGAGTGAGAGAGCGGTCCCGCCGCTACGCGGCTCATCTCGCTTTCCCAGTTGACCCGGGGCTTGCGCCCCGGGCTCAATGCCCGGCCGCCGCTTCGCGGCTGATCTCCTTCAAGTACGATGAACACAGCGACACGGCCGTGAGGGCCCGCTCCTACCAGCACATATCAACTGCAGGAAAGCGTCAGTACTACTACAACCCCCTTTCGATTCTGAACATGGCAGCCTTTCCCCAAAGTGCGTAAAAGTTTCCCACCTAGTCGGGATCTCAGCCGCTTAAGTTCAATCTTTTCACGTCCGATACTCTGGCACCGCTATTGCAGTTCCGTGCTAGTGCCCGACGCAAGCCACGGCGTTCTGAGCTTGCGTAGAGTTGCGTTGGCCAGGGGGGAAAGCGCCCTTCGCAGCCATGCCAAGGTCTGCCGACGCCGAGGGAGAGTCGGGCAGATTTGGGTAGCAACATTGGGATTTTGCGGCCGGGAACGAGGCAACTGAGACGGAGACTGCGGTTTCAAATATCGAATACGGCTGACTTCGGTCAGTGCGTGGAGAAGGATTGGAGGAATGAGTATGAAACGCTTGTTTTTGACAGCTATGCTGTTGGGGCTGCTTACTGGCATCTGCGTCGCACAGCGGGGCCGAACGGCGCCTATGCCTATGAACCGAGGCATGACTCAGATGGGCCACTGGGGACAAACCGAGTCAATGGGACCGACGGCGCGGACAGGTCAGCCCAGTATTGTTCGACCCAACGCCGTACCGATGGCACCCGTGGCGAGCCGTCCTGTCACATCGACCATGCCCCCAACCGCAGGAGTAAGCCAGCCTAACGTAGGGGGCACGTTGCCGAATGCGGGACCCGGAGCATCCAGCGTTGGAAACACCGGGCGGAGTGTCGCACCACCGGACGCGGCGGTCGGACCGAATGTGAGCCATCGCACCCTTCAGAAGTGACACAAAGACCAGTCGCTTCCATAGCAGCTTAGTTAGAGTGTTCCGAGGACAAGGGCTGACAAGGGTCAGCCCTTTTTCTGAAACTCGATAGCCGAGGGGTCGCGTGAGCTACTTCGGTCTCCCCAGCCAGGAATACTGCCACGCGGCTGAGACGTTCTGGTAGTTGCCGCCAAACCGGATATAGGTGCCATCACTGTAGCTGAATTTCAAAGCCTGATGCTTGGTTATTGGAACGGCGATGGTGCCTCCAATGCGCGAGTTGGTCTGCTTGCTGTCCGGATTTTGCACGCCGTTCACACTGTTGATCCCGCCGAACCAAAAATTGCCGTCGAGCGAGGCCCACATCCGCTCCTTCTTGAAATCGTAGCTCAGGTGCCCTTCAAACGCGCCAATTGGGTTTTGCGATTGCGACCTGGTGCCGGCAAAGAACTGGTTGTGCGACCAGAACTCGGGATTCGTGGTGAAGAACCAGACGCCAAAATAGCCATCGAGTATCCATTTGCCCTTCCAGCGTTGGGAATAGCCAAATTCCGGTTTGAAGGACCAGCGGTTGTTGCTCCAATTGATCAGCTTCGTCGGATCGTACTGACCGG
The DNA here is from genome assembly GCA_963831675.1 of uncultured Acidobacteriaceae bacterium. Taxonomy (GTDB): domain Bacteria; phylum Acidobacteriota; class Terriglobia; order Terriglobales; family Acidobacteriaceae; genus Bog-257. Next base: position 27,241 of record CAWHRM010000010.1, read on the forward strand.
TCGGAGCCTATCACCTTAAGACTGACGCCCAGCAGCATCTTCTGCCTCCACTTCACGAACTTCTGCGGCGACATGGCCGGGCCGCCCTTGAGGTTTACGGAGACGCGATAGATCGAATCCAGAAGACCGGAACGGTAAAGATTGTGCTCCGCGCCGAGCACTGTCCCCTGGAAATTACCAAAGGCATAAGGCAATGACGCCACGACGTTGGCGGAGCGGCCAAAGAAGCTGAACGCGTGGTAGTAGCTGAGGATGGGTACGCTGTAGGTCCCTGTGGCACCGCTAACGGGAAGAGCGCCATTGAGGTTAATGTTGCCGTCGTAAAAGCTGTACGTCAGAGTGATCGCGTTGGAATGCAGAGGGGTGATGACGTAGGCACGCGGAGAAAGGTCCTGCGCCCAACTGGAATGCAGGGACGTTGTGGCGATCATCGCCAACAACAACAGTCTCGAACGCGGGTTCATCATTCCTAACCTGCCACGCTCATCGCGCAAAGAGGCCATTCCCCTATCGAGCGTGCCCATAAGCCGCCGCTCGCCTGGGTCGTCAAGAGTCGCGGAGAGTGGCAATGACACTATAACGCCAGGACAGAAACGCAAGGCTGACAGAGTTCCTAGTCTTAGTCTAGTGAAGCAAGAAACTTGCCGGCGAAGCAAGTTCGCCGCAACTGGGGCTAGCGTGCGGTTTTTGCAACCGCCTTTGCCTTCCCTTTGGACAGCAAAGCACTTGCCAGGGTCGGAAACAACAGCACGGAGAACAAGCCGGCACCGACCAGGGCGGCCGCAATTCCGGTTTGCAAACGGCCGGTGCGTACTCCGATATCGGTGATGGCGACCACCATGGGCAAGGCTGTCGCCGAATAGAGCGCGAAGGGCAAGCGCTCATATTTCGCGATGTCGTTGCGGTAGAGAACGACTGGTGTGCCGCGCACCAGGAGAAACAGGACCAGAAACATCGGCGTCAATAGCATCGTCTTCGAATTCTGGAAGAGCGCTCCCACATCCAGATTCATCCCGCTGACCACGAAGAAGAAGGGCACCAGGAAACCAAAGCAGATGGCTTCGGACTTCTCCCGAAACAGTTTGCCCGCCTCGCCCTGGCTGGCGATACCCACCACCATGCCGGCGGCGAACGCGCCCAGGACGGACTCCAGCCCGATGGCCTGCGACAGGGTCACAAACACCGTCACCAGCAGCAAGGAGAACACAATCGGGAGCTGGGTACTCGAATGCAGGGTGCGTTCCAGCAACTGCAATAATCGGGGTGGCCTTAGCCCCAGCGCAATCAGGGCCGCCATGACCGATAGCGCCACGAAGCCCAGCATCAGCGCGACTTCCTGCCATGCTCCGTATACGCGCGTTAGTGCCAGGGAAACGACGACGACGGGACCAAATTCACCCAGTGCGCCAGCGGCGAGCACGAAACTCCCAAATCTGGAATCAAGATGACCCGCATCGCGCAGGATGGGCAAGAACGTTCCCATCGCGGTTGTGGTCAGCACCAGGGCGACCATCATGGGGGTGTGAATGTCCGGCAGGCGGTGAAGAACAACGGCAGCCGCAAACGCGATGGCAAGCGATAGGACCCAGCCACGGACCGCGAGTGACAGGGGACGTCCCTTGACCTTTTCCAGGTCAAGTTCCATTCCCGCCATGAAGAACAACGCCGCCAGTCCCGCCCGGTGCCCAAACCAGTCCAGCAAATCGCTGTTGCGCGCAATACCCAGCCCATGTGGGCCGATGAGCATGCCAAACGCCATCTCCCAGACCACCACCGGCACCCACACTGCGCCGATGCGGATTTCCGACAGCAGCGAAGCTGCGACGGCAACCGCCATCACCAGCAGAGCAGGATAGGCGCCCAGATCCATGGCAGAAGTATTTTACGGAAGTATGTGGCGGCCGGTGATGGCTGGGAACGCTCCCCAAGCGAAGCTTGGGGGAGAGTCTCACCACATGGAATTACGGCTGTACGGGCGGAAGCGTGTTTGAACCCGATGTGTTAATGCAGGTCGGGTGATCGAACCCGCCGGCACTGATGCCCGTTCCACCGTACGGATTGGGAGCAATGTCGAAGATGATGTTGTCCGGACGGGCAGGATCGCCAGAAACCCCGCCCACTCCTGACAGGTGATCCAAGCCCAGATTGTTGCGGACCCGCCAGGCGATGTTGTGGTCGGCGCAGGAGGTGTCGCCACTGACTCCAACCCCACCAACGATTTTCTTGCCCGGCCCATAGAGCGCGAGACCGCCGCCAAACACGTTAATTCCACCAACCTTGCTCCCCACCATGGGGTCCTTGGTAGTACCGTAATCCGAAGACGATCCCTGATAGGCGCTCTCCGTATCCACGGGATTGCTCAGTTGCAAACCAAACAGGCTGCCGCCGGGCTGCACCGCGGAGTACAGGTTCGCACTCGACAGCGATAAACCGTTCGGCTGCCCTGAACCGCCGCTGCTGGAAGAGGAATCAAGACTGAAGGCTATGCCGGTGTTGGCCTTCTGGGCGGAGATAGCGCGGCTGCCGGGCCACTGGGCAAAGCGATTGACCCCAGAGAAGGCGACTGCGCAGACAACGCCATCCTTGTCCACGATGGTCCCCCACATCTGGTTGTTCAGACCACTGGTTTCGGTAGCGGTCGCCGCCGCTAAAGCGGCTTGCAGCTGGCTATAGTTGGGAAGACCTTTGCATCCGTTGTTGCCCCCCTTGTCGTCAGCCTTGACTACGCCCATGGTACATGTCAAGGCAAAGACGAGAGTGGCGACCCAGTACACCAATCGTTTCTGCAACACTGTTGACTCCTCAGTTGGAAATTTTGGAACAACCCTGAAAGCGGCAGCAACTCTACACCAAGTCGCATTGATGGGCATAGGGAAAAGATTCTTTACCAAGGAATTCGCCAAACTTTGACAGGCTGGGAGTAAATTTTCGGGAGGCAAGTGCTGTCGCCGGGGATACTGGGGGGAAGGTTCCCAATGTGGAACAAACGCCCCGGTTTTTCATCTACGATGGCAATAGTATTTCGTGCTCTATATTGACTTTCGAGAGCCCGCCAGATTAGATTCGTTCAGCCCAATTGCTCGGTTCGAAAATTGCTCAATTTGGAATGTAGTTTGCATCTTGGTCGTCTCGTGCGACGAAGGTGTGTCGAGAAGCCTGCCTTTTGAAAAACTGTGACAACTTGAGGAGAAAAATGAAGCCACTGCGAATCCTTGGATTCGTCGCGGTGATGTTGTGCGCTGTAATCGCCAGCGCGCAATCGCCGTGGCAACCTGTAAACAACGTACCGCCTGGCATCGGAGCCGGCGCCATCGCGCTACTCACCGATGGAACCGTGCTGGTGCAAGATAATAACGGCGATTCTACAAACTGGTGGAAGCTAAGTCCCGACATCAATGGCAACTATGCAACTGGGAAGTGGACCCAGGTCGCCTCCTTGCCGCCCACTTACGGCCCTCTCTACTTTGGTTCCGCGGTACTGCCGGACGGCCGGTACATCGTCGAGGGCGGCGAATACAATTTTGGAACGGCCGGCGGCTCCGAGGTCAAACTGGGAGCGATTTATGACCCAGTGGCCAATGCCTGGACAATGGTAAACCCGCCAGCCGGGTGGAACTCAATTGGCGATGGCGCCGCTACCGTTCTGCAGAATGGAACGTACATGCAGGGCAGTTGCTGCGACGGCGCGATCCATACCGCTCTGCTCAATGCGAAGACGTTGACGTGGACTCCTACAGGCACAGGCAAGTTCGATGTCTACGATGAAGAGGGCTTGACTTTGCTGCCCGGCGGGAAGGTGCTCGATGTGGATGCCTATGTCTTCAAGTACCAGGCTAACGGCATGAACTACGAACTTTACGATCCGGTTGCCGGAACTTGGGCCAGCCAGGGGAATACTCCGGTGCAACTGTGGGACTCGTCAGCCAACTGCGGTGGAGCGAGCAGGGCCTCGTATGAGGAAGGCCCCGACGTGTTGCGGCCCGATGGCACCGTTTTCGCCACCGGAGCCAACCGCTGCGCCGCCGCCCATACCGCGGTCTACACCGTGAGCAGCAGTACCTGGGTTGCCGGTCCGGATTTTCCCAGCAATCTCGGCATCTCCGATGGTCCAGCGGCGTTGTTGCCCAACGGCAACGTGCTGATGATGACCAGCCCGGGCATCTTCCAGAATGGCGCCGTCTTCTTTGAGTGGGATGGAACCAAGCTGAACCAGGTCCCAGGTGTCCCGGACAGTGCCAGTAACACGTCCTACAACGGACATATGCTGGTACTGCCAACGGGACAGGTCCTGTTCACTGATTTCACCAGCGACGTTGAAATCTATACGCCGACTGGAAACCCTTACCCCGGTCTGCAGCCCTCGGCGCTGCTGTCCACGGCCGTTCTGGGCCGCGGCAGTTCGTTCACCCTGTTTGGCTTCAGGTTTAACGGCGCCTCGCAAGCCAGCGCCTACGGGGATGATTTCCAAGACGCAACCAATTACCCCATCGTGCGCATTACCAACAAGAGCACGGGGCATGTTTTTTATTGCCGCACCCACGATCACAACAGCATGGCGGTCGGCTATCCCGGCCCCTCTTACACCCATTTGGACATACCAGCCAACATGGAAACCGGCGCGAGCTATCTGGAAGTAGTCGCCAACGGCATTGCCTCACCGAAGTACACGATCGGAATCAATTAGGGGCACCGAGACCCGATACCTGCTGCAAACTGTACAGCGCCACATTTCTAATAGGAATGTGGCGCTTTTCGTGAATGGGCCACAATTCGGCAGTGACATCCATGTCCACAGCAAGACTGTCCGTCAATTTCACGATCCCGAAATTTCTCGGATTGAACGGATGTAGCTCTTGATCGTGGTGGTGCGAAGGTCAGTCGGGTTTGACTTTCCAGCGCCACTCAGATTAGATTTCTCCATCCAAATTGCTCAGCCTAAAACGTGAGTGACGCATTTTGTCGTGGTGACCCGCTAAAGGTGTGCCTCGAAACCTGCCTTGGAACAAAGTAAACAGATGAGGAGAAAAATGAAGAATTTGCGAATGCTCGGATTCGCCATACTCGTGTTGTCGGCTGCCGTGGGAACAGCCAGCGCACAATCGTGGCAGCCGCTAACCAACCAACCCAGCTTCACCGCCGGTGCGGCCCTTTTGCTCACCGACGGAACCGTCATGGTGCATCATGAAGGCCCTGACAACGGATATTCGGAGTGGTACAAGCTGACTCCCGATATCAACGGCAGCTACGTCAACGGAACCTGGACCCAGGTGGCCTCGTTGGCCGCAAATTACGGGCCGCTCTTTTTTGCCTCGGCGGTACTGCCCGACGGCCGATTGATTATCGAAGGCGGAGAGCAGAATTTTGCAAACTATGTTTGGACGAACATGGGAGCCATTTACGACCCGTTGCAGAACGTGTGGACGACCATGACCCCGCCCAGCGGTTGGGCCAACATTGGCGATGCTCAGAGCGTGGTCCTGGCCAACGGAACGTTCATGGTAGCGAATTGCTGCAGTACCCAGCAGGCCCTTTTGAATGCGTCAACGTTGACCTGGACCGCAACCGGTTCGGGCAAGTTCGATGAGAACGACGAGGAAGGATGGACCCTGCTTCCCGGCGGGAAAGTGCTCACCGTCGATGCCTACGTTAACCGCTTCGACCCAAACGGAACCAACTCAGAACTCTACGATCCCAACTTGGGTTCCTGGAGCAGCGCCGGCAGCACGATCAAGCAACTGTGGGATTCCCACGGTTCTTATGAGGTTGGTCCGGCGGTATTGCGGCCCGACGGCACGGTTTTCGCCACCGGAGCGAACGGCGCCGGCGCAGGCCATACTTCCATCTACAACGTGAACAGCGGTACCTGGACGGCAGGGCCCGATTTCCCCAACGGTCTTGACATAGCGAATGGTCCGGCGGCGTTGTTGCCGAACGGAAACGTACTGATGATGACCAGCCCGGGCATCTATAAGAACGGCGGGGTCTTCTTCGAATGGGATGGAACCAAGCTGAACCAGGTTCCCGCACCGCCTAACAGTCCCAACGACTCCTCGTGGTACGGACACATGCTGTTGCTGCCGACGGGACAAGTCTTGTTCACCGATTACAGCGCTGACGTCGAGATCTACAACCCGGCCGGAAGTCCTTATCCCGGCCTGGCCCCGACCGCACTGCTAAGCACCGCAGTCCTGTCTCGCGGAGCCTCGTTCGTTCTGTTCGGCACCAAGTTCAATGGGGCATCACAGGGCGCGGCTTACGGCGACGATTATCAGGCCGCCACCAACTACCCCATCGTCCGCATTACCAACAAGAACACGGGACACATCTTCTACTGCCGCACCCACGGTCACAACACCATGGCAGTTGGCTATCCTGGCCCCACTTACACTCATTTAGATATACCGGCCAACATGGAAACTGGCGCCAGCTATCTGGAAGTGATCGCCAACGGAATTGCCTCTAAGCAATACCCGATCGGAATACAGTAGCGAGTCACAGGGCAACCGGCGCCACCTTCCAGATGGAAGCGTGGCGCCGTTTCTTGCCGGGCTAGCTAGTCAGGCAGTCTGTAGAAACTCAATACAACGACACCGCTTGCGGCTTACGGCGATTTCGGTTTTTGGGTCGCCGGCGGACTGGCAGGTGTGGTATCGAACTTAAAGTCCCGCACCCGGCCATCCAGGGAGACGTTGCAGACGCCAGATTGACGTACCCCGCCAGGGGGCTGCGACTGCCAGTTGAAGATGTAGCTGCCGTCCGCAGCATTGCTGGCGAGGTCCGCGCTGATGTAGGCCATGGGAACACTCCGCAAGCGATGGGCCGCCTCATTCTTGCAAGCGCGCATGGCCTGCTCCGCGAACACATTCGTCCCCCCATTTCCCGGCTTCGGACCTGCGGTGGTCTCGAACCTCAGGACGTTGAAGGAAGCATCCACCACGCATAACCCAACGCTGGTTTGACCGCCGGGAGGCTTTGCCGTCCAGTTGACCATGTAATTCTTGTTGGCCGTCTTCGAGCCTCGATCTACGTCGATGTAGGCCATGGGAACATTCAGATAGCGGGCGCCGACTTCATTCTTGCAGGTCTTAAGAACATCGATCGGTGCCTGGGCGTTCGCGGTACCGGCACCTAACAGGGCAGCGAGTACGGCTGTGACCACTGCAGGCCGAAGCGCGGAAAGCTTCATGGCAACGCTCCTGGGAACTCCTGTTTTTCGCGTTGAGGTACGAATACCACAGACCGTCCTCCGGCGGGCAAGGTTTCTGCGGTCGTTTCCGCAAATAACTCACTCACCGGTTGAACCGAATCCCTTTGCGCCGCGAACGGCTTCGCTCAATTCACCTTCGACGACCGCAGTTGCCAGGAAGGGATGCTCCAGGAGCTGGGCTATCTTGTCGCCCTTTCGGATGGAGTACGGCGCATCGCCGAGGTTCTCCAGCAGCACGATGATTTCGCCGCGATACCCGGCGTCAATTACCCCGGCGTTGCACATGAGGCGCTGGCGGGCCAGGCCGGAGCGCGTCTTCACGATGCCGCCCGCAGCGGGAACGAACTCGATGGCGATTCCAGTGTGCACGCCCGCGGCCGCGTGCGCTGCAAGGGTAAGATCTTCGCAGGAGTAGAGATCGTAGCCGATGTCTTCTCCCGGATGTGCGACGGTGGGCAGAACCGCATCGGGCGAAAGCTTCTTCACTTTCAGCATGAGCTTCCATTGTGCCAGATGGGTTGGGTCTGGATCAGCTCAGATCGACCAGCAGACGGAAAGTACGAGTCTTGCGCCAGCGGTAGACCTCGAAATCCCGGTCCAGCGTGAGAACCTCTCCCGTGCTCAGTTCATCCGCGAGATGTATGAGGCATGCGTCAGCCAAGTCTGCCGACTGGTCCCGATACTTGCGCATTATGCTTCGCACGGAAGCCGCAGAGCGCGAAAGTTCGAATGCGACGTGGAAAACTCCGCGGGCGACATTTTCCAGGACCGTCTCTCCCGCCCCAGGAAGCTGCCGCAACAGATAACAGCTCTCGGCAATCACCGCTTCACAGGTTGCCAGGGGCTGCTTCAGTTCCGTGATCACAGCCACGCATTGGGCGTGGTGTCTCTCGCTGCGATCCAGCAGGGCAACAATCACACCGGAGTCGAGGAGCACCGGCTTCATCGTCCGAAGCCTTTCAAGTGCTTCTTGTTGGAGCCCAGGTCCGGAAGGCCCGAAGCAAAGCGTCCGACCCCAACGACCTTATTTCGTGAAGGAGTGGCATAACATGCGGCCAGTAGCCGAAGTCCTTGACGCACCACCTGCGACGGACTCCAGCCGAGATGCCGCACCAATCCTTCTAAAGCCACCTGGGTCTCATGGTCCAGTCGGGCCTGAACATTTGCTTTCATCCAGCCATTGTACTACATCAGTGATTTCGTATTACACATTCAATCTGCGACAAAATTGTCTCGCGGACTTGGTTTGCCCGTATGATGGAAACATGAACATCAGGCGTTCCCTAGGCGATCGACTCTTCAAAGAGGTTCGCAGGATTGCTGCCGAGCGCGGCACAACCCTGAATAGCATGGTGCGCGAGTACCTCGAACAGCGTCGCAGAGAATGCCGCGCGGATGGCCGCGCAGACCGGGAGCGCGAGACCCTGGAGCGCAGCTTCAAACAGGCACAGTTCAAGATGGGAAAGCGCACATGGAAACGGGCCGACCTGCACGGCCGGGCGACCGGCCGTTTCGCCAAGCAGGACCACAGACCGATCCGCTGATACCGTCCACACTACATCACCGGCGGCACGGTGATTCCCATCACCCCGAGGACGTTGCTCAATTCGCGGCGCACCACCGCCGCCGTGGCCAGCAGGAATTTCTTCCGGCCTTCATCGGCTTCGGTGAGGATGTGGTGGCGGTGATAGAAATTGTTGAACTGTTGTGCGAGCTGGAACGCATGCTTGGCTGCGAACGCCGGCTCGGTCGCCGCAATGCATTGTTCGATGACGAACGACGTCTTCCCTGCCAGCAGCCATAGGCCCCAGATTTCGGTTCCGCTCTCGTCCGCGAAATACCGCGCATAGTCGATGTCGGCGGCGAGCGCCTCTTGCGGTTCGATGCCGGCCTTGCGAAAAATGTTGGTGGCGCGCACCACGGCATACTGCGCATACGGTCCGGTTTCGCCCTCGAAGGCCAGCGCCTCCTGGAAGTCGAAGGCGATGATCGACTGCTTGGTGAATTTCAGCATGAAGTAGCGCAGCGCTCCGATTGCGATCTGCTGGCTGATGCGCAAGCGCTCTCCCTCGTTACGGTCAGGATGCCGGCTGTCCACTTCCCTCTTCGCGGCCGCGATCAGCGCGTCCAGTAAATCGTCCGCCTTTACGCCGAACCCTTTGCGTCCCGAGACCTCGATGTGCGATTTCTCTCGGTCTTCCTCGCTGACCTCGTACCCAAGCTCCAGGGCGCAACGCGGCGTGAGCGCGACCATCTCGTAGGAAAAATGCGTGTAGTGCGCGGCTTGCTCCGTGTATCCGAGGAGACGGAGCGCCTCGACCACGGTATTCTGCGGATCGCTCTGCCGCGAGTCGATGACGTTGTAGATGGCTGATACACCGCCAAAGTGCGGATGGTCGGCCTCGCCATGCTCGGCGGAAATCCATACATCATGGCCGTTGGGATAGCGATAGAACTTGCAATAACCAAAGTCGCGGCCGAGCAGACCGAACTTCCAAAGGTGATAGGCGATGTCCTTGCCCACGTAGCCGACCGTACCGTTAGAGCGCACAATGACCTTGGCATCTTCATCGGAGCCGGTTTTCTCCTCCCCGGATTGCTGCCGGGAGGGCTGAGGCCGCTTCATCACCCAGCAGCTTTTGTTCTTTCCCTCGGTCTCGAAGTAGAGGACACCCTTCTGCTTCAGCAGCTCGAAGGCCGACTCCCAAAAGTGCAGGCGCAGGATCTCGATCTCGCGCGGCAGGAAGTCGTACTCGATGTCGAGCCGGTCCATGGTCTCAAGATGACGCCGCAAAACGGCCGTGGAGATAAGATTGGCGATCTCGGCCATCTCATTGCCGCCCTGCTCGATAGCATGTAAGGCTTCAAGCCGTACTTTAAGATTTTCCTTGTCCGACTCATACCACTGCGAGACCCGTGCATAGAGGTCCCAGCAGTAGTAGTCGAAGCGCGGGTTGGCGGCGATCAGCGCCGCAATCTCAGGCTTCGACTTCTTCTCCAGGTGGGTGAAGCCGACCACGACATCGGCAACCTGGACGCCGGTGTTGTCAATGTAGTTCTGGACATCGACCGCATGGTCGGCGGCGCGCAACAGGCGGACGAAGGTGTCACCAAGAATGGCGTTGCGGAGGTGCCCGATGTGCGCCGCCTTGTTGGGATTGATGCTGGTGTGCTCGACCAGAATCTTGGCACTGACATCGGCGGCGCCCTCGCCCTCGTGACCAGCGGCTTGCGGTTGCGCTGGGCCATGAGCTAACGCCTGCGCCGCTTCATCTCTCCGCAATCTCGCGTTGATGTAGCCGGCGCCCGCAACTTCAAGCTTCTCGAAACCATCGGGCAATGGTATGTCTGCGGCGATCTCTTCCGCAATCTTTCGCGGAGGCTTGCGTAGACGTTTGGCCAATTCGAACGAGAGCGGCATCGCGAACTCGCCCATCTCAACCGAGGGTGGCTGATCGATGACGACGTTGTCCAGTTCGAGCTGGTACTTCTCGCGCAGGAACGCACGCACAGCACTGGCGAGTTTCTTTTGATGTTCCAGGTACACGGTGACTCTTTCGCTCTTCGCTCTTCGCTCTTCGCTCTTCGCTCTTCGCTCTCGGCTCTTGGCCTTTCGCTTTCAGCGCTGGTCTCGTAACCCTTCGTTCGCTCTTATGTTCTTCTCTGTGCCCTCTGTGCCTCTGTGGTGAATTGCACTGAATCGGAAGCCGTGATTGTAGCAAACGCGTGAATCGCGAGGTTTGACGCTGCATCCGGGGTTACCTATGATGAAGATTTCCGCGGCGAAATTGGCCACTCCCATGCGCATTGCGTATCTCGATTGTTTCTCCGGTATCAGCGGCGACATGTTCCTGGGCGCGCTGCTCGACGCCGGCGTGCCGTTAGGGTTGCTGGAAAAGACCGTCGCTGATCTCAACCTCGGAGCGACGCTGGAGCTGTCGCGTGTAGAACGCGCGGGCATTGCCGCTACCAAGCTTGACGTTGTGGTGAACGGTAAAAAGGACCTGCCGCGCGAAGAGTTCTGGGCGGGCCACGTTCACGGCGATTCGGAACCCATCCCGCCACAAGATCACCACCACGACCGTAAGCTCAGCGGAATCCTGTCCATCATCGCCTCGGCTTCCGTCAGCGAACCCGCGAAACACACTGCCAGCGAAGTTTTTCGCGCCCTGGGCACGGCGGAAGCGAAAGTCCACAACATTGACGTCGAAGACGTCCACTTCCATGAGGTCGGGGCAGCCGACGCGATCGTGGACATTCTTTGCGCCGCTGTCGGCGCAGAGGCGCTTGGCGTGGAAGAATTTATCTGTTCCCCGCTCAATGTTGGCAGCGGCACCGTGGCTTGCGCTCACGGCGTGTTTCCAATTCCAGCCCCGGCGACCCTTGAGCTGTTGCGCGATGCACCGATTTATTCCGGCGACATTCAGAAGGAGCTGGTCACGCCGACGGGAGCTGCCATCGTCAAAGTGTTAGTCTCAAGCTTCGGACCGCGACCCATGATGACCACGTCAAAAATCGGATACGGCGCGGGAGCCCGCGACTTTTCCGGCCACCCCAACGTACTTCGGCTCTGCGTGGGCGAGACACGAGGTGCAATGTTCCGATCCAGTGCCGGCACGAACCTTGCCGAAGAAGAGATTGCGATCCTGGAAGCGAACCTTGACGACTTGAATCCGCAGCTCATTGGCTACATCGTCGATCTTGTGCTGGCCGAAGGCGCGCGGGATGTTTTTACCACCGCGGTGCAGATGAAAAAAAACCGGCCTGGGACGCTGCTAACAATTCTGGCGCGACCGGAGCACGAGGAGAAGTTGCGGGCGCTGTTATTTCGCGAGAGCAGCACGCTGGGAGTTCGTACGCGTCACGAAAAGCGTTATGCTCTGCCCCGGCATCATGAAAGCGTGCTCACGCAATGGGGCGAAGTGCGTATGAAGGTCGCCAACCTGAATGGAACGCTGTCGCAATATGCGCCTGAGTACGAAGATTGCCGGCGGATCGCCGTCGAACATCACGTCCCGCTGAAGACGGTGATGCAGGAAGCGATCCGCTTGTACCTGGACCGAAAGAATGGATAACCCCGTCAAGTTCTACATCACCACGCCTATCTACTACGTGAATGCGCGGCCGCACATCGGCCACACCTACACCACGGTGGTGTGCGATGCTATCGCGCGCCGCCAGCGGATGATGGGCCTGGACACTTGGTTCCTGACCGGCACCGACGAGCACGGGCAAAAGATTGAACGTTCCGCAGCAGCTGCCGGCTGCTCACCGCGGGAGTTCGTGGACAGGATCGCAGGCGAGTTCCGAGCGCTGTGGGACCGCATGGGGATCGCCTACGACGACTTCATCCGCACCACGGAACCGCGGCACGTCCGCGGCGTGCAAGCCCTGTTCACCCGCTTGCAGGAGCGCGGATATATCTATAAGGGTTCCTACAGCGGGCAATACTGCGTATTCGACGAGTTGTACGTTGACGTGGTTGACGCGGGCGCTCCCTGTCCGGAGTGCGGGCGCCCGACAGAAACCGTCCACGAAGAAAACTACTTCTTCAAGCTGTCGGCGATGGAGGAGCGGCTGCTGAAGTACTACGGCGAGCATCCCAACTTCATTCGTCCCGAGACGCGGCGCAATGAAGTGATCGCGTTCGTGCGCAGCGGTCTGCGCGATCTATCCGTCAGCCGCACCTCCTTCAAGTGGGGAATCCCCGTCCCGGGCGATCCCAAGCACGTGATTTACGTCTGGCTTGACGCGCTGGCCAACTACATGACAGCGATTGGATTTGGCTCGGACGACCCGGCGGACCAACAGAAGCTGGCGCGCTACTGGCCGGCCGATGTGCACATGATTGGAAAAGAGATTGTGCGCTTTCACTGCGTCTATTGGCCGGCCTTCCTGCTGGCTGCCGATCTGCCGTTGCCGAAGTCGATCATCGCGCATGGCTGGCTGCTCTTTGAGGAAAGCAAGATGTCAAAATCTCGCGGCAACATCGTGCGCAGCGAGACCATACTCGACACCCTCGGCGGCGATGCGTTGCGCTACTTCCTGCTGCGCGAAATCGTCTTCGGACAGGATGGCTCGTTCAGCTTCGATGCGCTGGTGCAGCGCTTCAATGCTGACCTGGCCAATGACCTGGGCAACCTGTCGAGCCGAACTCTCAGCATGATCACCCGCTACTTCGACGGGGAGGTTCCGTATCCTTCGCCTAGCGAGCACATGCCTGCAGACAAGGCCATCGGCGATCTGGCGGAGCGGACGATCGCGGATTTCCATGCGCAGTTCGAGCAATTCCAGTTCTCGCGTGCGCTGGAGACTGCCTGGTCGCTGGTAGCCGGCGTGAACAAGTACATCGTGGAGAATGAGCCGTGGGCCGTCGCGGAACGCGAAGACCAGGATTCACGTGCGCGGCTGGGAACCATTCTCTACACCTCAGCTGAGGCGTTGCGTGTCGTGACTGCGTTGGTGCATCCGATCATCCCTGATGCCACGGCTCGAATCTGGTCGCAGCTGGGGCTGGGCGAGATCGGCCGGTTGGATCTGCGCACGCTTGCGTGGGGACAGTTGCAGCTTGGAACCAAGCTCGGCACGGTTGCACCCGTCTTCCCGCGCGCCGATAAGAGCACCATAGAAAAGATGCAGCAGTTGGAACAGCAGCGCTCGGCGGAGGGCGCCAACAAAGAGACAAGCGCTGCGAGTCCTGAGTCGCAGCCGGCGAAGGCCGGCCGCGGGCCTGGCCCGTTAGCAACGCCAGCCGCTTCGCCACCACACCCGGTGTCCACGCCTGCCGCTGCGGACAACAAAATAACCATCGACGACTTCCTGAAGGTCGAGTTACGTGTGGGCGAGATCAAAGTCGCTGAAAGAGTGAAAGGCGCCGACAAGTTGCTGCGCATGGAAGTGGATATCGGCAGCGAAGTGCGGCAGATCGTCGCCGGAATCGCGAAGGCGTACGAGCCGGAAAAGCTGATCGGGAGAAAAGTAGTCATCGTTACCAACCTGCAGCCCCGCAAGCTGCGCGGGCTGGAGTCGAACGGCATGATTGTGGCCGCGTCCCTCGGCGACGACGGCCAGCCGGTGCTGGCAGGATTTCTAGAGGATGTGCCGGTCGGAGCGAAGCTGAAGTAGTGGATAGTGGTCAGTGGATAGTGGATAGCACCAGTTGGTGCTGAACTGCGCCTGGTGACCATCTTCGGGAAGACCAGGGCAGGTTGGAGTGCCTATGCGCCCGATCTTCCGGGTCTGGGCATGGCCGGAGCCACAATGTCGGAGACCAGCGACTTGTTGCGCCAAGCAATTGAAATGCACCTGGAAGAATTGCAAAAAGGACTACCAGGGAAAGGAACCGCTTCACCGCTAGACTCGAAACTTGAAACTGGAGTCTTGAAACTATCCACTATCCACTAATCACCATCCACTGATGTTCACCGACTCCCACGCTCATCTCGATGGAAAACGCTTCGACGCTGATCGCGCCGAGGTCTTTACGCGCGCCCAGGAAGCCGGAGTCACGACCATCCTCGCCATCGGCAATGGAGACGGCCCCGGAACGGGTACCCTCGATTGCGCAATCAGACTCTCGCAGCAGCATGACTGCGTTTACGCGACGGTTGGCATTCATCCCCACGAAGCAGCCCTCGCGAAGCAGGAAGACTTCGACCAGCTCGAACGATTGGCGCGCGATCCCAAAGTCATTGCCTGGGGCGAGATTGGGCTTGACTACTTCTACGATCACTCGCCGCGCGAGGTGCAGCAGAGCGTCTTCCAGCAGCAGATGGAGATGGCACGGTCGGCGAGGCTGCCGATCGTAATTCATTGCCGACCGTCGGACAACAGCGAGAACGCCTGGGACGACCTGCTGCGCCTGATTCGCGACAACTGGGCCTCCAGCGGCCTCGGCGGTGTGCTGCACTGCTTCACCGGCACGGTCGAACACGCTCAGGCTGCACTTGACCTCGGATTTGTGATTTCATTCGCCGGCAACATTACCTATCCCAAGGCGCAGAATATTCGCGACGCAGCAACCATGGTGCCGCTCGACCGCATGTTGATCGAGACCGATTGTCCCTACCTTGCGCCCGTGCCCCATCGCGGCCACCGTAACGAGCCGGCATATGTAGTCGAGACAGCCGGGCAGATCGGCGAATTGCGGGGACTTTCGCGCGAGGAAATTGGCCGCCTGACTTCGCACAACTTCCTCAATTTCTTCCAGCTCACGAAACCCGACTGAGGTGCTACGTTCCGTAGCCGATACGTCTAGCCGGCATCGCTCGGTTACAGAAATTGCTCTCTCTCTTGTTACACTTGATGGCTTATGGCTGAATCCTTCGACATCGTCAGCAAAGTCGATCTGCAGGAAGTATCCAACGCAATTCAGCAGGCGCTGAAGGAAGTCCACACGCGTTACGACCTGAAGGACTCGAAGTCCGACATTCAGATGGACGGCAAAGAGGCCTTGGTGCTTACCTCTGCCGATGACTACAAGCTGAAGGCGGTGAACGATGTCTTCCAGAGCAAGCTGGTGAAGCGCGGGGTGCCGCTGAAAGCGCTGACGTATGGCGCGATCGAAGAGGCCGCCGGCTCGACCGTGCGCCAGCGCATCACCATGCAGCAGGGGATCCCAATCGAGAAGGCGCGCGAGATCGTCAAGCTCATCAAGAACTCGAAGAAGAAAGTGCAGGCTGCCATCCAGGGTGATTTGGTTCGCGTCAGCGGCAAGGACCGCGATACACTGCAGGAAATCATCGCCACGCTGCGGCAAAGCGATTTCGGAATTGACATGCAGTTCACGAATTACCGATCCAACTGACGGGGCAAATACTTGAGCACGACCGTAACCCACAATGCCAAGGAAGTCTTTGACTTGCTGCACGACGACCTCGCGGCCATCGAACGCGAATTCGGCCGCGACACGGTCTCCGGCGTGCGCGCGATTACGGAAATCGGCGAATACCTGCGCGCAGGCGGCGGCAAACGGCTGCGGCCTGCACTTCTGCTGCTCTCGTGCAAACTCATGAATTACACCGGCCAAGGGGCCATCAAGCTGGGCGCCGTGGTCGAGATCATTCACACAGCAACGCTGGTCCACGACGACATTATTGACGAAGCACAGACGCGACGCGGGCGTCCCGCAGCCAACACGCAGTGGGGCAACGCCAAATGCGTGCTCGCCGGCGACTGGCTCTACATGCAGGCCTTCAAGATCGCCGTGCAGGAGCGCAATTTCCAGATTCTCGATACCCTTATTGAGCTCACGCAAGCGATGGTGGAGGGCGAGCTGCTGCAGATCGAGCGGCTCGGCAAGTCAATCACCATGGAGGAGCACTTCGAGCTCATCTATCGCAAGACTGCCTGCTTGTTTTCGGTCTGCATGAAGCTGGGCGGGATCCTGGCCGACGCCAGCGAAGCCGATCAGCGCCGGCTCGCGGATTATGGACGCAATCTCGGCATGGCTTTCCAAATCGTTGACGACGTGCTCGATCTCACAGCATCAGAGGAAGTACTGGGTAAGCCGGTGGCCAGCGACCTGCGCGAGGGCAAAGCTACCATGGCAGTGCTGCACGCGCTGCAACACTGCAGCGCAGAGGAGCGCGGGACCATTGAGTCCGTTCTGAATAACGGTGGCTTTAACGGCATTACTCCCGCCGACATCGTGGCCATCCTGAACCGCCATGGTTCTATCGATGCGGCCTATGCGCAGGCCGTCGAGCTTTCCAACAAGGCACGCGAGGCGATTTGTACCTTCCCCGACTCACACATCAAGCGCGTGCTGCTCTGGGTGCCGGAGTTTGTAGTGCAGAGAGAAAGCTAGAAGGCTGCTATACGAATGGTCAGCAAGACACTGGTTTACAAACGAACTCACACAGGCGACCCAGACAGAACAGGTCGTTTCGGCGTACGGGACTGCATGGGGCAAGTCAGGAAGCGTGACTTCGATGCTGTTATCGGCGTTGGTGGAATTGGCAGCGACGCCAAAGCAGCCGGCATTGACGGCAAAGTGAACTGGATCGGGATAACGCCTACAAAAATTCGGCGACCCAAGCAGCGAGGACCACTAGTTACCTTTGAACACTTCATCTTATTCGAAGAGGAAGGACCCGACTTTCAAGCGCTTGCACCAACTCTAGCGCGGCACATCTATTTGAGGAACGTGCGAGTGCTTACAAACTTCACAAAAGGTGAACGGGCGGAGATAGATCGCCTTCTGCGAATGGCGCGATCTGCGCCTCCTTCTACGGGAACGCCAATTCCGAGGATCAGACAGCGTTGTCCGAAGTGTTGCCGACCAGCCTAAGCATTTCTCTCACAATTGGGAAACCTCGAGCTGGACGGAGCATGCCGTTCTTAGCGAAGAGCCAATAGCGAAAAGCGAATATCGCAGTTACACTTCCCTCATGTCCGAGCCACAAGAAGTCGAAATCAAGTTCCTAGTACCCGACCTGAGGGCGCTCGAAGAAAAGCTTCGCGAGTTGGGATTTCGCGAAGTGACGCCGTCCACACACGAAGTCAACACACTCTATGACCTCCCCGGGCAGAAGCTGCGGCGCAAAGGTGAACTGCTGCGCCTGCGCGACTATGGCGGGAAGTGGCGGATCACGCACAAAGCGAAAGTCAGGCTCGGGCGGCACAAGTCGCGAGGCGAGCTAGAGACCGGTGTCGTCGATGGCCGACAAATGGGCGCGATCCTGCGTGCGCTGGGCTACTCAGCGTCGTTCGTGTATGAAAAGTTTCGCGCCGAATGGAGCGACGGCAAAGGCCACGTCGTTCTCGATCACACGCCCATCGGCGATATTGCGGAGATCGAGGGGAAGTCGCGATGGATTGACAATGTCGCCCGTGAGCTTGGTGTGAAGCCGGCAGACTACATCACCAAGTCTTACGCTGAACTTTTCTTCGACTGGAAACGTAATACTGGTAGCAAAGCAGAGAACATGACGTTCCGCGAGTGCGGCAAAACTTTGAAGAGCGCCCGCGTCGAGAACGACGGTCGCGAATCGCCACTCGAGTCCCGAAGGGACGGACTTGCAGTTAGCCCAGGACGGAGCCGAAGGCGGAGTCCTGGGTAGGCGGTCTATAAGTAACGAGCCGACTTTAGTCGGCGACAGGGTGGCCGCGCTCCCGCTGGTAATAACAAGCCCCAACTGGGGAGCCTCAGCGACGCCACCCAAGAGTTCCGCGGAAGCCTGCGCCGGCTCCGGGGTTTAGACCTTGCCGGGCCTGAACCGGAGCCGGAACAGCGTGTGGCCGATTACTGCGGGTGCCTACCCACAGTCTTCCTCAACACTCTGTGAAAACGGTGGAACCACGACCCTTCTGGAAGGAACATGAAGGGACACTCTCCGGGGATTACGGCGATGCCCTTCTCCTCGCAGTATTTGACC
Source organism: uncultured Acidobacteriaceae bacterium (assembly GCA_963831675.1). Taxonomy (GTDB): domain Bacteria; phylum Acidobacteriota; class Terriglobia; order Terriglobales; family Acidobacteriaceae; genus Bog-257. The sequence continues at coordinate 45,826 of CAWHRM010000010.1, forward strand.
GCCTCGGGGCTCACCGCTCCGGCTCCGCCAGCGCGATACATCCACACCCGCTTGATACCGGCTTCGGCGCAATCGCGTACGACGACATCCGTAGCCGCCGGCGACGTCATCAGCAGCGCGCCGTCCACGGGCGGATGGACCGCCTGCAGTCGAGCAAAGCAAGGTTGCTCGTCAATCTGTTCCGCCTCGGGATTCACGGGCACAGCGTCGTACCCGCGTTTACGTAATTCACGAAAAAGGGCCAGAGAAAAATCTTTCGGCTGACGCGAAACGCCCACTACCGCAAGCCGTTTCTGGGCGAGGAAGTCCTGAATCATTGACATGGAACTCATAGGAACCTCCAGGTCAATCTTACGCCTTCAACCTTTCGAGAACGGCGCCCACGATCAGCGGCAGACCGACAGTTGCGTCCAGGAAGACTTCACCGAACCGGCCGCCCTCCTCCTGTGGCACGAACTTGCCCCACGAAACCGCTTCGCTATACGGGCTACCCGACAATCCACCCCAATGCACCGGCTCAGGGCAGATGCGCAGGCCATAGTGATAGCGCTTGAGCGGCACATCTTCGCCGCCGCGGCGATGGCGCAACTCGATGAATGGTCCGAACTGCTGCGACCAGTTGCGTGGCACGCCGCCGCCAATGGTGAAAATGCCCAGCCGAGTCTGCTTGAGCAGCGTTTCGGCAAAATATTCCAAGTCTTCGAACGGATCGTAGCGCAGCGGCGGCATGTTGTTCTTCCGTCGCATACGATTGTGCAGCGCGAAATCCAGACCCATCTCGGAGTCGCTGAAGGCGGGCACGAACACTGGCACATTTTTCTCATACGCCGATTTCAGGATGCCGCGCTCTTTCACGTTCTCGCTGAGATGCTTGCCAATGGCGCGGTTCAGCTTGTGCGAGGCGACCACCTCAGTCGCGTCCCAGTTCTTCAGAATTTGGGCAACGATACGCTCCACGAAGTCGAGGTTGGTCTCAGGTTCGAGCGTGTCATACACGCGGTTGTAGCCAGCTTCGTAAAGTTCAACGTCGTTCATCCTCGGGTCATAGCGAAAATGCGAGCGACCGGCCGCCTCGACCAGCCCGTGCGCCATCAGCGCGCCGGTGGAGACAACCGCCTTCACAATGCCGTGATCGATGAGGTCGGCAATCACCAGCCCCTGCTTGGCGACAGTCATCGCGCCGGCGAGGGTCATCACGACAAAGCATTCCTGGTCGCGCGCCATCGCTTCCAGGACGTCGGCGCCTTCGCCCACCTGCCGCCCGGTGAAAGCAGTGTTACCCATCGCGCGAACCAGGTCGTCCACCGTCGTGATCTTCGACAGGTCGAGTGGCGCCAGCGGTACCAGTTTGTCAGCAATGGGATCGTGGAGTTGGCGTTCAATGCCTTCGCCGTGACTCTTGTCCTGCCCGTCGCTCACATTTCACCTCCATAACCTAAGTCTGTCATCCCGAGCGAGGACTTTAGTCCGAGTCGAGGGACCTGCTTTTGTTGAGAGAAGCAGTTTCCTACGCTTCGGACTGGAAAGCGCGCCCGCTCGGTAGGATTGACAGTGAAGAAACAGTTGAACAATCGAACCTACAGGTTTGTTGTCGCTCTCGTCAACGGCGAGAACCATTCACCGCGCATTAACAACCGTTCCGCCTTGACGCCTCGCGCAGAATGCTATTCTTGAAACGCACTTCACGCGGGGTCAAGCGTTGCTCGAACGGAATTTCCACATTGGCGTTGTGCAGATGTCGTGCACGCCGGAGCCTGAGCAGAACCTGGAACGTGCGATCACGCATGTGCGCGAGGCCGCGGCCAAGGGCGCCGAGATTGTCTGCCTCCCTGAACTATTTCTGACCCAGTACTTCTGTCAGCGTGAAGACGTCGCGCTGTTCGATTTGGCCGAGCCGATTCCCGGGCCAACAACCAAGCGCCTCGGTGAAGTTGCCCGCGAACTGAACATCACGCTTATCGCTTCCCTGTTCGAGCGCCGCGCTCCTGGTGTTTATCACAACACCGCGGCGGTCATCGACCGTGAAGGCGAACTGCAAGGCATCTATCGCAAGATGCACATTCCCGATGATCCCTTGTATTACGAAAAGTTCTACTTCGCCCCGGGCGACCTTGGGTTTAAGACGTTCGAGACGGATTTCGGCAAATTCGGCACGCTCGTCTGCTGGGACCAGTGGTATCCCGAGGGAGCGCGGCTGACCGCGCTGCAGGGGGCGAACGTTCTCTTCTATCCCACCGCGATCGGCTGGCATCCGGACGAGAAGGCGCAGTACGGCGAGGCGCAATATGACGCCTGGCGAACAATTCAGCGAGCCCACGCCATCGCCAACGGAGTGTACGTTGCCGTGCCCAATCGCGTGGGCTTCGAGACCGGCAACATTCGTGGAAACGAAGCGCCCGGCAAGGGCCTCGAGTTCTGGGGCGGATCGTTCATCGCCGACCCTTTCGGACAAGTGATCGCTGAGGCCGCTCACGACAGAGAGACGGTGCTGGTCGCCGAAGTGGACCTAAAACGGATGGAAGACGTTCGCCGCAATTGGCCGTTCTGGCGCGATCGCCGCGTCGACGCCTACGGCCAAATCACGCAGAGGTTCATGATATAGATGAGATCGACCAGCAATATCGGCTTTGAAGGGGCATGGCTTTAGCCGTGCCGTTGAGTCCGTTTGATGCTTGGGCTTTTAGCCCCTGAGGTACCTCGGTTTGGCCCTGTGCGATTTCCCTCAGTGGCTCAAGCCGTTCCTGATGTGCGTCCTGTACGACACGTCTAAAGGCGTACCCCTTTAAATCGAATCCCCATGGCTGCTCACCGCACTCTCTCGCAAACCCCCGCCGCGCTTGGGTATCGCATGCCCGCGGAATGGGAGCCGCACCAGTCCACATGGATCGCGTGGCCGCACAATCGCTCCGACTGGCCTGGCAAGTTCGAGACGGTCCCATGGATCTATGCCGAGATCGTCCGCCTCCTCGCGCGAGTGGAGCGCGTCAACATCCTGGTGGAGAACGAATCGACCGAGGCGAAGGCGCGCGCGGTCCTGGTGCGCTCGCACGTTCTACCCGAGAGAGCCGGAGAGCCGGGAAAACCTGCCGCCACCATTCGGTTCTTCCCCATTCGGACGAACCGTGTCTGGACGCGTGACTCGGGGCCGATTTTCGTTCGCCGCGACTCGCGCAAGGGGGGCGACCTTCCTCCGGTTGCGGCCACTGCCTGGCGATTCAACGCCTGGGCCAAGTACAACGACTGGAAGCTTGACGCGATGATCTCGACGAAAATCGCTGAGCTGTCGGACTTTCCGGTGTGGCAACCAGCGGTGACTGTCGACGGTAAACCGAGGCGGGTTGTGCTTGAGGGAGGCAGCATTGACGTCAACGGACGCGGCACCCTTATCACTACCGAAGAGTGCTTGCTGAGCGATGTGCAGCAACGCAATCCTGGGGTCACGCGTCAGCAACTCGAACGGCTATTTGCCGATTACCTCGACGTCAAGAAGGTCATCTGGCTGGAGCGCGGCATCGCGGGCGACGATACGCACGGGCACGTGGACGACATCACCCGCTTCGTGGCGCCACGCACGGTGGTCACGGTCTATGAGCCCGATCGCAGCGATCCCAACTACCAGCCACTGCGCGAAAATTTCCGCCGCCTCACTAGAAGTACCGATCAATCGGGCAATCTGCTGCGCGTGGTGAAATTGCCGATGCCCGCTCCCGTGTACTTCGAGGGACAGCGGCTGCCCGCCAGCTACGCCAACTTTTACATTGCTAACAAGCTTGTGCTCGTGCCCGTGTTCGGCGATCCCAACGATCCCGTCGCGTTGAACACGCTCGCAGCGGTCTTCCCTGGCCGCGAGATCGTCGGCGTCTACTGTCGCGATTTCATCTGGGGGCTGGGAGCGCTGCACTGCATGACGCAACAGCAGCCGGCTGGCGGAGGATAGTCAACCGTGCTTGCTTTTCTTCCTGAGCACCGTCAGCACGGCGTAGATTCCCGCCGCTACACCCGCGTACAGAAATCCGTTGGCAAGAAGGATTGTCCCCAGCCCCAGCACCAGCGCAAAGTCAGAATCCGGCGCAGCGCCGATTGCGTAGGACAGTACAAACGGCGGGCAGACCACGAATGCCGCCGCGGCTGATAACCGTTGGAAGCTGGCGGGTTGAGATCTCCACAAAAGGTAAACCGCAAGCGCCACCGCCATCCCCAGCGCAAAACTGAGGAACATCACAACGACAAACCGTCTATTATTTGGGGCAGATTGCGCACTCAAAGCGGATCACCGGCTCCTCTATCCGAGTGTACGCGGCGGCGTTGGGGTGCGCACCGCATCCTGTGACTCAGGCGTGCTATGCTGCCGTCGGATTTGATCAGGAGAACCGCATGAGCACCAGCGCTGTTATGCCAAATCGTGCCGTCATGGTGTCACACAACATGGTGACGACCGCTTTCACTCTTGATGGATACCGGATTGTCCGCAATCTCGGACTGGTGCGCGGCATCATCGTGCGCTCGCGTTCGATTGTCGGGACCATCGGCGCGGGCTTGCAAACGCTCATCGGCGGAAACATCACTTTGCTGACCAACCTGTGTGAGCAGACGCGAGAACACGCATTCGACCTGATGTTGCAGCACGCGGCTGAACTTGGCGCCAATGCGGTCATCGGCATGCGTTACGACGCAACCGAAGTGATGAACGGCGTTACTGAGGTGCTGGCCTACGGGACTGCGGTTTTTGTTGAGAAGGAAGGGTAATTCCGCGGGGAGCGCACAGTCAGGAAATGGTGAGCCCGGCAGGAATCGAACCTGCGACCCACGCATTAAAAGTGCGTTGCTCTACCAACTGAGCTACGGGCCCACACTCACTAATCTAGCATAGCAAAATCGAGCGCGGCGTTCATCGAGGTTGCTACCTTCGAAGCTGGCTGCGCATCTCATAATGTTAGGTCATGACTCAACATTCTCGTCCGCGGGTTGTGGTAGTAGGCGGTGGATTTGGTGGGCTTGAGGCCACCAAAACGCTGGCGCGCCTGCCCGCCGATATCACCCTGGTGGACCGCAAGAACCATCACACGTTTCAGCCGCTGCTTTACCAGGTGGCGACCGCAGGGTTGTCGCCAGCCGAGATCGCAGCGCCCATCCGTGAGATTCTGGCGAAACACGAGAACGTCGAGGTACTGCTCGGCGAAGTGCTGGGTTTCGATCTCGCACGGCGTCTCGTTAGGCTTCATGGCTGTGAGCTTTCCTACGACTATCTCGTCGTCGCCGCCGGAGCAAGCCATGCTTACTTTGGGCATGACGAGTGGGAACCCCTTGCGCCCGGATTGAAGACCGTCGAAGATGCGCTCGAGATGCGCCGCCGCATTCTGCTGGCTTACGAACTTGCGGAGCGTGAAGCGGCGCTGACCGGGCATCATCGTCCTTTGAGTTTTGTCGTCGTGGGTGGCGGCCCGACTGGCGTTGAATTGGCGGGAACGCTGGCGGAGATCGCCCGCAAGTCGCTGGCCGACGATTTTCGTCACATCGATCCCGCGAAGACCCGCATTCTGCTGGTCGAGGCCGGCCCTGACGTGTTGAGCGGCCTATCCCCCGGACCTGCGCCGCAGCGCTGTCGAGCAATTGCAGCATCTCGGTGTCGAGGTTCGCACCAACTCGGCGGTGACCGACGTTCGCTCTGGCGAGGTGCTCGTCGGAAATGAAACGATACCGGCGGCCGTCGTGCTGTGGGCCGCAGGAGTGTCTGCCTCGCCGCTGGGCCGTGCTTTAGGAGCACCGGTGGACCGCGCTGGCCGCGTGCTGGTCGAGCCTGATCTCAGCATTCCGGGACATCGCGAGGTGTTCGTGGTCGGCGATCTGGCCAGCCTGAAACATGCGGACGGCAAGCTACTGCCCGGTGTAGCTCCGGTCGCGATGCAGCAGGGCAGGTACGTCGCTCGCCAGATCGCGGCCGATCTGGCTGGGAATCCGCGTCAGAAGTTCCACTACGTGGACAAAGGCTCGTTGGCTACGATTGGCCGCGCCGCGGCGGTTGCGCAATTCGGCAAGCTGCACATCTCGGGATTCATCGCGTGGCTGTCATGGCTGTTCATCCATATCTTCTTCCTCATCGGCTTCCGCAACCGCATCGTGGTCATGTTCCAGTGGGCATGGAGTTACCTCACGTATGCGCGCGGGGCAAGGTTGATCACGGGTGAGTCCCGGGTAATCGCGGTAGCCTCGATGGAATATGCAGAGCATGCCGCAGCACAAGTGGACCGCGACGGCGCGTCGCTGGATGAAGACACAGTCCCACAAAGTGGGAGTGCGATCCGCAAGGCTGGCTAGGCAAGCAGCGGAGCGCTCCTCACCTTTTCACGATCGGGTTGTATCCCTCTGCGTTCAGCTTGGCCCTCATTGCATCGGCCTCCTGCAGGGTGGCGAATGGGCCCACTTGCACGTGGTAGAACTTGTCGTTGGTGGCAGGATTATTCACCACGAAGACGTTGTAATTCTTCTTGCGCAACGCGCCCGCCAGAGAGACGGCGTCGTCCTCGCGGGAAAGGGCGGCGACCTGCACGACGATGGTTCCTGGACCCGTCATGGGAACGGAGTGGCTGGGAGGAGGAGTAGCGCTGGCGGTGCGGCCCACCGCAACTTCGCTCGAAGGAACACGGCTGTTAGCGCTCGCTGGGACCGTGGTTTCATCTCCAGGCGAAGTCTTGGGAGCGACCGCCGGCGGATTATCTTTCGCGGGCGATGGCGCACTGGTTCCACTCTGTTGCACGGCCTTGTAGAAGGTGAGGTCGCTCTTTGAGGTCGAATCCGCAGCCGGAGCGTGCGCCGGCGGTTGCGCGTCGAACTTCGCGGGGATTGCGGCAGAGGGCTTGTCTTCACTTTGCGCCGAGGTGGCCGCACTCGCGGGGGAGGCCGCCAATACCTGCGGCGGCTGGTCGTTCAGCGCTTGTTCGCGGGTAGAACTCTTGCCCAGGGAATAACCGATGGAAAAGAACACACCGCAAATCGCCGCCAGAAGAAAAAACAATCCCAGCAAGCGCCCCATGCCCAACGTTATCTCGGTATCTTCTGAAACCATGGCCCTCCTCTACCTCACTATTGTCCTTCCGCTTTCTCATCCTTCGCGATCTTGGCGGCGTCGCGCCTCACCAGTTGCTGGAGTCCGGCCAGCAGATCCACGGGAACGGGGAAGATGATGGTCGTGTTCTTCTCCACGCCGATCTCGGTCAAGGTCTGCAAGTAACGCAACTGAATACTGGTCGGCTCAGTGGCCAGCAGATGGGCCGCGTCAACCAAGCGCTGCGCCGCCGCAAATTCGCCCTCGGCGTGGATGATCTTCGAGCGCTTCTCGCGTTCGGCTTCGGCCTGCTTGGCCATGGCGCGCGTCATGGTCTCCGGCAGGTCAACCTGCTTCACTTCCACGTTCGTCACCTTCACGCCCCACGGATCAGTGTGCTGGTCGAGGATCGATTGCAGCCGCAAATTGATCTTCTCGCGGTGCGCCAGCAGTTCGTCGAGATCGACTTCGCCCAGCACCGACCGCAGCGTGGTCTGCGCGAATTGCGAGGTCTGATACATGTAGTTGGAGACTGCGACCACGGCCTTGTTGGGATCGATCACGCGCAGGAAGATAACGGCGTTGACCTTCAGCGTCACGTTGTCGCGGGTGATGATGTCCTGCGGCGGAACCTCCAACGCCTCTTGCCGCAGCGAGACCCGTACGATGCGGTCGACCGGAGCGAAAACGAGGATGATGCCCGGACCTTTGGGAATTCCGAGCAGACGCCCCAGACGGAAGATGACGCCACGCTCATACTCAGCCAGGATTTTGACCGAGTTGATGATGTAGAGGACGACGATAGCGATAACGACAAGGCCAGCAATACCGGGCACGGAGTGCCTCCACGCACAGAAAAGTGTAGAGCTTGTGCTGGTCTGGATTGTAGGCCCAAGTAGTGGAGAACCCAAGTTGGCAACAGCGGTCCGTTCTGCTTCGGACGCGGGTGAGGTCGCCTAGAGCGGTTTCACGCCGTACATATTGGGCAAGAGTTGGAGCACGCCTTTCAGGGGGCTGCTGAAAAAGTCATGGGAGAGGTTCGGGTCGTGCGGCGCTTCAGAGGCTGTGTCGCAACTGGGCAACGCTCGGTGGTGGAACAATCCACCGGAAAACGGCAAGGACGAGCCGCGAAGCGGCGGCGGTGGTTTGAGCCCGGGGCACAAGCCCGGGGTCAAGTGGGGAATTGAGCCAAGCCGCGTAGCGGCGGCACCAGTTGCGACACAGTCTCTGAAGGCCCGGGCTTCCACCGAAAGATGCTGGGCAAGTGTTTATGAAACAAGATCAAGATCTAGGTTGCAATCGTGGAATCAGGACCGATTCTTGTGGCCACCGTCCGCAGTAACTCGACTGCATTCAGCGGGCTGCGCGGATCTTCTTCGTGCTTGAAGAAGGCGTAGGTTTCCAGTCCGTCGGCGACGCAGCGCTCGACGCGACCTGCCAGATTCTTCAGCTCTTCGGGGAATAAGCGGGCTGGCGAAAACGGAAGTAGATGAAGTTGGCGGTCCGGACCTCGGGCGTGCTGAGTTTTTCGGTCTGGGCAACGCAAAGCGCCGCGTTGCGTTCCTGCAACGCCTGATAAACCTCGTCGTTGAACCACGATTCGTGGCGAAACTCAAAGGCCGCCCTGAAGTTTCGTGGGAGCAGCGCGAGGAAGTCGCGTAACAACGGCACGTCCGCTTTCAGGTTCGGCGGCAACTGAAACAACACCGCCCCAAGCTGCGTGGCCAGCGGTTGCAGCGTGGGAAGAAATCGCTGCATCGGCTCCTCGACATTCTTCAGCCGGCGAATGTGCGTGATGAACTGGTTCGCCTTCAGCGCGAAGCGAAAATTTGGCCCCACGTCGGCCATCCATCCGGTTGCTGCTTTCTCCGACAGCCGGCTGCGAAATGTGTAGTTCACCTCGACTGCCGTGAGCTGCGTCGCGTAAAACTTCAGAAAGTTTTTCGACGCAATATCCTGGGGATAGAACGCGGGCTTCCAGATGGTGTACGACCAGCCGGAGGTGCCAACGTAAAGGGGAAGACTATGTCTGGCTTCGGCATCAGATGACTCGGCGGTCATAGGCGTCCTCGTTCACTGCGGCAATGTGTGCGTTCTGCCGATTGTCCATCGCCGCAGCACAATTCTGTCATCCTGAGTGTCACATGGGCCTGCGGCCCACTCATACGGATGAAAACTAACCCCGGAGGCACGGAGATCACGGAGAGAACTCCATGGAATACGAAAACTCAGTGTCCTCCGTGTCTCCGTGGTGAGCTTGCCGTACAAGAACAAATACTCACTCATCGGGTTACTTCGCCCGTCGGACGGTTTTCTTCCTCGAAACAGAACATCGCCGCGGACGCTGCGCTCTCGCCCGCTCGCGTTTGCAGCGCCTCGATCCGTGGCATCTTCTGCTTCAACTTCAGCACCGGCTCAAACAGGTCACCATATTTCTTCACTCGCTCCAGCACCCGCTCCGATTCAAACACCAGCAGCTTTGCGTCACCTTTCTTCAGGCAGTTCTCAACCTCCTCCCACTTCAAAGGCGTCGAGACGGTCGGCCGCTCCTTGGCCCTCAGCGAGTACACGCAGATCGTCGTTTTGTGATCGTCGTTCTGGCTCCAGTCCACAAAGACCTTGCCAGTGCGGAGCACTTTCTTCATGTCGGAGACGACCAGCGCCGGATGTTGCCGCTCCAGCAGTCGCGCCATCTCGTGGGCAAACGCTTTCGTCTGTTCATAGGTAACGGCAGTGTTGAGCGGAACGTAAATCTGCATTCCCTTCGAGCCGGAGGTCTTCGCAAAACAGTTCAGACCAAGCTGGGCGAAAATGTCGCGTACCCACAGACCAACCTGACAGCATTGCACGATGTTGGCCGGCGCGCCCGGATCGAGGTCGAAGATGAGGAACGTGGGCCGAAGGACGTCTTTGCTCAGCGAAAGACTGGTGTGCAGTTCGAGGTCGGCCAGGTTCGCTGCCCACACTAGCGTAGGCAGGTCCTCGGCCATGCAGTAGTTCATCCACTTGTTGTTCCCCGAGCTCCACACGCGCGCCGTCTTCACCCACTCGGGGCGGTGTTCAGGGCAGTTTTTTTCATAGAAATATTGACCGCTCACCCCGTTCGGATAACGCTTCATCGTGAGCGCCCGGCCATGCAGATGGGGCAGAAGCACCGGAGCCACACGCACAAAGTAATCGATGACCTGTCCCTTGGTGAAACCGGCGTCCGGGTACAGCACTTTGTCGAGGTTCGACAGCTTCAGGTGCTTGCCCGCGATGTCAACTACGATGTCTTTGGCCATCGTTTCTCTCCGACCCAAGGACGCAATCGAGGAACGCGAAATCATAATCCACACTGGCACCCTGATGCTACCAAGCGCAATGCGACCTCGGGTGAGAGGAATGCGCTGTCCATTTGTTCGCTGGAGTAAGACCCCGGAGTGACTGCACGCACCATTTCACAGCTCCGGTCAGCTCGGTCGATCCCAACGCTCGCGGAAGTAAAGGTCGGACGCGCTTGCCGATCTACTATTCTCTGATCCGGGCATTACGCCTCTCAGCCCACAGGATGACAGCGGGGAGCGAGCGGGCGTTTTGGCTGACGGCTGCGGACCGGCCGCTATCCCGGAACGACATTGAGGAGGCGAACCCGCCAGAGTGAAGCCTGGCTCAATGACTCCTCTTGACCATGGCGCAGGCGATTGTAATGATTTATAGTCTCCGTACCGCCGACATAGCATGTCAGCCAAATCCGAAAACGGTCCCTGCCAGAGTTGCAGCGACAAGGAGAGAGACAATGCACGCAAAATCATGGATATCAAGGCTTCTGATTTTGACCAGTGGGCTGCTGTTGTTGAGCGTCCCTGGATTTTCCCGAGACAAGTATGAAACCATCGACGCCACCGCTTTTGGCACCAGCACCCAAATGGGCCGGAACGTCGGCGTCACTTTGATCATTTACGAGTATTCGACGCCGGCGGATCGAGACATTCTCGTCCAGGCGTTCCAAAAGGATTCCAATAAAGGGTTGGTGAACGCGCTCGAAAAGATGAAGGCAGTGGGCCACATCAACATTACGGGCACACTCGGGTACGACGTCAGCTATATCATGTTGTTCCCGACTCCGACGGGACGGAAGATCCGCTTCGCGACCAACCGCCAGATCAGGTTTGGTGAAGCCTTCGCTGATACGCAATCGCAATCCTTCAACTTGACTGCTGGCGAGATCGACCTCAACGACCAGGACAAGAGCAAGAGCGCCGGCGTTCTGTACCCGGCAGCTCAGTTGGGGATCGATGCCGATGGCCAATTGTCGCTGGACCTAAGGCAGAATGCGTGGAGACTGGCTAACATTATCGATTGGAAGGGAACACCCGGCGAGAACTAGCGGACGGCTTTACTCGCGGTCCGAATCGGCTCGGTGGCAAGCTTCTGAAAAGCAATTCCGGGCCGTAGTCATTCAATTTCATTCCGAATGAGGTGCTTATGAAGATTCAGCGCTGCGTTACGATTCGTTGTGCCCTGCTGCTGTTGCCCATCCTGCTGATCGCCAGCTTTGCCACAGCCGAGGACAAGAAGAAAGACAACATGAAAGATGCTTGCGCAAATCCCAACCCGGCGAGCTTGTGTAGTGCCGCCAACACCTGTGGATCTGCGTCCACTCCGTGTACCGTGAACGTTAAGCGGACAGCGTACTCGTCGTCGGCCACCCCAAGCATTCCGGGGGCAAAAGGGAATGACCTTTTCTGTGTTACGGCGGGAACCACGGTGACCTGGAAATCCTCGTCCAAGGGAACCGGGTTCCTCATCGATCCTGGTGCTTCTTCTCCGTTCGACCCGGCTGGCACCATCATGGGCGGCAGCGAGAAGCCGGTTTCCGTCGTGGCCAAGACACCAGGATGCATTACCTACAACGTTAGCGCCACCGCTCAAAACGCAACCTACGGCAAGAGCAAGGCTGCGCAGGCGCAGATGGTTGTTATCGGGGCCCAGTGAAATTTAGTGCTTGCGCTGCTCAGGGTTTGTGAGTAGCGCGAGCAATTCTCTGCCGGACGGCCATCAATAGCGCGTCCCTCAATTCGCGCGCCATTGGCGGAACTCGACGAGATCGCCGGTCGCGCCTTCCACGCGTGCGAGCGATCGGGTTGCTGCGCGTCATAGCTGTTTGCACGAAAAAACTTGCCCACGCTTCACTGTTCCGGCGCGAGATACCCTTCCTTGTAGTGAACGTGCCGAGGCGTCGCCGACGCGCTCGTGCGGATCGTGATCTTCCGCCACTTGCCGTCGTGTGCCGAATTGCTCGGCAAATAGCCCAGCACATACTGGTTCCGCAGCTCCCGGCTGATCGTCGCTGCGATTCCCGGTATCTTCCTGCGGTCATCGGCGGGGATGGTTCGCCCGCCGCTGGCGTCGGTGATCTCACTCAGCGACTTTCTGCCCCAGCGCTCTTCGATGGTCTTCAGCAGCGGTATCGGCATGTCGTCGAAGATGCCGATTCCGTAGGTCAGCACGTTGGCTTCTTCGATCACGCTCCTGGTTTCCCTGAGCGTATACCGGCTGCGGTTGTCGCCGCCGTCGGAGACGATGACCAAGGCCCTGCGCTGATAGCGGGCGGTTCGCAGTTGGCTGATCCCCAGATAGACCGCGTCGTAGAGAGCCGTTGCTCCTTCGGGCTTTGTCGACGCGAGGCGTTCCTCGATGGTTCCAATCGATTGCGTGGAAGACGCGATCAGTTTGGGTTTGCTGGAGACCGTAATGATGAAGTATTCATCCTGTGGATTGGCGTAGGTGAAAAACTCCTGCACCGCTTGACGTTCGTACTCGATCTTGTTCTTCATGCTGGCGCTGTAATCGAGCACCAGCGCGACCGAGATGGGCGCGTCCTCACAGGAAAAATATCGGATCGGCTGCTCGACGCCAGCTTCGTACAGGGTGAAATCTTGTTTGGGAAGATCGAGAATTGGCCGGTCCAGCGAATCGGTCACAATCACCGGCACCAGCACAAGGTTGACATCCACTCGCAAGGGTCTGACTCGGGCGCTGAGCGCGGGGCTGGCAACACCTGCTCGCACGAACTGGTCGGAGGCGCGGTGGGGGGCGATGTGCGCTTCGTTCAGCGAGTCCGATTGCGCCCAGCATGTACATGACGGCATCGACAGGTACAGTGCAACAGCGGCGAAAGCAGAAGTCTGGGCAGGTCGCAGCACGCTAAGTGCGATCATCACTGATCCTCCGACGACGAGCGCAACAACTTTCCGCAATGAGATGCAGATCATAACGCCGCAGGAGCAGTCTGCAACAAGAATCTGCAGGTCTTCGCGCAATAAAACACATTCGTGCTGCTGCCCGGAACACTCGCGAACCGGAGGGTCATGGTCGACAAATACCTGAACGAAGGCATGTAGCAATAACTCTGATTTCAACTCCTCCAGGCAAACCCATCCGCCACGGAGGAGCGCGTTCCCTTCCCGTGCCGGTGTCAAGCCGGCGGCGCGGGAATCTTCTTGTCTCCGAGACTTGCGGCCCATTCGCATTGGGAAGCTGCTTGCGTGCATCTGGCGACTGACGACTGGCCACGCACAGACTTAGAGGTACCCCCCTCCCCCAATGCCGCGCAAAATATTGAAAACACAGGGTGAGAAAAATGTTTGCCTCGCAAAATATTGAGCCTGTGGAGTTATAGGTAAAATATTCCGGAATAAGGACTTAGCCGCGCCGCGGTTCGCTTTTCGCCGGTCGCTCAGCGCTTTGTGACCCCGCCCCCACCCCCGCTGGACGGGGTGTCACTCCAGTTGGGCGAAGAGCAGCGGAGGGAGTCTGCGGTTGCGGGCAACTGACCATTGGCCAGTCACAACTGGGGGTATCCCCCTCCCCCTATGCCGCGCAAAATATTGAAAACACAGGGGCAAGAAAAATGTTTGCCTCGCAAAATATTGATTCCGTTGGAGTTATAGGTAAAATATTGCGAAATAAGGACTTAGCAGCGACGTGGTCCGCTTTCCGCCGGTCGCTCTTCTCTTTTTGCCATTCGCTCGCCGTGTGCCCCCTGCCAGCCGTGCCATCCCGAGGGAAGCGACGCGGAGCGGAGAGCTTGGGGTGAGCTTGCTGAAGCGGAGTTGCTGTGCCTGGCAACGGAGCACTGGCCACTGACAACTGGTTCTGGGGTTTTGCTGGCCGCAGAGAACTGACAACTGGCAACCGGGGTTGGAGGGGTGGGAAGCGAAACAACAAACGCAGTGGTCGAGCCACACAGTCCTGCTCTCGAGGATGTTCTGGGAGTCACCCGTCCTAGTGCAAACTGCGACGCTCGCCTGAGGCCGCGGGTCGCTCGCGGGCACAACTCCTCCACACCCTTCGACAACCAGTGTAGGCGGCAGCGGACGCCCGCGAAAGGACCTACATCACAGAGCGGTGTGATATGCCCCGCGCGGGGAAATTGGGGATTTCGCGGCCTACACCGATAGTCGTAGAGCTACGGGAATTTGATTGACACGTAAACTTCTTCGTCGCACAATCCAAGGCCTACTCCCGGAAATGCTGTAGCTTGAATCATCCGTTTGCGGCCGCACCCAGTCGGCCATGACTTTCCATTGCGCCAGGAGGTCCCCCAGTGAGAACCCGTAGTATTCTCCGCTTTTCTCTCCAATATCTCCCGCAAACCCTGACAACGGCTGTGGCACTGCTCGTCCTCGTCCTTGTCTCCACCATGGTTGAGCCAGCGTGGGCTGCGGATTCTGCTGCTGCGACCGCTCCCGCGTTGGCTTCCAGCGCCACAACTGCGCCTGCTCGCGCCCACGATGCGAGCAAGCCGGCTCCGCCAACCAACCTGCCAGATGTTCCACGGCAACAGACCTCCACGCAAGCAGCACCCGCTCCGAGCCTGTCGGATGCCAATCAGATGCTGCGAACTCAAGGGCCGGTATTCATCGAGAACCGGGGACAGTTCGATAGCCGGGTGAAGTTCCTCGTCCGAGGCAACGGTGCAGACCTCTGGCTCACCAACGAGGGGATTGTGTTCGACTTTCAGCGCCCAACGCGCACGCAGTCGCCGGACGCCGCGGAAGAAAAGCGCGAGTCGCTTAAGACGCCCTCGCGCGCTCGCGAGCCGTTCGATCCGTCCTCGAAGTCGGACCAGCCTCCAACCGAAAGGCTAGTCTTCAAGCAGAAGCTGGTCAGTGCCAATCCGAACCCAGTGATCGAGGCCCGCGATCCTCAGCCTGGCATCTACAACTATTTCATCGGCTCCGATCCCAACAAATGGCGCACGCACGTGCTGGCTTACAAAGAGGTAGTGTACCGAGACATCTCGAAGGGAGTCGATCTGAAGCTCTTTGCCAACGGTCCGAACTTGGAAGAGGAGTTCATTGTTCATCCCGGTGCAGATGCAAGTGCGGTTCAACTAGCATACGAAGGCATCCAGAGTCTTCACGTTGGCGATGACGGCTCTTTGAAAATTGCGACTGCGTTCGGCGACATGCTCGAAACGAGCCCCCGCATATACGAGCAGATTGGCGGGAAGTCCGTCCTACTCAGCGGGAACTTCAAGGTTGGAGCGCAGAACTCTTATACCTTTGAGGTCGCCAAACATGACCAGCAGTCATACCTGATCATCGATCCCACTGTGATCTATTCGAAGCCTCGTGACGGCAAGAAAGCGGACCAAGGCACCCTTCTCTATTCGAGCTTTCTCGGGGGAAGTGTAGGAGATCAAGGCACCGCAATAGCCGTCGATCGTGCCGGAAACGCTTACATTGCGGGTTGGACCCACTCCAGCGATTTCCCCACGACGCAGGGAGCGTACCAGACTACTGCGCCCAATGGCAGCGCCTTCGTCACCAAAGTTAATGCACTAGGCAGTGCCCCGCTGGTTTACTCCACGTACTTAGGCCAACTCGCTGGAGGATATGGAATTGCAGTTGACTCCGCAGGGTCTGCTTATTCCGCAGGAGCTACCTACGGCACTTACGACTTCCCGACAACAGCCAACGCGTTCCAAGGTTACTGCAACTCCTCCGCATTTATCACGAAGTTGACTCCCGGCGGCGACGGCCTCATCTACTCCACTTGTCTCGGTAATGGGTCGACAGCGAACGCTGTCGCAGTGGAATTCTACCGGCAATATCTACATAACGGGACATGGATATGGCGGTTCGTTCCCCACGACACCAAATGCTTTCCAGATAGACGCCCCGTACCGAACCGGTGGTGCTGTCATATCAGTTTTGAATCCGTCCGCCTCTGGTGCTTCCTCACTCATTTATTCAAGTTTCCTAGGCGGTAATCCATCCAATCTCATATTCCTCGACTGGGGCAATGGCATAGCTGTCGATGCCTACGGTAAAGTCTACGTTACGGGCTACACCTCGTCGCTTGACTTTCCTGTCACAAGCGGTGCATTCATGACCGTTTATCCTGCTTCCGACTGCGTAGATGGATGCCGATTTGATAACGGCTACCTGCCCTCTGGCTTCGTAGCGAAGTTCGACCCACTCGCTTTCGGTGTCTCCTCACTTCTCTACGCCACATTTCTCGGAGGTTCGGCAGGGACAGAGGGTAATGGTGTTGCGGTTGACTCGCTTGGAAATGCTTATGTGACAGGCACAACTGGTAACTACTATGGTTACCCGCGCTATAATGTGCCATTCCCCACTACGCCTGGCGCTTACCAGACCGTTGCCGACAACAACGACGCGTTTGTAACGAAACTCAACGCTGCCGGTAACGACCTGATATATTCCACGCTGCTCGGCGGAAGCGAAGGTGGCCAACAGTGGAGCGCCGCCTGCGCTCTGGACGATGGCTCGAAGGACGCATATGTTACCGGCTACACTGGTGCTTCGAATTTTCCAATAGCCGGTGATGCCTTTCTGCCAAATGACCCAAACCCGGCATTTTGCCAGGGTTTTGTAACGGAGTTCAACAGTACCGGGACAGGCCTGCTTTATTCGAGCTACCTTGGTGGTACAACGTTGGCGTACAAATGGTCCTTGGCCTGGAGGTGGAATCGCGGTCGATCAAGTTGGCGATGCCTATGTCACTGGCAGTACGTACGCAATTGATTTCCCGATAACCTCCTTCCCATTCCAACCCTTGTACGCGGGTAACGGCGATGCATTTGTTACGAAATTTCCGATTGGTACGCCGTACGGAATTTCCATTAGCGGGATTGTGCCGAATGCGGGAGGAAACGCTGGTCAAGTTACCCCGGAGATCGTTGGAACTGGCTTTCATCTTGGTGCGACCACGCAACTCAATTGCGGCGTTAACCAAGTGCCGGGCACCAATGTGACCATTAGTGCCAACGGACAAATTCTCCAGGCCACCTTTGACCTCACTTCCAGTTCTCCCGGAACCTGCGATGTTGTGGTCACGAATCCCGACCAGACGTCAGCCAAACTCGGGGGAGGCTTTACCGTCCAGCAGGGGGGGGCGCCGAATATTCAAGTACAAAAGATCGGTACACTCGCGATCAAGGGCGATAACCCACCGATTAATGTCACCTACCAAATAGTTGCCTCGAATTTGGGCAACATCGATGTCGAACAGCATTTCTTGTCGGAGGTGTCAGACGTCCATTCCACCGTCACGTCTGTTGATCCACAGCCGGCGGCAGAGACTGGCCTAAGCATTCTATGGCAGCTCTCTCTGGGTGCGAAAGAGAGCCTCACATTCGTCTACTCGGCCACTATTGATCAAGATACTCCTGTGGGTACGCAGCTGCAGGGCGGGCCGACGTGCGATGTACCACCCGACAAACCTGGGTCAATATGCGGCTGCATCGCGACCGGCCTCGGCTCAAATTGTGCCGATGAGCGAAAGACCTGTACAGCTTGTCAAAAAACCTGCGTCCAGTCTGGCCAAGCCTGTGACACCGCTTACTGCAACTGCACAAATGAAGCTGCCAACTGCTTGAAGGAGACTGGATTTGGAAAGGGTGTAGTTGATGATTGTAGAGTCTGGCCGCATCGTATTTTTCTCCTGTTGACTTGGCAGGTGCCCATTGCGCGATCGATCTCCAAGATCTCCTTCAAAGTGCGTCTGATCCGAACTATCTTGCCGGACCTCCCGGAGTTGGCTCCCAGCTATGGATGTCGGGAACAGCGGGCTTGCCGTACGTGATTTCTTTTGGTAACGACCCAAAGGCCGGGACTGCGGCACAGGAAGTGATCGTTACTCAGCCTCTCGACCCGGGTATCGATGTGACGACCCTGCGCCTAACATTTGCCACAGTTCCAAACCTTACGAATCCAGCGATTGTAATCACAATCCCGCCGGGATCATTCAAACCTGCTGCCGGGATCGACGAATTCATGACCAATGTTGACTTAAGGCCCGTGCAGAGCCTCTTCGTGACCTTGGATGCACAGCTAAATCCGAGCACCAACACGATTACGTGGTCGTTCAACTCAATTGACCCAGCCACGGGGATGCCTCCAACGGACAAGAAAATTGGCATGCTTCCCCCTGGAGCGAATGCCAGCGTGGCGTTCAGTGACAAAGCGATACAGAATCTTTCAACCGGGACTCAGATCTCCGATCAAGCCTCCGTGGTCTTCAACACTAACAACCCGGTGAACACTAACGTCTGGACGAACACGCTGGACAACACTCCGCCGACGAGTCAGGTCTCGGCGCTGCCCGGTACTCAACTTTGTCCGAACTTCACGGTGCAGTGGTCCGGCAACGACATTGGCTCGGGTATTCAGGACTACACAATCTATGTCTCCGACAATGGTGGCGCCTTCGCGCCGTGGCTGACGAACACGAGCTCAACCTCGGGCGTTTTCACCGGAGAGGTCGGGCACAGCTATGGCTTCTACAGCATCGCTCGCGACCTGGTGGGCAATATCGAACCCGGGAAGAACGCTGCCGAGGCCAGCACAAAAGTTAACAAAGGCACCATGTGCGGGCCTTGGGGGCCTCCGACTGTGCTCGGCGGAGGTCGAAAGTAGTTGGCAGTTCACCGAGGTTGGCGGCTACTGGAACGATTTGATGGCGGTGGGTTCGTCTTCCTCGACTTCGAAGATGGTGTAAAGCTTGGTGATCTGCAGCAGGTTGTGGACGTTTTTGTTCAGGTTCATGAGCTTGAGGTGGCCACCCTGATTGCGGATCGAGGTGAAGCAACTCATCAGCTCGCCTACGCCGGCGCTGTCAATGTGGCGGACCGCACGCGAGGTTCAGCAGGATGTTCTTGTAGCCTTTGTCGGTCAAGTCGCGGACTACGTCGCGCAGGATGCCGGTACCGTCGCCGAGCCGGAGTTCCCCAACGATGTCCACGATGACGATCCCATTCACCATTCGCGAGCTGGTCTTGAGATTCACGGTTGCTCTCCCTTGGGTTACTGGAACTTGAACAACGCTACCAGAAGAAATACGGCCTCGGCGGCGGCCAGTCCAATCCAAATCCTGCGGCGGAAGCGGGTGCGGCCCAAGTCGCGGGTCAACTGCAGGCGCGTGGCCAGAAGTCCGGGATGGGCGGGCGCGGCGACCGGCGCCGGCGGCGCAGCCGGCTCGAAGGCCAGGCCCGGCGCCGATACCGGCTGGGGCGCGTCGGGCAGGAAAACCTTTGGAGTGGCGATCAGCGAGGACCAGTCGAGGATCAGCAAGCTGGCGTCAGCGCCGAAGGCCGGCACGGGATGCGAAGTCAGATGCAGCGGCGCAAGTCTCTCGGGCGCCAGCCGGTCGCGCAGGTTGCCCAGCAGCGAGTTCCACCATCCGTGGTCCAACTCATCGCCGAGGAGTTCGCCGACGTCCACAGGCCGGGACTCCAGTTGCAGCGGCGGCAGCATTTCCGGGGAAATCACGTCGGCCAGGTTGCTGAAGATGGTGCGATACCACGGCAGCTCAAGCAGGTCGCCCGCACTGATGCCAACCTCCACCGGCTTGGAGGTGAGCACGAGCGGCGGCAAACGCTCGGGGGCGACGCGATCAATCACGTTCAGCAGCAGCGAGCGCCACAGGGAAACTGTCAAGCCTTCGGGCGGTGAAAAATCGAGATCAGGCATTCGGTTGGAATCCGCTCCTTAACGCTTTGTGCTGACCGCCGTGGTGTTCTGTTTCACCGTGTAGTCCGGTGGGATCAGGAACAACGCCGGGTTGGGTTCGCTGCGAACAATGTTCTCCAGCCTTCTTGTGCTGTGCCCTGCCTGACCGTCGTCCGTGTCGGTCAACAGCGTCACCTTCAAGTCGGAAGAAACCCAGTTGTCGGTGATGGAGACAACGGGCCCCTCGGTTCCCATTGTACCGGCATCGATGGTCCGGGTAGTCCTGGTGCCAGTCGCGTTGAGGCCTGCAATCGTCCTGGTCCCCAGAGACACGATGGTTGCTTTGCCCGAGTTATTGGACGGTGTCGCCTCCATATTCGAGGTGCTCATATCCGATGGCGGGACTGACCGGGTCGAAGGTAAGTTTGCTTGTTCGCCGGGAACGTTGGGGGTGGCGAGGGTATCGGCCGGCCCTGACCCAATGGCGGGCTGCGCGCCCAGGCTAATCTTCGCGCTCTGCTTGAGCTTGGACTGTTTTGCCGAGGTGAGTGGAGCAGTCGGGCCAACCTCGCCGAAATGCAAGATGGTAGCCGTCCTGGTCTTGGGATTGAGGTAGATCATGACTTGCTGGATGGGATCGTTGATGGTAATGCGATCGTACCTCTCCGACCCAGGTTGCACGGCTGGCGGCTGGCTTTCGGTGCGGATCCGCCCCTGGCTGTCGCGGTAGATCTTGCCGCGCGACTCGCGATGAATGCGACCGCCGTTGCCGACGGTACGGTCGTACTCGGTGACTACGTCCGCTGAAAAAGGCGCGTTCTTCAGGTTGCAGGAAGTTCCGGGCGCCGGATCGTTCCCCAACGGGCCATTGGATTCTGCACTGGCTACCGCGGTAAGCAGAACGAGCATCAACCCTGTTACGGCACAGCTTAGCCGCATGCTTCTCCTCCGCCGGGTCCGCTTTCACACCGGGGAAAACTAACGTGTAAAAGGTCTATTAATTTTATTGTGTGCCCGATTCAGCAGCAAAGCAACTGCGGAGAGGCACGCAATTTCCGTTTCCGGACGAAGGGCATCAAAGTGGGCAAGGGGGAAGAGGCGGCGCTCCCGCCGCCCTTCCCTGTTGCTGAATCTATATTACGCGGAATGCGCCGCGGTGGCACCTGCGGCCGCCGTACGCACCATGTAGTGTTGCTCAGGTACTTCGAAGCCGGCGGTGGTAAATGTCTCCTTAATCAGCCGGTTGGTATCGAAGTACACCTGCCAGTAATCCTTGTTGTTGCAGTAAGGCCGAACCGCCAGTACCGGTCCAGCGAGGTTGAAGGTCAGGATCTCGACGTCGGGGGCAGGGTTGGTCATAACGTTGGGAATGGCCGCGAGGGCCTTCTTAAGCGCCGCCATCGCTACATGCACATCGACTCCATGCGCGAGTTGGGCGGTCAGGTCCACCCTTCGGTAAGCATTGGTGGAATAGTTCTGGATGACGTCGCTGAAAATCTTGCCGTTGCCAACGATATGCCGCACGTTGTCGAGGGTATCGATGTAGGTGACGAACAGCCCGATCTCATGCACGGTGCCCATGATTCCGCCTGCAGTCACGAAATCACCGACCTTGAAGGGCTGCAGAATGATGAGAAACACTCCGGCGGCAAAGTTCGCCAGCAAGCCACTCCACGCCAGGCCGATGGCCACACCGGCAGCTGCGATGAGGGCCGCCAGGCTCGTAGTCTGGACACCGAAGAAGCCCAGGATGGCGATGACCAATACGATGTTGAGGATGGCGCCGACGGCGTTCTGGATATAGCGAATGAGTGTCGGATCGATTTTCTGGCGGGTCATGCCGCGGCCTATGAGGTTGATGACAAATCCGATCAGCCAGCGCCCGACAATCCACAGCGCAAGGGCTTCCAGCACCCGCATGCCAAGCGCGATGAGCGCTGCCCAGCCCGCCTGCATCAATGCGTCCAGCTTCGTTTGCATGACTAGATTCCTCCTGGGAAAAGAATGACTGCTCGCAAAGCCGAAGAAATATCTGCGAGTCGCGAGGATGTTAGCACATCGTTGCCGATGGCGGCGGCCCGCAGAAGTACTGTCGATGTCCATAAGGAAGACCGCTGCGAAAAGAGCGGCCTGCAGGCCGCTCTCAGCTTTTGAACTGCTGCCAAAAATTAATTTTCGGAGTCGTCACGGAGTGGCAGCCCGCCGCCCTGGTCAGGCGCGATGGAAAGCTCCTGCCGTGGTTCCTCCGCAGGAACACTTCCCTCGCCCTTTCCCTTCAGCCTGACCACCGTGATCTTGGCAAAACCTTCTTCGAACTTGGGCGGACGCAGCTTGCTGGCCATACGCTGCATGACGTCCTCGGGGACATTACGATCGCGCCGCCGATTACGCTCGATGCAGACCTCCGGCGGAACATCGAAGAAAACGGCATGTGCCTCGTAGCCAAAGTCGTGCGCCAACTTCACCCAACTGCGGCGCTCGTGCGCCGAAAGGTTAGTCGCGTCGACGTAGTTCCATGGACGCCGCGCCAGCAAGCGCGCGCGCAACATGGAGCGCAGTGTGGAAAAGACCAGGTCCTGGTAGCGCTGCTCGGTGACGTCATCGAACAGCAGGATGCGCACCATATCGCTCGATAACGGCAGGATGTTGTGACGTTTGAACCATGTGCTCTTGCCCGAGCCTGGCAGTCCGATCGACAGCACCACTGCGCCTTTTGGCTTCCCGGACGGCTGGGGGGCCCGGGCTGTGGGAGCCGCCCCTGGCTCGGAGGCCTCCAACGCTTCACCAGCTTCAGCGGCTTCGCCAGTAGGGCCGCCGGGCCTGGGAAGAATCGGAGCTTGCGCCTGAACTTGCGCCGGAGCCTGGGGACGATTGCCGCGACCGCGACGGCCACGACGGCGTGAACGATCTCGACGGAACTGTTGCTGCGAAGGCTCTTCGCCACCGCCACTGGCTTGGGCCGCAGGCTGAGATTCGTTCGAATCTGGCTCCGGAGGCTGGGCCTCTAACTCAGGCTGCTGGCCCTCGACATCGGCTGGCATGGAATCTGGAAACTTCGGCTGCAACGGAGCGGGATTCTCCTGCCCTGGATTTTCTGCTTGCTGTTTGCGCCGCTTGCCGCGGTCGCGCATCCATCTGCGCATGTTGCACTTGTAACACGCCTGCCTAGTTCGGAGCAATCTCAGACGCTGTGCAGGCGTGAGCGGGGCGGGCACCGGCAGCCAGGTCCTGAGCGAGATCGCCGCCCGGACCGCTTCGTTGGGACCAACGGTTGACCCAGGCAACAGGCAATCAATCTCCGCTGAATTGTGACGTTCGTCCTTTGCCTGACACCGCGCCGGATGCTACGATTTTTTGTTTCACCCGAAAGCGTGTTCCGTGTAGTAGGGTGTAATTTCGATTCGCTTGTGTTCAATTCAGTTTCCTGATGAGGCAATATGGCAATCAAAGTCGGCATTAATGGTTTCGGCCGCATCGGCCGCAATATTCTTCGCACCGCCCTTACCGACAACGACCTCGATTTCGTTGCGGTCAACGACCTCACCGATCCCAAGACTCTGGCGCATCTGCTGAAGTACGACTCTATTCTCGGTAACCTGCCCAACCAGATTTCCTCCACCGCGGACTCGATCATCGTGGATGGCAAGAGCATCCGCGTCTTCGCCGAAAAGGACCCTTCCAAGCTGGATTGGGAATCGGTGGGGGCGCAGGTCGTTATCGAAGCGACGGGCAAGTTCACCAAGGGCGAATTGGCCAAACAGCATCTGCGTGGACCGGTGAAAAAGGTCATCATCACTGCTCCGGCCACCAACGAAGACATCACCATCGTGCTGGGCGTTAACGAAGACAAGTACGACCCGGCCAAACACAATGTCATCTCGAACGCCTCGTGCACAACCAATTGCCTGGGGCCAATTGCCAAGGTGGTCAACGACAACTTCAAGATCGTTTGCGGGACCATGACGACGATCCACTCCTACACCAACGATCAGGTCATTCTCGACTTCCCGCACAAGGACCTGCGCCGCGCCCGCGCCGCCGCGCTTTCGATGATTCCGACTTCGACCGGGGCTGCCAAGGCCATCTATCTCGCCATTCCCGATCTCAAAGGCAAGCTCGATGGCTTTGCCATGCGCGTGCCCACGCCCAATGTTTCGGTCGTGGATCTGGTTGTCTTCGTCGAAAAGAAAACCAGCGCCGAAGAGGTAAACGCCGCGCTGAAGGCGGCGTCGGAAGCGGGGCCGCTGAAGGGCTATCTGGGATACGAGACCAACGAACTGGTTTCGATCGATTTCCGTGGCGATCCTCGCTCCTCGATCGTGGACGCTCCCATGACCCGCGTAGTGGCCGGCAACTGCGTGAAGGTGATCTCCTGGTACGACAACGAATGGGGCTACTCGTGCCGTGTCCGCGACCTCATCCATTACATCGCCGGAAAGGGTCTGTAAGTTTGCCGAGCGGGCTGCTGAAACGGTGCGAAAAGTAGGCTCCCTCGTGGGCCGAGGAGGCTGCTGAAAAAGCTGGAAAAGCAGGTTCCTCGTGGGCTGAAGCCCACTCGGCATGACAAGAACAAAGCACTTGTAACGGCGCACCTAAAGGTGCGCCCCTTCAACGGGTTTCAACCGACTTTTTCAGCAGTCTGTGATGCCGGCGAGGGATGACAAGAATAAAAGACTTAACGGCGCGTCTAGGGACGCGCCCCTTCGAAGCGGGGCCGTCAGAGTTTTTCAGCAGTCTGCGAGGGTCTCAGGGGGCATGGTTTTGGCAGTGCGCTTTGCGACCCGCAAATTGATCATTTGACAAATTAGGTATCCAATGAGGCTGGGCTCTCATGTCGAAATTATCGATTCGTGATCTTCCCCTGAACAATAAGCGCATCCTCATGCGGGTGGATTTCAATGTCCCTCTCGACGACGGCCGCGTGATGGATGACACCCGAATCCGTGAAACGCTGCCCAGTATCGAGTACGCACTGCGCCACGGGGCAAGGCTGATTTTGGCGTCGCATCTGGGACGTCCCAAGGGCAAGCCCAATCCCAAGATGAGCATGAAGCCGGTGGCCGAGCGGTTGCGCATTATGCTCGACCATGTCATGCGCCGCGGCGAAAACGTTGGCTTTTCTCCCGATTGCATCGGTCTGCAGGCCGAGGAGATGGCTGACAAGCTGGAGCGTGGTCAGTCGTTGCTGCTGGAAAACCTCCGCTTCCATGCTGAAGAGGAAGCCAACGACCCGGATTTCGCCAGGCATCTCGCCAAGCTCTGCGACTACTACGTAAACGATGCATTCGGTTCGGCACACCGCGCACACGCCTCCACGGAAGGCATCACGCACTTTGTGGAAAAGAGCGCGGCCGGCCTCCTGATGGAAAAGGAACTCGAATACCTGGGTAAGGCGCTGTCACATCCCCAGAAACCCTTCATCGCAATCCTCGGCGGCGCCAAAGTGGGCGACAAGATCGGCGTCATCAAGCACCTGATGACCAAGGTCGATACCCTGATCGTAGGCGGTGGCATGGCCTACACCTTCCTGAAGGCGCAGGGGCACGAGGTCGGCAGGTCGTTGCTCGAGGCCGACAAGATTGATCTCGCCAGGCAAACTCTCGCCGACGCCAAAGCGCACAATGTGAAGTTCCTGCTTCCGGTCGACCACGTGGTTGCCGACAAGGTGTCGCACGACGCTCGCATTCAGCAGATCGGTGAAGGCAAATCGATTCCGCCCGACATGATGGCACTCGACATCGGGCCGAAGTCAGTGGAGCTGTTCGCTGACGAAATTGAAAACGCTCGCACCATTGTATGGAACGGCCCGATGGGCGTCTTCGAAATCGAGGCGTTCGCCAAAGGCACAAAGAAGATTGCACAGGCTGTTGCCGACAACGGCGCTGCGATCTCGATCGTCGGTGGCGGCGACAGCGTGGCTGCGGTAAAAGCTGCCGGTGTGGCCGACAAGATTACGCACATCTCCACCGGAGGCGGCGCGTCGCTGGAGTTCCTCGAGGGCAAGAAGCTGCCCGGCGTGGAAGCCTTGACGAACAAATAGGGGAAGCGCGGACCTTCGGACATGGTGGAGAGCTCTTCTTTCGACGTGGTCGTCGTCGGCGCCGGGCCGACCGGTCTGGCTTGCGGCATCGATGCCAAGCGCGCCGGACTCACGGCAACGAACATCGACAAAGGCTGCCTGGTCAACTCGCTCTTCAACTATCCCAGCAACATGACGTTCTTCACCACGCCCGAGCTGCTGGAGATTGGCGACATTCCGTTTTCCAGTCCCAACCAGAAGCCGACCCGGCAGGAAGCGCTCGAGTATTACCGCAAGTGCGCCGAGCACTACCAACTCGACGTGCGACAGTACGAACCGGTGCAGAAGGTCGAGGGCAGCGACAACCAGTTCGTCGTGCACACCACCAATCTCCACGGCCACCAGCGCGAATACCACGCCCGCAAGCTCATTCTCGCGACCGGTTACTACGATCGGCCGAACTACATGAACGTTCCCGGCGAAGAGCTGCCGAAAGTGATGCACTACTATCGCGAGCCGCATCCCTTCTTTGGGTTGAACGTGCTGGTCATTGGCGGAAAGAATTCTGCTGCCATCGCCGCGCTGGAATTGTGGCGTCACGGCGCGCTGGTCACGCTGGTGCATCGCGGTCCGGGCATTGGCAATTCGGTGAAGTATTGGATCAAGCCCGACATCGAGAACCGCATCAAGGCGGGGCAGGTGAAAGCCTACTTCAACACCCGCGTGCGCGAGATCACGCTGGAACATGTGGTGCTCGATACAGCGCACGGCGAGGTCACGCTGCCCAACGATTACGTGTTCGCGCTCACCGGCTATCATCCTGACTTCGAATTTCTCTGCGGGCTCGGCATCAAGCTGAGTGGCGAGGCCGACAAGCGGCCGGTCGTCGACCCGCAAACGCTGGAGAGCAACGTTGCCGGCATTTACCTGGCCGGAGTGATCGTTGCCGGTATGCGCACCAGCGAGATCTTCATCGAGAACGGACGCTTCCACGGCCAGCTTATCGCCGCCGACCTGAAACGCAAGCTGAAGACTGAAAGCTGTGACCGTATAGGAGTGGCGGATTCCCCAAGCCTGGCTCCAAGCCGGAGGGATTAACGCAGGACTGGCGGTCGATATTACTGCAGCGAAACCGTCTCGCCGCCGAGCTGCTCGTTGATAAGACGCGATACCAACTGCTTCAATCCTTCGCCAGACCTCGCCAGAACGAAGTCGTTCCTTTCGTCGGACCAGTCGAGCTTGAAGCTGGTGGACAACGCCGAGATCCAGATCTGGCGCACGGGAGCGTTGGGCGAGATAACGAACTTCGCCCCGGACTCGTCGAAGCCAATGTTCAATGCCCCGGCGTTTTCTTCCACTTCAAACTCCGCGTCGCCTTCAGCGGCGTAGAGGCTGCGCTTGAGTTCTTCCAGTGCCGTGTCGCAACGACGGCGAAAATCCTGTTCGTCCATGGAAGGATTATAGCCGTCACGTAGATTTCGTTTTTCACCCTTCGCGCTTGCAGCTTTCTAACAATCGCGCTTTGAAAACCAGGCGACGAAGGCCTCGATGCCTTCCTGGAATGGCACACGCGGCGAGTAACCCAGCAAACGCTGGGCTTTCGAGATGTCAGCGTAAGTGATCGGCACGTCACCAGGTTGGTCGGGCAAGCGTTGGATGGTGGCCTGCTTCCCCAAGCTCTTCTCCAGCGTGCGAATCAGCGTATCAAGATCCACGGGGTGGGAATTGCCGAGGTTGAACACTTCGTATGGGCAGCCGTAATGGAGCGCCGCAACCACCCCTTCAATCGTATCGGTGTAAAAGGTGTAGTCGCGTCCGCTGGAGCCATCGCCAAACACCGGAATCGGTTTGCCTTCGGTTATCAGCCTGGTGAATTTGTGAATTGCCAGATCGGGCCGCTGGCGTGGTCCGTACACGGTGAAGAAACGCAGGCAGACCGTGCGAATGTTATAGAGATGGGAATAGGTAAAGCAAACTTTCTCGCCCGCAATCTTGGTGGCGGCATAGGGAGAAATGGGAAGATTGAGGGCATCCTCTTCGCTGAATGGCACGCGATTGGCGATACCATAGATAGAGCTGGAGGAGGCGAAGACGAACTTGGGCACGCCAACCTGCCTGGCCATCTCCAGCAGCACCATGGTCCCGCGGACATTGACGCGTTCGTACAGCAGGGGGTCCTCAAGCGATGGCCGGACCCCGGCCCGCGCCGCCAGGTGAATAATCGCATCGGGCCTCTGCTCACGGCCGATCGCCAGCATTCTCTCCTGGTCGCAGATATCCGCCTGGTGGAAAGTCGCAGGACCGGCACGCAGAACGGCCTCGAGATTGGCGCGCTTGACCGCGGGCGAGTAGAAATCGTTCAAGTCATCGACGAGGGTGAGGGTGTGCCCGTCGCGCAAGAGGCGTTCGCTCAAATGCGACCCGATAAAGCCAGCACCTCCGGTAACCAGAATTCGCATTTGTGAGACCCTTCCTCGACCACCGCTTCCCGGCTACCTAAGATCCGCGAGAACGGTTGGCCCAGACGGCGACGACGCGGCCACTCTTGTTCGCAAAAGCTTTCGACCGATGATCTCACAGCCCGGGAAAGGGATCGAATCCCGTGCTGAAGAACGTTTTGAGTCGTAGTGCTACAATCAGCCAACGATGTCGATAAATTCCTCGCCTCTGCTGAGCAAGCATTATCGAACATGTCTGGGGAAATTCATCGCCGTCCAGAAACCGAGGCATTTGTGCCTGCCTCCCGCACCCACTGGTTATTAGCCGGTGGCGCTATGCTGGTTTTTCTCGCATTAAGCATTGGACATTCGTTCACTCGGTGCCCCTGGTGGGACGAAGGCTGTTACTTCGATATCGCGCTGAGTTTTCGCAACTTCGGCCATCTGGGAAGTTCCGTACTTGATCCGCATGGATGGCTGGACTTCCCGGGGGTACATCAGTACACCTACACGCAGTTGCCTCTGTATTTTATTACGCTGGGCACCTGGCTTCGGCTGGTCCCGACGACTGTGGTCTGGATGAGGCTCTTCTCGGTAATGTGGGGCTGCGTCTTCGCCGCCTCGTGGTTTGTGGTGGTTAGGTCACTTAGCCGGAATGAACCGCTTGCTATGTTGGTAGCTTCGGTGGTAACCCTCGATTACGTATCGCTGCATTAAAGCTTCCGAGGGCCGAATGGATATGATGTGCGCCGCCTTGGGCGTAGCTGGATTGGCCAGCTACTTCCGGTTCAGAGACTCAAACTGGACTCTTGCGGTGGTGCTGGCGGCCTGCTTTGGAGCCGCCTCATTGTTTTGTCATCCCATGGGCGCAATCATGAACGTTGCAATAGCTGCCATGGTGTTGTTGGATTGGCGCCGGATTAAGGTGGGTGCTCTACTAGCAGCCAGCTTACCTTACCTGATCGGCGCGGCCGGCTGCCTCTACTATATCTATCGGGCTCCTCGACGTATTCCTGGCGCAGAGCAAGGCGGTTTCGGAATATCGCACCACTGGGTTGGGAGCAATTCTGCCCAATCTATGGAGTGACGCCGGCAAGCGGTATATTCACTACTACTACGAAGGTTACTCCGGTATCGCCAAGCTGAAAATTGTATCTCTGCTCTTTCCGGTAGTTGGAGTGGTGGGCTTGCTTGCGGACCGTAACCTTAGGTCTCAGGTGGTAGCGAAGCGTCTCCTGCTCGTGGCCTGTATTGGTTACGTAGGTGTTGCAGTTCTTGACGACTTGAAGGTCAACCATTATCTGATATTTTCCGTCCCCGCCATGGCAGCTTGTGGGGCGGTCTGGGTTCATGGCCAGTGGCAGAAGGGTGGACGCAGTCGTTTCCTGGCATGCTGTCTGCTTGCAGCTTACCTGGCCGCAAACATTGGCGGAATCGGATACAAAATCTACAGAAACGATTACCGTAATCTGTACGACCCCGCCATAACGGCCATTCGAGAATCTCTGCCTCCAGGTGAGATCGTCATGGGCGGATCGGAACTAGGTTTTGGGTTGGGCTTCGGTCCACCGCTGGTAGATGACCGGTATCTGGGCTTTTTCTCCGGCCAGATACCCGACGTGGTCGCCATAGACGAATATTACGGGCCTCTGAGGCGTTTACCTGTTCTAATTAGCGCCTGGAACTCCTCACGAACTATGTTGCGTGACCAATATCATCTGATCCTCGAGAATAAAGCTTATAGCGTGTATGTGCGCAATGAGGTGCCACCACCTCCTGCCAACTATTGAATACTAACAACGTACGAATACTTCTGTACCTGAACAACGTGACTTACGCAGGCTTTAAGAAAGGGATGTCGACTATAATCACAGACCTGTGGGTACGACTTCAATGCCATCGACAACTTTCGGGTCACCTCAGCTGCCTCCAGATCGAAGGTCACCGCGCACGTGGAGCTTCGTTGCGGCGGGTATGCTGGCCGCGATTTACCTGGTCACCAGTGTACTAATCTCGTCGCGCCGCTTGTTCTGGTACGACGAGATTTTCACCGTTACCATCAGCCAGCTTCCCGACGTTGCCACCATCTGGAAGGCCTTGGCACATGCCTCCGACGTGCAGCCGCCCACGTACTACATGCTGGTCCGGATGTTCTTCAGTTTGCCTATACCTCTCGAAGTCGCCGCGAGATTGCCATCCGCTCTGGCAATGGTGGTGGGCATGCTGATTACGTTCGACTGCGCTCGTCGCCTGTCCAACGGTGTGCATGGATTGATTGCATTTGCAGTGCTTTCCTGCTCTACACTGACCTACTATGGCTATGAAGCCCGGCCATATGCCCTCTATTTCATGTTCGCATCCCTGGCTCTATGGCTTTGGATTCACGCAAGCGACACGAGCAAATTTTCATCAGTCCTGTTCGGAGTTGTTATTTTTCTTGCCGTCGCGACTCACTATTACGCAGTTCTCTGTCTGGTGCCGTATGCGGTTTGGGAGGTCTGCAACTGGAGGACGGGGCGTACTGCCCGTGGCAAGCTGATTGCCGGATGCTTGGGCGTGTTGTGCGCAGCTGCACTGTTTTCGATACAGATTCTGGCGATCCGGCAGGTTGCTCAAGGTTTCTGGGGCAGCCCTACTCCTCGTAGGCTGGCTGCCATTTTCAGTGATTTCTTTCCCTATGGATTGTTCCCGCTTGTGGCAATCATGATCTGGGTTGCGCTCGTGGGCCCAAGACAAAAAGGCGCTATGGCATCCGCGATGCAGCCACACGAGCAACTCGGCTGGTTTTTTGGCCTCATACCGGTGGCTGGTTTCGTGCTTGGAACACTCGCCACGGGTGCCTTCTTCCACCGCTACTTCATCTCCCTACTGCCCGGGATCGCAGTAGCGTTATCTTGCCTGCTGTGGCGGCAGTTTGGGAGCACCCCTCGGATATCGATCGCAGCTCTGTTGCTTTTCGCCGCCCTTGGTCTCGGCGTGCAATTCGAACTGGTATGGCACCCAGATCGTGTTCGGCCTCCGATCGAGGACGAGCTAGACAGGCTCCATGGAATGCTGCTGCTCGAAGACAAGATGCAGACCGGGGTGAAGCAATTCATTGTCCTTCCAGCAAGCGACTTGCTCGGCCCGGAAGCTCGTTATTACTCAAAGCATCCAGAGAGGTATGTTTTTCTGGTTGGGCCTCAGCTCGACGGGAACACCCGTGCCCTGATGAATCTGGCACATTACTCCCCCACGCGCTTCTGGACTCTCGACGACCTTAGGGACCATGCTAGGGAGGCAGTTCTCGTTAACCCGCCGCGAGTTGCCATAGCCACCCTCGAGTGGGCTGGATATAAACTTACGAGTCGTATCGATGAAGGCCTGCCGGTCGTCACTGTCGAATGACTGCCACTCTTTCAATCCAGTTTCTTGCGGCGAGACACGAACTAACCTTGCATCGTAAGAGCGTGGCGCCGACGGTTTTCATTGCCCGGCACTGCGAAACAACAAGTGTCCCTCAATGAGATCAGTCGGGATTCACCAACGCGACGGTGCCGAGCTTACTCGCCTATTTGAAGCGCTCAGACTCTCCTCTTCTGTCCGTGAGTTCACGGACCACCTCCACGCTTTGCTGCGTTTCTTGCGATTGGAAGGCCGGAGCAGGGATTGTCGTATATCGCCAGTCCACGATGTAAAGCGGCCGCGCCACAGCGTTCTTGTAGGTACGTGCAAGATAAAGAGCCACAATAGTAATGGACAGTACGAGGAAAGCTATATTCAACATCACGCTGAATAGGAACAGCCTGGTTGGGGACGCCATCACCCCGATGCCGATTAGCACGATCAAATCCCACAGAAGTAGCGGCCAGCAGACATACGCCACCAGGCGCAGCGGAAAGGTAGATGAACTTAGAATGCCGGCGATGGCGAATCTTGCCATGCCCATAAAGTTGTAATGGGTCTTACCCCGCAATCGCGGCTGACGCTGGTAGGGAATGCCTTTTCGCTGAAAGCCGACGAAAGCAGCCTCGGCCCGAAGAAAAGGATAGGTCGAATTATTGGCCAGCATCTGGTCCCTGACGTGTGCCCCAACCAAAGCAAACTCCGCCATGTCCAGAATGATATCGCTATCGGCAACGGCTTTATTAATGCGATAAAACGCCTTTCGCATCAGATGCACAACATGCAATTCAGACCGCTTCCAGCGCAAGCCATAAACGATGTCGTAGCCTTTGCGCCATTCCTCGATAAACTGGGGGATGAGTTCCGGAGGATCTTCGCAGTCCACATCGATGACCACGATGGCGTCCCCGGTTGCGTAGCGTAGTCCCGAAGTCACCGAACTCTGGTAGCCGAAATTCCGTGACAGAGTAATAACCTGAATCGCAGGGTCTTGCTCGCGCAGCGCCAGAATGACTTCGAAGGTTTTATCGGTGGAGCGATTGTTGGTAAATATCAGCTCAAAATCGATTTCCGCCTGCAATGGCGCGATCGCCTTCTGCAGCCGTTCGTAAAACAGCGGCACCGACTCTTCTTCGTTGAATACCGGACAGACGATCGAGACTCTCTTCCTCTGGTTCATAGGCCCCGGTTCCTAGGATCAATGAGACTTGATTCCGAGACAACCTTGCCACCACGCCACCGCAGCGCGCGCCCCTTCCTCCAGCGTGTACCGGGGAACAAATCCGATGGCCCGCAAGGCTCCAACATCGGCGACAAGGCTGGCGGGCTCCCCAGGACGGCTCGGCAGCGCACCCAAATGCAGCAACTCGGGACGGCCAATTACTCGCGCCAACATAGAAACAACATCGGCAATTGGGACACCGATACCTGTGCCGATATTCACCGGACCTGTCACTTCGCTGCTGAGCAATAAGGTGAATGCGGCACCCACATCATGAACGAAGATGAAATCATGGCTCTGCTTGCCATCCGTGCACAGCGCCGGTTTTGCGGTGAGCAAAGAGCAAATTACCGAAGGCACGAGCCGTTCGCGCGGCTCCCGAGGTCCATACGGGAAAAAGATCCGCCCGCACACAACGTCGATTCCGAGTTCGTGCGCCGCTCGCCCGGCCAGCATACACAACAGCCAGCTTGCTCGCTCCATACAGCGTGGCCGGAACAACCGGCGTTGTCTTGTTCGTGGCACACGCCACCCACCCGCCAATCATACTCCGCGCATGTTCCGGCCAGAGCCGCACGTCTCCCACCACAGCGCGCAAACTCAACCACCAAGTCCAGGGACGCTTGCACCCAGCGGAGATTCTCCACCGAAGTCCAATACCGCCCCGGCTCGACAAACCACGCAAAGTGCATCAGATGGGAAGGTCGCACGCGGTCCATCAGCGACCGTACGCACTCGCGGTCGAGGAGGTCGGCTTGATGCCACCGCACTCCGTTTGGAATATCCTCAGAGGCTCGCAAGGATACCGCATGGACTTCGTATCCGGCAGCTAGCAGCGGCGCGAGGGTATGCCATCCAAGGAAGCCCGACGCCCCTGTTACCAGCACTCTGTTCATGGCCGGAAGTCCGGATAGGTTGCGTCTCGTTCGGAGAGGATGGGATCGGTAACAGGCCACTCGATGCCGAGGGCAGGATCATTCCATCGTAGGCCATCGGCGGCGGCGGCATCGTAATACTCGCCCATGTGGTAAAAAAGTTCGGTATTGTCTACCAGGGTCTGGAAACCGTGAGCACAACCGGCTGCGATGTAGAGCGCCAGCCGGTTTTCGTCCGTAAGCTCAATCCCGAGCCATCGCAGGTAGGTTGCGGATTGTTTTCGCAAGTCGACTACCACGTCATAGACTGCGCCTTTGGTGCAACGGACGAGTTTGGCTTCGGCCTTCGCGCCGCGCTGGAAATGCATGCCGCGCAACGTGCCTTTCTTGCGGTTGAAAGAGATATTGCATTGCGGGAACCGCGTCAGCAGACCGTGCGATCCAAACTCGCGCTCGCAGAAACTGCGTGCGAAGAACCCACGAGCGTCTTCCCTGGGCTCAAGACCGACGATCCATACGCCCGGGATCAGTGTTGGCTCGAACGTCATCAGAATACCTGTAGTGAAGGAATCCCAACCACAAATCGCCCACCCCAGTCTCGCACACAGGCCATTTGTAGCATGATCTCTTCCTTCAGGTTCCAAGGCAAAATCAGGACGTAATCGGGCTCGCAGCTTTCGATCGCTTCCGGCGCCCGAACGGGAATATGCGTGCCGGGCAGATATGTTCCCTGTTTGTAGGGGCTGCGATCCACGGTGAACGGCAGCAGTTCACGGCCTATGCCGCAATAGTTCAACAGCGTGTTAGCTTTGGCTGGAGCGCCATAGCCGACAACCGTGGCCCCTTCCTTCCGCGCTCTAACGAAAAACTCCAGCAGATCGCACTTCGCGTCCTTTACCTTTTCCGCGAAGTTGCGGTAAGTCTCCAGCCTGTCGATTCCATAAGCTAGCTCTTTATCAAGGACACCGGGCAACACGGTCGGTAACGGTATGGTTCGTGTTATTGCGACGCTTACCGTAAACCCGAATGAGCCTCCATGTGTCGGCAACTCTTCGACATCGAACACAACTAGTCCATGTCGCTCAAACAACTTCTGTACCACGAATAGGGAGAAATAGGAGAAATGCTCGTGGTAGATCGTATCGAACTGCGTTTCCCGCATGAGGTTCAGAAGGTGGGGAAACTCGAGTGTGATAATACCGTCAGGCTTGATCGCGGTCTTCAACCCGGCGGTGAACGAATGCAGGTTTGGGACATGTGCGAAAACATTGTTTCCGATCAGCAGATCCGACTGCAGGTTTTCCTGCACGATTTGTTGTGCCGTCTCCTCGCCAAAGAAAATAACGCGGGTCGGAATTCCCTTTTCTACCGCGACCTGCGCCACGTTTTGCGCGGGTTCAATGCCCAGGACTGGAATGCCGAGCGCCTTGAAATACTGCAGGAGATAACCGTCATTGCTGGCGATCTCGATCACTCGAGATTGCGTGCCTAAGCCAAACCGGCTCACCATTTCATGCGCGTAGCGTTCTGCGTGTTCCAACCAGGAAGTGGAGTACGAAGAGAAGTACGCGTAATCGGAGAAGATGTCCACAGGGGTCTCGAACTCTTGGAGCTGCACCAACATGCATTGACTGCATACGTACGCGCACAGCGGATAGAATGGCTCCATCCTGGATAGATTCTCGGCCTTCACATAAGAATTGGCGAGGGGACTCATCCCTAGATCGGCAAACACTTCGGTGAGAGGTCCAGTACAGAGGCGACAAGAGGCGTGAGTGGTCATGTCGGTTAGACCCTAACGAAGGACTAGGTCCGGATCTTCTAATGCAAGTCAGAAGCCAGATCGCCAGCGGCTACCAACTTCACCAGCATGTTTAAGCATATAAATTCAGACGTTCTAAAATTCGGACTTACTCCCACATCTTCCACGGCGCCGAGCCGTTTTCCCACAACTGCTCCAAAAGTCTCACGTCGCGCAAGGTATCCATGGATTGCCAGAAATCGTCGTGGCGGTAGGCAGCCAGTTGCCCTTCGCGCGCGAGGCGCTCCAGGGGCTCGCGTTCCAGTACCGTTTCGTCGCCTTCAATGTAGTCGAGCACCTGCGGCTCCATCACAAAAAACCCGCCATTAATCCAGCCCTCGCCGAGTTGCGGCTTTTCTGTGAACTCCGACACCAAGTCATCCGAGAACTGGAGGCCGCCAAACCTCGCCGGCGGCCGGACTGCGGTGAGGGTCGCGAGTTTGCCGTGCGACCGGTGATACTCCAGCAGCTTCCTTATATCCAGGCGCGCCACGCCGTCTCCGTAGGTCAGCATGAACGTCGAGTTATCCAGCCATCGGGAGAGGCGCTTCACACGGCCGCCGGTCTGCGTTTCCGCTCCAGTGTCGATCAAGTGTAGGTTCCAGTCTTCCCTGTGGCCCTCGTACGTGGTGACTTGCCCATTGCGGAGGCTGATACTAATATCGTTATTCAGATAGTAATAGTTAAGAAAGTAATTCTTCATCACTTCGCCCTTATAACCCAGAGCGACTATAAAATCCTTGAAACCGTGGGCGGCATATATGTTCATGATGTGCCAGAGGACAGGTTTCCCTCCGATCTCCACCATGGGCTTGGGCTTCGTCTGCGTCTGTTCCTGCAGTCGCGTACCGAGGCCGCCTGCCAGAATGACTGTTTTCATCTGAGTCACACATAACTTCTTGCATCGCAGCCCGAGTGCAAGAAGCCCCTAAGGAACTGAACAGTTGAGGTTCGGGTAGATCCGGCCTTCAGGCCAGCATCCAGGCGTTATAAACAGCCCGGGTTTCGCCCGGAAGCTATGGCTTTTTCAGAGTCTTCCAATGCTAGCAAGAGAGGATGCCTTCCGCAAATGCTATGGTATTGCGAAGCTTTCGCCGGTCACGCCAGAATTCCGCCCGGACGGCCTGCGTTCCTGCAGAACCGGGGTTGCGTTACCATCACGAACGCCCGGTTTGCACTCGCTTAATGCCAAGAGTACTTTTAGACCTTATGTCACCCTTGTTTCAAGAGGCCGGAAGCCCTCATCTTGGGATGTCCCTGGTTCGGCGGAAAACCAAATCATGAACCATGTGAATCTTGTGCAGAGAAGACGGAGGGCGGGATGAATCGGGAATTTTGGAATGGCAAGAAAGTATTCCTAACCGGTCACACCGGCTTTAAAGGCGGCTGGATCACGACTTGGCTCCAGTCACTAGGGGCTGACGTAGCAGGATTTGGTCTGGTTCCGAGCACGGTCCCCTCGTTTTTTGAACTTTGTCGGATGACTGATCGCATGACCTCGATACTTGGCGATGTCCGGAACCTCGACCTGCTTACGGGCGCCATTGCAAATCACCAGCCTGACATCTTGTTCCACATGGCCGCTCAGCCTTTAGTGCGCCGCTCTTATAAGGAACCGGTCGAAACCCTGGGCACCAACATCATGGGAACCGTTCATCTATTGGAAGCGGCTCGACGAGACGCCAAGCGTTCGGGCAGCGATTGTGATCACGAGTGACAAGTGTTACCGCAATCGCGGCTCGATCTGGAGTTACCGCGAAGACGAACCAATGGGCGGCCGCGACCCTTATGCCGCCAGCAAGGGATGTGCTGAGCTGGTCGCCGCGGCCTATCAGCATTCCTACTTCAGGGCGGGTAGTGCGACCGTCGCTACAGTGCGGGCTGGTAATGTCATCGGCGGAGGAGATTGGTCAGAAGATCGTATCGTCCCGGACGCCATTCGTGCATTTGTCCGTGGCGAATCGCTTGCTGTTCGGAGTCCAGCAGCAGTCCGCCCCTGGCAGCACGTGCTTGAACCGATTTCCGGCTACCTCATGCTGGCTGAAAAAGTGTACTTGGAGCAACAGAAATGGCACGGTGGTTGGAACTTTGGCCCATACGACGCCGATGCGGTCCCAGTATCCACTCTTTCCGATTTGCTGGTTGAGTCGTGGGGAGAACAGACGTCGTGGCATAGTACCGGCGACCCTAACGCGCTGCATGAAGAGCCGTACCTGAAACTTGACTCGAGCAAAGCCCGTCAATCGCTTGCCTGGCGTCCCCGGTTGAGCGTAAACGAGGCCGTCGAGTGGACCATCGCCTGGTACAAGCATGCGCTGAAAGCTGGACCCGGCGACGAAGTGTACGACTTTACTAAAGAGCAAATTCGCTGTTACGAAGATCGCGGGCATGCGGCCGAGCGTTGAAACCATCGCGGGCTGCAGCATGACTCATAATCGCTTGCTCACCATGGCGGCATCAGGGCTTGCGTCAATCTGGCTTGGTATGGCCTGAAGAGGTGTTGATTTCGGACACCGGTTAGAATCTAATATGGCTCTCTTGTGCCGACGAAATATGCTATGGCTCATGGCGTGTGCGCTGCTGGCCCTTGCCGGGTGCTCAAGTGGGCAATTGGTCCCGGAGTCCCATGCTAAAGTCGAGTCGGTCTCCGAACAGACCTCTCCGCCGCAGGCCAACGTTCCCGTAAGTCACCCTTCTTCGGGCAGGATTCTTCATGTGGGACCCAAGCGCACCCTGAAAACGCCAGGCCAGGCCGCGGCTGTTGCCAAGGACGGCGATACGATTGAAATCGATGCTGGAGTTTATTCCGGAGACGTAGCCATTTGGACTCGAAACAACCTCACCATCCGTGGCGTCGGGGGGCGCCCGCATCTAGCTGCCAATGGCAAGAACGCGCAAGGCAAAGGCATCTGGGTCATTCAAGGCGCGAATACGACCATCGAAAATATCGAATTCTCGGGAGCGTCCGTTCCAGACCAGAATGGCGCGGGGGTCCGTCAGGAAGGACCGGGACTCACTGTACGCAACTGTTATTTTCATGATAATGAGAATGGCATCTTGACGGGCACCAATCTGGGAAGCGATATCGTCATTGAATATAGTGAATTCGCCCA
The DNA here is from genome assembly GCA_963831675.1 of uncultured Acidobacteriaceae bacterium. GTDB lineage: Bacteria > Acidobacteriota > Terriglobia > Terriglobales > Acidobacteriaceae > Bog-257. Next base: position 84,685 of record CAWHRM010000010.1, read on the forward strand.
CAACGGGTATGGAGACGGCCAGACCCACAACATCTACATCGGCAACGTCCGCAGCTTCACCTTGCGCTACTCGTATAGTCACCAGGCCAAGATCGGGCATCTGGTTAAGAGTCGCGCGCAGACCAACTACATTCTTTACAATCGCCTGACCGACGAAACCGGCACTGCCAGCTACGAAATCGACCTCCCGAGCGGCGGCCGGTCCTACATTATTGGCAACTTAATCCAGCAAAGCCCGAATACCGATAACGACACCATCATTTCCTATGCCGAAGAACGGGCTAGCAACCCCGTCCAAGAGCTCTACGTGGTGAATAACACCGTGGTGAACGATTACTCGAACGGAACCTTTGTTCGCGTTTCCGGATCGCCTACCGCATCGCGTCTAGTCAATAACCTCTTTATCGGTCCTGGAACCGTCCTTCACGGACAAGGAACCCAGACTACGAACCTCGCCACGCACAAAGCACACTTGGTCAATCAAGCGGGCTATGATTACCACCTCTCCGCCGGAGCCCCTGCGATTAATGCCGGAACAACCCCCGGCACGGCTGCGGGGTACGATCTGACGCCGCGGTACGAATACATTCATCCTATGCTCGAGGCCAAGACCCGGTCTGTCGTAGGTTCCGCCATCGATATCGGGGCTTATGAGTATGGCAACGTTGGCCAGGCTCCGACGGACACTGCCCCACCTTCCGTTCCCACGGGGCTGACCGCTGCCGCCGACACTGTGTCCCAGATCGATCTCTCCTGGACGCCTTCCACGGATAACGTAGGGGTGAGGGGCTATACAGTCTACAGAGGTGGTGCCCAGATAGGCATTACCGAAAATACTTCCTATTCGGACGCTGGCCTCACCCCTTCTACGACGTACGTCTACACCGTGTCGGCCTACGATTTTGCTGGGAACAGTTCCGCGCAATCGCCTCCTGTCAGTGGGACGACAATGGCCCCGCCACCGCCGGGAACCGGTCTGCTGGTCGCCTATTCCTTCGACGAAGGCGCCGGTACGACCGCACATGATTCTTCGGGCCACGGCCACAACGGCACGCTCCTGAACGGCCCGACGTGGGTCGCCGGAAAACACGGCTCGGCGTTGAATTTTAATGGAGTAAACAATTCCGTCAATTTGGATGGATTGTCTTCCAACAGCAAAGCCTACACTTTCGACTTCTGGGTCAATCGGCGAAACCAAAATTATATTTTTGACAGCAATGGTCGTGACCGCATCGTCATCGATTTCGGGAACTGGGGCACAATCGACAATCTGAGCTTTAATGATGGAGCCTGGCATTCTGTCGGCCTGGTTCCAGCTGGCGGATGGCATCATGTCGCTTTGGTGCTGGATAGTGCATCTGGCATGGCAACGGGATATGTTGACGGCATTAAGTCGGGAACTGCGCCATATAGCGGCAAAACCATCGGCGGCAGCGTCAAAATCGGTTCATACTTTTCGGGCGCAGGTTCGTGCTACTCAGGCTTACTGGACGATTTCAGGATTTACACTCGAGCCCTATCTGAGGCGGAAGTCCGGGCAGACATGAATACGCCGGTCAGCGGCGGCGCTTCCACCTCCCCACGACAGTAAGCATGCCGGGAAATTCCAGATGGCGACTTTCGAAGACTTTCTGAACGAGCACAAACCTTATAGGTCAGCCCTAAAAGAGTTGTCTGACAACAACAGGGTATTGGAATTCGCCTCGTCCCTAGTGTACGAGAACCACGGAGAGGAATTGGGGCCAGTCGCCGACCAGATCCTGAGATTTGTCGAACACGCCTACGGCCCCCACTACATTTCGAAGTACATATCGCGAGTGAACGACCTGGCCATGCTGCAGAAAGGATTCGATCTGAATCCTTCCCCGGCCACATTGGGCGATCGCGGAGCGATCGTCGATCCCGATGCGTATGCTTTGAGTCTGCTGCTGTCGATTGTGTTTACTAATCATCGATTCGAGATCATCAGGGAGTTGTCACTTTTTCTAAACGATGTTGAGGAGCGCAATCGCAATGGCACCCTGCTTTCGATCGGCTTCGGGACGGGGTACGAACTCAAAATGGCCTCCCAGGCTTTGCCGGGCTGGCACATAGAGGGCTATGACAGCGACCCTGAGATCAGGCTGAAGGCCCGGCAACTTCTGGACTTCTTTGATGTCTCGAATGACATCCGCCTTGGCGACTATTTTCCGTTGCATCGCTGCAGTGGCGAGCGACTGCGGCGCTATGATGTGATCCTGTTAATTGAGGTGCTGGAACACCTGGAGGCTCCGGCCCAAGCCCTGGTCACTCTAAGGGACTGTCTGAGAGATGAGGGGCGCATGTTCATCACCATGGCGATCAACATGGCGCAGGAAGACCATGTGTTTCTATATCCGAGTATCGACTCTTGCCGCGAACAGATTCGGCAATGTGGGTTGGTTGTGGCAAGAGAGTGGATATCCCCTCAGACGATCCTCGTGATCGCGGACGAAGATCGGGAGAAAGAATTCAAGAAAGGAAACTATATCGCAGTATTGGAAAAGCATAGAGTGATATGAGGAACCCTCAGCCTTGGCAAATACGCAGAGCGTGGAGTGGGGAATACAACCGTCAGGCTGTAAAAGGTCGGATTGGAAGATATGGCGAATTCCCCACTTTTTAACTATCGCGACGTCGCGAGATGATCTCACCTCAAAGCTAAAATCGGGAATCTTTGCTCATCAGGATGAAAGTTCGGGAGTAAGAGCACCTTATGTCACCCTCCTTGACGGTCTTGCGTTGCTGTCCGACGCGGAACCCAGGACCCCTGAAAGGGTGGGCGTTGGCGGGGTGGTAGACTAAAGGTATGCCGATGTTTTTTCACTTCGCAAGAGCGGTGCCCAATCGTTTGTCGACGTCGTGAGGAGTTCAGTGCAGAACGATGAAATCTATAGCAAGTTAACTAGTATCTTCCGAGATGTTTTTGCGGAGGACCATTTAGTGATTACGCCCGAAACGACCGCCCGCGATATTAAAGGCTGGGACAGCTTAGCTCATGTCCGTCTCATTCTCACGGTTGAGCGGGTACTGGGTCTCAAGTTTTCAGCTTATGAGGTTAACCAGATGGGCAACGTTGGACAACTGGTTAATCTAATTGAAGCTAAACAGGCACAGAGAAAAATACAGTGACAGGACCAGGCCATGGTCCCACCTCGTCCTACGGCCACTGTTTCGGCGCTCCATAAGTGATAACCATCGGATTTCCGCGGCTCCAGCTTGGCGCTGTGATATATTGTGCCCGGTGCGGCGAACCGCGAAGTTCCTCGGGAAGCCTAGAGCACGGCGAAAGCCGGCCGTTTCTCCCTGCTGTGACCGCGCAGGGACGCCGGCGGATGTGGCAACTGCCGCGGTCGCTGACGACGTGTCTGTTTAGTAAGGGGACCGGATAATGCTTGCTCGCTCATTTTTGTACGGACTGGCAATTCTGATTGGCCTGATAACCTTCACCAGGTCCAACTCGCCCCGAATGCGACAGGCCGTTCTTCTTGTCCTTAGCTACTTGCTGCTAATAACTTGGGGGGCATGGTTCGCTCTTGTACTTCTGGGCTCGACAGTGATGAACTGGTTGCTGGGCCGATGGCTCCGACGCAGTCGCCGGTCACACGTATTATGGACCGGAATCGCGCTGAATGTTGTTCTGCTGTCCACTTTCAAGTACCTGCCGGAACTTGCCCACTCTGCTTCGTCTGCGACCTTGCAGCGGTTTTCGCACGTCGTGCTGCCATTAGGTATTTCCTTCTGGACCTTTCAGGCGATGAGCTACCTATTTGATCTGTATGGCGGATGTGATCTCGATGCCAACCTTCTGGAGTTTGGGCTATACATGGTGTTCTTTCCAGTCACGATCTCAGGGCCTATCTGCCGGCTCCCTGAAATGCTGAGACAGTTTCGCCTCCCAAAGGCGATTTCACGCGCGGACCTAGGACGCGGTCTCTCCCGAATCGCAACTGGCGTCTTGATGATGCTGCTGTCTCAACTGCTGGACCAGGGCTTGCGGGCAAATGAGGGCATCAATTTTGGATTCGATCAAGCCACTCGTTGGAGCGGCGCCGATGTATGGTGCCTGGCATCCGGGTTCGGGTTGTATCTTTTCTTTGCGTTCGCCGGCTACTCGCATGTTGCCATAGGCAGCGCGAAGATCCTGGGTTTCACGATACCGGAAAACTTCGACCGGCCGTTTTTATCCACCAGTCCGTCGATGTTTTGGACCCGTTGGCACATGTCGTTGTCATTCTGGATTAAGGATTACGTATATTTTCCTCTGGCTCTGCAGCGCGAGGAGCAATGGTGGGGAAAGCTCTGTTTGCTGATTTCGATGATCATCTTTGGCCTGTGGCATAAAGGTTCGGCTCTCTTCTTGTTGTTTGGCTGCTTCCAGGGATTACTGCTGGTCGGCCATCGACAAATGCAGGAACTGAAGAAGCGTTTCGACTGGCGGCCGCCTCAAGTCGCCTGGTCATTCATCTCATGGCTTACGACGGCGGCTCTCATCAGTTTAGGATTTATCTTTGTCCGCGCCCGTTCGCTGTCGCAGGCGGGTCAGATGTTCCGTACAGTGCTGTCGCCGGGCAGCTATTCCGAGCACTTTTTGCCGCCGACCCTGTATCTGTTGCTGGCGGCCTTGGCAATCGGATATGCAATTACACTGCTGGTGATAGCCGCTCTCGACCGCTACTCATCCAAGCCAGACCTCGCGATCTCACAGGCCATCAAAGTCATAGCCGGCAATCGTTGGGCTTGGATTGCGCCTTTGTATTTTTATGCCGTATTCGCTGCGGCGCTCCTGGTCGCACTTGTTGCCGGCACTCCCAACAGTCCATTTGTATACCGGTACTATTGATGTTTCGTTGACCAATGTCTCGATCCGGTGATAGGGGCCGCTCTGCTTTAGCATTCCGGTTATCTGTCGCGAAGCACACCCGATTGGTGCGCGCCCATAAGTGTCGCTACGACGGCCACGAAGATACAGGCCTGTAGGCTATAATGCCGGAATCTCTAAGGCAATGGTTTTGGGTTTGGCATGAGCCGTGAATTGTTTGAGTCGCTGTCCTGGCTTCCTCGGCCCCCTGTAGATTTCTCGCTCCGTTGCCGATCTGCGCTGGATTCTCCGTTAGACCTCGGCAAGCGTTTGCAGTCCCTCGCAGGTTATGCTCTCGATGAAAACCAGCTCAACCACATGGCGAAAGTGGTTGCGAAAGCGCGTGAAAACGGATTTTCGCTCGCGCCACTGGTCGTTCCAGACTCGGCATCCTCAGCAATTCGACGACCGATTTCATTGTTCCCGCATTGATCGCAACCGCCGCAAGGCACGGAGTCGCGCTAGACTGCATTAGCTCCGACTATGGTCAAGTCGTGCAGGAGGCGTTGTCGCCCAACTCATCAGTAGACCGGCAAGAAACCCGATGCGGTATTGATCGCCGTAGATTATCGCGGCTATCCGCTTAATTCCGCCGATCCGGCGACGTGCAAGGTAGTAGAACGGCTTTAGAAGCAACTGAGGAACAGCTTCGGACGATACGGTCGGGCATTAAGACGAACAGCAACGCGATATGCATTGTGCAAAACCTGGCTCCCCCGGCCGAGACCCTATTCGGTAGCCTGGACAAGGTGGTTCCCGGTTGTCTGCGCGGTGTCATCGAGGAAGCGAATCGCGTCATTGCGGAAAGTATCGGAGGTTCCCAAGATGTATTACTCGATGTAGCTGGCTTGGCTGCCACGGTCGGCCTAGCGGAATGGCATTCTCCCGAGCAATGGAACCTGGCGAAGCTACCATTTTCAGCTGAGTACGTGCCACTCTACGCAGAACACTTGGCGCGGACGATCGCCGCGATTCGAGGAAAGAGCCGTCGATGTTTGGTTCTCGACCTCGACAATACTCTCTGGGGCGGTGTAATTGGGGATGATGGACTAGACGGCATCCAGCTCGCGCAAGGCGATGCTGCGGGCGAAGCCTACCTCAGCGTGCAACGTTATGCTTTAGCGCTTCGAGAGAGAGGCGTCGTTCTGGCAGTCTCGTCGAAAAACACTGATGAAACTGCGCGCACGCCCTTTCGCCAACATCCGGAGATGCTGTTAAGAGAAGAACACATCGCAGTATTTCAGGCCAACTGGGATGACAAAGCCACCAATATCAAGGCGATCTCGGATACTCTGGCGCTGGGCCTCGAATCGATGGTGTTCCTCGATGACAACCCGGCCGAAAGGGCTATCGTAAGGGAATTCCTGCCACAGGTGGCCGTACCGGAATTGCCGACCGACCCTGCTCTTTACGCCCGCACTTTGAGCGCGGCCGGGTATTTTGAATCGACCGCATTCTCCGCTGAAGACGCGAAACGGGCGGGATACTATCAGGACAACGCCCAGCGAGTCACGTTACAGGGCCAGTTCACCGATATGGAGAGCTATCTGGCATCACTCCAGATGGTGATTACCTTCCAACCGTTCGATGAAACAGGTCGCTCGCGCATTTCACAGCTCATTAATAAATCAAATCAGTTTAATCTCACCACCCGACGCTATACCGAAGCGGAAGTAGCCCATCTGGAGGCAGACCCTTCGTTGCTGACGCTCCAGGTCCGCCTTGCCGACGCATTTGGCGATAACGGCATGATCAGTGTCGTGATTTGTCGGGAAGCGGGCGATGCTAGCTGGGAATTCGACACTTGGCTGATGAGCTGCCGGGTTCTCGGAAGGCGTGTTCAGAACATGGTGCTTCGAGAAGTGCTTTTTCACTGCAAGAGCGCTGGTCTCGACAAGTTGATTGGTAAGTACTTTCCGACGGAGCGCAACCAGTTGGCGGAAACGCACTACCAGAAGCTTGGCTTTACAGAGATCAGCCGTGAACCAAATGGGACAACGGTTTGGGAACTGGATGTGGGCAGCGCGGAAATTGAAGCGGTTCCGATGGAGATTCGTCGAGTCGGATTCGACATCGCACAGTCGGCACGCACGTAGTGTCTCGCCGGCTGCCAAGAAGGCGCAAAATATGTAGTGCCGTTATTACTGATCTTTCCGGCGTCACGGTTGCCGAGTCTCACCGGGAGTCGCGCGCATAAAGCCTTCCCGCAGATAGCTGTAGATCTGCGCCGCGATTTCCTTCGAAAATGCAGCGGTGTAATGAATATTGTCCACGTAAAGATTTTCGCGCTTGTCCTGCTGTATTCGGCCAGCCAGAGGACGTTGGAGCCTAACTTTCCTTGTGCCCGCAGGTCCTCCATGAGCGGATAACCAGATCCACATCGCTGCGCATATTGCCATGTCCCTCCAGATGTTTGCACGAAGAGATGGTACTGGAGATCGTACTTGTTAGTAGGCACCGGCTGCCACACGAAGACGGTGCGAACGCCGAAGCCCCCGGCGATCAACTCGATCATTCTCTTATTCGCCAAGCCATCGGTCGACCGCGCCCTGCAGCAAGGCTGGGTTGTCTGCTGGGCAGACTTTTGGGCTCGGGGCTCAGGTTTGCTCCATCGTTGGCTCAACTTCTGTGCGGCCTGAACCATGGGAAGGTCGGCGAGGATTGTCGACTCTGATTTTCCGTCCATGAAAGTTTTCAACCGGAACGTAAGCAAGGGGCGGCCGTCCGCAAAAAGGAAGTCATTCAGGCCATCGACAAACACTGCCACTTGGGGCACGAAACCGGCGCTGAGCAACTGCTGAAATAAGATCATCTCCTGGCTGCTGAAGTACGCAGGTCGGGCGAAGTTATAAATCGCCACCGGTGGTGCCGGATGGTCCGCTGTGGCAAATTCCTGCAGGTAGGAAGCGATGGTTTCGTCATCCGGGAGACGGGTTCCGAAAGTAGTCGATCCCCCAAACACGAACACATTAATCGCTTGTGGACGCGGCGGCCAGGGCGCTTGGTGTTTCGAGAAACGAAAGCCGGCAGGATCAATGTTTACGAACTTTCCCCGGAAGGGTCTCTCCCTGAATTCGGTAAATGGCTCATACTCATATTCCTTTTGCCTCGTGGTTTCACGGAGCAGGGTCTTGACGTCCTCTTCCCCCCATCCGGGATACCCATTCAGAATCAGAAATGATGTATCCGGCACGCGCGGCTGCGCGACTTGCTTTGGCCGCATGATCCAGTACAGAACGAAGTTCAGTAGCAGGAGCAGCAGGACACTGTTGAGCAGGCCGACGGCCGCAACGCTGTACCAATCTTTGAGCTTAAGCTTCATGTGTTGCAGGGATCC
>CAWHRM010000011.1:0-150166 GCA_963831675.1 uncultured Acidobacteriaceae bacterium
CCGTCTTGTCGGCCAGGCGAAAGACGAAGTCGCCGAAACCAACCTGCTCGGTCAGAATGTCTCGCAAGTCCCCCAGCAACGTCGGCGAGCGTTTCTGCAGAAAGCCAAACTGTTCCCGGCGCGCGCGCTCCATGAATTCGGTCCGGCTGGACTGCAGCACAATGGGCACGTCGGGCACCAGTTCGCGCACCGTGCGCGCCAGCTCGAAGCCGGCTTCCCGCGTCAGCTTACCGGCGCGCGGAAACTGCACATCGGACACCACAGCCAGCAGGTATTCGCGATATTTCCTGACCTCACGCTCTGCATCCTCGTAGTTGGAGGAAAGCAGGATCTTCGGACGGGCGCGCATCCGCACCAGCTTGTGGGCAACGTTAATTCCTTCGCTCAGCAAGCGGCGAGACTGGCTGATGAGCTCCGTATAAATGACCGGCAGGAATAGCGAGTAGTAACGGATGTCATCCTCCACCACCAGGATCACCGGCACGTCCATGGTTCTAGTGTCGTGCTGGACGTTGCGCTTGTCCTCGATGTACTTCACGATCGAGATGAGGATGCGGGCATTGCCTTGCCAGAGGAAGATGCGCTCGATCTCGGTTTGTGGATTGCAGGCGATGAAATTCGTGATCTCGCGGTAGTCGTAGGCCAGCACGACGACCGGCACGTCGAGACCAGCGGCTTTAACTTCACGCGCCAGTTGCGCGGCGTCCATGTCAGCGATCTGCAGATTGCTGACGATCAGATTGAAGCGCGGCTGCGAGCGAGCCAGCTCCAGCGCTTCTGTTCCGGTGGAGACGTGGGTCACGCCGGGAACCTGGTGCAGATCCAGCTCCAGCGACTCGCCGATCAGCAACTCGTTAAGCCGGCCGTCCTCGCGCAGAATGAAAGAGTCGTAGAGGCTGGAGACCAGCAGGATGTCGTTCACCCGGAACGGCATCAGGTTCTCGAAGGCATCAAACTGGCGCTCGGCCTGAGGCGCGGCATCGGCTGCTGGTCGGGTGGCACTCAATCGACTTTCGCCCTCCGCTGAGTCTGGAGCAGCCCAGCACAAGGGCTGACCCGTCGGCTGCGCCAGCTAGTCCGATTTCGGGGCGATCTATTATCGAGGGGGTAACTCCTCCCCCCCAATGTATTACGTGGAATCAACAACTTAGCCAAAAATTCCCCGCAAAATATTGAGCCCCAAGGGTTTATAAGTAAAATATTGAGTGCGTAGGACTTAGAGGCAGGCGTCAGCAGAAAGCGGTCGATGGTCAGCCTCGCCCCGCTTGCTCCGCATGCCGGTCGCCGGGCACGTTCGGCATTCAGGGAACGCCCGAGTTTCGAACTCCTGGCCACAAACGCCTCCGCCACGATTCTACTTGGGACGCTCCTAAGTTTCGAGCGAGTTCAGTCACAGTTGAATGTGAATACGTCACAGGAGGCCCGGTGAGCTTGCACAACCCACATCGGTCAGTGGCCCTTTTTTGTTCACCGGCGAACAGAGGGCGTCCGCTGACGAACATGGGGACCCACTATTCCAATGTCTCATGCGCCGCCGGGCTAAGCTTAATCAACAAGTTATGCCGGGTCACTAACTGGCGGGACGATTGCCTTTTTCAAATCGGAATATCTCGCTCTCGAGGAGTCAAGATGCGCAGCTTGCTGGACGACGTCCGCTATGCCTTCCGCCAAATGATGAAGTCGCCCGGCTTCGCTGCGGTGGCCATCATCACCCTGGCTCTCGGCGTCGGCGCCAACACCGCCGTCTTCAGCGTGATTGACGCTGTGATGTTGCGTCCGCTGCCGTACGACAAACCGGAGCGACTGGTTGACGCAGCGTCCGCCGGCACTCAAAACCCGGCAGCGAGTGCGCTCTCTTATCCGGACTTCTTCGACTGGCGCGCGCAGAACAGCACCCTCGAACACCTGGTTTCGTACCATGACAGCCCCTTCACACTGACCGGCGTGGCGCGTCCAGTCCAGGTGGACGGCGAAGTCGTCTCCTGGGATCTGCTGCCAGTGTTGGGCGTGAATCCGGAGCTGGGTCGCGGCTTTACAGCGGAGGAGGAGCAGCCCGGGTCGCGAGTGGCATTAATCAGTCATGCGCTGTGGGTTGAGCAATTCGGGGCCGACAAGTCCATCCTGGGCCGCACGGTGAACCTTAGCGGCAACCCCTACACCATCGTCGGGGTGATGCCCGCTCACTTTCGTTTTCCGGTGACTTCGCCGAAGAATGGCGTTTGGACCACCCTGGCGGTGGACGATGATCCCAGCGAGCCTAAGCCTGTAATCACAATGCGCGGCGCCCACTTCCTCAACACCATCGGAAGGATGAAGCCGGGCGTCACCGTCGCTCAAGTGGACCAGGAACTCAAGCACATTGCCGGCAACCTGGCGAAACAATATCCCAACACCAACTCCCGTCACGATTCGGCGAGGGTGGTGACCGAGCTGGCAGCGCTCATCGGCGACACGCGCACGGCGCTCATGATTGTCCTGGGAGCCGTGGCGGTGGTGCTGTTGATCGCCTGTGCCGACATCGCCAACCTGCTGCTGGCGCGCATGCGCGAGCGGCAGCGTGAGATTGCCATGCGCGCGGCGCTGGGTGCGGGCCGCCAGCGCATCATCCGTCAATTGCTGCTGGAAAGCTTTGTCCTGAGCACGGTTGGCGGGCTCGCGGGGTGCGGGCTGGCCTTTGCCGCCACGCCTGCAATGCTGTCGCTCATTGGAGATAGTGTGCCCCGCGCCGCCAATGCAGGGGTAGATCTGCGGGTGCTTTCCTTTGCTATCTTGCTGTCCTTCGTCGCCGGGCTCATTTTCGGGATCGTTCCGGCCATCACCGCATCGAAAACCGACCTGGTCACCAGCTTGAAGGAAAGTGGACGCACTGAAACCTCGCATCGTGACTGGCTGCGGTCCTCGCTCATCGTTGCGCAAGTCGCGCTTGGGCTGGTGCTCACCGTCGGGGCGGGCTTGCTCATCACCAGCTTTGTGAACTTGCTGCACACCAGAGAAGGCTTCAATCCTGACCACCTGCTGACCTTCTTCTTCGAGCTTCCTGACTCGCAATACAAACAGAAGCGTGGAGAGTTTTATCGCAACTACTTCGAGAGAGTGCGCGCTCTCCCGGGCGTGCAATCGGCGGGCGGGGTTATGGTCCTGCCCATGACCTATAACGTGGTCACCATCAGCTTCGTGGATCCAGAGCATCCCGTGCCTGAAGCGCAAGAGCCCTCTGCCGACCTTACGCCGGTCTCTCCGGGCTACTTCGGTACCATGCAGATCCCGTTGCTGGAAGGCCGCGACTTCTCCGATCGTGACGACAAGAGCGCGCCGCAGGTGATGATCGTCAATCAGGCGTTCGCGCAGAAATTCTTTCCCGGAGAGAACGTGATCGGCAAGAAGCTCAAACCGGGCGCGGGCAGTGGGGATCCAAAAGGACCACCGTGGCGGGAGATCGTCGGCGTTGTGGGCAATATTCGGATGCAAGCCACGCAGCGCGAAATGAAGGCGGCTATGTATCTGCCGGCGGCGCAGATGAACGTTTGGTGCTGCCTGTATAGCGTAGTCCGTACTTCCGTCGAGCCGCGCAGCCTGGAGCCGACCCTGCGCCAACTCGTCTCATCCCTCGACCCGGACGTGCCCGTGACCGAGTTCCACACCATGCAGGAACTGATGTTCAGTGAACTCTCGCAGCCGCGGTTTGCCATGGTGCTGCTCGGGGCTTTTGCGGGACTGGCGATCGTGCTCACCATCGTTGGTCTTTACGGCGTCATGACGTACTCGGTTGCGCGCCGCACGCGCGAAATCGGCGTGCGCATGGCTCTGGGGGCGCGACGTGGGGCGGTGCTGAAGATGGTGCTGCGCGATGCCGCCCTCCTGCTTGCGATGGGGATCGCCGTCGGCGTGGCTGTGTCGCTGATTTCAGCATCGGTATTGCGAAGCATGTTGTACGGGACGGGCTCGCGCAACCCGCTGGTTCTGGTACTGGTATGCATCGCAGTAGCGCTGGCGGGCCTGATCGCAGCCTACATTCCTGCATTTCGTGCCGCGTCGATCGAGCCGATGCAGGCCCTGCGCAGCGAATAAGAGCTTCGCTGGATTTTGCTCTGGTCGGCTTTTTCATCTGCAACAAAAACGCGGGGTGGGGCTGCTCCACCCCGCACCGTTTCAGGAGATCAAGTCGTACTACACGAGTCCCTGGTTCAGCATGGCATTGGCGACCTTCACTTGGTGGCGCTCATTCCTTCTCCAGTTTATCGACCCCGCACTGCAGAGCTTCTAACTCCAGGTCCATGGTCCGCAGCGCGGCGGAGTCGATGCGAGGATCGTTGTTTTCTGGCAGTTTCCACTTGCGAAATTCGGCAATCAAGGTCGCTTCGAACTTCTCTACCCGTGCTCCAATGCGTTCTTCGCTTGCGGAAATTTGGGCGGCAATCCACTTCTTGTCGTCGTCCGTCAGCATGGCGATACTGTATTACTTTCTAATCGAAAATCCCCATCCGAACAAACCCGGCTCGGATGTGGAACCCTCGGGAACTTTGGCCGGGAACCCGCCGTGGCTGTGTCGCTGATTTCAGCATCGGTGCTGAAAAGCATGCTGTACGGGACGGGATCCCGCAACCCAGTGGTGCTGATGCTGGTTTGTGCTGCCGTGGCGCTGGCGGGCCTGATCGCGGCATACATTCCGGCTTTTCGCGCCGCGTCCATCGAGCCGATGCAGGCCCTGCGCAGCGAATGAGGCCTTTGCCATAGACCGGTGCCAGCGGCACCTTCAGCCGCGCTGCCAACGCGGAATAGCTCCATGGCATCCACTCTAGAATAGGGCTTGCAAATGAGAGTTCTAATCTGTGGTGCAGGAATTGCCGGGCTCACCCTTGCGCTGCGTCTGCATCGGCTCGGGCATGTTCCGTTGGTCGTGGAGCAAGCTCCGGGCTTGCGTGACGGCGGCTACATGATCGACTTCTTCGGGTCGGGTTTTGACGCTGCGGAGAAGCTGGGCCTGTTACCCGAGCTGCAGCAGATCCACTATCCAATTGCACACATCGACTTTCTGGATGCCGGTGGCAAACTTCGCTTTTCAATACCTTACAAAGTTCTCCGGAAGCGAGTGTTCAGGGACCGCCATTTCAATTTCATGCGTGGCGATCTGGAGCACGTCCTTTACTCGGAACTCCACAATGAGGTTGAGCTGCGATTCGGAACCACCACGGACGCAGTCCATGAGGATGACGAACGCTTGCGTGTGGCGCTGAGCGATGGATCGAACCTGGAGTGCGACCTGCTAGTGGGCGCTGATGGCATCCACTCCCGCGTCCGGGCGCTCCTATTCGGCGAAGAGTCGCGGTTCATTCGCTTTCTTGGCTTTCGTACAGCCGCTTTCATTCTTGACGAAGTTCCGCCGGCCCTCAGCGGTACCGATGCGTTCGCTACCCTGGCCGTTCCCAACCGGCAGGTTGGGGCTTATCCCGTCCGGGGTGGCCGCCTCGCCACCTTCTTCCTTCATCGGGCGGAGCATCCTGCGAAGAGCGTTGCCAAGGGACCGGCTCTCGACGAACTGCGCGCTGTCTATGGCAATCTCGACTGGGTCGTTCCTGAACTGCTGCGGCTGGCCGGGGACCTTCCCAGCGTGTATTTTGACGACGTTTCACAGGTGGAGATGCCACGCTGGAGTTCGGGACGAGTGGTTCTGCTGGGCGACGCCTGCCAGTGCGTATCGCTGCTCGCGGGGCAGGGTGCATCCATGGCGATGGCGGGAGCTTACGTTCTGGCCGAGGAGCTGAACGCTGCAGGCAGCGTCAGCGAGGCGTTGCAGCGTTACGAAGCGCGTTTGAAGCCCAGCATTGAGAAGAAACAAGCTGCCGGCCGCAAAATAGCGCGCTGGTTTGTCCCCGCAAATTCCTGGCGGCTTATGTGGCGCGATCTGGCACTGCGCTTGTCGGTCTGGCCAGTAACGTCTTACCTGGTTCGAAGCACAACGGCGGGAGACAGCATCTTCCAGGAATAGACAAAAATCGCGGGGTGGATTGCTCCACCCCGCACCGTTCAGGAGATCGAATCGTACTACACGAGTCCCTGGTCCAGCATGGCATTGGCGACCTTCAGGAAGCCGCCGATGTTGGCGCCGTTCACCAGATTGCCGGGGGTCCCGTAGGTCTCGGCAGTCTCGAAGCAGGTCTTGTGGATGGCGATCATGATCTTGTGCAGCCGATCGTCCACTTCCTCGCGAGTCCAGCTCAGCCGGGCGCTGTTCTGTGACATCTCGAGGCCGGAGGTGGCCACGCCGCCCGCATTCGCCGCCTTGGCCGGACCATAGAGGACTTTCGCCTCCAGGAACAGCTTGGTGGCTTCCAGCGTGCTCGGCATGTTGGCGCCTTCGGCAACGACCTTGATCCCGTTGTTGATGAGGTTGGTCGCGTCCTTGGCGTTGATTTCGTTCTGCGTGGCGCTCGGGAACGCGCAATCCGCCTTGATGTTCCACAGCGGGTTGTAGCCCAGCTTCATGTCGGTCGGCATGAAGATGGCTTTCTTGTACTGGTCCGCGTACTCGCGAATGCGGCCGCGCTTCACGTTCTTCAGCTCCATGACCCAGGCCAGCTTCTCGCGATCGATGCCGTCGGGATCGTAGATTACGCCGTCGGAGTCGGAAACCGTGACCGGCTTCGCGCCCAGGTCGAGCAGCTTCTCGATGGTGTACTGCGAGACGTTGCCGCTGCCCGAGACCAGGCAGGTCTTGCCGTCGAAGGTTTCCTTGCGGGTCTTCAGCATTTCCTTCGCGAAGTACACGCAGCCGTAGCCGGTGGCTTCGGGACGAATCAGCGAGCCGCCCCAGTTCAGGCCCTTGCCGGTGAGCACGCCGGTGAATTCGTTCCGGATGCGCTTGTACTGGCCGAACAGGAAGCCGATCTCGCGTCCGCCCACGCCGATGTCGCCGGCGGGAACGTCGGTGTCGGGGCCGATGTGGCGGCACAGTTCGGTCATGAAGCTCTGGCAGAAGCGCATGACTTCGTTGTCGCTCTTGCCTTTGGGATCGAAGTCCGATCCGCCCTTGCCGCCGCCCATGGGCAGCGTGGTCAGCGAGTTCTTGAAGACCTGCTCGAAGGCGAGGAACTTCAGGATGCCGAGATTGACCGAGGGATGGAAGCGCAGCCCGCCCTTGTAGGGGCCGATGGCGCTGTTCATCTCGATGCGGAAGCCGCGATTGACCTGGACGTTGCCCTGGTCGTCAAACCACGGAACGCGGAACATGAGGACGCGCTCGGGCTCCACGATCCGCTCCAGGATCCGGGCCGAGATGTATTCCGGATGTCTTTCCAGCACGAGGCGCAGAGAGTCGAACACTTCCTGTACTGCCTGGTGAAATTCCGGCTCGGCGGGGTTCTTGGCCTTCACCAGGGTCATAACATCGTTGAGGTAGTTGCCCGGAGCCTTAATGGCGGGCGCAGTGGTGGTTACTGTCATGTGAGGTCCTCCTGGAACCTTATAAATATTGTTTCGAAATGTACTGCGGTGAAACCGTTCGCGGATGGAGAGGAGGCGAACATAGTAGGTTGATTACCGTTTCTTATTTGAGTCCCAAACGGGCATTCTGGCTGTGACTGCCGTCACCCAAAGGGGTGATTAACCCGCGCTATAGTAACTCTTTTGCAACCGGGCGAGGAGAGAAATCGGGCGGGAGGAACATGGGTGGGCACTTCATGCGCCGCCGTCCGTCCCCTCCCTCTTGCAACCTCCTTAGCGATAACATGAGAGCATGTTGGACGGCCCCAGTTGCATCGTCTCCACAACCGATCTGGAGCGCCTGCTCAGCGAGGTCAAGCGGTCGGCTGGGGATCCTGCCGGACTCTTCGGGCCGGGTTCTGTCAGTTGGAAGATCAATCGCGAGTCGGCGCTTTTCCTGGCGGCGGGACGCGCGGCGCTGCTGCAACTCGCGCATCCCTGGGTTGCCGCCGCGATTGCGCAACACTCGCGAACGTTGCACGATCCCGTTGGCCGCTTCCATCGGACCTTCCGCGTGATGTTCACCATGGTGTTCGGATCGCCGGATCAAGCGCTGGAAGCAGCCCGCCATCTACATCGCCGACATGGCAGCATTCGCGGCAAGATTCCTGAGGCATCTGGAGAGTTTGCCGCAGGTTCCTCGTACCAGGCTAACGACATCGCCGCGCTGCGCTGGGTGTTTGCGACTCTGGTGGAGAGCGCCTGGCTCGCCTACGAACTGGTCCTGCCACCCCTGACGCCAGAGGAACGGGATCAGTATTACGCTGGGAGCTGTACAACTGCGGCGCTGTTTGGCATTCCGCGGGAAGAGCTGCCAGGGAATTGGCGGGAGTTCCGCGGCTACGTCGAATCCATGTTGCAATCGAATACGCTGGTCGTAAGTGCTGCTGCACGCGTAATGGCACACGAACTTCAGAGCGGTGCGGGATCATGGCTGCGGTCGCCGTTTTGGTATCGAGCATTGACCATCCACCTGCTCCCCTCGCGGCTGCGCGAGCAGTTCCAACTCCCCTTCGGAGAGCGAGAACAGAGTTCTGCCGAGCGCGTGCTGAATTGGCTTCCGAGTATCTATCGCCATCTCCCCGACGCGATACGCTTTGTCGGTCCCTACCGGGAAGCGCTGGCGAAACTGAACGGAGCGTCCCGCGCCAGCCTGAGCGTAAGGCTGAGCAACCAACTGTGGATTGGCGAAGCGACCCTTTTCCCCGGTACGAACACGTCTGGTACCTGATTCGGCCACATTTCGTCAGCCGTTGGCTTTGTGGGACATCCCGCTTTGAAGGGGCGCGGCTTCAGAGTCTGCTAGAAAGGGTCACACTGTGAGCGTTTTGTATCAGGGCACGACTTCAGTCGCGCCGACAAGCCGTTTAGTTTTTGTTCATCCCGAGCGGGCTTCAGCCCGCGAGGGATTTGCTTTTCTCGAGCTGTTGCAAAACTTCTTCTTAGCAGGATGTCAACAAATCCCCACGCGTTTCGGTGTAGCATGTAGGGCAACAGAACGCGCCCGTGGGGGCCAACAGAGCAACGCCGTGAATATTCTTCTTCTGTCTATGCCCGACTCCTTCGAGCACATGCCCACCGTCGCGGTGCGCATGCCGAATGGAGCGCTCACCTCGCTGGCGGGCAATGTCGATCCGCACCACAAAGTCGCCGCTGCGGACCTTATCCTGGTGCAGCAGAGTGTGCGCGAAACCGTCGAGCGCCTGGCTCGCGAGGTCAAGCCGGATGTGGTCGGCCTCTCGGTGATGACCTTCCAGCGCAAGACGGCGCTGAAGGTCGTTCAGTTGTTGCGATCGCTTTGTCCCGGAGTGCGGGTCGTGGTTGGTGGCTACGATCCCAGCCTTGCGCCCGAAGCCTACATGGCGGACAGCCACGGAATTGATTACATCGCACGCGGCGAAGGCGAGCTTACCTTCCGCGAGTTGCTTCGCGCCATCGAAAGCGGCGAGGGCTTCGACAAAATTCAGGGCCTGTCGTATCGCGCCAGCGATGGCTGGCATCAGAATCCTTCCCGTCCGGTGCACAGCCTTGAGGGCGACGAAATCCGCCTGCCGAAACGCAACGCGCGGGTGCTCTCCGGCTACACCATGATGGGCCGGCCAATCGACGTTGTCGAAACCTCGCGCGGTTGCACCTTCGATTGCGGCTTCTGCTCGATCATCGAGATGCGCGGCCGCAACTTTCACACTTACTCGTTCGACCGCGTGCTGGCCGACATCCGCGACGCCCGTGACCACGGCGCGCGCGCCATCTTCATCGTTGACGACAACATCACGCTCAACATCCGCCGCTTCGAAGCGCTGTGCCGCGCCATCATCGATGCCGGCTTAAACGACATCGCCTACACCGTGCAGGCGATGACGTCACCCATCGCCATGCACGGCGAGACCTTGGCGCCGCTCATGCGCCAGGCGGGATTCCGTTATGTCTTTCTTGGGATCGAGAACATCCTGGAAGACGATCTGGTGTTCCTGAAAGCTGCCGCCAAGAACGAGTTTCGCGAAGACGGCCGCCGCACCGGCAACGCCACCCTGCGTGCCATTGATTTCCTGCACAAGAACAAGATGTACGTCGTGGGCGGGCTGATCGTTGGCAACCCCGACGACACCCGCGAGTCCATCAAGACCAACCTGGAA
Organism: uncultured Acidobacteriaceae bacterium; assembly: GCA_963831675.1. GTDB lineage: Bacteria > Acidobacteriota > Terriglobia > Terriglobales > Acidobacteriaceae > Bog-257. Next base: position 10,116 of record CAWHRM010000011.1, read on the forward strand.
TTTGCCAGCAAATACGTAGACTGGCCCTACATTCAACATCCCACGCCCTATCCCGGTACGCCGATGACGAAGGACTTCCGCGCACGCAACCTGATCATGATCGAACGTCTGGAGGAATATGACGGTACGACCGCGGTAGTCGCCACCCAACATCTGCCTCCCGAGGAGATCGAGTATGAGCGGTGGCGCGCGGAACGCTGGATGAAGACGCGGCATATCCCCGCCGTGATTGCGCACGATCCCATGTTCGTGCTTCGCAACTGGTGGAAGATGCTGTCGCACACCTTTCGCGGCAGCTCGCTTCGATCGATCCTCGGCCTGGAGAGCGACCGCAAAGTCTTCGAGCGCTACCGAAGTCTGCGCAGCGCAGAGCGAGCGTACTTGTAGAATGCGGCATCCGCAAAAACCCAGCCGTCCTCCTCACTGCCAAATCGCTGTATAAATAGGCTAGCGGGTTTCACCTTCATGCTGCCAGCTCCCCACACCAACGACAAGAAGGCCGGGCTCCTCTACTGGGCGCAGCGCGCTCTGCAGGAGTGTGACAAGGCCAGTCAGGATTTTGCTCCTGATCCCGTGCACGACCTTCGGGTGGCGATTCGGCGTTGCCGTTCGCTGGCCGATGGATTCCTCTCCGTCGATCCTGACCCGGAATGGAAGCAGATGAGGAAGTTGGGCAAGCCGCTGTTCAGCAGCCTGGGCGAGCTGCGTGACACGCAAGTGATGTTGGAATGGGTGACCCGGCTTTCCGAGGACCACGATCACGTTCGCCACATGCTTTTGCAAACGCTGTCGCATGAGGAAACTGAGCAGAAGGCCGCCGCCCAGGAAGCGCTGCGAAACTTTGATCGCAAGCGATGGTTGGCGCTGAATACCAGGCTGGCGAAACGTACGGGAAGGGTGCGGTTGGAAGGCCTGGTCTTTCAGCATCTCGCGCTGGAGCGGTTGCTGGAAGCACACGCCCTGCATCGGGCGGCGCTGAGGAACCGAACTCAGGTCGGCTACCACCAACTGCGCATCGGCATCAAGCGATTCCGCTACACGGTGGAGAATTTTCTGCCGCAGCGTCATGAACGGTGGGCGCCCGATCTGCGCGATCTGCAGGACGCGCTGGGGGAAGTCCACGACCTCGACGTTTTGCGCGCGCTGATCCGCACCCACCCTGAGATCACAGACGAGGACCGCGAACGCTGGTACAAGAGGATTGCCGAAGAACGGCAGAAGCGGCTGGACCTCTACCGCGAAAAGATGGTGGGGAAGAATTCGCTGTGGCAGGTCTGGCGCGCCGAACTTCCCATCGGACCGTCACTGGAGAAAGCTGCGCTGGCGAAGTTGCGGACGTGGGCATCGTTTCTCGATCCCGATGTTCAGCACTCGGCGCACGTCACGCGCATCGCGCTGCAACTCTACCATGCGCTGGCGCGGCACCACTTGATTTCCAGCCGACCCGAATATGGCCGCATTCTTGAGGCTGCCGGAATCCTTCACGACGTCGGACGCGGCAAGAGCGCTGACGGACACCTGAAGCGCGGCTATCGCATGATCGGCAAGCTGAAGCCGCCGCTGGGCTGGAGCGAGGAGGAATTGCGCTGCGTTGCCGCCATCGCACGCTACCATCGTGGTGCGCTCCCCAAATCCAGCGACTCCTACTTTGTGGGACTTAATGCAAAGCGCCGCTCTGAACTGTTACCCATCATGGGAATTCTGCGCTTGGCGGATGCCTTCGATGTTTTGCATGACCGTAAGGTCACCCGCGTGTCCGTGGAACAGCAGGACGGGACCCTGACTGTCTATGGCCAGGGCTTGGGAGAAATCAGTGAGGTGGCTGAACGGCTGGCGCGTGCGAGATACCTTCTGGAAGCGACCAGTGGTTTAGCGATCAGAATTCGTCCGCTGCCCGCGAAACCGGCGCCGCCATCTCCCGCAGTTCGACACGGAAGACGGATCGCCGCCGGCTCCTGATCCAAACCAATGGACGCTATGCTGCGGTCGTAGTCTTGCTCTTCTTGTAAGGATCCCCGACAAAGACGAATGGATATTTCTGGAGCGCCTGCACATCGCCCGCAGCAGCATAGGCCTCAGCTTCCTGCATCAGGGCCGAAGCCTGCTCCGGGGACATGTTTTTCGTGGCTTGCCAAAATTTATTTGGGAAAAACCAGATGCGTTCGCGATGGTCGACTTCCGCAGGATGGTCAGCTATGGATTCCATATCTTACAACTCCTCCCACAATGTCAGACATGCAGATTTTGGAGAGTTAAGAGCCGATATTCGTTGATAACAACATCATCATTATCAACCTTCAGAGGGCAGTTTGTAAACCACCACCAGCGTGCCTGTCAATCTAAATTCTCGAAGCTGCTCAAATGACGTTTCCAAATTGTGTAAGTGCAAGAAAGTACAGGGACGCAAAATTATTCACAACGCCCCGAATTGCAAATGGGGAGTGAATTGCCCCATGTTCTGCAGGGCGCCTGTGGAAAACCGATACGCCACCTTGGCCTTCAGTGCGGCCCGGGTCGAAGTCTCTAGCACGTGAGAAGTGATGTCTTACATTGTGGGATATGGCTTATAAGCATAGCAAGGGTGGTAACGCAGACAGGTCGGTGGCTTGTGGAGGAGAGCTTGACAGCGGCATCCGAGCAACACCCAGATGGATCGACACGCCCCGGTTCCTGCCGGTATGTCTCCGCACAGGAAGGGAAGGTGCAATCCCCCGGGTGGATCGCACCTGCCTCGGAAGGAAAGATGAGCTGAATGCCTACAACGTCCTGAGCACCGCAAACACCTCTTCGTTGTCGGGCACCTGACTGATGGGATACACCTTAGCGAACTTCAGCTTGCCGTCCTTGCCGACGACAAACACGGCGCGATCGCTGATTCCGGGAATGGGATCGCCCTCGCGCAAGATGCCGAACTTTCGCGCCACCTCGCCATGAGGATAAAAATCGCTGGCCAGCGGAAAACTCATGAGGCCAATTTCTTTTTTCTGCCACGCGATATGGCTGGGGATGGAATCCACGCTAATGCCCACGACCTGGGCGTCGTAACCGGCGAACCGCTCGAGTTCCGAGTTGTACCCCGGCAACTGCGCGGTTCAAACCGGAGTCCAGTTGAGCACGTAGAAAGCCAGCACCACGTTCTTGCTGCCGCGGTAATCGCTGAGCTTGAACTGCTGCTTGATGTTGCCCACCACCGCCGGTATTGTGAAATCCGGCGCTTCCTCGCCCACCTGCAGTGCTGCCATGCCATCCTCCACCCCGTCAGGGTCTCCGCGATTCTAGCAGGCTGCGGCAAAAAACTCGCGCAACCAGGAGGGAAGTGAAAAGGCAGTCACCAACCCATGTGACGTACAGTTCTCCAATCCGCGCTTCTTGCGCCTACACTCGTGCTATGGCAAAGAGGGCAGCAATCAAGGCAGTGGCGAAATTTCACAACGCTTTCATCGGCCAGGCGAAGCCTCCAACGGATCGCGAACTGGCCGCGGTGTTGGGTGCGGCCAAAGCGCTCTGGGACAAGTTGCTCGGCGAGCTGTCAGTTCAGCACAAGCTGACACCCGAGTGGAACTCTTACTCGCCAAAGGCCGGATGGTCGCTGCGCTTGAAGCGGGGGACGAGGAATGTCTTGTACCTCTCTCCGTCGCCAGGCGGCTTCATGGCCTCATTCGCTCTGGGCGACAAGGCAATAAAAGCAGCGCGTGCCGGCGAACTTCCCAAGGGAGTGCTCAAGCTCATCGACGATGCCAGGAAATATGCGGAAGGAACTGCAGTGCGGATCGAGGTAAATGGACCGGGAGAGGTTGCGGTCGTGATAAAGCTCGCGCAGATCAAATTGGAAAACTGAAGTCAACGGTTGGGCGAAGGATCCGTTATGGCTCCTTGCCCACGACCAACTGGTCGGTCAGGCCGCTGGCGACAGCTGCCAGTTCTTGAAATGGCCGCGCTTCAAATAGCCTGTCGGCGGCCGTTCTTCGCAGAATTCCGGGAACCGCGGCGCGCAGCCCTCGATAATCGCGGTGCAAGACTGCGGACTATGCTCTTGAGCTGCTTGAGTCGCCGCGGAGAAATTCCGTACACCTCGGCCACTTCGTCCATAGTGGGATACGGGGCGACAAGTTTTACAGGACTGCTCATATCGTCTCTAAAGATAGCTCACTTGATTTCGATGGACAATCAGCATCGCAAGGCTCGTCGTCGGCCACCTATTGGTACGTCACCCGCTTCTCGCCCTTCACGACACGCCCAATCACGTAGCCCTTCTCGCTGCAACGCTCCAGAATCTGCTGTGCTTTCTTGAACTTCTTCGCCGGTACCACGAGGATCATGCCGATGCCCATGTTGAAGGTGCGCAGCATCTCATCGCGCGGCACATTGCCGATCTTCTGCAGGTGCTCGAAGATCGGAGGCACCGGCCAGGAATGGATCTCAACGATCGCTCCCACGCCCTTGGGCAGCACGCGTGGCAGGTTCTCGGTGATGCCGCCGCCGGTGATATGCGCCATGGCCGACACCGCCTCGGCATCGATCATGCGCCGCACAATCGGCCAATAGCTCTTGTGCGTCTTCATCATCTCAGTGCCGACTTTGCCCTTGATCTCGTTCACGTAGGAATCGGGAGTGTAGTGTGCCACCTCGAAGAACAGCTTGCGCGCCAGCGAGTAGCCGTTGGTGTGCAGCCCGGTTGAAGGCAGCCCGATGAGCACGTCGCCTGCCTGCACTTCTTTGCCGGTAATAATCCGTCCGCGGTCCACCACGCCCACGATGAATCCGGCCAGGTCGTATTCGCCGTCGCTGTAGAAGCCCGGCATCTCGGCCGTCTCGCCGCCAATCAGCGCGCAACCGTTTTGCTTGCAGGCGTCGGCAATCCCCACAATCACCTTCTCGATGATTTCCGGTTGCAGCTTGCCGGTGGCGAAGTAGTCCATGAAGAACATGGGCGCGGCGCCCTGCACGGCAATGTCGTTCACGCAGTGGTTTACCAGATCGGCGCCGACGGTGTGGTGCAGTTTCATCTCAAACGCGATCTTCAGCTTGGTGCCCACGCCGTCTACGCTGGAGACCAGCACTGGGTCGGGAAACTTCTTCTTGTCGATGGAAAACAGCCCGCCGAAGCCGCCAATCTCGCTTAACACGCCGCGATTGAAGGTCTTATGGGCAAGATACTTGATGCGCTGCTTGGTGCGATGGGACGCGCTCGAGATCCACGCCTGCGTCGGCGTAGGTGATGCTTCGCGGCTCGGTCGGGTGTTGTGCCAAGGATTGGGTCCGTTCAGGAAGCGCGTCACCGCTGATGTTGCGCGGGAACTGGCATTGTACCATTCGGCGATTCAGGCAGGCGGGGATGGAGGGATTCAGGGAAGGGAAGAGGTGCGGAGAAATCTGTCTACCACTGAGGCACGGAGCGGCCTGGCCACCACCAAACCTGGCACTTTGATACTGCAACATTATGAAAGACGACTATCTCTGTCACCACGGAGAACACCGAGAACACGGAGGAGAAACAGGAATTAACTCCGTGCCCTCCGTGTCCTCCGTGGTGAAAAGGTCCCTGCTTTTCAGTTACGGCTAACCGTCCCGCTGAAGATTTCAGAAGTCAGTACAGAGAAAGCAAGGACGTCAGGCTTGCACCGCTGGCGCCGCCTTGTTGTGCTTGAAGCAGGAGAACAGCGCAAACGCCAGCGGAACTACGCTGGACGCCAATTGCGCCGAGGCCAACGCCTCTGCCTGCACCGTCTTGTCGGAGGTTTCGGCCGCCACCCCCGCGCCGGCGACCTGCAAAATTTGCTGGGTGGCTGCTGCGTGGTCGGTGCCATATTGCTGGATTCCCGGCGTGACCGCTTGCGCAATCTGAGCGCCGGTGCTGATTTTGGAAAGTATGGTTGCAAAGTCCATCGTGTTTGTCCTCTTCTTCTAGATTGCTAGTTGCTAATTGCTAATTGCTGATTGCTTCTTTGCTGACTCTGTGCTGGCTGAGCTGCACGATTCTTCTCTGTGTCCGCGTGGTGAAATCACCGTTTATACCGCAGATAATCGATCGCGAAATGCACCATCGTCAGCAGGCAGGCCATGGCCGTGGCGATCCCGGTGAAGCGTTGCAGGAAGGCCTCGTGGCGCGACACTTTCTCTTCCAGTTCCTGGATTTTGCCCTCGTTGCCGTTGCCCACCAGCCAGCGCATATGCGCTTTCACTTCCGCCAGGTCCGACAACACCTTCTGCTCGAATTCACTCATTGTGGCTTTCATAATGGGTAGTCCACATGCACCAGCGCCGACACGCGCGAGTACTTCACCGGCGACGACGCGTCATACTGCCGCAAGTAATAACTCTGCACCCGCGACAGCCGCGGCAGGTTAAAGGTCTTGGTGGTGAAGCGGCCGGCCAGATTGCCGGCGGCTCCCGGGCCCCAGCCGGCGTCGCTGCGACGCACTTCGATGCCGCCACCCGGCGGTGGTGCGACGCCGGCGTCCACCGTGATGTAGGTCGCGATCACGTCGGTAACCTGCGCTGCCGTGAGTGGTGCGATGTACATCGACGAGGACCCCGCGGTCGTGGTGAAGATGGTGGTCACCGGCTCGGGTAGTGTCATGCTCTCGAAGTTGAAGGCCAGCAGTGCCGCCGCATCGTTTGCAAACCGGATCGCATACAGCAGGCGATCGTCGGCCAGCGACACCACTTGCACATCCACTTCGCGAACCATGCCGGTGAACGCCGCTCCGCGCGACGCGACCGAGACTTGCACTGCGTTTGCCGGCAGCACGTCGCTCGCCGGCAGAAAATCGCTCAGCACGCGATACTCGCCTGCCCAGGCGGGCTGCACCGTGTCATCCAGAATGGCCAGCGCGGCATTCTCACAATCGATGGAGGTCGGGGCCAGCGGCAGCTTCAACCGCCGAACGTAGCTGCGGCGTCCGCTGTCGCCGCCCTTGTGGTGTGCGCCAATGCTGTTCTGGTCTTGCACTCGCGCCACGGCTCGCTCGCTGCTGCGGTACGCCACCACGATCTGCTCATACTGCTGCGGCGGGTAGGGAGTATAGAAACCTCAGCTCACCCGCCGAGCTCACGTAGCACTCGCCGCCGTCGCACAGCGCGCCCGCCAGCCGCGTCCGAAACGACCCGCCCGGAATCGCGCTGCGCACTTCGGTGTCCACGATGTGCTGCAGGCGCGTGAACGAAAGGCTGGCCTGCAGGTTTGCGCTGTTGATGAGTGCATAGGTCGCGAAGCCCGGCGCCCCCAGCACGCCCTCGAAGAGTACCGTTGCAGGCGCGGCCAATGTTCCCGGATTGTTGGGATCGATGTCGTGCACTGTGAGCACGACGCGCATCACCGCCGCAACCGGATCCCCGCCGCGTCCGTTGCCCGCAGGATGCGTCGAAGAGAAATAGGTTTGGTGGACGCGGTGGGCTTCGTTGCAGAACAATTGGGTGGCGAACGCGTACTGATGTCCTGGCGTGGTGGTCAGCGGCGTGCCCGCGGCGGCTCCGTTCACCAGCGCCTGAATCAGTGCAGTTGCTGCCACTGGGCGAAATCCTGAACCCCGCAATGCAGTTGCCGTCGCCAACCGGGTCGTTGTAAATGCCGCCGATGGTCCCGCTCGATGCGGCATTGAATACCACCACGCCGTGCTGCATCATCGCGCCACCGGCCAGCTCCACCTTCTCCACGTAGCTGACCGTCGCCGGCCCGCCGCCGATCCGTAGCTGGCCTCCGCTGACCGACACTTTATGGTTCGGATCGCTCACCTGCCACAATGTGGGATTCAACTGGGGGTCGGTGTAATTCTCCTGCAAAGACCGTGACGGTGGATTTGCTGAACGGAGCTTCTCGAAAGGTAGAAAGCCAGCGTGGTTCCATCGCCCAGGAAGTAGTCGCGCACGTAAACCACCGGTTCGAGCTCGCCCATGATGGTCACATCGTTGCGCAACTGGTCGCGGCTGGAGCAGCGTTAGTCCCTCGGGCACAAACTTCGGGTCCTGGTCGCTGATGGTGAAGCTTTGCTGGCCCACCGGCTGAAAGTCCAGCTTGCCGTCGTGCGCGCGATAGGTCGCGCGCGTCCATCGTGGCCAGCTCCTGCGCATGCTCTGTCCATGTTTTCTGCGGCACGATCGGGAACTGGTTGACCGGGCTGACATCCTGTACGCCGCTGAGATCAAGGCCGCCCGGAAGCACATCGTTGGCCAGAGTGCGAATCGCGTCCCCTGCCGTGCGCGAGGCGAACGGCGTCCGCCACCGGCAGCGCATTGTGGTCCAGCAGACAGGAGTCGTCCACCGCCAGCAGCATGTAACGCCACGCCGGCCCCTGATGTCCCAGCCCAAGATATTGCTGTTCCGGCGCGGTCGCCAGATATCCGGTGAAGAGCGTCGAAGCCAGTCCCACATTGTAGGACAACACGCGCCCCGCTCGCGGGCGGAGTGAAGCCCGGGCCGGAGTTCACCAGCGATGCCGTCATCGTGGCCGCGCTATTCAGCTTTCGCGCCATCTTCGGCAGGTTCTCCACGTCCACCCAGGCGGTGTAGTCCTGCTGCCCGCGTCCGTCGTTGTTGTCAATGAAAAGGTTCATGAATGATCTCCGCAGTTAGTCCCAGCTAGTCGGGTAGCATTGCCAGTTGTCACGGTACAGGCCGTCACCTGAGCGACAGGCAGCTACCTTGTCATCCTGGCCGCTCGCTGAGTCGAAGGACCCTATACTCAGGAATCGACACACTCGCGACGAGACGCTGATGCTGACATGGACTGACGCGAGCTGACCGCTGCTTCTTCAATACGCTGCCGCGCTCGCCGCTGGGAAATAGCTGCGGTAGCACAGCACGGTTTCGCCATCGTTGTCGTCGGTGCTGGGCAGCGCGCGCAGGCTGACGTGCAGCATGTGGCTGAACAGGGGCGCCGCCAGTTCCAGCCGCGTCTCGCGTCCGCTGGCCGCCACCTGCAGCCGCGGATAGTAGAAGCACGCGCGCCCGCCGCTGTCGGCGGGAACGATGAACAGTCCCGACCATTCCTGGAAGAAGCTGCTGCCTTCGCGGTCCACGAAGGCCACCACCCTCTGCACGCTCATGCCGGGAACCACGGGAGCCGCGATCAGCGGCTGCGCCAGAGGTCAGCGCCGACGCCGTCTTCGCCGAGACCCGCGAGACGTTGAAGGTGACGCGCCGGATGTAGTCGACATTCGCGTTCGGATCGAGCGCCGACGCCAGGTACGCCGCCGGCACACCTGCGCCCACATAACCCGTTTGCCCGGCGTAGTCGGCATCGACGGCAACCAGGTCGCCCACGTCGAACAGCGCGAGTTGACCGGTGGCCAGCACCAACGAACTGGCCGTCGATCCGCTTTGCAGCGGCGAGGCCGGAATCGCGGGCCCCCCGGAGCCCTGCAATTCGCCCAGCGGCAGCGTGGCCAGCACATTCATCTTCTGCGTGCCACCGGCCAGCGCCATCTGCAGCTTGCCCCACGAAAGCAAATCGAACTCCAGTCGCGCTTCGGGCTGGGTGCGATACTGCACCGTGATATTGCCCACCGGCCCGCCGCGCAGCGCTTCATACTTGGTCGCAGCCGTGCGCTGAAAGTTTTCCACCCAACCCAGGTCAAACCACCCGGACGGTGGCGAGTCCAGATCGAACAGCCCTTCCGCCGCCGGGATCGAAGGCCACGATCGGCCCCGACGACCGGTCCACCGCCGCGATATAGGCCCGCACCGCGCGCGCCGCCGGCGCCATTTGGGAACGTTTCGCGTATCGGATTGCTCATGTCTGGTTCACCTCGGGATAAAAGAAAACAGTCACGCTCACTTCGCGTCCCAGATACGGCGGCGCATTGACCAGGGCGCTGAACACCGGCAGCGTCCAGAAGATGGTGGAACCCAGGTCCACAGGCGCGCCGGTCGAGTAGTCGCATTTCCCGGCGCGCGGCGGCGAGCACATGGCCAGCACATCGTTGTCGAGGCTCGCCAGGTCGCGCCCGCGATCGAGGCTCCCGTTCGCGTCCGTGCCCTTGGTGCGATAAGAGATGGTGCACTCCATTTCCATCAGCGTACTGGCCGACGGCAACGCGGAGCGCGCGCTGCCCCAGTACAGATAAAAGGCGTCGCACAATGGAGGCGCGGCATTGGGCGGCTCGTTTTCCGCCACCACGATCGCCGGCCGCGTCGCCCCGTCGATCAGGATTGTGCGCTGCGGATCCACTGTCGACCAGCCGATCCCGCAGCTTGAGGTAGAAACTGTCCTTGGTTGCTTGCATGTTGTCCTACTCCGTGGCAATGAGGAGGTAGAGGTAATCGTCCCCGGCGAAAGAGTTGACGGTCACCGATCTGATGGGCATCACCTGGCCGCGATAGACCAGCCCTCGCGACCCTAGCAGCCACGGTGGAATGTTCGTGACCCCATAAGAGTCGGCAATGGCATGCAGCGACGTCGCGCTCAGCAACACCTGAATGCGCCGCGTCCCATCGGCCTCCGGAGCCATGGCCTGCACTACCGCGGGGGCAATCTGCACGTCCTCCGCTGTGGGAGGCGTGATCCCCAGTTGGCTGCTGGTGTCGCCGGTGGCCGGATCGGAAAGGCGCAACGTGACTTCGCTCGCCGCCCAAGCACCCGCAAGAATGCGTCGGCGCCGCGCTGCGCCGCCTGGTGCCGGCCCGGGAATCAGGTTGATGGCAGAATCGGTTTCCGGCATGTCAGCCTACTTTCTGCGCCGCAAAGGGCGCCAGCATGGTCTGTACCGTGGTGTCGAGCAGCGTGTCGGAAAAATATTCCAGCCGCATCGCGTTCAGCGTGCCCGCCTTCACGTTCAGCGCCGGGTTGGCCTGGGCGTTGCGTACAATCTGGGCGCAGGCAAATTTGATCGGGTCCGGAACCTCAGCGAAGCCCGCGGTGTAGGTTAGTTCCATCTCGTTGAAGCCAAGCCCCAACGGATTCGCCAGCCAGGAAACCTCGCCGGTATCGGCAAAGTAGTCGAAGCCGCTCACGTCAAGGTCTACCCACGTTCCCGGCAGCGCATACACCATGGCAACCTGCTGCATCATGTCCCACAATGGGGTATCCTCACCCCGCCGCGGCATGGCATAGCGTGCCCGCCCTGAGACCAGCGGCGAGCTGGCCCCCTCCACCGTGGCCAGTGGCAGATAGGTGAGCCGGAGATTGTTGCGCTCGGACGCGATCCGGACTCGTTCCGTGTATTGCGAAACGGCGAATGTCGGCCGCCGGCAGTAAGTGTTGATCAGCGTGGAAGCCGCTGCCACCAGCGAGGCCGCCGTGGACGGCTCCATGCCGTAGAGTTCGTATTCAGAGTCGGAGAGATAGTTCATGAGATTTCCATTCTGTCGACCTGAAACACATTCACCACGGAGGCTCGGGGAACACAGAGAACACCTTGGTCAGGAAACTCTGATTAAAGTCCAGTTCCTTGAAGGGGATGGCCTTTAGGCCGTCTGTAAATGTCTGATCCTAGGCAGGGGCTTTAGCCCCTGAGGGACTTCCGACTGACTTAATCAGAGTTTCCTTAGAAAAGCTCCGCGTCCTCCGTGCCTCCGTGGTAAAACGTGGTTTCTGATTGCTGGGAAGTGTATGGCCGCCCCACCCCGGCCCGCCTTGGCGGACCGGAGTGGAGCCTTGCACGCAACGAAAACAGGGATCAATCGCAACCTGGTCGTGCGTGTCTCACACTGTGGTACTACCGGTCGACGATGACCTTGTAGTGTGCGTAGCTGGCGCCTTTTACCACCACGCCGCCGAACTTCACCACCACCATCTGCGAGGCCAGCGAGCTCGGCGTGCCGAGCTGGAAGACCCGCGGGTTGGGGTTGGTGAGCCAGTGGTACTCGATCATGTCTTCGCTGACGATGTAGCACGGGCAGCACCGCCAGAGCCGCTGCCCGGCGTGCCGGTGTAGGGAATCGACCACTCGGGAATCAACGGCAGCTCGCCCGCCTGGGTGGACAGCGTCTTGACCGTCAGCCCGCCCGCCACCTCCGTGCTGGAGAGCACCACGTTGAACTCCGTCTTCATCTCGCGGTCAATCAGGTCGAGCAGCACCGGATTGCTGTAGATCGCCGTCGGCCGCACTTCGTAATTGCTGTTGGCAACCATCTGCGCGATGGTGGACTTCAGGCCGTCGACGATGCTGTCGGTGGTGTGGATGGTGAATACGTTGCCGCCATCGCTGATCTGGTTCGCAGCGCCGTAGTACTGCGGCGTCGTCGGATTGCACAGCGACGTGTCGTTGCCGTTCCACAGCGCCACGTCGTGCGTGCGCAGCAGACCCTCGACCGAGTCGGCCAGGTCCTTCGCCTGCAGATAGGCAAACTGGCTTTGCTGCGAGCCGACCTCGATGTCGAACACGTTGTAGTTGATCTGCGAGACCAGGCACTTCAGCGGAACGCTGCGTTCCACGCGGGTTGGCGTGACCAGCATCGGAACAATGTTGCGCGGATCGACGAAGGCTTGCGCCGCCGTCAGAGCCGGAATGGCCGTCTCTTCGAAGAAACGGGAGGGATGGCCGGTGGCCGGCACCTGCTTGATGCGCTGGCCGAAGGCGCCACGCCGGCGCACGATGTCGGTGATTTCGGTCTGGTAGCGATCGACTTCGATCGCGCCCGGGCCCATGTAATCAGCCGCGGCTTGTAGAGTTGACGAATTGTGCTTTCATGGTGTCCTTTCGAAAGGAAATGGCGGCCGAGGCCGCCATGGGGTGTAAGACGCGACTAGCAGCTAGCGATCAGCAACTAGTAGAAGGTGCTCCAGACGCGACTAGCCGCGGCCGAGCTTGTTGCTACAACCCATCTCATAAATCGCTTTGTATCAGGGCACGGCTTCAGCCGTGCCGCAATTCGACCCTAAACGAACCTGGGCTTTAGCCCCTGAGCGCGTATTTTGCAGGGCTAAAGCCCCGGGCTTCTACTGCGTCCTGTTCGGCACGACTTAAGTCGTGCCCTGATACAACCCAAAACGATCTATGAGATAGGTTGTAGTTACTAGCTGCTAGTTGCTAGTCACTCGTTTGCTGTGCTACCCGAGAATCCCGGCCCGCGCCAGCTCCGCCTTCACCGCGATGCGCTGCTCGATGCTCAGCCCGGCCAGCGCCTTCTCGATGATCGGTGTCTCAATGACCGCGTCGCCTTCGACGCCTTCCTTGGCCAGCAGGGCGCTCACCATCGGCGACAAGTGTCTTGCGGCGCGCCGTGGCCGACTGCGCCTTCAGGTCCTGGTTGGTTTTTTCGAGTTCGGCTACCTTGCTGCGTAACGCGTGGTCGGCCGGCGCGCTGGCCTGCAGGTCGCCGTCGTCCACCGCCGCCACGATGCGATCGATCTTGGCGTGCAGCGAGGCGAACTGGCTGTCGAGATTGTGCAGCGCGTCGGCCAGCGATTGCGTGGCTTGCGCCATCTGGCCGGCGAGCGCCGGCGTGTCGGGAGTGGTGTTCTGTGTTGTTTCCTGGTCCATATCTATGTCCTCTTACTGTGTGGGATGTGAAACTGATGACTGATTGCTGATGGCTGAGCTGCTAACTGCTCCGTTCCAGCGCTATCCACGTCTGCGGATAAGCGGCCTTGTCGCGCCGCAGCACTGCCGCGCCGGTGAAGGTAAACGATGTCACTGTCCAGATGGCCGCGTCCTGATTGGGGATTTCAACCTGGGTCAGTCTCGTAGGACATGCCCAGGGTTGAGTTACCGGCCGGCTGCGCCCGGATTTCGTCCACCACGTCGGGAAAATCGTGGGCGAAAAGATAACCGCTAATGGCGAGCTGGCCGATCGCCGTCGCCGCGCTGCCCGCGTGCATGGGCAGAATGCTCGCCTCGGTGATGATCCCAATCTTACGTCTGACATCGTGGGAGTCCATCGATGGCGCGTAGTCCAGCGCCATGCCCAGCAGCGAAGGCAGCGCCTTGTCCGTGGCGATGCGCGTCAACATGACGCGGTGCCCGCGCGCCCCGCTGGGCGCGCGCTGTGAGGTGACGCCCACCAGAGTAAGAACTCCGCGAAAGGGCAGCCGGTTGGGATGTCCAGCGACATCCGGCATGGCCAGCGCCATGGCTTCAAGTTGCAGGTTCATGATGGTTCCTTCTATGTCTTACGTTGTGAGGCAATACAAACCACAGAGGCGCAGAGTCACAGAGAGATCACTTAGCGTTTAGCGGTCGGCCTGTACGGCCATTCCCCGTTGCCAGGGGGCTGGTTGCTGGTTGCGAATTGCTTCCTCTGTGGCTCTGTGCCTCTGTGGTTGAAGTGCCCTCGCTCTACTGCATCGCCGGCGAATCCGCGACCCCGCCCTGCTTCTCCGCCAGCGGCAGGCAGACCGCGCATGCGCCGCACCTCGTTCACGGTCAGCACGCCGCAGCCAATCAGGATCTGCTGGATTTGCGCCTGCTCCAGTTCATTGGGCGCGTCTACATCGGTGAAGACGAACTCCAGGTCGCCCCATCCCAGCCGCTTGCCGATCACGTCGCGCGTGAGGTGCTCGGCGATGAGCCGCGCCACCGGCACCACGGCGGTGCGAAACGCGTCGTCATACTGCGTGGTCGCGGTGTTGCGATTGACGTCGCGCTCCAGGCCCAGCAGCATGGGCGGCAGATCGAACGCATCCGCAATGATGCGAATGAGGAATTCCTGCCATTGCAGCCGCAGGTCGGCGTCGGTGCCGCCGCTGAAGTGCAGCACCTCGGGCTTGGTCTCGACCGAGAGGATCGGCACTTTGCCCGTGCCCTCAATTTCGTCCTGCCACCAGCGGATGAGCCGCTCGTGGTGCGCTGGGCTCAGGTTCTGCAGCCACAGCGCATACTGCACCACGCGTGTTGCTGGCCAGGCGCGACGCGAAGCGGTGCGCGCTCAGGAATTCGTGAATGGTTTCGAACGCGACCTCCAGCTTGCCCAGCCCAAATGGCGTGTGGGTGCGCGGGTTCAGCCGGATGTACGAGAGCTCTTCGTCCGCCAGCGTGATCTCGTCGCTGGGCATGAAGGTCCCCGTGGCCTGCACATAATGCGGCGATGCCGGATTGCCGTCCCAGTCGGTGCGAATGCGAATGCTGGCGCCGTCCACCGGCCACAGCATCAGCGGCAGCGCGGGATCGCCGGTGAGGTCGAGCTCGATCGCCCCGAAACCCCCGACCAGCACGTCTTCCAGCACCTGCTCGATCATGGAGCGGAAGGAGTCTTCCGGATTCGGCTGCTCGAAGTTGAGCACAAGCGTGGCGATGCGCGCCGCCGCCTCCGGCAGGTCGTCGAGCGCGCGGCCGTGCCGCGGCTGGATGCGCCACTGCATGCCCGCAATGCGGTCCTTGATGGTGTTGATCGCCTTGCGCGCGATCGGCATCTCGGCAAAGCGCCGCAGGTTCGTGGGCGTTGGTTTAGGCATGACCCCGGCACGCACCAGCGTGGGTGCCCCCGGAGTGAATATGGTGGGAAGAGGCACCGTCTTACGTGCAGGTTCGGCGCTGGTGGCTGCCAGCGCAGCGGAGGGCCGGCGAACCGGCCATTGCAGCTTGAGGAAGTCGGATCCGGTGATGCGGCGCAGCGCGCCGCGTAACGTGTCTTGCATGTTCATGTGTTTGCCGCCTGTTGGAAGTGACTACAGCAAATTCCGAATTCGTGTGTCCGGGTGGAGCTTCCGCGATAAATTCGTGCGTTTGTCGCCAAAAGACAAAACTGCGCTCCGAAAGGAGCGCTTCATTGTCTTTGGAGTCGCCGCTACGCGGCTCAATCCTTCTTCCCGGTTATCGCGTCACCCGCCGGAAAATCTTAATTGCATCGGTCAAGCATCTTCAAGCCCTCGGGGGTCGAGGACCGAGCCGCGCAGCGGCGGCTTCGCTTTGAGCCCGGGGTGCAAACCCCGGGTCACCATACCCATATATAAAGATGGAGCCGCGTAGCGGCGACCACTACACCCGCAACTCCACTCTCGCCCGCTCGGCGATCTGCGTCATCTCGCTGACCCGCGCCACCGCGATCTCGCTGTTTTGCAGCGTCGCCAGCGCAAACGCCACTCCTTCGTCCTGCAGGTCCAGCCCGTCCTCGGTGATCGCGGTCATGTCGCTCACGGCGTGTTCGGCGGCGTGCAACCCTTCGCGCAAATCCGAGTAGCTGAACGCCAGCACCTTGGCCGAATCCACATCGGTCGCCAGCGACACCGCATGGAACAGATGAATGACTCCACTCACTTCCACTCCAGCGACCGGCAACGGCCCCGGAACGCGATAGCCGCAATCGATTTTCAGCGGATCGCCTTTCCGCGTGTAGCGCGCGACCTCGATGTTTTTCAGCATCAGCTCCCACACGCCCGGCCTGCTCAAACGCCTCGCGCATGGTGGTGAAGATCACGCGCCGCCCGGTTGTCGCGCGCCGCCCGCGCGCCGTCGACTCCAGATACGCTTGCGCCAGTTTGCCCAACTCAGCCACCGGAGACTCGGTCAGCACTGCGCTCATCGGCGCCAGTTCGATCGCGCCCGAAAACGATTGCTCCATCTGCGCCAGCAGCCATTCGCGGCGCGACATCGGTCCACGATAGTTGATGACCTCCGGCGCCCGCGACTGCAACAACCGCCGCAGCTCGGCCTCGTACGATTCCAGCAGCTCGATGTCAACCTCCGGATCGATGCAGCGTACCCGCCGCCAGTCGCGCGTAAAGCGCACGTCGGTGAAGCCGCCGTCGCCGTTCTCCAGCAGCACCACGCCCACATTGACGAACTCGCCCTTCACCACGTCCGGAACGTAGCGCAGCAGCAAGAATTCGCATTGTTTAAGATCAGCCATCAGCAATTAGCAATCAGCCGTCAGCCATCGGCCATCAACCTTCACCATCAGCCTTCAGCCAGCAACCTTCAACATCAGCCTTCGGCATCAGGCTTCAGCTATCAGCCGTCAGCCATCAGCCGTCAGCTATCAAACCATTACCATCAGCCTTTAGCCAGCAACCTTCAACCTTCAACCTCAGCCTTCAACCTCAGCCTTCAACCTCAGCCCTCAACCTTCAGCCGTCAACCTCAGCCGTCAACCTTCGGCCCACAGCCATCGTCAGCCAAACCGTTTGTCCTACCAAATAATCCTGCTTTGTATCAGGGCACGACTTTAGTCGTGCCGCCAGACGCCAGAAATCCCCGGGCTTTAGCCCCTGCGCCTTTTCGCCTAGCCAAATACGCAAAACAATAAGGGAACTCTTCGGGCAACTCGACCAGTCCTGCCTTCACTGGGTTCTCGGTCTCTTCTTTCTCTGTGTCTCTGTGTCTCTGTGTCTCTGTGGTTCCAAAGTTCCGATCCGTCCCTGCCCTCCGTGCCACCGTGGTAAAACCCAAACTCCATTCTCTGCTTTCTCCGTACTTCTGCGCCTTTGTGCTCCAACCTAATTCACCGCTTCCTTCCAGTTCGGGAAGGGGTTCCGCGATGAATTCTTGAAATCCAGAATCAGCTCCCGCACCCGCGCCCGTCGCGTCAGCAGGCGCGTCAGCAGCCGTTCCAACTCGTCGGTGGCGCTGCCGTACCACTCCGGAGGAATCTCCTCCGCCAGCGGCCACAACGAGCTCTCAGGAAAATTCTCGATGCGGTGCAGCCACGGCTCGAAGCTGTCCCACGATGTGATACATGCATACACATCGTTGCGCCCGAAGACGCCGCGCAGCGGCGCATCGGGAAAATTCCACTCGCCGGCGTTGAAGCAATATCCCTGATCGATGAAGCTGGCGGTAAACTTACGCTCGCGCGCCAGCTTCCAGAACGCCGCCTGGCGCCCGTTGGCGTTGCAGGTCCATTTGTCGAGGACGAGCGCTCCGGCAAAGTCGCGCAGGTTGCGCACCCGCGGAATCATGTTCTCCGGCAGGTAGTCCCACACCTGGCCTTCCAGCGGCGACACCACGTAGCGCGAGCCGAACGACAGCCCCGGAGTAAACATCTTGCGCAGGCCGCCCATCTCGATGCGCAGCTCCGAGGTGCGCTCCAGCAGCCAGGGATGCACATCCACCACGGCCACCGCCGGCATGGGCAGGCCGATCATTTCGCCCAGCCGCGTGCCCACCCAGTCGTTCACCAGCACTCGAGTGTGCTGCGGATTGTTCTGGAACTTGACG
Organism: uncultured Acidobacteriaceae bacterium; assembly: GCA_963831675.1. Taxonomy (GTDB): domain Bacteria; phylum Acidobacteriota; class Terriglobia; order Terriglobales; family Acidobacteriaceae; genus Bog-257. Next base: position 28,149 of record CAWHRM010000011.1, read on the forward strand.
ACGTAGTAATGGCCATCGGCGCAGCGCATCAGATGGCTCTGCGCGCCGCCGCGCATCCTGCGTACGTGTTGTACCGCCTGGACCAGCAAGAGACCTGACGTTGTCCCTGTCGGGAGCGACAGGGCGGTCTCTACCACAGAGAAGCAGTTGCCAGTGGCCAGTTGCCAGAGTGGCAAAGTCGGGCCCTTGAACCAGCTTCTGCATGAATCCTAACCGGAACACCGACCCTTTCTCGCGGACGTGCGTCACACAGGCGTGTGAGGTTACAAAGCAGGAGTCAGGAACCAGTCGTTAGTTATCGGTGGAGCTTGTTTCATAAATACTGGTTGAGCGTCTTCCCGGTGAAAGCGCGGGCCTTCAGGCCCGCGAAAAATCGCGGCTTTGAGCACGGGCTTTAGCCCCGACTCGCTGGGAAGCGGGCGTCACCTCACGATTGTCATCCTGAGTGTCACATGGGCCTGCGGTCCACCCATACGGGTGAAAATTAACCACGGAGGCACGGAGATCACGGAGAGAACTCCGTGGAATACGAAAACCCCGTGTCCTCCGTGTCTCCGTGGTGACTGATTTTCGACGGAGCGAAGGTTCGTCCGCCTGTGCGGACGAACCGCATCGAAGGACCCCTATCGCGACACAAAACTTTCTTCCGCTATAGGAGTCCTTCGACTCTTTCGCTTCTTCACTCAAGATGACCCTTCGTCTCGATCACGCCGCCAGCTTCCGCTGCTCGCGATCTTTACCGTCTACCCGCTCGCGTACGGCCAAGGCGACGGCCATCGCCATCACCGTGTCGTCGTGCGCTCCGGCCGCCGCTCGGCATTCCCCGTCCTTGTAACGAACGAAGCTGCGGCAGTCCTGCAACAGCCGTTTGCTGTTGAACAATCCGGGAGACGCGGCCAGGGTCGCATCCAACAGCGCCAGCATCGGTCCCCTGGTTGCGCGCGAGGTCACCCAACCGGCCCGCTCGCCCGCAGGGTAGAGGTGCGAGTAGCCCTCCAGCATCGTCAGGTACTGGATCGCCGATTCGCCCAGTCCGTTGCGCTCCACCGCCACCAGCGCGTGATTGTAACGGCGCGCCAACGTGGCCACGCGCGCCCCAAGTTCCGCCGGCGAATAGTGCCCGAGCAACTCCGCGCACTGCGTCCCTTTGTGCCGCTCAATCACCTGCGCACAGGCGTAATCGCCCGAGGCCCCGCCGCCCGCCGGGTCGACCCCGATGATGTAGTCCTTGCCCGTCACCGGCGGTAGAAATGTCAGCAGCCGCCCATTCTCTGCCGCCTCGATGTGTTCCGGCGCAGCCTTCATTTGTTCCTCGATCCTCCCGCAATCGAACATGCAATTGCCCGAAGTGAGGAAGCACCCCTCGGCGTCCTCGGCGTATTCTTCCGCAAAGCGATTGCGGAACTGCGACCGCATCTCGCGCCGGAACGCGATCTGCCCGGCGTTGAGCCCGTGCTTGGTCATCAGCTCGTGCTCTTCCTCGGTAAAGTCGACAATCTCGACCTGGCGCTTGTAACTGTCCTCCCACCACCAGGGAAAGAAGTGCTGCACGTAGCCGGTTTCCGGCGCGCTTTGCCACTCTTCATAAAACGTTCCGCCGGCGCCGCTGGGCGTCGACTCCAGAAAAATCTCGCCATCGGGCGGCACTGCCGCGCGTAACGCCGCCAGGGTCTCAGCCACGTCACCCGGCCAGCGGGCCACCTCCGAACAATGCAAGTTCTGGATGGTCAGCCCGCGGCCGGCACAGCGGTCCCCTGCACTTTCCACGCGGTATTCGCTGTCCAGCTTGGGAAAGATGATCTGGCGGACATTGGCCCGCGAGGTTTTCAGCCCGCTATGACGCCACTGCTTCCGGCAGGTTCTCCAGGAAGCGGTGGACAATTCGAAAAATTTCTTCCGCCGACTGCTGGTCGTGCGCCACTTGCACGCTCAGCGTTCCCGGCTGCAGCATGGTCTTCAGAAAAAACCGCGCCGCCACATAAGTCGTGATGCCCAACTGCCGCGCCTTCAGAACGATGTTGCGCGCGCCCGCCTTGCGATCGACGGCTTGCTGCGCCTCGTTGAAATGCAACGGCTGCACATGCCGGCCCTTGCTGCGGATCCACAGTTGATACTCGATGGCCGCCCGGCGAGCGGTTCGTCCCGCCCAGCACTTGCTGTCCGCCGCGATCGTCTCCTCCATCGCCTCGCCCAGTTTGACCAGTTGCTCGATCGACACCGGTTTGTCGCGGCTGGGAAGTAGCAACTCGCGCCCTGCGGTGGTAAACAGCTTAAAGTCTGGCGCCGGTTCCGGTCCCTTGGGCTTCTCCTGCTCCTTTTTCTTTTTTTGCTCTTTCGGGCTCCTGTTCTTGCTGGACGACGCGGGCCCGTGTTTCTCACTCTTGTCATCCTGAGCGATCGAGTCGCAGGCCCCCGTTCCTGGCACGACGTTGGCGTTAGAGTCGGGCGCCCCAGTCGCTTTCTTGCGTTTGCGGCACGCCTTCCCGGTTGCTTCTGAGGTGAGGGTGGATAAAATGTTTGACTGAATTACGGCTTCCGTTGCTGGTATCGAAGTTGACATTGCGCCACTCCGATGACGCAGTCCCAGCCCAAGGACCCTTCCCACCACGGAGAACACAGACTGCACCGAGCGACCAAACGCATCCCGTCATGGCTTTGTATCAGGGCACGACTTTAGAGGCTGCGGAAAGACTCCATGCCAGCAGCAGGTCGGGTAGTGCGGGCCTTCAGGCCCGCATTACGCGCCATCGATGAGAGCCGGCTTCAGCCGCTGAGGTACTTCGCTCCAAACCAGCGAAATACGCAGGTCTCAGCGACATGGGGGCGAGTACCTCAGGGCCTAAAGGCCCCGGTCGCGCTCCCCTGCCCGAACCCGCTTCTGCAATGACTTTTTCGGCAGCCTCCGAAACCGTGCTCTGATACAAGTCCGTTTTACGCGATACGCCTTGGTGTTCCTCCGTGCCTCCGTGTCCTTCGTGGCGGTAAGAAATCCCTTTGCTGGGACCTGCCATCACTGTGGCCGGCGCCGTGGTGCGCCGGCCTTCCCAGCAGGGGTCATCACAACACTCCCACGTTGTGGGATTCATCACGGATATATATGCAATATGCCGGTCCCACGCTGTGGGATGATGAATCCGGGTGCCCTCTGCTTCAAGAAAGATGTGGTTGTTGAAAACGATGAGTGGCCAATGGTCGGCAGCCAGTGGCCAGTTTATGCATAAAATGCCGCTCGCGCCGGCTCGTGAGCCTGTTGCGGAGGTACCATATCATGCACGATCCGCAATTCGTGTTTGGATGAATCGTGCCGTGCCTACGGCACTCAGCATCAAAATCACAACCTCACCCAGCGCTGAAGCGCTGGGCTAACCTATGCTGCGCCTACGGCGCGCTGTAGCCGCGCAGAATCGCGTGTGATGGGCTTCCGCTCGCGCCGGCTCCGATCGATTCTCTGGTCCTGTCCCGCGGCTTGGGTCCCGGGGCTCGATTCGCAGCCGCCGCTTCGCCTCTCTATCACCCCTGTCATCCTGAGCGGAGTGAGGTCGCGCCAGCGATCGAACGAAGTCGAAGGACCCCTATTGCGCTCACGTCATCTTGAGCGTCACATGGGCCTGCGGCCCGCCCATTGAGATGAAAAACCTCTGTCATCCTGAGCGAGCGCAGCGAGTCGAAGGACCCCTATGCTGCTCACTCCCTTTCCCCCCGGCACGTTTGTCGACGGAGCGAAGTGAGGTCGCGCTAGCGATCGAACGAAGTCGAAGGACCCCTATTGCGCTCACGTCATCCTGAGTGTCACATGGGTCGCGGCCCACCCATACGCATGAAAATTAACCACGGAGGCACTGAGATCACGGAGAAAACTCCATGGAATACGAAAACTCCGGTGTCCTCCGTGTCTCCGTGGTGACTGATGTTCGACGGAGCGAAGTGTTCACTGGCCGCTCGCGATGCTGCGAAAGAAAGCGCGCCGTAGGCGCAACATAGGTTAGCCCAGCCCTTCAGGGCTGGGTAGGCTGCGCAGGACAGCCGGAGTGCCGTGGGCACGGCACAACCCCCTGTGCCCCTCATCACAGCATGGAGGGGTTGACAGCGGTTACCGTATATTCATGCCGCACACCTATTCGGCCAATCTGGGTCACTGTGTTTTCAGTACTAAGGATCGTGCCGACCTGATCCGGGAACCGGAAGCCCTGTGGCGCTATCTTGCCGGAGTGGCCCGCGCCAAACACATCCCGCTGATTGCGGCTGGTGGCACCGCAAACCACGTTCATCTCCTGCTGGACCTACCGCCAACCATCCTTCTGTCGCTGGCAGTACGCGACTTGAAGGGCAACAGCTCGCGTTGGATGAACCAGCAGCATCCACCTTTCGCCTGGCAACAGGGCTATGGCGCGTTCAGCCTTGGACAGTCCCAGCGGCAAATAGTCATTTCCTACATCGGCAGACAGCCCGAGCACCACAAGAAGTGGAGTTTTGAAGAGGAGTTCGTGAGCCTGTTGCGGAGGTACCACATCGCGTACGATCCGCAATTCGTGTTTGGATGAATTAAAGCCGCCGTCAACCGTAGATGCGTTGTCACCCACAGCAGGCGCGCCGTAGGCGCAGCAGAGTTAGCCCAGCGCTTCAGCGCTGGGTAAGGTTGTGATTTTGATGCTGAGCGCCGTAGGCGCGGCACAGAACCGATTGCGGCGCGTTTTGGGCGCCGTCCCTACGGGACTCCTGTTCAATTAAAGGCACCGGTTCCCAGCGCTGAAGCGCTGGGCTAACCTCTGCTGCGCCTACGGCGCGCTGTAAGCCGCACCAAATCAGCGCCTGATGGGATGCCGAGGACGCGGCTCGGATCGATCCTCTCGCCCTGTCCGGGGGCACTGCGCCGCAGTCGCTACTCCACATCAGCGACCGCTGCAGGTTCGACACAGATGCAAACTCGATCCTCGCCCCTGCTCATCGCTAATTACTAACTGCTAACCGCTAACCGCTAACCGCTCTACTGCACCGTCTGGCAATAGAACGACGTCCCCTTCACCTGCTCGCCGCTGCCGGCGTTGAAGGTGAACTTGAGGGTGTCGGCGTTGGCCAGGTTCTCACTCCCGGCGCTGCCGTTGGCCGGTCCCGCCTGAATCGTGGTCCCGGCGATCACCGGACTGGCATTGATGATTTGCGATGCCAGCGACGCGGGTGTCAGCACCTCGATATCGCTAATGGCGTTGACGCTCGCGCTGGTGAAGGCGCCATAGGCCACCGTCGCCGACCCGAGTATCCATTTATAGGTAATCGCCGTGCTCCCGCTGGTGGTGTGCTGCCACTTCGCCCAGCAGTGCGCGCCGGTGCCGACGTTGAATGTCCCCGCCGGCAGCGTCGCCGTGTAGATGGCCTGGTCGGCGCTGTTGCCGATAAGCGTCGCGCTGTTGCCCTGCATGGTTCCGCTGACCAGGTGCGCGCCGCAACCAACGCAACTAGTCACGTTCAGGGTGCCGACCGTCGCCGTCGTAGTGTTCACGTCGGCGGAATAAATCTCGTCCCAACGATAACCGGGATCGCCAATCCAGCGCGTGCTGTTGTCGCCGCTCACCTTCGCGGGAATGAATTCCCATTGCTGGGTGTTGGGAATGCCGCCAGGAAAGGCGTACGTCATTTTGGCGAACAGCTCGGGCGACTGCCCGTACACGCTGCGGTTAGCCATGCGGAAGCCAATGCCGCCAATACTCATGTCGGTGGACGCACCGCTGGCCGCCACCAGCGTCTCATTCGAGCTGGTGGTGCCGAAAATCTCCGTCAGGATCCCGTTGCCCGAGTGCGGCGATTGCACGAATGTGTTCAAGTCCAGCGTGTACGCCTGGCCGGAGTAGAACGCGCCGGTCGGACCGTAATAAAACGGTACCTTATTCATGTTGACCGCGGATGTGGTGCGGCCGTTCACCGTGTCGTTCACCGCGTTCTCATAGTCCTGGGTGTAGAAATTGCTCACGCTGATGTACGGCGTGGTGCCCACCGTTCCGTTCACATATTTAATGATGTCGTGCAGCCCGGCGCGGCCAAAGGTGTAGCCGCCCACAATGAACAAACTGGGCTGCGCGCCGCTCTGTCCGGCCTCATCGATGGTGATCAGCGGGTCCTGGCCGCTGATTTCCTCTTCTGCCTTGAAGCCGAGGATGGTCAGCGTGGCCGACTGGCCGCCGCTTAGTCGCACCAGCGACGTGGTGTTGGAGTCGCCGCTCAGCCCGTGGACCACCGCCATGCCACTCAGATTGTTGAAATTGAAGCCGTAGCGCCCGGCGCTGTTGGTGGTGATGTTGGCGATGTCTGACGGTGTGGCACTTGCCCCGGTGAACAGAATGTTGTCGACCTTGCAGCCGCTCACTTCAATCGTGCGCAGGAACGCGGTCTCGCCCATGTTCTCGATGTTGAAACAGTTGCCCGCAGTCTGATTGGCGCCGTTGCCGGTGACCCGCAGATTTTCGAAGCCGCCCCAATGCCACCACTGCGCCGCCGCGCCAATTCCGGTGCCGACGCTGGAAGTCGCGATCAGGTCGGCGTTCAGGCCGTTGCCGGCAGTAACAATGGTGCCGTGATTGGTCGAGGTGCTGGCGCCCACCAGCCGCGCGCCCGGGATCGCGATGATGCCCGCGGTGACATTATTGTTGCCGTTGTTGTAGGTGACCGTGCTGGTGATGGTGTAGGTCGTGGCCGCCAGTTTCAGCGTGACCGAATCATAAAGGATAAAACCCGGGCCGCTGTAGGGCGAGGTGCGATCGTCAACCACGGTCCCCAGGACCGCACCATTATTATAGGCGGCGTTGATCGCGGCCTGAATGCTGGCGTAGTGGCTGACAAAATATTCGACGCCGGAAATATCGCGGGCGGTGAAGTCGCCTATGACATTAACGTGTTGCGCGACCAGGGGATTAAACAACCCCACTCCACTCGTGCCGTAGTTCGTCGCCACTTCATTAAAACTTGTCACCAGCCCACTGTTGGCACTGTAGTCGCAAACCGCACAGCCCGAATAATCGGAGCGGTTCCCGCTCGTCGAGCCCCTGATAGCGGCAGCGGCGCCGTACAGATTAACGGCGGGATACTTCGTCGCACCTGACGACGTCACCGAGTTATTGCTCGCTTCCACCGTGCTTGCAGTCGAACCCGTGAAGAAGAAGCAACCGTTCTCATACGGATTGGCTCCTCCGCCCAGCGGGGGAAACGCGGTAAAGGGATTGACGCAGGTGTTGTTGTCGAACGTGACGTTCATGTTGCCGCTGAACACTGCGTATTGTCCCGGCTTGTCCCACACGTTTCCTTCGCCAATCCAGCTTCCGCTGGTGACCGAGGCAGCATTAAATGAATTGCTGCTTAGTACTTGTCCCCCAACAAAATGGTTCTTGCTGACCAGCAGATTCGTTGTTCCCGATGCGCCGGCACCGAGGGTGATGTCCGAGGCTGCAGAATAGGCAAAGTTGTTATGAACAATGGAGCAGTTAATGCAAGGATTGGAAAAGCTGATGAAGCTCTGACCAGCCTTGTCTGCATTGGTCGTAAAGTCGTTGTCGCCAATCATCAAGCGATAGGTGGAGTATCCTTGCGGCGAATAAACCGTCACTCCATATTGACCGTTCCAGCCGAAGTTGTTGTTGCTGATAAGGACATCGTCCATCCCATCAATCCAGACCCCCCATAACACCAGGCCGAGCTGGGAGTTGGTAATCTGCCAGCCGCGAGTTTGTGATGTTCTATCGGCCAGACCATCGCCGATGACAGCAATTCCTATTGTTCCGGTGTCAGCTTCGAACTCATTCACGGTAGTAATGTTAGTGTGATAGCCAACGATTCCATAGAAGGTTTCAGTCCAAAGATTGTGAAAATAGATTCCTGAAGTTGTTCCGCTTGGCAATCCCATACTGGTGGTAAGGAAGCCTGCCGTCCGGCTTCCTATGGAGTCGGCTAGTAGGTCGTAGGCAGCCATGGAACCTGCTGCGCCATTACTATAGATATCCGCCGAACATGTCCCTGGCCCAGCAGTGGCATTGCCCATGCAAACCACGGGAGTAATGTTGACCGTTCCAAAGTCCACGGAACTGGCAACCGGGAGATTGTTTTCAACCGTAGCCAGGAGAATTTGAGTGCCCGCCTGACCCGCCCCATAACAGGTCATGTTGGAGCGGCAATATAGCGGCTGAGTCGTCAGGTACGCCCCACCAGGGATGTAGAGTTCTCGTCCGGTCAGAAGCCCGTTGGCGTAGATACCCGTGTAAATTGCCTGGGTACAATGCGTGGCAGCGCAGAAGGCAGCCGCATTGTCTGTGCCATAGACAGCCATACCGCCCGTGACCGTCTGCACAGCCGCAGCAGTCAGATTCACTGTAGTCGGATTGACATAGGATGCAATGGTCGTTATTAGCGGACTGTAGGGAGCATTTACAGCTCCCGCTCCCCGGATGATGATTGTTTTGCCGGCGGAAGACGAAGTAAATCCCTTACCGAAAGGCCCGTTACATGTAAGTTGGCTGGACAATGCCGTTATAGCACAACTTCCCAGCTGTACTGCATCGCCTGCGGCTCCATAGGCGCGAACATCCATATAAGGAAAGAGGCTGATGATCGAATCGGTGGCGGTGAGCGTCGTAGCTGCTACCGTGTTGGGAGTGACCGAGCCGATGGGCGGAGGCGACGCCAGGTTGCCGCTTCCAGCGTTGGCGTCAACGTAAGCCTTGTTGGCCGCGTCGGTGGGATTCTGCGGCGTGGGCACCGCGGGAGATACGCTGAAAGTCTTTACTCCGCTGATGGCTTGCGTGCTCGCCAGGTTGACGTAGTTGGAGTCGGCATAGTCGCGCGTCAGGAATTGCGCCGCCTGACTGGACGGAACCAGCTTGCTGCGGATCGCGCCAATGGTCGTCGTCTGGGTGTTGGGTACGACCCAGAATTCCGTCTCGGTCGTGCCGTCGTTGAGCTTGAAGAGCGCCCGATAATAGCTGCCCGCCGGACTGGCGCCGGTGTTAGGCGCGAGACTGGCGTTGAATCCACCGCCTGCATCCAGGGTGACCAGCAGCGAACCGGGTGTCACCGCCTGGCCCGCCGCCGTCGTGAATCCCTGCCAGGAGACCAGGACGGTGCCGTGCGCGGGTGTGCCGTCGGCGCGATATACGGTGTCGCTGATCTGACACAATGTGGGACTTGGAAGGTTCGTGCCGCCCATCGACAGTGCTGCCGGCAGACGGGCGGTTGAAGCGGAGGGAGAGAGCTCCGCCTCAACCACCTCAGCTCGCGCAGAAGACGCGTGGTTCGGCGGCCCCGGCTCAACGGCGAACCCGGCCCGCGGCAATAAAATAGCCGCACTAAGAGAAATCAGGACAGTAAAAAACCGCCCAGTCAGGCGGTTCATCTTCGGCATCATGTGTGCCTCTCTGCTGCCGGCGGTGGCCGGCGGATATGGAAATAACAAATATGTATAGGAATTTTGAGGTCCCGCTTCGAGCGAAGGCCCGGCGTTTCCGGCTGTCATCCTGAGCGACGAGGTCGCCGTGGCGACCGGGGTGTCGAAGGATCCCTGTACCGGCACGAAGTTTCAGTTGTTCGCAGGCCATGACCTTTTCGCACGCCTGCTACCACAGAGTCCCACAATGTGGGATGAACCTTCGGGAACGATTTCAAAGGTCGCGAAAGCTATAGCTCATCTCTTCTGCGCCGCCTCATAGCTGCGCATGAACTCTTCCACGCTTTCCACGTAAACCTCGGCGAAGTCCACCACCCGGCGCCGCGACTCGATCATGTCCATGGCGTCGTCGAGCCCGAACCCAATGGCCCGCAGCACCGCCAGCGTCATCATCGGCGCCCGGTGCACGCCGGCGGCGCAATGGATGAACACCCGCGACTCGGCATCGTCCAGCGCCCCTAGCGCAAACTCCACCCCGCGCTGGAACAGCTCCGGCGGCTTCGGCCGGAAGTCGTCGTCGGTCGGGTTCCACAGCACCTTGACCCCGTAGGGCTCCGCCAGCCGGGTGTCGTCCCATTCGATCTGCATGTCGATGATGTGGGTGACTCCGGCGCGGGCCACCTCCACCATCTTCTCGTCAGTCCAGATGCCGCCGCCCACTGCGATGCGGTCGGTCACCCACGTCATGTCCATTGCCCGGCAGCTCCTTGGCCCTGGCGACCGCGAATTCTGCGCCTCGCCCTGCCTCGTCGGAGCTGCACGCTGCGGCCAGTCAGCTCCCACTCGCCATTTTACAGGCTGGGCCAAATATTCAGGACGCCATTCGCGGATTCTCATGCTTCCCAGGCGCCGGGATGGCCGGCTCAGCACAAGTCCTGCTTCGCGTGCTTCAATTTCAGCGCGCCCTTGTTGGCCTCGAGAAAGCTGCGAAGCTGGTCGATCTGGTCGAGCAATTTGATCCACTGCTCGTAGTAGAGCGTGACCGGAAAGCGTCCCAGCCCATACAGGCTTACGCCGCCTTTGGCGCTCACTTTGAATACGGGGTTGCACGGCCGGTGCCGCCTGGACGTGTTGTTGCAGTTCGGCCAGTTTGGCTTTCAGTTCTTCGTAACTTAGTTCCGACATCGTGTTTCACCTCATAAAGAATTTCTGTGTCTGAGGACCTACCGGGAAATCCGCAGTCGCGGCAATCCGCGCAAACCGTCACCGCAACGGCTACGCAGGCCCTGACGGCCACTGCTGTAGATGGTCTTTTGCAACTTCACACAGCCTTGGACCCTGAAGGATGCCGCGTTCCGAGTCGAACCAAACGGTTAATCGAACTCAAGAATGACATCCCTCAGGACCGAAGCGCCCTTACGGCGAACCAGCAGAATTCCACTTGCCACGGACAAACCGTGGCCAGCACTTCGATTAGGTTTGGCTGGCAGTGAGCAAGCTTGGCAGATCGAGTCGAACGTTCTACGCTCGGAAAAACCAGCGTTCGACTTCTTGCGGCTCAAGAGACTGTGTCGCAACCAGCACTACAAGTTAGCAGTGGAGCCAAACAGCCAGAAACCATTCGAGCTAGCGGCGAGCGGCGGCAGCGCAGTGAGCCCGGGGCGCAAGCCCCAGGGTCGAGCTACGAAAATTGAGCTGAGCCGCGTAGCGGCGGTACCGGTTGCGGCCCGGTTTCTGAAGCCCTGAATGTTTGTAAGAGCCTAAGACACCGGCCGGGAGGGGCGGCTCTGCCCGAACGCCGACCGGCCCCGAAAAGTGACGAAGGCTTGTCCTGCCAATTCTTGCTCTTTGCCTGCCTGTTTCCGAGGTGCATCGTCGTTGCGAGCGCAAAAACCAAAACCCAGCGCTTGGCTGGGTCATTGTGGGAAACCTTACGGAAGTTTCTTCCCAATCTTTAACTCTATTTTCAATATAGCACATTTTACCTGGTTTTGTTCGGTTTTGGACCATTATTTATTAAGCTTATTTTTCAATCGTTTACACGCAATAATTGGCTTGTCCCCTATTGACATGTAAAATATACTCTGTTATTATGAGACAGTGTCACTACTACTATTCTAATTGGTTCTGTTTTGGGAATATGCAGACCTCCCTAAAGCCAGTCTAAAGCCCCTCCTCGCAGTACCTCCACTGCAGCGCCTCGCATCACGATAGAAACTCTGCCCCTGTCTGGCTCTCCTACGAAGCGGCATCTAGATAATCCAGAAGTCGCCAGTCCACCGTGCCTCGTCCGTCCGATAGCCCATGCGCTTAGCTATGCTAGTATTAGCTAATCCGATGGGGAGTGCCCATGCCGATTGCAACCATCCATCAGGCGAAGACCAATCTCTCCAAGCTGATTGAGCGCGCGGAACGCGGCGAAGAGGTCTTAATTGCGCGCGGCGACAAGGTTGTTGCCAAACTGGTCCCGATCCACAATGCGCCCAGGCAGCGCCGCCTGGATCTTCTCAAGGGAAAATTCAGCGTGACGCCTGAATTTTTCGAGCCTCTGCCGGAAGAAGAACTGCAACGTTGGGGTCACTGATGCGCGTCTTGGTGGACACGCACGCGCTGCTTTGGGCAGTCACCGGAGACCGGCGGCTTTCCAGGCGGGCACATTCCGTCTTGGCCTCCCTCGACAACGAAGTTCTGGTTTCGGCCGCATCCGCGTGGGAAGTTTGCACCAAATTCCGGCTGGGCAAGCTCCCCCATGCCGAAAGTCTGGTTTCCGATTTCTCCCGAATCATTGAGCAGTTGGGTTTCTACCCTTTGGCGAGTCGAGCCGCGTAGCGGCGGCGCCCACAATTTCGCCCGTTTGCCGAGGACAAATCATGCTGAACCGATCCATGTTCGCCATCCTGGTCTTGACCGCTGCTTTCCTGTTGCCCGCCAGCCTGCTATCGGCCCAGACCTACAGCACTCCATTGCCAACGGTAAACGACCAGGACGTCGCGCTGCTGCGCAAGAACCTTCAGGCCCAGGCCAAACAAATCATCACCAAGAACATGGAACTCACCAGCACCGAAGCTGCTGCCTTCTGGCCGCTCTATGACCAGTACGCCGCCGAAGTCCGCAAGGTCAACGACACCCGTTTCGGCCTGGTCAAGCAATACGCCAAGGTCTACAAGACCATGACTCCGGACCAAGCCGACAGCATGGTCAAGCTACTGGCCGAGGCCGACCAGACCATCATCAGTTTGCGAATGCAATATCTGCCGCAGTTCGAGCAGGTGCTGCCAGGCACCAAGGCGGCGCTATTCATGCAGTTGGATCGCCGGCTGGACTCTCTGTTCAACGTGCAGATCGCCTCCCAGCTACCCGCCATCAAGCCGTAGTGTAGAAGGCTGCGGGGAAAAAGCGAATGTTGCAGCCAACGGGCGGCCCTTGCGGGCCGCCCGTTGCGGTTTTTGAGGGTTGGACTATTGGCCTTCGTGCGCCTTCATCATCTCCGTGATTTTGGCTTTGATGGCCGACAAGTTGAAGCTCGCGGGATCCTGCATCGGAGGATAATCGACCGCCGTCAGCGCGAGTTTACCTACCGTTTGTTGCACCAGCACGAACCGCCAGAACTCGCGCGCATAGAAGTCATTCATGTAACCTCCGCCCATCGAGTTCAGGCTTTCGCCCCTAATCGACGGCGTCCGCTCGAACGGATCTTGCCGTATGTTCACAATCGTCGGCATGTCGGTGGTCACCTTTTCTCCCGGCCATCCCCAGGGCTGCTGGAAGAACTGGAATTTGAAATCATCGATGCGAATGGCGCCCAGATGGGGGCCACCGAAGTAGAAGAGTTCATGTCGAGCCGATGGCCCTTTGCCCTCAAGCAGGGCCAACTGGTTGTAGCCGTCCAGGTGGTTCTTGTAGGTGCGGTCTCCCAGCTTCACACCTTTCAGGAGTTGATTGGTGATGTCGGGATTTCCGGCGGCAGCCGCCAGGGTTGGTAACCAGTCGAGGCCGGAGAAGATGCCGTTCTCCACCGTGCCCGGCTTTACGTGTCCCGGCCAGCGGATAATCGCCGGTACCCGGAAGCCGCCTTCGAAGACGGTGCCCTTGGTGGCCCGGAACGGAGTCATGCCGCCGTCCGGCCAGGTGAACACTTCGGCCCCATTGTCGGTGGTGAAGATCACGATGGTGTTGTCAGCCTCGCCGATGTCGTCCAGGTGTTGCAGGATTTCGCCGATGCAGTCATCCATCTGGGCCATGCCGGCCTCTTCGATGTTGTAGTTGCTGGTGGCGTTCATCATCGCCTGATACTTGGGCGGGATATAGGAAAAAACGTGCATGCGGGTGGTGTTGTGCCAGATGAAGAAGGGCTTGCCATCTTTCTTGGCCTTGTCCATGAAGCCGTTGGTGTTCTTGACCAGCACCTCGTCGAAGGTCTCCATGTCATACTTGGCCGGCTTGCCCTTTTGCCAGTTCTGCATGTCCGTCATGTTGGGGAATGGCGGGAGCGGACCTTCATCCACAATTTTCTGTTTTCCGACCGCGCCCCAGCGCGGCTGGACCGTGGGGTCATCGGTGTCGCTAGCCCAGCAGTGCGTCAGATTGCGCGGCCCGGTCTTGTCGATCCAGTCCTGCGGGTAGTCAAACCAGTAGGGATCAGACATGGCGTCGAGGTGATAGAGGTAGCCGAAGAACTCATCGAAGCCGTGCACGCACGGCAGGAACTTGTTGAGGTCGCCGAGATGGTTCTTGCCGAACTGGCCGGTTTCATAGCCCAGCGACTTCAGCACGGTGGCCAGGGTCACGGCCTGCGCCGGCATTCCCACGTCGGCTCCAGCCTGGCCGACGGTGGTCATTCCGGTGCGCAGCGGCAGCTCCCCGGTGATGAAGTTGGCGCGCCCCGCCGTGCAGCTTGCCTCGGCGTAGTAATCGGTGAAGCGCATGCCCTGCGACGCCAACTTGTCAAGGTTCGGCGTCTTCCCCGACATGATTCCCTGGTGGTAGGCGCCGATGTTGAACCATCCTACGTCGTCGCCCATGATGACCAGAATGTTGGGCGGCTTGGCCGTGGCGGCTTGCGCCTGACTGGTCACGTTACTGCTGGCGAGAAAGCTCGAGACCGCCAGCGCTCCAAATGCAAATCTTCGAATACTTGCACCCAAATCCATACCTTTTCTCCTGTTCGATACTGCTGGTTAGTCCCCGCCAGGGGGAGTTACGGTTCGTCAGCTGTTCATGGGGATTGCGCCTGTTCGGATCTCGTTCCTGTCGCCGTTGTCGGCTTACTTTTCCCAGGCAAAAATCTGCTTCCAGTCGTTCTTCATACTGATCACGGTCCAACCCTTCGACTTGGCCTCGTCGTACAAAGCCTGGCTGAAAGCGCCGACCTTGGTGTCAGGCAGCCCGGTTGCCGGGCCATACGCATACTCGCGGGTGGCGTCGTCGTGCAGTACCAGCATTTCCAGCGAAGCTCCGCCCCCCGCCTGAGTGTACTCTAGCATCTGCTGGTCTCCCGACGTGTTGCCAAACGCCGCCTTGGGATGCTTCCCGATGAACAGGTAAATATCCTCCGCCTTGCCCACGCCATTGTTGTTCAGCAGCAGTTTCGGGTCGCGCATCAGGATACCCTGGCCTTCCTTGTTGTATTCGTACTGGGTATCCAGCGCCGACCCGATAATCTGCTCTGGAGGAATGCCAGTATACCGGCTGGGCATAGGTGCGCACAAAGTCCTGTCCGCCGCCCGTCACGATATAGGTGCGGTAGCCGTTGTCCCGCAGATACTTCATCACCTCCAACATCGGCTGGTACACCATCTGCGAATACGGCTTGTCGAAGCGCGGATGCTTCGCCGTCGCCCACCAGTCCTTCACCATGGTTTGAAACGCATCCACGGTCATACCCGTGTGGGTTGCCATGGCGATGACCTCGATGTCCTTCAGGGTGAACTTCGCCATTGCGTCCCGATCGCCGGTGACGACGGCCTTGAACGGCGGCTTGGTCTTCCATTCCGGATGCTGCGGCGCAAGTTCAGCCACCCGGTCGATGGCAAACAACACCTGCGAGTAGATGGGGTGCTCCACCCAGGTTGTGCCGTCCTGGTCGAAGGTCGCGATGCGGTCTTCCGGCGGAACGAACTTAGGATTGCTTTTGTCGGTCGTAGTTTTGACAAAGTCGAGGATCGCCTGCTTCGCCGGCCCATCGTTCCACGACGGCAAGGGATCGGCGGCAGCAGCGGTCGCGGACGGTTGGCCTGCGGTCGGAGTCGTGGGTGTGGGGTTACTGCTGCAACCGGCAAGGACAAGTACTAAGGAAAGCAAGAATGCCGAGAAGAATGCCGCACGCCTTTTCATTTTGTTTCTCCTGACGGTTCAATACCCACGTCTGCGGGGAAGACCTCTCCACGACGGACGCGAGCGCCGTAGTAGCGACCGAACGGTTCATACCCACGTCGCGGGGAATAGCTCCTCCATGGCCGGACGCGAGCGCCGTAGTCGCGACCGAGCGTAGCCAGCCCGCAGGGCGCCACAAACTTAGCCCAGGACCCTTCGACTCCGCTCAGGGCAGGCTGTAAGTCCTGGGTACGCGTTGATTGTATTCCCGAGCCCCTTCAGGGGCGGCACCGGGGTTTCTCTTCAGAGGTAAGGGGTGCCTCCAGCCTTTCGCCAGCCGTTGGCAAAGGCTGGGAGCGACCGCTGGTTGCGATGGGAATTCGCCCTCCTACAGCTTGTCCGCTTCCTCATCCTTTCCCAGCTCGCGAAGGAGCGCAGCAAAGTTCTCGCGAACCGTGACCGTACTCGGATGGTCCGGCCCAAGAGATTTCCGGAAGATCGCCAGCGCCCGCCGCATCAGCGGCTCGGCTTCGGCCACGCCGGTTCGTGTCCTGCAGCAACCGGGCCAGGTTGTTGAGGCAGATGCGCAACTTGGGATGGTCAGGGCCGTAGGACCGTTCATCAATGGCCAGCGCCCGCCGCGTCAGCGACTCGGCCTCGCCCAGCCGGTTCGTGGCCTGCAGCAACTGGGCCAGGTTGTTGAGGCTTGTCGCGACGTTGGGGTGATCGGGGCCGTACGCTTTCTCAAAGATCTCCAGCGTCCGCCGCATCAACGGCTCGGCCTCGCCCAGCCGGTTCGTGTCCTGCAGCAACTGGGCCAGGTTGTTGAGGCTGGATCGCGACGTTGGGATGATCGGGGCCGTAGCGCCTTCTCATCAATTTCCAGGGCCCGCCGCATCAACGGCTCGGCCTCGCCCAGCCGGTTCGTGGCCTGCAGCAACTGGGCCAGGTTGTTGAGGCTGGTAGCAACATTGGGATGCTCGGGCCCGTAGGCCTTCTCATCAATTTCGCAGCGCCCGCCGCATCAGCGGCTCGGCCTCGCCCAGCCGGTTCGTGGCCTGCAGCAACTGGGCCAGGTTGTTGAGGTCAATGGCGACATCGGGATGGTCGGATCCGTAGGCCTGCTCATCAATTTCCAGCGCCCGCCGGTACAGCGGCTCGGCCTCCGCATAGCGTGCGCGCTCCTACAAATAACATCCCGCCTGATTCAGCAGCCGTGCCGCCTCGGGAAATGACAAGCCATACTCGTCCACCAGCGCCGCGCAAACCTGCGCGCTCGGTACCAGCCGCTCGCACTTGTCCCAGGTTCAAACTCGAAGAGAGGGGAACGCCGCCTTCACCGCGCGCACCACCTGCTCCGCCCGCTTCGCTTGCTCCTCGGCGCTCAGGCACGACTTCGCCACCGCTTGCACCATACGATGCACGGCGAGCACTTTACCCGGCTTCCGCTCTATCAGGGAGAATTTGAAAGCAGCGGCTATGGCTTCATCCCACTGGATTGGATCGGAAGCAGCCTCCCGCAAAACCTGACCAAACTCTGCCGCGCCTTTGGTGAAGATTTCTTCGGGAATCGCGTCCGGCTACCAGAAATGCCGTCGCCTTCATCAGCTCCGCGGCGCCCTGGTTTTGCTTCGCCAGCTTTTCGAACGAGGTCAGGTATGTGGCGGCCACGGAAAGGTGGTCGGCATCCAGCCCGCCGCGCCGCGCCGCCAGTTCCTTGAATCGCTCGCGCAGCAGCTTCGAGTAATCTTCGAGTTCGCTGCCTGTCTCTTCCAGGTACGCCCCGGCCTGGTCCAGCGCCAGCGGCAGCCCACCCACTTCCTCGGAAATCTGCCGCGCCAGCGCGGCATCGTTTGGGTCGGCGGCTGAGAGAGGCGCGTCCGCCGCCAGCCGGTTCGCCCGCAGCAGGAGCAGCAGGGCACCCTGCTCGTGGTCCATCGGCGATAGTTTCTGCCGCCCGATCGTTCCGAGTGCCGAACGTCTGCGTGGTGATAACCACGTGATGCCCGTTCGCGCTTGCCTTGCGAGCCAGGTCGCGAACCACTGCGTAATCTTCCACGTTGTCGAGGACCAGCAGCCAGCCCTCATGCTCGTCCAGCCATCGCTTCGTGGCCTCGACGGCGACACTCTGATCTTTTTCGCTGCTCTCGGCTAACCCCAGACGCCCGGCCATCTGCGACAGATCGGCGAACAGCGTCTCCTGGCTCTCCGCTCTTCACCCACAGCACTGCCGCGTAATCCTTGCGATGATGATGGGCATATTGCGCCGCCGTTTGTGTCTTCCCCATCCCGCCCAGCCCCGTCAGCGCATAGATGCCGCTCTTGTCCAGGTTCTTCTTCATCTCATCCAGCGCCTCCTTCCGCCCGGTGAAAAACGGATTCTCCGGTAGAGGCACGGTGAAGAGTGGCTTTGTTGGCTTGGAGGGCGGATTGTATGGCCGCCCCGGAGATGTGCCCTTAATACCGGAAATCAGGCGGTGCAAAGCATCGCGATCATCGAGGCTGTCTTTGAATTGGACCCAGGTCCGCAACTCGAGGAAATTGTCGACCAGCGATTGATCTCCGCCGGGCAAGATGACGGGGATCACTCGGAAGCTCGGTTCCCTCGTCTGGCGGTTGAGGGCCCGCTGAATTTCCTGGCTAAACCATCCGGCGGGAGTCTTTTTCCCAATGCAGACCGCGCAAGAGCCGGCTTCCGCGAGTGCTCTTGCCAGTCCCTGCTCCCACTGCTCTCCCGGAACCAGAACCCACTTGTCGAGCCAGACCTGAAGTCGGCCTTCATCTTCCAGCAGGGTGCCGAGTTTCTCGACCACGTCAGCGTCGACATGGTTGTGGCTAAGAAACACGTCAAATAGCTTTTGTTGATTGTCATGCACTGGCGCACGTCCTGGAACCGCGTGGTAATAGTAGCGTGGGCCAGAAGCAGCGTCGATAGTTTTTCCTTCGCCTGCGTGGGGCGAACGGATCGCGCCTCCACGACCCCAGCGCCGCAGGCGCGGAAGAGCTTAGCCCAGCGCTTCAGCGCTGGGTAGGTGTGAAGCGAAAATCGTGTGCCGTAGGCACGGCAGAGCCGCCTGCGCGGAGCCATGGCACAACGCGAGGTTTGTTGTGGCACCCAGGAAGTTCCACGACCCCAGCGCCGCAGGCGCGACAGAGCTTAGCCCAGCGCTTCAGCGCTGGGTAGGTGCGAAGAGAAAATCGAGTGCCGTAGGCACGGCAGAGTCACCGTCTGACCAGGAGCCGATCATGATTGCGCCGAGCCATGGCACAACGCGAGGTTTGTTGTGGCACCCAGGAAGTTCCACGACCCCAGCGCCGCAGGCGCGAAGGAGCTTAGTCCGCACGAACCGCGAAACAACCAGTCCAGGACGTCAGCATCTGTGTGAGAACTGCGCTTTGTTTGCGGCAGGGGAATGGACTCCCAAACCAACCAGCCCCGCAGGGGCGACATTAGTTTAGCCCAGCACGCAGCCGAAGGCGGAGTGCTGGGTAAAGTAGGAAAGATGACTGAGCCCCTTCAGGGGCGGCACCTCAAACGGACGGCACGGATTAAGATGCCGATGTGGCCCCATGTGCCGTCCTGACCCTGGAGCACGGGCTTTAGCTCCGGTTCGCTGGGAAGCGGAGTTGCGCCCGGCTGGGAAGGGGCGCGGCTTTAGCCGCGCCGTAAGGACAGCAATAAAGCTGCGGCTTTAAGCCGCTGAGGGAAGCCCTCATTGAGTCTCGACTTATGACACAAATTTGCGGGACGCAACCCTAGTAACGAGACAGGGACAGAGAAGGCCCTCCGCTTTGGCTGTGCGGCGCTGGCGTGGTGTCCGTGCGGCGTCGGCTGGCGAGAGGAGATAAAGGATGAGACGAGGTATTCGGGCAAGGGCAACGCGATGAAGCGGAGCTACACCATGAGCAGCCGGAAATCAAGGAATCTCAAGGGCCATACGCCTCTGGCTACTGACAACTGGCTACTGGCAACGGGCAACTGGGCAACTGACCACTGGCTACTAAGCCTTTGGGGCTCAATAATTTGCGGGGAATTTTTGCCTAACTCGTTGATTCCAGGTAGCACGCAGGGAGGGAGGAGTAATCAACTCGACAATGGTCAGGTGCCCGAGACGGGGAGGCAGAAGATAGTAGCCCGTGCTGGTAACGTCTGGTCCCGGACCGAGGCGGCGACCATGATCATCCAATACCAACTTCACGCCCGGTGGTTATCGCTGGATTTGGCCTTGGGAGAGTGCTCCGCCCAGCCTGATTTACAACTTTTGTTGCACAAAAAACGGTTGCATATTTGGACTCGAAGCGTTGACCAAACCCCTTGCTGTACGTCACTTACCCCGTATCAAGGTAGGTACCTCAAAGGGCAGAGAATGAGTCTCAAGGTTGCATCAAAGGTGCCGATATGTAAGGATATAACCATCCGGTTAAATGGATGCGGGTGAGTAGGCCTTGGAGTTGGCAAGGGCCAGGGGAACCGACCCTCCGCCAGAAGCCAAGGTTCTGCCACCAGGTGGTAGAAAGTAGGAATTCAGTACGTCGGCCGAGTGGTACGTGTTCTGCATTTTTACTTACAGCACTCGCAGGAATTAGGAGTTCCAGCCCGATTGCATGACCGGTATGACAGAAGCGAAGCCTGGGAAACCCAGGATGGGCGAGTCGTCCGGGGCGAGATGCAACGATGGCGGGAAAAAATCTAAGAGATCTTACAGGAGATAAGTCAGTGAAGAACAAGTTGGTTTTGTTGCTTGGGTTCGTATTTTTGCTCAGCATGACAGCGTTCGCGCAGGACGAATACCCCAAATTCGAAGTCCCGGTGGGTTTTTCGTTCGTTAACGTTCACCCCAATGTGTCGCCTATCACCAGCTTCAACGTTTTCGGCGGCGGCGGTGGGTTTGTTTACAACGTGGCGCCTTGGATCGGCATTAAGGCCGATTTCTTTGGCTACACTCAGGGCAGCGGCCTCAAGAACCAGATCAAGAACCTGAACCTGCCTCAGTATTACAACGTGAACGGCAACGTGTTCACCTACATGTTCGGACCGCAGATCAAGAAGCACTCCGGGAAGTTTCAGCCCTTCGGAGAAGCCCTGTTCGGCGCGGCCCACACCAATGCGTATGCTTCGATTCTGAACAATTTGAACCAGGTTCAGAGTGGTAGCGGAAGCAACAACGGGTTCGCCATGGAGTTTGGCGGCGGCCTCGATATTCCGGTCGGAAAGAACATCCAGATCCGGCCCGTCGAAGTGGACTATCTGTACACCCACTTCGGCTCGAATCACATTGCCGGCTACTCCACCAGCCAGAACAACTTCAAGTACGTGGCCGGCTTCAATTTCGTCTTCGGCGGAAAGTAAGCAGCACCGCGGAAGAATACCACTCGTGACGTAATCCTGCTGGCGTCGCCCAAGTGGCGGCGCCAGTGGTGTTTACGGGCGATTTCGGGTTTTCCAGGCAAAGTATCAAGACCACTGCCGACCTCCGCCAATGTGGTATTCGGCAAATCGCCTCATCGTGAGATAATTTCTGGGTTCTCCCTGAGCCGATTCCCGTGGTGTTGCCGCAACACGCCGATGCTGCAAGTTGCAGCCAGACGATCTCTGCGCTGCAGGATGACAATCGACGGATCAGTGGTTGGGAACTCAACGACTCACTGATAGAGTTGATCGTTCCGGCATGAACAGCGTTGGGTTTAGCGTTAAGGAAGCAATATCCGGCGGTGGTTCGCTCGGACCGACGGAGCGCCACAGTCCGCCTTGGTTCGGTCCGTGAGAGGCGCGCAAAGCGCCGTGGTGCAAGTATTGTCCTCGCTGGCCCGGCCTCCCGGTCTTGCGAAGAAAGTGGTTGATTCGATGCAGAATATCGAACTGCGCAAGCTGTCGACGATTTCCCTCTCTCTGTTCCTGCTGGTCTTGTTCTCGGCAGTCCTGAGCTGGGCTCAGGATCCGGGATGGCCACGCCAGATCACCAAGCCAGGCGGGAAGCTAGTCCTTTACCAGCCGCAGGTTGACGACTGGAAGGACTACAAGCAGGTGGATGCGCGCATGGCCTTCACCCTGACGCCGACCGGCGGCAAGAGCCATGTCGGCGTGGTGAGCGTCCAGACTGCAGTCCGCAGTGAACATGGACGACCACACCGTCTTCCTCAGCAATCCGCAGGTCACGAAAATCGATTTCCCATCGCTTGACCCGGCCACCACCGCTCAGATGGACCAGCTGATGAAGGACATTCCTCAACCCGGCGGCAACCATGACGATCTCGCTGGATCGGCTGGTGGCCAGCGTGAAGAAAACAAAGACGCCACCCGTCGCTCCGGTCAACAACGATCCGCCCGTCATCTTCATCAGCATGCGCCCGGCGATCCTGTTGCTGGTGAATGGCGCAGCCACCCTGGCGCCGATCGCCAACTCGAATTTGCAGTTCGTGGTGAATGCCAACTGGCCGTTGTTCGTTGAGAAGTCTAGTTCCACCTACTACCTGTTCGACGGCAAGGGCTGGCTTACCTGTCCCAGCCTGGAAGGCAGCTGGACGCCCACGAACCAGTTGCCCAAAGCAGATGTCGAAGGTGCTCGGCGAATCCGAATTTCACCAGCCTGAAGGGGTTCATTCCGCCGCCACCGGGCAGCGCCGCCAGTTTTCCGACGGTGTATTACAGCGCGACGCCGGCTGAGATCGTCGTTTTCGGCGGTCAACCGCAGTGGACAGCGATTACCGGGCACGCAACTGTCTTATGCGTCGAACACCGATAGCACGGTGTTCAAGTACACGCCCACGGGAGCGTTTTACTACCTGACCTCGGGCCGCTGGTTCACCTCCACCAGTCCGCGCTCGGGCCGTGGACCTTCGCCACCTACACCTTGCCTCCGGATTTCGCTAAGATTCCTCTCAGCAGTCCTGCCGGAAGAGTGCTGGCGTCGGTGCCGGGAACGCCGGAAGCAGAAGATGCGGTGCTGATCGCGCAGATTCCGACGACCGTCAACGGTGAATGCCGCGCAGGCAGCCAAGGAGGTCAAGGTCTCCTACGTTGGCCAGCCGCAGTTCCAGCCGATCGAAGGCACGACCATGCTGTACGCGGTCAACACGCCCAACAAGGTGATCCAGGTCGGCACCGCAGTATTACTTGTGCTATCAGGGTGTGTGGTTCGTCTCCTTCAGTTCGCAGGGACCATGGCAGGTGGCGCAGACCGTACCCCAGGTCATCTACACCATTCCACCCAGTTCGCCGGTGTACAACGTGACTTACGTAACCCAGGTGCCGGCGTCGGACGGCAGCGTTACCGCCAGCTACACCGCGGGATACATGGGAGCATTCATCATGGGCGCCACGGTCGGGGCCATCGTCGCCAGCGGCACCGGTTACTACTATCCGCCCTATGTGTATGGCGGCTATTACTATCCCTACGCCGCCACCTACGGCTATCACACCTACAATCCGTATACCGGAGCCTACGGTTACGGAGGCGCGGCTTACGGACCGTACGGCAGCGCTCACTGGGGAACGTCCTACAACCCGAACACCGGCACCTATGCTCGCGGAGCCACTGCGTCAACCGCCTATGGCAGCCGCGCCGTCGGTCAAGCCTACAACCCCTATACCGGGGCCTATGGCGCCACCCGCCAGGGCTCCAACGCCTACGGATCGTGGGGACAGTCGGTGTACAGCAAGAATGGGCAAGACCGCCTACACGCAGCATGCCAGCAACGCGTATGGTTCGGTGGGAACCGTGCAGACCTCGCAGCGGCGGCAAGGCCGCCGCCAGCAGCACGGCCAACGGCAACACTGCGGTCGGGCAAGACTTCCAGCGGTGACATGTATGCCGGGCACGACGGCAATGTCTACAAGAACACCGGCTCCGGCTGGCAGAAGTACGACAACGGCAGCTGGAACAATGTGCAAAAGCCAACCACATCTTCGGCACAGAGTTACAACCAGCAACATCCCACAAGCACAAATCCCAACTACTCGGCTGACCAGCAGAAGGCCCAGAGCTACAACCAGCAGCGTCCATCGGGTACGAGCGGGTACAGCAAGCCGAGTGGCGGGTCCTCCTATGGTGACTTGAACCAGGAGGCACAAGATCGCCAGCGAGGCGCCGAGCAGAGCCAGCGCTTCTCGCAGTATCAGCACTCCGGTGGCTGGGGTGGGGGCGGCGGCGACCGCTGGGGTGGCGGCGGTGGTGACCGCTGGGGCGGTGGCGGTGGTCGGAGTGGGGGCGGCAGGCGGTAGCTCCTGCTCGACGCTTCCCGCGTTCACGGCTGGGAAAGAACTCGGTGTGAAGCGATCAACATAGAACTTCCGGAGGATTTCATGAAAGCCAGAGTCTTAGCCATCAGCGCTGTTTTGCTGCAGGTTGCGGCCCCGGTCTTCGCCCAACAGGTGTCGGTCAATTACAACTAAATGGTGGAAAAAGCTGTCCAGAAGATGTTCAAGCAGTGGCCGAAGAACTAGCAGGTTGCAGTCGCACTGTGAGCGTTCTGTATCAGGGCACGATTTTAGAGGCTGCGGAAAAAGTCTTCGGGCCAGAGGGTTCGGGTAGTGCGGCGCTTCAGCGCCGCGTGAAGTGAGTAACTTTGAAACGGCCTTTAGGCCTGGGGACATCGGATGAAAGCTCTTGAATGAAAGGCTTCGGACGAGGTACCTCAGGGGCTGAAGCCCTCTTTCAGGAACTGCGATTGACGCGGGCCTGAAGGCCCGCACTACCCGAACAGCAGGCAACTTGGACTTTTCAGCACCCTGCTGGGGAACTCGGTAGAGCCGGAGTTCTAACGGATCGTTGATGGTTCGCGGCTGTCTCTATTTTCTCATGGTGGAGTGATGCATGATTTGGTTCAACGCAAACCGGTCTTTCGTTCGCGCCTTGCCGGCATTCCTACTCGTCCTCATCCTTTCTTTCTCCGCACAGGCGCAGAAGGTCCACGTCGCGGTTCCCGACAAGAGCGTTGATTTCTCCAAATTCAAGACCTACTCCTGGGAGCCGATTGGTGCGGTCGCCCATCCCATGCTCGCGGCTGACATCGTCGGAGCGGTCGAAGAGCAGATGAAAGCCAAGGGGCTTCAGCTCGTCCCCAGTAATCCAGACCTGGTCATTAAGATGTACGGCTCGATCGACCAGGAAACCACGGCGTACTCGAATGATCCGCTGTATGGCGCGACTGGCGGCATTCCACCCTTCGATCCAAGCCTGTCGGGACCAGCCCTGGTTGGAACCTGGGGAAACACGACTGTGACCATCCACAAAGGGGAGTTAGTGGTCGATCTGCTTGATCCTGCTGCCAAGAAGCTGGTGTGGCGCGGGATAGCCCAGGATAATCTTTCCGCCCACGACAAGGACAAGCTGCTGGACCAGGTCAACAACGCGATTAGCAAGATGTTTAAGGATTATCCGCCCAAGTCTTAGGCGTATCGGAAGTAGCATTGCGCAGCCCGGCCCAGGCAGCGTATAAGACCCACATCCAACCACAAGCAGGCGGGAATGCAGTCGTGATTTCCGGCAACCCCGCGCTGTCGATTTCGGAAAGGGCTGCGCGGTATGACATATCGACTCAGAAGTTTCCTGGCACTCATTCTGGTTTGCCTCCCCTCGATCTTTGGCCTGACCCAAAACGCTCCTTCTGCGGGGCAGCGCCCCAAGATCGGTCTGGTACTACAGGGCGGCGGAGCGCTGGGGCTCGCCCACGTGGGTGTCATTACGTGGATGGAAGAGCATCACATCCCGATATCCTATATCGCGGGCACCAGCATGGGCGGTCTGGTGGGCGGGGTGTACGCCACGGGACACAATGCGGCCGAGATGCGCCAGATCGTAAACAGCATCAACTGGGACGACGTGTTGTCGCCGCTGACGCCGTTTAATGATCTCTCGTTCCGGCGCAAGGAAGATGCTCGCGACTATCCCAACAGCCTTGAGTTCGGATTGCACAAAGGTCTGCAGTTTCCCTCCGGCCTCAACTCCGGCCAAGAGGTCGTGCTCGTTCTCGACAAGGTTGCCCTCCCCTATTCAGAGATCAAGAGCTTCAACGACCTTCCCACTCCGTTCGCTTGCGTCGCCACCGACCTGGTCAGCGGCAAGCCCAAGGTTTTCCGCAGCGGGTCCCTGGCCCTCGCTTTGCGGTCCACCATGTCTCTGCCCGGAATCTTCACCCCCGTCCGGACCAAGGATGCCATCTACGCCGACGGAGGATTGCTGCAGAACATTCCGGTCGAAGTGGCGGGAGAGATGGGGGCGGACCTGACCATTGGGATTCACCTGGCGGAGGCGCCGATACCCGCCAACGCCAATCTGTCCTCGTTCTCCGTGCTGGGCGATTCAATCGCCGTCATGATCAACGCCAACGAACTCTTGAGCATGGAAAAAGCCGACATCCTGGTTTCGGTTCCCTTGCAGAAATATGGCGCCCTCGATTTCGACAAGGCTGACCAGATTATCAAGATCGGGTACGACGCTGCTGCCGCCAAGGCCAAGGTGCTTTTGAACTATGCGGTGGATGACGCTACCTGGAAGCAATACCTGGCCGATCGCCAGTCCCGTGTCCGCAGCAATCCCGTTCCGACATTTGTTGCGGTCGAGGGGGTGGATGCGGACCTCTCGCGGCGAGTCGAAGAGCGAGTGGCCGGCTTGGCGGGCAAGCCCATCAACTTCGACGAACTGGATCACGACATCATGCGCCTGAAGGGTACGGGACGCTATTCCGTGCTGAACTACCAATTCGTAGAGCGCGATGGTAAGCAAGGCCTCCTGATAAAGACCGAGAAAAGTGAGGTTGGCCCACCGGTGGTTCGGCCGCTCATCTTCATTGACGGGTCAAGTTTGAAGAACGTTACCTTCAACCTGGGAGCGCGAGTGACCTGGTTTGATGTTGGAGGCTTCCGCTCGGAATGGCGGAACGACTTCATTTTGTTCTCCCAGTACGGGGCGAGGTCGGAGTATTACCATCCCTTTACGCCCTTGACCCACTGGTTTATCGCGCCCCGCGGAATGGCCGAGAACGATCCGTATTACCTCTTCAATGAGAACAAACTGACTACCATCTATCGTCAAACCAACCTTGGTGGAGGCATCGATGTCGGCTACCAGTTCGGCAATACGGGCGAACTGCGCGCCGGCTACGAAGGCGGGTGGAAACACTTCGCGCCGCAAATCGGAAACGCGAACGAGCTGCCAACCTTTTCCGGCGGCTACGGCGACGCCAGAATTCAATACAGGCTGGTTACCCTGGACAATGCTGTGATTCCTCGCGCGGGAAAGAACCTGACGGCCGATTTTAGGTGGTATAACGCCAGTCCGCTGGCGCCCAAACCGTACCCTGTGGGGGAAATCGCCTCGCTGAATTTCTTCCGGCTGAGCGAACCGTCTTCAGTTTTCCTGAATGGATTTGGCGGGACAACCTTCAACCACTACGACACCGGTCTGCCCCAGTTTTCCTTGGGAGGCTCGCAGCGGCTGGTCTCCTATGGCATCAATGAACTGCTGATGGACAAGTACTTCCTCTTCCAGGTGGGATACATCCGGCAACTGGCGACGCTGCCACCGCTCCTGGGTGGTGGCATTTACTTCCTGGGAGTGTATGAGGCGGCGCAGGTTTACGGCCCACCCCATACCATGGTTAACAAGGCGTCAGGCTTCCCAACCGATGCTGCAGCGGGCATCGTCGTCAACACTATCTTCGGACCGGTGGAAGCGGCCTACGCCTACGGCGACACGGGACATCACAAATTCTTCTTCCAGATTGGGCGGCTATTCTAAAGATGTAGCATAATGCTGCGACGTTGAGTGCCGGAGGTGCGAAATAGGTTAGCCCAGTCCTTCAGGGCTGGGTGGACGGTTAAAACGGGGAACGATGAGTGCCGTAGGCACGACACAATCTCGGTGCCGTCCCTGTGGGACTCCGGTTTGATATTGCACACGGTCCCAGCGCTGAAGCGCTGGGCTAACCTACGTTGCGCCTACGGCGCGCAAGAATCGCTTTTGCGCGGCTTCGTAGAAGGATGTCAACGGTGTGAGCTGACACCATGATTCGCCTTATTCGCGAACTGATTCGTCCCTATCGCGGCCAGTTGGCCATCATCCTGCTCGCCATGCTGGTCGAAACCGTGATGAGCCTGGCCGGCCCGTGGCCACTGAAGATCATCATCGACAACGTCGTCGGCAACCACAAAATGTCGCCCTGGCTCGACCACCTGGTCCGGCCCATGCTGGAAGGCGGCGGCAAGTTGCAGGTCGCTGGATTGGCGGCGCTGGCCTTCGTCGTGATCGCCGTACTGGGCGCGGTCGCCACCTACATTGACAACTACTACACCGAGAGCGTCGGGCAATGGGTTGCCAACGATCTGCGGATGCGCACCTATCATCATCTGCAACGCCTGTCGCTGGGCTATTACGACACTCACCAGACCGGCAATCTGCTGAGCACGATGACCACCGACATCCAGACCATACAGGGCTTTGCCTCTTCCTCAACCCTGAATATTCTGGTTGACCTGTTCACCATCGTCGCCATGCTGGGTCTGATGTTCTGGCTGAACTGGGACTTCACCATGATCGCGGTCGCGGTGACACCGTTCCTGCTGTTCTTCGTGTCGCGCTTCAAGAAGGCGGTGAAGAAGGCGACCCACCAGGTGCGCAAAGAGCAGTCCGAGATCGTCGCCGTGGTGCAGCAGGGTCTGGAATCCATGCGGGTAGTCAAGGCCTTCGGGCGGGAGGACATGGAGCAGGACGAACTCAAGGAGGTAAGCCAGGCAACGGTGAATGCAGCTCTGGCGGCACGCCGCGTGAAATCGTTGCTTTCACCCGTGGTGACGGTTACGGTCGCTCTGTGTACCGCCGTAGTGCTGTGGCGCGGGGCCGCGCTCATCCTCGCCGGAGCGATGACGGTCGGAGCGCTCACCGTTTATCTGTCGTACCTGAGCAAGTTCTTCAAGCCGGTCAAGGATCTCGCCACCACCACCAACGCGATTGCCCAGGCGGCGGTTGGCGTCGATCGCATCCGCGCCATCCTCGATACCGACTCCATCATTCCGGAGAAGGCCGATGCCATCGAGCCTCGCTTCATCAAGGGCGATATCGTTTTCGACCATGTGGCGTTTGGATATTCCGTAGATGCCAGGGTACTCGGCGATGTCAGCTTCCATATCAAGCCCGGACAACTGGTGGGGGTCGTCGGGCCCACCGGCAGCGGAAAGTCCACGGTCGTCAGCCTGATCCCGCGCTTCTACGATCCAACGGCCGGCATCGTAAAGATCGACGGCCGCGATGTGCGCGATTACAAGCTTAGTTCGCTGCGCGAGCAAGTCGGCTACGTCTTGCAAGACACCGTGCTCTTCCGCGGGACTATCCTGGAGAACATCGCCTTTGGCCGGCCGGACGCCACCCGCAACGAGATTGTCGACGCTGCCAGGACGGCGAATGCGGATGAGTTCATTTCGCGCATGCCGCAAGGGCTACGACACCATGGTCGGCGAGCGCGGCCTCACGCTTTCCGGCGGCCAGCGTCAAAGAATTGGCATCGCCCGCGTCATGGTGCGCAATAGCCCCATCCTGCTGCTCGACGAGCCGACCGCCGCACTCGACAGCGAATCGGAGAAGCTGGTCATCGACGCGCTCGAGAAACTGATGAAAGGCCGCACCGTTATTACCATTGCCCACCGGCTGAGCACGATTCGGGATGCCGACCAGATTATCGTGATTGCCGGCGGCGTGGTGGCGGAGTCGGGGACGCACGACGAACTGATGGCGCTGGGCAAAATCTATGCCGATCTCCATCGTACGCAATTTGAGGACGCCGCCAAGGCGAGCGCGGCACAGCAGGCGCAGTAGGTTTCTGGTAAAAAGTGGAGTATGGGGCCCTGAGCGGATTGGTGATCTGCCTGGGCAGATGAAAGCTGCACGCTTTGAAGGGGCACGGCTTGAGCCGTGCCGTTAGGTGCCTGGAGAGTCGGGCTTCAGCCCCCGAGGGGACTCGCACTTCGTCTTAAGAACGAGGTCCCTCAGTGGCCAAAGCCATCATCATGAAAACAGCGTATCGACACGGCTGAAGCCGTGCCTCTTCAAAGCTTTATGGCCTGTTGAACGATCCAACTCGCTACGAATTGCTAATGGCTAATGGCTAACTGCTAATTGCTAATTGCCAAGGGAATCTCCTATGTCTCGCTATCTGATTGTCATGCCCGATGATTCTTCGCGGCCCATCCTCGAAGCCATCAATCACGCATCGAAATCGCTGCGCATCAAGATGTTCACCTTCTCCGATCCCCACCTTGTTGCACGCGACCATCGCGGCCCACCGCCGCGGCGTGCAGGTCCGTATCATGCTCAATCCGGCTCGCCGCAGCGGGGAAACCGAGAACGAAGAATCGCGCAAGATGCTGACCGACGCCGGCGTCCAGGTCATTGACAGCAATCCTGCCTTCGATCTCACGCATGAGAAATCCATGGTGGTGGATGACGAGGCTGCGTTCGTCATGTCGCTCAATTGGGAGACCAAGAACTTCACCGAAACCCGCGATTACGCCGTCGTCACCAAACACAGCCACGAGGTCTGCGAAATCACCGAAGGCTTTGAAGCCGATTGGCATCGTAAACCCTTCAACCCCGGCGAGACAATCGCATTTGATCTGGTGCATTGGCAACGGCCGCCAGCGCATTGGCCAGTTCATCGACGAGGCCAAACATTCGCTGTGGGTGCAGAACGAGCGTTACCAGGACCCGGTCATCATCGAGCGGCTGGTCCGGGCAAACGGTCGCGGCGTCAAGGTACACGTCCTGGCGCGGCCGCCGCACAAGCTGAAAAAAGAGAAGCTTGTCGAAGGCGTCGGGGGCCTGCGAATCCTGGACGACGTGGGCGTCAAGGTACATAAGCTGAAGGGCCTGAAACTTCATGCCAAGCTGCTCTTCGCCGATGGCGTCCGCGGCCTCATCGGTTCCATCAACCTCGCGCCGGGCAGCTTCGACAGCCGCCGCGAACTCGCTATCGAGGTGCACGACGGCGACATCGTGGACCGGTTGCATACCATCGTGCGTCGGGACTGGGAGAACTCGCGCCCGCTCGATCTCACCGACGAGGGACTGCTGGCCGAGCTGGAAGACAAAGACGAGCACGTGGCCGAGGACCTTGCCATCCAGACCAGGAAGAACAGTGACTAGAACCCGCTTTACTCGGTCTACGGCTCGCCACTTTTCCAATCCACTTTCGTATAGTATCGTCATAGCTCCAAAGGTACAGGTCCCATGTCACAAAGCCTCAGCATCGGTCAGCACGAACCTCTGAAGATCAAGATTCAATCGCGCACCGCCAAAGTTGGTGTCATCGGAATGGGTTACGTCGGTTTGCCGCTGGCGCTGCTCTTCAGCGAGCAGTCATTTCCCGTGACTGGCTTCGACATCGACCAGAAGAAAGTGGACGTGCTTCAGTCTGGCGGCTCCTACATCTATCGCATCGCTCCCACCGATATTCAAACCGCGCGCTCCTATGGTTTCTCCGCCACCTCCGACTACGCCAACATCGCGAGTATGGACGCCATCATCATCTGCGTCCCCACGCCGCTGAACGAACATCACGAGCCCGATCTCCGCTACATTCGCGAGACCGCGGAGTCGGTTGCGCCCCATCTGCGCGCCGGACAGTTGGTGATTCTGGAGAGCACGACCTATCCCGGCACCACGGAAGAAATCCTGGTTCCCATCTTGGAGAGCCAAAACAAGAAAGGCCTGAAAGCCGCGCGGCCTGGCGCTGATGGCTCGGACCTCTTCTACGTTGTCTTCTCTCCCGAGCGCGAAGATCCCGGCAACGACACGGTCGCGCGCCGCGACATTCCCAAGGTCATCGGCGGGCTCGATCCTCGCGCCAGCGAACTCGGCGGGCAGCTTTACGGCTCCATCTTCAACCGCACCGTCCCCGTCTCGACGCCTGCCGTGGCGGAGATGACCAAGCTGCTGGAGAACATTTACCGCTGCGTGAACATCGCGCTGGTCAACGAGCTCAAGCTGCTCTGCCTGCGCATGGGCATCGACATCTGGGAGGTGATCGAAGCCGCCAAGAGCAAGCCTTTCGGCTTCCAGCCGTTCTATCCCGGCCCCGGCCTGGGCGGACACTGCATCCCCATCGATCCCTTCTATCTTTCGTGGAAGGCGCAGCGAGTTCGACTTCCAGACGCGCTTCATCGAGCTGGCCGGCGAGATCAACACCGGCATGCCCTATCATTCGGTCGAAGCTGTCGCCGCCGCGCTCAACCAGCACAAGAAGTCGCTGAACGGCTCGAAGCTACTGGTGTTGGGACTTTCCTACAAGAAAGACATCGACGACCTGCGCGAGTCGCCGTCGTTGACCATCATCGAGCTGTTGCAGAACCGCGGCGCCCTCGTCAGCTACAACGATCCCTATTTCCCCACCGTCGGACGCGGCCGCAAGTACGACCTGAACATGACCTGCACCCCGCTCGATCAGCTCGACCAGTACGACTGCGTCATCATCGTCACCGACCACAGCGACTACGACTATCCCCGCATCGTGCGGGAGGCGAACCTTGTGGTGGACACGCGCAACGCCACCAAGGGCATCGATTCACCCAAGATCGTGCGTTGCTAGGCTGTGCCGCAAGATGAGCTGAGGGTCAGCATCAAGATTGGAAGCGGAACATGAGCCAACGGTTTTCCCGCGCCGCTCCCCACTCATGGACGCGGGCGGAATTCCGGTAGTATAAGAGTTGGTTGCACTGGGCGGAGCTTTTCCCGCCATTCAGATCGATTTTTCTCTGCCGTATCAGGAGTGCGAAGGGATATTCATGTCAACGACGGCGCACGGCCCTAAGGGGCTGGAAGGCATTACCGCTGCCAATTCCGGCATTTGCTACATCGATGGCGATCAGGGTGTCCTAGCCTATCGCGGCATCGACATCCACGAGTTGGCCGACCATTCCACCTTCGAAGAGGTCTGCTACCTGCTGTGGTTTGGCCGGCTGCCCAATCGTGCCGAACTGCAGGAGTTGAAGCTGAACCTGGCGCGCGAGCGCAAGCTGGATGCCTCCATCATCAGCCTGCTGCGTCAAGCTCCCAAGCATGCGCTGCCCATGGACGTGCTGCGTACCATGGTCTCGGCTCTCTCCTTTTACGATCCCGAAGAGAAGGTCAACGACCACGAAGCCAACGTGCGCAAGGCCATCCGCCTGACCGCGCAGATCGCCTACGTGGTTGCCGCCTATGACCGTATTCGCAAGAACAAGCCGCTGGTCGAGCCTGACCGCTCGCTCTCCCATGCCGGTAACTTTCTTTTCATGCTGAATGGCGAGATCCCAAGTGCGACGGCCGAGCGCGCCCTCGACATCGCGCTCATCCTGCACGCCGACCACGAACTGAACGCCTCCACCTTTGCCGCGCGCGTGGTGGCCGCCACCCTCAGCGACATGCACTCGGCCATCACCGCCGCCATCGGGGCTCTGAAGGGCCCCTTGCACGGCGGCGCCAATGAGGCCGTTTTTCACATTCTGGAAGCCATTGATCGTTCCGGCGCCGACCCGGTGGACTACATCCAAGGCATGCTGGCGCAGAAGAAGAAGGTGCCGGGCTTCGGCCATCGCGTTTATCACACGGAGGACCCGCGAGCCACCCACCTGCGCACCATGTCGCGCGACCTCGGCGAGTCGAGCGGCAATCCGCAGTGGTTTGAGATCTCGCGCAAGATTGAAGAGTTCATCGTCGCCGATCGCAAGCTCAATGCGAACGTGGATTTCTATTCGGCTTCCACCTATCACACCTTGGGCATCGATATCGATCTGTTTACGCCGGTGTTTGCCGTATCGCGTGTTGCCGGATGGACGGCGCACGTCATCGAACAGCTCAACGACAACCGCCTCATCCGTCCCCGCGCGGAATATCAGGGTCCGCTCTATCCCAACAAGTACGTGCCGATGGAGAAGCGGTAAACGACGCTTTTCGCTCTTCGCTTTTCGCCAAGCCGGGTCTTGCGAAGAGCGAACAGCGAGTCGCGACACCCCGAATCGCTGTTCACCCGCCCGAATCCAATAAGAGGGCAAAGAGGCTCTGATTAAGTGCGATTGTTGAAGGGGACGGCCTTCAGGCCGTCCGTAAGTTCCGCAAAATCATTGCGGCTTTAGCCGCTGAGAGATTTTGTCGCGACTTAGTCAGAATTTCCCTAGAATAGACAACAAGCTGTTAGTTCTCGCTTGCCTCTGGCTGGCGAAAAGCGAACAGCGAATAGCGAACAGCGACATGCACCGCGTGTATCTCGACAACAACGCCACCACACCGCTTCTGCCTGAAGTGTTTGAGGCGATGCGTCCTTACTTCTTCGAGAAGTTTGGCAATGCCTCGTCCATTCATCAGCAGGGACAGCAGGCGCGGGCTGCGGTCGAGCGCGCGCGCGAGCAGGTTGCCGAGTTGCTGAACTGCCGTCCGGCGGAGATCGTCTTCACCAGCGGCGGCACCGAGGGCGACAACCTGGCGCTGTTCGGCCTGATGAAGCCGGGCGACCACGTCATCACTTCGGCCGTCGAGCACCATGCCGTGCTGAACGCGTGCAAGCGCCTGGAAGAGATGGGTTGCGCCGTCACTTACCTGCCGGTGGATGGCCGCGCGCTGGTCGATCCTGACGATGTGCGCCGCGCGCTGCGTCCGGAGACGAAGCTGATCAGCATCATTCTGGCCAACAACGAGACCGGCGTGCTGCAGCCGGTGCGCGAAATTGCAAAGATTGCCGGCGAAGCCGACGTGTACTTCCACACCGACGCGGTGCAGGCCGCGGGCAAGGTTCCGCTCGATGTGAAGGAGATTGGCTGCGACCTGCTGACCTTGACCGGCCACAAGATGCACGGCCCGAAAGGCGCAGGCGCGCTCTATGTGCGCAAGGGAACACTCTTGCAACCGCTGTTCTATGGCGGGCGACACGAGCGCTCGCGTCGCGCCGGCACCGAGAACCTGCCCGGCATCGTTGGACTCGGCAAAGCGGCGGAGATCGCCCGCGAAGGCTTTGCGGACGGCAGCGTCGAGCGCATGGCTGCGCTGCGCGATCGGCTGGAGCGCGGCATCGTCGAGAGCGTCGAGCAGATCGGCGTGAACAGCGGCGATGCGCCGCGCGTGCCTAACACGACCAACATCTATTTCGACTGCATCGAAGGCGAGGCCATGGTGATCGCGCTCGATCTGAAGGGACTGTCGGTGTCGACCGGAGCGGCATGTTCGTCCGGAGCCATCGAGCCGTCGCATGTGCTGACCGCGATGGGTCTCTCGGCCGATCGCGCGCGCGCCAGCATCCGCTTCAGCCTGGGCAAACAGAACACGGCGGAGGATGTGGAGTTCGCGTTGTCTCTGGTGCCGGAAGTGGTGGCCAGGCTGCGGGAGATCAGTCCGGTGTGGAAGAAGCAGCCCGCTATCCAATAGAGGATTTGTCATCCCGAGCGAGCGCAGCGAGTCGAGGGATCTGTGGTTCCGACAAGAAGCAGATCCCTCGACTCGGACTGAAGTCTTCGCTCGGGATGACAAGCGAAGAGGAGTGAATGACCAATAAGCGCACCATTGCCGTGGCCATGTCGGGCGGAGTGGACTCCTCCACCGTCGCGGCGATGCTGTGTGAGCAGGGCCACAACGTCGTCGGGCTGACCATGCAGCTCTGGAACCAGCGTCGCCTGGCCGGCCATCACGGCATGCCCAGCGAGCCGGTGCAGGGGCGCTGCTGCTCGCTCGACGATGTGTACGACGCGCGCCGCGTCGCCGAGACGCTCGGCATTCCGTATTACGTGGTCAATCAGGAGGAGCGCTTCGAGCACGATGTGGTGCGGCCGTTTGTCCAGGAGTATCTCTCCGGACGCACTCCGATTCCGTGCAGCCTGTGCAACAACCATCTCAAGTTCGACCAGCTGCTGATCACCGCGCGCCAGATCGGCGCCGACCTGCTCGCGACCGGCCACTATGCCCGCAACGAGTTCGACGAACGCAGCGGCCGCTGGCTGCTCAAGCGCCCGGCCGACCGCGCCAAGGACCAGACTTACTTCCTCTTCGGCCTGACGCAGGAGCAGTTGAGCCGCACTCTGTTTCCGCTGGGCGAGATGCGCAAGCCCGAGGTGCGCGAAGAGGCGAAGCGCGCCGGCCTGCGCCTGTTCGAAAAGCCCGACTCGCAGGAGATCTGCTTCGTCCCCGGCGGCGACTACAAGATGTTTCTCGATGCCTATCTCGAGGAGCAGGGCGAAGCGGTGCTCGACACCGCCGGCGAGCTGGTCACCACCAGCGGGGAAGTGCTCGGCACCCACAACGGCATCCATAACTTTACCGTCGGCCAGCGCAAGGGACTGGGCGTGGCCACGGGGTCGCCGCTCTATGTGCTGGAGATTCGCGGCGATCAGCGCCAGGTCGTGGTCGGCGGCGGCGACGAGTTGTACTCACCCACGCTGCGCGCCAGGCGCCTGAATTGGATTGCCGTTGACGAGTTGCGCGAGCCGATGCGCGTGCAGGCCAAGATTCGCCATCGCCACGAGGCCGCGGACGCCGTGGTCGAGAACAGCGGCGACGACGAGGTGCTGGTGACCTTCGATAAGCCGCAGCGCGCCATCACGCCCGGGCAGGCGGTTGTGTTCTATGCTGACGACGCGGTCGTAGGCGGCGGCTGGATTACTTGAAACTGCGGTAGCGAACCACAACTTCTTCACAGGAGATCGACCATGTCAGCAGCTGCTCAACCCACTGCGGATGTAAAGTCCCAAATCGCGAATGTGATTGCCACGCTCTCGGATAGTTGGAACCGCCATGACATGGCCACCTATGCCGCGCAATTCACCGAGGACGCCGATTTTGTCAACGTACTTGGAATGCATTGGCACGGCCGGCCTGAGATTGAAGCGCGCCATGCCGACGTGCATCGCAGCATCTTTCGCAATAGCACCCTGCGCACGCTGGACCATTCGCTGCGCCCTCTCGCTCCGGGCATCGTACTGGCTCACATCCGGTGGCAGATGACTGGCCACGATTCCCCGCCGGGATCGCACTTCCCCGAAGTCCGGCACGGCGTCATTACAGGGGTCTTCGTCGAGCAGGCGGGACGTTGGCTCATCGCAGCCTTTCACAACACCGATATCATCCCGTTGCCCATTCCCACCGCAGGGAAATAGCGGCCCGGCAAGCCGGCAGAAACGCCGTTCGCTGCAACAAAAAAAAGGCAGCGCCTCAGCGCTGCTTTCGGACTTGTCCGCCGGCCGCGGTCCTAAATAAACATTTCGTCGCTTGGCCCGCCGTTGCGGTGGCGCTTCTGGTTGCTGAAAAAAGTTTCCACTCCCACGCTGATGGCCTGCACGATGCCTGACACCTGGCGCACCGGCGACATCACCGTGCGCTGCACTCGCTGCGACGTCTCCTCCACACGGTCCATGGTGTGGGTGACCATTTCGTCGGCGCGAATCACCTGCAAGCGCAAGCGGTCGAGCAGATCGTTGAGCGTCTTCTCCACCCGGTCGATATCCGTGCGCGCGGTGGTGGTCACGTGCGCCGCATTGTCAAGAATAAGGTCGATTTTAGGGCGAGCAGTCTCCATGAAACTTTTTATCTCTTGTTGCATGACCTTCGCGCTCTCCAGGATTGGAAAAACGCGTGACTGGGTTTCGTCGACGACCGACTCCACACGCGCGCTCAACTTCCGTACCACGAGATACAGAGCGAGGAGAATCAGCATCTGCAGCACAACCGCAGCTGCGGTGAGACCAATGAAGATAGTCAGTTTGTCGTCCATTATGTTCGTGCCTTAGCAGGCTGCTGAAAACCCCATTGACAGCCGTACTTTGAAGAGGCGCGTGTTGAGACGCGCCGTTAAGTCTTTTACCTTTGTCATCCCTAGCGGGCTTCAGCCCGAGAGGGATCTGTTTTTCAGAATTTTTCAGCAGCCTGTTAGGGAACTTTTGGAGTTGCGCCTTCGGGGGTTTCGCTGGTCGCCTCACGATACGCCTGGCGTCCGGCTTCGTAAGCCGTGCGAATCTGTTCCTTCTGCTGGCTCAGATAGTCGCGGCCCTTTTCGGCCCAGCTGCCGGCCTGCTCGCGCGCCTGGCGCGCACGCTCTTTTACGGTGTCCGGAATGTCTTCCGCTACCGAGCGAATGCGCTGCCGGGTCTCGTCTCCCGGCTTGGGAGCATACAGGATTCCCACCGCCGCCCCGATGCCTAGACCCGCCAAAAACCACAAGAAACCGCTGCCTTCGCGATCAGACATGATTGCCTCCTTCGGTAAACTTCGCGAGTTCCGATGCTAGCACCCGCATTGCAGAATTACAAACTACGCCGCGCGCTTCGCCGCAAAACCTTTCTTCAACAACGCGATCTGCCCGGCGTGATAAACGTCGTGCTGGATCAGCCCATGGGCTTCGTCGTAGTACGAGCGCTTTCCCGCTGCCGAGAGCTCATCGACGCGCGTGGCATCGAGCTTTTCCAGCGCTGCCCGGAACTCTTGATTAGACGCGCGGAATTGCTCCAGGGTTTTGTGCCAGTTCGCTTCTGTCGGCTCCGGCGGCAATGGGAAGTTGAGTGCCTCATCCTCATCGAGCCCCGCCCGTTGCCCGCCAAGGCGCTGCGCCGCCATACCGTCCCAGAACGTCATGTGCAGGACAATCTCCCAGATGCTGTGGGTATCGGCCAGCGGCCGCGCCGCGGCGCACTCCGCCGTGATGCCGTCGAGGATTTGCCAGATCGGATCGCCGTGCCACGCGTTGCCGTGCAGGACCATGTCGTGTTGCTGCAGAATGCGTTGGGTCTCGTTCATGATCTCCTCCTCTAACCGCCGTAAATACTATCACAGGTTAGACAAGCCAACGGTGTCTTATGGAGAAGGCGCGGCGGTCATGGGCCCGGCATGCAACTTCGCCGCTGTCTTCGGGTCCGCCAGCAGCCGCCGATAGATCAGATCGGCAACGAACGCGTTTCCTGCCTCGGTGTAGTGACCGGCAGCTCCCGGGAAAGCGACCGTCCCCGTGCCGATGAAAAGCTTGTCCAACTCCCCGGGAGGGAGTCGTTTGAAGTCATCCGTGAGCTCCACATAAGGAATGCCGTGCTGCCGCGCGTACCCGGCCAGAAACTTGCGCCACGACTCTCCCAGGTCCGTTCCGTACTCCTCGCGCGTCGGCAGGTAAGCCAGGACCAGCACGCTGTTCTTCTCGCGGTTCGTCTCCAGCAGATCGTCCAGCATGTACGACAAGATCCAGGCCGTCTCCTGGTTGCGTTCCTTACGGGTCTCGGTCACAGCAGCCGCGGTATCGAGTCTCAGGACCCTGCGCAGAAGGCGCGTGATGTTGAGGTTGAACAACGCGTTTTGCACCCGCACCACCCGCGGCCAACGGACTTGCATCGAACGCGGGACCGGCACATTGGTCGTGACGATGTGGTCGTTGTCCAGAGCCAGGACCGGCTTGCCATATCCGTTGAACGAGGAATGCTGCATGCGGTAGAAATCGGGTGCGATGAGCGCCAGAATCTGGATGTCGTGGTCCAGCTTGACTCCATCGCGCTTGTACCAGAGGTAAGCCTGGTCCGCGCCGTATCCCCCCTGACCCATGTTGACGGTCTCGATATCAGGGCTGCGCGTCGCCAGCAGTTGAGGCCAGGTGTGGTCGTTGTCCACCCCGAAGCCCAGCGTGAACGAGTCGCCGGAGCAGATAATGCGGGTCTTGCCGGGCGGAACGGTGATCGTGAAATCCGCGTTATTGCGGAAGCGCTGCGAGTTCGTCCGCAGATATTTTCCCCGGCCATACATGTTGGGGAGATAGACGTTGGGCAGATTCACCCATCCCAGGTCGCGGTCGTACTCGGTGTAGAGACTCTCAGCCACCGGCGGCGACGCGAAGGCATCGCGAAAGGTGTAGTAGACGCTGGCCGCCCCCTCCGCCACCAGAAGCAGCAGCAGCACGGCAGCGATGTTGTACAGCACAAAGACGCCGGCGCGGCGCAACCAGGATGCAGCGCGCGTCATTGCGACCGCCCCGGCCCCCAGCGCCGCCCAGGGGTTGTTTTGCGGGTCACGTCTAAATGAAGGAAATCAACATCGTCAGCAGGGACTTCCATTTTGGACCGAGTGCGGAATTGTACACCGATTGGCCCTCGTCTCCGGGCCTGCCTGATCCTCTGTAGCGCTCTAACTCTTCTTGGAACGCTTCGCAACGTACATCACTTTATCGGCGGCTGCGCGAAGTTCATCCGCATTGTGGCCGTCGTCAGGGTACAACGCCACACCGATGCTGATGGCAACGCTCACCAGTTTCCCTTCCACCTTAAATGGCAGAGTGAACACCCGTTCCAGCGCTGCAGCCAGAACTTGAGCTCCAACTGCATCGGCAACGTCGGCCAGTACGGTGAACTCGTCGCCCCCGGTTCGAGCCAGGGTGTCCGAGGCCCGCAGCCTTGCTGCCACCCGTTTAACCACACTCTTCAGCACCAGGTCCCCAAACCGATGACCGTGCGTGTCGTTCACCTCTTTAAAGTTATCGAGGTCCAGCTCGAGAACCGCTACCTTATGATGCTGCCGGTCCGCACGAGCGAGCGCCTGTTCAAGCCTGTCCTCGAGCAGTCGCCGGTTCGGAACCTCGGTTAATGGGTCATGAGAAGCGAGGTACTCGTTTTGCGCCAGGGCATCTTGCAGAGTCCGGACCAGCTTCTCCCGCTCCTCGTGCGCCTTTTTTATGGGGGTAATATCTACGGCTGCGCAAGTAATTCCCAGCAGCACTCCTTGTCGGCTGTACAGCGGTTCCACCGTCAGATCAAAGTAATGCTTTTCATCGCCGAAGGTGATGCTCAGTTCGGTTCGAACCGCTTCGCCGCTCTGCAAAACCGCTCGCTTGATCGCGGTCAGACGTTCGCCATCTTCTCCGCCTACGATTTCTGCGTCCGTCCGCCCGAGATACTCCTGTTGCGCCCACCCCAGGACGGGAGAATTGATCCACGTGTATTTCAATTCCAGGTCCTGGTTGAAGACGACCACGGGGGAATTCTTCAGTGCAACCCGGAAACGCTCTTCGCTCTTTTGCAGAGCAAATTCCGCCCGTTTGCGCTCTGTAACGTCGTGGGCCATGCCTCGGACGATGGGTGCCGGACCCCAGTTGGCGCGGAGCGTGTTGTGATACTCCCAAATCCTCCGCTCTCCACTTCGCGTCATCAGCACCATCAACCCTTCGGCAAACCCATCTCTCTGGATCCTGTTTAAATATTCATCGAACTGGTCGCGGTATTCGGGGGCCAGAAACTCTCGCATCGGTATCTGCAGCAACTCCTCCACTTCATAACCCAGGAGCTGCGCTGGGAGCGGGTTCATGGAGAGCAGTCTTCCCGCTAGATCATGAGTGCACAGCAGGTCCTGACTATGTTCGACCAGGTCGCGGTACAGGTCTTCACCCTCCGGAAGCGCGGCTCCGGTCGGCTGGCCCGCTCGAACTTCGGGTGGCGGCTCTTCCTTCCGAACTCCCATTGGTTCTCTCTCAGGACGCTGCGGCCTAATTGTATCGCCGATGAACCACTCTTCCACCTCAGCCG
This sequence comes from uncultured Acidobacteriaceae bacterium, assembly GCA_963831675.1. Lineage (GTDB taxonomy): Bacteria > Acidobacteriota > Terriglobia > Terriglobales > Acidobacteriaceae > Bog-257. The sequence goes on from CAWHRM010000011.1 coordinate 69,314, forward strand.
CGACGCTTGGCGGTGAACCGCTGGCCTCTTACGCCGGAACTGGATATGCCACTTTTTCAAATCTCGGTTCTTTGTGCCGCGCTTGATGGGTCACGGCTTCTGCGTCGGCCGTATCAGGACCTCGCTGATGAACGATTGCGGCTCCTGGGTTACCAGCATCGCGACCGCGTGCGCCACGTCGCCGGGCTGCAGCATCCGGCTGGTCTCCTTGCCTTGGCGGCGCGGGCTGAAGGCGGTGTCGACCGAGCCCGGACAGATGACGCTGACCCGGATGTTGTGCGCGCGCAACTCCTCGGCCACGCCGTAGGTGAGCCCGTTGAGTCCCCATTTCGACGCCGAATACGCTGCCCCGCGCGGCAGCGGGTTCTTGCCCGCCAGCGAAGAGATGTTGACGATGTGCCCGGCTCCGGTGGCAATCATCAGCGGCACCAGAGCGTGCAGCATGTAGTACACGCCGCGCAGATTGGTGTTGAAGATGGCATCCCAGTCGCTGGGCGCAAGCTCGTGCAGCAGGCCGGAAGGTCCGCCGATTCCGGCGTTGTTCACCAGGATGTCCAGGCGGCCGTAATCGCGGCGCACGCGTTCGCCTAACTCTTCCACGCTGGCCAGGTCGGCGAGGTCGCAGACGATGCCTTCGCAGCGCTGGCCTTGTTCGGCCAACTCACGTGCGACCTGTTGCAGGCGGGCTTCGTCACGCCCGGTAAGGATGACGGAGGCGCCGCTCTCGGCCAGCTTGGTGGCGATGGCCAGGCCGATCCCGCGGCTGCCTCCGGTAACAACCGCCACGGCGGCGGAAAGGGAAGTGGGGTCTTTTTGCTCCATGTAAGAGTTTCTCCTTGGGCTATTGACTGCAGGAGTCGCAATTTGCATCCCCGGCCCGGCGCCGCCATGGCCCGGACAGCGAGTACGCTACAATGAATCTAATACTTCTCACGTCAACTTCATATCCAGGAGACTGGAACCAGCGGCACCGCGGGAGTTTGCTTACCTTATGGCGTTGCAGCCTGATTCGCCGCTTCAGTTTGTGCGCGTGCCCAACCAGCGCTCGGCGCGGTTGATTGAGTCATACTGTTCGCGATGCGGCTTGTTTGTCGCGGCCAGCGCCCGCCTTGAACTAATCGAAGCGGTGGAGGAGGCGCACGCTTGCCCCTCCACGCTGTTGGCGCCGCCGGAATGACGAAAGTGCTGCCGGCGTTACCGCACGATGCCGCCAAACCGCGCAGCGCAGAATTTGGAAACGGGCGATGCACACCTTCCGCGGGTGGTGCGGTGGAGGCAGGCTGCAGGGGCGGAGATTGTATAAAGTAGTAAGTACCTTGCCTTTGACTGAGGCGGGTACTTATAATCCCGTCTCCGCACGTTTTTTGCATTTCGGTGCAGGATTCAGGGCGCGGAATGCAAGCTGGCGGTGTCTTAATAACGCAGCCCGGATTTTGGGCGGAACTCCTGTGCATCGGTGGAGGCGTGTGTGGGCGGACGTCACCAGTTTCCAGGAACCAAGGAGCCAAGGATGAATGAAGAAGTCGCTAGTCACCCTATTGCTGGTGCTCGCCATCGGCGCGCTGGGCCAGCAGGCGGCCGCTCAGGGCGCCGCCCAAACAACCCCATCGTCGCAAAAGCAAATCAAGGATCCTGCCGAGTACAACGCGTACGTCAATGCCATCCAGCAGAGCAACCCGGCGCAGAAGGCGCAGGCGCTGGAGGCCTTCCTTCAGACCTATCCCAATAGCGTGATGAAGGAAGATGGCCTGGTACAACTGATGTCCGCGTACCAGCAGGCTGGCGATGCCCAGAAGACCATCGATACCGCCAACCGCATCCTGCAAGTGGACCCCAATAACATCCGGGCCCTGGCTTTACTGGCTTACAACCACCGTGCGGCGGCGTCGCAAGGCGGTCCGCAGATGCAGGCTAACCTTGACAAGGCCAAGCAATACGGCGAGCAGGGACTGCAGGCGCTGCATAACATGACCAAGCCGGAAGGCATGAGCGACGCCGATTTCACCAAGTTCCACGACGAGACCAGCGCCATCTTCGAAGGCGCGGTGGGTTTTGCGGCGCTGCAGGCAAAAGACTTCGCAACCGCGCAAAAGGACATGCGTCAGGCGGTGGCGGACGAATCGCAACCTAACATTATGGACATCTATCCGCTGGCCACGGCTGACCTAGAAGCCAAGCCCGTGAACCCGGAAGGCTTCTGGTTCATCGTCAAGGCATCGCAGTTGGCGCAGGGCACTGGACAGCAGCAGATCCTGGACTACGGCCGCAAGAAATACATTCGCTATCATGGCAAGGAAGATGGCTGGACCGACCTGGTCAACCAGGCCAAGGCTTCCTCGAGCATCATGCCTCCCGCGGGCTTCACCGTGGCGGCTGCCCCGCCGCCGCCATCGCCTGCCGAGCAGGCAGCCGATCTGGTAAAGAATAAAGATCCGAAAAAGATGAGCTTTGCGGAGTGGGAACTGGTGCTCTCCTCGGGCAATCAGCAGGCGGCTGACACCGTGTGGAACGCCATCAAGGACAAGGCCGTCAAGCTGGGCGCCAACGTCATCAGTGCAACCGCGTCCAAGATCCAGTTGGCGGGCAGCGATGACGACATCGACGCCAAGAAGGCCGATATCGACCTGACCATGGGGAAGCCGTTGCCCGCAAAGCTGGTGCCGGCGGCAGGTGCGCCGATGAACTTCCAGGGAACGGTGTCAAGTTACACGCCCAATCCCTTCATGATGACCATGACCGATGGCATCCTGCTCGACAAGAACGGCAACCCGGTGTCAACTTCCGCGCCTGTCCATCACGCGCCCGCGCACAAGAAACAATGACGTCGCGCAGCCGGCCAAACGGAGCGGCTCACGCTGCTCCGTCTTGTTCTTAGCGATGCCACGGAACTCAGGAAGCCCGACTAGCGCGCGATTTTTTTCTCCAGAGTCACCGTGTGCGCGCTGCGCGGCGGGCGGCGCGTGCCGCTGCGCAGTTCCTTGACGTTGAGTTTGAGTTCGGCGACGGTGCGGCTGAGAGTGTTGCGGTGCATGCCAAGCTGGCGCGCGGCCTTGCACTGGTTTCCCTTGCAGTCTTGCAGCACCGTCAGAATGAACTTCTTCTTGAACTCGCAGACGGCTTCGGAGTAAGTGATGCCGCTCTTGTACATCTGCAGGATCAGAGCTTCCAGTTGGTCTTTCACAGCGCCTCTCTTCTTAAGATGCTCAACAAACTATTATGGCCGTCAACGTCGTAGGTTCATGAACGCCAATCGTCGAATCGTTCAAGGTTTTTCCGCGGTTGTCCTCGTGACCCGAGACGTGCTCGGGAACAGTACGCAGCAGGTTCCAGCCTTCGCGGAAACGCTGTCGCAGGTCTGCTGGCGCCGCCCAGATCAAGGCGCGACCCGAGACCAGCAGAAACGGTGCGATCCGTGATTGCTGCAGCCAACCCCATTGCGGCGCGAAGGCCGCCAGCGCCAGCACGATGACCGTGCTGATGACCGCGCCGCGCACAAATCCGAACACCGCACCCAAAAGCCGATCGAACCAGCGCAATCCCACGCCGTGGACCGCCCAGCGCGCGATCCGTCCGACGGTCCCCGCCAGCAACACGACCGCCAGAAATATGGTAAAGAACCCGGCGATGTTCGCCGCCCACTCCGAATTCACGTGCGGCGAATACCAAGCTGCCACTCGCGGATATTCCCAGGCCGCGAGCAGATATCCGGCAATCGCGCCCGCCAACGAAAAGAACTCGTAAAAGAACCCTTGCGCGATCGCCTGCAAAACCGACAGCACCACGATGAGCACGATCGCCCAATCGAAAAAAGAGAGGCCCATCATGCGGCTTTTCCCTCAGGCCGGCAACGGATGTCCGGTCAATTGGGTATAAGCCTCAACGTACTTTTCACTCGTTCTGGCGGCCACTTCCGGGGGCAATGCTGGAGTTGGCGGCTGTTTATTCCACTTGATCGCTTCCAGATAGTCGCGCACGTATTGCTTGTCGAACGAGTCCTGCGGACCACCGGGTTGATACTTGTCCTTAGGCCAGAAGCGCGACGAATCGGGCGTAAGCACCTCATCGGCCAGGACCAATCCGCCCGCAGTGTGGCCAAACTCGAACTTCGTGTCGGCAATGATGATGCCGCGCGTTTCCGCGTAATTGGCAGCGGTCTGATAAACCTCTATGCTCAAATCGCGCAGCTTTTCGCTGAGTTCACGGCCTGCCAGCGTAATCATGTGCTCGAAGGAGATGTTCTCGTCGTGACCGCTGGTGGCTTTGATGGCGGGCGTGAAGATGGGCTGCGGCAGTTTGTCGGACTCACGCAACCCCGCAGGCAATTGGATGCCGCACACCGAACCGTTGGCCTTGTATTCCTTCCAGCCCGATCCGGAAAGATAGCCGCGCACCACGCACTCAATCGCAATCATGTCGGCCTTCAGCACCAGCATGGAACGTCCGTGCAGTTGGGCGGCGTGCTTCTGCAGCTCCCGCGGGTATTTGTGCACATCGGCAGTCACCAGGTGACTGGGGACAACTGCTTTCAGGAAATCGAACCAGAACAGCGAGAGTTGGGTCAGCACCCGGCCCTTTTGCGGGATGCCGGTCGCCAGCACATAATCGAACGCCGATATCCGGTCGGTGGCTACGAACAGCAGATGATCGTCGCCAACCTGATACAGGTCGCGGACTTTACCGCTGGCGTAGAGCTTGAGGTCGGGAAAATCAGTCTGCAGCAGAACGTCGGCAATTGAGGTCACATTCGTCATGGTCGTTAGAATCGATTCGGAGAAGTCGTCGGGTATTTTAATTTTCCCTGACGGATTGTCAACGGAGCGGGAAAACTATTTGCACCGGAGCACGAAATTTTTTATCGCAAACTTCTTGACAGAAACCCGTACCCTGCGAAACCTGCTTGGCCAGAGGCTTTCGAGCAACCGCACGCTTCGCCGCCGCAACCGATAACGCGAGCGATGGTTCAGAATTCGGCCGTGCGATTTGGAACGCAAACTGCGCTCCATGTCAAGGGTCTGCCCAAAATTTTTCCGGAACTCCTTCCCGGCACAGCTAGTCGGCGGAGGTGCGGCGAACGCTACGTACATCTTCCACGTACTGCACGTCAGGGGTGCTCAACACTCCGGCCTGCTGCATCCGGCTCCGCAGTTCGTCGGAGCCGATGAACTTGCGGGCGTGTTCGACACTGTCCCAGTCCAGCAGCAGGGTCACCTCCCGAGGATCGTCCACGCTTTGAAACAGGCGGAACCCAAGTTCTCCCGCGTGCATCCGGGCATTCAGGTGGGAATCGAAAGACTCTTTCCAGCGGTTGAAATCTGCCACTTTGTGGCGCACCAGAACATGGACCATAAGAACTCCTCCCAAGAGCATTTTGTCTCTTCCAAGATACGAAATCTCAGGCCGAATGTGAACCCGGAAATGCCGCAATCTGCGACCTGCGCCGTCGACCGCGCGCCGCTCGCTCTGGTGCTCGCGTTCAGCGGGACGAAACCCGCCATACGCTATACTGCCAACACCAACTTCGGGGAGCGATTCTTACTTGCCACGCCTCATCATCCGGTCTTCTGACATTCATGCTGCCGGCTGCTTCACCCTGGAACGCATTCCCAAGGGTACACGCATTCTGGAATACACGGGCGAACGCATCACCAAAGCCGAAGGCGACAACCGATACGACGGCCGTCCGTTCACCTACTTGTTTGGAGTCGGGGACGGTGAGGTGGTCATCGACGGCCACGGAATGGCCATGTTCGTGAACCACTCCTGCGATCCCAACTGTGAGACGGATGAGGAAAACGACAGGGTCTATATCATTACGGTGCGCGATGTCGCCGCCGGCGAGGAACTCACTTACGACTATTGCCTCTACGATGGCGAGGATGACGCGCCTTGCTTCTGCGGCACCAGAAGATGCCGTGGAAGCATGTATTCACCGGAAGAGCTGAGGAAAAAACAACGCGCCGAGGCAAGAAAAAAGAAGAAGCAAACCGGGCTGGGGGCGAAGAAGTCCTCGCCCCATTAAGCAGCCCCCAATCCAGCCCAACCAGGTACCAGTACTCCAAAACTTCCGCCGGTGCCGCTACAAGCTTCCCCGTCTCGAGCCAATGTGGATGCTGCCGTTCACGTTGCTCAGCTCGATGTGGGTTCCGCCGCCTCCCAGCGTACCGGAAAGGTTATGGTTTCCAAAGCTGCCTTGCACGGTAAGCGGGAAGTCCGACCTGATGGAGCCACTCACGGTTGAGGCTCTAACCTCCGCATTCGGAGAATCGGGCAGACCCAGTTTGACGCTTCCATTAACCGATTTCAGCTTAATTTCGCGGACGTTATTCAGGGATGCGTAGTTGGCCTCAATGCCGCCATTCACGCTCGAAATACTGGCTTCTCCCGTAAGATCGCTGATCTGCGCTTTGCCATTCACCAGGCTCGCCCTCACTTCGCCGGCCACCTTCTGCACCGTGAGCGCGCCGTTCACCAGGCTGATGCGATCGAGTTGCGCATTCCGGGGCACGTGCAGCGTGTAATGGACGGAAGCCGGATTGTTGTTCGTGTAATTGTGCGGGTACTGGGTGTGGATCCGCACGTAGTCGCTGCCGGTTTCCACCTCGATGCGCGCCTCGTCGAGCCGTTGCTGGTCGCGGGCCTGCTTCACCGCATCAATCTGCACTTCGTTGCGGTCCCAGCCTGTGATTTCAACTCCCCCGTTGACATTGTCCAGAGAAACTTGCCCGTTGGCGGGCAGGGAAACCGTGCGGTGAAACTCTTGTGAGACTTGCGCGTGGGCTGAGACGGCCAGCAGCAGCGCTATCAGCCCTCCCAGAAGCGGTCCATTCCAAATGGCAAACCTACGAGTGTGAGCCATGGTGCCTCCTGTCGCCGATTAGACGTGAGGCTAGTCGAAAAGGTCATAGGCTTTTTCTGCCTGTGGGAGCGCAATCGGAAACAGGTATAATCGCCAGTAAGCCCCTCGGAAACGGTTCTCTCCATCGTGATCCAGAAGTCTGCACCACCCATCGACGGCATGTGGACGCGCAAAGGTTCCAGTGGCCTGGACCAGCGGCTTCCCGACGTACTGGAACGTACGCAGGCAGTCACCGTGATCGCGACCGTGCTCAACGAGGTGGACGACATTGAGCGGTTGGTCACCAGCTTCATGGGCCAAACTCTTCGTCCCGCGGAGATTGTCATCGTGGATGGGGGCTCAAGCGACGGAACCTGGGAGTGGCTTGAGGCGGCCGGCAACCGACACCCGAACCTGATCGTCATTCGGGATGAGAGTTGCAGTCTGAAGAATTCGCCAGGACCCATTGCGCGAGGCCGCAATGTGGCGATCGCGGCAGCGTCCTCGCACGTCATTGCCTGCGCCGATGCAGGTTGCGTGTACGGCCCGGAGTGGCTGGAGCGGCTGACAGCTCCGATTGTGAGTGGCAGTGCCGAATATGCGTTGGGCGGGTCTTGTATCGATGCCGCCGGTCGAACCATTTGGGACGTTGCCTCTGCGCCATTCCTGGGAATCAAGTTGTGGCCGGAGGAAGCGACCAAGTCGTGCACGGCTCGTTCCATGGCGTTTCGGAAAGGTGTCTGGAAACGCGTTGGGGGTTTCCCGGAAACAGTTTTTCTGATCGACGATACTCTGTTCGATATACGAGTCCGCAAGATTACGTCGCCGGCATTTGTTGACCAGGCGAAGGCTGTCTACAAGCCGCGCCTTAGCGTGAAGACAGCCGCCAATCAGTTGGCGCGATATGCCGTGGCTGACGGAGCCGCGGGCGTGAGGCGGCCTCGTTTCTTCCGGAATCTGGCCCGCTGCGTAGTCGAAGTCCTTGCGCTTGTACTGCTTCCTCGCACCGCCATCCCGCTTGTGGGTGTGTTTGCGCTGGAAACCTTTTTCGCCTTTCGGCTCGACTGGCGCAGCTTTCCAGAAAAACATTCCTTCCGTGCACTGGCAGCCAGGCTGTTGTTCTCCTTGATAGCGCCCTGGGTCGTCGCGTGGAACTACCTTGTGGGCGCTATCACCAAGACAGTCGAGCCAAACGCTCAGAACGATCCCGCCGCAGCCATTCGCCGCCAAGGTCAGTGAGTTGAGTGTCGGTGGAAACTAAGCCTTCCCGATGGCTTGCCTGCCCTCCGAACCAGTGGCTTGGCCTCAGTCCCGGAACCGGTACCACAGCAGGTGATACACGGCGGCGACGCCGTCGGTCCAACTGATCTTCTTGCCTTCGGCGTAGGTGCGGCCGTGATACACGATCGGCACTTCGTAGATGCGGGCGCCGAGCTTGGCCAGCTTGACCGTGATCTCGGTTTCAATGCTGAAGCGGTCCGAGCGGATATGGATCTGCGAAAACAATTCGCGGCGGAAGACCTTGTAACAGGCCGTCACGTCGTGAATGCTCAGGCCGGTGAGCATGTTGCACAGCAGGGAGAAGAAGCGATTCAGCACATAGCGCCAATAGCGCGGCACGCGGTGCGGCCCATCGTGAAACCGGTTTCCAAAGACCGCGTCGGCGTGGCCTTCGAGAATCGGCGCGATCAGCAGCGGATAATCGCGAGGGTCGTATTCCAGGTCCGCATCCTGGATCAGCACCAACTCGCCCGTTACGTGTTCCAGGGCAGTGCGAACCGCGGCGCCTTTACCCTGATTTTTGTGGTGTAGTACAAGCTTGACGCTGTTCGCTCCACTGCCACCAAGCAGCTTTGGCAGGTCGGCCTCCTGCAACACCTCGCGCGTGCCGTCGGTCGAGCAGTCATCCACGATGACCAGCTCTTTGCGCAGGCTGAGCGGTTGTCGCGCAACCTGCTGCAGCAGCCTCATCACCGATTTGCGTTCGTTGTAAACCGGAATGATCACCGACAGCGTATGGAACTGCGGCAAGGCCTCGTCTTCTCCGGGCTGAGGAAACTCTGCCGTCTCCTTGCCGGCCACGGAACGGGTTCGGGCTTCGGAAACCAGATAGACTCCGAGGATCAGCAACTCCGGATCGATAGGATGCCGGTAACGAGGCTCCGGAAAGCAAATATAGTAGACCAGCGGATAGAACGCCAGCAGGCTGGCGAACAGGAACACGCCGTGGACCCGCCGCTTCAAGGCCAGTAACAGTCCCCAGATGCCGGCCACCGATACCAGCAGAAAATGGGTGTTCTTGGTTTCCGCCAACCATTGAATCCTGAATTCTCTCGGTGTGCCGTTCCAGAAATAAATGACCCGCCGCAAGCTGAGCACGACGAACCTGCCCGGATGCTGCGCGATCCACTCCCGGGCCAGGCGTCCTTGTTCGGCGCAAAACGCCGGCTCGCCCATCCGTTTGTATTTTGCATACAGCAGCTTGTTGTCGCTGGGATGATAGGCAGACACATACATGCCTTCCGCTAAAGGATTGTTGCCCATGCGCAGCTCGTTGCCGAAGTTATCGCGCAGGAACACGGGCCTGCCAAGTGCCTCGTAGTTGCGGACCAGCCAGGGCATGATCGTCATCCAGAAAACGACGGCGCTGAGCACGGCCGGCATGACAAAACGTTTTCCACGGCGGTGCAACTGATATACCAGCCAGCATCCGGCGAAGGGAAGAAACGAGAGCGCCGCCGGATTGGTCAGCGCCGCGATTCCCCACAGCAATCCGTATCCCAGCCACGAAGAGGGACGCTCGTCGCCCTCCATCTCCACCGTGAGCATGAACAGCAGGCTGAGCAGGAAGGCCGAAAGGCTCGTCTCCCAAACCCACTTCACCGACCAGAAGATGGTGTCGGGATACAACGCCCAAATCCAGCCCGACCAGGCCGCAACCGTCTCGCCGAAAACCCTGCGCGCGGTACGATAAACCGTCCAGCTCGTCAGCGCCGCGAAGACGCTGTTGAAGGCCAGCGCCGAAAATGCGGCTGCCCGGCTGTAACTGCCAAACATCCGAAACAGCAGCGAGAGGACCCACGGGTAAGCGGGTGAAGTCCACGCCGATGCCCCAGTGTCGCCACCGAATGGAGAGCTGAAGCCGTGTCCGTTGGCGAGCGAGTAGGCCAGGCGACCGGTCTCAAAGCCGAACCCAAAGTTGGCTTCGTTGGTACGAAAGCGGTAGGTGTGCGCCAGCGCGATCCACAGAACCCGCACCGCCAGGGCGACCAGCACCATCCACGCCGGGGAGTGCCAGATGCTCCGCCAGCGAGATGGCGGCAGCCGGCTTGCGGTGTGCGAAATGGGTATGACAGGCGGCGGTTGGGCCTTGAGATGCATGCCTCAGGCGATTTTATCGTAGCGTATAATGCCCGCACCAAAGCCGGGACCATCCAAGGGTCCCGGCGCCTCAGGGGGCGCAAATGGCGGGTAAAAGTGTCGTGGTGTTGGGAGGCGGTGTCGGAGGGTTGAGCGCAGCCCACGAGCTTGCCGAACGAGGCTTTCAGGTTCGCGTGTTCGAGCGCAAGCCTCTATTCGGCGGCAAGGCGCGCAGTATCGAAGTACAGAACACTGCCACCGCAGCGCGCAAAAACCTCCCGGGCGAACATGGATTCCGTTTTTTCCCGAACTTCTACAAACATGTTACCGACACCATGAAGCGCATCCCGTATCCCGGGAATGCGGCGGGAGTGTTTGACAACATCGTTCCCGGAACGCGGGCGCAGATCGCGCGCAACGGGAAGATGTCAATCATCGCAGTCGCGCGCTATCCCCAGACGCTTGACGACTGGGTGACCACCTTGAAGGCGGTGGTGAACGGCGCAGAGCTGGGCATTCCCGACGCGGAGGTCCTGTTCTATGTTGACCGGCTGCTGACCCTGCTTACCACGTGCGAGGAGCGGAGAGTCGCGGAGTACGAGAAGATTGCGTGGTGGGATTTCATCGATGCGGCCCACAAGTCCGCGGCCTATCAGCAATTTCTGGCGCGCGGCATGACCCGCTCCATGGTGGCCATCCGGGCCGAAGAAGGCAGCACCCGCACCGTCGGATACATCGGGCTTCAGCTCACCCTTGGTTTACTCGCGATAGGCAACCCGGTGGACCGGCTGCTGAACGGACCCACCAATGAAGTGTGGATCGATCCCTGGATTCAGCATCTGCAATCGCTCGGAGTTGAGGTCCACAGTGGCGCCCGGCTTGCCAGCTTCCAGATGAAAGGGCCGGCGATATCGTCCGTCACCATCGAAATGGACGGAGGGATGCATGAGGTGACTGGGGACTACTACGTCTCGGCCCTGCCGGCAGAAGCCATTGCACCGCTGCTGACCGACGATATGAAGCGGGCCGCGCCCTCCATCGCCAACATCGACAAACTGCGCACCAGTTGGATGAATGGGTTGCAATTTTATCTGCAGCACGATGTTCCGGTGGTGAACGGGCATACCATCTATATCGATTCGCCGTGGGCGCTGACCTCGGTTTCGCAGCGCCAGTTTTGGCGCAGCGATCAGCTCCAGAACTACGGCGACGGACGCCTGGGCGGCATTCTCTCGGTGGACATCTCGGACTGGACTGCTCCGGGGATCCTCTATGGCAAGCCCGCCATGCAATGCACCGCGGAGGAAATCAAGAACGAGGTGTGGGCGCAAATCAAGGGACACCTGAACGTGGACGGCGCGGAGCAGCTTGAAGATGGCAACCTGCTGGCCTGGTTTCTGGATCCTGACATCGAATTTCCCAATCCCAGCCAGGTGACGAATTTGGAGCCGCTGCTCATCAACACCGCGGGCTCGCTGGCGTATCGGCCGGAGGCTTACACCGAGATTCCAAACCTGTTTCTGGCTTCGGACTACGTCCACACCTATAGCGACCTGGCGTGCATGGAGGGCGCCAATGAAGCGGCGCGGCGGGCGACCAACGCCATCCTGGACCGCGAGAAGTCGTCAGCGCCGCGGGCAGGCTTTGTGGCCGCTGGAAGAGCCCGCGTTTTTTGCGCCTATGCGTGATTACGATCGGCTACGATTCAAACTTGGTCTGCCGCACGCAAGTCTTCACGCTGATTTGCCGCTGCGCCTGGCGGCCGCTGTGTCCGGCCACTGAAGGCCAAAGGCATTCTCCGTCAGCCAAGGCGAAAGCCCATGCGGAGGGCCTGCGTAGGTCGCGAAGCTGGCGATCAGGCCAAGGAGTTGCCTGCATTATTCATCTGCTTCGGTAGCTGGAGGCAGAAAGCTTTGAAGGGGCACGGCTTCAGCCGTGCCGTCACGGGTGCGTGGTGAGTTGGGCTTTCAGAGGGTGTGTGAGAACTACGGTTGGTTTGCGACAGTGGAGCGAGCGTGTGGAAAACTAGCCCCAAGGGGGCGGTTCAGTATTAGCCCAGCACGCAGCCGAAGGCGGAGTGCTGGGTAGAGTGGGAAGTTGATCTGAGCCCCGTAGGGGCGACACGGTTCTCACACACCCTCTTCAGCCCCTGAGGGCACTTGCACTTGGTCTCCAAACCGAAGGCCCTCAGCGGCTAAAGCCATCCTAAGAAGGGCAGCTCTACGGCACGGCTGAAGCCGTGCCCCTTTAAAGCGTCAGTCCCGGATGAATAATCCGGCCTAGACTCGGCATAACCGCAACTGTGATGTCCGTCACAGCCCGCTGGTAGATCGATCGGCGAAGATAGAGGGTCGGAAACGCAGGTCCCGTCGACTGGACTAGAAAGTCTGTGGGAGTACGCAACTGAGGAATTTGCGGCAGGAGAGGAGACCTGAGCCGGCCGCAAATCCAGCCCCGCAGGGGCGACTCAGTCTGGCCCAGCGCGCAAGCGCTGGGGGAAGTGCGAAATTGACCTGAGCCCCGTAGGGGCGGTACGGTTTCTCACGCAGACTCTAAAGCCCTCGCTCGGGACGCCAGCAAGAAAACGGGAGAAGGTATTGCATGGGATGGATTGAGAACAAGTTCGAGAAGAACTTTCTGGTCACCACAGTCGATTACGTTTTCAACTGGGCGCGCAAGTCTGCGATTTGGCCCATGACGTTCGGCCTGGCCTGCTGCGCGATCGAGATGATCGCCGCCTCCACCTCGCGCTTCGACATCGCGCGCTTCGGCTCGGAGGTGTTTCGTCCCAGCCCGCGGCAGAGCGATCTGATGATCGTGGCCGGCACGGTCACGCTGAAGATGGCGCCGGTGGTGAAGCGCATCTATGACCAGATGCCCGACCCCAAGTGGTGCATCTCGATGGGCGCGTGTTCGTCGGTGGGTGGCCCGTTCAATACCTACGCGGTACTGCAGGGCGTGGACCGCATCGTGCCGGTGGACGTGTATGTGGTCGGCTGTCCGCCGCGGCCGGAAAACCTCTTCTACGGATTGCTGCGCCTGCAGGACAAGATTGACAAGATGAGCATCGCCAAAAAGCCCACCGAAGTTCGCCTGCACGAAGACATGGTGGACGACTTCAAGCAGCAGATCCGCATCGCGCAAGCCAACTTCGCCAACCCCGAGCACCTGGTGCAGCCGGTGGAAAAAGGTGTAGTCGCAGGGCGATAATAGGGCGATGAAGATCGAGATCATTCACTGCCCAACCTGACAGAACAACCAAGCCAAGGTCACGAGTCTCGTGGCCCTCATCAAAAATCGCCTCGGCATCGAAGCCGTCATTACGCAGGGCAAGCACGGTCAGTTCGAGGTTCTGGCCGACGGCAAGAAGACAGCCGAGCGCGGTGGAAACTGGTTGACACGGAGCTTTGGGGCCGGCTATCCCGATCTCGAAGGCGTGGTCGAGCAGCTTGAGAAGCACCGTACAACTGACGCAGCGCGGTAGGCAGCACGTCTCCCGTTACCAACGCCGGTCAGGCGCGACACCAACCCGAACAGTTGTTGCGCCCGGTGCCATCAAGGTTCGCGTCCTTTTTTTGGACGCGTCTAATCAGAACCTCGAAGCCAGCTTCCTCGGCGGCTTTGAGCAACGCGCTGTTGACCAGCCTGTCTCTGGCAGAGGACCCTGATCCACCAGTCGCGCTCCGCGCGACGCAAGGTGACAGCCCCGGCCTTCAGAGACTGTGTCGCGACTAAGAATGGAGTCTGGGGTGGAACAATCCGCCAAAAAAACGCAGGAATCAGCCGCGAAGCGGCGGCCGTGGTTTGAGCCCGGGGCGCAAGCCCCGGGTCAAGTGGAAAATTGAGACGAGCCGCGTAGCGGCGGCACCGGTTGCGACACAGTCTCTTCAGGCCGGGGTAGACCAGTTAAGAGCCCCGGGTGCCCCGGGCACGGCAGGCCTCGCTAACCCCCGGAACCGGCCGGCGCCGCGCTTTCAGCGGCAAATTGCAGCAGGGTCGTGAGCTGTTGCAGGGTGAGATTGTAAACCTCGGCGATCTCCGGCAGGGGATTGCCTCCGGCAACGGCCTCGATGATGTCAACCAGCGGCACCAGAGTTCCGCCAGCCACCCACACGCTCCCCCTCTTGGTTTGCACGCACTCCGCCGCTGAACACTTCGACCAATCGAAATGGTCAGCCTTGCGGAGCCAGCCTTCCGCCAGCGCTTCGAGGCCGGGAAGGGAACCGCCGCCGGCAACAAAAGGTGCTCCCGCGGTAGGCAAGGTCTCAACCGGACGCCCGCCTTGCTGGCCGGTCGAGGTATACGCTGACTCGCGTTGGTCCTTCGACTGTGGGCCCGCAGGTGCCCGTGAGATTTCTGGGCCAGAGAAGGACCTCCGCTTCGATGCAGCCGTCGGGGCTCCCGACTGAAGCTGAGCGGCCCAGACTTCAAATGCCTGCAGGATCGCCTCGCGCATGGTCATGCCCTGGCTTACGGCCAGAGTCCTGATGCGCCGCCTCTCGGCTTCTGACAGCCGGACGAATATCGGTTTTATGTCGCGCTTGTCGGCTTTGGGCATGTGCTAATCTTGCTTATCATGATTATCAAAGATGTGCTTATCTTGATTATCAAGCTTAGCACTATAACGAGTCAAGGTAAATTATTTATAATGTTAAGGTTACACTCATTTCGGCGCGCTATCGTTCGTTCCGAACAAAAGACTTGGGGATGGGGGGTTCTGGCAACAGGATTCCAGCGGAAAACCGTCTCCATTTGCGCGGCGGAACGAACTCGTTGGGCTTAGCGTATTCTCAACAGCGTTGCAATCGTTCCGCATTGTTCACCGTCAAACGTATTGCTCCAGAGCTCGAAAGGAGACCTACATGCGCTTGGTCGCACTCGTTCTTTGCCTGTTCTATGCTGTTCAGATGATCGCCGCACCTGTAGATGTTGACGCCCGCCAGAAACAGTTGAATGCCCTGATTTCCGAGCTGTGGGAATGGAACATGCAACAGAACCCGGTTTACGCTTCGATTCTGGGCGATAAGCGCTACAACGACCAGCTTGGCAGCGCTTCCGAAAAGACCACCCTGGAGCAACAGGCGAAGGAGAAGACAATTCCTCACGCGCTTCGAGGCGATCGATGCTACTGGCTTGCCGCATCAGGACGTACTTAACCGCGAGCTGGAGATTCGTGGGCTCAAGGAAGACATCGAGGCCACTGATTTGAAGCTGTGGCAAATGCCGGTCAACCAGATGAACGGCATCCACATTGACGCGCCGCAGTTGGTGACCGTGCTCTCGTTCCAGACGGTCAAAGATTATGACGACTACATTTCGCGCCTGCGGCAACTGCCGCGCATCTTCGACGAAGAAACCGCCAACATGCGCAAAGGCATGGCCGATGGATTGATGCCGCCGAAGTTTCTGCTGGAAAAAGTGGTGGACCAGACCAACGGAATTGCTACACTGGCGCCGGACAAAACCCCTTTCGCGCAGCCCTTCGAGAACTTTCCGGCAAGCTTTTCCGACGCTGACAAGACCCGCCTGAAGACCGCTGGGTTGGCAGCCATCAAGAACGATGTTCTGCCGGCTTACGCTAAATTCGCGACCTTCGTGAAGGACGAATACGTTCCCAAGGGCAGAAGCGAGGTGGGAGTCTGGTCTCTGCCCAACGGCGACGCCATTTATGCCTTTGAGGTGAAGAAATCCACCACCACCAATAAGACGCCGGAAGAGATCCACCAGATTGGATTGCAACAGGTGGCGGAGATCGAGAAGCAGCAGTTGGCCATCGCCAATCACCTCGGGTTCAAGGACCTGAAGTCGTTCCGCGAGTCGGTCAAGGCGAACCCCAAACTGTACGCGCAGTCGCGCGAGCAGATTCTCGACCTCTACCGGAAATATTTGGCGCAGATGAAGCCCGAACTGCCGAAGTTGTTTGGACGGCTGCCGAAAGGCGACTTGGTCGTGATGCCGGTGGAACCGTTCCGCGAGAAGGACGCTCCGGGGGCGCAATATGTCCCGGGTACACCGGACGGTTCGCGGCCCGGGCATGTCGAGGTGAATACCAGCGAGCCGGAAAAGCGGACGATCATCAGCATCGAGTCGACGGCCTATCATGAGGGCGTTCCGGGCCACCACTTGCAAGGCACGATCGCACAGGAGGTCACCGGCCTGCCGCCGTTCCGGCAACACGCCTGGTACGGCGCTTATGGCGAAGGCTGGGCGCTCTACTCCGAACGGCTGGGCAAAGAGGTGGGATTCTATCAAGACCCGTTCAGCGACTTCGGCCGGCTGGAAGACGAGATGCTGCGCGCCATTCGGCTGGTGGTCGATACCGGCCTGCATTACAAGCACTGGACGCGCGAGCAGGTGGTGCAGTATTTCCATGACCACTCGGCGATCGACGAGCCCAACGTGCAGTCCGAAACCAACCGCTACATTTCCTGGCCGGCTCAGGCTCTCTCCTACAAGATGGGCCAATTGAAAATCCTGGAGCTGCGCGCGCGGGCACAACAGCAACTTGGGAGCCAGTTCGATATTCGCGAATTCCACGACCAGGTGGTTGATTCCGGCGCTTTGCCGCTCGACGTGCTGGAGGAGCAGATCGACGTGTGGATCGCGCAGAAGAAGGCGGCGGCGAAAGCCGAACTAAGGAAGCCAGAACATGGACATCTATTTCTTGCGTCACGCCAGCGCTGGCCAGTACGACCCTGCGAAGAACGACGACAAGCGGCCCATCGACAAGGCGGGCGAGCAGCAATCGCATGACATGGGACGTGCGCTGTCGGCGCTCGATCTCAAGCTCGACGTCATCCTCTCCAGCCCGTTGACTCGCGCCATGCAGACCGCCGAGATCGCCGCCGCGGAACTGGGGCACAAGGACAAGGTTGTTACTGACCCAGCGCTGCGTCCGGAAGCAAGCTACGAGGAGTTCGAAAATCTGCTGGCGCGCCATGGGAAGAAGAAGGCGATCATGGTGGTCGGTCACAATCCCAGCATGACGGATTTCCTGACTCGTATTCTGTCCGGCGATTCGGCCGGGTTCATCGATTTCAAAAAAGGAGCGGTTGCGAAGGTCGAGCGAGACGGCCGCCAGCTCGCGGTGCTGAAGTGGTATATGACTCCGAAGGTAGTGCGCGCGATTCAGCAGGCTTCGGCCAGCAGCTCACGGCCGAAGACAGTCTCGAAGTAATCCCTTTCCTGTTCGACCGCCCACAGCTCCAGTTCGATGGCTTCGGGCGCGTTTGGCTTCAGCATGAGGCGCACGCGGCCGTCCTGATGGACGCGCACCTGCAACTCACGCACCGCGGCGCGGCGCCCCTGGTCCAGAGCGCGAGCCAGGCGCAACAGAGCCACCGCTTTCGGAACATTGATCTGGTCGGCTGCCGGCAACAAGGGAAGGATGCGATCGGTGGGAGAGGGCAGCGACTTACCGATGTAGCGCGTTATGGATGCGATGATGCGGCGCTGCAGCGGCGTGTAGCCGAAAATCTCCGAGTGCGCGATGACATAGTAAGTGTGTCGCCGGCGGCCCGAGCGATTGATGTACGCGCCTACCTCGTGGAGCATGGCCGCCGCTTCCAGCCAATCGGCATACTGCGGCGGCAACTGATGTATCGCGTGCAGCCGCCGGAAGAGCTGCATGGCAAGATCGCGAATGCGCTGCGCAAAGGTCAGATCGGCGCCGTAATGCTTGGCCGATGCGATCAGGGCATCGTGCCGCTCCGACTCCACGCGTTCGCGCATGGCCGCGCTGCCGTTGTAATCGGCCATCATCTGCGCCAGCAGGCCATCGCGCAGGCCCAGAGGCAAATAGCGGAAGCTGCGCAGATTGCACAGTTGCATGAGTTCCGCAAAGACCATGGCGCCGGCGATGATGATTTCCGCGCGGCGCGGTCCGATACCGGGCAGCGCCCGCCGTTGCTCCAGGTTACGGCGGCTCAGTTCCTTCAACCACTTCACCACCGCATCCTGGGGAACGGTCTGAGGTTTGCTGTCGTTGTAGCCCGCGGCCTTCGCAGCATAAAGACTTGCGAGGGCCGCGGGCGTACCCGAGGTGGCAATGCTGATCTGCAGCTTGGAGTGCGTGATTCGCTTTCGAATGCGCGAGATTTCACGTTGGATGATTCCACGCATCTGCTCCAATTCCTTTTTCTTGGGAGGATCGTGGTGCAGGAACGTCTGGGTGAGGCGTACCGCTCCGATGGGCAGGCTGATCATGTCATCAATGTGCCCGGCGATGGAGAGCGTGAGCTCGCAACTACCACCGCCGAGGTCAATGAGCAGCGCGCGGCTGTGAGCAATGCGGGCGTTGGAGAGAATACCAAGGTGGATGAGACGTCCCTCTTCCAGGCCGGAGATGACCTCAACCCGCCAGCCGGTGGCGGTGCGCACCCAGTCGAGGAACGCGCGACTGTTCTTGGCGTCACGCAGGGCGCTGGTAGCTACCACGCGCACGCGGTCGGCGGCGTGTTCCTGCGCAGCCCTATGAAAGCGACGCAGCACCTGCAGCGTGCTCGACATCGCCTGCGGATCCAGCATTCGATTGGCGAAGACGCTTTCGCCCAGCCGCGTGACCTCGCGGTCCTCGTGAAGAGTTTCCAAGCGTCCGCGAACCGTCTTCGCTATTTTCAGGCGGACCGAGTTGGATCCAATGTCAACCGCAGCGAATGTGGGCATGCCAAGTCAGGGAGAGAATATCAGCTTGTAACCTTGCATTAACAAACTGGCCCGGAAAGTTGGAGACACCTGACTGCTATATTCGAGACATGCCTTCGGGCACAACCTCGATGCAGGCCGTATTCGCTCGTCCACGACGACTGGCGTGACGCTGCTATCGGATCGCTCAGAAGGGCCCCGTGGAATCGCCAACTGGATTGCAGGCGGTCTTTGAATGCCGGGCCGAGAGGTAAGAGCGGCCGACGAGGCTAAATCATCAAAGCGTTTTATGACCAAGCAGGTCGAAGAATCCGAACAGGAGAGTCTGCGCTCGGTTTTGGAGGAGGAGAAGCAGGAATTTGCGCGGCCAGCCTCCCGCCGCTCCCGACTGGCGCTGGCAGTGCGTGCTCTGCAGCACCGGAATTTCCAGTTGTTCTTTGCCGGTCAGCTCATCTCGCTGATCGGCACCTGGATGCAGACCGTCGCCCAGTCGTGGCTGGTCTATCGCATGACCGGGTCTGCGCTGCTGCTGGGCGCGGTTGGATTTGCCAGCCAGATTCCTGTCTTCATCATGGCGCCGATCGGAGGTATCGTTGCCGATCGCCACAATCGCCGCCGGGTTGTAATCGGCACGCAGATGGCCTCCATGATCCTGGCCGCGATCCTGGCGGCGCTGACTCTTACCGGCCGGGTGCAGGTGTGGCAGATCATGGTGCTGGCTGCGGGTCTCGGCGTGGTGAACGCGTTCGACATTCCAGCGCGGCAGGCATTTCTGATCGACATGGTGGGCAGGGAAGACCTGCTGAATGCCATCGCGCTGAACTCTTCCATGTTCAACGGCGCCCGCATCATCGGACCGGCGATTGCGGGAATTCTGGTGGCGTCCATCGGCGAAGGCTGGTGCTTCTTCGCCAACGCGGTCAGTTACATCGCAGTCATCGTCGGCCTGCTGCTGATGCGCATCAAGCACGCGGCAAATCTGGCGCACCAGGGCTCGCCGCTGGAAAACATCATCGAGGGATTTGCCTTTGCGCGCAATACCGGGCCCATCCGCGCGATTCTGCTGCTGCTGGGGCTGGTGAGTTTCGTCGGCATGCCTTACGCCGTGCTGATGCCGGTGTTCGCCGATCAGATCCTGCACGGCGGCGCCCGAGGACTTGGCATTCTGATGGGCGCGACCGGCGTGGGCGCTTTGCTGGGAGCGGCCAGCCTGGCGGCGCGCGTCGGGCGTGAAGGGACTAGGCAAGCTGATCGCAATCTGCGCGGGAGGATTTGGCGTCAGCCTGATTCTATTTGCGTTCTCGAGGATGTTCTGGCTGTCGACTGTGCTTCTGATTCCCGTGGGCTTCAGCATGATGGTGCAGATGGCGTCGTCCAACACGCTGATTCAGGCGATGACCCCGGACCGTCTCCGCGGCCGCATCATGTCGGTGTACTCCATGATGTTCATGGGACTGGCGCCATTCGGGGCATTGTCCGCGGGCGCACTCGCCCACCGCCTGGGAGCGCCGTGGACCGTGGCTCTGGGAGGAATGACATGCATCGCCGGCGCCATTATTTTCGGAATGCATTTGCCTTCGATTCGCGGACGGGCGCGCGAACTGGTTCTGGAGCAGGGAATGACGGCAGGCGTTCCTGCGCAAGGGGCGACAGGCGGAGGATTATCTTAGGAGGTGGAGGAGGAGGAGGAGAAGAGGAGGAGAAGAGGAGGAGGAACAAACTTGACCAACATAGTCATATTGGGTACGATAGCAGCATGAAGACAGTGAAAATCAGCGACTTGAAGGCTCAACTCAGCGCCCATCTCCAACACGTGCGTGATGGGGAAGAGGTCCTGGTTTGCGACCGTAATAAGCCGGTGGCGCGCATCGTACCCATCCGCCTGGAAGATTACTCCCAGCAAGAGCAGCGGCTGATCGCGCGAGGGATTCTTAAGCCGCCATTGAAGCGGCGACCTGCTCGAAGTTCATGGCCGGAGCCACCGGGTAATGTTTCCGATGAGATCATGGACCAGGTATGGCGGCAAGAGCGAGAAGGCCGGTGATCCGGCCTTCGGCATTTTGGGACGCGAGTGCTTTGGTTCCCCTCTGTATTCGCCAACCGGCTACGCGTCGTGCCATCGCCGCTTATAATAGTTACGAAGTCGTTGTCTGGTGGGCTACCGCTGTCGAGGTCTCAAGCGCATTCGCCCGGCTGGTGCGAATGAAGCAACTTGACGCCAGCGATTGGAGCAAAGCTCGCTTGCGGGCCAAGGGTCTCGGAGATTCCTGGTTCGTCATTCAGCCAACGGAAAGACTGCATAGAAAGGCCGTCGAGATTGTGGAGGCTTACGACTTGCGCGCAGCAGACGCGCTACAGTTGGCGGCCGCGGTTGAGTGGTCGGAAAACCGACCCCAAGGCCGTACCTTTCTCACCTCAGACCACAAACTCGGTGAAGCCGCACGGTTCATCGGCTTCGATGTCAAGCAAATCTGATTGCTGCGTTCGCTCCTACTGTGGTGGCGCCTGCTGGCGTGTGGACGGTTTGTGAGCAGCACCGCTGGCAGTGACTCCCAAACGACGAAGGCGGTCGCGCGCCTGGGACGCTTCGATCGAACGCGGATAGCGCGCGATCAGGCTGTTCAATTCGCGAACGCCGGCGTCACGCTGCCCAAGTTCCAGCAGGGCATAGCCTTTCTTCAATTGCGCAGCGGCTGCCTTGTTGCCGCCCGGGATATTGCTCCAGCACCTTGTCGTAATCCTTTGCCGCGGCTTCGAAGTTGCCTTGGCGATACTCGATGTCGGCGAGCATAGAACTGTGCGTTGCCGGCCAGATCGGTATTCGAGTAATACTTTAAGTAATCGCCGAATTCCGTGAAGCCAGATCGTATTTGCCGGAGTTGTAGTCGCGCAGTGCGTTGTTGTAGAGCGTGTCCGGCGGGGGCGCATTGGGATTGGGCATCGCGCCGCCGGGAGCGGGCCGGTCCTCCCGGAGCTGCGGTCATTCCCGGCTGACCGGCAGCCAGGTTCTGGCCACCTTGCTGCATGTCGTCGAGCTGCTTGCTGACCTTCGCCAGGCGCGACTTCAGCTCATCGACCGAGTCGTGCAGCGACTGTACCTGGCCGGAGAGCTGATCGATGGCGCCCATTGCTGTCGCTGATCTGGCCTTGCATCTTGTTCTGCAGATCGTTGACCGCAGCGTTCATCTTGTTGACGCTGTCGGCGCTCTGCTCGATCAGGTTGCGCATCGCGCCCATGTTCATGTCGATGGACTGCTGCATGCGCGCGACCTGGTCCTGCAACGCCTGGACCTGGGTTTGCAGTTGGATGATTTCCTTGCTGACGGCGAGGCAGGGGTCGCCGTCGCCAGGATGAGCAGCGACCGGCCAGCCAGATTAGAAGTAGTTTCGAATTCGCATAAATCGTGTCCTGTTCCTTGAGATTGCTCCTGATGAAAAGACTACACCACCGGGATAAGGTCACTCCGCGAGAAGCGTCGTTTGACAAGAGGGCGGTCGACGCGAGCATCGTCCCTGCCCCGATGAATCAACCCCTCGGCTATTGCTGATACACAAAGTGCGCCGCGGCGGTTCTGCTGCCAGCACGACTCGGTGCTCTCGGTGCAGAACGGCTTTTCCTTGCCGTAGCTGATGGTGCGGATGCGGTCGCCGGAAATGCCCAACTGACACCAGCGCCTGCTTGGTCGCGTTGGCGCGGTTGTCGCCCAGCGCCAGGTTGTACTCGGTCGAGCCGCGCTCGTCGCAGTGTCCCTCGATGGTGAACTTGATGTTGGGATGCTGCTGCAGGAAGCGCGCGTCCGCCTGCAACACCTGCTGATACTGGGGCTCGATGTCGTAGCTGTCGTAGTCGAAGAACACGTCCTGCATGTTCTGCGCGAACATCTGCGCTTCGGTCTCGTTTGAGGCCTGGGCCGGCGGCGGAGGCGGAGGCGCACCGACGGTCACGCGCGCCGTCGCTTCCTGGGTCCCGGTGCGTTCTTCGCGACCAGGTGATAGGTCGTCGACTCGCTGGGCATCATCGCTGCGCGAGCCGCTGGGATCAACCTTGCCCAGTTGATCGATGGTGACATCGGTGGCGTACTCGGTGTTCCAGGTCAGCGTGGTAGCCTGGCCCGGAGTTAATGGTGTTGGGATTGGCGGTCAGCGAGGCCGTCGGAGCCGTGCGGTGGTGGCGGCGGAGGTGGCGGCGGTGGTGCAGCCTTCTTCTTGCCGCAGGCGCTCACGGCCAGAACAACGACCAGCGCGATGACGACCTTCATCCATTGACTGCTGTGTAAGCTTCAACTCTTCCTCCATTTCTTGCGAGAGCACCCGCATCAGTTCACAAGAGGGCCGAAGTGTGCTCCTTCCGTCGCCCTTAAAAGGCTACTTGAAACTCCAATTCGGCTGCGAATTTTCCCCTCCGGCCGTCAGCTGGCCGGAGCTCGCTGCCATCGGCCAGCATGCTGTAGATCTGCATCTTTCCTCCGCGATTCGACTGGAACACGATATGCCGCCCGTCCGGCGACCACGATGGAAAGTCATTGCGCCCGCCGTCGTGCGTCAACTGCGCCCATTGTTTGCTGGCGATGTCCATCACGTAGATGTCGCTGGCGCCCGGCTCGCCCGGGCCGTAGTGCCGCACCCAGGCGAAGGCGAGAAACTGTCCATTGGGCGACCACGATGGCGACACCGCATAGCCCTGATCGGTCACGCGCACGGCGTTCGTTCCGTCCGATGCCATGGTGTAGATCTGCGGCAGTCCGGTGCGGCCGCTTACCCACGCGATCTGCGCGTTGGTCTTCGGGTTCCAGGTTGGCGAAACATCCGGTCCCTTGCTCTCGGTCAGACGGCGGGCGGTTCCTCCTGCCGAACCAACGGTGTAGATCTCGGTGTTGCCGCTGCGCGAGGACGAGAACGCAATATTCTGTCCGTCGGAGGACCATGCCGGCGAATAGTTGTCGCCGCCGAAATGCGGAAACGTGACCAGCCGGCCCAGCTCCAGCGAGTACATCAGGATCTGCCAGCCTTCCTTGGTCACGCCGGAAAAGGCAACGCGCGAGCCGTCGGGTGAAACATGCGGCGAAAGCGCGATCGAGCCCAGATGGGTGAGCTGCTTCTGGTTGGCGCCGTCGTAATCCATCTGCCAGATTTCTTTCGAGCCGCTGCGGTTGCTGACGAAGTAGATCTTGGTCTCAGCGATTCCCGCGATGCCGCCGCCCAGGCGGAAGATGATTTCGTTGGCGAAGCGGTGCGCAATCAGGCGCGCGTTGGCGTCGCTCGCCTCCTCGCGATATTGCTTGCCCAGCACCTGCGGAGACTGCGCATTCTTGGTGTCATACAGCCAGCCCTGGACGCTGATTGAGCCGCCCTGAACTCCTACATTGCCGAACGCCAGCATGTTGGCATTCGGTGGTGGGTTGCCCCAGTCCACAAGATGTACCTCTTGCGGAGCGCCGGGGGTCGACAAGGGATAGAAGCTCTTCGAGACCATCTCGAAGATTCCGGCGAACTGCAGGTCGTTCCACAGGGTCGTGTTGAAGGTCGAGGCCAGATTCTGCGTCTCGGAATCGTTGCTCACCAGCTTGAAGTCCGGCACGGCGAGACGGATCTTCTCGACTCCCAGGCCAGTGCCGGTGCGAATCCAGTCCTGGGCGAAACCGTTGAAGGAAGAAAACAGTAACAGCGCGAACAAGATTGCGGCGAATCGTTTGGTCATCGGCAATTCCATAAGTGCGCACTAACGTTGATAGTCAAACCAAAACTCCACAGCGACATAGTTTCCCGCATACTCTCGCGGAAGGGGACCGAAAGTGTCGATCCTTTGCAACGCCCGCATCGCTGACTGATCGAGCGACGGAATGCCGCTCGACTGCTCCACCCGAATATTGACCGGCTGGCCCGAGCGGGTGACCTCAAAATAGATGTAAACCCGGCGGGCGGCATCAATGCGCGGATCGATTTCATACTTCAGCCAGTTTTCCGAAACCTTACGCCGCACTCCGTCCACGTACCAGCCGAAGCGGCTGCCGAAATCTCCCGTGCCACCGGTGAAGCTCAACCCTCCCTTGGTGTCGCCCACCGCAGAACGACCCATACGGGCCGCTGACTGGACCGCCCTGGCCGAAGGGAATCTTGTTGTCCTCGACCTTCGCGACTTCCTTGGGCGGAGGCTTCTTCTGCGTGGATTCGCGCGGCCCCTTGGGCTTGGCCTCGCGCTCCGGAATCGGAATCGCTTTCGGCTCCTCCTTCGGAGTTTCCTTCGGCGGCGATTGCGCCAGACCCTTGGATTCGTTGGCCAGGACATTCTGCGTCTGCGTGGGAGGAGTTGGGCAGTGGAATGCTGCTGACCAGCGTCGCGCTCATCGCGCCGCCGCTCCCGGGAGTGCCTCCCCAATTCTCGCCGCGACCACTGGGAATCAGATATGCCGAAGATGGCCAACGCGAATAGAACGCTGTGCAGTGCCACCGAGCCGATCAAGGGAGCTCGAACGTTGCCCCCGGCCGGGAAGATGTCAACGTCGGCTGCCATTCTTCTCCAGCGGTTGAGTCACGATACTGACATTGGTGATGCCGGACTGCTTCACCGCATCCATCACGGTTGCGAACGCGCCAAAGGGCACGTTTTCGTCGGCACGCACGAAGATCGACTGGCCTTCGGGGTCCCGAATCTTCTGATGCAGTTGAGGGCCGATTTGGTTGATGTTAACCGGCTCATTGTTCAGGAAGACGCGCTGCTGCCGATCGATGGTGATGACCAGGCGCTCCTCGGTGATTTCCTTCACCGTCCTGGTGCGGGGAATGGCGACCTCGATGCCCGACTGCAACACCGGCGCCGTCACCATGAAGATGATCAGCAGCACCAGGACAACGTCCACCAGCGGCGTGACGTTGATGTCGGCCAGCGAGGTCTGGGTTCGTCCGCGTGCGTTGGTGAACGCCATTAGCGCCGCTCCACACTCTCGACCGCGCGAGCGCTGCCGCTCTGGGCGCGCTCGATTTCGTTCATCAGCTCCAGGCTGAAGTCGTCCATGCGCGCGCCGAACTCGCGGATGTGCTGGGTGAACATGTTGTAGGCGATGACGGCCGGAATGGCGGCGAACAAACCTGCGGCAGTGGTGATGAGCGCTTCCGAAACGCCCGGGGCAACGGCGCGCAGCGTGGCCGCGCCCGCAGTACCCAGGCCGTGAAAGGCATCAATGATGCCCCATACCGTTCCGAATAGTCCGATGAAAGGCGCGACCACGCCGGTTGTCGCCAGCCATGGCAGACGGCTCTCGAGGCGCGTCAATTCTTCCGAGGCGGCAATCTGGGTCGCGCGCTGCAACGCGGCCATGCGGATGGGGTAGGGCGCCTGCTTGCGTAACTCTTCGTAGGCGCCTTCAAACACGGCGATCAGCGGGCTGGGCTTGAATTGTTCGGCGACGGCGGCCACATCCTGCAGGCGGTCCGACTTTCGAAACGCGCGGATGAAGCGATTGCTCTGCACCCGGGCACGGCGGAACAGGCCCCACTTGGAGAAGATGATGGCCCATGAAGCGACGCTAAACACCAGGAGAATGACGAGAACAGTCTTGGCGACGAGACCGCTGGTTTCAATAAGGCTGGAGATTTCACCGCCAATGACCGAGGCGAGCAACGAACAATACACAGTCATTTGGAGTTGCAGGTCAGGCCCTCCCACTACTTCGCATTATAAGCATTAGACGCGCCAACGGCGGTTTTGCAGCGTGATGTGCCTCCGCAGTTAACCTCTTGTTCGCGAGTGAAACCATGGGGTTGAACTCGGCTCACTTATTGCTCAGATTCTCTCTCGCCCAACGCCACGCGCACATGTCCTTCGGCCTCCTGCAAGAAGCGTTCAGCCTTGGTTCGAGTTACACGTCTTCTAACCATGACTACCGCGACGGGAATACTTCCGCCTGCTCTGCGTAGCGCTTTAAGGCTTTGCTCACGGTTAAGGCCGGTAGCTTGCTGCAGAATGCGGATGCCGCGTTCCAACAGCTTGCTGTTTTTTAGATGCACGTTGACCATCAGGTTGCTGTATACGTATCCCAGCCGGGCCATCGCTCCGGTGGATAACATGTTCAGTACCATCTTTTGCGCAGTGCCGGCCTTCATTCGGGTGGAGCCGGTGACCACCTCGGGACCGAGCTCGACCACAATGGGGATTTCGGCGGCTCTTGCCAGTGGCGTATTCCGGTTGCAGGTAATCGCAATCGTGACTGCGCCGAGCGATCGTGCATGTTCTACTGCCGCGACGGTGTACGGTGTGCGTCCGCTGGCTGCGAGACCGACGACCACATCGCGTCTTGTCGGTTTACGTTTGGCGATGTCGGAGCGTCCGGTTTCGCGCGAATCCTCGTTCGCTTCCACCGCAGCGCCCAGAGCCCGCACGCCGCCTGCGATCACGAACTGTACGGTCTTGGGATCGGTGTTGAAGGTCGGCGGACACTCGGCGGCATCGAGCGCGCCGAGACGTCCGCTGGTTCCGGTTCCGACATAGATCAGCCGGCCGCCATTGGAGAGAGCATCGGCGATGGCGTCGATGGCGCGAGCGATGTGCGGCAGCGCCTTCTTTACCGCCCGCGCCACCTTGGCGTCCTCGGCGTTGATGAAGCGCGCGATCTCCAGCGCGGAGCGACTGTCGAGGCCCTGGGTCCTCGGGTTTCGCCGTTCCGTGCCGAGTTCTGCAGTATCGGTCGCGGGCTTGTGTTTCATGATTCTTCCAGCGCCTCGACGATTGCATCATGCACCATCGGCCGCACTCTGCCGAATAGCTTGCGACGCGCGATCGGGCCAGGTGCGGTTGGTCAGCAGAGTCACCGAGAGTTGGCGGCCGGGATCGATCCAGAGAGAAGTACCGGTGAAGCCGAGGTGTCCGTACGACGCCGCAGAGAAGTGAGCTACCGGAGGACGATTCGACGAGTGACGGCGTGTCCCAACCCAGCGCCCGCGTTGTGCCGGCCGGCGTATCTTCGCGGTGGGTGAAGAGCTTGACGGTGGCTGGCTGGAACAGCGGAGCTCCACCCCGCAGCATGCATTCGGCGAAGCGGGCCACATCGGTTGCAGGCGCGAACACTCCGGCATGTCCGGCGACTCCGCCCATCACATAAGCGTTCTCGTCATTCACCTCGCCTTGAACAATTCGTTTGCGGAAGGCGCGGTCATCCTCAGTCGGAGGAATCTCAGACTTCCATTCGGGCGGCGGCTTGAAGCGCGTTCGGGTCATGCCCAGCGGCGTGAAGATTTCCCGCTGCGCAAAGAGATCCAGCGGCAAGTCAGCCTCGCGCGCCAGTGCTTCGCCCAGCAGGATGAATCCGATGTCGCTGTATTCGGCACGCGTACCGGGCGGGGCAACCAGCCGCGTGGTGAGCGCTGCGCGAATCAACTCATCGCGCGACTGCGCGCACTGAAACAATTTTTCATAAGCCGGTAAGCCGCTAGAGTGGGTGAGAAGCATGCGAACCGTCACCGCGGCGCGCTCCACCTGCTGACTGCGGCGATGCCAGCGAAACGAACTCGGGCAGGAAATGTGCGACCGGGGCGTCAAGAGTGAGCAGTCGTCGTTCGTAGAGAAGCATCGCGACGGCCGTTGTCGCGACAACTTTGGTCACCGAAGCCAGATCGAAGACGGTTTCGGCGTGGACTTGAGCGGAGCCTTCGTCGTAGGTGAAATGCCCAAATCCTTGCGAGGCGACCAGCGCTCCGCGATGCGTGACGGCAAGCGCAGCGCCGGGAAAGGCGCGTTGCTCGATTCCACCGCGAATGACGGCAAAAGCCCGGACAAACTGCCTTTCCTGATCGTCGAAGGCAGCAGGTGGAGCGAGGAACTGTTGTGACGATTGGTGCAGACTAGCCCTCACAGGTGTGCGGGATGCGCTCGCAACTTATAATAGCTTGCTCCCCGAAACTCGGCAGGTTCGTCGAACTAGAAAGGGTCCGCATCCATTGAGCCTTCGTCTTCGCTGGGCAATCGTCGCCCTGGTTCCATTTGTTTTCTTGTTGATAAGCGGCGCATCTGTTGTGGCGCAGAATCCCCCAGCCACAACTCCCTCCACAGGTTCCGCCAGCACCGATCAGGCGCATTTCGCGCCGCTGGATGCGCTGCTGCGAGATGCGGTGGAGAAGGGAAATGCTCCCGGAGCGGTGCTCCTGGTTGGTCATAACGGAGCGGTGGTCTATCGCAAGGCCTACGGCAATCGTGCTCTGGATCCTTCGAAGGAGCCGATGACGCCTGACACCGTCTTTGACACGGCGTCACTCACGAAAGTATTGGCTACCACCACCTGCGTCATGCGCATGGTGCAGCTCGGGCAGGTCAAGCTCAACGATCCAGTGGCGAAATACATTCCCGAGTTCGCGCAGAATGGAAAGAGCGACGTCACCGTTCGCCAGTTAATGACGCATTACTCCGGGCTGCGTCCCGACCTCGACTTGAAGCCATATTGGCGCGGACCGGACGAAGGGTATGCCCGGGCCAACGCCGAGAAGCTGGTGAATCCCCCCGGCTCGGTTTTTGTGTACAGCGACATCAACTTCATCGTGCTTGGCGAACTGGTGCAACGGGTGAGCGGCATGCCGCTTAATCAGTACGCACAAACCTATGTCTTCGGTCCGCTGGGCATGACCATGACAACCTTCAATCCGCCGGAAACCTGGATTCCACGCATTGCTCCCACCGAGCACGATGAGCGCACCGGATCCTTGTTGCGCGGCGTGGTGCATGATCCTACGGCGCGAGCGATGGGTGGAATCGCGGGACACGCCGGAGTGTTCTCCACTGCCGATGACCTGGCGAAGTTCGCCCAGGCAATGCTGAATGGCGGTGCGCCAATCCTGTCGCCGTGGATCGTGGAGAAGATGACCACGCCGCAGCAACCTCCGAACCTGACCGCCGTCCGCGGGTTGGGCTGGGACATCGATTCGCCATTTTCCTCCAACCGCGGCGATCTGCTGCCGGTCGGCTCGTTCGGACACACCGGCTTCACCGGAACTTCGCTGTGGATCGATCCCACCACCAACACCTACATCATCCTGCTGACCAATGCCGTGCACATGAAGTACGGAAATGTGATCGCGTTGCGCACCGAGGTGGCTACAGCCGTGGCTGCGGCGCTGCAGCTCGCGCCCAGCGAGGAGCAGAAATGGCGCGTGTCGCGCATCACCGGTTACAACGAAGCTGCCGTGGCCAGCCGGCGCGTCGTCGTCCGGAACGGACAGGTGCTGAATGGGATCGACGTGTTGGAGCAGCGCAACTTCGATGCCCTGAAGATTGCTGGGACATCTCCTTCGCGGGTTGGACTGGTGACCAATCAGACCGGTGTGGACTCACACGGGCGACGCACCATCGATGTTCTGACCCACACGCCGGGGTTGGTGTTGGCGGCGATCTTCAGTCCCGAGCACGGCATCTTTGGTTCGGTCGACACCACCGAAATTCCTACCTTAAAGGATGAAGCGACCGGCATCACCATATACAGCGTGTACGGCAGCACCGATGCCAAACGCCGTCCTTCTCAAGAGATACTTCGAAACCTTGATGTATTAGTTTATGACATGCAGGACATCGGTGTGCGCTTCTATACCTACGAAACCACGCTGGGGTATTTTCTGGAAGCTGCTGCCAAAGCCGGCAAGCCAATCGTAGTGCTTGACCGTCCCAATCCGCTCACCGGAGCGTACGTTCAGGGTCCGATGTCGGATGCGGGGAAGGAAAGCTTCGTGAACTACCAGCCGGTTCCGGTGCGACACGGGATGACGATTGGTGAACTGGCAAAGCTTTACAACACAGAGCGGCACATCAACGCCAACCTCACGGTGATCCCGATGAAAGAGCTGGTTGCGCGGCGACTGGTTCGATTCCACGGGGCAGGTCTGGGTGAATCCGTCGCCCAACCTTCGTAGTCTTGAAGCCGCAGTGCTGTATCCCGGAGTAGCCCTGATCGAAGCGACGAACCTCTCGGTGGGCCGCGGCACAGACGCTCCATTCCAGTTGATCGGAGCGCCCTGGATGGACGCCCAGGAACTCGCGAGCTACCTGAACGCGCGCAACATTGCCGGAGTGCGGTTTGTCCCCACGAGCTTCACCCCAACCAGCGGCCCCTATGCCCGCCAGCGGTGCGGCGGTGTCCACATCATCGTCATCGATCGGGAGACGGTGGACGCGCCAGAGTTGGGGATTGAACTGGCGGCCGCACTGCACAAGCTGTCGCCGCTCGGTTTCGATATGGAACGCATGAATCAGTTGCTGGCTAATCAGGCGGTGTTTGCGGCGGTGAAGGCCGGAGAGGATCCGCGGCGCATCGCTGACGATTGGCGCGATGCGGTCGATCAGTTTATGCAAGTTCGAACTAAATACCTGATCTACTGAAACTGGGCCTGCTGTCCAGAGACCGGCTTGGGCAGCTTTTCCTCGGTGACGGTCAGACTGCGTTCCAGCACCATTTCGATGGAATCGCCCACACTAAGTTGAATTTCCGGCCCGCGAGTAAATAGCACCGTGGCCAGACCAATGGCGCCACCGGCTGCCGCTCCGATGCCGGCGCCTTTTCCGCCTCCGGCGATGGCTCCAATGCCGGCCCCCGGAATTGTGGTTTCCGCGATCCTGGCGACGTCCTTCCCCTTGTGGCTATCCCCCTGAATGGTTCCTTCGGTCCCCTTCACGTCATTCTCTTGCGAACCTGGGGTTCCATGGACCGCACCTGGAAGGATGACGGTGTATCCGTTGGGGTAAATCAGAGAATTGAAGCTCATCAGCAACTCGGCCCGTCCTTTGACGTGGCCCGGGCGTTGCACGCGTCGGATTGTGCCTTGGACGAAGGTTCCCGCCGGAATAACGATGTGATCGTTTTGCACGATGGGAAATGCGGTTTGCGCGTAAACCGGATCGCCCACCTGCGCATTCTTTGTAGTGATGCCTTGCTTCAAGGTAAGGGGAATCTTGGTGCCGGCCGGGACTGTAACGAACTCGGGCGTAGCGCTATTTTCGCTCGAAGCCGCAGCCGGAGCGACCGTGAGTTGCGGTGCGCTCTGAGCAGGAGCGGCAGGAGCGGCTGAAGCGGCATGGGCAGGCGGAGCAGCCGGAGTGACAGCAGTGGGCCCCACCGTAGCGCTGGCTTGCGTTTTGGGCGGAGTGCGCGGGGTGAGCTGCGGCTCGTCCTGAGCTAAGAGTGTGGCCGAGCTGACTGCTACCGCTGCTCCAAGCAGAACGACCCTGAGCTTCATATTCCCTCCACACCAACATGCGTTATAGCTCTGAAACGCTGGAGCTGGGCAAAAGTCGCGCAAATTTACTTCAGCATATACAAGGCATTCACGTGCGCGGTCACGGTTATCTTCTGCGCTCCGAACTCGGCCGTTGGAGGAGCAGCGCCGCCGACCGCCATCGGCGCTGCCTCTCTCGCCATCATGAGGGGCCGCACCGGAGTCGGCTCGAACGTGTCCACCGAAGCATAGGAGAGTTCTCCCAAAGTACGACCACTGGAGCCGGCGACTGCATTGGCCTCGTTATGGGCACGCCGCAGCGCATCTTCCACCGCTTTGATCTTGGCGGCATCCATGTCGTCCAACTGGTAGGTGATCGACTGGTTGCTGGTCACGTCCATGTTTGCCAGACCTTCGGCAATGGGTCCCACCTTGGAGAAATCCTTGACCTTGACACTGATGTCGGTATCGACGCGATAGCCGACCAGCTTGCGCTTCGGGTTCTTATAGTCGTAAACCGGCTGCACCGCGAAGCGGCCTACCTGTGCATCTTTCGGATCGATTCCGTTCGCGCGCAGAAGCTGGCGAATCTGTTCCGCTGCCTGGGTGGCGCGTTGATTAGCGTCCTGCAGCTTCTCTTCCTGAGCGGAGATGTTGAATTGCACCAGCGCCGTGTCCGGCTCCGATTCGAACTTGCCATCCGCGCCGATCCAGACGGAGTTCGGTTGCGGCGCGACCGCACGCTCCTGCGCCAGCAGCGGCGACGAAATGACGAATAAGCAAATTAAGATAGGTACAACGAGTAATCGATTTCTTTCTCGCATGCTGCTATATAGACGATGCATGATCATGAGTGTAATACCAAGTAGGAGCAGCGTGGGAAGATCTATTCTCGATCGAGTAATCCCTGCCCTCATGCCGGTCCCGCAAATTAACGACTCCTTCGAAGGTGACGCGGAGCCCGTTCCGTAGCAGAATTCCTAGCCTCAGCTGTGTGTGCGATGTGGCGGCACTGCGATTTTCGTCAACGCTCGCTGGGCTCCGTATTCCGGAACCCGAAACAATCAGGAGTGCAGATCCCAAGGAGGCTATGAGGCGTCGTGCCCAGCCAGATCGGCTACAGCGTTGCGATTTCGTTGACTTTTCCCGCCATGCGGACATCGCGTTGGGTAACGCCGCCGGAGTCGTGGGAGACCAGTACCAGAGTGACCTTGCTATAGCTGATGTGAATGTCGGGGTGGTGGTTGACGGCCTCAGCCGCTTCGGCAATCTGGTTGACGAAATCCATGGCTTCCACGAAATTGCCGAATTGAAAAGTGCGCTCGATGGCATTGCCATTTCTCTGCCAGCCCGGAAGCTTCTGCAAAGCCTGCTGAATTTCTGCATCCGAGAGAACTGTGCTCATGTGCTCACCTCCTTTGGAGCTCGGAACCACTGTAAACGTGCAGGGCGCCGGCGTCAGTTTCGGGTTGGCTTGCCGGAGCCGTAGCGTTTGGAGCCTGACTGGGCTTGGATCTCGCTGCGTAGTTCCTGCCAAATATGGTCGGAGATTGACTGGAACACCTTGACGATCTCGGGATCGAACTGCTTGTCCGACTGACGTTCAATTTCGCGCCTGGCGGATGAGATGGACTGCGCGGCGCGATACGGACGGTCGGAAGTCATAGCGTCAAATGTGTCTGCGATGGCAAATATCCGTGCCCCGAGAGGGATCTGGTCGCCTTTCAATCCGCGGGGATAGCCACTGCCATCGAAATGCTCCTGGTGCGAATGCACAATGTCGGCGGCCTCGTGCAGGAACGGAATCTTGCGCAGCATCTGGTATCCGAGCCGGGCATGCTGGCGCATGATCGCCTGTTCTTCGGGGCTGAGGCGCCCCGGCTTTCGCAAGATCGCGTCCGGGATCGCCATCTTTCCAACATCGTGCAGGAACGCCCCGCGAGCGATGACGCGCACCCGGTCCTGCGGAAGTCCCATGGCGCGCGCGACTGCGATGGTGAATGCGGTTACGCGCCTGGAATGGCCCTCGGTCTCGGCATCCTTCAGGTCGAGCGCATCCCCCAGCGCCTCGAGGGTGATGTCGTAGGATCGCTCCAGATCTGTCAGTGCCTGTCTAAGCATGTCCGTCCGAGCCGAAACCAGAGACTCCAACTTGGTCTGGTAGGCAAGGTTTTCTGCCTTGAGGCGCCGGTTTTCTACTGCTCGTCTTACGGTGGCCAGCAACTGCTCGCGCTCGAAGGGTTTCAAAAGGTAGTCGTATGCGCCGTTGCGAATGGCGGCCAGAGCGACGGAAATGTCGTGGACGGCCGTAACCATAACTACCGGCAGATTGGGATGTGCGAACCTGATCTTGGACAGCAGCGTCAGGCCATCCATCCCGTCCATGATCACGTCAGATACCACGGCTGAGTAGTTGTCGCCGGATTGCAGCAGAGTCAGCGCCTCCGGTCCGGAACTGATGGGGCGCGGCTCAAACCCTGCCTGGCTCAACACAGAGCAGATGATGTCCCGAATCGGCTCCTCGTCGTCCACTACCAAGATGCGCTCGTCGGCCATAAGATGAGACGTGATGAGCAGCGGCGCGGAAAAGAGTGACCTGCCACTACCTGACTAGATTCTAACCACTCTAGTATCAACATGTGACAAGCAAATTTTGGGGGCGGTCGCTGGCTACCACCGAAACAACCGCTCTCGCAGGTTTCGTCAAGTATTGCCCGCGAATTTTTGGTTGGAGCTAGGGAGAACTTACACCGCTCCCCTGATCTGCGGTTGGCATCCCGATGCCAACTTTCGGCAGGCAGAGGGCTAACCTGAAACCCATGAGCCGACAAGCAAGTCCGCCTTTCTCTCGACTCCAATCGTCCACTTTTTGTTCCAGTTGCTTCCC
Organism: uncultured Acidobacteriaceae bacterium; assembly: GCA_963831675.1. Lineage (GTDB taxonomy): Bacteria > Acidobacteriota > Terriglobia > Terriglobales > Acidobacteriaceae > Bog-257. The sequence continues at coordinate 104,224 of CAWHRM010000011.1, forward strand.
GACCGCTTATTTTCAAGTGGTTACGGACCTTCTTCGCCCGACCCAGAAACAATTTTCGCCGAGAAGGGCAAGGGGATTGCTTGGTATCAGGTGTTTGTGGATTCAGATGGAGAGTGACACCGAGCGGGCCGAAGGCGTGGACAAAGCACCCGATGCAAGGGTCGATGAATGAATGATAAAAGGAGGAATTCATGAGCAGCTTGCAGGAAGCCATCACTTCAGTTCTTGGAGATTATGTGCCTGACGTCGCCGGGTGCAGTGCGAGTAAACACCGGGAAGTGTATGAGCAGAACCGTCATCGGATTTATGCCTTGGCGTTCTGGATGACTGACAGCGAGTTGGCAGCGGAAGAACTCATGACCAATGTCTTCTGCCGCGTGTTTGCGAAGAGCGAGGCGCCTCCGCCGGAGGAGATCGATTGTGCCCTGATCGCCGAGGTACGACAATACCAGCCGCTGGGAGCATTAACCCTGGACTGCGCGCCAAGCGACAAAATTCTGTCTGTCCGCCGCAACGTCCGGCGAGTCGATTTGGAACGCGCGGTGATGCAATTGCCGAGCACAGAAAAGATGATTTTCCTCATGCACGACGTCGAGCGCTACGACCACGCTCGCATCGCCCGGACCCTGGGACTTACTCCGGATCAATCGCGCGAAGGGCTGCACCAGGCCCGGCTGCGGATACGCGAACTGCTGGCGACATAACTTTTCATATCGAATTGCTTTCGTCTCTCTCCTGAACGCTGATGCCCCTCGGAAGAGGGGCATTTTTGTGCGTGAACCGATTCGACTCGCTCCTGCGCGAGGAGCGGGCAAGGCGGAAACGATTCGGCAGCAGGCTCCTAAAGCGCAGGGCCAGCACCGGCGGCAGCCGCGGCGGCGGATTGCAGGCCTTGCGGCGTCGTCTGCTTGAGATATTTTTGGAGGTCAACCACGATGTCAGAAAATCCTTCTTCCCCGGTGATATCGAGCAGGGCAAATCCCAGAGTCATGGCCTTGTAGAAATTGGGTGCTTCAATCAGATCTTTATCATTCTTCAGGCGGGCGGCGGCAGCGGCGATCTGCTGTTTCTCTACGTCGCTCAAGTTCTGAAACGAGGACATGGAGATTACCAGGAAATTCGCCGCCACTCCGAAATCCGCTGCAGATCCTATGAGCGCCGCGATGTCCGACGCCTTTTCGAAGACTAGCTGCTGGCGGCGCGCCGCACGCTGCCGGTCGATCTTACGGTCCACGATCTTCAAGACAGAGGAGAGCACGATATCGGGCCCGACAGGGAATTCCTTGCCATCGTCGGAACGGAAAACGAATAGCTTGGAGCGGAAGATTGCCATCGCTCCGAAACCGGCGAACACTGCCGTAGAGTAGGGATGGCCGACCAGCGTGGGGAATGTGGCAGGGGACTTTTGCAGGACGATGAAGGCCACCCATGCAAGGATGCCATTGATTGCGAAATAGGCGCCGCCGTAAGCGTTGAAGGCGGCACGCAAAGGCTCGTCCCGATAGCGGGAGATGATCTCTGAGAAACCCACCAACTCACCGAGAAGTATGGCCAGAAGCGGGGGGAGGATGGCCGTCCAACTACCACCGTTACCGAGATAAGAGAGCAAAATCGGAAGTCCGAGAAGCAGCAAGACCATCCCGACGATTCGGGCCGCAGTGTTCATGCGATTGCTCGGAGGAGAGGAAAGACTTCAACTCGCTAGAGTCCCAATCTCTGCATGTAATCACGGGCTTCTTGTCTTAGCTCAACCTGGTAATTGCCCCTGGGGTCACTCTTGTCCACGTTGATCCAATGAAAATCGGCCGACATTTTGTCGAGAACGTGAAACAGAGTTTCCAGCGGTATCTTGGTAGCGTCCACAAGTTGAAAAGCGCCAGCCTTGCCTCCTTCCTTTTGCAGCTCGCGCAGAATGGGAACGCCGAAGGCCACCACCGCTTCTTGCATGGCCGCGGAGGCAGGGGCGGGGGGTACGTCCCCAGGTCTCTCCCTCGCGGGTGCCTCCTCGGCGGGAGAGCGCTTTACGGCGTCGATCAGGTAATCCAAATTAGACAGAGGCTGCGCCACGATAAACCTCCACGTAGCACCACAGTATGCCCAAGACCGGAAAATGTCCAGCGACGGAAAAGGGCGATGATTGGCATCTAGCTCCTCACTTCGGATAGATGCCAAGTGCTGCACTTTAGCTCTTTGTTTCTTGCTCCGCGCTGTCAATCTCCTCTTCTTCTTCGCGCTTCAAGGGACGCAGCAGTGGGAACAGGATGACATCGCGGATGGAGCGTGAATCGCTCAGCAACATGGTCAGGCGATCGATGCCGACACCCTCGCCGGCGGTCGGCGGCAATCCATACGACAGCGCGCGAATGTAATCCTCGTCCATCTGGTGAGCTTCTTCGTCGCCGCGGGCGCGTTCGCCCAACTGCTGCTCGAAGCGGCGGCGCTGCTCCTCAGGATCGTTCAGCTCGCTGAAGGCGTTGCCGATCTCCAGGCCGCCAACGAAGATTTCGAAGCGCTCCACCCACTCGGCGTTCTCCTCTGGCTCGCGCTTGTTCTTGGAGAGTGGCGAGATGGCAAGTGGGAAGTCATAAATGAAGGTCGGCTGAATCAGGTACGGCTCAGCGACGAACTCAAATATGTCGGCAATCGTTTTGCCGTTGGGCGCGGCTGGATCGTACGGGATGTGCGGGTTGGCCGCATTGTAACCATGCACCATCGCGGCGATCTGCTCCGCGCTGGAGAAATCGCTCATCTGCGGCCTGGCTCCGCCGTTCTCCGGCCAGAACTTGATGATGGCCTCGCGCATGGAGAAGCGCTGGAAATTGCCGAAGTCGATCTCGTGCCCGCTGTAGTGCGTGATGGTTGTGCCGTTTACGTCGCGCGAGACTTGCGCCAGCATCTCGGCGGTGAAGTCCATCATGTCGCGGTAGTCGGCGTAGGCCATGTAGAACTCAAGCATGGTGAACTCAGGATTGTGCTGCGTTGAGATGCCTTCGTTGCGGAAATTGCGGTTGATCTCATACACGCGGTCCATGCCGCCCACGACCAGCCGCTTCAGATAAAGCTCCGGCGCGATGCGCAGGTACAGGTCCGCGTCAAGCGTGTTGTGATGTGTGATGAACGGCTTGGCCACCGCGCCTCCGGCGATGGGATGCATCATCGGGGTCTCGACTTCGATGAAGCCGTTGCTATCGAGGAAGCGCCGCAGCGACTGCACGACTTTCGCGCGCTTGATGAACACCTCGCGCACTTCGGGATTCATTGTTAGATCAACGTAGCGGCGGCGATAGCGGGTTTCGACATCCTGCAGGCCGTGCCACTTCTCGGGCAATGGGAGCAGGTCTTTTACCAGGAACGTGATCTCTTCCACGTGGACCGTAAGTTCGTTCGTGCGGGTGCGAAACAGGTACCCTCTTACTCCGATGTAGTCACCGATGTCGAGCAGTTTGTAGAGCTGAAAACCCTTCTCGCCGACGTTGTCGAGCCGGACGTAGATTTGCAGCCGGCGTCCGCCCTGCTGGAGATGGGCAAAACCTGCTTTCCCCTGCACGCGAATGGACATGATGCGTCCCGCGATGCTCACGTTGACGCGTGATGCTTCCAACTCAGGACCGGTTGCGCTCGAATACTGGTCGAGAATCTGCGGAATGGTGTGCGTCGTTTCATAGCGGTAGGGATACGCGGCCTGACCCAGCGCCTCGATCTGCTTCAGCTTCTCTCTTCTCAACTCGTAGATTTTCTGGTCGAGTGCCACAATCGTTTTCCTGGACTTGAGGACGTTCTGGTTGGCTTCCCTCAGCGTCCACACGCGGATGGTAGAAACGTCCGATTATATAGGGATTGGTCTTGGCCTGTCGGCGGGTCCAGTTGCCGGAAAGGTCGCAGCAGGATGGGAGAGAAGGGGATTTGAAACGGAAATAGTCGAGACATCGCCTCGGGTCCGCTCCCATTCCCGACGTCGTTGCTTTAATGCTCGTGCACTTCAACGTTGGCTGCACTGTGGCTGCCAGCTTCTCGCTTGGCGGAAGAGTCAACCTTCGCTTTGTCTGCTCGCGCCAGTTCTTCCGTGGACAGCCTGCGCCCTGGCGCCCGCGCCAGAGTGGCCTGGAATGCATCCCAGGCCTCGGACGGGCGGTTCTGCTGGAGCAGTACTTCACCCAGAAGTTCCTCTGTCGGCTTATTGACAAACGGTGGTCCAAACTCCAAAGGCATTGCCCGCTCGTCCGCAGCCAGGCGCTGCAGTTCGCGAACTGCTTCCTCGTTCTTTCCCGATCGCAACAGGAGCAGCGCCTGCAGTTGCCCGGTGAGGATAAGTACACGTTTGCGTTCTTGCGGCTCCTGTAATTTCCTCTCGTCGAGCCAGGCTCCGCAGCGCTGGCGGTCGTCCTCGACCCGAGCTACGGCTTCGTGGGCAGTCGCGTCGTCGCCGCGCTGGATGGCCGCCAGCGCATTGGCATAGTCGAAGGTAAATTGGGCAAACGGATACTTGCCGGCGGGAAGAGGCCAGCTAACCGTCTCGTCATTCCACAGTTGAGTATCGATGACGAAGGTGGCTCGCATTTCGGAATACGAACCAACTGAGCTCTTGTCCGGATCCACCGCGCCACCCGTGCCGGCCGCCGCGCTGGCGGCCTCGCGTTCGGCTTCCTGGCGGCACCCATCGAGGACGCGGCGCGCATCGCTGACTCGTCCCTGCTGCAGGTAGCCATACTCCAACCAGTAGTTGTAATGTCCGCACATCCGGGGAGGCTTTCCCGCCTTCTGCCGCTGCCGATTCACAACCGCCGTGGCAGTTTCGTTTGCCTTCACCACGTCATCCCACATGCCGAGCGCCAGGAAGATGTGCGAGGTCATGTGCTGGGCATGCGCGGCATCCGGCGCGATCTGGGAATAAATGCGGGCCGCTCGCAAGCCTAGAGGCGCATGGATCGGGTCATCGTAGCTATGGATCATGTAGTGGACTACACCGGGATGCCGCGGATGCTGGGGAAAAACTTCCTCCAGCACAGCGGCCGCGCGCATGTAGGTGGCGAAGTCGCGGCCTTCTTCGGCTGACCCCAGAATGGACAAGGCATAGAAGGCGGAAGCGTCCACATCATCGGGAAACTTGCGATGCAGCTCAGCCATGGCCGCTTCGTACTTCAGGTCGCGCTCTTCCTTGGTTCCGTCGCCGTAGAGTATTTCGACGGCTTGCAGGTACATCTTCTCCCGCTCGGTGGGCGCCTTCGCCTGCCGCGCTTCCGGGGTCGCTCCCAGGCGCGCGAGCACCTGTTGCGCGGCGGCCTGGTCCTGTTCGTGCCACACCGGATGGTTCTTCGTCATGGCCTCACCCCAATACGCCATAGCGAAATCGGGAGAGAGTTGCTCTGCCTTGCGGAAGTGCTCGGCTGCGTCGCCATATTCGAAGTTGTGGAGCTGTGACAAGCCTCGCAGGAACTCGCCCTGTGCTGCGGCAGGGCCGGAGTTTGCAAACGAGACTTCGCCGAATTCCTGCTGCGCCAGTGCGCTCGTACAGCGCAGGAGCAATACCAAGGCAGCGATCAAATGAAACCAGGTCCTATGACTCATCTTTATGAGGCTCATCCCTTAAGCGGATAGAATCGCGCCAGAATTTTGGTTCGAACGTTGAAGTTGGATTCCGACCACATTTTGAAAACAGGTTCAAAGTGCTGCTACGCCAGTTCCAGTTCGATCCTCTTCGCAGCGCGGTCCAGGCTGGCAATTCGAAAACTGCGAATCTGACCGGCGCGAATAGCATCCGGCTTGGATTTAGTGTTGACAGCGCTCCCTTTCCAGCGTGCCTGAAGCATGGAACTCAGTGACGACAAATCTGCCTTCGATTCGCGCCTGGTCTCTTCCTTCGCCGGAGCTTCGGCGACGATTCGGCACGTACCGTGAATGCCTTCGCCTAGTTCCACGCGCGCGTACCCGCCTGAGTTCTCGACCACGCGGCCTGTGACCAGATCGCCTTCCTTGTGTTCCGCGATGTATTCCTCCAGGCTGGTGGGAACCAGTTGCTTCATGCTCAACCGGACGAGCCGCCGTTGCATGTCTACGGCCAACACCTGGGCTCGGACCGATCGTCCAACCTTCATGACATCCTGCGGATGTTGGATGTGTTTTTCGGCGCTGATCTCGCTGACGTGGATCATACCGTCGACGCCTTCGGAAAGCTGAACGAAGGCGCCGAACTTGGTGAGGCTGATGACCGGCCCTTCGATCACCGTGCCGACCGCAAATCTCTGCTCGACTTCGAGCCACGGATCGCCCAAGGCTTGCTTCAGGCCCAGAGAGATACGGCGTTCGTCCGCGTTCACTCCCAGGATCACCACTTCCACCGTCTCGCCCGGCTTCACCACGTCACTGGGCATCCTCACCTTCTTCGCCCACGACATCTCCGAAAGGTGGATCAACCCTTCCATCCCAGGCTCCAGCTCGACGAAGGCTCCGAAGTCGACTACCCGCGTGACTGTGCCACGCACGCGTTCGCCCGGCTTATACCTTTTCGTTAGCGAGTCCCATGGATCGGGTTGGAGCTGCTTCATACCCAGCGAAATGCGCCCCTTCCCGGAGTCGATCTTCAAAACCTTGACTTCAATCTCCTGGCCCAGTGAGAGCACGTCTTCCGGCTTTTCGACCCGGCCCCAGGCGATGTCCCCGACATGGAGCAAACCGTCTACTCCGCCGATATCGACGAAAGCGCCGTAATCGGCGAGGCGGCGGACCGTGCCGCGCACCGTCTCGCCTTCGGCAACCTCGGAGTAGCGCCGCTCCTTCACCGCGCGTCCTTCGTCTTCCACAACGGCGCGGTGATCCACCACTACATCTTCCTCCGCGACGTCAAGCTTTGTAATGCGGCAGCGAATCTCCTGCCCCACCAGCTTCTCCATCTCGGCAGCGTCGCGCGTTCCGCTGCGCGAGGCCGGCATGAAAGCTCGTACTCCCACATCCACGCTGAACCCGCCTTTGACCACGGCCGTCACCGTGCCTACTATCGTCGCCTTCTCGGCAAACGCCCGCTCCAGCCCCGACCAGTCCGTGGGTCGGGAAATTCTGGAGCGAGAGAGCTCGTAGTAGCCTTCCGGGTCGCGCCCTTTGACCGAAACTGGAAATTTGTCGCCGGGTTTTACGCTTTCACCAGCGCTCAGAAACGCCGTCAGCGGCAGAATGCCTTCGCTCTTGTAACCGATGTCGAGGAAAACCGAATCTGCGGAGACGGCAATCACCGTGCCTTCGAGTTGCTTCGTGCCATCTTCGGCTGGGCGCGAACGGCTTCGCTCGTATTGCGAGAGAATGTCCTCGAAAGACTCGTCGGGTTCAGGCGTAGCTTGAGGTTCTGGGATGTTCGAGTCAGGCATGAAAGATTACAGTCTCATTGTGGCGTGGTTTGACTAGGATAACACTCGCCGTTGGAGTTCTGAACCGACGAGCAGACTGGCCCGCGCTTCCCGAAAATCCATCCCAAGTTCTGATCGCGCTGTCCACCGCATCTCAAGACCGCATGTGTTCGGTGCGATCTGCGGAACGCTGGTTGGATGGGGTCGTGTGCAGCCAGGCTACTGACCCCTACCCTGGATTATTCATCAGGGCCTGACGCTTTGAAGGGGCACGGCTTCAGCCGTGCCGTAAAGCCGCCTTTATTTATGATGGCTTTAGCCGCTGAGGGACTTCAGTTTGGAGACGAAGTGAGAGTGCCCTCAGGGGCTGAAGCCCAATCACCACGCACCCGTGACGGCACGGCTGAAGCCGTGCCCCTTCAAAGCTTTCCGCCCTTAGCTACCGAAACAGATGAATAATGCAGGCTACTGTGGTTTGGATTTCAGCGGCCTGCCAATCGCGAGCAGGAAGATGGCATTCTTGCCTTTCGCATGCGGCGAAAAGAAGTTAATCACGTCATCATCGAAGAAGGTCAGCCCGGTCGCACCCAGGCGCTGGGCGTACGCAGCCAGGTACATCCTGCCGCCGATGGCGCCCGCCTCCAGTTGAACGGCCCGGTAGCCGCGGTTCCCGTACTGCTCCAGGATGCGTTGCAGATCGGCGAGGAAGAAGATGTCCACGCAGGCGTCTGCGGGGAGATCCTGTTCGAGTCCAAGATGGTAGGCCTCGGCGCGGTAATTCCCCTCCTTCAACACCTCAAGGGTGTTCCGCTCGCGCCGGAAGAAGTAAGCGCCCGGCGCGAGCCCCTGCACCGAATGCACGATCAGGTAAAGATCGTTGAGCTGCGCTCCGGGTGGCTCGAGAAAGTCAGCCGGAAGACCTCGCGTAGCGCGGTCCAAAATGGTTGAGAGTTGTGCCAGCGTAATGGATGCCGTCTTATCGAAGGTTCGGGTCGAGCCGCGGCGCAGGATCACCTGCTCAATCGTGTCCTTCGGGTGTTCTTCTTCCGGCGGTAGCTCGAGGCGAACTGCCTCCCCGGCCGCAGCTGAGGAGGAAAGGATTGGTTTCTCCTCGCGCCACGGAGGCACGTCCTCCTCGGACGCAAGCGAAGACGCGTCGTGCATCTCCAGCATGGCGGGATATTCGACCTCGTGCTGCGAAAGCGGGATCGTCTCCAGACCGAGCGCCGCAGCCTGTCTCACGGTTGGAAGCGCCCTCTCCGATGTGCGCCCGATCGGTACCAGGCACAGGGAAACCTCACGCCGCGTATCGAGATCAAGCAGGCGGTTCACCTCGGCGTCCACGAACCCGAGCACGATCTCGGCCGATAGCCCCGAAGCCGCAGAAACGGCCAGCATGTTCGCCAGCAGGGTGCCGTTGTCCCAGCCGAAATGGCGATAGGTGCGCGCCTGGTACTTCCAGGCGTTTCGCCAGTAGGTTCCGGTGCAGATGATTGTCGCGGGCGCGTGCGCCACGGCAGGTTCCATCGCTGTCGCCTGAGCCAGGTTTCCGCGAAAATCACCTTTTCGCAGAAGCCCTAACGATACATCCGCCGGATTGAAGTGATACACGCCGGCATCCAGGCCTGAGAGATCGCCACTCACGAGGTACAGTTCGATCTCGTAGAGCGCTCCGGTGCAGGCTGCGGCGCGAAAGTAGATTTCTCCCCCTGGATAGGCGCGCTGTTTGGTAATCCCCGCCGAGAAAAAGAGGATGCGGGCCACATCCTGAAGGTCAGGTACGGAATCGCCTGGCAACGAGGGCGCTGACTGCGAGATCGCGGACAATGCAGCGACCCCTGTTTGCGACACGTCCCGCGGTAACGGTAGAGGCTCTATATTCGGATAGATTTTGAAAGGTAGCGGCCGATTCGCCCAGTCCAGGAAGTGAGGATTGTTGCGAATACTCCAATCGGAGTGCTTCGTGCTCTCGTGATACTTCCAAGTCGCTTGCATGTCACGGTTGTTCATCGGAGACTTCCGGGGAAGTTTGGACGCGCCAGGTGGGATTGACTTCCTTATTCGCTTGAACAGATGAACTGGCGGAGAGGGAGGGATTCGAACCCCCGATACCCGTCAAGGTATGGCCGCTTTCGAGGCGGCTCGTTTCAACCACTCACGCACCTCTCCGCATCAACAGCAAACGAGTTGTGGGTCCTTCGATTCGGTCGCCTGTGGCGACCTCGCTCAGGATTTCGGCCGCGGGCTAACGCCCGCAAGACGCCTCAACTTTCGAGGCGGCTCGTTTCAACCACTCACGCACCCCTCCGCATCAACAGCAAACGAGTTGTGGCTCCTTCGATTCGGTCGCCTGTGGCGACCTCGCTCAGGATTTCGGCTGCGGGCTAACGCCCGCAAGACGCCTCAACTTTCGAGGCGGCTCGTTTCAACCATGGACAAACCGTGGTCAAAATTTATGATAGCAGACCCGTTACGAGGCCCGCCTCAGCGTCCGGGCGTCACATCCATATCTCTATGTCGTGGTTTCGGCTTTGCGTTTCTCGCGAAAGAATGTTTGCACCAGGTCCATGCAGCGCGCCGCCAAAACTCCCGAGCTAACTTCTACGTTGTGATTGAGCTTAGGGTGGTTGAGCACTTGCAACATGGAATGTACCGCACCCGCCTTCGGGTCCTCAGCCCCATACACGAGCCGCCGGATGCGCGCGTGCGTGATAGCGCCGGCACACATGGCGCAAGGCTCGACGGTCACATAGAGATCGCAGTCGAGCAGGCGATAGTTGCTGACGGCTTGCCCGGCTTCTCGAATGGCTAGTATTTCGGCATGTGCCGTGGGGTCGTTGGCGCTTAGCGGACGATTACATCCGCGTCCCACGATTCGTCCGTCGCGAACGATTACCGCTCCGACCGGAACCTCGCCTAATGCGAGCGCACGTTGCGCCTCGCGCAGCGCTTCTTCCATCCAGAGTTCGTCGGACAGGGACATTTGCAGGAAGAGTAAAGGAGCAGCGGGCAGGTGGCAAGCTGATGGCGCGAGGCTCAATGCTCACTCCTCCCGCAGCATGATCCTTTGTATCCCGGTTGCACGGCCAGTCTCAGCATCGCATTCAATCAGCGTGGCGCACAGCCGCACGTCATTGGTTGCGGCCTCAAAGCGACCCGGCATGTTGGTGAGGAAGCGTTGCAGGATCATGTCCTTCTGTACACCGATGACACCTTCGAACGGTCCAGTCATTCCGACATCCGTCTGCACCGCGGTGCCGCCGCGCAGCACCTGCTCGTCTGCCGTTGGGACATGGGTATGAGTTCCCAGCACCGCGGTGACGCGGCCCTCCAGATACCAGCCAAGCGAAAGCTTCTCTGAAGTGGCCTCAGCGTGCATGTCCACCAGAATGACTTTGGCGGTGATTCGCTTCAGCAGCTCGTCGGCCATCCGGAAGGGATCGTCATTGTTCGTCATGAAGACGCGCCCCTGCAAGTTGATGACACCGTAATCGACGCCGCTGTGCGTGCGTCCCTGGTACCAGCCGAAGCCGGGCGAACCCGCGGGATAGTTTGCCGGTCGCAACAGACGCCGTGCCAGCGATGTCTCGTTACCGTTGGCTGAGTTCATGTACTCGATGATTTCTCGTTTGTCCCAGATGTGGTTGCCGGTGGTGATGACGTCCACGCCGAGCTCGAACAGTTCCTCGGCGATCTGCGGCGTGATGCCAAAGCCTCCGGCCGCGTTCTCGCCATTGGCGATGGTGAGATCCACGCTGTGCTGCTTCTGCAACTCGGGCAGACGCTCCTGCACGATGGTGCGCCCGGGACGGCCGAAAATGTCTCCGACGAAAAGTATGCGCAAGTGGCTCGCGGTCCTTTAATTACGGTGATTTTCGATGGTAACACGCTGCCGGACGGCGGAAACTGTCAGCCCGTGAGCTCAGCAGTGCGCAGGAAATCGTAGTTACCGGACGGACTTACTTCGATCCCGCGCACTCGTTTCGTGTGCACCAGCACGTTGTCCAGATACCAGAGATTGATGTACGGCAGGTCCTCGGCCAGGATCTGTTGAATCTGATCGTAGATGGCTTTGCGCTTCTGCTGATCGATGGTGCTGCGGCCTTCGCGGATCAACTCGTCCACGCGCGGATTGGAATAGAAGGTCCGATTAGCACGCTTGGGAGCGAAGCTGTTGGAGCCGAAGATATGCTCGAAGATGTCAGGGTCCAGGTTGCCCCCAATCCAGCGCAGGGAATGGAATTGGTATGCGCCTTTCGTGATGTCTGCGAAGAACGTTGCAAACTCAAAGCTGCGGATGTCGAGCGCGATGCCGACCTCGTGCAATTGTTGTTGCAGCACTGCCGCCAGCAGGCGCGTGGACTCCTCCGTCGAGGTCTTCATTGCGATGTGGAAGCGGATGCCGTTCACCGGGCGATACCCGGCCTCATCGAGGATCGCCCGCGCACGCTCCGGATCATGCGGATACTTTTCGACATCGCCGTCGTAAGCCCAGTGCTGGGGAGGCAGGACGCTGTATGCCGGGCTGCGCCTCATCGCGCAACAGATAATGGATGACGGGCTGCACATTGATGGCATAGGCAATGGCATGGCGCACGCGGACATCTTTCAGGATGGGATCGCGCAGGTTCATCGCCAGGTAGGCGTAGATGGTTCCCGGCGATTCCATGACGGTGAGGTCGCGATCGCGCTCGAGCGCAACCACGGTGTCTGCGGTCAGCGCATTGATCACCACATCAGCGCTCTGCTTGCGCAGTTCCAGCGCGCGTGTGGTTGCATCCGGAATTACTTTGAACTGTACGCGCTCGATCCTGGCCGGTGCTGCCCAATAATTGGGATTGCGCTCAATCACGACCTCTTTGTCTTGCTGTGCGCTGACGAATTGGAATGGTCCGGAGCCGACCGGATGGCGATTAAAATCTTCGCCGCTGCCGTAGGGGACGATGCCGATCGCGCCGTCAGACAAATTCCAGAGCAGCGGGGCAAACGCTTCCTTCAGGTGAAAGACGACGGTGTAATCGTCGGGCGCGTCAAGATGATCGACAGGAGCATAGGTGCTGGCCTTGGCGCTCCGCAGTTTGCCGCCGATAAGCGAGTCGAAGGTCCACTTCACGTCGCGCGCCGTCAGCAGCTGTCCGTTGTGGAAGCGGACGCCGTGGTGCAAATGGAAGATGTAAGTCTGCGGGTCGGGAATCTCCCAACTGTCGGCCAGCCACGGCTTCAGGTTGAAGTGCTCGTCGCGGCGGACCAGCGAATCGAACAGCAACTCGTCAATGCGTTCCGATTGCGCGTCAACCCCAACCCGGGGATCGAGATTGGTTGGGCTGCTCTCGATGATCATCACCAGCGTATTGGGATCGGGCTTGCGAGCGCAGCCGGAAATAAGCAGCAACAAAACCACGGCTGTCATCCTGAGCGCAGCGAGGTCGCCGCAGCGACCGAACGGAGTCGAAGGACCCCTATGGTTCGCAGCCCTCTCGTCCGCGCTACGCATAGCTCACTTTGCCCAGGATCGCCGGCCGCTCCGCGCCGGTTGCTGAAGGCACATTCGACGGCAACCGCCGCCACGTCTGGTACGCGAGCAGCGCAAACGCCGCCGCCTCCTTGGCATCGGCAGGCAGTCCGAATTCGTCGCTGGTGCGCACCCGCATCTTCAACGGCGCGAGCTCTTCGCGGATCATCCGCATCAGCGTCGCATTCTTTGTACCTCCGCCGGAGACCACGAACTCGCGAAATCGCAGAGGCGGTTCCACCAGCGGCAGCACAAACCTGCGCACCGCGATCCCGATGGATCGCGCAGTGAGCGCGGTTGCGGTCGCCACAATGTCGTTCTCGTCGGCGCGCCGGCAGACCCGCAGAAACTCGCGCACAAATTCGCGGCCAAACTGCTCGCGGCCTGCCGTCTTCGGCGGCTTCTGCCGGAAGAATGGATGCCTGAGCAATTGCTGCAATACGCGCTCGATCAGGCTCACCGCGAGCGGCCAGCCGCCCATTGCGGTCATACGGGCGCTCGAATAGGTGCTCGGTCACCGCGTCGATCACCATGTTGCCGGGACCGGTGTCGAACGCAACGATATTTTCCGGAAGCGCGCGCGGCGGAATCGCCGTAAGGTTCCCAATGCCTCCCAGGTTCTGCACGATTCGTCCGTAGCGCCGATGGCGGTAGAGGATGTAATCGAGGAAGGGAACCAGCGGCGCGCCTTTGCCGCCTGCGGCCATGTCAGCCGGGCGGAAATCCGAGACCACAGGAACACCAAGCCTTAGCCGCGATGATGGCCGCTTCGCCCGTTTGCCAGGTGCATGCGACGCGACGGCCGAGAAACGGCTTGGCATTGCCCTGATGGTAGAGCGTCTGCCCGTGACAGCCGACCAGTTCGCACTCCAGTCGCGCGCGGCGCTGCGCCGCCCGGACCGCGTCGGCATAGAGTTCGCCTAGCAGAAAGTTCAGCCGCGAGAGGTCGGCGACGCCGGCGGAACCAGCATTCATCGCGGCGAGAACGGCACGCCGCACGTTGTCGGGGTACGGGAACTGGTAGTGCGCCAGCAATTCGAGTCTGGAGCGAAAGCCGCGTCCCTGGATGCGCACCAGCGCGACGTTGATGCCATCGGCCGAGGTGCCGCTCATGACGCCGGCGACGATCACGAGGCGTACTCCGCGGAGACGGCATGATCTTCGCTTTGAAGGGGCACGCCTTCAGGCGTGCCGTGAGAATCGGCAAGGCATCCGGCTTTAGCCGCTGAGGTAACGCATTTCGCGACGGGTTCCCGTTCATAAGCTGCGGAAGTCGAATTCATGAACCGAATTCCCTCAGGGCTAAAAGCCCAGTCTTTATTAGCGGCGGTACGGCACAGCTAAAGCTGTGCCCCTTCAAGGCCTCGTGCGTGAGGCATACGCCCGCACCTCTTCACTGAATTCCCAGATCTCGCGGCGCAACTTGTCCACCGTCTTTTGTGTTGGAGCTGGCGCCATTCGGCTTTGCAGCGGCTTCGATTTCTTCTTGGCTGCCAGCACCCGCTTTGATTTCTCGAGGACCAGCCGGGCAAATTTCCTGTCGCTTTCCGCTTTCTTGTACACGGCCTCGAACACGCGCCACACACTCTCTTCCCGCTGGCAGACAAGAAACATGTCGGCGCCGGCGCGAAGCGTCTCAACCGCCGCTTCTTCCATGGATGCCGCCGCCAGCACACCTCCCATGTCGAGATCGTCGGTGATAATCAGCCCGCGATAGCCAATCTTCTTGCGCAGAATGTCGCTCATCCATTTCTTCGACAGCGATGCCGGCGTTCCGTCGCCTGTCACCTCGGGATAGGCGGCATGCGCGACCATGACGAACGGCAACTCTCTCCGCAGCGTCGCGATAAGGAAGCAGGTCTTCCTCCCACAATCGTTTCCACGGCTTCTTGATCGCAGGGAGTTTGTCATGGGAATCGAGCCTGGCTTCACCCAGTCCGGGAAAGTGCTTGCCGCAGCCCAGAACGTTGCAGTCGCGCAGGCCGCGCAGAAACTCGCGCGCGTAGGCGATCGTCTCTTTGGGATCATGCGGATACCGTGCGCGACGCCAACACGTTCTTCGATGCCTCGAACCCAAGATCGAACACCGGCGCGAAGTCTGTATTGAATCCGAGCGCCCGCACCTCTGCGCCGATGATGCGTCCATGCGTGCGGAAGAGCTTTTTCGAGCCGGCCAGCGCAACCTCGGCGACCGACGGAACCGGCGCGATCACGTCGCGCAGACGATCGACGGTGCCGCCCTCCATGTCCACACAGAGAAACATCGGAGTCGAAAGCGACTTCTGCGCCGCAGCAGTGCATGGGTCTGCGCAGCTCGAGATTGCGCTTGAAGAGGATTACGCCGCCGGGCAAAGTGTGCCAACATCATCGCAGGCGCGACGACAGGGTTGTCCATCGAAGCCCATGATGAGCAGCTGTCCAACCTGCGGCGAAGTTCGAGTGGATTTGATGGCATGGGAACAGATGAGTGTAACGCGAGGAGGAATTCAGGTGTAGGATGGTCGAAGCGATGGCTCAGGACGCTATGCTCTTCCATCGCAACGCCTCATGGATCGCACGGCAGCTGGTACTCCGCCAACGCGTTGCATGAGCGACAGCTTTCGAGAGTCTGAGAGTTCTGCGTCTGCCAGTGGCGCATGCGGCGTGATCACACGATTCTGCAAAGTTGCTGAAGCCGCCAGTGCGCTGGAGGCTGATGCAGCCGAGTCATTGCATTCGAGGAGTACTCGCGAGCACAGATGCGCTAACAGCTTCACTCCATCTGCTTCTTCAACTCGTGCAGCAGGTTCAGCGCCTCCAGCGGGCTGAGGCGATTCAGGTCGGTCTCCTTGATGCGGTCCACGATCTTCTGCGAAAGCGGGGTGAAGATGGTCAACTGCATCGGGCCCGGGCTCGCGCGTTTCGTCGTGCGCCAGATGGCTGACGGCGCTCCGCTCGGCGTTCTCGTGCTCGGCCAGCACCTCGCGCGCGCGATGGACCACGTCCGCAGGCAGCCCGGCCAGCTTGGCGACTTCGATGCCGTAGCTCTTGTCGGCCGCGCCTTCCTCCACCTTGCGCAGAAACACGATTCCGCCGCCACTCTCTTTCACCCCGACGTGGAAGTTCTTCACGCCGCTGAGGCGGTCGGCCAGCTCGGTCAGCTCGTGATAGTGCGTGGCGAACAGCGTCTTGGCGCGGGTGTTGGCGTGAATGTACTCGATGGCCGCCCACGCGATGGCCAGGCCGTCGTAGGTCGCGGTGCCGCGGCCGACTTCGTCGAGCAGGATAAGCGAGCGCGAGGTGGCGGTGTTGAGGATCGCGGCAGTCTCGGTCATCTCGACCATGAAGGTCGAACGGCCACGCGCCAGATTGTCAGCCGCGCCGATGCGGGTGAAGATGCGGTCTACCAGCCCGAGTCTCGCCGAGCGCGCGGGAACGAACGAGCCCATCTGCGCCATCAGCACGATCAGCGCCGCCTGCCGCAGGTAGGTGGACTTGCCGCCCATGTTCGGGCCGGTGATGATCAGGATCGAATGGGTCGTGCCATTGAGGTAAAGATCGTTGGGCACGAAGCGGTCGGAGACTGCCCGTGATCTCCAGCTGCTCGATGACGGGATGACGGCCTTCGACAATCTCGATGTCGCCGCTGTCGTCAAGCGCCGGCCGGCAATAGTTGCGATTGGCCGCAAGCGCTGCAAACGCGGCGAGCACATCGATTTCCGCCAGGGCCAGCGCGGTCTGCCGGATGCGGCGCGCCTCGGCGGCGATGGCGGAGCGCAGCTCAGCAAAGAGCCGCCGCTCGATCTCGACCATCTTCTCCTGCGCGTCGAGCACCTTGGCCTCGTACTCCTTCAGCTCCGGCGTGGTGAAGCGCTCGGCGTTGACCAGCGTCTGCTTGCGCTCGTAGTCGGCGGGCGCGAGGTGCAGGTTGGCCTTCGAGATTTCCAGGTAGTAGCCAAAGACGCTGTTGAACTTCACCTTCAGCGAGCCGATGCCGGTGCGCTGCGCGTTCGCGCTGCTCGATCTGCGCGATGTACTGCTTGCTGTTGCGGCTGAGGTCGCGCAGTTCGTCGAGCGCTCGCATCGACACCCGCGCGGATCACGCCGCCATCGGCCAAGGTCAGCGGCGGCTCGTCTTCCAGCGATGTCGCGATGCGCGTCGCGCAGGTCGGCGAGCTCGTCGCATTGCGCGTGCAGCGCCTGCAAGCGTTCGGCAGGGAAGCGCGACAGCGCGGATCGCAGCGCCGGCAGCTTGGCCAGAGAAGTCGCCAGTGCCAGCAGGTCGCGAGGGTTCGCGGTCTCCAGCGTGACCCGGCTCAGCAGGCGCTCCAGATCGAGAATGCCTTCCATCGAGCGGCGCAGTTCTTCGCGCCCGACCAGGTCCTGCACCATGCCCTCAACGGCATCGAGGCGCTGCTTGATTTCGGCGAGCGTCGATGGACGGTCGCAGCATCCAGGCGCGCAGCAGGCGCTTGCCCATCGGCGTCACCGTGCAATCGAGGCAGCGAAACAGCGTTGCGCCTTCGCCTGCGCCGGAAAACAGCGGTTCGATCAGCTCGAGATTGCGGACGGTGACGGCGTCCAGCACCAGGCAGTTCTGCCGCTCGTAGAAGCCGATGCGGTCCACGTGATCGAGCGATCCGCGCTGCGTGGTGCGAACGTAATGCAGGATCGCGCCCGCCGCGGTGGCCGCCGCCGAACGGTTTGCCAGCCCAAAGCCCTCCAGCGACAGCACACCGAAATGATTTTCGACCTGCGGGAATGGCGTAGTCGGGAGAAAAGACCCAATCTTCCAGCGGCGTCTCGGCCCAACTTGCGTTTTCCAGCGAGGCGATGCGCGGCGCCGATGCGGCGTGTCGGGGCCGATGGGCGCGGGCGTGGCTGATCGAACAGCGGCAGCGACGACGCGAACAGCACCTCGCGCGGACGCAGCACCAGCAGCTCCTCGCGCACGCGGCGTTCGGCGTCGTCGCCCTGGAATTCGGTGGCGCGAAATTCGCCGGTCGAGAGATCGAGCGCGGCAAATCCCACGGCGTTCCCGGCGCGCACCACGCAGCGCCAGAAAGTTGTTTTCCTCCGATCCGAGATGCGCGTCGACCGCGGTGCCCGGCGTCAGCACGCGCGTGACCTCGCGCTTCACCAGCTTCTTGGCTACGCGCGGGTCTTCCATCTGCTCGCAGATGGCGACCTTGAATCCCTTGCGAATGAGCTTGGCAATGTAGTTTTCGGCGGAGTGATAGGGCACGCCGCACATTGGTATGGCGATGCCTTTTTCCTTGTTGCGCGAGGTCAGCGTGATTTGCAGCTCGCGCGACGGCGACGACGGCGTCTTCGAAAAACAGTTCGTAGAAATCGCCCAGACGAAAGAAAAGCAGCGCGTTGGGATGCTCTTTCTTGACCGCGGCGTACTGCCGCATCAGCGGGGTGGACGGCTCGCTCATGGCAGGAACTGCGCGGATTATAACAGTCGAGTGTGACCGGCATCGCGGCGCAAAACCTGTGCTGAGTGGTACACTGCGAGGTTTTTCGAGGCAATCTTTTCATGGCTAAGATCATTGGTTTCGAATGCAGCAGGTGTGGCGAGAAATTTCCGCCCCATGCAGCTCCAACCATTTGTCCGAAAGATGGTGGACCACTCTATGTCCGTTACGATCTGGCCAAGATTCGCCGCAACACAACGCGCGACTCGGTCACCGCCGGCCCCAAGAGCATGTGGCGCTACGCGGCCGTGCTTCCCGATGCCGACCCGGTCACGCTCGGCGAAGGGTTCACTCCCATGCTGCCCAGCCGCAAGTATCCCAACCTGCTAATCAAGGATGACGGGCTGAACCCTACCGGCTCGTTCAAAGCGCGCGGCATGAGCGCGGCCATCACCATGTTGCGACACGACGGACTGAAGAAGGTGGCCGCGCCCTCGGCTGGAAATGCGGGAGGTGCGCTGGCCGCCTACGCTGCTGCGGCTGGGCTCGAGGCCTACGTTTTCATGCCGAAAGATGTGCCGATCGCCAACCGCCTGGAGGTCGAGGCCAGCGGCGCGCACCTGACGCTGGTGGATGGACTGATCAGCGACTGCGGGCGCATGGTGGCCGACCGCAAAGGGAAAGAAGGCTGGTTCGACGTCTCGACACTGAAGGAGCCGTTCCGCGTCGAGGGCAAGAAAACGATGGGCTACGAGGTCGCCGAACAAATGGGATGGAATTTGCCCGACGCTATTCTTTATCCCACAGGCGGCGGTGTGGGGTTGATCGGAATGTGGAAAGCGTTCGAGGAAATGGAGGAGCTGGGCTGGATCGATAAAGGGAAGCGGCCAAAGATGATTTGCGTGCAATCAGACGGTTGTGCGCCAATACCTAAAGCTCTACATGAAGGCAAGGCTGCCTCGGAGGCGTGGCCGGACGCGCACACGCTGGCTGCCGGACTGCGTGTCCCGAAGGCCTATGGCGACTTCATCATCCTCGACATCGTGCGCAAGAGCGACGGCACGGCGATCGCCGTCAGCGACGACGAGATCATGGACGGCGTTAAGGAGTTGGCTTCAGCCGAGGGCATCTTCGCCTGTCCCGAAGGGGGCGCTGCGCTCGCGGCATACAAGCAACTGCTTGCAGAGCGAATTTCTGAAGAGCAGCGATCGAGTTGTGCTGTTCAATACCGGCTCGGGGTACAAGTACCTCGACGTCTTCGCGAAATATTGGGGCGTGGAGGCGTTCGGCAGCGAGCAGACGCTGCCCGCCTCGCGCAATATCGGCGGCATCATCGGACCGTACTAGAGAAATTCTGACTAAGTCACGACGAAATCTAAGCGGCTAAACAGGCTGCTGAAAAAGTATCTTGCACGGAGATTTCGGGTAGTGCTGCGCTTCAGCGCCGCGTCATCGAACTGGTCAGACTGCGGCCTTTAGAGGGTGTGTGAGAACTACGGTTGGTTTGCGACAGTGGAACGAGCGGGCGGAAAACTAGCCCCAAGGGGGCGGGTTCAGTTTAGCCCAGCACGCAGCCGAAGGCGGAGTGCTGGGTAGAGTGGGAAGTTGATCTGAGCCCCGTAGGGGCGGCACAGTTCTCACACACGCTCTTTAGGCCCTGAGGTACCTGCCCCGATGTCGCGAAGACACGCGTATTTCGCTGGTTGGGAACGAGGTACCTCAGCGGCTTGTATGTTAGCAGGCGTAGTAAAAAGACAGGGAGCGATTAGGCGCCATGTTCCGGGGAGGCCGATCAGCGGCGAGGCCCGCCTTGGTGCGAGAGCCTGAGCTTTAGATGGGCCCCCCGCCCTCTTCTCCCAAGGCCGAGGAGAATCGGAGGCTACGAGCCTGCATGTTCAAGCTCGACCGGAGACGGTACAGGGTCGGGGAGCCGGAACCAGCCTAGCTCCAGGAGGACATCTTGGACAAGAGTGCGGAGTGCGGCATCGACATAGCGCTGGAAGAGTTGCTGGTGGTGTTACGACGCCAAGGCAAGTGCGAAGCGGAACGCCGTTTTGCCAATACGCCGTCGGGGCACAAAGAACTGAAACGCTATCTCACGCGCGCGGCGGCTCGAGTGCGTGTGTGTTTGGAATCGACTGGGCTGTACGGCTGGACCTGGCCTTGTATCTGCAGGCGGACAGCCGCCTGGAGGTGATGGTGGCCAACCCGCGGGCGGTGAAGGATTTCGCCAAGGCGCTGCTGGAGCGCAGCAAGAGCGATCCCATCGACGCTTGGGTGCTGGCCGAGTACGCCGCGCGCATGCCGTTTCGGCGCTGGCGGCCGCCTTCCGCGGCGGCGCTGTCGCTGACCGCCCTGGCGCGGCGCATTCACGCCCTGACGGAGACGGCCACGCGCGAGAAGAACCGTCTGCATGCTTTGTCGGTCACCGACACCAGCCTGAAGATCCTGGTGACGGATGAAGCGCAGCCTGCAATGGATCGAGCGCTGGCTGGTCCGGCTCGATCCCACGGCCGGACACGAACAGAAAGGGCGCCGCCCGGTGCTGATCGTCTCCCCGGAGGCCTTCAACCGAGTGACCAAAGTGCCCGTGGTGCTTCCCATCACCAGCGGCGGGCATTTCGCGCGGACCGCCGGGTTTGCGGTACCTTTGGCAGGCGCCGGAACCAAGACCACAGGTGTTGTCCGGTGTGACCAGCCCCGCGCCCTTGATCTTATCGCGCGCAGTGGCAGGAAGCTGGAAAGCGTCCCTGAGGCGATCATGAATGAAGTGCTGGCGAAGCTGGCGCCCATTTTTGAGTGATCCGGACATGTGCTGGGGAATTCGTAGGGGCGTTCCGGACAGTCCTTCAGACGCGAGTTGCCTTGTAGCTACACGTAACTACAATTGAAGCGTTGCGAAGAAAGGTGAGTCGGTGTATTTCATCGAGCCTGCTATTGCCGGGATCGAGGAGGTGGAGGCAATGGATTTCGATTGATGCCAATTGCATAGCTAACGGAATAAAACCCCGGGAAGCCGAGCAGGTTATTGCCAATCGGCCTCTGGACACAAAGGTCCAACTTCGCGGAGGCGAAGAGCGCTATTTGCAAGTTGGCAAGACACGGGCCGAATTTTGGTCGTCGTTACCACGTGGCGGGGTCCCAAAGTGCGGGTGGTGACCGCATTCGCTGCGAACCAGAGGATGAGGAGTTTTTATGAAAAGCACAAAGCGCAGAATCTCGGCAAGAGAGACCAAGCCCCCTAAGTTTCGGAATGAAACCCAGGAAGCGAACTGGTGGGCATCGCATCAGACACAAATCGCGGACCAGTTCGAACGGGCCGGTGCCGAAGGTCGTCTCGGTCGGGGCAGCGTGGCACGCAAGGGAGCGACACCGACCACAACGATTCGACTCGATCAGGACGACTTATCGCGTGCCAGGCGGCAAGCGGAACGCAAAGGGCTGCGCTATCAGACATACTTGAAGATGTTGCTCCGTGAAGCGCTGCTGGTGGAGGAGCACAAAATGGTAAATCGGCGTTGAAGCTCAATCATATCCTCGCAATCTTGTCAGCGACGAGTTGTCTGGCACTGGCTTTTTCTCCACCTTCTATGCTGGGAAGCACTGAGATACAGAGCACCTATCTCGGCCTTGATCGCAACGACTATCCCGGCGACGCCAACATGGCGGCGCTGCATCAGACATTCGCCTTCACCGGATATTGGCTGAACAACCCACCCGGTGCGAATCGCAACACCTGGCAGGGCAAGCGCAAGGCACTGCAGGGTATGGGCTACGGATTTCTGCTGTTGTTCAACGGCCGCGAATATCAGCAACTCAAGGCCTCGGGCAACAGCGGCCGCGTCGGGGCGAATGACGCTGCAACCGCTGTGAAGGCCGCCAAGCGAGAAGGATTCCCAAAGGACGCGATCATCTTTCTCGATCAGGAGCAAGGTGGACGCATGCTGCCCGAACAGCGCTCCTACATTCATGCTTGGGTTGATGGCGTGGTGCGCAGTGGGTATCGCGCGGGCGTCTATTGTTCAGGGATCCCGTTTCGCGAGTCCAGCACCGTCTCGATTGTGACCGCAAACGATATTCGCGAACACGCAGGCGGCCGCGAGATCCATTTCTTCGTCAGCAACGATCAGTGTGGGCCTTCGCCGGGATGTGTATTCCCCAAGCCTGCACCCAAGCCATCAGAGAGTGGAGTGTTATTCGCGGACGCTTGGCAGTTTGCGCAATCGCCGCGGAGGCCGGAGATGACCGCCGCCTGCCGTCAAACGTACGCGAAGGACGGCAACTGCTACCCGCCTGGGATGCCGTCAACCTTAGCCCTGCATGTTGACGTAGACACCGCGAACTCGCCCGACCCTTCCCAGGCGCGCACGGCTGCGGCAAAGTAGCTTGGGGATCAAGCGTCCCTACATCTCCCGCACAAACTTGTTTTCGCGATCAACCAGCACCGCGCTTGCGCGAATCGGCGAGTCAGTCAGCTCGAAGCCCATGATGATGACCTCTTCGCCCTTCTTGATAAGGTGAGCGGCCGCCCCGTTGATGCAGATCACTCCCGAGCCGCGCTCCCCGGCGATGACATAGGTTTCCAGCCGTGCACCGGAAGTGTTGCTCACCACCAGTACCTTCTCGCCGGGTAGCAGTCCAACTCGCTCGATCAACTCCCAGTCGATGGTGATACTTCCTTCGTAGCGAAGATCCGCGTCGGTGACGGTCGCCTTGTGGATCTTCGACCGTAACATCCATCTCATTCTGCTCTTTTCCTTTACGTTGAATGCAGCGGCGAAACGCCTGCCACTTCTACTATCAGTATATTGCAATAGCCAGGCAGGTACGGGAATGGCGGCCGAGTGGCTTTGGTTCCACCGTGTCACGTCGGATAAGGTCACGGCGAGGTCACGGAGTCAAACTTACAAAGGGCGTGGCTCTGTTGACATCCCGCCTTGGAAGGGGCTCGGCTTCAGCCGCGCCGAGCGCCCCAGTTGACGCTCGGCTTTAGCCGCCGAGGGACCTCGACTCTTGCTGGTGTGGAAGCCAGTTCCCTCGGCGGCTAAAGAGGCTGCTGGAAAAGTCGCACTGTGAGCGTTTTGTATCAGGGCACGACTTCAGTCGTGCCGATCAGTCGTTTATCTTTGTCATCCCCTCGCGGGCTTCATCCCGCGAGGGATCTGCTTTTCGGACTTTTTCAGCAGCCTCTAAAGCCAACGGAATTCGACGTTTTAGGGCGCGCCTAAAGGCGCGCCCCTTCAAAGCCAACAGCGATCCAGCTTCTTCCAGCCGTGCGCTCGAAGCAGGATGTCAACAGACCCACGGGGTGTCATAGTTGGACGCTGGACGATCTTTTGGCACGATTCGGACACGGAACCATGGATTGATTCCCGAATCGTGGTAGTTGTGTTACAACGCCTTAGTCAGAATCGCAAATCGAGTAGTCAGAAAGCTGCGCCTTGAGACGTATTTTGCAGTAAAATCCGTGGCGGCGAAGATGGTGCCCTTGCTCGATCCGGCATTGCTCTTAGTCGCCCTGATTGTCCGGTGAAACAACGAGATGGGGAGAATGATCACAATGAAAGTTGTATTGGCCACTTTGATTCTGGCATCGTTTTTCGTGACGGGTGCAGAGGCGCAAACTGGCGCAGCTCCGGCGGCTTCCGCACCTGCGCCAGGCGCTCCGCAAACCCAGGGACGCAAGAAGCGCGTCGCGATATTTGATTTCGACTTTGCCACCGTGCAGAGCAACTCTGCCGCTGTGTTCGGTACCAATGTGGATATTGGAAGAGGCATAGCCGACCTGCTGGTAAGGCATCTGGTCCAGGACGGCACGTATTCGGTGATTGAACGCCAGGCGATGAGCAAGATCCTGGCCGAGCAGAATTTCTCCAACAGCGATCGCGCCAATCCCAACTCGGCGGCAAAGATAGGCAAGATCCTGGGAGTGGACGCAATCATTGTAGGTAGCGTCACTCAATTCGGCGGCGAGAACCAGAACACCAAGGTCGGCGGCGGTGGCGGCGGCTGGGGCGGATACGGCCTCGGCGGCTTCAGCCACAAAAAGAGCAAAGCCATATGCGTGGTGGACGCCCGCATCGTAAATATTGACACCGCCGAAATCATGGGTGTCGCCGACGGAAAGGGCGAATCGTCACGCGAGAGCACCTCGCTGCTCGGCGGCGGAGGCAACTGGCACGGATGGGGCAACGGCGCGGTGGACTTCGGCAGCAGCGACTTCCAGCAGACCATCATCGGCGAGGCCGTGAACGCGGCGGTCACGCAGATGAGTGCCGGGATCGTTGCTGACGCCCCCAAACTGGAAGCCCGCACCATTGTTGTGGAAGGTCTTGTCGCAGCGGTGGACGGAGGGCAGATCGTTCTCAATGTCGGCGGCAAGGCCGGCTTAAAAGTCGGCGATCAGTTGACGGTGGAGCGCGTAACCAAGGAGATCAAAGACCCGTCAACCGGCCAGGTGATTCGTCGCCTGGCTTCGCCGGTCGGAACCATTCGTCTGACTGACGTAGACGCTATTTCCGCGGTTGGGACAGCAGTTTCCGGCTCCGGCTTTAAGGTTGGTGATGCAGTCAAGACCATAACCCAGTAGCCCAGGTAACCGTCTGCCTGCGAAAGCCCGGCGTTAGCCGGGCTTTCGTTCGTTACCCAGCCGGTTCGGTTGGGAGCTACAGCTGCCTACTGTTTCTGGGCGTCGCCCTTCATGGTCGTTCCGTGGAGTTTGTCTTCATACACGACCTTCATGGTTTTGCCGTCGGGGCTGACCGTCATCTTCGAAATGCCGATGACCTTGCCGTCGCGCTTGTCGGTTTCTTCCAGCATGTCCTTGCCGTGCATTTTCACCGACACGCTGGTGGTTCCCGGATCGCCCTTGTACGGAGCGTCGGTCCCATTCAGTTTGGCGGTGTAGGACTGGCCGGTCAGATTCGTCATGGTTAGCTCATCGCCATTCACTTTGTAGGTCCAGGTGAGCACGCCGGCAGGATTGTCCGCCTTCTCGGTCCGCCACGAGCCGGAGATCATGTTCGCCCCGGCTGGCCCTTTGGCGACGCGCTTGGCCGTGTAGCTGCCGGTTTGCGTTCCACCGCTCGGTTCGCCGCTATCGGTCCAGTTGACGGTCAAGGTGTTCCCATCAGCGGAAACCGAATCTTTTTCGGTCCCAACCACGGTGCCACCCCTTTTGATCTCCTCTTCCATATTGTGGTCGTCGATGGCTTTCACGCTCATGGTGTCGAAAAACGGATGTCCGGTCACTTTCTGGTCCGTGCCATCGGCCTTGATACTGATCGGCGGCGCGCAACTCTTACACTCGTACATCCCGTTCTGTAGCAGGTAAACATCAGGCTTCTTGGGGAATTCAACCGTGCTCATATCGAACTTCCACGTGCCGTCGAAAGCGTTTTGCGCTGTCGCCAGCACCGGCATCAGCAACCACATCAGCAATCCAGACAAAAACAGCTTCTTCATTGCAAACCTCCATTGTTTCCATGTCGGTCGAAATTATATCGAACCAGACGGTGTGCCGGCCGTACAGTGCCGGAAGTCCCCGGTGCACGCACCGATTGCGTTCACAACAAGGACGCCTGATTCTCACCCATTTTGGCCAGCTGCGGGATTGAGGTACTTCACCAGCAGCACTTCGTTCCCCTTTTCGCCGTAGATGAGATCGTCCACCAGGTGTTTGGCCAGCATCACGCCGTACCCGCCGGGGCGCAATCCTTGCTGGTCGCGCAAAACTATATGGGCGGTCGGATCTTCGGGAGGATTCGCGATCGCGGCGTGGCGAATTTCTTCGAGCGAGAAGCCTTGCCCGGGGTCCTTGATGCGGCACATCACCATGTGACGGGTGCGAACGTAGGAAATCTCTACATACTGGGTGGGATCGAAATGGCCGCCGTGTTCCATGGCATTGAGCAGCATCTCGCGGAAGGCGATGCCGACATCTCTCCGCTCATCCTCAGGCAAGTCAAGATCGGCGATTTCGCCCATGAAGTGCAGCACCCTGTCGGCGGATTGCATCTCGCAGCGCACGTGCAACTTGATCCACTGCGGCGTCGCGGAAACAATCTCGATACCGTCATCCCATGCCGGTGAGTCCAACGCCATCTGTACGATCTCGCTCAACGATTCCATCGAGAACGACTTGGATAGATATCCAAATGCATATTCCCGCATGGAGGCGATCACATCAGCCGGCGTACTTTCGTCGGCAAGAATGATCATGCGCGTGTGCGGGTGCACGCTCCGGATCTTGCGCAGGAACGCCACATCTTCGCGGCCTGAGGTATGCCTGCCCGTGATGACCAGATCGAAGACGCGCGATTTGGCCAGCGCGAATGCGTCATCGTTGCCTGCGGCCTTCTGCAAGTTCCAGCCCTCAGGGTTGAGGATGCCGGCGAGTGCAGACTCGACTTCGGGATCAGCGCCGATGAGGAGCGCTGTCTTGGGCAAAGGCGTGGGACCTTCAGTAGCCGTCATAAGTTCACTGTTCGTCGCCGCTCCCAACGGCGGGAGGCCAGGCGGAGCCAAAACGTCATTGTAAGTTCGAGGGTGCAGAAAATGACGTTAAATCTTGTCAAATCGCGGGAGACCCCTTTCGATCAGACTTTAGGGAAGATCTGATTAAGTCTGCTTCTTGAAGGGGACGGACTCCGGTGTAAGTTCCGCAACCTCATTGCGGCTTTAAGCAGGCTGCTGAAAACCCCATTGACAGCCTCGCTTTGAAGGAGCACGGCTTCAGCCGTGCCGTACAAGTCCTTTCTTCTTGCATCGCGAGTGGGCTTCAGAGGGTGTGTGAGAACTACGGTTGGTTTGCGACACTGGAACGAGCGTGCGGAAAACTAGCCCCAAGGGGGCGGTTCAGTTTAGCCCAGCACGCAGCCGAAGGCGGAGTGCTGGGTAGAGTGGGAAGTTGATCCCCGTAGGGGCGGCACAGTTCTCACACACGCTCTTCAGCCCGCGAGTCTGGATTATTCATCAGGGTCTGACGCTTTGAAGGGGCACGGCTGAAGCCGTGCACTAAAGCGACCTTTATTAGTCGGCGGGTTCAGGAACCAGACCGCGCACCCTGTATAATCCCTCCTCTTATGCGTGAATTCTTCGCGCGGCGCACTTCCTGGAATCTCGCCACCAACCGCTACACCGAGGCGCTGGAGGCCCATCGGCGAGCGGGTAGGGAAGTGCTCGACCTGACCGCGTCGAATCCGACGACCATTGGATTGCGCTATCGCGAAGACGAATTGCTGCGGGCCCTGGCGCATCGCGAGGCTCTGATCTACGAACCGCAGCCCAAGGGCCTGCTGTCCGCGCGCGAGGCGGTTGCCGCCTACTACGCTGGGCGAGGAAGTGCAGTCTCGCCTGACGACCTCATTCTGACTACCAGCACCAGCGAGGCGTATTCATTTGTCTTTCGCCTGCTGTGCGATCCGGGTGACGCGGTGTTGGCGCCGGCGCCGAGCTATCCGCTGTTCGACTTTCTCGCGGATATTCAGGACGTGAAGCTCTTGCCCTACGAGCTGGTATACGACCACGGATGGCAGATCGATTTTCACTCGTTGCAGACGGCGATCGAGCGCGCGCGAGCGACCGGTGCAACCTGCCGCGCCGTGCTGGTGGTGCATCCCAACAACCCGACTGGCTCCTATGTGAAGCCGCACGAGGCGGATGAGCTGAGTCGCTTCTGCGCAGCCAACCAGATGGCGATCATCGCCGACGAGGTTTTTCTTGGACTATTCACTGGAGACCGCGCCGCCGCTGACCTTCTCGTCGAATCGTGACGCCCGCACCTTCACCCTGAGCGGGCTGTCCAAGATTTCCGGCTTGCCGCAAATGAAAGTCGCGTGGATTGCCGTCGGCGGTCCTGAAGCCATGAAAGCCGAGGCGTTGCGGCGCCTGGAGGTCATCGCCGATACCTATCTTTCGATGAATGCTCCGGTGCAGTGGGCGGTTCCAGCGATGTTGGAGGAGCGGCATGGCATTCATCGTCAACTGATGTACCGCATCCGCGAGAACCTGGCGGAATTGGATTCGCAATTAGCCGCACAGAAGTTATGCCACCGGTTGGAAATCGAAGGTGGCTGGTATGCCGTGCTGCGGGTCCCGGTGACCGGTTCAGATGAGGACCTGGCTATCCGCTTACTCCAGGAAACGGATGTACTGGTGCAGCCCGGCCATTTCTACGATTTTCCCGCCGACGGGTATCTGGTGCTCAGCCTGATCACCGAACCGCAAACCTTCCAGAACGGCATCCGCCGCGTGCTGCAATTCATTGCAACCGCGAGCGGTTGATTGTATCCGAAATAGGAGCCCTGGGACCTGCCTCAAACCTTTCTCCCTTGCGGAACGGCCCGGGGTATAATTGCAAACCGTGCTCAACTGCTCCATCGTCGTATCGTTCCACAATGAAGAAGAGGACGTCACTGAGCTTTATGACCGCCTTAAGGTGGTGATGGAAGCCGCCGATGAGCCGTTCGAGCTGGTGTTCGTGGACGACGGCAGCGACGACAATACCTTCTGGCTGCTGGAGCAGATCGCCTCGGTGGACCGGCGTGTCGTCGTGGTGAAGCTGCGCCGCAACTTCCCGCAGACCTCCGCGCTGGCGGCCGGTTTCGATCAAGCCGAGGGCGAGTACATCATCGCCTTGGATAGCGACCAACGGCACGATCCGCGCGACATTCCCGTGTTCCTGCAAAAGTTGCGCGAGGGATACGACATCGTCGGCGGCTGGCGTAAACCGCGCACGGATCGCTTTGTCCTGCGGGATGTGCCCGCGAAGATCGCCAACTGGCTGATGGCGACGTTCAGCGGCGTGGAGCTGCACGACTTCGGTACCACCTTCAAGGCCTACCGCCGCGAAGTAGTGCAGGAAGTGCCCATCTATGGCGAGCTGCACCGCTTCATTCCCGCCTTGGCTTCGGCGTACGGCGCAACCATCTGCGAAGTGCCCATTCGCAACCTGAACCGCGAGCGCGGCGAGTCGCCCTATGGAATCTCGCCCACCTTCCGCGTGCTCTTGGACCTCATTGCCGTCCGGTTCCTGCTCAAGTACATGGCACGGCCGCTGCACGTCTTCGGAGGCATGGGGCTGCTGGCGATGTTTTCCGGAGGAGGCGTGGGCCTCTGGCTGGCGATCCAGAAGATCCTCAACCCGGCTTTGGAGATGATGGCGGAGCACGGCCCGTTGCTGGTCTTTGCCGCTATGCTCGTCCTTGCCGGAGTCCAACTGCTCGCCTTCGGTTTGCTTGGCGAGATGCAGGTCCGTTACCGCCGCGAACCACGTCGCGTACCCTATTCTCTGGAGCGGGTCGTTCGTGCAGAAGAGCGGGAACGTTCAACCCATTCCGAATAAAAGACGCCTTCGCTATTCACCTTTCGCTATTCGCTCTTCGCCTTGCACCAGTATTCCATTTGAGCGGAGGTAAGCAAAAAGATGAGCTTGTCACAGAATGCCGCAGCAGGCTCGCGTGACGAACTCGTGACCTCGACTCATGGTAAGGAGCGAAACGCGAAGAGCGAAAGGCGAATAGCGAATAGCGAAGGGCGCAAGGCTCCAACCGGCTTTTTCTCAGGCAAGCCCCATCCCGTCCGCGGCTACATCTTCATCGCTGCGGCAACCTTCTTCTGGGGACTCTCAGCCGCCATGGGCCGCGCGGTCTTCACCGGAAGGCTGCTGGGTGGCATGCAGGCCTTGCGCCCCATCGATCCCGTCATTCTGGCGCAGAGCCGCACCACCATCTCGCTGCTGGTGCTGGCGCCCATTCTTCTGCTGAGCAGGCGGTCATTGCTGCGAGTGCGCGGCAGCCATCTCGTGCAATTCTTCCTGCTCGGGATCCTCGGGCTGGCTGCATCGAACTTCTTCTACTACTTCGCCATCGAGAAGACGACCGTCGCGACCGCGATCGTCCTGCAGTACGTCGCACCGGTGTGGGTGCTGCTCTACATGCTGGCGCGCCGCTTGCAGCGGCCGACGCTGCGGCGCGTCAGTGGCGTGATATTAGCGGTTGTCGGTTGTGGCCTGGCTGTCGGCGGAATCGCTGCGCAGCGCGGCTTTCCGTGGCTGGCGATCTCCGGTCCGCGATTCAACACTCTGGGCGTGATCGCTGCCGAGATGGCTGCGATTTCTTTCGCCTTCTACAACGTTTACGGCCAGCACCTGCTGCAAATCTACAATCGCTGGACGGTGCTGGTGTACGCTCTGCTCGGCGCCGCCGTTTTCTGGCTGATCGTCAATCCGCCGTGGAAGATCGTCGCCCAGCATTACAGCAGCGGGCAGTGGCTGTTCATGGCGGTGTTCTCGATCACTTCAATGCTCGTCCCATTCTCGCTCTACTTCACGGGATTGCAGTATCTCGACCCCACTCGCGCCATCGTGACCGCATGTCTGGAGCCGGTGTGGGCGATTCTGCTGACTGTCGTGATTCTCGGCGAACTGGTTTCACCGATGCAGGTAGCGGGAATTGTGGTTGTATTGTTGGCGACGATCCTGGTGCAGCGTCCTGAACCCAAAGACCGCAGTGCGCCGGCCATCGCCGTCGAGCCGATCGAATAGCAAGCAATCATGGCAAACGGCACTCATTGAACGCTGTGTAGTCCCTAATTTCCCAGCACAAGACTTCCGGGGAGCTAGGGGTTGCACTTCTACGAGTAGGGCGTTTTACGTCCAAGTGGCGGTGCCAATTCGTTTGCCGGATGCTGGCCGACTTCCCCGAAGTCCGTTTCCGTGTTGCGGACCACTCGCCCGGGTCAATGACTGCTATCGCGATGTTAGGTAAACTATCCCTTTGAGACCCTGCCGACTCCAGCGCCTTCATTGACTGGCCCTTTTTGCAGCCGTAGGATTCTGCTCAAGTGATCGGCCAGACCATCTCGCATTACCGCATCGTCGAAAAGCTGGGCAGCGGAGGGATGGGTGTGGTTTACAAGGCACAAGACACCCGGCTCGACCGCTTTGTAGCTCTCAAGTTCCTGCCCGCAGACTTGGCCACAGATCCCCAGGCCTCGGAGCGATTTCGCCGTGAAGCCAAGGCCGCTTCTGCATTAAATCATCCCAATATCTGCACGATTTACGACATTGGTGACCAGGATGGCCAATCATTCATCGTCATGGAATTCCTCGAGGGGATGTTGCTCTGCAACTGTATTGCCGGGCGCCCCCTGGAAACCGCCCTCACCCTTTCACTGGCCATTGAGATAGCTGACGCCCTGGACGCGGTACACGCCGTAGGAATCGTTCATCGCGATATCAAGTCCTCCAATGTCTTCGTGACGCAGCGCGGGCACGTCAAGATACTCGACTTCGGCCTGGCAAAAATGACGACCCACCTTGACTTGCAAAGTGGTGACAGGCTCCACGAAGCCAGCACCGTAACAGCTCAAGATCTCACCGCCGTGGGCGCTACCCCGGGCACCATCGCCTTCATGTCTCCGGAGCAGGTTCACGGCGAGGAACTGGACCTTCGCACCGACTTGTTCTCCTTTGGAGTCGTGATTTACGAAATGGCCACGGGGCATTTGCCGTTTGAACGGAAGACCGTCGGCGCGACCTTTGCCGCCATACTGCATGAATCGCCAGAACCCGCAACCCGCTGGAATTCCCAATTGCCGGCGAGACTCGACGAGATCATTTCCAAGGCGTTACAAAAAGATCGGCAGTTGCGCTATCAGCACGCCTCGGAGATCCGCAGTGATCTGCAACAGTTGAGGGCAGCCACCAAATCGGCAGCGACAATACCAGCAGACCCCAAAAGCATCGCGCACCGCCCCTGCGAAACGGCGGTATCCCGAAAGAATCGATGGAAGCTCGCACTTCCAATTGGCCTCATCCTTGCTTTGCTGGTAGCGATCATCTTTGGTCTGTCGCACCGACGTACGTCTCAAGCATCCAAGCTCAACGAAAAGGACGCAGTTGTGCTCGCCGACTTCGCGAACTCCACCGGCGACCCCGTCTTCGATAACACTCTGAAGCAGGGACTTTCCGTCTCTCTGCGCCAGTCGCCCTTTCTGAATATTCTTTCTGATAGCAAGGTCGCCGCCACCCTAACCATGATGACTCGTCCGCCGAATACTCAACTCACCAGCGACGTGGCGCGCGAAGTCTGCCAACGCGCGCATGCCAAGGCCTACATCGGAGGGTCCATTTCCGCGCTCGGTAAAGAGTATGTCCTGGGGCTGCGGGCTGCGTCCTGCGAAACCGGCGATGTGCTCGCCGAGGAACAGGCAACGGCTGATCGCAAAGAAGAGGTGCTCAGCGCGTTGGGGAAGGCAGCCGCGAAGTTGCGCGAAAAACTTGGCGAGTCACTGGCCTCGGTCGACAAAATACAACACACCTCTGGCAGAGGCGACAACCTCATCTCTGGAAGCTCTGAAGCAGTACAGCGAGGGGGCAAGAGTACAGCACGAACAGGGGGACGCCGCGGCGATTCCCTACGTGAAGAGAGCGATCGAACTGGACCCGAACTTCGCGCTGGCCTATGCTTCGCTGGGCGGTAATTACAGCAATCTGAACCAGGCGAGCCTGGCAAGGGAGAATTTTCAGAAGGCCTACGAATTACGGGACCGCGTGACTCAGCGGGAGCGCTTCTTCATTGAGGCTTTCTACTATGGTTATGTAACCGGCGAAATCGATAAGGCGATTCAGACCTACACCGAATGGGCACGTATTTATTCGGCGGATTACGTAGCCCATGGCAATCTGGGAGACAGTTACAACTTGCTCGGACAATACGAGAAGGCAGCCGAAGAAACCAACGCAAGCCTCCGCATTCAACCCGACGACGCGATTGCCTACGGAAATCTTGCCGACGATTACCTTGCTCTGGATCGAGATCAAAGACGCTAAAGCCGCCTTGGACGAGGCCGGCAGGCGCAACCTGGATACTCCAGACCTTCACCTGGATCGATATCACTTGGCGTTTCTGGAAAATGACCTGCACCGCTATGCAAGAGCAGTCCTTGTGGGCGACGGGAAAACCCGAAGCGGAAGATGGGCAGCTATCCGATGACTCTGACACGGAAGCCTACTATGGGCGCCTGCGGAAGGCGCGTGAGCTTACGCGACAGGCGGTGGAATCGGCTAAGCGAAACGGAAGCACCGACACCGCGGCACTTTGGCAGGTCAACGAGGCCTTGCGGGAAGCCGAGTTCGGCAACACCGCCCTCGCTCGCAAGGCTGCTGCCGATGCGCATGTCTTTGAGCTCCAAGCCCGACATCGAGCTGTTAGCGGCGCTGGCCCTTGCACGCAGCGGCGACACGGTACAGTCGTCGGCTCTTGCCGACAAAGTCGCTGCGGAATTCGACCGCGACACGATGATTCAAGCTTACTGGCTCCCAACCATCCGCGCCGCCATTGCGATTGATCGCGGCGATCCGCAAAAGGCAGTCGAACTGCTGAGTATGGCTTCCGAATACGAACTTGGGGAGCCCGTACAATGGCCGTCTCACGGAACCCTGTACCCGGTGTATGTCCGCGGCGAAGCGTATCTACGCGCGGGCGACGGCGTGCAGGCTGCCGCTGAATTCCAGAAGATGATCGACCATCGCGGCATCGTGGCGAACTTTCCGCTGGGCGCACTCGCCCATCTGCAATTAGGTCGCGCCTACGCCTTGCAGGGAGACACAGCAAAGGCAAAGATTGCATATCAGGACTTCCTCACGCTCTGGAAGGACGCCGACCTCGATATCCCCATGCTGAAAGAAGCCAAGGCAGAATATGCGAAGCTGAAGTAAGCGGGCTACGCCTTAAGAACGCCCCTTCTGCGAGATCACTGGATCAGTAACGAGAAACGCCCTTGTCGTCACTTGGCCGTAAAGTCGCCGACTCGTAGAAGTGCCTCACCCGTTGCAAACTCCCGAGATAGCGGCTTCGAGGACTGGAAAGGGTTTTGCATGAATCGTTGGGACTCAGAAACTGACCCACAACCAGACCAGGCGCAGCAGCTTCGGTCGTGTTGGCAGCGGGCTACTCCGCTTTTTCCGCAATCTGTCCCAGCTCCCAATACTTCTTCAGCAGCGTGTCGGGCACCTGCACCGCCCGCCCGGTTAGCAGATGCTTCAACTGCAGCGCATTGACCGCGGCTTTGCCCTCGAAGTGGTTGTTGGTCACAACGAACGTCTGGCGTGCCTTCCCGGCGATGGCATCGATGCGCGTCTTCCATCCTTCCAGTTCCGCAGCGGTGTAGAGATAGTCGTAGCGATCGTTACGTGAGTCGCTGTCGAACCACTGATCGTAGTTGCGTCCGTGCAGGCGGACATAGGCGAGCGGAGCGGTAACATGTTCGGTCGGGCCCACCGCGTTCCCCAGCCGAGGCTGGTCGATGTTGCAGAAGGCCACGCCCTTCTCCACGAAATAGCGCAGGGTTCCCTCGTTGGCCCAACTGTTGTGCCGTATCTCCACCGCCAGCGGAAACTGCTTGAACTTGTCGATCAACCCGTCCAGGTAGTCGCGGTTCGCGTCCGTGTTCTTGAAGGAAATAGGGAACTGCGCCAGTACCGCGCCCAGCATGTCTTCGCGGCGATGGAAGCGAGCCCCTCCTTCGCCAGTTGCTCATCTTCGGGATTGGCACGGATCGTCTCCGCCGACGTGCTCTCGACCACCGCGATCGGCGAATGCGTAAACGCCCGGTTGAGTTTGGCCGTGAACAGGAATTCCGGATTCACCGCGCGCGCTTTGTGGCACCACAGCTTGCCCCATTCCGGCTTGATGTGGCCGTAGAACGAGGTGTTGATCTCGATCACATCCATGCAGCGCGCCAGGTATTCCACCGGATGCTGCGACTTCTTCATTTGCGCCGGATAGACGATGCCCTCCCAGTCCTTGTACGACCAGCCTGCCGTGCCCACGTAAATCTTTGGCTGTTCTTTCATCTTCCGAACGAGGCTTTCCTTAATACGTGACCATCACGATCCAGTAGATTCCCCCGGGATGGCTCACGCTCTGCGCAAAGCAGACTCCGAGCGAGTACTCGGAACTCAGGGGCTGTGCGAGCACGCCCTTCACGTTGTCGGGAAGGTGCTCAAGCTCGGTGGCCGTCCAGGCCAGCACCCGGTGCACACCGGCAATGCTTCGCGGCGTGCCCGTGTCCAGCGCGTCGATGAGCGCCATGTCACAAGCCATCTGCCGTATCGCGGGTTGGGCCTTGCGGACGGGCGCGGGCTGTCCCTGCGAACTCGCATACCTGGTAATGGCTTTTTGCAGGACCGCATCGGCCTCGGGTTCGGAGTAGTCTGGCAGGCGATACGCGAAATCCTCCGTGACGTAGAACTGGTCACCGCTGCGCACCGCTCCAACTCCCACCGCGTTGTAGGCCTCGCTCAGGATGTTGGCGCGATGAGGTGGCGAGTTCATCAGGATGGCATGAGCACCGGCGGCGTCCATCTCCAGCGCAACGTTTTCGGCCTCCCGGTCGGCGCGGACGTTCTCATCCGTGATGCGCACCTGCAGCGAGGGCTCGCCCTCGAATTGGTGCGACAGCGTCTTGTGCTCCACCATCAATTCCGTATGACGACGCGCAGCCTGAGTCAGACGCTCATCCACCGCCAGCGGCGGCAGCCCTTCGCGGACCCGCTCCTGGTTGATCAGCTCGACCACCTGCTTCTCGCCTGTGGCATCGAACTGGTTTTGCGCAAAACACCGCACTGCGAGCAACACTGCGAACAACGCCAGTGTCAGGCCGCCGGTCATCGAGACCTTTTTGTGTGAGCGCATCTCGTTAGACATTAGACGCGGCACTCCGGGCTTTCGTTCCTTACGTGGCCAACTTACAATACATCATCGCTCTTCTGGCTCCAGTCATGACCATTCCCGTAATCATTCTCTTGATCGTCGCGCTGGTTGCAGTAGTCGTCGCGCTGGCGGCCCGCTTCAAGAATGCCGCTCTGGCCGAGCGTAAGAGCGCTCTCGATCAGGAACTCGCAGCCGTCAAGCAAGACGCGGAACGCAAGCAATCTGAGATCTCATCTCTGCTCGCCGCCAGGGCGTCGCTGGAAGCCACGCTGCCTCCGAGCGCGAAGCCACCAAGGAAAAACTTCAGCTCCTGTCCGCAGGCCCGCGCCGACTTGGAGAACAGTTTCAAGGCGCTGGCCAACTCAGCGCTCGAAAGCAACAATGCCAACTTCCTCGACCTGGCCAAAAGCACGCTGGAGAAATATCAGTCCCAGGCCAAGGGAGAGCTGGAAGCGCGAGAAAAAGCTGTCGAGACGTTGATCAAGCCCATTACCGAATCGCTCAAGCAGGTGGACGAGCAGGTGCGGGAGCTGGAGAAGTCGCGCGCCCAAGCCTACGGCACGCTCACCTCCCAGGTGGCATCGCTGCTGGACACCCAGAAAGCGCTCCAGACCGAAACCGGCAACCTGGTCAAGGCGCTGCGCGAGCCCCAGGCCCGCGGACGTTGGGGCGAGCTGCAACTGCGGCGCGTCATCGAAATTGCCGGCATGCTCGACTACTGCGACTTTGACGAGCAGGTGTCGGTCACCAACCAGGACCGGCGCTACCGGCCCGATGTAGTGGTGAAGCTGCCCGGCGGCAAGAACATTGTCATCGATGCCAAGGTCCCGCTGACGTCTTATCTGGCGGCGCTGGAAGCCGACGACCCTGCTACGCGTAGCGCATGGCTCACCGATCATGCGCGCCAGCTCAAGGTGCACATCGACAATCTTGCCGGCAAAGCCTACTGGGCGCAGTTTCAGCCCACGCCTGAATTCGTTGTCCTGTTTCTTCCCGGAGAAGTCTTCTTCCGCGCCGCGCTCGACGGCGACGCGGAGCTGATCGAGTACGGCGTCAGCCAGCGGGTGATTGTTGCCTCGCCAACCACACTGATCGCGCTGCTCAAGGCAGTCGCTTACGGATGGAACCAGAAGAACCTGGCCGAGAGCGCGCAAAAGATCAGCGAAGCAGGGAAGCTGCTGTACGATCGCCTCTGCGTGATGACGCGGCACTTCGAGAACATCGGCAACCGCCTGGATGCCGCAGTGGACGCCTATAACAGTGCGGTTGGCTCCATGCAGCGCTCGGTGTTTCCGGTGGCTCGCAAGTTTGCCGAACTGGACAAGTCTCTGGAGATCGACAACCTTGAAGACGTTCAGCAGGCGGAAAAATCCACGCGCCAGCTCGACGCTCCCGATTGGCAGGACGGCGATGGCGACTCGGGGCTGCTGTTTCCCGGCGAGAAAGCCGACAGCGCGAAGATCTAGTGTGGTGTTTCTAACGCTTCGTTACAATGCCTAATTTTGCGAGCAATCGAGCCTCACTCAGACGCAGTGGTTGGGCAGCTTCCCACATAGCTGCCCACTATAGCGCGAATTCTAATGACTGTAATGTTATTTCTGAAACACTATGCTAGTGTGGTGTCCCGCTGATTCCTTGCATGAGTTGTGCCCGGCTGAGAAGGGGCGCGGCTTCAGAGGCTGCTGAAAAAGTCGCACTGCGAGCGTTTTGTATCAGGGCACGACTTCACAGGCTGCGGGAAAACCCCATTGACAGCCTCGCTTTGAAGGGGCGCGTCTTTAGACGCGCCGTTAGGCCTTTTATTCTTGTCATCCCTCGCGGGCTTCACCCTGCGAGGGATCTGCTTTTTCGGACGCTTTCAGCAGCCTCTTCAGTCGCTGAGGGGAAAACCATCATCGAGTCTCGACTTATGGTGCAAATTGCAGCAGCTAGGGTGTCGATTCGCACGTCTTCGCCACCTCCTTAAAGCTCTTGACTCGAAAGACCGGACGTTCCACCGCCCCCGACGCCATTCCGGGCTCGGAGGTGTCGATGGTCTCTATGGACGGCGTGCCTGTGACCTCGATTTCATGGCTCACGAAGTGACTGAGCTTGTTGGCGGCGCCGGTAAGGTGATGCGCCGTGCCATCTTTTTCCGTAAGGTCGAAGTGGCCGTTGGAGCTTCGCAGGCAACCTTCTAACGTCACCAGGCCCGAGGTCTTGCCTGTGCTTTGGCCCGCGCTCGGCTGCGGCTTGCTCTCTTGCGCATTCAGCCCAGCGGCGGTCAGCAGGAGCAATAATGCAAGGGACCGTGTCTTATGCATGGATGGCCTTCTTCCAACTGCTTCGAGGTGTGTCATTCCCGTGCCTCCCCATTTGAAGGGTCGCGGCTTCAAAGGCTGCTGAAAAAGTTGCACTTGTGAGCGTTTTGCATCAGGGGCACGACCCTTCGGCTTCACTCAGGGCAGGCTTTCAGTCGTGCCGACAAGTCGTTTACTTTTGTCATCCCTCGCGGGCTTCAGCCCGCGAGAAATCTGCGGCTTTACAGACTGCTGAAAAACTCTATCGACGGCCTTGCTTTGAAGGGGCGCGTCTTTAGACGCGCCGTTAGGCCCTTGATTCTTGTCATCCCGAGCGGGCTTCAGCCCGCGAGGGATCTGCTTTTCGGACTTTTTCAGCGGCCCCTCTAGCCGCTGAGGGAAAGCCCTCATCAAGTCTCGAATGATGACACAAATTTGCCGGACGCAACACCAGCCCGGCTATTTCCGCGCGCCGTTGTCTCACATGCCCGCTTTACTCTTGTCATACACACCAGTGTTTTTGACCTTTTTGCCCATCGAGTCCTCCGAGTGCGTGGTGACGGTGCGGACCATGCCATCCTTCGACACCTCAATTTCACCGGTGGCAACAACCTTGCCACCTTTCTTGGTGGTGAGCTCCAGCTTGCGTTCATTGATCTGCTTGTAGGCCCGCTCATCGGTATTGGGATCGCCGGTGACGGGGTAGAACTTGCCATCGAACTTGCCTGTCCACTCGTTGTGCGTGGGCTGACCGCTGCTGTTCGTGCCATCCACGGTGACTTTCACTTCGTCACCCATGGCCTCATAGACTACGGTGGTGTTCTTCGTGGCTCCGGGAGCGAACTTCGATTTGGCCTCATTCAGCTTCCAGGTGCCCATATTTTCGTTGGCGGCGAGGCACACTGCCGTTGCAACCAAGCACAGCGCAATGGTCAATGCAATCGTTCGTGTTTTCATGTTTTCTCCTGATCGAAGACTAAGGAATTGTTCTTGCGTCGGACATCCAGCATGGCGCGGCGTCCTGGGGCGATTCTCTTCGCGCCGTCCGCTGGAACCTCTGTTATAGCCCACCCGATCATACTCATCGCGCGAGGCGAACGCACTGTTTTTTATCTTTGTGGAGCGCGTCGGTTCCTTTACCCGTCAGCCGGGCGTGGTTAGGCGATCTGTTCATTAAGATAACGCTCAAGATGTTCTTGGCCTTACCCCCGATAAAGGTTTCATCGGCCTCGACCACCGCACTTTGAGGCCACCCATTTTGAACAGGGATTTGGATTTCATGGCTTCCCGAATCCGAGGGACCATGAACCATAATTCTCGCGTTCCCGTTCTTGACTAAATACTTGGTTAAGTTTTGTTGCAATGTGACCCGTGCACTTGCGCGTTGCGGCGCGGTGCCAGTATCACTGATGTTGAAGGGAGGGGTTGTTGTGTCTCTCGTTAGGCCGCACCCAGTGTGCAGGCTTGGGAAAGCTCTTTGAAAACCAGTTGTCAGCAGATAGTTGTCAGTTGTTGGACTCGCCCTGTCACGCCTATAGCGCTCTTAAGTCCATAGGAATCTATATTTTACTTGTAAATCCTTTGGATGGAATATTTTGCGACGGATAATGATGCGTAAGTTGTTGATTCTACGTAGCGGCTGGGGAGGGGTAGGTCAGTCATTAGATTGTTAGCTTGTATAGCTTGTTTATCTTGCTGAGCTCATTAACCCGCGTATTTGGCCCCTTTCCGCCCATTTCTCGCTGCTAAGTCCATAGGAATCTATATTTTACGTGTAACTCCTTTGGATGGAATATTTTGCGACGGATTTGTGGTCTAAGTCGTTGATTCTAGGTGGTGGGAGGGGGGAGAGGGTGGGGCCAAGTCGCCAAGCTTATATAGCTCGAATGGCTAGCATAGCAGGCTCCTACCGTCATTTGTCGCTGCTAAGTCCATGGGAATCTATATTTTACCTGTAACTCCTTTGGATGGAATATTTTGCGACGGATTTGTGGTCTAAGTCGTTGTTTCTAGGTGGTGGGAGGGGAAGGGGGAGCGGCATTAACGAGGCGGTTACGAAACTACAATTGCAATTCTGGATGAGAAATCGGAAGCGCAGCGCGAGAGCATGAGCTGTTTGGGTGAAGAGCGTACAGAGCGAAAGGCGTGGTTCATCACTCACGCCGTGCTACACTTCACCCATCCGAGGGCTGAGGATGAAAACTGCTCTACGCAAGATGCTGTTCGTGGACCTGATCAAGGGCTTGAAGGTTACTTTTCGCAATCAGGACCCGAAGGAGGCCATTACCGAGCAGTATCCCTTGCAGCGGCCGCAGATCGCCGAACGGTTTCGCGGTGCGCCTCGCCTCAACAACAATCCCGAGACCAACGAGACGCTGTGCATCTCGTGCGATCTTTGCGCATTGGCCTGTCCCGAGAACCTGATCGTGGTCAGCAGCGAACGCAACCCGAACACGCGCCGCAAGGAGCTCACCGACTTCACCTACGACCTCAGCCGCTGCATGTTCTGCGGGCTGTGCGAAGATGCCTGTCCGGTGGACGCGCTGGAGCTGACGCAGGACTTCGAGATGGCCAACTACAGCCGCGAAGGGCTCATCTGGAACCGGGAAACGCTGGAGAAGGGTCCTCAGCCAAACGCCTACCGGCGTTGATCGCGGCCAGGAACGCGCGAGCCGGCGCCAGATCACCGGCGATCGCCGGGTGCGCCAGGTCATGCTGGAGCCGAAGAAGCAGCCAGCTCCCACATTGTAGGACAAACAAAAGCGCCAACCGTTGTACTTTTGGTCTTCCCGGTGCTTCTGTGGGGAAGCTACTCGAAGATCAGGATCGCCGCCGCAATCACGGTGGTCCAGCGGCCGCGCTTGTCGCCGACGGCGCTCTGCGTGATGTTGGCCGTGCGCACGATCTTGTTCGACAGCCGATAGACCTCTTTCTTCTCGTCCCAGGATTTGTCGGCATCGAACTCGACGTCGAGCGTAGTGGCCAGCATCTCAGCGGCGAGTTCTTCGGCGTAGTCTCCAGCCAGGTCGTCGGTCTCGCCGAAGGAATGATGCTCGCTCAAATAGCCATAGGTGCTGCGGTCGGCAGGAATCGCCACTCCGATCGAGGCGGCCGTCAGGCGGTGCGGCTCGCGCGTGGAATTCTCAGCCACCACCGCGAATGTGACCTCTCCCGGCGACAGGTAGCTCAGTCCGTCTTTGCGCGGAATGAGTTTGCAGTTTGGCGGGAAGATGGATGACACGCGCACCAGGTTCTGGGCGGCAATGCCCGCATCGCGCAGGGCCAATTCGAAGGAGGTGAGCCGCTCCCGGTGTTTCCCCACGCCCTTGGTGAGGAAGATACGCTTGGGGACCATGTCTTTCGCCAATTTGCAGTCTCCAAGAAAGAAATGTTGACGTAACCGAATCGTTAAAAATATCACACGCGCACCGAGACGATTGTGTGAAAACAAGATTAAAGGACAAGAATTGAGACAACGTTCGGCCCCAGTCATCGGGCCGTGCTCGCCGCGCGCCCCGCCGCCTTCAACTTCACCGCGATGTCGATGAACGCCAGCGCCGCGCGGCTGAGCGCCTTGTCTTTGCGGAAGACCAGCGCCAGGTCGCGTTGGATGCTGGCGTCGGCCAGCGTGAGTGCGGCCAGCGCGTTGGCCTGCAAGTCTTCGGCGACATGTGAGCGCGGGATGAATCCGACTCCCACATCGGCGGCGACGAAGCGCTTCAGCAATTCGCTGGAGTCCAGTTCCATGGAGATGACCGGTTTCAGCCGGCGCTCGTGAAACAGCGTCTCCAGCGCGTCGCGCGTGCGGCCCACCTTGGGCAGCAGCAGCGGATACTCGACAACTTCCGCGACCGTCGCTTTCTTCTGTTCGGCCAGCGGATGATGCGGCGGCGTGATCACGACCAGTTCATCGCGATGGATGGGCACAACCGTGAGGCGCTTGTCGGGCACCGGCATGGAGACGATTCCGAAGTCGCAGGAGTTGTCGATGATGGCTTCCAGGATCTTGTTGTGCTCCAGCCGCTTCACGCCGACGCCGACATTGGGATATTGCCGCTTGAACTCGGCAAACACCTCGGGCAGGATGTGCAGGCAGGTGCCTTCGTTGGCCGAGACCACGATCTCGCCGCGCGGCACGCGATGCATTTCTGCCAGTGCGACCAGCATGACGCGGCGCTGCTCCAGCGTGTCCTCGGCATACTTCTGGAAGACCTTGCCGGCGGCGGTGACCGCCACCTTGCCGCCGCTGCGGTCGAGCAGCTTGGCGCCAACTTCCTCTTCCAGCGCGCGAATCTGCGAGGAGATGGCCGGCTGCGTACGGAAGCGCCGCTCGGCAGCTCGCGAGAAGCTGCTGAGCCGTGCGACCTCCAGAAATGTTTCGAGCTGATCGAAGTCCATGGAAACCAGCAATTAGCAACTGCCCGCGGGGGCCATAACACGGAGTCCTGGAACGACGGCACACTACATTATTTTCCGACTGCCTCAAGCGCGGTGCAGAACGTCCAGGGAAGCTCTCAAGTGCCCTCTCGATTCTACGGGCAAGCGCCGCCTTTCGTCGGTGACGGATTTGCGGACGGTATAAGCCGCTGTTATCGCAGTCATAAAAACATTGTATTAGCCTCCTGTTTCGGGGACACGTATTCTTGAGTGTGAGCTTAGGGCAAGCGCCTGCGGCCACGACCTCTTTCCCCGACAATGCAGTTCGCAGTTCGCAATTCCTACTCCGGAAAATTGTGCCGCTCCACGGCTGAAGCTGGTGGAGGCATGGGCACGACGTTCCACAAAATTCAAATCGCAATTCAAACCATGACCTCGCGGCGAACAGCGCGCACGCGCGGCAACAAGGAGAACCAGAATGGCTGATACCAAGCCTGATCCGAAGGCAGTCCTGGAATTCGTCAAGGAGCACAACGTCCAGATCCTCGACCTGCGTTTCACCGATCTTCCCGGACTGTGGCACCACGTTTCGTATCCCATCGGGCAGCTCAGCGAAGCGTCGTTCGAAGAAGGCTTCGGCATGGACGGCTCGTCCATCCGCGGCTGGGCGGCCATTCACGAGAGCGACATGCTGCTCATTCCCGATCCCGCCAAGTACATCCTCGATCCCTTCACCGAAGTTCCGACGCTGGTGATGGTCTGCGACGTCATCGATCCCGTCACCAAGCAGCGCTACGATCGCGATCCGCGCTACATCGCCAAGAAGGCCGAGATGTATCTCGCGTCCACCGGCTTGGCCGACACCGCTTACTTCGGCGCCGAAGCCGAGTTCTTCATCTTCGACAACGTGCGCTTCGACCAGAACGAGCACGAAGGCTACTACTTCATCGACGCCGAGGAGGGCCGCTGGAACTCCGGCCGCGTCGAGAACAATCTGGGCTATCGGCCGCGCTACAAAGAAGGCTATTTCCCGGTTCCTCCCACCGACCACTACCAGGACCTGCGCACCGAGATGGCGCTGACCATGCAGAACTGCGGCCTGGTGGTCGAGTGCCATCATCACGAAGTCGCCACCGGCGGCCAGACCGAGATCGACCTCAAGTTCGACTCGCTGATCAAGTCCGCCGACGCCATGATGCTCTACAAGTACATCGTGAAGAACGTCGCCAACCAGTACGGCAAGACGGTGACCTTCATGCCCAAGCCGCTCTTCCAGGACAACGGCAGCGGCATGCACACCCACCAGTCGCTATGGAAGGACGGCAAGCCGCTCTTCGCCGGCGACGGCTATGCCGGACTGTCGCAGCTGGCGCTGTGGTACATCGGCGGACTGATCAAGCACGGTCCGGCGCTGTCGGCGATCATCGCGCCGACCACCAACTCCTACAAGCGCCTGGTTCCGGGCTTCGAAGCTCCGGTGAACCTGGCGTACTCGCGGCGCAATCGCTCGGCGGCCTGCCGCATTCCGATGTACTCGGCTTCGCCCAAGGCCAAGCGCGTCGAGTTCCGTCCGCCCGATCCGAGCTGCAATCCGTATCTGGCGTTCTCGGCCATGCTGATGGCCGGACTCGACGGCATCGAGAACAAGATCGATCCCGGTCAGCCGCTCGACAAGGACATCTACGATCTCGGACCGGAGGAGTTGGCGAAGGTTCCGTCCATGCCGGGCTCGCTGGAGAGCGCTCTCGACGCACTCGCACGCGACTACCAGTTCCTGCTCAAGGGCGATGTCTTCACCGAGGAGATGCTGAACACCTACATCGACTACAAGCGCGAGAAGGAAGTGAACGCCATGCGTCTGCGTCCGCATCCGTACGAGTTCCAGATGTACTACGACATCTAGGGCCACACCGTCCTCGGGGAATTCAATCAACG
Organism: uncultured Acidobacteriaceae bacterium; assembly: GCA_963831675.1. Classification (GTDB taxonomy): domain Bacteria; phylum Acidobacteriota; class Terriglobia; order Terriglobales; family Acidobacteriaceae; genus Bog-257. Next base: position 148,777 of record CAWHRM010000011.1, read on the forward strand.
CCTACCCAGGGCTCACCGCCCTGGGTAAGTTTGTTCCACCCTGCGGGCTCTCGTCATAGCGCTTGCGGTTGAGAAGCCGACCCTGGGATCCTTACAATTCCGTGGACCGGCAGAAACGCGAGCGCATGGGAGTTGTACCGCGCGTGAAGATTACCGCGCTCACAACTTGGCGTGTGTAGGCTGCCTCGCGCTCTAGCCAAGTTGTGCCGCCCCTGAAGGGGCTCGGGGAATAGGGTCAACTCTACCCCCGCTCTGAAGAGCGGGGCTTCCACCTTTCGCACCTCCGGGCTGAAACGCGTGCCCGGGGCTGATATCCAGCGAGGTTTCGAGCCGAAGGGAGCGTGCCCGAGGGCTCTCATCCTGCCTGGAAAGGGTCAAACTTGTCTGCGAGACGCAATATCTTTGGCCGGCTTTCGATCGTCGCCGGAAACGCGTTACAGATTGCCGGGCTGGCAGCCGCGTGTCTTGCCCTGGCAGTGGCGCGATCGGCACACTCGACCGGCGTCGCCGTCGCCGCCATGGTCGTGGCATGGGTGCTCCTCTATTTCAGTTGCCATGCCATCGCGCACTGGGCTGTGGGACGAATACTTGGCATTCGCTTCGCCTTCTACACGGTCGGTGGGACAGGGAATCCGGAAGGCTGGCCCGTCGGACCGCGATGGGTGTTCGAGCATCTTCCGTTCCTTGGAGTGCAGACGGAGAAGGCATCGATGCAACGTGCCAGCCCGATGGCAAGGGCGATTATGTGGTCGGCGGGAGTGACGTCGTCCGCCGTTGTGCCAACCCTGGGCGCGCTCTGGGCATGGCACGCGGGCGTCCCGGGGAGCAAGGCGTTTCTTCTAGTGGCGCTGTTGTGGGCGGCGGGAACGTTGTCCAGCAACTGGAGGAGCCGCACGGGAGACTATGCCAAGGCGCGGCGCGCGCTCAGCAATTCATGAGTGCGGTGCGAGTGCGTTGAAGAACGTGTGGGATCGATCAGTGCGGGGCTGTCGGAGGAGACTTATCCAGTCTGTGTGAGAACCTCTGCCGTCCCTTCGGGACTCTATTTTCCTCAAACCTTGATCTGCTTCTCCTACTGCATCTTCGGTAGTTGAGTACTCACACAGACGTCTTACCGATCCGACACAGCGAGGCGGTCATTCGCTATCGCTGTCGTCGTAAGCTACCTTCCAGGTCTTGTCGGGGTTGTAGGCCTTCATTTCCTTGGCGAGGTCGGCGGTCTTGGGTCCCAAGTCCTTCTCGTACACCGTGCCGTCTGCGTCAACCAGGAAGGTCATCACGCCGGAGTTGCGGTATTCGGCGGGCCAGGCGACGAAGGCAAAGCCTCCAGTCATTTTGCCGTCCACGATGTAGCTCTTGGCGCCGCCTTCTACGTGGGCACCTTGCGCGG
>CAWHRM010000012.1:0-128387 GCA_963831675.1 uncultured Acidobacteriaceae bacterium
TCGGTCTGCAGAAGCTTGGTGTTGATTTCCTTCAGGGCGGACGATTGCCATACCGCACCATTGTTCTCATTCAACCGGGCCACCGCCTGGCGATAGCGTTGCGCGGCCCGCGCGTAAGCCTCTGCCCCGTTCTCCAAAGGCGCGAAGTTCAGGTATGGCGGAACCTGCTCTTTGGGCGGAGGCACATACTGCTTGTCCGGGTCGGAAGTTGCGGTGAAGACGCCTTCCTCGACTTCGCGGTTTCGCTCGCGCGCTTCGTCCTGCTTCTGCTTCAATTCTTTCTTCAGTTCGGCTACGTATCGCTTAACCGTGTCCGCCGAGCCTGAGGGATCGAAGGGCAGCAGGTCCGCGTCGGCGAAGCGCATCACAGTGCTTCCCGCCATCTGCGCCAGCGCGCGCTCGTACACGAACTTGGGGTCGCCAAAGTGCGTGTACCAGTAAAAGTCGTCGTAGATGGAGTGATAAACGCCGCCGCTGCTTTCGCCGCCGAATCCCATGTTCAACGCGGCCACGCCGGTGTAATCGAGGAAGGCGGTGTAATCGGAGCCATCCCCGAGCGCGCCAATGCGCAGGTCGCCGCGCTCGCGCAGTTCGTCGCGGTCTTCCGAGTTACTGGCGCGCGCCACGCGCCGCAGATAGGCACGCTTCCACACGGTAATGTGCTTCTCCGGGTCTTGTACGTCGTGCTCCACTTGATTGGCGGCGCGCTCCAGCGTGTGCGAGCCCGAAATGCTGAGGTAGCCGCGAGCACTGGAATCGGTGTTGAGATACATCACCGCATGCTGGCGAAGTTCATCCTGATGTTCTTCGACCCACTCGGTGGAACCGAGCAGGCCCGGCTCCTCGCCATCCCACGCGCAGTAAATAATGGTGCGCTTCGGCCGCCATCCCTGCTTCATCAGCTCGCCAAGCGCTCGCGCTTCTTCCAGTTCGGCGACCATGCCCGAGATCGGATCGTCCGCGCCATTCACCCAGGCGTCGTGATGATTGCCGCGCAGCACCCACTGATCGGGAGTCTCGCTACCGGGAATCTTAGCGATCACGTCGTAGATGGTCTTCAAGTCCCAGTTCGACTTGACTACGAGGTGCACTTTGGCCGGACCCGGCCCGATGCGATAGGTGATGGGCAGCGCGCCGCGCCAGGTATCGGGAGCGGTCGGCCCGGTAATCGCCGCCAGCAGCGGCTGCGCATCGCCGTAGGAAATCGGCAGCACCGGAATCTTGGTAATGGTCTGGGCTTCGGTCAGCGCCAGCCGCTTTGCGTCTTTCGTAGCTCCGACTCCCGGCGTCAGCGGATCGCCGGGATATTGCGTGTCCATCACACTGCCCCGCTGCACGCCCTCTTCCGGACGAAAGGGGCCGACAGGAAAATCCTGGCCTTCGAAGTAGCCATCATCTCTCGGGTCGGAGTAAATGATGCAGCCGACAGCTCCATGTTCGGCGGCAACCTTGGGCTTGATTCCCCGCCAGCCGCCGCCGTAGCGCGCAATCACGATTGCGCCCTTCACCGAAACGCCCAGCCGCTCCAGTTGCTCATAGTCGTCTCTCATGCCGTAGTTGACGTAGACCAGCGGGCCGGTAACGTCGCCATCGATGGAATACGCGTTGTAGGTAGGCAACTGCTGGGCGGTCTGTTGCGAGGTAGGGTCAACGCTGAGCGGAGGCTCCTGCAGTTTGGCGACGAAGTGCGTCGGCGCAAGCAGTTCGACCTGGCGCTCCTTCGGAGTGGGAAACAGCACCTCGAAGGTCTCGATGTGGGCGTCGAAGCCATACTCTTTGAACTTCGCCAGCATCCACTCGGCGTTTTCCTTGTCGTACGGCGAGCCGACGTTGTGCGGCCACGCGCTCAAGTGCTGCATGGAATCGCGCAGAATCACGGGATCGGGAAGGTTGCGGAACTTCGTCTCCCAATCGCGCTCCGTGGCCGCATGCGCGGGCGCGTAGCCATCCATCGCCTCGGGATTGCCGGCTGCATTCCCCAACTGAAGCAGCGAAAAAAACAAAACGGCCACGCCAATACGGCTCGTCACTGAACTACCTCCGGTCTGCGTCAATCTGGGCACGACGCACGACACTCATTACAAGGTTGCAGATTATACGACATGAATTCACGGAATGCTGCGATCCAACGACGACTCTCACGCGAATTACCAACTACTATGACTTTTTCTTTGGCGCAGGCTTGCGCTTCGCCGGGGCAGGCTTGCGATGAACTCGTTCCGCTTCAATGTCGCTCAAGCGGATCACTGCTCCGGCAGCGGAGTACTGCACTTCCTCTTGCCTGTCCTGCAGGCCGTCGACGGCAACGTGCAGTAAGGAAGGATCGCCGCGCCTGGCAATGGCGTCGAAAGCCGCGGCCCGCACCAGCCACTTCTCCTGGGTGGCAGCAGCGTTGGCTAACGCTTGCCCACTCTTGGGATCCGGGTCCTTGGCCAGGGTAAGCGCAGCAGCGGCCAACACCGGCGAGGTATCGTCCTTGGTCAGCAGCTTGAATCCGGTCACGGCCATTCCGCCGAAGGGAATAAATCCCATGCCAACCTGAAAACCCAAACCAGCCATCTTCTTGGGGTCCTTCAGCATTTTCTTTTGCTGGTCGGTCAGGCTGGTGCCCGTTTTCCTTTCTCCGGTGAGGACCGCGTAGTAGACGTTGTACCCGCTGTTGTCGCCCAGGATAATGAGCGAGTGCGCGGCCGCCAGTATGACCGATGGCTCCGGGTCGTCGATCATGTTTGACAATTCCGGGATGGCGCTTTTGGCGCCCATCTCTCCCAGCGCCTGGGCGGCGGCTCCACGCACATCTGCCTTCTCGTCCTTTAAGGCAGCCAGAGCAGCCTCTTCCGCTTTCCTGTCTCCGGTCAGCTCACCCAGCACATTCACGGCGCGCGCGCGCTTTTCCCAGGACTTATTCGCGAGCCCGCCGTCCAAAGTGGTCCAGGCGCTTTCTTGCGGTGTTTGCGCAACTGAGAACGTCGCGCCCGTGTACACGACCAGGATCGCGCTCACCAAACGAAGTGCTGCCTTCATTCTCACTCCTCATGCTTCAAGTTTTGACGCTGCCACAGCAGTCGAGTGTAAGGTGTCAGTGGAAGATTAACCACCAGAAACCACGGAACTCGACATGCCTTTTGTGCCGGCGTCTTACAATCGTGGAGACCGGGGAACCGGAATCCAGATTCAGGACGGCCACCCTTGAACGAACCAGCACAGCGTCAGCGTCTCGCCATACTCGGCCTCGGAAAAATGGGCAGCATCCTCATGCAAGCCTTCCGCAAACAGAATGTGGTGCAGGCGGAAAACATTTCTGCCACCGTGCAGCACGCGGAGCGCGCCGCCACTCTGGCCTCAAAGTACGGAATTACGGTGACCACCGATAATCGCTCTGCCGTGGCCGATGCCGATATCGTGCTGCTGTGCATCAAGCCGCAAGTACTGGGCGATGTGGTGCAGGAAATCGCCGGAGTGGTACAGGGAAACCAGCTCATCATCTCGATTGCCGCTGCCGTTCCCACCAGCTACATCGAGAAGCGGCTGCCGGAAGGAATTCCGGTGATTCGCGCCATGCCCAACACACCTTCGATGGTGGGCGCGGGCATGACCGCGTTTTGCTGTGGTGCGTCGGTGAAGCATGCCGACCTGGAAGTTGCGCGCACTCTGTTCGGCACGGTGGGCCAAGTCGTGCGCGTGGACGAAAAGCACATGGACGCGGTGACGGGGCTGTCGGCAAGCGGCCCGGCATACATCTACATGATCCTGGAGTCGCTGGCCGAGGGTGGCGTCAAAATGGGTCTGCCGCGCGACATCGCTACGCAACTGGCGGCGCAGACGGTGCTGGGTTCCGCCAAGATGGTGCTGGAGACCGGCGATCATCCGGCGTTGCTCAAAGACGCCGTGGCTACTCCGGCCGGATGCACGGTGGACGGCATTCTGGAATTGGAAGAGGGCGGCCTGCGCGTGACGCTGATCAAAGCCGTGGTCAAAGCCTCGCAGCGCGCAAAAGAATTGTTGTTCAGCTAGCGCTAGAGCATTCCGGCGGTTTTGGTGGTGAGGATGCTCAGCGCCATCTCCAGCTTGGCGATGGCTTCTTCCAGGTCGGGATGTTGGTCCAGCTGTTGCCGCAATCCACTCAGGATGCGATGCGCCTCTGCAACTTGCTCGACTGCGTTTGTGCTCTCTTCATTGGAGTTTACGCCTGGAGTCTCTGGAGTCATGGATCACCTGATGATCATCTTAGACTGTCGTTCGTCCGCTTGAAAACCGGAAGCTGGCTGCAAGTAGAATAAATCGTCAGATCAAGCCGCTTTCGTCTTGCACTCCGGGAGAATCCGAGGCAAACTCTGCGCTGCGCAAATTCTGGGCCGGCATGAATAGGGACGACGAAGTCAAACCGGGTCATGATCGTCTGTCTTTACGCTGTCGCCGTGGTTACGATCGCGGCCTATGGTTATGGCATTGGCGGCGCCGCTTCCTTGCGGGCAGGAGCAAAGTACGCGGCTGCGGGCTTGGTGGTGGCCTTCATCTGCGTAGGCTTCGCGCCGCGATTCATCATGGTGGTGGCATTGGCGACCGGCATGTTGGGCAGCATGATGCGCGCTTCCATCTCTCCTGAAGTGATTTCGCTGCTCCCCAAGCAAGGCACCATCGATTATCTGTCCAGGATCATCACGGTTTGCGGCGCCATCGCCTTTGCCGGCGGTCTGTACGGAGGGTTCCGCTTCACCGGAAAGGGTGTCTTCAACTGGATCAGCGAAGTGTCTCTCGCCCGCAAACATGCGATGGAGGGCAAGGCACATCCCCCGGGATCCCACGCGATGCGCGATTTGGCGCGTCATTTCCACGCTTCCGAGCGCGTGTACTTTTCCGTGCTGGCGGCCTTTGGCGCGGTGCTGATTCTGGAGATCGAGGTCCATCCCCTTCCTCGGTCGCTGTTTATCATCCTGTTCTCGGTCTTGTTCGCCACCAACCTGACCTGGTTGCTGGGAGAATGGCTGAAGCCCCGGCTGCAAGTATTGGCGGGCGTCTTCCGGGTCCTGCGACAGATGTGGGAAGCGCTCCTCGCATTCGTCCTGGGCTACGCCGTTATCATTTTCATCTTTGCCTGCTTTTACGCCGCTGCCTGGCAACACAACCGCGCCGCCGCCTTTCAGGGCATCAACCTCATATCGCCGGTTCCACCCAGTTTTGGTGAGTTTGTTTACTTTTCCGTCGTCACCATGGCCACGCTGGGCTATGGCGACGTAATCCCAGCCGACGCTGTCACCCGGACGCTGGCCTGTGTTGAAGTCGTGATTGGAGTGGGATGGGTCACCGTGGTGCTCAGCGCTGCCGCTGCGCTCGCCCGTCCCAAAGTCAACCAGATGCTCGAGGAAGTGTGGCAGGAGGAGGGGGAAACGAACCCCGGGGAGCTTGCACCTCAAGCAAGGGCAAGGTTGCCCAGGGGCTGGACGACTGATTGCGCACCAATCGGTGAAGGCCTGCTGCATCTTCGACGCAGCACAATCCCGAACAGGGCGCAGAAAAGCCCCGGGGACTAAGGTTGTGTCGCACCACCGTCGCCGCGACGGAGATCGGCAAGGTCAAGTCTGACTAGTTGCAGGCTAACCGATCTCTGAATCTATCGGCACATTCGCAGTCACCAGGTGCTGCTTTGCTTTCTCCTGCAGCGCTGCGGTCAGGGGAACGCTCTTGCCGGTTTCCAGGCTGGCTTGAACGGCAACGCAATCGCAGGTGGCGACCATGCTGCCGGTCTCGTCGTTGTACATCTGATGGAGAAAGCGAAAATACTTTTCGCCAATGGTGAGGAAGCCGCTCTTGATCTCCACCAGTTCGCCGCCGCGCAGCTCTTCCAGGAACTGATAGTTCTGGCGGACCATGGCCACGCGCAGGTTCTTCTGCTTCATCGAGGCGGGCGTCACGCCGATCGCGTGCAGCAGAAACCACGTCGCCTGGTCAAAGCGCGAAACGTACATGCGCGAGTTCATGTGACTGGCGAAGTCGTACTCCGAAGCCAGCACCGCGCCTTTGAAGGTGTGGACCCAGTCAGCCATGATTCGCCTTTCGCCGGTCGCGATTCGCTTTTCGCTCAGAGATGATTTCACCACGGAGGCACGGAGACCACCGGCGAGTCGAAGGACCACTATACTATCCGCGCTCCCGATGAGGGCAAAACTACCGCACCGCTTGCCGGGGCGACGTTACTCTGCATTTTCCGGGGAGTAAAATCAAGTCATGGAGGAACTCTTCTCACCGGCTCAGCCCAAGGCGCAAGAGCGCAACTGGACGCCCTTCGTCGTCGGGTTGGTCGCCGTCGTCGTGGTGATTGCGATCGTCGTCGCCGTGACCCGCCATAAAGACCAGACCACAATCCAGCCCAATCCGTATGCGGCCAAGCTGCAGCTCTCCAACCCAAAAATGAGCGCGGCGGAGAATTACGTCGGCGGCACGGTCACTTATCTGGATGTGAACATCGCCAACACCGGCGATCAAGCCCTGGTCGGCGCATCCATGAAGCTGGTGTTCAAGAACTCCATGAACGAAGTGGTACAGACGGAGACGCTTCCGCTGCACGTGCTGGTGGAAAACCGGATGGGCGGCTATCCCGACCTCGCCGATTTAGGGCCGTTCGCCCATTGCTCCGGGGCAGACCAAGACCGTCCGCATGACGCTGGAACATATTTCTGCCGACTGGAACCAGAACTTTCCCGCGATGCAGCTGACCGATTTGAAGCTGAAGTCGTAGTTCAGCGCTGCTACTCTGTTCTCATGCGGAAACTCGTATCTGCCTGCGTGCTCTTCTTCCTGATTCCTTCTTTCTTCCTTTCGGCCCAGGAGAAATCGTCCCCGGACAAAGCTGCGACCGCCGCAGCGCCTTCCTCGGCGGCGCAGGCTCCAGCCGAAAAAGAGCACACCGTACTGGGAGTGCTGGAGATCGTTCCCTTCACCAGCAAGATCTTCCACAACACGCGGATGCTGCGAGTGTGGCTGCCGGCAAATTACGGTTCGCCGCGCAACGCGCATCGCTCCTATCCTGTCCTCTATATGCAGGACGCCCAGAACCTTTTCGATGATGCGACCAGCAACGCCGGTGAGTGGCACGTGGACGAGACGGTGGACCATCTTGTGGGCAGCTTCAAGATACCGCCCATGATCGTTGTGGGTATCGATCACGCGGGAGAAAAACGCAGCTCCGAATATCTGCCGTACTACGATCCGCACAACAAGCAATACAGAACGCCCAATGAGAAAGACCTGCGCGGCAAGGATTACGCAACCTTCCTACTCACCGAGGTGATGCCGTTCATCGAGAGGAAATACCGCGTGTCGCGCGGCCAAGCCAACAGCGGGATCGGCGGTTCGTCCTACGGTGGCGTGATCAGTCTGTACATCGCGTTGCAGCATCCCGGCATCTTTGGCCATCTTCTGGTCGAGAGCCCGGTGCTCGGCGTCGGCGACGGACAATTGCTGAAGGACGCGCAGCAGGCCAGGCAGCTTCCACGGAAAATGTTCCTCGGCATGGGCACCAACGAGACCCACGACTCCGAATACAATGCGCAACTGGTCAAGAGAGCGGAGGAGTTGGAGGCCATCCTACGCAAGAAAGGCATGGGACCGGACCGGCTGAAAGTTGTGGTGGAGGAGGGCGCAACCCACAACGAAGGAGCATGGTCGCGCAGGCTTCCAGAAGCGTTGCTGTTCCTGTATGGACGCTGAGATTCTGGGCCGGCGAAATCGGTAGGGGACGAAGGCCCGGTTTTCCGGGACGAAGCGCAGCAAAGCTGGTTGACGAAATGAATTCTTGCTTGCTTTAGCCGACTCCAATGGGAGTAAAATTACCCATAACTTGGCCGATCCGAGCAGTACCGTGGGGAGAAGTCAAATGGTACCCAAACGACTCGCAGTTCTGATCGCGCTTATCGTGGCGGCATCGCTTTCGTCTGCCGCCAAGATGCGCGGCCCCTCAACGGCGGAAGAACGCGCGCAAGCGCTCGCCTACGCTCAGAGTCTGGAAGAGCATCCGCTCGCCAAAGACAGCCTCGAGAAACGCATGTGGCTGACGGAATGGCTGGTGGAGATACCGGACGTCACTGTCAACGTCTGCTGCAAAGAGTTGGATTCGCTCGATAAGGTGAACGACACCTACTCCAACCAACTGCGGATGCAGGTACTGTATTCCCAGGCTGCGTTCCAGTTGCAGCATCCGCAAGAAAAAAACACAGCCAGGATCCAAGCCGCGGGACTGGCTGGCACGTTGCGCGCGTATCGCGCGATCCAGCAATTCGATCCGACGGCCAAGTATCCGCTGCTCGACAATTTGATGTCGCTGGAGAAGCGGGGCAAGCTGGAAAAGTACGTGGAGAAGCAGAGCAAGTGCAGCAAAGGCTGAGCTTCCGCATCTCGATTTTATGAAGGGCGCGCCTGTCGCGCCCTTTGTCATTTAGGCGCGTTCCTCCCCGCCGGTCTAAAATAGCTGGCCATGAAATACGACTTCATCGCCATCCCGGAACAGGATGTTCCGCGCGCCCGTGATCCGCGCTTCCAGCACTTGCTCGACACCTATGCCAGCGAGACCGACAAGGTCATCTCCGTCTGGCGCAGCTTCGCGCAAGGGGACATGGACTACCGGCCGCATCCCAAGTCGTCAACCGTGGCCGAGATCCTGAAGCACCAGTTGCTGTCGGAGCGCCGGTTCTTTGGCGAGTTCGTCGGCACTCCCGAGCCGCCGACGTCGGACGTGCTCCCGAAGACGCAGGAGATCGGAGCTTACATCCAACGCATGGAAGAGCTGGCTCGGCCCCGGCTGGCTTTCTTCGCCACTCAGACTCCGGAGTGGTGGATGCAGGACGTTCCGTTCTTCGGCCTCACGCGGCAGCGTATCTGGGTCTTCTGGCGCCGCGTGCTGCACACCTGCCATCACCGTACGCAGCTCACGGTATACCTGCGCTTGCTCAACAAACCGGTCCCGTCGGTGTACGGGCCAACCTCAGACCAGACTTGGGAAGGCGCCGATCCGACAACCTCGGTCGAGGCGGCGGGACGGAAGTAGAGCGGACGATGGGACTTCCGGGCTGTCAACGTGCATGGCTGAGTTCTTCCCGGATGACGCGGCGCAGGGTGGCTTCGAGCGGCTCCCGCGCCCGTCTAATGTGTTGACGAAGGGCGTCATTAATCAGGCTTTGATAATTGCCACCTCCGGCGCGTTCCACTTGCTGCCGAAACCAGTCGAGCACGTCGTCGTCGAGCCGGATGGTGATTCTCGTCTTCCCCTTGGGTACCGCCACGACGGCTCCCCGGTTTGCCCTGCTGAAATCATATTCGCGTCTCATCGCTTTTCCTCGTACTGCCGTCTCTCACCGCGGGTCGCAGGCCGCGCTGAGACGAGCCGAATCGTCTGTCCCCGCCAGGTATAGATCACGACCAAAAGTCTGCCTAGCACGTCCATCCCAAGTGTGATCCATCGTTCTTCCTCTTCGTTGAGATCACGCATGGTCAGCGCAAAAGCATCTTCGAGCACGGTTACAGCGTCCGCAAAGTAGATCCCGTGCTTGGTGAAGTTGGTTGCGGCCTTCCGGAAGTCCCACTGAAAGTCCACCATTCAAAGTATATGCACATTTGTACACAGTCGTAAAGATCGGCCGCCGTCCGTGACGTCGGAACCGAGGTTGAGCTTCCAATCCGGCACCCAGGTTAGAACTTTTCTTTTAGCCGCTGATAGGTCGTCTCCAGCAGCTCCGGCAGAACGCGGGCCTCGCCGATGACGGTCATGAAGTTCGAATCCGCAATCCAGCGCGGCAGCACATGCATGTGGATATGGCCGGCAACTCCGGCGCCCGCGGCCTTGCCAACATTCATCCCGAGATTCACTCCGTCGGACTGATAAACCTCGTACAGCACCGTCTCCAGGCGCTGGGCCAGCTCCATCATTTCGACTGCTGCCGCCGGCGGCAGCTTGTGCAACCGATCAAGGTGCTCGTAGGGCACCACCATCGAATGTCCGGAAGTGTACGGATAGGCGTTGAGGACGATGAAATTGTGCTTGGCGCGATGGACGATGAGCGCTTTGCGATCGTCCTCGCTGCGCTGCAGGTCGCAAAAAATACAGGAAGGCGCTTTGCCGGCGGTGGCGAGGTAGGTGTACCGCCAGGGAGTCCAGAGATAATCCATAAGAGGGCAGAGTACCAGACGCGATGCCGCTCCCCAACTGGCGACGAGAGCGATCGGCTGGCTGTCACGTAAGGGAGTGACGAAGCGCACTTGACAGAGCCGTTAAAAGATGGAGAAAAGCTTGCAAAATCAGGGCTCTGCTTGCTCTCGATGTTTGACACTGTTCTGCAGCGATTGCTATAGTCAAGTAGTTCCCTGTGAGCGAGACCCGCTTCAGCAGGATCCGGCGGCTGGATTGTCCAAGCCCGCTTTGAGCGGGAAAATCATACCTGTCGATTCAAACCAGCAGTCCGTTTATCCGAGGCTCTCTGCGTCCTTCACAAACGCGCGGAGTGTGCGTACACAACCAATGGCTTTTGAAGAAACCACTGACGAGACCCCGACCACCGAAACCCAGGAATCCGGCGCTGCTGAACCGCCTCACGCCGAACCGGCGTCTGATTCCGCTCCCGCTCCTGCCGAGACGGCCCCGGCTGCCGCTCCTCGGTCCGAAAAAGAACCCAGCATGGAAGATTTCGCCACCGCCCTCGAGACATTTGAACAAGAACAAGCCCAGACCGAAGCTGCCCTCAACGAGGAACAGATTGTCACCGGCACCGTGCTGAAAGTCACGCCACAGTACGTGGTGGTCGATATCGGCTACAAGTCGGAAGGCGTCATTCCGGTGGCGGAACTGCAGGACCACGAAGGCAACGTCCGGGTCCAGCGCGGCGACGAAATCCCGGTCATGCGCGAGCCCGGCCACACCGAAGAGGGCTACATCAATCTGTCGCACGAGAAGGCGCAACGGTTGCGCGCGTGGGACGAGATTGAGAAGGCCTTCAACGACAAGGCTTCGGTGAAAGCGCGGGTTATCGATCGCATCAAGGGAGGGCTGACGGTTGACATCCTGGGCGCGCGCGCCTTCCTCCCCGGTTCGCAGATCGATTTGCGCCCGGTTCGTAACCTCGATGCGATGAAGGGCCACGACATCGACGTCCGCATCATCAAGCTGAACAAAAAGCGCGGCAACATTGTGGCCTCGCGCAAGCAGTTGCTCGAGGAAGAGCAGGCTGAAAAGCGGACGCACACCCTGGAGCAGTTGCACGAAGACGGCATTATCACCGGTACGGTGAAGAACCTGACCGATTACGGAGCCTTCGTCGATCTGGGCGGCATTGACGGCTTGCTGCACATCACCGACATGTCATGGGGACGCCTCACCCATCCCCGCGACCTGGTGCAGGTGGGCGACCAGATCCAGGTCAAGGTACTGAAGTTCGATCGCGACAAGCAGCGTGTTTCGCTGGGCTTCAAGCAGCTCACGCCCGATCCCTGGGGGGATGCGGCTGAGCGTTATCCCATTGGAGCGCATGTGCGCGGCCGCGTGATCAGCGTCACCGACTACGGCGCCTTCATCGAGTTGGAACAGGGCATCGAGGGTCTGGTGCACGTCAGCGAAATGACGTGGTCCAAGCGGATGAAACACCCCTCGAAGCTGGTCAATGTGGGCGACCAGGTGGAAGCCGTGGTGCTGAACGTGAATCCCGGCGAGCGCCGCATCAGCCTGGGCCTGAAGCAGCTTGAGTCGAATCCCTGGGAGAGTCTGCACGAGAAGTTTCCCGTGGGCGCGGTGGTGGAAGGCAAGGTCCGCAATCTGACCGACTTTGGCGCCTTCATCGAAATCGAAGACGGTATCGATGGACTGGTGCATGTCAGCAACCTGAGCTGGACCAAGCGGGTGAAGCATCCTTCGGAGGTCCTGAAGAAGGGCGACAAGGTAAAAGCCATCGTGCTCGCCATCGAGCCCGAACAGCGGCGTCTGTCGCTGGGCGTCAAGCAGCTTCAGCCCGACGTTTGGGACACCTTCTTCGATCAGCACCGCGTGGGGGACGTCATCCACGGCAAGGTGCTGCGCCTGGCGAGCTTCGGAGCATTCGTCGAGATCGCCGACGGCGTCGAGGGCCTGTGCCACAACTCGGAGGCCGTGGACGCGCATGGCGCACCGGTCAAGCTGGAGCCCGAACAGGAGCACGAGTTCAAGATCATCAAGATGAACCCGGCGGAGAAGAAAGTGGGGCTCAGCATCCGGGCGGTTGGCGAAGAGGCCACCCGCACCGATGTGGAGGCCTACAAAGCTCCCGCTAGTTCGAGCTCGTCAGGAGCAGCCACGATTGGTGAGTTCATGTCGTGGAAGCGCGCCAGCAACGAAAATAACTGATCCGGGTTTTGTAGAATCAAGCAGGCCGCCAGAGATGGCGGCCTTTCGCTTTGGTCTCGAGCGCTACTTATTCACGTCCATCCGCAAATTGATGCGCGCCTGCGTGCGGTCATCGAACTGGCTCAGGACTTTGGTGTCGCTCTTCTTCCCGTTCCGCTCGGCATACACCTCGTAGTCGACGTTGTTCGCCAGCCCGGGAAAGCGATAGCTTCCGTCCTTCTGGGCGATGAACGTCCTCACGGTGAGCGTCTTTGTGTTCTTTAAATAGACGACGGCATCCGCCACCGGTTGGTCGCTCTTGTCGAGCACGCTGCCGGTCAGCGTACGCGTGGTAGAGCGCGGACCCTTGCGGTCCGGGGAGGAAGGCGACGACCCCAGCGGAATCTGTATCTGGACAGCGGCACAGTTGAGCGCGATCAGCAGGACTACGCCGCCCAGGACTGGTTTCATCACAAAGCAGACCTCTGAACTTCATTCTACTGGTTCAGATGAAAACTGATGTCCTTCCGTTCATTGTCGTCAATGTGGACCGTGACCTCGGGCTTTGGCTGGCCCTTCGGCGTCTTGATGTTGGCCTGCACAACGTAATCCTGGGTCCCCACCGGGACACGCTGCGCGAACTCTCCGCTCCGGTCGGAAACCAGCTCCCATTTTGGCTTTTTGTCGGAGGCACGGCGGACGGTGATGGGAACGCCGGCGACAGGATGATCGCCGGGTCCCCACACTGTGCCATAGATCAGCGCGTAATCTTTCCTGGCCGCCTGTGCGGCCGAGGTCGACGATTGAGGCAGAGGCGGGGGCCCCGTTCCGCCAGCGTTGGCAGAAGGCAAAAGCAGCAAAGCAGCGCCGCAAGCCACAATCCAACTTCTGTGGATGTTTGGTCGCAGCCTAGTACTCACTCTCCTCCTCTTCTTCTTCCTCCTCGTCCTCTTCTTTCTCTTCCTCGACGCGGGCCAGCTCCAGTGGCTCAACCGCCACCACTTCGAAATCGGTGCCGCACTCCGGGCAGGAGACAATTTCCCCTTCGTCAACCTCATCTTCTTCGATATCCAGATCGCCTTCACATTCAGGACAAATGATCATGATGATTGCCTCCGTTTCTGGTCTGGAGCCGGGCTCCTGAATTACAACCCACCGCCTCTGCATTTATATTTAGAGTCTACTGGCAGAGGCGTCAAGTGATAGACGCTCAAGATTTCCAGGGGTTCGCGGGGTTCCCATGTCCCTCCTAAAAATACTTCTAGCCGGCGTTCCGGGTTTGATGTTGGCCACGTGCTTCGCGGTTCCTTTATTTTGCCAGCAGCCGGCCGGGATTCCTGCCGCTACTCCCGACCCTCAAATCGCCGCCGCCCTCCGCGATGTCTCCGCGGCGCGAATTCAGCAGACCATCGAGAAGCTGGTCAGCTTTGGCACTCGGCAGACGCTCTCGTCGGACATGCCCGCCTCCAGCGGTAAGGGTGCGAGCGCGGCAGCCGCATGGATCCAGAGTGAGTTCGAGCGCTATTCCAAAGAATGCGGTGGCTGCCTGGAGGTCAAGACCGATGAGTTCATTCAGGAGCCCGGGCCACGGGTTCCGAAACCCACCAAGATCACCAATGTCTATGCGGTCCTGCGTGGCGCCGATCCCGCAAACGCAGGACGCATCGTCCTGGTCACCGGGCATTACGACTCACGCAACAGCGATGCGAACAACGCGACCGAGGCCGCGCCCGGCGCCAACGATGACGGTAGCGGCACTGCTGTCAGCCTGGAGTGCGCCCGTGTGCTCAGCCAGCATCGTTTCCCGGCCACCATCATCTTTCTCACCGTGGCTGGCGAGGAACAGGGACTCTACGGCAGCTCTCATTTCGCGAAGATGGCCACTGCGCAAGGCTGGAACCTCGAGGCAGTGCTCAACAATGACATCGTGGGCGGCGATCGCACACCCAGCAATACCATGCAGGACCCGCGCGTGGTCCGCGTCTTCTCCGAGGGCATCCCCAGCACCGCGGACGAGAAGCAGCTCAAGACCATCCGCGCGCTGGGAGGTGAGAACGACGGCCCATCACGGCAACTCGCCCGCTACATCGCCTCCGTCTCGAAGGAATATCTTCCCTCTGCAACGTTCCAGCCGCTCGTGGTGTTTCGCCGCGACCGTTACCTGCGCGGCGGAGATCATTTCTCCTTCAACCAGCAGGGCTACGCCGCGGTGCGCTTCACCGAATTCCGTGAGAACTACAACCATCAGCACCAGAACGTTCGCACGGAGAACGGTATCGAATATGGAGACTTGCCGAAGTTTGTCGATTACGACTACACCGCGAATGTCGCGCGCGTGAACGTAGCCACGCTGGCGTCGCTGGCGTCGGCCCCGGCGCCGCCGGCAAATGTCCGCCTATTGACGAAAGAGCTGCAAAACGATTCCACTATGGTCTGGGAGCCTTCCCCCGGCGGATTGGCGACGGGTTATGAAGTGCTGTGGCGTGACACCGCAGCCCCCGACTGGCAGCATGCGAAAACGGTCGGCAACGTCGCGCAGGCCACTTTGCCGGTTTCGAAGGACAATGTAGTCTTTGCAGTATGCGCTCTTGATGCCAAGGGGCATCGCAGCCTGGCTGTGGTGCCTATGCCCGAGCGCTAGAAGAATGGAGGTTCCGCACTTGGGTGGAGCAGTGCTTCAGCGCCGCATTTCGAATCGGCTTCCCAGACCGGCTTTAGAGGCTGCTGAAAAAGTCGCACTGCGAGCGCTTTGTATCAGGGCACGACTTCAGTCGTGCCGACAAGTCGTTTATTTTTGTCATCCCGAGCGGGCTTCAGCCCGCGAGGGATCTGCTTTTCGGGCTTTTTCAGTAGCCTCTTTAGCCGCTGAGGTAAGAGCAGACACGCCCACCGCGGGGATAGAACGGAGCAAGCCATGCGACGCGGCCCAACCATGACCATGAGTTTTCCGCCGTTCACGCGAGCCGTGAAGCAGTTGATGATCGCGAACGGCGTGATTTTCCTGCTCTTCGCCTTGTTCGGAGCATTCGCCCCCCGTCTCGCCGCCATCGGCGAGGTGCTCTTCCAGCTCCAAGGCATCGCGGTCGTCCACGGTTGGGTATGGCAGTTGGTCACCTATGCCTTCCTGCATGCAGGCGTGCTACATATTCTGTTCAACCTGCTGGCACTATGGATGTTCGGAGCGCAGCTGGAAATCGACTGGGGCTACAACCTGTTCATGCAGTTCTATTTCTTCTGCGTGATCGGCGCAGCACTGGTGACGATCGCAGTCTCCTTCACCGGGCTGCTCGGCGTCAGCCCCTATACCGCGACCGTGGGCGCCTCCGGTGGTATCTACGGGCTGCTGCTCGCGTTTGGTATCCTGCACGGCGAATCGGAAGTCATGCTCTTCCCGCTGCCTTTCCTCATCAAGGCAAAATACTTTGTCATGGGGATCATCGCGCTGGCCTTGTACGGGGCTCTCTCCTCAGCGCACGGCGGAGGACAATCCATCGCCTACATGGCCCACCTCGGCGGCGCACTCTTTGGATATATTTTCCTGAAGTTCGTACCGAGGCGCGGCTTTGGCTTCGCCACTTCGGAGCGCTGGTTCGGCTTCCGCAACGCCTACTATCGCTGGAAGCGCAAGCGCGCGGCGCGCAAGTTCGAAGTGTACATGCGCAAGCACGACCGCGGCGACTATCGGCACGAGGATTACTTCGACGAACGGGGCAACTTTCGCGATCCCAGCGCGCGCGATACACGCAAGGGAAACGGCGACTCCCGGCCACCCTGGGTAAACTAGAAAAGACTCCAGCGCTCCGTCAAAGATCATTAACCACGGAGACGCGGAGGACACGGGGTTTCCGCTCCTATGGAGATTTCTCCGTGAGCTCCGTGCCTCCGTGGTTACTCTTCATCCCTTTGCTGGGCCGCAGGCCCATGAAACACTCAGGAATGATGACGTCCGCCAAACGACGAACTCTAGTTGTGACGATTGTGTTGCTGATGGCTGCTCCCGCAGGAAAAGCCATGGGACAAATCCCGCCATCCACTTCTCAAGAGCGATCGCCTCAAGTGCCATTGCCACGATCGTCTGCTTCCTTCACTGCGCAAAACCTCCCTCTGGGAATTCATGACCTATCGCTTTTCCTGCCGGCGCCTGAATTTTCCGGGACACCCCAGCCGCTGCTTGACTTCCAGGAGTCCGACATCAAGTTCCAACTCTCGACCTTGATGAATGTCCTGCGGGACAGCCGGCATGAAGGCTGGGTACTGGCCGCCTATCCCGACCCGAAAACCAGCCGGCCGCTGATTGGAGCGGGATTCGGCCTCGATGTTACGGCGACCGAGCACATACAGCGCGATCCACTCAATCCCTATCCCTTCCTTGAGCCCTCCACCGCCCAACTGTGGCAGGCGGCAGGCCTTGATTCGGCGAAGCTGCAGATCATCCTCGACCAGTACGATCGTGACCTGAAGGCCTGGAAGAAGAAAAACTTCCGCAGGAAGATCAAGACCCATAAGCTGTCGCCGCAAGTGACCGAAGCCGAGGCCACGCAGTTGTTGCGTATCTCCGCCATTCAAGCCATCTACAATGCCAGGGCCTACTGCCGCCAGTTCGATCAGCTGACCGCGTCGCAGCAGATGGCATTGAGCCAGCTTGTCTTTCAGATGGGAACGAATCTCGAGGAATTCGTCCAGTTTCTCGGCGCCCTAAACGACGACCCCGGTATTAGCGATCCTGCGCCACCGGGCAGCAATGTGGAACCGCCAGCCGATCACTGGAAAACGGTGCAAACCACGCTCATCCAAAGTCAGTGGGCCAGGCGCTATAGCAGTCGCGCCGTGTCCGTCATCGCGATGTTCGACCCGGATTACGCCAACGATCCCCGGGACGCCGAGCGCAAAGTAGAGGCCACCCTTCGTCCCCCGGCGCATCATCATAAGAAACCATCACACGAAGGCTGTGCGGGCTAAAGAACGACACCTAGCGTGGTGTCCTTGCTGATTCCTTCAATAAATTGCGCCCGGCCGGGAAGGCGGGCCTTCACAGGCTGAAAAAGTCGCACTGTGAGCGGTTTGTATCAGGGCACGACTTCAGTCGTGCCGATCAGTCGTTTATTTTTGTCATCGCGGCTTCAGCCCGCGAGGATTTGCTGTTCGGACTTTCCAGCAGCCTCTTCAGCCGCACCGTAAAGACAGCAACAAAGCTGGGGCACTTAGCCGCTGACGGAAAGTGCTCATCGAATCTCGACTGATGGGGCAAATTTGCGGGACGCAACACCTAGGATGACGCACAGCCAGACTGTCACATTGGTGGTTGTACATGTACCTTCGTAACTTGACAACGCCAGAAAAGACGCTACCCTAGATTTGTGAGGCCTAGTGTCTCTTCCCCCGCTGGGGGACAGGAACGGCTCGAGGGGCTGACGATCTTTGAAAACTTCATAGCCGTGGCAACACAGAAGGTCGTGCCCATCGGCAGATGTCAGGAGGGTCTGAATGTTACTACTTAGTAAGACCGATGATTGGCAATCCCAGAAATGGAAAGGAATCCTTCCACGTAAGTCCTTTAAATGGAATATTTTGCCTGTAACTCCTTTAGATGGAATATTTTGCGGAGTATCTTTAATTTTCATCCTTTGCTTTCAATATTTTGCGGAGGTACGGGGGAGGGGGGGTAACCGATTGGGGTGACCATCCCGTCGCGAGACGAGGAAAGCAGCAGATGGCCGACATTGATTATGGAGTAGTTAATAGATGGTGGCAACATTCAGTTGCCCTCTTTTCCCAGGAAAGCAGAATTCCCCCCGCTCGGACTGAGGTCCTCGGCCGCGATGACAATGTGTGGACGGATTAAACGAGACGGTCGGAATAACAATTCAACGGCTGGGCCGAGAGCTGACGGCGGATGTTCATTGCCACACCGGCTCAGCAAGAGGCCTAACTTTCGAAGACCTTCTCCAGGCTCTCGTACACAAGCGGGATGTTGCAGAGCTCGGGAAGCTTGACCCAATAGCGATGCACTTCGGGGTCAACCTGGGCTTCGGAGCGCATCTCGGCCGAGGTCCAGTAGCGCAGGTGCAGGAAGCGGTCAGGCTGCGCCGAGTCGCGATGCAGGGAGTCGCGGCAATAGCCTTTCGCGTTCATCAGGGTGTACAGCTCGCGCAGCGTGCTCAGCAATTCTTCCTCTTTGCCGGGCAGCGCCTCCAGAGTTGCCATGGACAGGATCTCGTCAGCCATCGTTTTTTCGCTCCTCTGCGTCGCGATGCAAGGGACCGTCGCTCGCATTCTCTTCTACCGGCTTTGCTTGACCTTGACCCGCCGTAAGCAACCGCATCAGGTTGGTTGCTCCGGCGGTGCGCGTGGTGCCCGCGATGAGACCGAAAACATCGCCCGGCGAGAGCACCTGCAGGCGCATCAGCTCCTGCTCCGCAAATTCCGCCATGTGCGCGGCCGAGAGCTTCGCCGGGCAGCGCAGCGGCGTCACGCCCCACAGCAGGTTCATGCGGTTGCACACCGCCTCGAACGGCGTGAAGGCATAAATGTCGGCGGCCGGCCGGTACTTCGACAGCATACGCGCTGTGGCAGCGGTCTCGGTAAACACGGCGATGGCGCGAATGTTAAGGTCACGCGCGGCGTGCGCCATCGACTCGCAAATGGTCTCCGCGATGGAGAGGCGCCGTTGCTGGCGGTGCTCCGGCCGCAAAGGATCGAACAGGTTGGCTTCGGCCTCGGCCACGATGCGGGCCATCATCTCGACCGTTTCGCGAGGATACTTGCCGACCGCGCTCTCGCCCGACAGCATGACGGCGTCGGTCCCGTCGAAGATGGCGTTGGCCACATCGCTGGCCTCGGCCCGCGTAGGCCGCGGGTTCTCGGTCATCGACTCGAGCATTTGCGTGGCGGTGATCACGGGCTTGCGGAAATCGAGGGCGCGGCGAATGACATGCTTCTGGATGAGCGGCACTTTCTCCGGTGCAACTTCGACACCGAGATCGCCGCGGGCCACCATCACGCCGTTGGCGACCTCAAGAATGGCGTCGAGATTTTCGATGGCCTGCGGCTTCTCCAGCTTGGCAATCACGGGCGCAATTCCGCCATGCGCGACGATGGCGCGCCGAGCGCGCACCACATCGTCGGCGGTGCGGACAAACGAAATGGCGACGACGTCCACGCCATGCTTCAAACCGAATGCGAGGTCTTCTTCGTCCTTCGCGGTCAGCGACGGGATGCTGACATTCGTACCCGGCAGGTTGATTCCCTGGTGCTCACGCAGGCTCCCGCCGTTGAGGACTTCGCAGATGACATCTTCGCCGGAGATTTCCTTGACCACCAGTTCGATGCGGCCGTCGGAAAGCAGAATGTGTTCGCCGGGTTGTACGTCGTGCGCCAGATCCTGGTATGTGGTCGAGATGAGATCGGCTGTGCCCATCACATCTCGCGAGCGTGATGGTGACGTTCTGTCCCGGCTGCAGCGTTATCGCCGCGCGATCTTTCAAGCGGCCCGTCCGGATCTTAGGGCCTTGCAGGTCCTGGAGAATGCAGATGGTGCGCCCGAGTTCGGCGGCCACTTTGCGCAGCCGGCGAATTACGCGGGCGTGGTCCTGGTGCGAACCATGGGAGAAGTTGAGCCGCGCGACGTTCATCCCGCGGAGCATCAGCTCCCGCATCATCGCCTCGGTGTCGCTGGCGGGACCGATGGTGCAGACGATCTTGGCGCGCCGGCGAAGCGGAGCGTCCTGGTCAATCCAGTCACGCCGCTGTTGTGCGGAATTGTGCATGTCTGACATTGTCAGAGGGTATGTACACGCTTGGGTTCGGGATTGATCTCGGAATGCGCTCCGAACAGAAAACGGGGATAGCGAACGGCGTTGAACTCGGCGCCGATCAATACCACCATGGAGACAATATAGAGCCAGATGAGCAGCGCTATGGCGGTTGCAACCGAGCCATAAATCACGTCATAGTTGGCGAAGTGGCGAAGATAGAAGCCAAATACCAAGGTGGAGACGAACCACAGCACGGTAGCCAGCGACGCTCCCGGCAGCACGCGATGCCAGGGCTGGGTGCGGGGCACGCCGTGATGGTAGATGAGTGCGATGACGGCGATGCTGGTGAGCGCGGCGATGATCCAGCGCAATGCTGTCCACAGCCCCAGCACGTAAGGCCCAAGCTCGTGGCCGACGTGATACGCAAGCCAGGTCTCGATCTGGTTGCCGAATACCAGCAGAAAGGATGCAAACACCATGGGAATGCCGGCGAGGACCACGAGCAGGAAGGCAATCATCCTCTCCTGCACCAGTCCCCAGATCTTGGGCATCTGGTACGCGTTGCGAAAGCCCTCCATCCACGAGATCATGACGCCCGATCCGGTCCACAAGGTAATGGCCGCGATGGTAATCAGGAACTGCACGTCCGCCGGCTTGGTGCCGCTGAAGTACTGCAGGACGGCCGCCCGCGTTCCCTCCGGCAGAATCCGTCCTACGGCATGGCCGATTTCCCGGACAAACGCGGCCGTGGTCCGGGATTCCGAGAGCACGGAGGCCACCAGAAGCACCGCAGGAAACAGTGTGAAGATGGCAGAGAAAGCCGCGCCTTTGGCCACGGCAAAGGCATCGTGCTGAAAGGCCCGCCACAACGCCATGCGAAAATGTTGGAAAAACCGCAGCATACGAGGAAGTCAGATACCAGCGCGCAAGGGCAGTTTACACAGCCTAGTAAGAAGGGGCGACTAGAATCGCCGCCCCCTTGTGTGATAGTGAGCTGTCAACGCCACCGGCTGCGCACCGGACAGCGGTGTTATTCGGCCGCCAGTTCTTCGGCTTCGTTCTCTCCTTCGTGGCGGAGCAGTTCCAGCGCGCGCTCGGCTTCTTCGTACGCGGCCGTGACCTCCTCCTGCACTTTGGCCGCGGCCTCTTCCATCTCCTGCGAGAGCCGGACATTGCGGTAGTACTCCATGCCGGTGCCCGCGGGAATCAGACGGCCCACGATGACGTTCTCCTTCAGACCGCGCAGGTGGTCCACGGCGCCCTGAATCGAAGCTTCCGTGAGCACGCGCGTGGTCTCCTGGAACGAGGCTGCCGAGATGAACGAATCGGTCGAGAGCGAGGCCTTGGTGATGCCGAGCAGCAGCGGACGACCGGTGGCCGGCTTGCCGCCGTTGGCAATCGCCTTCTCGTTCTCTTCGCGGAAGCGGAACTTGTCGATCTGCTGTTCCAGCAGGAACGAGGTATCGCCCACGTCTTCCACCTTCACCCAGCGCATCATCTGGCGAACAATCACTTCGATGTGCTTGTCGCTGATGTTTACGCCCTGGAGCCGGTAGACTTCCTGGATCTCGTTCACCAGGTAAGCCTGCAGTTCCTTCTCGCCCAGCACAGCCAGGATGTCGTGCGGGTTGAGCGGGCCATCCATCAGCGGCTCGCCGGCGCGAATGCGTTCGCCTTCCTGCACATTGACGTGAACGCCACGCGGCACCTGGTATTCCTTCTCCGTGCCGTTGTCGGCCACAACGTAGATCTTGCGCTGACCTTTGCTCACATCGCCGAACTTCACCACGCCATCGATCTCGCTGATGACTGCGGTTTCGCGCGGCTTGCGGGCCTCGAACAACTCGACCACGCGCGGCAGACCACCCGTGATGTCCTTGGTCTTGGTGGTTTCGCGCGGAATCTTTGCCAGCACGTCGCCCGGAGTTACGGTGTCCCCGTCCTGCACCATCAGGTGAGCGCGCGAGGGCATCAGGTACCGTTTACTGCCCTTGACGCCCTTGATGGCGATGGTCGGCTGACGCTTCTCGTCGGGAGAATCGATAACCACGTGGCGCGAGAGTCCGGTGACCTCATCCACTTCTTCATGCAGAGTCAAGCCTTCCTGCAGGTCCTTGAACTGCACCGTTCCGCCGATTTCGGTCAGGATGGCGAAGGTGTACGGGTCCCACTCGACCAGCACATCGCCCAACGCGACCTGATGCCCGTCTTCGACCTTCACCTTGGCGCCGTATACCACCGCGTAGCGCTCCTTTTCGCGTCCTTTTTCGTCCACGATGGCGATCGAGCCGTTGCGGTTCATCACCACCAGGTGGCCTTCCTTGGCCCGGACGGTCACCAGGTTGATGAAGCGAACCATGCCGTTGTTCTTAGCATCGAGGCGCGACTGCTCGCTGACTCGCGAGGCCGTACCGCCGATGTGGAACGTGCGCATGGTGAGCTGCGTTCCCGGCTCGCCGATGGACTGCGCTGCGATGACGCCCGTAGCCTCGCCCAGCTCGACCAGCCGGCCCGAAGCCAGGTTGCGGCCGTAGCACATCACGCAGACGCCACGTTTCGACTCGCAGGTGAGCACCGAGCGAATCTTGACCCGCTCGATACCTGCGGCCTGCACTGCGCCAGCCAGGTCTTCGGTGATCTCCTGGTTGATGTCAACGATGACGTTGCCTTCGTAGTCCTTGATCTTCTCCAACGAGACGCGGCCAACGATACGGTCGCGCAGCGGCTCGATGATCTCGCCCGACTCCACGATGGAGGTGACGTAGATGCCATCGACCGTGCCGCAATCGTATTCGCTGATGATGACGTCCTGCGCCACGTCCACCAGACGGCGAGTGAGGTAGCCGGAATCCGCGGTCTTGAGTGCGGTGTCGGCCAGGCCTTTACGCGCTCCGTGGGTGGAGACGAAGTATTCCAGCACCGTCAGTCCTTCGCGGAAGTTCGCCGTAATTGGCGTCTCGATGATCTCGCCCGACGGCTTGGCCATCAGTCCGCGCATGCCCGAGAGCTGGCGAATCTGCTGCTTGGAACCGCGAGCGCCGGAGTCGGCCATGATGTAGATCGGGTTGATTTCGCCAGCCTTGTCCTGCTGTTGCATGTTGCCGAACATCTCGTCGGCCACCTTCTCGGTAATCGCCGACCAGATCTCGACCACTTTGTTGTAGCGTTCGCCGTTGGTAATGGCACCGTCCAGATACTGCTGTTGTACGGCAATAACCTGTTTCTCGGCGTCGCGGACCAGCCCCTGCTTGCCGGGCGGGATGACCATGTCGTCGATGCCGATGGACAAGCCTGCCGTGGTTGCATAGTGGAAGCCGAGCTGCTTGATGCCGTCCAGCATCCGCACCGTGGTCTCCAGACCAAAACGCAGGTAGCAATAGTTCACCAGCTGGCCCACGCCCTTCTTCTTGAGCAGGCCATTAATGTACGGCATATCGGCTGCGCCACGCTTCAGGTGATCGTTCATGATGGCGCGGCCAACCGTGGTCGAGATGTACTGCCGCTCGAAGTTGGTCGGCTCGGTATGGATCACGTCCTGATCGTCGTACGCGGTAGTGAGGTCAATTACCTCGCCCGAGTAGCGCAGCCGGATGGGCGTGAGCGTTTCCACTTCGCCTGCTTCCTTGGCGAGCAGCACCTCATCGATGTTGGCGAACGCGCGTCCCTCGCCCTTAGCGCCGGGCTTGGCCTTCGTCAGGTAGTAAATGCCCAGCACCATGTCCTGCGTGGGCACGGTAATCGGCTGTCCCGACGCCGGCGACAGGATGTTGTGCGAGGCCAGCATCAACACGCTGGCTTCCACCTGCGCTTCCGGCGACAGCGGAATGTGTACCGCCATCTGGTCACCGTCGAAGTCCGCGTTGAATGCGGTGCAGACCAGCGGATGGATCTTGATCGCCTTGCCTTCCACCAGCACCGGCTCGAACGCCTGAATGCCCAAGCGGTGAAGTGTCGGCGCGCGGTTCAGCAGGACGGGATGGTCTTTGATGACCTCTTCCAGAATGTCCCAAACGATGGGCTCCTGCGCCTCCACCATTTCTTTCGCCTGCTTGATGGTGGTGCAGTGTCCGGTTTGCTCCAGCCGGTGATAGATGAACGGCTTGAACAACTCCAGCGCCATCTTCTTGGGCAGTCCGCACTGATGCAGCTTGAGGTCGGGGCCAACCACGATGACGGAACGGCCAGAGTAGTCCACGCGTTTGCCCAGCAGGTTCTGGCGGAAGCGTCCCTGCTTGCCCTTCAGGGTGTCGGACAGGGACTTCAGCGGACGGTTGTTGGCGCCACGCAGCACGCGGCCGCGGCGTCCGTTGTCGAACAGAGCGTCAACCGCTTCCTGCAGCATGCGCTTCTCGTTGCGCACGATCACTTCCGGGGCATGCAAGTCCATCAGTTTCTTCAACCGGTTGTTACGGTTGATTACGCGGCGATAGAGATCGTTGAGGTCAGAAGTGGCGAAGCGGCCACCATCGAGTGGAACCAGGGGACGCAGCTCCGGTGGGATCACTGGAATCACGTCCAGAATCATCCAATGGGGCTTGTTGCCGCTCTTGCGGAATGCTTCTACCACCTTCAGACGCTTGGCATACTTCAGACGCTTTTGGACCGAAGTTTCGCTGCGCATTTTCTCGCGCAGTTCGGTCGAAAGCGCGTCCACATCAACCCGCTTCAGCAATTCCTTGATGGCTTCAGCGCCCATCATGGCCTTGAACCCGCCGGCGCGGTGCGCCTGGTCGAGCTCGCGATACTTGGTTTCGTCCTTGATGACTTCGTGATCTTTTACCGGAGCGTCACCGGCTTCGACCACAACATAGGCCTCAAAATAGAGCACCGACTCCAGCTCGCGAAGCGAGATGTCGAGGATGTGCCCGATGCGGCTGGGCAGGCCCTTGAAGAACCACACGTGGGAGCAGGGCGAAGCCAGCTCGATGTGGCCGAGGCGCTCGCGGCGCACCTTGGAGAGCGTCACTTCCACACCGCACTTGTCACAGATCACGCCGCGGTGCTTCATGCGCTTGTACTTGCCGCACAAACACTCCCAGTCGGTTACCGGCCCGAAGATACGGGCGCAGAACAAGCCATCGCGCTCCGGCTTGAAGGTGCGGTAGTTGATGGTCTCCGGTTTGGTGACTTCCCCGTGCGACCAGCTGCGAATCTTCTCGGGGGAAGCCAGGCTGATGCGGATGGCGTCGAAGTCGGCGATAGGATTTCCGAGATCAAATGGACTCGAGCGATACATGTTTGGTCCTCAGTTGTCGCTTGTCAGTAGTCGGTTTCTGCAAGCCACGAGTTAATTGTTGCGCTGCTATTTCGGCAGCTTTTCCCATTTGCCCTCGTAGGGCTCGATACATTTCCAGTAGAGCGAGTAGTACCACGCAGGATCGTAAGCGGTCCCGTTCGCTTCATTGCTGCTTTTGCTGCAGGCTACTCGAAGTCATACTCGATCTCTGTTACTCCACTAGGCTCAACAGTTATTGTTGACCTTCGAGCCGGGTGATCCGGTGCTCGTGAATCTGCGCAATATGCAGAAGGCGAGCAGTCGCCTCAGCGATCTCATTGGTATAAGTCTTGATTCCGTCGATCTCGCGAGCCATCAGCTCGACGGTTTGAGTCAGAGCTTCGTGCCGCTCAACGAGTTTTTCCAGCCTCTCGTCTATCGTCATAACTCTCCTCAGTCGGCCGCTAGCGGAGCCGCCGCGAGCATCTTGCGCTCGTTGGTTTTGATCAGCTCCACGTCGAGGCACAACGACTGCAATTCGCGAATCAGCACATTGAACGATTCCGGCACGCCCGGCTCGATCGCCGCTTCGCCTTTGACGATGGCCTCGTAGATCTTGGTGCGGCCATAGACGTCATCGGACTTCGCGGTGAGCAATTCCTGCAGGATGTAGGCGGCGCCGTAGGCCTCCAGGGCCCAGACTTCCATTTCTCCGAAGCGCTGACCGCCGAACTGCGCCTTACCACCCAGCGGCTGCTGGGTGATCAGCGAGTACGGTCCGATCGAACGCGCGTGGATCTTGTCGTCCACCAGGTGCGAGAGTTTGAGCATGTAGATATAGCCCACCGTCACCGGCTGCTCGAACTTCTCGCCCGACATGCCGTCGTACAGGGTGGTCTTGCCCGACTCGGGCAAGCTGCCCTGCGCCAACAGCGACTTGATCTCCAACTCCTTGGAGCCGTCGAACACCGGCGAGCTGAAGTACACGGCCTCCTTCATGCCGTCGGCTACGCGCTCCAGGGTCTCATCGTCAAGGTTGGCGAACTCGTCCACGAACGGCGTGTCCTTGAACATCGCCTTGAGTTCGCGGCGCACATGTTCCGCTTTGGAGTTCTCCTTCAGCAACTCGCCAATTTTCTGTCCCAGTGCGTAACCGGCCCAACCAAGATGGGTCTCAAGAATCTGACCCACATTCATACGGCTGGGCACGCCTAGAGGATTGAGGACGATCTCCACCGGCGTCCCATCTTCGAGGTACGGCATGTCCTCTTCGGGCAGGATGCGCGCAATGACGCCCTTGTTTCCGTGGCGTCCGGCCATCTTGTCGCCCACGCTCAGCTTGCGCTTCATGGCGATGTAAACCTTCACCAGCTTGATGACGCCCGGCGGCAATTCATCGCCCTTCTGCAGCTTCTCGACTTTTTCGCGAACAATCTTGCGCAACACGTCAATCTGGCGTGAGGTCATCTCCTCGATTTCGTCGATCTGCTCGTTGATGCGCGGGTCCTTGTCGGGGAACTTAATGCGTTTCAGGTTGCGCGTCGAGATGCGCTCGATGGTGTCGCGGTCGAGAATTACGCCTTTGGTCAACAGGCGCTTGTTGGTGCGCTCGTCGTGCAGGTCGGCGAGAACTTCCTTGCCGCCAAGCAGCGATTCCAGGCGCTTCAAACGTTCGTCAGTAAGAATCCGTATCTCATCCGCCAGGTTCTTCTCCAGCTTTGCGACCTGTTCGGATTCGATAAACTTTGCGCGCTCATCCTTCTCCTGGCCCTTGCGGGAGAAGATCTTCACGTCCACCACCGTGCCTTCGATGCCCGGGGGACAGGTGAGGGAGGCGTCGCGAACATCACCCGCCTTCTCGCCGAAGATGGCGCGCAACAGTTTCTCTTCCGGCGTGAGCTGGGTCTCGCCCTTGGGCGTGACCTTGCCCACCAGAATGTCACTGGCCTTCACCGTCGCGCCGATGCGGATGATGCCGCTCTCGTCGAGATCGCGCAACGCCGACTCGCTGACGTTGGGAATGTCGCGCGTGACTTCTTCCGGGCCCAGCTTGGTGTCGCGTGACTCGATCTCGAACTCCTCGATGTGGACGGAGGTGTAATAGTCCTCCTTCACCATCTTCTCGGAGACCAGGATCGCGTCCTCGAAGTTGTAGCCGCGCCACGGCATGAACGCGACCAGCACGTTGCGCCCGAGCGCCAGCTCGCCCATGTCGGTGCACGGGCCATCGGCGATGACCTGTCCTTTGGCCACGCGCTGGCCCTTCTTTACGATGGGGCGCTGGTTGATGCAAGTGTTCTGGTTGGAGCGCTTGAACTTGGTGAGCTGATAGATGTCGCTGCCCACCTCGCGCGAGAGCTGCATGGGATGATGCTCGCCCTCGACGCGCACGATGATGCGCTCGGAGTCGACGGAATCGATGATACCGCTGCGGCGTGCCAAAACCACCGCGCCGGAATCGCGCGCCGTAACGCCTTCCATGCCCGTGCCGACAATCGGCGCCTGCGCACGGAGCAACGGCACCGACTGCCGTTGCATGTTCGCCCCCATCAGAGCGCGGTTGGCGTCGTCATGTTCCAGGAACGGCACCAGTGACGCGGCAACCGAGACCAGCTGCTTTGGACTGACGTCGATGTAGTCCACTTCGTCGCGGTTCACCAGCACGAAGTTACCGGCCTTGCGAGCGTTGACCAGTTCCGCGACGATGCGGCCTTTGTCGTCGATCTCGGCGTTGGCCTGGGCAATCACGTGGCGGTCTTCTTCCCAAGCGGAGAGATAGAACGAGAAAGGCTCGAAATCGATGGGCTTCTTGCGATGCTCCTTTAACTCAGCGTTGGCTTTGAGCGCTTCGGCCTTCTCGAGGTGATCGCCGACGCGGTAATCGCTGTCACCGGCATTGACCACGCTGATGAATTCGAGCACGCGGCCGTTCTTCACCTTGCGATAGGGCGACTCGATAAATCCGTAGTCATTAATGCGCGCGTAGCAGCTCAACGAAGAGATCAGGCCAATGTTCGGACCTTCCGGGGTCTCGATCGGGCATATACGGCCGTAGTGCGTCGGGTGAACGTCGCGGACTTCGAATCCCGCGCGCTCGCGCGACAGACCGCCCGGCCCCAGCGCCGACAAGCGGCGTTTGTGGGTGATTTCCGACAGCGGGTTCGTCTGGTCCATGAATTGCGACAACTGCGAGGAACCGAAAAACTCGCGGATCGCGGCCATCACCGGCTTGGCGTTCACCAAGTCGTGAGGCATGGCCGTGGACATCTCCTGGTACACGCTCATCTTTTCCTTGATAGCGCGTTCCATGCGGACCAAGCCGATGCGGAACTGATTCTCCAGCAGCTCGCCGACCGCGCGAACGCGGCGGTTGCCGAGGTGATCGATGTCGTCCACCGTCCCGATGTTCTTACGCAGCTTAAGCAGGTAGCGGATGGTGCCGTAAAAGTCTTCCGGCTCGAGCGTGCGGTTTTCGAGATTGGTTGCGTCTTCGCTCTCGAACAGCTTGATGTTGAATTTCAGGCGGCCGACGCGAGAGAAGTCATACTTCCGCGAGTCAAAGAACATGCCGTGGAAGAGCGAGGTCGCGGTGTCGAGCGTGGGCGGATCGCCGGGACGCAGCTTGCGGTAAATCTCGATCAAGGCTTCCTGCGGCGTCTTCACCGAATCGCGGCGCAAGGTGGCGCCGATCACCGTGCCCACGTCATCGCGCTCGGGGAAGAACACGTGCACTTCGGCGACGCCTGCGTCGAGCATCTTCGACAGCTTCTCGGCCGTCAGTTCGGAGTTGGCCTCCAGCAGGACCTCGCCGGTGTTGGTGTCAACCACGTCGGCGGCGACGAACGCGCCTTCCAGATCGCTGAGGTCAACCTCGATCTCCGAGATCCGGTGCTTCTGGATGTCCTTCATCACCGCCGCCGTGACTTTGCGGCCGGAGTGAACAATCTCCTCGCCGTTCTTGGTGGCAATGCGGTGCGCCAGCTTCATGCCGACCAGATTGGTGGGACGGTCCGAATTCGGATCCAGCGTCCAGTACAGCTTCTTGTCGCGGAGAGCAATACGGTCCACCGTGTAGAAGGTGCGGAGGATGTCCTCGTCAGAACGCAGGCCCAGCGCCCGCAGGAAGATGCTGCCCAGGAACTTGCGCTTGCGATCGATGCGCACGTAGAGCACGTTCTTCTGGTCGTACTCGAACTCGACCCACGAGCCGCGGTAGGGAATGATCTTGCCCAGGAAATACGTGCGATTATTGGCGGTCTCGAAGAACACGCCCGGCGAACGGTGCAACTGGCTGACGATGACGCGCTCGGTGCCGTTGATGATGAAGGTGCCGTTGGCGGTCATCAGTGGAATATCGCCGAAGAAGACTTCCTGCTCCTTCATGTCGCGAATGGAGCGGTTACCGGTGTCGGGGTCCTTGTCGTAGATGGTCAGGCGCATGGTGACCTTCAGCGGCGCGCTGTAGGTCATGCCGCGCTCTTCGCATTCGGCCACGTCATACTTCAGCTGCAACCCAACCGGGTCGCCGCACTTGTTGCAGAAATCGGGTGTATTGGCGTTGTAGGTGCCGCACTTGGTGCAGAGCACATCGCCCAGATGGAACGGATCGGTCTTCACCGTCGCGCCGCAATTGCGGCATGTGGTCCGCAGGTGGTTCAGCCCCTTGAGGTGGCCGCACTTGCATTCCCAGTTGCCGATGGCATACTCGACAAAGTCCAACTGCGAAACGTTGCGGAAGTCGGTAATGGGGAACACCGACTGAAACACCGCCTGCAAGCCGGCGTCATCGCGCTCGCTCGGCAGGGCATCCATTTGCAGAAAGCGGTCGTACGAACGCTTTTGCACCTCGATCAGATTCGGGATCTGGATGGTCGCCGGAATCTTGGAGAAATCGAATCGATTACGATTGGCAGTTTTCTGTTGCGCCATGTAGAAGCTCCTCAGTCAGTGCCAGCCGGTCCGCTCGCGCGGGGCCGGGCAAGCCGGTAATGCGGAAGCGCGACGTGGATGACTGCCGTCGCACGGTAAACAGGTGACGCCGAGGAAGAAGTTGAAGGTCCGATTGCACGCAAAAACACGCGTGCGCCCGCAGAGACAGAAGTCCCCGCAAGCGCCGTTTGAGGCGTCGTGCAATCCCATAACCATTCGGTCTGGGAATTCGGCACGTTACGTGCCGCGATGTTCTTAGCTTCCCGCGCCAGTATCTTCAGGCCTTGTCCTCAGCCAGCCGAACCGTTGCGTCTGAGCTGACGCGATTCCGGTTGAGCTTGCCGCCTGTCACTCATCTGTTTGATGGTCCGAACCCACCTTGGGATTCGGCCTCAACGATGCCCGGGAATTCTCGCAGTCCCTTGCTGATGGGGCCGCGTCACTTCCTCGGCTTCATCGCGCCTCTCCACGGCCGCTCCAACGTGAAGAGGAACGTAGCCGCCGCCCTTCCTTCGCAGGCGACGGCAGGCCCGACTCCGGTCAGCGTGCCCGGAGTGATTGCCCCGTTCCGTCCAGGGAAACGGGGCGTGATCTTACTTCACTTCAACGGTTGCGCCCGCATCGGTGAACTTCTTCTTGATGGTCTCGGCTTCTTCCTTCGAGACGCCTTCCTTGACAGTCTTCGGGGCCCCATCGACCAGGTCTTTGGCTTCCTTAAGCCCCAGGCTGGTGACCTCGCGGACTGCCTTGATTACGTTGATCTTGTTCGCGCCCACCGCCGTCAGGACGACCGCAAACTCGGTCTTCTCTTCCGCCGGGGCCGCCGCTGCACCGGCGCCAGCGCCGGCCGCACCCGCCATCACGACCGGGGCTGCCGCCGCCGCTGAGACGCCAAGGCGCTCTTCCAATTTTTTCACCAGGGCCGCAGCATCCAAAAGCGACAACCCTACGATTTGCTCTTCCAACTGTTGCAGATCCGCCATGGGTTTCTCCACCTGTTCGTTATTCGTTGTGTTGATTTCGTTATCGGTCTCCGAGGCTTCCAATGTACGGCCGCATGCCAGACTTCACGCAGGCTGCACGCCTCACAACGGATAACGCAATCTCTTCGGAAGCACTTTCACGCTCCCAAACTTTGTCCTCTCTCCCACGCTGGAGAGTCGTCAAGGGCTGCGCCGCGCTATGCGCTGGCAACTTCGCCCGAGGCAAACTTGTTCTGCTCCACGCCCTGATTCAACACCACGGCAACATTACGCCCCACCGCATTCATTGCGGTTACCAGGCGCTGAGCCGGAGCATTCATCAGGAAGAGCAGCTTGGAGTAAATTTCTTCCTTAGACGGCATGTTGGCCAGCGCATCAATGTCCTTGATCGCGATAACGCGGCCTTCCACGACGCCGGCCTTGAAGGTGTATTCCGGATGGTCCTTCGCGTACTTGCTGAGCGCCTTGGCCAGGGCTACAGGGTCACCACTGGTATAAGCAATTGAGGTCACGCCCGCGAGGTCCTTCATCGCCGGCTCGATCTGCGTACCCTTCGCCGCGCGCTCCGCCAGCGTGTTCTTGACCACGCGATAGCGTCCACCCGCGCCGCGAACTGCCTTGCGAAGTTCGAAATCTTTCTCCACCGTCAACTTGGTGAACGTGCCCACGATGGCGTGGTTCGCGCCCTGGAACTCTTCGGTGAGCTTCTCGACGTGCTCGATCTTTCTTGCCTTTGTAACAGCCATCTCAGAATCCTTCTAAAGCTGCGCTCGGGGCGTCAGCCGATTTTTCGGGTCAGCACAAAACGCGCGCTAGCTTCGCGCAGCAGCTTCCACAGCCGAGGTGTCAATCGGGACACCTGGTCCCATCGTTGAACTCAGGTAGCAACCCTTGATGTACTTGCCCTTCGCAACCGTAGGTTTGGCCTTGATCACGCTGGTAATTACGGTGGCCGCGTTCTCCACCAACTTTTCAGCCGGGAACGAGATCTTACCGACGGGCACATGTACCAGCGCCGTCTTATCGGTACGGAACTCAACCTTGCCAGCCTTGGTCTCCTTCACCGCCGAAGCAACGTCGAAGGTCACAGTCCCCGTCTTCGGATTGGGCATCAAGCCCCGCGGGCCAAGCACCTTTCCCAGGCGCCCAACCGACTTCATCATGTCGGGGGTGGCGATGACGGCGTCGAAGTCCGTCCAGTTTTCCTTCTGGATCTTCTCGACCATGTCTTCGCCGCCGACGATGTCCGCGCCTGCCGCCTCAGCCTCACGCACTTTCTCGCCGCTAGCGATGACCAGAACCTTCTTGGATTTGCCCAGGCCGTGCGGCAGAACGACCGTGCCGCGTACCATCTGGTCAGCGTGCTTGGGATCAACTCCCAGGCGCATGGTCAAGTCCACCGTCTCGTCGAACTTGGCGAACTTCACCTTCTGCAAAAGCGGCACTGCGTCCTGCAGCGAGTACGAACGAGCCTCGACGGCCGTCCGCGCCTTCTCGATGTTCTTTCCGGATTTCCTCATCTGCACTCCTCGTCTCCCACCGCCGGTCCCTATCCCGAACGGCCGTGGTGTTTGCGACTGCGGTCTGGCGACCGCAAAACTTAAGTTACGCCGTTACTTCAATGCCCATTGAGCGAGCGGTACCCTTCACGCTCTTCACTGCGGCGTCCAACGACGCCGCGTTCAGGTCCGGCATCTTCTGCTTGGCAATCTCTTGCACCTGCTTCTCGGTGACCTTGCCGACTTTGTCCTTGTTTGGGGTACCTGAACCCTTCGCCACGCCCGCGGCCCGCTTCAACAGAATCGCAGCCGGTGGCGTTTTGGTAATAAAGGAGAACGTGCGATCGCTATAAACCGTGACCACCACCGGTATGATCAGGCCATCGAGCTCTTTGGCGCTCGTTTTCGCGTTGAACTGCTTGCAGAACTCCATGATGTTGATCTGCGCCTGACCTAGCGCCGGACCAACCGGCGGCGCCGGAGTCGCCTTGCCCGCGGCAATCTGTAACTTCACCGAACCTGTTGCTTTCTTTGCCATTGCTAATCCCTGCTGTCCTCGCAGCGCGCGCACACCTCGAAGGGCGCGGCCTGATTTACGTAATAGCTTTCTCCACCTGCGCGAATCCAAGTTCCACCGGAGTCGAGCGCCCGAAGATGGTGACCATCACCTTCAGCGTTTCGCGATCTTCGTTGACTTCATCCACCACTCCGGTGAAGCTGGCAAAAGGTCCTTCCGTGATGCGCACCGATTCGTTCTTTTCGAACTTTACCTTGAGCTTCGGCTTCTCTTTGCTGTCCCGAACGCGATAAACAATCTGGTTGACCTCGTCGTCCGAAAGTGGCGTGGGCTGTTGACCCGTCCCCACAAAGCCGGTCACCCGCGGGGTCCCCTTCACCACATGCCAGACGCTGTCATCCATGTCCATCTCAACCAGCACGTAGCCGGGAAAGAACATCCGCTCGCTGGTGTATTTCTTGCCGCCACGAACCTCGGTCACCGACTCGGTTGGAATCAGCACTCGTCCGATCCTGTGTTCCAGTTCCGGATAGGCGCGCACCCGCGACTCCAGCGACTCCTTGACCTTGCGCTCGAAGCCCGAATAGGTGTGGATGATGTACCACTTCATGTTCGGGTTCTGCGGCGTGCCGGGTTCAGCGGCAGCCGCAGCAGTGCCATCCTCGCCGCTGGGCTGCATCTCGGGAACCTCATCGCCGGCTGACTGCGCCTCGGTGGCGTCAGCTTCAGGCTGGGTCTCGGCGACGGCATCGGCCGACTGGTGCCCGGCGCCGTTGTTTTCCGATTTGGTCTCTTCTTCTGTCATGGTCACGCGCATTAGCGATGTGTCAGATACTTGATCAGGTGGTCCAGCGATAGCCCAAGAAGCTTGTCGATAAACGCAAAGTAGACGCCGAACAGGAATACCGTGATGATCACCACCGTGGTTGTGCCCTGCACTTCCTTGCGCGACGGGGTGGTGACCTTGCGCATCTCGGTGCGCACATCGTTGTAGAAGCTCTTGGCACGCTGCGGCCAGGCCTTGACCTTCGCTACCAGATTGTTGTCATCCACACGTTCGACGATCGCTGACTTCGCCATCTGATACCCGTTTTTCCGGCGCTCGCTAGCGCCACTTACCCTTGCAAAATACTGGCAGGGGCGGAGGGATTCGAACCCCCAAGTCCGGTTTTGGAGACCGGCAGTTTAACCGTTGAGCTTACGCCCCTCCGCGCAAGCGGCCGGCAATCAGCCATAGGTTGCCAGTCGCTAGTTGCTATTTAACTTCTTTGTGCGACGTGTGCTTGCGGCACTTGCGGCAGAACTTATTGAATTCCAGCCGGGCGGTCGTCGTTTTCTTGTTCTTGGTGGTGGAGTAATTGCGGTCTTTGCACTCTCCACACTGCAATGTCACGATTTCGCGAGGCATACCCTCAACTCCACTCTTGCGGGACGCGATGCACGCGCCCTATGAACTCTACTACGCGATAATTTCGGTGATGGTGCCGGCGCCCACGGTGCGTCCGCCTTCGCGAATGGCAAACCGCAAGCCCTTCTCCATCGCCACTGGCGTGATCAGCTCGATCTCCAGCGCCACGTTGTCGCCCGGCATCACCATCTCCGTGCCCGCCGGCAGCGTAGCCACTCCCGTCACGTCCGTCGTCCGGAAGTAAAACTGCGGCCGGTAGCCCTTGAAGAACGGCGTGTGCCGTCCCCCTTCATCCTTCGACAGCACGTACACCTCGCCTTTGAACTTGGTGTGCGGCGTGATCGAGCCCGGCTTGGCCAATACCATGCCGCGCTCCACGTCTTCCTTCGCCGTGCCCCGCAGCAGCAGGCCGGCATTATCGCCCGCCATGCCTTCGTCCAGCTGCTTCTTGAACATCTCCACGCCGGTGACCACCGTCTTGCGGGTCTCGCGGAAGCCTACGATCTCCACGTCCTCGCCCACTTTCACCTTGCCGCGCTCGATGCGACCCGTCACCACCGTGCCCCGGCCCTGGATCGAGAAGATGTCTTCGATCGGCATCAGGAATGGCTTGTCGATGTCGCGCGCCGGCAGCGGCACGTTCTTGTCCACCGCCTCCATCAACTCTTCGACTTTGGCTTCCCACTGGGCTTCGCCGTTCAGCGCGCCCAGCGCCGAGCCCCGCACCACCGGCACATCGTCGCCCGGGAACCCGTACTTGCTCAGCAGCTCGCGCACTTCCATCTCCACCAGGTCGATCAGCTCCGGATCTTCCACCGCATCGCACTTGTTCAGGAACACCAGCACGTAGGGCACGCCTACCTGACGCGCCAAGAGCACGTGCTCCTTGGTCTGCGGCATGGGACCGTCGGTGGCCGCCACCACCAGAATGGCGCCATCCATCTGGGCCGCGCCGGTGATCATGTTCTTGATGTAGTCGGCGTGCCCGGGACAATCCACGTGCGCGTAATGACGGTTCGCCGTCTCGTACTCCACGTGCGCGGTGGCAATGGTGATGCCGCGCTCGCGCTCTTCCGGCGCGTTGTCGATGGAGTCGAAGGAGCGGAACTGGATTTTGGGGTTGTGCTTGCCCAATACCTTGGTGATGGCCGCCGTCAACGTAGTCTTGCCATGATCGATGTGCCCGATCGTGCCTACGTTCACATGCGGCTTGCTGCGATCAAATTTCTCTTTCGCCATATCTATGCCTTAGTACCAATAACGTTTGTTTGAACTCATGGAGCCGATGACCAGGATTGAACTGGTGACCTCTCCCTTACCAAGGGAGTGCTCTACCAACTGAGCTACATCGGCCCGCGAACTCTGGAGCGGGAGACGGGAATCGAACCCGCGACCAACAGCTTGGAAGGCTGTGACTCTACCACTGAGTTACTCCCGCTCGTTGGCAACGCCTTCCCCAGGTCCCTCGACTTCGCTCGGGATTTCGTCTGCGGGCTCCCGCTGCGCTCACGCCCGCAAAGCGACTCAGCTTGGAAGGCTGTGACTCTACCACTGAGTTACTCCCGCTCGTTCCAGCTAGAATCTGTGCCGTCCCTACGGGACTCAAGTCTGTTTTCCGCTCTACCCAGGGCTTACGCCCTGGGCTAATTTTGTTCCGCCCTCCGGGCTGGCGTGCTCCGCGATCTCTTACTTACTGCGTTGCGAACCGCTTCAATCCTCATCCTGCCGGTCGCGTTCTTCGCGGTCTTGCTTTCTGCTCCACGAAACGGTGCGAATGGCAAACATCGCCAGGACCGCCAACGTTGCCAGCTTGAACTTCTGGTCAGCCAGCGTCGCTGCCGCCAGAACCGCCAGCACCGCGTACGCGCCCAAGGCCACCCACAACCGATTCATCGAAAACCTGGTGCACAGGGGAGGATTCGAACCTCCGTAGCTCGCAAGGAGCGGCAGATTTACAGTCTGCTGCCATTAACCACTCGGCCACCTGTGCACGCTTCGACCGAGCATCCTGCTCTCAGCAGCTTCCTGAGAGCCAAAGTCGTGGGGCCCGGAATCGCCAGTCCCTGCTGTAAAAACACTGAGCTCCAAACGCTTCGCTCGTCTACCCCAGCAAAACTCTACAACCGCCACGCGACCATACTTCCGCGCGCGATTGGCGATTCAGGAAGCTGCTGCTGGAATCAGTTCTCTAGGAGAGCTGCGCGTCTCGTTTGGCTTGCTCCTGCTACGCCTCGGCGGCGCGCTCATTGGTCACAATTCTGGAGCTGGCGAAGGGATTTGAACCCCCGACCCTCTGATTACAAATCAGATGCTCTACCAGCTGAGCTACGCCAGCCTGCTGCCCGGGCTCGGCGCATCTGCGCCGCCCCAAGCATGATTCTTCCTGCCAGCCGGGACAAACATCAAAGTTATCACGAACGGTACTCTACGTGCAACCGGACTGCATCGAATCCTCGACCACACTTGTAAGGGTTCCAAATTGTTCTCGCACTCCGGGTCCCTATTGGCCGCGTGATGTTTTCTGGGCACTCGCTGACTTGTGCTCCTGCGGGTTCTCGCCGGCTTGTTTCATTACCTGCTCGATCAACTGATAGAGCTGGCTGCGATCCACAACTTCTACAAACGGTGTCCCGCGCGCGCTGTTGCTGACCACATAGATGGTGGGCGTATGTTCTATCGGCAGACGCTGTCCTAGCTGATAGTCGGCCTTGACCTTGGCCGCCAAATCTCCCGACGGGTCGACCACGAACGGCATCCCTACCTTGTTCTGCTCGGCGAATCTCTCGGTGTAACCGCGAAGGTTCTGCTTGGTGATGAAAGGCTGGTTCTTGAAGATGTAAAGGCGGTATTCGTCACCCAGCTTCGCTGACTTGGTGTCGAAGTAGCGGGCGTTTACCGCCGCTTCGAAGGACCAAGGGTGCTGCGGCAGTGGGAAATCGAATTGCACCAATGGAATGTTGTAAGTCTTGGCGGCTTCATGCAACAGCGGGGCAGCCCGAGCGCAATCGGGGCATTCCAGGTCTTCGAACACAAGGATGGCGACCTTCGCTCCTTTGGGAGGCCGCAGCATGGAAGTGTCGCCGCCCCACGCGATCGCGCTGCCAAGGACCAGCAGAACGGGTAGGACGAATTGCCGGAGAAAGGGACGTTTCATTCCGAGTTTTCCTCTATGCTATACCGTTTTGACCGGCAGGTTAAGCAGGAATCCTTTAATACTAACGGAAACCTGCCTCGCCAGTCTCGCCCCTAGTGCGATCCGCGTCGGGAGTCCCGCGCTTGCGCACCCTCCCGTATAATCCCCTGTAAACTCAGCACCTCGCAATTGCCAATCTCATGCTTACGCCCGACTACAAAAGCTTCCTGCAGCTCAGCCGCGACTTCACGCTGGTTCCAGTCGCGAAAACGTTGAGTGCGGATTTGCTGACGCCAGTCGGCGCTTTTTTGAGCATTGCCGCCAGACAGAAGTATGCGTTCCTGCTGGAGTCGGTGGAAGGCGGCGAGAAGATAGGCCGTTATACCTTCCTCGGCGCACAACCGCGAATGGTGATTACCGCGCGCGGCAAGGAGCTGACCGTTCGCCAGGGCCAGGCGGTCGAACGGCGGCAGGGCAGCGTGGTGGAGTTGCTGCGTACCAGCTTGCGGCAATACCATCCGGCGGCTTTACCGGAGCTGCCACCGTTTACTTCCGGCGGCGTTGGATACTTCGCCTACGACATGGTGCGGCAATTCGAGCGCCTGCCGGAGCGCGCCCTGGACGATCTGGGGCTGCCCGATTGCGTCTTCACTTTCTACGACCGGTTGCTGGCCTTCGATCACCTGCGGCACCAGGTGCACATCATCGCGGCCGCCGATGTTCGCGCGGAATCGCCGCGCAAGGCATACGATCGCGCCCTCGCCGACATGGCCGCCATCGAGCACAAACTGGCACGTGGACTTCGCGCCCAGCACGTCCACTGGTCGGCGGCAGACAAGAAGAAGGCGATCAAGGTCCACGCCAGCACCTCGCACGACAAGTTCGTCGAAAGCGTGCGCACCGCGAAGGAGTACATCGCAGCCGGCGATGTCTTCCAGGTGGTGCTTTCGCTGAGGCTGGACTTCAAGCCGCCGGCCGAGCCATTCCAGATCTATCGCGCGCTGCGCACCGTCAATCCCTCGCCTTACATGTTCTTCCTGAAGCTTGACGACCTGCACGTGGTGGGCGCATCGCCGGAGATGCTGGTGCGCGTTTCGGGACGCAAGCTGGAGTATCGACCCATCGCAGGCACGCGCAAGCGCGGCGCCGATGCCGCCGAAGACGAGCGCCTGACGGTCGAGTTGCGCAGCGACGAGAAGGAGCGCGCGGAGCACGTCATGCTGGTTGACCTGGGCCGCAACGACCTGGGGCGCGTGAGCGAATATGGCACGGTCAAGGTCCGCGACCTGATGTACGTGGAGAAGTACTCGCACGTGATGCACCTGGTTTCGGCGCTGGAGGGGCAGCTGCGCGAAAAACTTGACGCGCTCGATACGCTGGCGGCGTGCTTTCCCGGCCGGCACCCTCAGCGGAGCGCCCAAAGTGCGCGCGATGGAGATCATCGAGGAACTGGAACCGGTGCGCCGCGGCGTGTATGGCGGCTCGGTCCTCTATGCCGATTATGCCGGCAATCTGGACTCGTGCATCGCGATTCGCACCATGGTCGTGCATCGCGGCCGGGCGTATGTGCAGGCGGGTGCGGGCATCGTCGCCGATTCCGATCCCGAAAGCGAGTATCAGGAGTGCATGAACAAGGCGAGCGCCCTGCTGCGCGCCTGCGAGCGGGTTGGCGGGCTGAATAAAGAACAAGGGCTGGTGTCGTTTTGGGCCGCGAGTCCTAAAGAGTAGTAGAAGGGCAGCTGCCAAGCAGCTTAAAGTAACCCACCCAATGAAGGACCCCGAACATTGGCTTGCGCTGGTGCCCTCCCTCGGACTCTATTTGCCGGGAGCGAGGACTTCCTCGAAGTGGTTCTCGATCATGTGGAACAAGTGGGTGCGCGCCTGAAATCCGGCGATGCCGTGGGTCTTGCGCGGATAGAGCATCAGGTTGAACTGCTTGCCGGCGTTGATGAAGGCGTTGACCATCTGGATCGTGTTCTGCAGATGTACATTGTCGTCGCCGGTGCCGTGCACCTCCAGCAGCTTGCCGTGCAGGGTGGCGGCAGAGCTAACGGGTGAGCTTTTCCTGTAGCCGGCTTCGTTGTCTTTGGGCAGGCCCATGTAACGCTCGGTATAGATGGAATCGTAGTTGTGCCAGTCGGTGACCGGGGCCACAGCCACGCCGCCCTGGAACATGTCGGTGTGTTCGAGCGCGTAGAGAGTGAAATAGGCGCCGTAGCTCCAGCCCCAGACGCCGATGCGGCTGGCATCGAGTTGCGGGAACTGTTGCAACGCCTGCCTGGTGGCGGCGAGCTGGTCGGCCAATTCGACTTCGCCCAAGTTGTGCTTGATAGGCAGCGCAAAGGCTTTGCCCCGGTTCGCCATGCCCCGGTTGTCAACTTTCAGAATGGCGAAGCCCCGCCGCGCCAGGATCTGATCGAAGGGGCTGATGACGCCCCAGGCGTCACGCACGTCCTGTATCCCAGGCCCGCCGTAGGGATTCAGGATGAGGGGTATTTTGCCGCTGGCCATCATGGGGCCGCTCTCCGGCAGCAAGACCACGCCTTCGAGGGTGGTGGCGCCGTCGGCAGCCTTGAAGTCCACGAACTTTGGAGTGAGGAACTGGTAGGGCTCGACGCTGCGCGCGTTCCAGAAAGCCTTGCAGTGGCCGTCGATGGTGCACAGCGCAAGGCTCGGCGGCGTGGTCAGGGCCGAGTAATGGTCCACATAGTATTGGAAATTCTTAGGATCGAAGTCGGCAGCGTGGGAACCGTCCTGCTTGGAGATGCGGCGGAAATTTTGCCCGTCCAGCCCCACGGCAAAAACGTTCTCCTGGCGCCAATCCCCTTCGTTGGCAGAGAAATAAACGATGCCGCGCTGCTGATCCATGCCGTCGAGGCTCTCGACGTCCCAGTCTCCGTGAGTGAGCTGCGCTACCACTTTGGCTTCGCCGCTCAGTGGATTCTCCTTATCGAACTGGTACAGATAAATATGGTTGTGTCCGTCGCGCCAGCTATGCCACAGAAAGCGGTCCCCCGAGGCCAGCATAGTGAAATCGCCCGCGTCGATCCAGGCATCCGAGCTCCTCGGTCATCATCAGCTTTGATTTGCCGTTGTTTACGTCGATGAAATACAGGTCAAGGCGGTCCTGCACGCGGTTCACTGCCATCGCCCAGAGCATGCCGTTGCGGACCCATCCGAAGCGTGGAACCAGGATGTTGGAATTCTCGCCCAGAGGCAAAGACCCGGAGCTGGCGCCGGTGACCGTGATCCACCTGAGCTTGCCTCCGTCGGAGTTCACCACTGCAAGGCGCACGTTGGGGTTGGGATCGCCGGGTTGCGGATATTTCTGCTGGTCCACGGTCGCGTGCAGAGGAATCCAATCGGCGATGGGATAGGTTGGCACTTCCTTCTCGTTCATCTGGAGGAAGGCGATCTGCTTTCCGTCGGGCGACCAGAAGTAATTGCTGCGCGTGTAGAGCTCTTCCTCGTAGACCCAGTCAACTTCGCCGTTCAGCAGATTGTCGTCGCCATCTTTGGTGAGGGCCCGCTCGTTTCCTCCGCTCAGCGGCCGCACATACAGGTTATGTTTGCGGATGTACGCGATGCGAGTTCCATCGGGCGAGAACTTGGGATCCTCGCTTGGCTCCGAGCCGGACGTGACCTGCACGGCGGTGCCGGTATCGAGGGTGTAGAGCCAAAGCTGGCCCTGCGAGTCAAAGAGCAGCCTCCTGGAGTCGGGCGACCAATGGTAGGCGGCGACCGAATAGCGTTGCGCCGCCTCTTTCTTGCGTTCGTCCCTGAGGGTGCTGGTGGCGGGCGCCAGCAAGGAAAGCTTTTCGTTCGAGACCAGAACTGCCCCCCTGCCGGTGGCGACATCCAGGAAACGCAGGGTACCGCGATCGCCGCTGTCGTCACGCTGGACGTAGGAGACCTTCAGGCCGTCAGGACTCCACTTGATGGACTCGGGAGCGCGTCCGAGCAGGCCGCCTTCCTGGAAGATGGACTCGATGGTCAGCTCTTTCGAGCCCGGTTCTTGCGGAGTTGTGGTGTCGGGTTGGGCAAACATAGACAGCGACAGCGAACAGAACAGCCAAAAGACAAATGCGGGGCAGAGTGCTTTCACGTTGGCTCCGAAGGTTCGAAATGAGGCGACGGGAAAGTTTATATCAGGAGCGGACGGGGCCGCGAAACGGCGTCTCCGCGAGGGGCGGGACGCGGGCCACCGCCCGTGTTTTCGCGTGCTAGAATCCAAGCAGGTTTCCCCAGGTCCCATGCATTCCGACATACAGCAGCTGCTTGACCTGCAACAGGTCGATTCCCGCATAGCCACGCTCAAGGCCGAGGTGGCGGCGCTGCCGGCTGAGGTGCGGGAGATCGAGGCCAAGCTGGCCGGTTCCAAAGCCCGCGTCGAAGCGGTCCAGGCGGCGATGAAGGCGGACGAAAACGCGCGCCGCAAGTACGAATCCGAGATCCAGGACCAACAGCAGAGGATCAGCAAGTATCGCGACCAATCGCTCGCCGTCAAGACCAACCAGGAATACAAAGCGCTGCTGAGCGAGATTGAGCAGGCAGAGGCC
The DNA here is from genome assembly GCA_963831675.1 of uncultured Acidobacteriaceae bacterium. Taxonomy (GTDB): domain Bacteria; phylum Acidobacteriota; class Terriglobia; order Terriglobales; family Acidobacteriaceae; genus Bog-257. The sequence continues at coordinate 42,335 of CAWHRM010000012.1, forward strand.
GAAATCCGCAAGCGGGAAGACAAGATCCTGGAGATCATGGTGGCCGCCGACACGCGCAAAGAAGAGTTGAAGCAGGCCGAGGTTGCGTTGAAGGCCGACACAGTTGCGAACGAGAAGGAGAAAGAGCACGCGCGACAGCAGACCGCGGAAGACGAGAAAGAACTAGCCGAGCTCGACTCGCAACGCAAGGGACTTCGGGGCCAGATCGACGAGAACACCTTGCGTCATTACGATCGCGTGTTCAAGCTTCGCCACTCGGCCCTGTCGGCGGTGCACGAAGACCAGATGTGCTCGGTCTGCCGCGTCATCCTGCGCCCGCAGGTCTTCCAGGATGTTATGCGCGGCGAGGAGACCATGACCTGCGATTCGTGCCAGCGAATCCTGTATTACGTTGCGCCGCCGCCCAAGCCGCCGGAGGAAGGGACAAAATCGAAGCGCCGCAAGGCTGCAGCCGTCGCCGAATCGTCAGAAGAAGAGCCCCAGGCAGACGAAGCGGCCGTACCATAAGTGCACTCCGGTTGTTTCGGGTTCTTGTGATTGGTGGCGTAAAGGCCGCCTGATTACACCAACAATCTGGAAGTCGCCTGCCCTTGCGCGTAAACTGCGGCGTGTGAAGTCTATTTGCGTTTTGCCGTTCGTTGTCGCGCTAGCACTCGCTACCGTGTCGGCTGCGCAACAGCCGTTGCAGTCCGGTATCAAAGACTGCCATCCCGGCAAGTATCATTTCAAGGGCAGCGTTCGCTGATACACTTCGTTCGGGAAGACGACGAATCCATGAAACCACCATCGAACGTCAAGACGCCAGCGCAATACATCGCCTCACTCCCCGCCGATCGTGCGAAGACGATCGCGACGGTGCGCGCACTCGTGAACAAGCACATTCCGCGCGGCTACAATGAGTGCCTGGTCTGGGGCACGATCGGCTGGACGATCCCCCTGTCTCGATATCCAGACACTTACAACAAGCAGCCGATCTGCTACGTCGCGCTCTCGTCGCAGAAGAACTACTGCTCGCTCTACCTGATGGGCGCGTTTTGGAGTGCCAGCCAGCTCGAGCAGCTGAAGGCGGCGTTCAAGGCGGCGGGGAAGAAGCTCGACATGGGGAAGTGTTGCGTTCATTTCGAGTCGCCGGACGATTTGCCGCTCGAAGCGATTGGCAAGCTGATCTCGGCGATTTCGAGCGAGAAGTGGATCGAGATGTACGAACAATCGCGCTTGATGACCAAGGCGGGACAGGCGCAGATGGCGAAGCAAGGCGCCCCATCGGCGAGCAAGGTGGCCGCCAAGCGCGTCGACACAAAGCGTCGGCGGTAAACTTTCCCAGCATGACTCGCCGATACCGAGCCACCACGTTTTCCATTGCTGTTGCGGGCGGACGCTCTCGGTTTGCAGTCGAAGTCATACCCACATTCTTGTTGAGGCACCGGGACGATAGCTGGCGATAAATCGCCATCGCACAGGTAATCCGCGCTCGGAACCTCCGCAATGCCGTTGCCTACCTCCCGCAGCTTGCGGAGCGGCAAGCGATCACGTTGCGCTCCCCGAGACTGAGTCAGCTCCCTCATACTGAAACACTTCCTCCAGCGGCACTCCAAAGACGCGGGCGATGCGAAAGGCCACTTCCAGCGACGGCGAATACTTGTCCTGTTCGATCGCGATGACCGTCTGGCGGGTGACGCCGATCTTTTCGGCCAGCTCCTGCTGGGTCATCTCCGAGCCGAGAAAACGCAGCTTGCGGACGCTGTTCCGGATCCGTCCTTTGGTCATCGCAGCCCTCGACGGTAATAAAACAACTGGGTAAGAAACTTCGTCAGTTCGGCCAACACCATGAAAAGCAGCACCAGGTTGACGGTGAGGAAAGGCGTCACGATGATTCTGGTCGGAGCAGCATCGCGCGCCAGGCCGGCCATGATGACGCTGGCGATTACCAGGAAAGCGCCGGTGGCCAACAGGAAGTACGCGTTGCGATACGCCTTGCATTCGATCAGAACGTCGCGCTCATCTTTGGGCTCCGGCCGAGACTCCAGAGCCAGCACGATGTGATAAACAATCTCGATCACTACGATGGCGATCACAGCGAGCACCAGGCGGCCAATATTCCCGCCATCGAACTCAGGCCGGCTGGCGTCGCGAAGAACGCTCGCGAAATAATATCCATAGACCACCACTACGGCGAGTAGGGATCCCAAAATGCTCTTTTCCTGATAGGACAGATCCATGATCGTTGTCTCCTGAAAAGTAAAAGTAATGTCAAGCAGACATAATGTAGTAAATAACATACTAAATGTCAAATATATTTAACATTACGGCGGGCGAGGCCGATCCCGCTCTCTCCTCCCGCTGCATCCGCGTAAGATAAGTCTTTGATTTCAGGGAGGATGCTTTGACCGATCCGGGTCCGGTGATAACCGTGAATCAGCGTGGGGCAGCAAGGTTGCGCGGGGGACATCTGTGGGTTTACCGCTCCGATCTGGTGTTGCCACCCGAAGCTCCTCCAGGCGCATTGGTGCAGGTGCGAGACCAGCGCGGGCGCAAACTCGGTTCGGCCCTTTACAGCAGCGCATCGCAGATTGCCATTCGCCTGCTGAGGAGTGAAGCAATCACGGAATCGCAACTCCCACCGCTGCTACAGGAACGGATCGCCGGCGCGGTACAATTTCGCCGGCAGGTCGCACGCGGCACCGATTCCTATCGCGTCATCTTCAGCGAGGCCGACTTGCTGCCCGGGCTGGTTGTCGACAAATACAACGACATTGTCGCAATGCAGGCCCAGACGCAGGCGTTCGACCGTGAGGACCTCCGGCAGGTCGTCATCGAGGCGCTGACACAGCATTTTCCCGACTGCAGCCTGGTCGAGCGGGTCGATCCGCACATTCGCGAGCTGGAGCAGTTGCCAGCGCGACCGTCGCAGATGGTTCGCGGAGACCGCTCAAGCACCATCTTGACGATGAACGACGTGCGTTTTCACTTCGACGGACTTGGCGGCCAGAAGACTGGAGGCTTTCTCGACCAGCGCGAGAACTACTCGGCCGCCGCCCGCTATGCGCACGGCGAAGCCCTGGATTGCTTTACCTACCAGGGAGGGTTCGCGCTGCACTTGGCGCGGGGGTGTGCAAGCGTGACCGCAGTCGACTCGTCGCGCCCCGCCTTGGAAGTGGGCGAGCAGAACGAGCTGCTCAATCGCGCCAACCACCGCTGCGGCGAGATCGAATGGATCGAGGCCAACGCTTTCGATCTGCTGAAGGACTACGCCACCGCCGGACGCCAGTACGACACCATCGTCCTCGACCCGCCCGCCTTCGCCAAGACCAGGCGGACCGTAGCCACCGCGCTCCGTGGCTACAAAGAACTCAATCTCCGGGCCTTGAAGATGCTCCGACCGGGCGGTGTCCTCGTCACATGCTCTTGTTCGTTCCACGTGAGCGAGGCCGAGTTCCTGGAGATGCTGGGCTCTGCTGCTGCCGACGCAGACCGCCAGGTAAGAATTCTAGAGAAGCGCGGTCAGGCTCAGGACCACCCTGTCCGGCTAAACGTGCCGGAGACGGCTTACCTGAAGTGCATCGTAATCGATGTAATCAGCTGAAAATAAATTATTTATAAGCATGCTGACAAGCCTCGTCTCCAGGCTTGACAATTTAACACTCATATTTTATGATTCTTTTGTGATAAGTTACTCGTCTAACTTAGAGAGAGGTCGGAAAAACCTAAAAGAATTCTAGCTGGAGGAATTTAAGCCATGACGATTTTGACTCGTTGGGATCCTGTTCGCGAACTGTATTCCCTGCAGAACCGCATGAACCGTCTGTTTGAAGAGCAATACGGGGGCGGGCGCGAAGACTCGCTGACGACCGCCGGGGCATTTGTGCCGCCGGTGGACATTTACGAGGACGAGCACAGCATCCAGTTGAAGCTGGAAGTGCCCGGAATCGACGAGAAAGATCTCGACATCAAGGTCGAGAACAACACTTTGACCATTTCTGGCGAGCGCAAGTTCGAGAAGGAAGAGAAGGAAGAGAACTTCCGTCGCGTCGAGCGCCGCTATGGCAGCTTCACCCGCTCGTTCACGTTGCCGAACACCGTGAACACCGAGGGCATTAACGCCAGCTATGAGAGTGGCGTGTTGAATATCCGGCTGGCGAAGCGGGCCGAAGCCAAGCCCAAGCAGATCAAGGTCACAGTGGGCAGCTCGAAGCCGCTGGAGGGCAAGAAGCCCGAGAGTCAGACCCACAGCGCAAGCAAAGGGCAGGTTGCCTAATCCAAGTTTTCGCCCTCGGTGAGATTTCCAGAGGGAGACGAACTGGGGAGTTCAGAAGGAGGCGGAATTTTGCCTCCTTTTTGTTTACCAACGGAACTCACCGAGGGCGAAAGCTGGTGGTTAGGGACTAGGGGTTAGTGGGCCGCGAATACTGTCCGGCTCACGGCGAGGGGCAGCCCCACGCCGCCAAAACCAGGCGGCTCCCCATGACAAGAGGAGTTTCAAAACGCTTCGCCGCGCCCCTGTAATCCCCGCAAGAGCAAAACGGCGCCTGCCTTGATTGCCCGGAATAATTATGTCATTTTATGACATAATGGAGCGCGCGGGCTCCCGCCGGAGAAACGGATGCCGAGACGCGAGCCTGACTTTCATGAGAAGCATTACTTCGATGATGGAGCGACACTTGAGCTGACGATTTATGCCGTGCCCACGCCGGTTCCGGGCAGCAAGCATCGGCTCAAATATTCGTTGTTCTACGGCAAGGATGGAAAGCGTCTGATTGGCTACGACAACGAAAAACCGAAAGGGGACCATCGCCACTATGGGAGCCGCGAGATGCCCTATAAATTTTCAACGGTTGATCGACTAATTTCGGATTTCCTGGCTGACGTAGCGACGATCAGGGAAGGAGGAGGACTTCGATGAAGGAAAGATTGGAGGTTCACGTAGGCGGCGCTCTCGAAGACACCGGTCGTCGCTTTATCGACGCCTGGCATCGTCTAGAGAATGGCAAAAGGGTTCGCGAGCGACATCTGTCTTTCGAAAGCCTCGAAGGCCTCTTGTCGCTCCTGACTCCCAAGAGATGGGAGCTTCTTAAATACGTTCACCGTCATCCGGTCCGGAGCATTCGAGCCCTTTCCGAACAACTCAAGCGCGACTACCGCCGGGTCCACGACGATGTCGATGCTTTGGCGACGGCGGGCCTGCTGGAACGGGATGGCCGAGTCGTGCGAGCAGACTATGATGGGATCAATTCCTCCTTCCGGTTTGACCACTCCCAACCGTGATCTTTGCCGGAGCCAATCTCGATTTGGGGCAATTCAAGGTGCGAGGACTCCGTTCAACCGTTATTTCCCTTCCGGGGCTGTTCTTTTTGAGGTCTCTGAAATGATCCTCTCGAACCGTTTCGTTCGGACCTATTTGTTCGGAAGCAAAGTAGCGGAGATTCATAACAAATCGTTCGAATGCTGTGTCAGTACGGCAAAGGAGGGTTGGTTTCAGAAACTGTCAACCATAATCTCAGAACCTAAGATTGACAGCACGGTTGGAGCGGCTGCCGCAGGATTACGTCCTTGCGGCAAGGTCATCTACTCGTCTACTCTCCGAAAAAGTGAACGTTTCGAGTTTCACGATGTCCTTGCTAAAACGCTGGACGCGGCTGGAGAGGAAGGCTGCACTTTAGAAGAGGCACTTGAACAGATATTTACAGAGTGGAAGCGCAGAGGAATAGCGGCTGAGACGGTGAACCTCGCAGCGGACCCAGGCCAAGCCGATGCGCAGGTCAATCTTGGCGGGCTATACATAAACGGTGAAGGCGTTCCACAGGGCGCCACGCAAATGCCAGCGTTGTATCGCACGTTTGCTGAGCAGGGTGACGCTGTCGCACAGGGCTCTCTTGGGTATTTGTACCACGAAGGCCAAGGCGTGCCCCAGGACTACACGCAAGCGGCAACCTGGTGGCGCAAGGCCGCTGAGCAAGGCTACGCCAAGGCGCAATCCAGCTTGGGGCTAATGTGCTACAAGGGCCGGGGCGTGCCCCAAGGCCACGCACAGGCAGCGTTTTGGTATCGCAAGGCGGCTGAACAAGGTAACGCTGATGCGCAATACCTCCTCGGGTGTTTGTACCACCACGGCCAGGGCGTGCCCCAGGACTACGCGCAAGCGGCAGCATGGTATCGCAAGGCGGCTGAGCAGGGTGTCGCTGTTGCGCAATCCAACCTTGGGAATTTGTGCTACAAGGGCCAAGGGGTGCCCCAAGATTACGCTCAGGCTGTGTTTTGGTCTCGCAAGGCCGCTGAACAGGGTGATGCCAATGCGCAATCCAACCTTGGGGTTATGTACCACGAGGGCCATGGTGTCCCACAGGACTACACACAGGCGGCAGCGTGGTGGCGCAAGGCGGCTGAGCAGGGCGATGCTGAGGCGCAGCTCAAGCTTAGTGCTTCGTGCTACGACGGCCATGGTGTGCCCAAGGACTACGCAGAAGCCTATTTCTGGCTTGATCTAGCGGCTGCTGGCGATCTGGACGCCTCGGTGGCGAAACAGGTTGCGAGGTATCGAGACAAAGCCGCGTCACTCCTGACGCCTGCCGATCAATCTCGCGTTCAGCAGAGAGTGCGGAAGTGGTTCGAGGCGCATCAGGCGAAGCCACAATGACGGAAGCGGCGGTAGGCGGCAATTGGCGACTTTCGTCGCCAGGAAAGCAAAATGGAAATTCCGGTCAAGATTATGTCAAGACTATGAAGAAACCGAACGAACAGAACGCATGCGACACTTTTATTACCATTCTGAAGTCTCTCACGGACATAGAATATGTGGAGCTTGAATCGCCTGATGAGGTAAATCGAAGCACTCCTGACGTTGACTTCGTTCTCGTCTCCAGCAGCAATGAAAATGACAAGATTGCGGTTGAGCATACCATTGTTGAATCTTTCGATTGGCAGATTAAGTATGTGGACAGGTGGCGCGATATAGTCCGTTCGGTCAATGCTGGCTGTAAGGAGCGAACTCCCCGCGACCGTTATTATTTCCTTGCTGCTCCTCCAATAATAGTGGATTCCCTTGTGGGGAAGCGTAGGGCACGGTTTGTCAGCGACCTCTCTTCCTGGGTGGCGAAAACCGCCCCGACACTGCTATCGCTGGACAGTTACATCCCGACTGAATACGAGGGGCACAAGATAACACTTATATGTAGTGGGGACCACCCGCAGTTGAATGGAAACGTCTGGGGCATGCCTCAAGAACCAGAGAACCAAAAAGCTCTACAAAGCGAAAGACTTGAGCGGGCAGTTGGACATAAACTTCCTGAACTGACGAGGTACAAGGAGGACGGTTACAAGACCGCGCTCCTGCTTGAAGACGTTGCCGGGACTCTGCCAGGCGGTACACTCAGAGGCCATGAAATTCGCTTAAAGAAAGTTGACTATATCGTCGTTTTTGTATCGAACGAAGACAGGATGATTATCGGCAATGTGTGGAAGGAGAGGTCTGTTTGGTATTCGTCCGTCCCAAGTAATAGGAGATTCGGTTTTCGACGGATGCCGGGGAAGAGAGCAGGCGTAGAAACATGAGGTTTGGGAAACAAAAAATGTTAAGTTTTGAGGTCTCCTTGCCCAGCATCCAGGCGAGAGCCTAGGCAAGGCCGGGTGCCCCACCCAACCCGGCTTTTGGTTGGGTGGGAGAGGCAATCCCGTACGTATTTAGTTTGTGAGCGGACGCCAGCTTCGGGCATCTTCTGACAACTGACAACTTGCCACTGACTGCCACTGACAACTGGAGTAGACCATGGCAATTCGTTGGGACAAATTAACCGTTAAGGCGCAGGAGGCAATGCAGCGGGCGAACGATCTCGCCAGCGAGCACGGCAATCCGGAGCTGCAGCCGGTCCACATTCTGGCGGCGCTGATTGAGGACCGCGAAGGCATCGTTGCCGCCGCTGCTGGAGCGCGTGGGATTGCATGTGCCGACGGTGCAGGCCGAAGCGATGCGCGAGATCGAGAAGCTGCCCAAAGTTTCCGGCAGCGGCGCTACGCAGGCGCATCTCTCCGATGCGGCTTCGCAGATGCTGGAGAACGCCTTCAAGGAGGCGTCGAATTTCAAGGACGACTACGTCTCCACCGAGCACATGCTGCTTGGCATCACCAAGCTGAAGCGCGATGCGGCGCAAGGAGATCCTGGCCACGGCAGGCGCGACCTACGACAACATTCTGCGCGGCCTGACCGCGGTGCGCGGCAATCAGAAGGTCACCGACCAGAATCCCGAGGCCAAGTACCAGGCGCTGGAGCGCTACGCCAAGGACCTGACCGAGTTGGCTCGTCAAGGCAAACTCGATCCGGTGATCGGGCGCGACGAAGAAGTGCGGCGCGTGGTGCAGGTGCTGTCGCGCCGGACCAAGAACAATCCCGGTGCTGATCGGCGAGCCCGGCGTGGGCAAGACCGCCATCGTGGAAGGTCTGGCGCAGCGCATTGTTTCCGGCGACGTTCCGGAGCAGCTGAAGAACAAGCGCGTGGTCTCGCTGGACCTGGGCGCGATGCTGGCGGGCGCAAAGTATCGTGGCGAGTTTGAAGACCGCCTGAAGGCTGTGCTGAAGGAGATCGAGCAGTCGCAGGGACAGATCGTTCTGTTCATCGACGAGCTGCACACGCTGGTGGGCGCAGGCGCGGCGGAAGGCGCCATCGACGCTTCCAACATGCTGAAGCCGGCGCTGGCGCGCGGCGAACTGCGCGCGATCGGCGCGACCACGCTGAACGAGTATCGCAAGTACATCGAGAAGGACGCAGCGCTGGAGCGCCGTTTCCAGATCGTCTTCGTGGGCGAACCCAATGTGGAAGACACGATCGCCATCCTGCGCGGACTGCGCGAGAAGTACGAAGTGCATCACGGCGTCCGCATCAAGGACTCGGCCATCGTCGCGGCGGCGACGCTGTCGCACCGCTACATCTCCGATCGCTTTCTGCCGGACAAGGCCATTGACCTGATTGACGAGGCGGCAGCCTCGCTGCGCATCCAGATCGATTCTATGCCAACCGAGATCGACCAGCTGGAACGGCGCGCAACGCAGCTGGAGATCGAGCGCCAGGCCCTGAAGCGGGAAGACGATCCCAACTCGCGCGAGCGGCTGGCCGTCGGTGGAGAAGGAGCTGGCGCACATCAAGGAAGAGGCGAACGCGCTGAAGGCGCGCTGGAAGCAGGAGAAGGAAGCCATCGCCAAGGTGCGCGAGACTGAAGGAGCGCATCGAGCGGCTGAAGCTCGAGGAGCAGGAAATCACGCGCAAGGGCGATTACAATCGCGCCGCGCAAATCAAGTATGGCGAGTTGCCGCAGCTCGAAGCGGAGGTCACGAAACTCAGCGCCGCGATGGACGGTAAGCAGTCGCGCATGCTGAAGGAAGAGGTGGACGAGGAAGACGTCGCCAAGATCGTGAGCAAGTGGACCGGGATTCCAGTGTCGAAGATGCTGGAAGGCGAAGTGAAAAAGCTGGTGACCATGGAAGAGCGGCTGCGGCAGCGCGTGGTCGGGCAGGATGAGGCTTTAGGGCGGGTGGCCGCGGCCATCCGGCGTTCGCGCGCCGGGCTGAGCGATCCGCGGCGGCCGATTGGCTCGTTCATCTTCCTGGGTCCAACCGGCGTCGGCAAGACCGAGCTGGCGCGAGCGCTGGCGGAATTTCTGTTCGACGACGAGCACGCCATGATCCGCATCGACATGTCCGAGTACATGGAGAAGCACTCCGTCTCGCGGCTGATCGGCGCGCCTCCCGGCTACATCGGCTACGACGAGGGCGGGCAGTTGACCGAGGCGGTGCGCCGTCGTCCGTACGCGGTGGTGTTCTTCGACGAAATCGAGAAAGCGCATCCCGACGTGTTCAACGTCCTTCTGCAGATCATGGATGACGGCCGGCTGACCGACGGCAAGGGACGCCAGGTCGATTTCAAGAACACGATCCTTATCATGACGTCGAACATCGGATCGAGCTACCTGCAGGACCTCGGACAGCGCACGCCGGAGCAGGTCTCCGAAGCGCACCAGAGAGTGATGGAGGCGCTGCGCGCGAGCTTCAAGCCGGAGTTCCTCAATCGGGTGGACGACATCATCATCTTCAATCCGCTGGGCAAGGAGCAGTTGGCGAAGATTGTGGACCTGCGGCTGGAAGACTTGCGGAGGCTGCTGGCCGATCGCAAGATCAGCCTGGAGCTGACGCCCGCGGCCAAGGAACTGGTCTTCACCGAGGGCTACGATCCGAACTATGGCGCGCGTCCGCTGAAGCGGGCCATCCAGCGGTGATTCAGGACCCGCTGGCGATGAAGATCCTGGATGGCGAAGTGCTGCACGGCGACCATGTGGTGGTGGATGTGGACAAGCGCGAGCGCAAGCTCGCCTTCAAGATAGCTAAGCGCGTGGGGGAACCGGCGCCCGCGGCGGCCAAGAAGTAAGAGCTGGTACTTTGGCGACGGCACAGTCGAAAGGCTGTGCCGTTCCTTTTGGAGCGGGAATGGCTGGCGCTAACTTCTTACAACGGTATGTTGCCGTGCTTCTTGGGCGGGTTCTGGGCGCGCTTGTTCTCCAGCATGTCGAGCGCCTGGATGAGTTTGCGGCGGGTGTCGCGGGGACGAATGACCGCGTCCAGATAGCCGCGCTCGGCGGCGATATAAGGATTGGCAAAGCGCTCGCGGAACTCCTCGATCTTGGCGGCGCGATCGGCATTCGGGTTCTGCGACTTCTCGATGTCGCGTTTGTAAACGATGTTCACCGCGCCTTCCGGTCCCATGACCGCGATCTCGGCGGTCGGCCAGGCGTAATTCACGTCGGTGCGAATGTGCTTGGACGCCATAACGCAATAGGCTCCGCCGTAGGCTTTGCGGGTGATCACGGTGATCTTCGGCACGGTCGCCTCGGAAAAGGCGAAGAGCAGCTTGGCTCCGTGCGTGATGATGCCGCCGTACTCCTGCTGTGTGCCGGGCAGGAATCCGGGAACGTCTTCGAAGGTGATGAGCGGGATGTTGAAGCAGTCGCAGAAGCGCACGAAGCGCGCCCCCTTGATGCTCGCGCTGATGTCGAGCACGCCGGCCAGAAACGCAGGCTGGTTGGCAACGATGCCGACGGATTTGCCGTTCAGCCGTGCGAATCCGATCACGATGTTCTTGGCGTAATGCTCCTGCACTTCGAAGAAGTAGCCGTCGTCGACGACGGTGTTGATGACGTCTTTGATGTCGTAAGGCTGGTTGGATTCGGAAGGAACGATAGTGTCCAGGCTCTCGTCAGCGCGGTCGATGGGATCGGTGCAGGGTTTGCGCGGCGGATCTTCGAGATTGTTGGAGGGCAGGAAGCTGAACAGCTCGCGCACCATGCTCAGGCACTCGGCATCGTCGTGGGCCATGAAATGGGCCACGCCCGACCTCTCGTTATGGGTCATCGCGCCGCCCAGCTCATCCTTGCTCACCTCTTCGTGGGTGACGGACTTGATGACGTCGGGGCCGGTGATGAACATGTACGAAGTTTTGTTGACCATGAGGATGAAGTCGGTCATGGCGGGCGAGTAGACAGCGCCGCCGGCGCATGGGCCCATGATGGCGGAGATTTGCGGGACCACGCCCGAAGCCAGCACGTTGCGCAGGAAGATGTCAGCGTACCCGGCCAGCGACATCACGCCTTCTTGAATACGCGCCCCGCCGGAATCGTTCAGCCCGATCACCGGCGCGCCGACGCGCATCGCGGTGTCCATGATCTTGACGATTTTGGCGGCGTTGGTTTCCGACAACGAGCCGCCAAACACGGTGAAGTCCTGGGCGAAAACAAACACCAGGCGGCCTTCGATGCGTCCGTAGCCGGTGACGAAGCCGTCGCCGAAATACTTCTGCTCGTCCATGCCGAAGTCGGTGCAGCGGTGAGTGACGAGTTTATCGGTCTCTTCGAAGGTGTCTTCGTCGAGCAGAAACTCGATGCGCTCGCGTGCCGACATCTTGCCCTGCTTGTGCTCGCGCGCCCGACGCTCTTGGCCGCCGCCGGCGTCGGCCAGCGAGTCGCGCCGCTTCAGTTCGGTCAACTTCTGCTCCAAGTCCATGGGCGTGATTATAAACAGCGTTGACGCGGAACAGCAGGGGTTCTACCTGGGGAGGCTCACCGGACATTGTGACGGATGTACTTGCCGGGTGGTTGTGCCGGCTGAGTGCAGGATTCTTAGGCGAAATGTTCCCAGCCGCCGGGCTTCAGAATTGCTGTCCCGCCGTTGGCCATGGCGAGTCTCATCTGCCTGCCGCCAGTTACCTCCCCAATGCGGGTAAGCGGAATGCCGGCAATCTGGGTCGGGATGCGACGGTTGCGACGGGCGGTGAAGAGCAGTTCGTACTCGTCGCCGCCGTGCAGTGCGAACCTCAATCCATCTTCGTCCGAAAACGCAGGCAGCAACTCGGAATACACTACGGCGCCGGTCTTGCTCTCCTCGCAGATGTGGCCAAGGTCGGTGGAAAGGCCGTCGCTGATATCGATCATGGCGGAGGCCAGCTTCTTGTCTCGCAGGAATTGTCCAACCGCAAGACGCGGCTCGGGATAAAAGTGCTTGGGATGAGCCTTCGGCTTCAGCTTCTCACCGTCGCGCAGCCGGTTCAAATCGGCTACTGCGGAGCCCAGCGTGCCGGTCACGTAGATTGAGTCGCCGGCGCGCGCGCCCGAGCGCAAAATTGCTTGTCCCGCGGGAACCGAGCCGAGCACCACGACGTCGGCCAGCACTCCCTCGGGCGATTGCGCGGTATCGCCTCCGGCAAGCGGGACCGAGAATCGAGCCGCAAGCTTCAGCAAACCGGCGATGAAACGGTCAACCCATGGCTGTGGCAGGTCGGACGGAAGCGCCAGAGAAAGAAACGCGGCGCGCGGGCTGCCTCCCATCGCCGCTATGTCGCTCAGCCCGCGTGCCAGGCAGCGGTGCCCAACCGAGTCCGGCGGATGCCATTCCCGGCGAAAATGCACGCCTTCCAGGCTGAAGTCGGTGGTGATCAGGGCTTCGTGACCGCGTGGAATGGGCAGGACAGCGCAATCGTCGCCGATGCCACGCCCGGAGCGGCCTCCCCGAGCCGTCCGTCGAATGCGCTGGATGAGCAATTTTTCGTTAAGCGGCACCCCGGTCCCCTTGTCAATCTTCCTCCGACACTATACCCGACGGGAAGAGGGCCAAACCGGCTGGCGCCTACGCATGCCACTTTAGTGGGAAGCACTTGTCCCAGTTTCGTTGACATCTGTGGTTCGGTCTGTTACGGTTTGAAGTCCTTTATTCCAGCCAAGCGCCCGGCCACGAAGAGGTTCCGTGCCGGGGCGGAGAACCGTTAACCCACGCTTCTCCAGGGACCTGTAACGAGCAGTTCGGACCAGCAAGGCCAGCGTTCCGGATTTTCATAGGTTGTTTGGATCAAACACCGGAACCATTTTTAACTGAGGGTTAAAAATATTGCGAAAACGCTTTTATATCCTTTTCGTAGCCCGTGACGCAGAAGGTCAGCTACGAAAAATACCCATCCCGGTTCACTACCTGTACGTCTTCCTGGCTGGCGCCCTGCTGGGCATGTTCACCATTACTGGCATGGCTGGCTCCTACACCCGCATGTTGTGGAAGGTCGCCAGTTTCAACCAGTTACGCTCGGAAAAGAAGGCGTTGGAAAGCCGCTACACGCAGCTGGAGAAGGTGAATCACGAGAAAGACATCCAGGTCGCATCGCTGGGATCGCTGGCCAACGAGGTCTCGGTCATCTATGGACTGAAACGCAATCCCAAGCTGCTGCAAGATACCGATGGACCGGTTAAGCCGGAAGACGTGGCGTCGTCCATAGACCAGTTGTATGCTTTGCGGGGCTCAGCCTTGACTGGCGCGGCCACGGCTGGACTTGGACTCGGGTTGACCCACCAGGCAACTCTTACCGAATGGGTAAATGCGACTACGGCCCCGGCCCTATGGCCGGTCATGGGGCCGATTACGGGCGCGTTCGGGGAACGCATCAATCCGTTCAACGGTGAGGGCGCGTTCCACTCGGGTGTGGATATTTCGTGTCACTACGGACAGCCGGTGCTGGCGCCCTCGGATGGGGTGGTAACGTACGCAGACTTTTACAGCGGATACGGCCGCATGATTCAGATTGACCACGGAAACGGCATTGCCACCCGCTACGGCCACCTGTCGGCCTTCGCGGTTGCCGATGGGCAGAGCGTACGGCGGGGTCAAGTGATTGGCTATGTGGGTCTCAGTGGACGCAGCACCGGACCGCATCTGCACTACGAGGTCCGCATTCATGACGTGCCGGTGAATCCGCACAAGTTCCTGCGCGCCACCGTCGAACCGGGACGGTTTGCCGGCAGCTAACGCAACTACTTTGGGGATTTGGCTTTAGGCGCCGGAGCGCTTGGCTGCGGCGGTTTTGGTGTTTCCCCTCCAAGATCGATCGCCGGCTCGCTCAATACTTTCTTAAAGAATGCGTACGGGACTTTGGCCGTCAGCACGGCCTCGCTCTTGTCCTGATGGACTTCTAAACTGTCGAAGGCCTCCTTCACGTCCTTGTCCGGGCCGGCCGAGTCCATCGAGATATCGAGCGACTTGAAAAGTGCCAGGTAGGTGTTCACCCGTTCGGTGAAACTGCGCGCCTGGGCTTCGTCGCGGGTGAGAACTTGCGCCCGCAAGTGGATATCGTTGAGCGGCCGCGCCGAGGCAATCACCACGCTGTTGGGCGGCAGCAAACCGCTCCACCCGCCCGGCAACAGAAGCTCGCCATGCTCCTGCGCCGCGCTGGAGGCGGGCAGGCGGGCAATCGTCCAGATTCAGGCTTCCCAGCGGAACCCGGCGGTAGTATTCGCCGACCAGCGGCGGACCCGCGAAGGGCAGCGCTGCCTGCTTGTAGCGATCGATGATGCCGTGAATTACGTCGGGATCGGCGGCATTGGAGGCGGCTGCAATATCGATCCCGAGCAGGACGACGCGTACCATCCGTCCTTCCAGCGGAATGATGTAAATATCGAAATCGCGATAGCTTTCAACCTTACCGGCGAGCTTGCGCAGGTATCGGCTCACGCGTCCACTGTCGAAGCGGCCCTGGAAAATCTCGCTGTAGCGGGTCTCGCCGGATTTGTTGGCCGCGTAATGAATGGCAAAAGCGGCCTTGTCCAGGTCGCGCTCAAACTCAAACCCGGTCTGGTTCACGAAGTCTTCGTACTGCGGATCGCGATCTTTCGAAGGTTTCTTGCCCAGGTCGGTAAGCAGCCGAATGGGTTCGAGGTTCACGTAAAAGACCGCGTCGGATTCGGGCAGGAGACGAGCTGCATCGGGCGCAGCGCGACTGCGCAGCAGCATGGCGGTGACGATACCGCCGGCGATAACCAGGACAACCGCTAGGGCAACCCACAACTGCTTTCGGCGAGTTCTCATGGACGACACTCGATGATACGAGAAAACGCTACCCAGTGGCCAACCTGACCATTACGATTGCCAAATCGTCGCAGCTCAGGGTGCGCTGTGATGTGGAATGTGGCTTATCGGCGTCTCAGCCACGATGCAGATTCCGGCTTCGTTGGCCGCCGACAGCAGAGCCGCTTTGTCCAACAGCAGGCATCGCGCAGCATCGAGCGCAAGGCACGTAGCGCCAGCCAACTTCATGGTCTCGATCGTCTTCAGCCCAACGACTGGCACGTCGAACCGCATGTCCTGGTTTGGCTTGGCGACCTTGACCACGGTCAGCGCCCGACTCAAGGTGGACGGCTCCTTGCCCAGAGATGGCGACTTCATGATCTCGCCGGCTCGCAGAATGGTCGCGTCCGTGCCTTCCATCGCCTCCACCGCGACACAAGCGGCTTCGGCGATAACAACGGTCTGGCCGACGTCAAAGCGCGAAAGATGGTTCGCGACGCCGCGTCCATACGTGATGTTGGTCTGCTCGGAATCAGTCGGGCCGCGTCGGGTGAGCACGCCTTCATCGGCGAGCATCGGCTCGAGCAGCGCGGTGGAGCTCATGAGCGTGATGCCTTCCTCGGCGAGAACTTTCCCCACCGCACCGATCAGCGAGTCGGTGTTTCGGGTGGTAAGTGAGAGGAGGAGCTTCGCAAGCCGCCAGTCAGGCTTGATGCTGCTGAATATCTGCTTGTGCTTGACCTGTCCCGCCATGATGGCATGGGTCACGCCCTCGCTCTTGAAGGTTTCGATGAGCCGGGATAGTTCGCCCAGCGACAGCCAGTAGACCGCTGCCGCGCCGCGCTGCTCGATCTCGGGAAGAGTTTCCTCTTTGATGGCGGCGACCACCACGTGCAGGCCCTGCGAGCGCGCTGCCTCGAGCACCAGAAACGGAAACTTGCCGTTCCCTGCGATCAGTCCGATTTTCTGGGGAGCGTCCGTCATGAGCAGTGGTCTGCTTCCAGATTACTTAATAATGCCGCGCTGCGATGTTTCGATGAATCGCACCAGCAGCTCGACGTCTTCGCCAAGGCAGTCTTCGGAGCGCAGCTTCTCCAGTGCCTGCGACGTGTTTAACTTAGAAGCCAGCAACACTTTGAAGGCGTGATGCAGCTTCGCGATCCGCCTGGGCGAGAACCCGCGCCGCTGCAGCCCGACTTTGTTGAGCATGTAGGCATGCGTATCGCGCTCGGCACTGGTCATCGAGTACGGCAGCACGTCGCGGGTGATCGTCGTTCCCCCGCCAACGTAGGAGTGCGCTCCAATGCGCACGAACTGATGCACTGGACAGAGCGCGCCGACCACCGCCCATTCTTC
Source organism: uncultured Acidobacteriaceae bacterium (assembly GCA_963831675.1). Classification (GTDB taxonomy): domain Bacteria; phylum Acidobacteriota; class Terriglobia; order Terriglobales; family Acidobacteriaceae; genus Bog-257. The sequence continues at coordinate 59,043 of CAWHRM010000012.1, forward strand.
GATGGTGACATGACCTGCCAGCGTAGCGGCGTTTATCAGCATCGCGTGGTCGCCGATGAAGCAGTCATGCCCGATATGCGTATAAGCCATGATGAGAACGTGGCTGCCGATGCGGGTCACTCCGCCGCCCTTCGCGGTACCGCGATTGATGGTGACGTACTCGCGGATGACGTTGTGATCACCCATTTCTAGGCATGTGGTCTCGCCCGCGAAGGTCACGTCCTGCGGATCCATGCCAACTACGGCGAACGGATAAATCTTGTTGTCGCTGCCCAACCGCGAGGGCCCGTCCAGCACGACATGCGAGACGAGTTCGCAGTTTTCGCCTATCTCCACGTTGGCGCCCACGACACAGTACGGCCCAATTCTGCACGATGCCGGTATCTTCGCGGACGGATCGACGATGGCCGTCGGGTGAATGTTCATCTGGATCTTGCGACTACTCGGGCGACGCACCTTCCGTCGATTTCGCGGAGCGGTTGAGCAAACGGCAGGTGACAACGGCTTCGCAGGCTAGCTTTTCACCCAGGTAAGCCTTGCCTTGCATCCGTCCAGCCGTGCCGCGCCAGGCCAGGACATCGACCTCAATGCGAAGCTGGTCGCCGGGCCTGACGGGTCTGCGGAAGCGCGCGCGCTCGATGCCGGTAAACAGCAGCAGTTTTTCGGCACGGTCAGGGAACTCGGTCAACAGCAGGACGCCTCCCGCCTGCGCCATGGCTTCCACTACCAGCACACCAGGCATGATGGGATGGCCGGGAAAGTGTCCCGCGAAGAACGGTTCGTTGACGGTAACGTTCTTAATCGCCACAATACGCTTGGTGCGCGAGAGATGGACGATGCGGTCGACCAGCAGGAACGGATAACGGTGCGGCAGAATGCGCAGTATATCCTCAATATCGAGAGTAAGATTGTCGACACCGTCCGGTGCTTTCACCATGTCACTCATGAGGGTCCCGTGAAAGTCACGATTATACATTCCGTAGGAGCGGGACATCGGCATGGCAAAGATCATCCAGATGGGTAGGACGAAACCTCCCGAACCAGGCGGCAACCTCAGCGAACTTTTGCGCTGGCTCATAGAGCGCGAGGGCGAAATGATAGCCTGTGTCCGCGAGCTGGTTCTGCGCGAATCGCCGACCCACGACAAGCTGGCCTGTGACGAGCTGTGCTCGTATCTGGAGGCGCAATTCGGCCGTATCGGCGGTCAGGTCAAGATCCATCGCCATGACATCGCAGGCGACCACCTGCAGGTCGATTTCGGCGGCGCCGACCATCGCCAACCGCTGCTGCTGTTGGGACACTTCGATACCGTGTACGACGTGGGAACGATTCGCTCCATGCCCTGGCGCGAGGAGCAGGGACGGCTCTACGGACCGGGCGTTTTTGACATGAAGAGTGGTATCGCGCAGATCATATTTGCCCTGACCGCAATCAGGGAGACGCGGGCCGGCCTGGCTCGGCCAGTGAAGGTGCTGTTGGTTTCCGACGAAGAAGGAGGCAGCAACAGCTCGCGCACGATTACCGAAGGTCTGGCGGGGCAATGTTTTGCGGTGCTGGTTTGCGAGCCCTCAGGTCCGGGAGGAGCACTGAAGACGGCTCGTAAAGGAGTGGGATCGTTCACCGTGAAGGTCAGTGGCCAGGCCGCGCATTCCGGGCTCGACTTCGAGAAGGGCCAGAGCGCAATCCTCGAACTCGCGCATCAGGTCCTTGCTATTTCGCAGCTCACCGATCTCAAGCGGGGCACGACGCTCAATGTCGGAGTCATCCGTGGCGGAACGCGCACCAATGTGGTCGCCGCTGAGGCGGTGGCTGAAGTGGATCTTCGCGTCGCTCACAAAGGCGACGGCGCGATCATGGAGCGTGAGATCCGGCAGCTCCGTCCGCTAAACAGCGCATGCAAACTGGAGATTGAAGGCGGTATCAATCGACCTCCGCTGGAACGGACCGAGCAGGTGGTCGCGCTGTTCGAGTTGGCGCGAGGAATCGCCGCCGAGTTGGGTTTCTCGCTGGAGGAAGTCGCAGTCGGCGGCGGCTCCGACGGCAACTTCACGGCCGGAGTCGGGGTCCCGACGCTCGATGGGCTCGGCGCAGTTGGCGAGGGCGCGCACGCGACGCACGAGTCGGTGGTCGCGGCCGAACTGCCGCGCCGCGCCGCGCTGTTGGCCGGTTTGATCGAGACGATCGCTTAGGCCAGCCCCGACGCTTTCTTTGACGCGCCTGGTTTGAGAGCCTAGAATCGGGGCAGTAGCCCGCTGCCTACTTTGCGGAGTCGCAGACGAACCGGGCTGTTGCACCGGAGGACTTTATGTTTGGTGGAAAACTTGGTTTGCCCGAACTGGCGGTCATCATGGTCATTGCCCTGCTTATCTTCGGCCCGAAGAAGCTGGGTGAACTGGGCAAGGGCCTGGGCGAAGGCATCCGCAACTTCAAATCGTCGATGAGTGGCAGCGATGACTCCGCGAGTAAAGCAACCACGCCTGACGAAAAAAAGTAGTGTTTCAAGGCCCGCTTCCGAGCTCCTCGAATCGTGGAGGCCTCCGAAGTATTGATCCGCGAGTTTTTCTCCCGCCCTTAAAGTTTCAGCACTACCGTTGAAATGCCGCTTTCGCTTCAAGTCAGCGGTGTGGTGGTAGCTGCTTCGACTGCCCGCAACATGCGATAGACCCGCGGAAGCGGAAGCCCGACCACGTTGAAGTAGCAGCCCTCGATGCGTTCGACCCAGCGTGAGGCGATGCCCTGGATCGCGTAAGCCCCGGCCTTGTCCATGGGCTCGCCGGTCGCGACGTAGAACGCAATTTCATCCTCCGACATAGGGCTAAACCGGACCTGCGTGGTTTCGGCTTCCGTCCGTTCGTATCCCGGAGCCATAAGGCATACGCCGGTGATGACCTGATGGTTCCGGCCTGACAGCAGACGCAACATGCGAGCGGCGTCCTTGGGATCGCAAGGTTTCTCCAGCAGATGTTCATCGACGACCACCACGGTGTCTGCGCCAAGGACGAAGCCACCGGGATGGCGCGCATACACGGCATGCGCTTTTTGGCGGGCCAGCCGTTGCGCATAATCCAGCGGCGTCTCATCGGGACCCGGCTGTTCCGGCACTTGTGCAGGTTCTGCGGTGAAGGCAATGGCCGCGTTGCGTAAGAGTTCAGAGCGGCGTGGTGAAGCGGAGGCGAGGATCAAGGGCATGCAGACTCGATTCTACCCGCCCCGTCGCGGAATCCAGCGCGGTACTCGCCTTCTGTAGATTGAGTTAGGGAGGATCTCGTTCTTTATTGCGGCCGAATCCCCAGCTTGTCTTCGATCCGGGTCACCCTTTTGTCGAGGTCGTTCACCGTGCCGATGAGCGTATCAACACGCCCGCTTAGAATGTTAACGTCGGCTTTGAGATCAGAGAAGCGCGCGTTAAGTCCGGTACTCAAGTCGCTGATGCGGGCATTGTTATTGACGAAGCCAACAACCGATACCACGAGCCCAGACAGCGATAGGATGGTGGGAAACGCCGCTGCAAGGAACAACTGCGTCGTCGTGATCTCAGCTTGCATGCTGACTGAATTCTACGCTGCTTCGGGCCTCAATTCTACGCTAACTTTCGATGCGTGAGACCCGTGCTTCGCCTCCTGTAGAATCGAGCTAGCGCCCGGCTATCTTCGATGGATCCAGCACTCATCCGAAACTTCGCCATCATCGCCCATATCGACCATGGGAAGAGCACGCTTGCCGACCGCCTGCTGGAGCTCACCGGTTCGCTGACCGCGCGCGAGATGCAGGCCCAGGTGCTCGACGCCATGGACCTGGAGCGGGAGCGTGGCATCACCATCAAGGCCCACTCCGTCCGCATGATGTACCCGGCGGCGGATGGCCAAACCTATCAGCTGAACCTGATCGATACGCCGGGGCATGTGGATTTCAGCTATGAAGTTTCACGTTCGTTGGCCTCTTGCGAAGGCGCGCTGCTGGTGGTGGACGCCTCGCAGGGCGTCGAGGCGCAGACGTTGGCGAATGCCTACATCGCCATCAATAATGGTCTCGAGATCATCCCGGTCATCAACAAGATTGATTTGCCGAGCGCCGACATCGAGCGCACCAAGGAGATGATTGAGGGCGCTGTGGGACTTGACGCCTCTCATGCCCTGGCCATCAGCGCCAAGACCGGACAGGGCGTACCTGAAGTCCTGGAGACCGTAGTCAAGCGCATCCCACCTCCGAAGGGCCGCGCCAGCAATCAACTTCAGGCACTCATATTCGATTCCTGGTTCGATTCCTATCGTGGCGTGGTAGTGCTCGCTCGTATCATCCAAGGCACGCTTTACAAGGGCCAGCACATCCGCCTTATGTCGAACGGCCGATCTTTCGACGTGGAAACGCTGGGAGTACTGACCCCTAAGCCGGTGGAAGTGGATCAATTGACTGCCGGTGAAGTTGGTTTTCTGAGCGCCAATATCAAGAACGTCGCCGACAGCAAGATTGGTGACACCATCACCGATGACAATCATCCCGCGATCGAGCCGTTACCGGGCTTTGAGGAACTCAAACCTATGGTCTTTGCGGGACTCTACACCGTGGACGCTCACGAACACACGGCGTTGCGCGAAGCGCTGGAAAAGTTGCGGCTTAACGATTCTTCGTTCTTCTTCGAGCCGGAGAGCTCGGCCGCTCTCGGCTTCGGCTTCCGCTGCGGATTTCTCGGTCTGTTGCATATGGAAATCATCCAGGAGCGGTTGGAGCGCGAGTTCAATCTCGAACTGATCACCACGGCTCCCGGCGTGCGCTACAGAATCACGCTGACGGATGGCACTGTGGTCGAAGTGGACAATCCATCGCGCTGGCCGGACCCGAGTGAGATAGCCCAGATCGAGGAACCGGTAATCCTGGCGACCATACTCAGCAATGAGGAGTACGTTGGCGGCATACTGAAGTTGGTGGAGGAGAAGCGCGGGAAGCAAAAGGGATTCGAATACGTCAGCTCGACCCGGGTGATGCTGAGCTACGAATTGCCGCTGAACGAAATCGTGTTGGACTTTTATGATCGCCTGAAGACGGTTTCACGCGGCTACGCTTCGTTGGATTATCACCTGACAGGATCCTGGGAATCGCCCATGGTCAAGCTTGATATCCTCGTATCCGGCGATCCGGTGGATGCGCTTTCCATCATCGTGCACCGCGATTTCGCCTACGAGCGCGGCAAGGCGCTGGTTTCCAAGATGAGACAACTAATCCCGCGCCAGATGTTCGAGGTCGCCATCCAGGCATCGATCGGCGCAAAGATCATTGCCCGCGAAACCGTGCATGCGATGCGCAAGAACGTAATCGCAAAGTGTTACGGCGGCGACATCTCCCGCAAGCGGAAACTGCTGGAAAAACAAAAGGAAGGTAAGAAGCGGATGAAACGCATAGGCCGGGTGGACATCCCGCAGGAGGCCTTTCTGGCAGTGCTTAAGGTGGGCGAAGACTGAAACGATGCAGCAGTTCGGAGCGATGAGAATTGAGATCTTTTCCGGGATTACCGCGATGTTACTATCCTGTAAATTGGGGCAAATTGTGCAAAACCTCGGAGAGGAGGACCGCCACCCCGATCTTCATGAAATCAAATGTGAAATGTTTACGCTCTCGCTAACCTCCTGATTTATCTATCTCTTAAATCTGCATCACAATGTAGGCAGAGTTGCTAAGTAGCTGAAAGAACACGGACTACAACTTTCGTCTCCCACCTTCTCCACAAGATTTTCCACAGGACTGGGAATCCTGGAAATTGCTCGCAGAGACCCCAATCGTTATCCGGTCATGGTGCGAGTAATCGGCTGTGCGATTACCTCAAGCGTGGTCACAGGAAGGTAGTTTCGCGCTCGGTAAGAGCAATCGCAGGCATGAGAAAAGGCCGCCATCGCATGGCGGCCTTGAACATAACCCGAGGCAATCTTACTGTGGCTTGGTCGGGGCGGAAGCTGGCTTGGTTGTGGCGGAAGCCGGCTTGGCGGTGCCAGAAGCTGGAGCCGTGCCCGACGGTTTGCTGCTTGCCGAACCACTAGGTTTTGCAGCAGATGGAGTCGGCGGGGCAACGCCCGACTGCGCATTATAAGCGTCAACAATCGGCTTGGTTATGTCCACACCAGCCGTGGCCCAGAGAAGTGGACCCTGCGGCCAGGGGTTCGAGGAATCGAGCAATAAACCGTAGCCGTTGGCCCTGGCATACTTATCGATCACCGGCGCCATCTTTTGCAGTATTCGCTGCGCGATCTCGTTCTGCTGGCCCTGAAATTCGTTCTGCGCATCCTCGGCCGAGCGCTGCAAACTCTTCTGCTTGGTTTCGATGGACTTTACAAGGGTGGCACGCGTTTCCTCGTTCATCTTGTCCCCCTGCGTATTGAGCTGTTTCTTCAGATTCTCGACCTCGGTGTTGAGGTTCTGCAGCTCGGTGCGGCGGGGTTCAAATTTCTTCTGTAAAGCTTCGAAATCGCGCGCGCCTTCATTGGTGCCGATAATTGCCTGTTGAATATCGACAATGCCGATCTTGACCGCGCCGGAGCTTGTTGTGGAGACGGCGGGAGTCGAGGCGGCGGGCGCAGCGGCGCCACCGGGGGTGGGCGTACCGGACTGGGCCGGCGCCGAAATGGCGAGAACCACGGCGAACATGGCAGTGGCTATGAACGTACGCTTCATTGAGTTGGTGTAGCTCCTTGAACTGCTCCGGGAATTCCTCAGATTCTCCAGCGGCGGTCGTGATCAAGCTACGACCTGCCCGGACTACCGGAGAACTCTGACTGCTCAGATTGCAGCCCTTGAGTCCCCGGCCAGAAAATTCGGCGGTGCGGATACCCCGATTATAGGGAACCCCGCTTCCTACCGTCAAACCAGCCCAGCTTGATCGCTGGAAGTGCCACATCCGACAGGCAGAACTCATGCCGTCTCAGAACGTGGTGGCCACGGTAAAGCGGAACGTTTTGCGCGGCTCGCGTAATAGGTAACTCGGCTGGAACACCGAAACGGCCTGGGCATACGTGAAGTCACCAGCCGCTCCAGGTGGAAACATCGCGCGGGTCAGGGGGTTAGGCGAAACCACCGTTTCGTCGATTCGCAGCGGGTTGTACGCGTAATAGATGCGGAAGGGCGCATTGACCACCGGCATGATGACCTGCAGTTCGAGGCCGGTCGACATACGTGGCTGGTAGTTGGTGCCCGAAACTGGCTTGAGCTGAGCCGAGAACGGAATCGTGTTTCCACCGGCGCAGGCGTACGTGGACGTTAAGTACGGGCAGCCGAAGACCGTGGTTTGCAGGTCTGTTACCTGCGGCCCGGCAATACGCAGTTGCGAATCCTGCGAGATGAAGTCCATTCCGGTATCGACGAAGGCGGCGATCGTCACCGGTCCAGCAATGGGCACGCGGTACTCGAGATTATTGACAATGTTGGTATCGCCACCCGGGAAGATAATCTGTTCCACGGGAATGGTAACGTTCCAAGTTCCCTGCCGCGGATTGGCCGGGTTCAGAGGGACCGCTGTGCCATCAGGGTTCTGCAACGGAATGGTGACGGCGGTGGGGAAGAAGGCGACCGGGGAGATGGCGCGAATGTCAAACCCGCGGATGTCGGTGTCCCCGCCCATGTAAAACCGGTCAAACGGCGGAGCCACCTGCCCGCCATATCCGGTGATCCACGATCCCAGCACGCGAAAACCAAAAGTGTTACGACCCTTGTTCACAGGGATGAACTTCTTATATTCGGCCACCGGCTTGAAATACCTCACATTCCCGCCGATGCCGGCGAACTCGGTGGCAACATAGAAGCTTTGTCCGGAGTGCGGCCGGGCCGGGTTGTCAATCCGGTTGTAGGAGAGGTTGGGAACGATCTTGCTGGTGACGATTCCATTCAGGGAGTTGGGGCCGGAGATGCCACGGAAGGCGAGGGTCTCAAAATAATCCGCCGAAGCCTGGCTATACGTCGTGACCGACGAATCATCGAAATTGTAAGTAATACCCACGCGCTTGAAGGAGCGCTTGATCGGGTAGGCGAGTGAAGTCGAGAAGCCGGTGCTCGTCTGCGTGAAATTCTGCAACAGGGCCTGATAGCTTTGAGGCAGGGCGACGGTCTGGTTGAGCTGGATTTGCGTGAGTGCAGCCTGGTTGTAGTTGTAGCTGCTGTGATAGACCGACCAACCAAACTGGAGCGGCCGGTCAAACAGGTAAGGCTGGGTAAACGAAAGTGTCTCGTTTTTCTGGTACTGGCCGATCTGGAACTGCACGGTTAAGCTCTCGCCCTTACCGAACAAGTTATTGGTGGTGTAATTGAGGCCGATAAAGCCTCCGGCCAATCCGCTGACGCCGCCAGTCAGTCCGATGCTATTTTTGCCCTTCTCTCTGACTTTCAGCGTAATGTCAACCGTGGAATCCTGCACGTTCTGCTTGATTTCGGAGTCCTGCTCCGGCTTGAGCGTCTCGAAGTATTGCAACTGGTTCAGGCGCAGCAGACTCAGCTCCCAAAGGTTGCCGTTGTACACCTGGCCTTCTTCGATGGCCAGTTCACGGCGGATGACCTTGTCGCGGGTCGTCGTGTTGCCCTGAAACTCGATGCGTCGGACAAAGAACTGCTTACCTTCGTCGAGATCGATTTGCAGGGTAATGAGTTTCTTCTCGTCGTCGGGGATGGTGTTTGGCACTGGAGTAAAGTTGATGTAGCCGAGCGCGGCGTACGCTTTACGCAGGCTGTCGAGACCTTTGCGAATGGCCTCGGCATCGAAGATGTCGCCGTCTTTGATCTTGAACAAGGGCCGCAGCCGGCTGGTGTCGGCGACAGCCTTGTTGCCGCTGAAAGTGATTTCCTTCAAACGATAGCGCGGGCCCTCCTCCACCGGGAGCTTGATGTCAACCGCCTTGCCCGGTGAGGGCCTGAACGGGAAGTACCAACGGAAGCCGCTGGTGTCGTGGATCTGGGTCTGCGGATCGGAGACCAGTGCCTTGAAGTAGCCCTTCGTCTGATAGAAGTAGCGGACGCGCTCGGCATCTTCGTTCAGTTTGGTGGAATCGTAGGTTCGCGGGAACAGGTTCTCCAGGAAAATCGAGTGCGGGATGCCAATCGGCTTCAGGTTCTTCATCGCACTCTGGAGCTGGCGGCTGCTGATCGCCTTGTTGCCTTCGAAGGTTATCTTTCCCACCTTCACCTTCGGACCCTCTTTTACCACGAAAGTCAGGCCGACGGCGGCCGGCGGGATCGGACGAACTTCGGAGCGAACGGTGGCGAACTGATGACCGTGGGCAGCCAGCAGTTCCTTGATGACGACTTCGGCGCGCTTCACCTTGGTCGGATCGTATTGGCTCTCCTGGGTGAGGCCGACCTTGCGTTCCTTGAACTTGTCGAGGACGTCGCTCTGGGAAACCGAACTCAAGCCGACATACTTGATTTCACGGATCGTCGGCTTTTCCTTGACGTAAACGTGGATGATCCAGCCCTTGGTCGAGGGCTCCCGCTCAATGCGCAGGTCGTCGAAATATCCGGTGTTCCACAGTGAGTTGAAGTCGCGCTCCAGCGCCGCCTGATCGTAAACATCTCCCGGACGGGTGAACATGCGGGCTTTGATGGTGTCCGCCGGAATGCGGCGGTTTCCATGGACGATAATCTCCGCGACCACATTGTTCTGCTGTGCCGCACACGTGTCCGCAAGGAAAAGAAACGCGAGGAAGAAACCGATCGCCGTGGCACAACAGCGGGCCCCGCGAACTGATCTCGCCGCGGGTCCTACCTGAAGATGACAAGAAATGATCAAAACCTCAGTAAAGGGTTAATGAAAGCGCAATTATACGGTACGCGCGCGCTGGTTCGAAACCGGACAACTGCTTCTTCTTCGCAAGGATGGCTAACCTAACCCGTGCAGGCGGTAGAAGTTTCGCCACCCGGACTGGCGGGGATCGGAGTGGCACGCACAGCTATTCCAGTGCAGACCTCACCTGCGCTTCGCCGATTGCTAGAATGAACCAGGATGGCCGACGTGAAGACAACGCGCCTGACGGAGATGGTGAAAGCCGCGGGTTGAGCCAGCAAGCTAAGTCCGGCGGTGCTGGACTCGGTGCTTGGGAAATTAGCCCGGCAACACGATCCCAATGTGCTCATCGGCTTCGAGACAGCCGACGACGCGGGAGTGTATCAACTTACTCCCGAGCTGGCGCTGGTGCAGACGGTTGACTTTTTCACACCGATCGTCGACGACCCGTACATCTTTGGCCAAATTGCCGCGACCAACGCGCTTAGCGATGTTTACGCGATGGGTGGCCGGCCGATTAATGCGCTCGCCCTGGTCTGCTTCCCCGATAGCGGTGATCTCAAGGTGCTCGAAGAGATGCTGGCTGGCGGACTGTCGAAGATGATCGAGGCCAATTGCGCCATCATTGGCGGACACAGCATCCGTGATGACGAAATGAAGCTCGGTTATGCGGTGACCGGCACTATCCATCCGCAACGAATATTGGCGAACAGCGGTGCCCAGGCGGGTGACCGTCTGATCTTCACTAAAGCTATCGGCACCGGCGTAATTTCAACTGCAATCAAGCGCGGCAAAGCGGATCTTGCCTGGGTGCGCGACGCCGTGCGGTCCATGACCACATTGAACCACGCGGCGGCCGAGGTCATTTCTCACGGCTTCGCGGTGCACGGTATGACCGACGTCACCGGCTTCGGGTTTATCGGCCACGCACGCGAGATGGCGATTGCCTCCGGCGTCAGTTTGCGGATCCATGCCGCACATGTTCCGCTGCTGGACGGTGCACTGCAATGCGTTCGCGCGGGCCTCGTGCCCGGTGGCCTGAAGGCTAACCGCAACTTTGTAGAGGGTTGCGTGGAGTTTGCGACCGGCGTTCCGGAAGAGATCCGCACGCTGCTTTACGATCCGCAGACTGCCGGCGGCCTGCTGATCTCGGTGGCGGCTTCGGATACCGAGCGGCTTTTTTCCGAGTTACGCAGCTCTGGAACGAATGCGGCGGAAGTTGGTGAGGTCGTGCACAAGCAGACGCCACTGATCGCTGTATTGGAATAGCGTGCCTCAGTCCCCCTGCTTCAGGAACACATTGTCAATCATCTGCCGCATGAAGTGCCCGCCAAACGCGCCTGCACTGGCCGCCAGCAACTGCAGGAATGCTCCGTATACCTGGCCGCGATTATGGGGCCAGCGAACGACAAACTGGTAGTAGCCAAGCACGATGGGAACGCCCACCCACACCAGCAGCACCCAGCGCCACGGACGGTCCTTTTTCCAGACTCCAAGAAGCATGGTGAAAGCCAGTATGCACAGTGCCGTCAGCAGAGCGTCGTCAACGGTTTGATTGACCCAACCCGAGAACAGGCCGAGCCCGAGAGCGATGAAATAAACGATCGTGCTGGTCCGAGGGGAACCCACTAGGCTTCTTCCACTATCTCCCCGTTACGCACACGCACCAGCACGCAGGTTGAGTTGTCATCGCCGCCACCTTCGTTGGCGGCATCGATCAGGGTTGTGCAGGCTGCTTTCAGTGAAGGAACTTGCAGCAGGATGTTCCGAATCTCGGCGTCCTCGACATGGCGCAAAACGCCGTCGGTCGCCAGCAGCAGGATGTCGCCAACCTGCGCCGGGAATTCACCGAGGTCGGGAAGGGTGGTTTCATCGGTGCCCAGAGCGCGCGTGATGATGTTCTGCACCGCCGAACGTTTGGCCTCATCGAGAGTGAGCATGCCCCGGCGTACTTGCTCCATCACCAGCGAATGGTCCTCAGTGAGCTGAAGCAATTCCCCTTCGCGAAGCAGGTAGATGCGACTGTCTCCCACGTTCGCGATGCTGATCGTGCCCTCGAAAAAACGGGCTGCCACCAGGGTGGTTCCCATGCCCGAAGTGTTCTTGTGCGCCTCGGCGTACTCAAGAATGGAATCGTTGGCCTGCTTGACCGCTTCAGCCAGCAGACGCGCTCCAAGGGGGGCATCATCCAGGTAGGCGTTTTGTTTCACCGCAGGCTCGTGCGCCCGGAAGTACCCGAGAACGGTATCGACGGCAATCCGGCTGGCAACTTCGCCGGCTGCGTGTCCGCCCATTCCGTCGCATACCACAAAAATGCCGAGCCGCTCATCGTAGCCGAAACTGTCTTCGTTGGAGGCTCGCACCCGTCCTATATCGGTCAGACCGGCCACGTCTAAAATTAAGGACATGCGGCCAACAGTTTACGCCGATTGAGTGAACTCTTGCGAGCGACGAAAGTGCCGTCGCTGCCACAAAATCCCGACTGGCACAAAGATGGGCCTGGGCCACGGGCAAGTCCTATTCACCATCGAGGCACAAAGAAACCTTCACCAAGCAGAGCACGAAGGCCTGAAAAACGCCGAAACACTGAGGCATCGGAGGGAGCAAAAAAGAAGAAGGGAGATTTTCTTTGATCACCCAAGAACCCGGAAATCACCGGACTATTCCCGCTTGCCCTCCGTGGTTCCGGTGTCTCCGTGGTGAAAGGGTTCTTGCTTCTTTGTGCCTCGGGGGTTTCAGTGGTGAAGAAACTACGGTCTGGTCTTCGCAATTTCCGGCTCTTTCTCGCGCGTGTTCCACTGGTCCAGGTGGTGCTGCGTCAGTTCGGAATGCAATATCTCGAAGGCTTCGTCCGGTGTATTGGCCCAGTGAAACAATTCCAGGTCCTTGGGCGAGATGGTTCCGGAGTCAACCAGCGCCTGAAAGTTAATCACGCGGTCCCAATACTCTTTGCCGTAGATCACGATGCAGATCTTCTTGGCAAGCTTTTCCGTTTGCGCCAGGGTCAGCAGTTCGAACAGCTCGTCGAAGGTGCCGAACCCGCCGGGAAAGACCACCAGCGCCTTAGCCAGATAAGCGAACCACAGTTTACGCATGAAGAAGTAGTGGAACTCGAAATTGAGCTCTGGCGTGATGTAGGCATTGGGCATCTGCTCGAACGGCAGGTTGATGTTCATCCCGATCGTCTTGCCGCCGGCTTCGGAGGCTCCCAGGTTGGCGGCTTCCATGATCCCCGGCCCTCCACCGGTGCAGATCACAAATCGATGGCGTTGCTGGCTGACCGACTTCGTCCACTGTGTGACCAGAAAGGCCAGCTTACGGGCATCTTCGTAGTAACGCTGCCATCTCGACGTCGGCCTTGGCGCGCCGGAGGCGTTGCTGCTCGTCCGCGGGCGCCAGTTTGACGGAGTGCGGCCTCTCCAGCACCTGCAAGGCTTCTTCTGCCTGGGAGCGGCTATGGAAGCGCGCGGAGCCGAAGAAGACGATGGTGTCCTGGATCCGTTCACGGCGGAAGCGGGTCAACGGCTCCTGGTATTCCGCGAGAATACGCAAAATTCGACCGTCCGGGCTGTTGAGAAACTTCTTGTTCTCGTAGGCCAGCGGCGCACGATTGTGGTGTTGATGCTCGTCTTTCTTGTCAGGCATGAAGTTCTTATAACAGTCCGATGAGAACGTAGGATGAACGCGCCCCTTCCGCGCGATAGCGCCGCCCGGGACAATGCTTCACGCCTCAGGGCCCTCGCGATAACGAATGGCTTCGGCGATTCCCATCCAGATGTCAATCAGGCCTAGTCCGCTGACCAGGCCGCGCACAAAATTCTGCTGCAGGAATTCGTGGATTTGCGGATGTCCCAGCAGAAGCGCATTCTCCGTCCATATGCGGGTCCAGGGCAGAACGGTCAGAATGATGCCGACTTCCAGACAAAACAGCACAAAAACTACGAGCCAGAGCCGCTTCATCCAGAGGCTCGGCCGCTTCGGTTCATGCTGGGGAGGCATCACCAACAAAGGCCCGTCGGCCCCCGGTCGCGGGCCACCTCTCGGGTCGCCGGTGAAAGAACTCATGATGCGCTGGCTGTCCGCTGCCAGAACCAGGAAAGGATTCCGGCGTGCGACATCCTCTTCGCTTGGAATACCAAGCCAGTCTCCCGACATCGCCCCAACAGCGGTGAAATCCATATAGCAGGATTCTACCAGTGCGGGCAGAATGAGTGGCCGAGCACCTGCTTGCCATCGCACTTCGAACCGGACGCGCCAAGAACCACGTCCGCATCTTACAATTCCTGGAGCAAGAAGCCGTAGATCGGCACAAACTAGGCCAACTACTTGCCCGATATAGTCTCTCTCCCTTGTGGCGGCAGTTCGAGACTAGGTACTTAAAGGGGAACAATGAGTATGCCCGAGATGCAAAAACGACTGGCGGCGCTTAGCTTTTCCGAGAAAATCGAAATCCTGAACAAACTTCGCGCCCGCAGCCAGACAGTTGCAGCCAGCGGTTTGAGATCGAGCACCACCAATCTCAGAATCCCAGATCCGCCATCGAGCCGCTCGAAGTAAAAACGGCAGGGCTTGCCGGCCTGCCGTTGATTGCTTCGCAACTGACAACCGCTTACAGCAGCTCTTCGTTCCAGTTCTCGAGGAACTGCTTCACCTCAGCCATGAACTGGTCAGCTACCGCGCCGTCAATGATGCGATGGTCATAACCAATGCTCAGGTGCATCATCGAGCGGATGGCGATGGAGTCGTTGCCATCCTTGTCGGTGACCACCACCGGTTTCTTTTCGATGCCGCCCACGCCCATGATGGCGACCTGCGGCTGGTTGATGACCGGCATTCCGAACTTCGCCCCATAAATGCCAGGGTTGGTGATGGTAAACGTTCCGCCCTGCACCTCGTCCGGCTTCAGCTTTTTGGCGCGGGCACGCTCGCCCAGATCGGTGATGGCGCGCTGCAGGCCCACGAAGCTGCGCTCTTCGGCGCTCTTGACCACGGGCACGATCAGCCCCCAATCGAGCGCGACGGCGATGCCCAGGTTGATGTGAGCGTGGTAGTGGATGTTGTCACCTTCCACCGACGAGTTGATGATGGGCCATTTGCGAATGCCATGCACCACGGCGCGCGCGAAGAACGGGGTAAAGGTGAGCTTGTTGCCCGTGGCCTGCTCGAACGTCGCCTTCATCTTCTCGCGTAACTTGACGATGCGGGTGACATCCACCTCGAAAACGCCGTGCACGTGGGCGCTGGTGCGCTTGGAAAGCACCATATGCTCGGCAATCTTCTTGCGCATGACCGACATGGGCACGATCTCGCCAGGGGTGACTGCGCCAACCGGTTGCAGGGGTGTGGTGACTGCGGGGGCGGCGAGCGCCGGCTGGGCGGGCGCGGAAACCGCGGCTGGCGGTGCGCTCGCCGGTTTTGCGGCAGCGGCGGGCTGCGCCGCTGCTGCGCCGTGCCGGGCGATGAAGGACTCGATGTCTTCCTTGGTGATACGGCCGCCAAGTCCGGTTCCCGGAACTTGCGCGAGATCGACGTTGTTCTCTTTCGCAATCTTCCGCACCAGCGGACTGGAACGCACGCGTCCCTGCTCGCCAGCTTCGGCATCCTCGAGGACGGCGCCCTGCTGCTGGCGCTCCAATCCATCTTTCTCGTCCGTCGAGAGATCGGCCGGTATTCCTTGGGGTCCCTCACCCTTCGGGGGCTGTGCCGACTCGGCCTTAGCGGTGCGGCTGCCATCTCCCGCTGCAGGAGGTTTCGCGGGCTGTGCCGCAGCGGGCGGCGGAGCGGCCGCCGCTTCACCTTCGGCAGCGATGGTGCCCACAACTGTGTTCACCTGGACGGTCGTGCCGGCCTGAACTTTGATGTCCTGCAACGTACCGGAAGCAGGCGCAGGAATCTCGGCATCAACCTTGTCGGTGGAGATTTCGAACAACGGCTCGTCACGTTGGACCTTTTCGCCCGGCTGCTTCAGCCACTTGGTGATGGTCCCTTCAAAGATCGATTCCCCCATCTGGGGCATGACTATATCGGTTGGCATATTGTCCTTCCGCAGGATGTATAGCTGGAACTGCGTGCCGGTAGCAATCGAACATTATATCGCCTCATCGCCGGCTTAGGTGTCTAGCGCAGCATCAGCACCGCCCGCCCCCGCAGCTTGCCAGCGTTCATCAATTCCAGCATTTTGCCGGCATCTTCCAGCGGGACCTTGGTGATATGCGGTACCACGTGGTTGTGCACAGAGAAGTCCAGGGTGGCACGAATGTCCTTGCGGCTGCCTGACGGCGACCCCATCAGGTGGCGGCGCCCTCCGACCAGGTCCGCTGGAGACGCCTTGACGTCGCCTGCCCCAACGCCGAGCAATACCAGCGTGCCATCCGGCGCCAGGCCGGGAAAGGCGTCGGTTGCCGCCTCCGAGCTGGGCGCAGTTGCCAGAATGATATCGGCTCCGCCGTCCCACTCTTTCAGGGCATCACCGGCTTTCTTCGTTTGTGTGCTGATGAAATGCTCGGCGCCGAGTTCGCGCGCCTCGGCCTCCTTGTCTGGCGTATTGGAGATAACCGCCACGCGCGCGCCCATCGCTTTGGCGTAGAGGACGCCTAGATGTCCCAACCCGCCAAGACCGATGACCGCGACTTTCTGACCGATCCGAAATCCGGCGTTACGCATTCCGTTGAACACCGTCAGCCCCGCGCACATGAGCGGACCGGCCTCGGCAAAATCCAATCCGTCCGGAATCGGGGCAACATAGGAAGCAGGGGCGAGCATGAATTCCTGGTAGCCACCGTCTTTGGTAACTCCCGTGACCTCCAGAAACGGACACAGCACCTCGTCGCCCTGCACGCACATCTTGCAGTGCCCGCAGGACGAGAACAGCCAGGTCATGCCGACGCGGTCGCCCACTGCCGGCCAGGTCACGCCCGGACCAACCTTCTCAACCACGCCGGCGACCTCGTGTCCCGGCACCATGGGATATTTCCCAAATGGAAACAGTCCCAACAGCACGTTAAGGTCGCTGTGACAAACACCACAGGCGTGAACCCGGATAAGCACTTCGCCGGATTTTGGTTCGGGCACAGGATGTTCTTCAATAACGATAGGAGAATTTGGTTTCTGAACGACGGCTGTTTTCATAGTTCTCCTCTGTGAAGTGGAGGATGTTGGATATTCGGAGTGGTCGGGCGGAACATGTCTTCAGCAGCCCTTCACCCAAACCAGGCCAAGTCGATTGGATGAACTGAGCGACCGAAACGATACAGCGCTCAGCAAGTGCTGTCAGGTTCCATTGACTCAGTTGGACACGTGGACTAGTCTCGATCTTAGAATGCGCGCCGCTCTCGGAGGCACTCGAAGGAGACGCGGTGGATTGTCGGTTAGCGTCTGACCGTGAACATGAGCGCTGTCGTCTGCATCGGAATAGGTTTCTTGAGCTTGTTACCCGCCACCGCGCTGGCTCCCACGCAGGTCCTCAGCCTGATCGTTTTCGCGATCGCAGCCGCCACCATGTTCTATGCGCTGTTCGGCTATCCGCTGCTGCTGGGCTGGATGGCCAGACATGCCAACAATCCTGTTCACAAGGACGACCGGCTTCGCACCGTCTCGATTCTGGTCACCGTCTACAACGGAGAAAAGTTTCTCGAGCGCAAGCTGCAGACAATTCTGAACTTGAATTATCCACGCGACCTGATGGAGATCCTGGTTGTCTCCGACGGTTCGACGGACGGCACCGACGAGATCGCGCGCAGCTTCGCATCGGATGGCGTGAAGTTGCTGCGCGTTCCCCATGGCGGCAAACCTGAGGCGCTGAATGTTGCCGTCCCGCAGACCGCTGGCGAAATCATCGTGTTCAATGACGTGCGCCAGACTCTCGATCCCGATTGCCTCCGCAATCTCATCGCAAACTTCGGGGATCCCAGGGTGGGAGCGGTCAGTGCTGAACTGAGAGTAGTAAGCGAACAGACGCACGAGGAGTTCTATACCGATCTATATTGGCGATACGAACTCTGGATACGCAAGCAGATGATGCGCATCGATTCCAGTTTTGGCTGCAGTGGCGCCTTCTATGGATTGCGGCGCCACCTGTGGAGGCCGTTTCCGCCCAACCTGCTTCTCGATGATGCCTACCTGCCGCTGACGGCATTCTTCAAGGGCTATCGGGTAGTCTATGAGCCCACGGCCAAGATCTTTGATTTTCCTACCAGTCTTGACTCCGAGTTCGAAAGGAAAGTGCGTCGCCAGGCCGGCTTGTATCAACTGTTGAAGCTGATGCCGGAACTGTTCAGCTCAAAGAACCGTATGCGGCTGCACTTTTTGTCTGGAAAATACGGACGCGTGGTGGTGCCCTACTGCCTGATCCTGATGGCGCTGGTGACCTTCGGCTTGCCGCCTTATTGGCGCGCCGCCGCGGCCATTGGGCAGTTTACGTTCTACGGACTGGCCGCTCTGGACGCAATTCTGCCCGCCAACTTCCCTCTGAAACGGCTGACCTCTCCGTTCCGGACATTCGTCGTGCTGATGGCTTGTTCTCTGTTTGGCGTGAAAGTATTCTTCGTTCCGCCCAAGAGCCTGTGGAAGGAAACCACGGTCCGCCTCACCGAAAGCTGAACCGAAACCGGGACAACGCTTTAGGAGTGTACCTGGGCTGCCAGGTCACCAGCGTGGGAAGCGGCAACGCTGGTGAGCGGGACCATATCGCCGTTTATCAATTGATACTCATCGAAGGTGTCAATCGTGGACAGCACGTCCGCCACGGTACCGAATCTATAGGTCTTCAGCAGCCAGCGCAGCTTCTCTTCCGCAATGTCGATGTTCACGTAGTATTTGAAGCTCTTGACCCGCGGCAACTGCAGCCGTGGTTGCTGGGGATTGATCTCCCGCGGATGGATGTACGCCATGACCGGCCGGCCCTCGCGATGGTTCTGCCGGTAGCCAAAACGGATCATGGGTTTGGTGAACAGCCGGAGGTAACCGCCTCCGGAGAACGGCACCCGTTTGCCGAAGGCGCTCATGATGGACACAGGAAACAGTTTGAGGGCGCCCGCTTCCGTGTGCAGGACCATGGGATCGCGGTTGAACCCGTCAATGCCGCCGTGGTCGCGGCGCGCGGGAACGACCGAGACATCCACTGTGATGCCGTGCTTCCGCAAGATGGGGTAAGCCCAGAAACACTCGCGCTTCATGGAGAATCCGGGGGCGCGGAAGGTAGTGACCGGTTGTCCGCTGGTTTCGCGCAGCACCTGCAGGGAACGCTCGAGGTCCCGATCGAACTCTTCCGGCGACAGAGTGTAGACCAGGCGATGAAAATAGCTGTGGCATCCGACTTCATGACCCGCATCGCCCAGGCGTTTGATGAGATCGGGGTAGCGTTCGGCCACCCAGCCGACAGCCAGAAAAGTCGCTCTGGCCTTCTGCTCGTCCAGCAACCGCAGGATGACTTCGGTGTCCTTAACCACGTGGCTGGGCGCCGAGGTCCAGGTGGTCGGATTGTCATAGGGCGTGCTGACTTCGCAGACGTGAAACCACTCCTCGAGATCGATACAAAACGCATTGAGGATGTCGTTTCCGCTGTCAACACGCATCTAGCCGTTCTCCTCGGGCCGCGGGAAAGTCTTGACGACCTTCGCGGGATTGCCCGCTACCATAGTGTAAGGCGGAACGTTGCTCAGCACTACTGCCCCACTGGCGACTACGGAAGCCTTCCCCACCCTCACGCCAGGCATAATAACGGAATTGACCCCGATGAAGGAATGGTCTTCCAGCACGACAGGCTTAAGGACTACCGGCATGATCCCGCTTTCGCGGAGGTAATGCGGCGCCTTGATGTGGGTCATGATTATGGCCCGCGCCGTTACGCGGACGTCGTTTCCGATGGTGATGTTCTCCGGATAAGCGGTCTCGATGATGGCGTTGGGATCGATGTAACAATCCTTTCCGATCTTCACTCCGCGCAGGCGGTGCAGTGGCAGGATCAGGCCTCGCGGTGCCCACCGAACCAGATTCCCCAGAAACCAGTTGCGCCACAAATAATTGAAGGCGAGAGCAAACAGTCCTTTGCCACCCCGGTCCGCGGCTGAAACTCGGGCGTCGTGTAGCAGTCCGCCCCGTTTCTTTTGCGCCACCGCGGGACCGCCAGGCCTGGGGCGCGACCGGCGCTCTTCAGGCAAGGACCCCGGTTCAGCTGCCGCGCCGGCAGCTTCGAGCACCGCCGTGCCCACCACTGGCTCCGCCTTCTGCCGCTCCACGTAAGCCACCACATCCGCCTCGCGCACTAACTCCGCTCCGGCAAACACGCCAGGGTCGATGGCGTGCTGCTCAATCAGCAGCTGCGCCTTTTTTGAGATGCGCAAACCGGCTGCGACAGTGGCCGCATGTGCACCATTTCCGCCAACGGAGGTTTTTTCCGCTACCGTGGAAATCAGTTTTTGCGCCTGGACTACCGGCTGCGCCTGGACGCGCGCAATCAACTCGCCCACCGGAAGCTCCGCGCCCTTGGGGTGCAGAATCTCGAGATAGCCTTCCGCTTCGGCTTCGAGGTCGATTACCGCCTTCGAGGTTTCAATCGACACCACTACCTGCTTTGGATGGACCTTTGAGCCATCCGCCACTTCCCACGCGGCGATCTTCACCACGTCGTCGTTGACGATCTCGCGAGGAATTCTGATTTCAGTGGACGAATTCACGGACCAACTCTCTGGCCATGCGCACGATGGCATCGGTGTTCGGCAGGCATTGTTCTTCCAGCGGCCGGGCTGACGGGATCGGGCAGGCGCTGGCGGTCAGCCGGCGGCATTGCACATTCAGATGGCTGAAGCGTTCCGCCACCTGCGCCAGGATCTCGCTGCTCATTGAGACAAAACCCTGTCCCTCTTCGACCACCAGCAGCTTGTGCGTCCTGGATAGGCTTTCCTCCAGGATGCCAATATCGAACGGATAAAGCTGTGTGGGCAGGAACAGTTCGCCTAGCAACTCTTCTTCCTCGAAGAGCCGTAGCAACGCCTCTTCCGCCTCGACCGACATGCCTCCAATGGCTACGATTGTCAGATCGGGCGTCTGCCTGGGCATCAGTCGTGCGGTGGGGAAAGTCTCCGCACTGAATAGCAACGAGTACCCCGCCGGCGGATCGGGGTTTACATACCGGGTGTAGAGAATTTTGTTTTCCACCACCAGCGTGGGCGCAGTAATCGTCGCCAACAGATCGCGATAGAGCTGCGCTGGACTATAGCGATGATGCAGGCACAGGACGTTGGTCCCGGGAACGCCAAGGAAGTGCTTCTCGATACTCTGGCTGTGGGTCGGTCCATAGCCGCGTTTGCCGCCCATAGGCGTACGGAGGACCATCGGAACATCGATCTTGCCGTTGTACATCCAATGAAATTTAGCGGCGCTGTTGATCCATTGGTCGGCCGCGAGAGCCATGAAGTCGCCAAACATGATCTCCGCCACCGGCTTCAGTTTGGATAAGGCCATCCCATTCGCGAGGCCCGCAATCGCAGCTTCGCTGATCGGGGTATTGCGCACCCGCCCGGGAAAGCGCGAGCTCAAACCCATGGTGCACTTGAACGCTCCGCCATAAGGCGACTCGATGTCCTCGCCGATCAAGACAACCTCGTCGTGCTCCGCCAGCCCTTCTTCCAGGCCGCGGCGCACGGAATCCACGACGCGTTCTCTCGGAAACGAGCGCTCCTGCCACAGGCCCGCATCCGGAACCCCGCTGGCGCAGAGCAGATTCTCGTTGGAGAATGGAGCCGCTTCTGCCTCCGCTACTGCCTGGTCGATCAGTTGCTCAATCTCGCAAGTCATTTGCTGAAAACGGGGGTCGGAAGCGTATTGCTCCGTCAGCAAAGCCAGCGGATCGCGGTCCCAGTAAGGCGCAACTTCGGATTCGGGCCGGTTGTCGTCGCCTTTCGAATGCGCCATCAAACGGTAAGTATCCACTTGATGGAAACGCGGCTTGGACGTACTCCTGACCAGCCTTACACTTTCCGCGATGGAATCCAGCAGTTTTGGCCAATGCCAGGTGTCACTGTGCGCCGTCTCGATGCCGAATGCCTCCGCCCGGCCGCGAATGCTGCCCGCAAGCGTCTGCGATTGGTTGGTGGACTGCGCGTATAAGTTGTTCTCGCAAACCAACAATATCGGCACTTCCCACTTGGAGGCGATATTCATCGACTCGTACAGAACGCCCTCACCGAGCGTCCCGTCGCCGACATAGACCACGGTGATGCCATCGGTGCCGCGCACCTTCTGGCCGTAGGCGAGACCGGTGGACACAGGAGCGATTGAACCCTGTACGCCGTTGGAAAAAAAGTTTTCCTGATGCAGATGCTGGCTTCCTCCGCGTCCGCCGCATACCCCAACCGACTTCCCCATCACCTCCCCGATCAGGCCGACCAGATTCCGCCGGTACGCCAGGAAGTGTCCGTGGCAACGATGGTTGGAGAAAATATTGTCCTGCGGCTGCAAGGCCCGTGCGACGGCGACGCCGACAAATTCCTGGCCAATGCAGGTATGGATGGTCCCGAACAGCTTTCCTTGTTTGAAAAGCTCCAACAGGCGCTGCTCCGTCTTGCGGATCAGCAGCGCCCGGTGAATGACTTCCCCATACTGCTGTAGCAAATCGGTGGTTGCCGCCTGGGTTGTCGTTGTCATGGAAAAGTTCGAAAGTCGATCGCGTCCAACTTAATTGTAATATGATCGGCAAAATTGGATAGGCAGGTTAGGCACGGTTCCAACGCAGGGAATCAGCCGCGCAAACGGCAATGCACAGTCTGGCACCTGCAGGTGGTCAGTTCCGATTCACGCGTTAGCCTGCAAGGGTATTTGACTCCCTGAGAGACCCTGGACTAGCCTCAGTTCTGTCATGGCATCGCTCGGAGTTCCTTCCCTGTACGGCTCCAGCCGACGGACACTCGAATCTTCCTGCCACTAACCCTATGAGGTTGCGCCGCAAATTCCAACTCGTAATCCTTGCCTTCGTCCTCTGTGCGCAAGCTTTCGCCGGCAATGTGATGCATCCCTCGCATGCCTCCAAAGCCATGGTGGCTACGGTGCATCCGGAGGCGTCGAAGGCGGGCGCGGCGATCATGCAGGAGGGCGGCAACGCCGTCGACGCAGCCGTAGCCATCGGTTTCGCGCTCGAGGTGGTCTATCCGGAGGCGGGCAACATCGGCGGAGGCGGTTTCATGCTCTTCCGTCGTCCGGACGGCGAGGTGCACTTCCTCGATTACCGCGAGAAGGCGCCGGCCAAGGCTGCTGCCAACATGTATCTCGATAGTCAGGGCAACGTCATCCCTGGCATGAGTACGGTCGGCTACAAGGCGATCGCCGTGCCCGGGTCGGTTGCGGGACTCGCATACGCCCAGCAGCATTGGGGGAAGCTCTCGCTGAAACAGGTGATGGAGCCGGCGATCCGGTTGGCCCGCGACGGTTTTGTGCTCGAGTACGAGGACGCCAAGGCGCTCCACGATCCCGATCTGGCGAAGTTTCCCGAGTCGCAACGCATTTTCCAGCGCGACGGCAACTACTATCTGCCCGGTGATGTTTTCAAGCAGCCGGAATTGGCCAAAACGCTGGAGCGCATCGCCGACAACCCGGACGATTTCTATCGCGGCGCGATGGCCCGTGAACTGGCTGACGCGATTCAGAAGGGTGGAGGTCTGGTCAGCGCCGACGATCTTGCTCACTATGATGTGAAGGAGCGCCAGCCGGTCCGCGGCAGCTATCGCGGCTACGAGATCATCAGCGCTCCGCCGCCATCCTCCGGCGGAGTTGCCCTCATCGAGGTCCTCAACATTCTGGAAGGCTACGACCTGGCCAAGCAGGGTGCAGGATCGGCCCAGGCCATTCACTTGACGGCCGAGGCCTACCAGCGCTCGTTCTTCGATCGCGCGGAGTTTCTCGGCGATCCTGACTTTTCGAAAATCCCGGTCGCACAACTGATCGACAAACGATACGGGAACGCCTGGCGTGAGACCATCAATCTTCGTCGCGCCACACCCAGCGGCACCCTACGGCGTCCTGCTATCTTCTCCCAGTTGGACAGCTATGCCAGGACCCATCCCCAGCCGCAATCCATCCACGAACCCGAACATACGACCCACTACTCCGTCGTCGATCCCGAGGGCAACGCTGTCTCCGTGACCACGACGCTGAACAACACATTTGGTTCCGCCGTAACGGCCGAGGGATTGGGATTCCTGCTGAACGACGAAATGGACGACTTTGCCTCCAAGCAGGGCGTGCCGAATCTCTATGGTCTGATCCAAGGCCCGGCTAATGCCATCGGCCCATATAAGCGGCCGCTTTCGTCGATGACGCCTACTATCGTGCTCAAAGGCGGTAAGCTCTTTCTGGTGCTGGGCTCGCCCGGAGGCTCGACGATCATCACCACAGTGGCCAATGTGCTGATGGGCGTTGTGGATTATGGGCTGGACATTCAGGAAGCGGTGAATGCGCCGCGTTTCCATGACCAGGGAACACCCGACCAGATCAAAATGGAGAAGATTGGTTTCTCGCCTGACACCATTCGTCTGCTCGAGCACATGGGACATAAGACTGACGTGAGCGAACGATTCTGGGGCGACGCCGAGTGCATCGCCATTGACGGCCAGACGGGTGAGCGTCTGGGCGCCAGCGACGGGCGTAACAACGGGAAGGCGGTTGGCTTCTGATGCTGCGTGCGATGTCAACCCTGGTGTACGCGAAACGTGAGCGGCTGCATCCCGGACTGCTCGACCAGTTCGTTGCCGGAGGCGCCGAAGCCATCGAGATCTTCGCCGCCCGCGGTCACTTCAACTACACCGAGAAACAGCACATTCGCGAAATCGGCAATTGGTTTCGCAGTACCGGAATCCGCCTTCACTCCTTGCACTCGCCCATGCATCCCGACGAAGAATGGGGACGCAGCGGCACGCCGCCCATCAACATTGCATCGGTCGAGAAGCTGCATCGCGTCGCCGCCACCGATGAAATCAAGCGCGCGATTGAGGTGGCGGAGCAGCTGCCGTTCCAGTTTCTGGTGCAGCACGTCGGCGTGGGCCACGAAGAGGCGGACGAGCACAAGCAGGAGGCGGCGATCAGCTCCCTCGAGCATCTTCACGCTTTCGCCAAACCATTAGGCGTGCAATTGCTGGTGGAGAACATTACGAACGACCTGTCCAGGCCGGAGCAGCTGCTGGATCTGCTACGTGCCGGGCGCTTCGATGACATTGGGGTGTGCTTCGACATCGGCCATGCCCACTTGATGTCGAGCGTGCCGCAGGCGTTCGAAGTTTTGAAGGACCGCATCCGCTCCACCCACGTGCACGACAATCACAAGGATCGCGACTCGCATCTCTGGCCAGGCGACGGCAACATCGACTGGAAGGAGACGATGGAGCTGCTGCGCGCTGCGCCTCACGTGCCGCCGTTGCTGCTCGAGATCGAAAGCGTCGAGGGCGAGAAGATTTCCGAAAAGATGGTGGAAGCGTTCGGGAGGCTGGAAAACCGCACGTGATCGGCTCTAAGGCCAGTTCTGTGCGCCATGGGCGGCGCATCCTGTACAGCGAATGCGCATCAGCCGGGATACCGGCCATCAATGAGCCTGCCGATGTCTTCGTGTTCAACGAACTCGTCCCGGTCGGCGGCTGCCAAACCCTTCTCCACTTCCCGGATAAACCGCTCGTCGTAGCTTTCCACGGCAGGACATTGTGACCAGTCCAGCGGCATAGTAAGCTCCTATAGTCATTCTAACTCGGTTTGAAGAACCAGGAATTCATTTGATAAATCATTCCGCGTCGTATCAGGGCACGACTTTAGTCGTGCCGTACAGGGCGTAGCAAAAGGTCAGGGCTAGCCCCTGCATCCGGAAACACGCGCCCGCAGGGGCTAAAGAGGGTGTGTGAGAACTACGGTTGGTTTGCGACAGTGGAACGAGCGTGCGGAAAACAAGCCCCAAAGGGGCGGTTCAAGTCTAGCCCAGCACGCAGCCGAAGGCGGAGTGCTGGGTAGAGTGGGAAGTTAATCTGAGCCCCGTAGGGGCGGCACAGTTCTCACCCACGCTTTAAAGCCCGAGTTCCTGGTCGACCGGGTTGCGGCACGGCTGAAGCCGTGCCCTTATACAAAACGATTCAGGACACAGTTCTGGAAATTCATGAGCGCACCAATCAAAACAGAAACCACGGAAGCTCCGCTCACCACCATCCGCGAGGTTGGCCAGCATGAAGGCCAGCCCGTCACCCTTCGCGGCTGGCTCTACAACCTGCGCGAGAGCGGTAAGCTGCTGTTCCCCATCTTTCGCGACGGCAGCGGCATCATCCAGGGCGTTGTCGCCAAGAACGCGGTCTCGCCCGAACTGTTCGACTCCATCAAGAACCTGACGCAGGAATCCAGCATCATCGTCACCGGCAAGGTCCGCGCCGATAAGCGCGCGCCCGGCGGCTTTGAACTTGACATCAGCGACGCGCAGGTTTTGCAGCGCGTAAAGGAAGACGATCCCTATCCCATCTCGCTCAAGGAGCACGGCGTCGATTTCCTGATGGAGCACCGCCATCTGTGGGTGCGCTCGCCGCGCCAGGCCGCAGTCCTCCGCGTTCGCGCCGAAATTATCAAAGCGGCGCGGGACTACTTCGACGAGCACGGCTTCACCCTCACCGATCCGCCAATTCTCACACCGGCCGCCTGCGAAGGCACAACTACGCTGTTTCCCGTGGACTATTTCGACGAGCAAGCCTATCTGACGCAGTCGGGCCAGCTCTACATCGAGGCCACCGCGATGGCGCTGGGCAAGGTTTACAGCTTCGGGCCGACCTTCCGCGCAGAGAAGTCGAAGACACGCCGCCACCTCACCGAGTTCTGGATGGTCGAGCCGGAAATCGCCTATGCCACGCTCGACGACCTGATGACGCTGGCGGAGGAATTCATTACCTTCATCGTCCAGCGCTGTCTGGAACGCCGCCGTCCCGAGTTGGAGACCATCGGCCGCGACCTCAGCAAGCTGGAGAAGATCGCTACGCCGTTTCCGCGCATCACCTACGACGAAGCGGTAAAGATGTTGCAGGAAGCGCACGCCAAGGGCCTGGTCGAAAACAAGTTTGAGTATGGCGGAGATTTCGGCTCGCCGGACGAGACCTACATTTCGTCGCAGTTCGAGCGGCCGGTGATGGTGCATCGTTATCCCGCTGCGGTGAAGGCGTTCTACATGGAGCCCGACTCGCAGCGCCCAGACCTGGCTTTGTGCGTGGACGTGCTCGCTCCCGAGGGTTACGGCGAGATCATCGGCGGCTCGCAGCGTACAGCGTCCTACGACCTGCTGATCAAGCGGATCCACGAGCATGGCCTGCCGGAAGAGGCATTCAGGTGGTATCTCGACCTGCGCAAGTATGGCAGCGTTCCGCACTCGGGATTCGGCATGGGCATCGAGCGCGCCGTGGCGTGGATCTGCGGCCTGGAGCACGTGCGCGAAACCATACCGTTTGCACGGACGTTGCACCGGTTGTATCCGTAAGCTTGAAAAGGCGTTTCAACTCCAGGAATCTCTATGGCCACCAGTCCGATCACCAAGCCGCTCGAAAACATCGAGACCAAACACATCCGCATCATCGGCGTACCGCTCGACCTCGGCCAGTCACGCCGCGGCGTGGACATGGGACCGTCGGCAATGCGCGTCGCCGGACTGGAGGCCAAGCTCGAGGCCCTCGGCTACGAAGTGAAGGATGTGGGCAATGTTCCGGTCGCCCTGGCCGAAACCAAGACAGAAGGCGACCCTCACGCGAAGTATCTCAAGGAAATCACCGACACCTGCTCCAAGGAGGCGGACCTGGTAGTGAAGACTCTGGAGAGCGGAGCCATCCCGATTGTTCTGGGGGGCGACCATTCCATCGCGATGGGGACGGTATCGGGTGTAGCCGAATTCTACCGCCGCTCGAACAAACGAATCGGGCTGTTGTGGATCGACGCCCACACCGACATCAACACCCCCGACAGCTCGCCGAGCGGAAATGTTCATGGTATGCCGCTGGGCGCGATCATGGGACTGTTTCCGTCGCCCCTCACCGACCTCTACGGATTCAGCCCGAAAGTGCAGCCTTCGAACTGCGTGCTGGTCGGCATTCGCGACGTGGACAACCATGAGCGCGAGAACATTCGCAAATCGGGTGTGCACGTCTTCACCATGCGCGACATTGACGAGCGCGGCATGCGCACCGTGATGGAAGAGGCATTGCGCCTGGCGGGGCGCGGCAGCGTCGGCTATCACGTTTCGCTCGATCTCGATTGGATCGATCCCGAAGACGCGCCCGGCGTCGGCACTCCCGTGTGGGGTGGGGCCACCTATCGCGAAGGGCACCTGGCGATGGAGATCATTGCCGACCACGGACGTATGCTGAGCTTCGAAATGGTGGAGGTAAACCCGGTGCTGGACGAGCGCAACCAGACGGCCGAGCTGGCGGTAGAGCTGGCGCTGTCGGCGTTTGGGAAAAAGATTCTGTAAAAATGCTCCGCGTTTCTCCTCCCTGAACTATTCATGGTTTACATGTATTCATGCTTGACATGATTGCTGGAGGGCGGTAATCTTCAGCCATTCGTGGTCAAGTCCTTCGCAGATGACGAAACGCGCCGGTTCTGGGAGACCGGCAGGGGTAGGAAGTGGCCTCCCGCGGAGTTGCGCAAGGTGGCACAGCGAAAATTGCAGATGCTGGATTCAGCAACTCGGCTGGACGATTTGAGAGTTCCGCCGGGGAATCGCCTGCATGCTCTGCACGGCGACCGCAACGGCCAGCATGCCATCCGGATAAACGACCAATTCCGCATATGCTTCGTTTGGAAAAACGGCAACGTCTACGAAGTTGAGATCACGGATTATCACTAAGTTCGCTGGAATCGAGTTCGGTTTTATGACATTGAAACGGCGGAAACCGGCTGCTTGGGCGGTCCATCCGGGAGAGGTCCTTCAGGAAGAATTCCTCAAGCCAATGGAAATCACTGGGTATCGGCTTGCGAAATCGCTGGGCGTCAGGGCCCAGTCTGTTAATGACATCGTGTTGCGGAAGCGCGGCATTAGTGCCGACATGGCAGTGCGGCTCTCCCGTTTCTTTGGCACATCACCCGAGTTCTGGATGAACCTACAGAGCACCTACGAACTGGCCAAGGCACGTGCCATTCTTGGCCATAAGATAGCGAAGATTCAACCGCACCCGACGGCTGCGTAGACTCAACGGCTCCTTAGATTCTCGACTGCGTTCTCCGCGCTCAGAGGCACTGTTCCGCGTATCCTGGCCGGCTGACGCAGGGGCGAGTACGAGACTTCACGACTATCGGCGTTTGGCAAGAAGATACTCTGAGCAGAGCGGATCGAGGCGCGTTCCATGAGCGCAGGTACATCGCCGGCTCCGAAGTTTGTTCTGCCGCCGCTCCCTGAGCTGCGCAACACAACGGTCTTCGGCAGGACAATCTGTTACTACGACATTGGCAGCGGTCCGGTGCTGGTGCTCGTCCACGGCCTGGGTGGTGACGCTGATCAGTGGGCCTACTGCTTTGAGGCGCTCAGTGCCTCACATCGCGTGATCGCGCTGGAGTTGCTCGGCTTCGGCCGCTCTGATAAGCCGCCAATTACCTACCGCGTCGCCGGATTCGTCGAAGTGCTGAAAGGTTTTCTTCAGGCGCTCGGAATCGGGCGCGCTTCGCTCCTTGGCCATTCTCTTGGTGGATGGATTGTCGCCGCGTTTGGGTTGCAGTTCCCTGACATGGTGGACAAGCTCGTGCTGAACGATTCCATAGGCATCGACGCCGGCTGGATTCATCCTCCGGTCGACCTGAATATCTCCACCCACGCGAACATGCGCAGAACGTTAGAGGCTATGTTCTACAACCAGAACATGGTCAGCGACGAATTGGTTGACCTCGCCTATTCGCTACACCTGGAACGTGGAGACGGCCCAACCATTCGCAGTGTTCTGGAGACGTTTCATGTCCCCGAGGAAAAACTCGACCACAGCATAAGCGGGTTGAGGGCGCCAACGCTGCTTCTGTGGGGAGAACAGGACGGACTTGCCCCACTGCCCATGGCAAAGATTTTCCAGCGGCGCGTTCCCTGGTCGCGACTCGAAGTTATCCCGGAATGCGGACATTTTCCTTGCCTGGAAAAACCGGCCGAATTCACCCGGCGAGTTCTGGACTTCCTCCAGTAGTAACCCGTGTAACTTGACAGTGGGCTGGGAATGACAACCTTGACGAACCGAAAGCTGAATCCTGAGCGCTAGTACCGGTGGTGTCCTGACCACCGCCCTATTTGATGGTCAGCGTAATAATCTGTGAGCCGGAGACAACGTAATCCACTGGGGTTGAGGCCTCGTCCACAGCGGACTCGCCGACCACCACCATGTCCTGCGAGCCGCGCAGTCCGTCCATCACATTCATGACCGACAGCGGCAACGTCGGCATCACCTTGTCGTCCACCATGGCTTGGGGATTAGCTTCCAGCAGCGAAACGTATACCTGCGAATTGGTGTGCTCCTTGTTGAGTAACGCAATCGTGGAGGCCAGGTCGAGACGTCGGCTCATGTTGGCGGGCGCGCGCCGCATTTTGTCGAGAGTGTCCCCATCGCTGACCAGGATGCGCAGCGTGCCCCTCGGCGTCGAGGTTGGGATCTTTACCGGAATCTGCTGCACGATGCTTTCCCCGCGGTAGGGACGCAGCACAGCTTCAATCGTGATATGGTCGCCCGGACGCGCTTCGGTCACGTCCGTTCGCGCGGTTTCCAGCCGGGCCGAGCGGCGATCGGGCACGAGATCGAAATTCAATTCCACGCCTTCGATCTTCGGCCGCTGGTAAGGGTTGTCGAAAATGCGGCTGAAGCGCTCGCCGATCGAGAGCGCGATACCGTACGCCGTGGGGGCCGTTCCATCAGCCGGCGCATACATGTTCTTGACGCCGAGTTTGGGATAGCCCAGCACCGAAATGTCGCCCTGCAGGCGATAGGTTGTGTCCTCGCCGTACTCGTTCATTCCCTGGATCGCGTTGAACACCGTGGCCATCATTGCGGCGGGGGTAATCTTGGCATTGTTCAACACCTCGTAATGGAACTGTTTGGGATGCGAAATTCCGTTGAAAGTCAGCGTGACGGGAATCATGTGCGGTTCGCGGTCGAAGCGTCCCATGATTCCGGCGCGACGGTCCTGCACGAATGCGCCCACCGGTTCCGTGGTGTTAACGATCTTGAAGGAGTTGGCCGGCGAAGGCAGCGTTGCCAGCACTGTGGCCTTGGTCATCGGCATGTCAACATTGCCGGATTGCAGCAGCGGATGCCCGCAGGCCAGTAGGTGAGTGTCGTCAAGATAGGTCACGGTGCACGTGCCCGCAATGTTCATGTCGCCGCGGACTAAGATCGCGCTTACCGCCGAACCGGGTACGAGCGGCTCAGGCTGCTTGTCGTTGCTGACCGAACCTGCGCCCATCACCGGGACAATGCCTGCCGACGCGAAATCCTTGGAGAACAGCCGCAGCGTATCTTCGCTGAACCCAGTAAAGACCAGCGGGGTCTCAATGGGCTTCAAAAGGTTGGCGTAGCCGGAAGCCTGCTGATCCAGCCCACCAGTTTCGCCGGGTCCGGAGATGCGGCTCGACTCGCGTTTTTCGCGTGCCAGGCCTTGCGCCACGTCGGCAGAAGACGTCTTGTCGATGTCGTCGATTTCGAGCATGGTACCGGCGGGAGTGATTCCGGCGATGGGCTCTTTCGAGAACTCACCGATGCGGTACGCGATGGCACCAACGAGTTTGCCGTCAATGTAAACCGGGCTGCCGCTCATGCCGGCAACCACTCCGGTGTATTCGACCTTCTTGCCATGCAGCCGCGCCAGGATGACATCGGACTTGGGGCCGGCCATGTTATGCAGCACGCCGAGGACCTCGACATCCATGGGCTCAGGCGTGGTGCCTTCAAAGACCGTATAAGCCACGCCGTGCATTCCGGCTTTGACCTGGCTCACTGGCAGAATCTGGACGTTTGGCTTTTCGGCGGCGAAGGACGCGAAACAAGCGAGACACACTAGAATCGACGAAATAGCGCTGCGGGACATACTCCCCATCCCTTAAGCCAACACATGGCCTTGCCGTAAATCTCCGCGATCAGCACCCAGTACGCTCGCCAAGCCGGGTGCGCCGGACCCTCCGGGAATAACGATTGCGGCCGCCTGGTGCGTCTAACCATGGCGGAACTATTTTGCGTCGGCCGCAGCGAATCAAACTAGCAGGAATTGCATTTATACTAGCAGAAAGTGCGGCCCATGAGGCGTACCGATGTGTCCTGAGAAACATCCTAAGCAACGGATTATTTTACCTGTAGGTCTTAACACATTTGGGGCAGCGGTTATTGCCTTGGTGGCATTCGCGTTTTTGTTCACAATTCCCGGGCGCGCCCAGTCTTCCAGCAGCAACCCGTCCGCGTCGCCATCCCAGGCCAGCCAGCAACCGAGCAGCCAGGTTCCCGACGAAGCGGGCGGACCAGAAAGTAGTTCCAGCCCCATTGCGGTGCCTAGGAAGAAGGAAACAGAGGAGCCGCCCCCGCCACCCAGGCCGAAACCAGCTGACAATCCGCAGTTTTCGCTGCACGTCGATGTCCCGGTGGTGACGGTGAACGCCCGTGTGGTGCAGAAAGACGGCCGCCCGATCGCGCTGCCCTTGGAAGCTGCGAAGGAGCACTTCAAGATTTGGGAGGACGGAGTTCCGCAACAAATCCAGAGCGTGACCATGAGCAAGGCGCCGATTACCGCCGTGCTCCTGGTGGAGTTCGCAGCCACCAACTACAGCTTCATGTATGACGCATTGAACGCGTCTTACATGTTTGCCTCTAACCTGCAACCGCAGGATTGGGTGGCCGTGGTCGAGTTCGACATGAGGGACCACATCCTGGTGGACTTCACCCAGGACAAGCAAGCCATCTTTGGAGCCCTGAATACGCTGCGCATCCCAGGCTTCCATGAGACCAACGTTTTCGACGCAATGTATGACACCCTCGACCGTCTGGACCGGCTGCCCGGACGCAAGGAATTGGTGGTGGTCGCGAGCGGCCGCGACACCTTCAGCAAGCTGACCTTGGACCAGATCCTGAAGAAAATTAAGATCACCCCCAACGTCACTATTTACACCATCAGCACCGGCGCAGCCTTTCTGGAATACATGGAGGCGCGGTACGGCAACATTCCCGACATGTCGGTGGCGCTGATGGATTACGCCCAGGCCGACAACCAGATGGCCACCTTCGCCCGGATGACCGGCGGACATTGGTACAGGCCGCGGCTTCAGGGCGAGCTGCCCGACATCTTTCGCGAAGTTGCGCAATCCATTCGCGACCAGTACACCATCACCTACAAGCCCACCAACACCAAGCAGGACGGTACCTATCGCAAGTTGAAAGTCGAACTGGTCGGGCCGGGCGACAAGCCGCTGGAGATCAAGGACCAGAAGAACAAGGACATCAAGTACCAAATCATCGCGCGCGACGGCTACACCGCGAAGCATGAAGTGGAATAAACCTGCTCGATTCTCGATGTGCGGGGAATGAGCTGGAAAATTATCCGCGAGTGCTACTTGGTTGCAGAAGCGGCATTGACCAGCAGGAACCATCCGCTCCCACCACCGACATGCAGGTCCTTGTCAGACTCCAGCACGATCTGCCCCACCGGATCGGTCCTTCCGGCATGAACCAGTTTCAGGTCGCGAAAGCCATACAGGCCGCACGCCGAGGTGGAAAACACCCATAACGCCTGCTCGCTAACGTCCCCATCGGTGGCGGGACAATCGCCGTTCGCCCCCGAAGTCAGCTTTCCCCACGCCGCCCCGTCCCAGCGGCCCACAATCGCATCACTTGACGCCACCACGCCCCGGCCGCGGTTTACGATGTCTCCGCCCACCTGCCGCATGACCCACTGGTTCGAGGTTTCATAATTCGACTCGGCGTCGATGGGAATTTGCGCGTTGTAAACGCTATCCGTGGCAGCTATGGCCCGCGCACTCACGCTCAACGGAACTGCCTTCCCTTCTGTCTCAAGCTGATCGAACTTCAACACCATGCGAGAGCCCCCGCCAGCTCCCTTGGTCACCTCCACGATGTGACCAATGACATGCGCTCCCGCCTTGATCTTCGATCCCGAAGCCAGCGGAATCTCCTGCATGAGCCTGGCTTCGATCTTCGCGCCGGCCTTGTCCTTTTTGGCGTCGAGAGTCGCGCCCACCGTCACCGGGAGCGCCGTCCCGGCGGGAATATTCTGCGCGCTGAGTGTGGCAGCCGCGCAGAGCAAGCCGATAGCGAGTTTGAGCCCACGCATAGGAGGATTCAGGGACTCGCCTATGCTATCCAATCGCCTGAGCGGTGACCAGATGAGCTTGATTAAAATTCCGTGACAAATTTAGACAGGTCTTCCCGTCGGGTTCTCTGCCACCCTTGCCAACACGTGTCAAAAGCACCCGGAACGGAGTGCCTCTGACGATCATTCTGGCCGCTTCAGACGGTGGCCGGGAACCACGTGTCGTGCGCGAGCAGGTCTTCCTCGATGTCGTGCGGCTGGTGCTCGACGCCTTTCGGCACCCTCACGAACGAGCCCGCCTTCAGCGGAATGTCGCCGTAGCCGTCGATCCAGATCTTCGCTTTCCCTTTCAGGATGTACAAAATGTCGTCAGAATCTTCGTGAATATGCCGCGGAATTTCCGCTCCCACTTTCCAGTGCACAATGGCGCACGTCATGTCCACATCTTCGTCCCGCTTGGTGAGCAGGTAAGCAATTTCGACACCCGGAAACTTGGGGTGCGGATTCCAATCCATCTCGAACGGCTGAATTACCTTCGGTTCAACGAGCTCCATTACGGCTGGCATGGTTCCTCCTGAATTTGGCGTGCTTGGCGATGACCTTTCGGCGGTCGCCTCAGACGCGGCACGAATCCACGATCTGATCTAACTCCTCTCACGTCATGCAGGTCGGTGAGCCTAGGTCATGTAGAGGTGTGACCAAGGTCCATATGGATTCGCGGCTCCAACGGCTAACATTTCCCTAGGTTCCAGCCTGAGCCTGGTTGGAGTCGCGCCCTGCTCCAATCGCTCCGACAATCTACTCAGGGAGTCGGCTATGCCTTGGTATCAGAACTACGCGGCGGTAGGTAACAGCCTCGGCCTCACTGCTCTTATCGTGTCCGTTCCAATCCTTTATCTCTTCTGGGCCTGGCGGTTAAGCGGATGAAAGGCCATATTGCAGGTATCTCGACGCTGCTGCTCACGCTCAGTCATCACCATCCTGGCGTATCGCATGCCGGTGAACCGTCGGATTGTCGGCATCAGCGCTGGGTATGGTCACCGGCTTGTTTCCCATCGGCTGGATCATTCTTACGGCGGTGTTCTTCTACAACCTGACGGTCGAAGCTGGGCAGTTCGAAGTGATCAAGAGCTCCATCTCGTCCATCTCGGCGGATCGGCGGATGCAGGCGTCTGCTGATAGCTTTCTGTTTCTCGGCCTTCATGGAAGGCGTCGCTGGACAGGGAGCGCCCGTCGCTGTGGCTGCCGCCATGTTGATCGGCCTGGGCTTCTCCGCCATCCCGGCCGCGGTCATCTGCCTGATCGCGAACACGCCGCCGGTGCCCTTCGGACCGGTCGGCGTGCCAACCAGCATGATGATCTCCGTGACCAAGATCAATGCGGAGGTGATGACCAAAGCCATCGGCTCGGACATGTGTCTGATGGCGCTGATCATTCCGGTCTTTATGCTGGTGGTGCTGGCGGGCTGGAAGAGGGCGATCGAGGTGCTGCCGGCGGCGGGGTCGCCGGCAGCAGCTACGCTGCAACCTGTTTCCTGGTCTGCCATCATGTTGGAGTCGAGCTGCCGGCGATTCTGTCGTCGTTCGTTTCCATCGTCTCGTTGATTGTTTTTCTGCGATTCTGGAAGCCCAAGACCATCTGGCGCTTCGCCAACGATCCTGCTGTCTCCAGCGCCACCGAAACCAAGTACACCGGCGGCCAGATCATGAAGGCATGGTCTCCGTGGGTGGCGCTCATGGGCATCATGGGAGTCTGGGGTATTCCGGCGTTCAAGGCGTGGGTGCTCAACACGCGTCACTGGCTGGTCGCCATCGCGCACTGGCCTTTCCTGGACGGAGTCGTTTACCGCACAGCTCCCATCGTCGCAACGCCGGCGAAGTATGCCGCCAGCTATCGCTGGGAATTCTTCACCGCCGCCGGGACGGCATGCTGATTGCTTCGCTGGTGTCGATGATCATCCTGCGAATCAGTCCGGCGCGCGGCGCGAGAGTCTTCGGTAAGACGTTCAAGCAGCTCTCCTTCGCGCTGGTCACCCTGTCCTCGGTCATCGGCATCGCGTTCCTCGCGAATTACTCCGGCATGTCGTTCACGCTGGGACTGGCGTTTGCGCACTACACCGGCAAAGCCTTCCCCGCAGTCTCACCAGTCATCGGATGGCTGGGCGTGTTCCTCACCGGGTCGGTGACTTCGTCGGCTGCGTTGTTTGGCAAACTTCAGCAGGTAACCGCTCAGCAGATTGGGGTCAATCCCGTGCTGACCACGTCAGCCAACCTGTTCGGCGGCGTGATGGGCAAGCTGATCTCGCCGCAATCGATCGCGGTGGCCTGCGCAGCCACCGGCCTCATCGGCCGCGAGACCGACATCTTCCGCAAGACGCTGAATATTCGGTCATGCTGCTGGCCCTGGCGATTGCGGTGGTGCTGCTGCAGGCGTACGTGATTCCCTCGGTCGTTCCGCAGGACATCGTCGCCGCGGTACAACCATAAGAAATTCCCCACCCAGGCAAGACGCTTGGGTGGGGAACTTCACGCTGGTTCCAGTCCGCCGGCAGTGACGTTTTGAAGCGCGCGAACCAACCTTGGGGATGCACGCCCTTCCTTCATCAGAAATAAGGCCCATCTTTTTCACCACGGGATGTCGCACCGTTGCCGCATCACATGCGAAGGTGATGCGTGCCCTTGTCGATTATCGGCTCGGCACGATATCACCGAAGTACGAGGACGGGGTTGTTGTGTCTTCGCAGGCCGCACCCAGTGTGCTGGCCGGAAAACGCTCTTTGAAAAACGGTGGTCAGTTCAGTTGGTAGTTGTCAGACCAAGGCGTTTGGCGTTACCAGTTGATACATACCGCCCCAGCCAGTTTTCCCGCAGATCCGTGCGACTGAGGGAAGATCTCGACGTAAGCCTCTGCGGCTCAATATTTTACGTATAAACCCTTGGGGCTCAAGAATTTGGCGGGAATTTTTGCCTAAGTTGTTGATTCCAGGTAAAGCGTGGAGGGGGAGGGGTAATCAACTGGATAATAGTCGAGTCCCAAAATGGGAAGCCACTGCGCCATCGTATAGCGATTATTAGATGGTTAACAGGGCAAGGTTGAACTTGACCCCTATGGATCGATCAAAATAGGCTCGATCTGGCTTGTCTGCGGGCGATGCCAGTCATCCGGGAGGTCGTCGACGTGTCTCGATCAATGTTCGGTATAGGTCTTTTCGCCATGGCAGTCACCGTCGCGTCATGGGGGGCAGAGAATGTGTCGATCGAGAGGTATTTCAGCGGCAAGCAGGTGGTGGTGAAGATCGACATGCCGGGTACTCAGAAGGGCGTCGATCTGCGTTTCAACCAAGCGACGCCGATGAACTGGAAGGAGTACTCTTCGCGCGTAAAGCAGTTCGGTCCTGCGATCCGCAAAGGCGATGCTGCCAGGGTCACGAGCGTTGTTGTGAAGAAAGACATGATCGAATTTCAGCTTGACGGGGGCGGCTACGGCACCTTCGGCGACGATACCACGACAACGGTTGCGCCGAAGGTAGTTGACAAGAGCGCCTACGAGAAACAGTTGGAGAAGCAAATCTCCGAGACCGACGATCCAGACAAGAAACGCCAACTGCAGCGTGATCTGGATCGAGAGAAGGCTCGCCGGGAGCGGCAGAACGCTATCAATCAGAGTAGCGCGCAGGTCGCCAGCCAGATCAAGGCGCAGCAGGTGGCTGACAAACGCATACGCGGCGGTTCGCGATTCAACTTGCGATGGTCTGGCTCGATTCCCGCGGACCAACTCACGCCAGAGGCCGTGGTGAAGCTGCTCGCAGACTACGTTGATTTCAGTGGCCTGCAGGCGGGAGGAACCGAGCCTGCTGCTCAGAACGGCACGACGGCGCCATCGCAATCGGCTGCAAGTGGCGAGGCTGCAGGCTCGCCGACCGCGCAACTCAAGCGCGGCATGACGATGGACGAGGTTTCCAGCTTGCTCGGCCAGGGACGCCCAGCTGTCGGGGGCCGTTTCCAGTGATGGACTGAAGACCCAGGTCTTCGAGTATCTTTCCGGTGACCGTCGCGTGGAAGTGACCTGTGTTGAGGGACTGGTGGTACGTTTCTCGATCAACTCGAGATAGTGAGTTGGGGGTGAATGAAGAGTCCGTGGATTCACGGGGGGCTCGACGTGGCGCGTCCGGCGAGAAAGTCATGTATAGTCTCGAAACGAACGGGTGGATTACCCACCATCTCCTATGTCCTTGATCAAACGCATTCTTAGTCCAATGTGGCGAGGAACGTCGGGCCTCCGGCGTCCGCTGGTGAGGAAGTTTGATGCTCACATGCAGGTTCTGCTACATCCCATTGTTACCGACTTGGCCGCAGTGCGGGCTGAGCTCCGACAGATGCGTGAGGCCGTCAAGACAAAGACAGCGGATCTCGAGGCGAGACGAAACGATTTGGGTGCAAGCGAAGCTGAGCAAGGGCGGGAGCTCAATCCAACCGGGAAAGACGTGGGCCGTGAACCCCCCGCGGCAGATGCAATCGTATGTCTTTACGGTCAGCGGATGCAGCCATGCCGTGTGACCGTGGACCGCCTCACCTATGAGGTGATGACCGCTCCCGATGCTGATGACCCAGTAACGCTTGAAGTGCGAAACGGAACTGTCCAAAGCGCGGATCTCATTCAAGTCATGCTTAAGATCGTCAGGCCGGGAGATATAGTCTTGGATTTGGGAGCTAACATTGGAACTGTCGCGTTGGCTGCCGCGGCTGCCCAGTGTCGCGTCGTGGCTGTTGAGGCCAACCCGCTGAACGTTTTACTGCTGAAAGCGGCCGCGACCCGAAACGGATTTGATGACCGCCTGACGATTGTTCACGCTGCCGTTACCGATACCGCCAGGACCCTGGAGTTTCTCAATGCAGGTCCCTGGGGACGAATCGTTGAAACCGCTATGCCATCCACTGTTACGGTCCGCGGTGTCCGCGTGGACGACCTCTTAAGAGAGCTGGCGATCCCGCGTGTCTCGTTCATCAAAATGGATGTTGAAGGATCCGAGGTGCAAGCCGCACGTGGTATGCCAAGTCTGTTGTCCGGAAAAGACGCCCCGCCGATCTTGTACGAGTCGAATGCGTGGGCCCTTCGCGATCAGCAGGAAACGATCCAAACTCTCCGAGCGACGATCGAAAGTTACGAGTATCAAAATTACCTCATCGACGATGACCGGTTGGTGCCGGTAAAACCTGCCGATTTTCAAGCAAAAGTCTACGTGGACATTCTCGCCGTCAAAGGCCGGCCGCCCCGTCTGGAAGGGTTTACCGTAACCCAACCTCATAATGTGGATGAGGTGGCGGAGAAGATTTTTTTCTGGGCCACGTCATCGTTTGAAGCTGGACGCATTCACCTTGCCGAGACATTGCCGCAGGCAGGGCCTGAGATTCGCCGCCATCCCAGAGTGGTTGAAGCGCTCCAGCGCCTTCGAGACGACCCATCCGACAAGGTTCGCCAGGCGGCCGCATGGGTCACGGATTGAGCTATGGAACGGGCGACCTTGCCGGATTGATCGGAGGATGTCGATGCGATTCAGAGCGCCACGAAGTTGCGCACGATCTGCTTGCCGTGCTCGGTCAGAACGCTTTCGGGATGGAACTGCACGCCTTCGACCTGAAACTTGCGATGCCGCAGTCCCATGATCACGCGCTGTCCATTGCGGTCATGGCAGATGGCTGAGATCTCGAGTTCGTTGGGCAGGTCTTTCGCCTGCACGATCAGCGAGTGGTAGCGCGTCGCTGTCATTGGCGAAGGAATACCGCCAAAGATGGACTTGCCATCGTGCTCGATCGAGCTGGTCTTGCCGTGCATCAACGTGCCAGCGCGGACGACCTTCCCGCCGAAGGCTTCGCCGATGGCTTGATGGCCGAGGCAGACGCCCAGCAGCGGCACGCGCCCGGCAAAATGCCGGATCAGTTCGATGCTGATGCCTGCGTCCTGCGGAGTGCAGGGTCCGGGAGAAATAACGATGCGGTTAGGATGAAGCTCTTCGATTTCGCTAACGGTAATCTGGTCGTTGCGGCGCACCACCACTTCTTCGCCCAACTCACCCAGGTATTGCACCAGGTTGTAGGTGAATGAGTCGTAATTGTCCAGGACGAAGATCATGACCGATTCGAAGTGCCCGGCTGGCTTTCTATCAGTATGAAGTCTGGCGGTTTGATTTGCCAGTCCGAACGCGGACTCGTGCCGCTCAATTCCGGAGGTTAGAATCTCAAATATGGCACGGCGACAGATTCCCTGGCTTCTAGCCGTATTGACTTACATCGCAATGGGCACCATCGTTGCCGCGGCGCAGGTCCAACGCATCGGCGCGCTCTCTGCTGCGGGATCGTCCAATGAGGTCAGAAACGCAGTTGAGGAAAAAGGCTACCGCATTACGCTCGACGATGG
Organism: uncultured Acidobacteriaceae bacterium; assembly: GCA_963831675.1. GTDB lineage: Bacteria > Acidobacteriota > Terriglobia > Terriglobales > Acidobacteriaceae > Bog-257. The sequence continues at coordinate 99,478 of CAWHRM010000012.1, forward strand.
CTGGACTGCCGAGTTCTGGTTTGCAAAGCAGCTCAAGACCGCGACGAAGGAGGCCCCTGGCGCGCTCTACCCTGAGCTGTCGAACGCAGAGTTCGTTGGAGTGGTCAATCTACCCAAAGGGATGGCCGACTTTCGAGGGCAGGCAATTCCCGCCGGAGTCTACACGCTGCGCTACCAGCTTCTGCCGCAGGACGGCAATCATATGGGCGTCTCGCCCAATCCTGATTTCCTGCTGGCAATTCCCGTCGCCAGCGATCCCAATCCTGAGCAGCATTATCTTTACAAGCGGTTGGTCGCTCTCAGCGCGCAGGCCACTGGCGGAAGTCATCCAGCAGTGATTGCTATGGACACCGCGGGTGAATCCGGAAGCATCGCGAAAGATGCAAGCCAAACCTTGTTGACCGTCGCTATACCAACGTCGGCAGGCGCAACTGAGAAACTCGGCATCGTGGTGAAAGGCGCCGCCGCGCAATGAGGTCGTGATGGGAAACTTTGCTTTCTTCCTCCCGAGTTCTGGGTGTCATCATGAGCAGACTTCAGCCCGCGATGAATCTGGTTTCCTGGATCCTTGGCAAGCACGTTACAAGCCAGCTCTAACGAAGCTGGTCGGTTAGAATGACTCTGGCCTATGGAGAAGTCCGATGTCTTGACGAGCCAACCCAGCGCTCCGCCGGCTGCTACACAACCGCCAACGCTGCTACGAAGGCATTGGGATTTCCTGGCGGTATTGCTGCTGATGGCGGCGTCTCTCCCCGTAACCTGGCTGACGCCGGGCACCCTCATCATCGTCGCTCATCCAGCAGCGTTCGACGATCACTGGGTTTTCGATACGCCGTTCAAGACGGCGCGCGGCATATGGTTTGGCCGCGACGTCGCGTTCCCGTACGGTCCCCTGTTCCAATGGCTATTCAGTGCCCCATCGCGTGCCATGGGCCTCTCGATGGCCGCCATCTATACCACGCTACAGAACGCCGCTTCTGTGGTGCACGTTCCTGTTCGGATATCTGACGCTACGGCTCCTGCTGCCCGAACAACCGCCGTGGAAGCGCTTCCTGTTGCTGCTCCTACTCTGCTTTTTCTGGGCGCCCTGGGACGGTCGCACCGCGTTCGACATCCTGCTTTTCGCCTTGTTCCTGCGTGGCTGGTACGCGGTGCAGCAGGCGCGGCTCAATCCCGTGCTGCTGGGATGCGGCGCGGCGCTTCTGTGCGCTGCGGCGTTCTTGTACTCCGCCGACACCGGCGTTTATGGCATCGCGACTTTGCTGGTCACTTTCGTTGGAGTGGCGTGGGAAGGCCGGCGCCACTCGCGGCCGTTGCGGTTGTACGCGGTCGCCCTCATGGCTTTCACCGGTGTCTCGGCGGCGCTGGTCTTTGCCATCAACACTGCGATGGCAGGGTTCCTTGATTTTCGTTTCTGGCGTACTTCACTGGCACTGGTCAGCATCCACCGCTGGAACGAGCCAGCAGCAATGTCGGGCGCAGCCACGATCCGGCTACTCGTTACGTTGGCCGCCGGCGGTGCCGTCTTTCTTGTGCGCCGATTCGTACCGGGGAACGGCAACGCCGGCATTACAGCGCGCGCTGGATTTCTGCTCAGCGCCTTCCTCTTCGCGTTTGCCACCATGCAAACCGGGCTGGTGCGCTCCGACCCGCAACACCTCGTCTTGGCTCTGTACCCGATGATGTTTTTCATCGGGATTGTATTGTTCTCGTTTCCTTCGCGAGCTGTCTCGGCGGTGGCAGCCCTGATCGCGGTGTGTTGTTCGGTAATGTTTGGTCAGCCGGTTGCAATATTCCAGCCAGCAAGCTTCCGGTACCGGTTGGCGCAAATGCGGAATCCGTTGACCGAATGTCCCGGAGGCTTCCGTGAGTTCAGCGGCATCTGCTATCCGGCGGCTTTCACGGGGATGCTCCAAAGCGGCAGCCACTACCTTCAGCAGCACAGCGGAGAGCGCGATTCCATCGTCGTCTTCCCATATCAATACATCTTCGGCATCGCTTCGGGGCGAAATGTCGCCGGTGGAGTGTTACAGTCATTTCTCGCTGGCGGCCCGTACTTGTCTCGGTTCGACATCGCCGGATACCAGCAGGCGGCAGCTCCGGCTGGCCTCTACTTCCCTGATGGCGACCTGAGCATGGCGATCGATGAAGTGCCCAACTTTACGCGCACACCGGATGTATGGTTTTGGATCAACCGTCACTACCGTTCTGAGCAGCAGCTGTCGCCCGGAGTTTTTGGACTGCTCAAGGACGACTCACGCGCGGCGCGATTCTCTCTGCAGTCATTGCCGCTGACCGTTGTGACGCAGAGCTACCCCGTCAGCGAACCCAGCGCTGCGGTGGACCTCGGCAATCCAGTGTGGCCGATCGAAGGGGCGGATTTTCTGCGACTGCGCCTTACCGTGCGCTACGGGCCTCTGTGGAAGCTCCGCAAACCGGAGCGACTGCAGCTCGAGATCACGCGAGCCGACGGCAGCCGCGATCTGCAGTCGTTCGTCGTCGATCCGAATGTCTCGTCGGAAGTGTGGTTCTATCCCTGGAACCAGGGCAACTTGGCTCGTTATTTCGACGCCGACGAAAACCTATGGCGCGCCGATCCCCGACCGGCGATCACCCAGCTCCGCATACTGGTCGCGCCGCTGGATTGGATCTCCGTGAAACCCGACTCTATCGTCGTCGAAGCGGTCGATGCAGTTAGGATGTCTCTCAGACGATAGTTTGCGAATTGAAGGCCTCGTCGCACCTTGCTGGGCATGAGCGCGGGCATCCTCGGCGCGGCGTGCTGATGAAAAGTTCCAGTGATGGGATCGCTTTGACGTGGCGGGCCCCCAGGCCTTTTATCCTTGTCAGCCCACGCACAACCCAACCGCATGATCCACACAGCGCTGGCTAACACTTCAGCCTGCGATAAAATGCACTCGCCTATGGCAAAGTTGGATAAATTGGCGAGCCATCGCCGCTTGCCTGCCTCTCAGTCTGCCTCATTGCGCCCGGGCTCATTGCTGGCGAGACATTGGGACTTGCTGGCCGTAGCGCTGCTCATGATTGCCTCCTTTCCGATGCAGTGGTTCTCGCCGCGGATCCTGTTCCCCATTGGTGCCTCGATCAACCTCATCGATGACTCTTGGATCTTGGACACGAGCTTTAAAGCTTCCCGAGGTCTCTGGTTTGGTCGCGATGTGGCATTCACTTATGGACCGTTGTTTCAGTGGTTGTCGAGTGCGCCTGCGCGATTGATGGGTCTATCGATGGGAACGATCTACGCCACCTGTGCCACGCTGCTGGTTTGGTGGACCTTACTCTTCGGATACCTGGCGCTCCTGCTCCTTTTGCCGGAACAGCCGGCGTGGAAACGTTTCCTTTTGTTGCTGCTGCTCACCGTCTTCTGGGCGCCATGGGAGGGGCGTTCTGTGCTCTCCGTCTTTCTTTTCGTATTGTTCCTGAGGGGTTGGTATGGGTTACGGGAGCAGGCGCTCAGGCCAGCCCTGCTTGGATGTGGCGCTGGCGTTTCTGTGCGCCGTGGCGTTTCTCTATTCCGCAGACTCTGGCGCTTATGCGATGGCAGCGTTGCTAATATCGCTCGTTGGAGTCGCTTGGGAAAGCAGGGGCGAACCGCGCGCGCTACGTTCCTACGCTTTGGCTTTACTTTGGCTTGCGGGGTTCCTGCCGGTGCTGATCATCGCCATCAATGCCATGATGGCCAGACCCCTCGATTTTCTCTTCTGGAAAAACTCGCTGGCAATTCTTGCGGGGTACCGTTGGATGGAGGCTTCGTCAATGTCCAAAGCCGGCAAGATTCATCTACTGGTTTCATTGCTGGCAGGCGGCATTGTGTTTCTTGTCCGCGGAGTTAGCGCGCGCCATCGCAATCTCGGTATCGTAGCCCGCCCCGGCTTTTTGCTCAGCGCATTCCTGTTCGCCTTCGTCACCATGCAAAGCGGGCTGGTCCGCTCCGATTGGGGACACATTGTTGTGGCCGTTTACGTCATGATTTTCTTTACAGGCTCGGTACTATTCTCGTTCTCATCCCGCGCTGCCTCTGCGCTTGCCGTCCTGTTTGCGGTGGCATCTTCGTCGCTATTTGGTGAGCCACCCAATTTGATTCCGAGGATCCGTCAGAACTACTCGCAAGTGAGAGACCCGTTAATAGAGTGTTCCCCTGGCTCACGTGACTTCGATCGCGTTTGCTATCCGGAAGAATGGGCCAGAATACTCGCGACAACCTCCAGCTACCTGCAGCAGCGCAGTAGCCGGGGGGACTACATCGCGGTTTTTCCTTACCAGACTATTTTTGGGATAGCTTCGCGCCTAAATGTGGCGGGCGGAGTAATGCAATCTTATCTCGTCAGCGGTGAGTACTTGTCGCGGGTTGATATCGCCGGACTGGAGCGAGTAACAGCTCCTGCTGGGGTTTATCTCTCCGATGGCAAGTACTGCGAGCAGATTGACGGAGTGACGAGCTTCACACGCAGTCCCGAGGTTTGGCTGTGGATGTTTCAGCACTATCGGAGTGAACAAGAGATTTTCCCCGGTATTTTCGGCTTGCGGAGAGATGATTCGAACGCCGCCCGGATTGCTATGCGACTACAGCCGCTCACTGTTGCGAAGCGCAGCTATCCGATTCGAACTCGCAGGTTCCAAGTGGATCTTGGCGACCCAGGGTGGCCCGCCGAAAACGTAGATTTTCTGCGTCTGCGCCTCACCGTGCACTACAGCTTTTGGTGGAGGTCACGTAAGCCGGCACGCCTCATGCTCGACATCGAGAGGGCTGATTTGAGTCATGCTCAGAAGGCATTCATTGTGAAGCCTAATGGGTCTTCGGAAGTCTGGTTTTACCCGTGGGACGATGCTGAGCTATCGCAATATTTCAACCCGGATGTAAACCAGTGGCGACTGGGCCCACGACCGGCGATCACTCACCTGCGTTTGTTGGTGATGCCGCTGGACTGGGTCTCCGTTCAGCCAGACACGATCGAAGTGCAGTCGGCGGATGCAGTCAGGGTGTCGATGAACCGATAGTTTGTTCTTTCGGTAGGCATCCGCTCAAATCCGTAGCTAAAACTCTTGCCTGCGATAAAATGCACTCGCCTATGGCAAAGTTGTATAAATTGGCGAGCCATCGCCGCTCGCCTGCCTCTCAGTCTGCCTCATCGCGCCCGGGTTCGCGGCTGACGAGACATTGGGACCTGCTGGTACTGCTGTTGTTCGTGCTCGCTTCCACGCCGGCAGTATGGCTTTCGCCGCGATCGCTGGTCGTCGTCCGCGACACCAGCCTGATTGATGACAATTGGCATCTGGACGAAGTCTTCAAGCTCTCGCGTGGCATCTGGGTTGGCCGCGACGTTGCATTCACCCACGGTCCAATTTTTCAGTGGCTCTCCGGCGTGCCGGCCCGCTCCATGGGCGTCTCCATGGGTGCAATCTACGCGACCTGGTTCACGGTACCGGTGTGGTGCGCTTTTGTCTTTGTGTATCTCACGTTGCGGCTGCTGCTTCCCGAGCAGGCTGCGTGGAAACGAGCGCTGCTGCTTTTCCTGGTCCTTGTGTTCTGGGAGCCGTCGTTGCGGAACGCTTTCCCAGTTCTTCTCTTCGCCATCTTCTTGCGCGGCTGGTATGCGGTTCTTGAGGAACGCACCAAAACCTACGTGCTTGGAATCGCGGCTGCTTTGCTCTGCGTCATCGCCTTTCTGATTGCGTCCGACACCGGCGTCTACTCCACGGCCGCCTGGGTGATTGCAGGTGCTGCGATCCTGTTCGAGGCCCGCGGGAACAAACGCATCGTTGGCCAGGCCGTCGGTACCTTGCTGGCGTATGTGGTGTCGGGTTGCGTTTTCGCACTGGCGGTGAACGCCGCGATGGGCAGGGCCTTCGATTTTCGATTCTGGAAAGACAGCGCGCAGATGGTGAACGTGTATCGTTGGGCGACTCCGGCGGCAATGACGGACGCCGGCACACTGCGTCTGCTGGGAACGCTGTTCGCCGGCGCGGCGGTGTTCCTCTTTCGCGCCGGTACCAGGGCCAGGCAGAACCCCACGCTGACGGAACGCACCGGTTTCCTGCTGGGCGGTTTTGCCTTCTCGGTGGTCATGCTACAAAGCGCCCTGGTGCGTTCCGACTACGGGCACGTCGTGATCGCGTCTTTCGCCATGGTGCTCTTGGCCGGTACGATCCTTTTCTCGTTCCGATCGGGCGGGTTCCCGGCGGCCGCTATCTTGTTGGCGATCGCATGTTCCATGCTGTTTTCGCGCCCGGCGTTCCGACCATCTACGGTCATGCATCTGGTGCAGCAGGTACGGCATCCCTTGACCCAATGCCCAGCTGGCTTCCGCGAATTTGACCGCGGCTGCTTCGCTCCGGAATTCACCACCATGCTTCAGTCGGCTGCCACCTACCTCGGCGAGCACAGCGGGTCACAGGAACATATTGTGGTCTTCCCTTACCAGACGAAGTTCGGCATCGCCTCGCAGCGCGAGCGTCGCCGGAGGACTGATGCAGGCTTACACTGCCAGCGGGCCGTATTTGTCGCAAGTTGAAATCGCGGGACTGGAGAGCGCGACCGGCACCAACCGGCCTCTACTTGCCCGACGCCGATATGCGCTACCTCTCGGAGACCGATCTGGTCCATTGGCGGAACCTGGACCTCAGTCTTCCGGTTGACGGAACGTACAACTTCACCCGCACCCCGGAACTTTGGTTCTGGATGCTGCAGCACTATCGAGAGGACCAGCAACTCTCGGCCGGCGTCTTTGGCCTGCTGCGCGATGACTCACGTGCCACCCGAATCTCGATGCAAACACGGACGCTCGGCCTGGCAGCGCAAATGTTCCCGATACACGAGCGCAGTTCGGTGGTGGACCTCGGTTCGCCAGATTGGCCTGCTGGCACGGATTTTTTGCGGTTGCGCCTGACGGTGCGGTACAGCATCTGGTGGAAGCTTCGCAAGCCCGAGCGCATGCAGTTGGAGATCACCCGCGCCGACGGCAGCAGCGAGCTACGGTGGTTCATCGTACAACCCAATGTCTCCACCGAGGTCTGGTTCTACCCCTGGAGCCCGCCTGACTTGGTCAACTATCTCAATGCGGACGAAAGCCACTGGCGAGCCACGCCGCGCCCGTCGATCACGCGGCTTCGCATTGTGGCGACGCCGTTCGATTGGGTTTCAGTGACGCCAGATGCGATTGTGTTGGAAGCGGCGGACTCGGTTCGGATTACGATGAATCCGTGAAGAAAAACGCCAGGCAGCCTGTTGATTTCCGCCGCAGTGGTGTTGTGAAGTGCATCAGCACGATGCAAATTGCAACAGCGTCTGTTCAGACGGGATCGACTTCGATCTAACTCACTGATTCTGCTTGCCATTCGCTGGCAGTTCGTCAGTGGAAACCACTCTTCCTGCGTTTCTCCGTTGCAAAACACAACGAATCCCGGCGTTGCGAAATGCAACTTGTCTCTTGATGCAATTCGCAACAGCGTCTCTCAAGCCAAACAAACATTGCGAGTTACACAGTTACGCCGAGACGATTTTCATCGCTCCACGGTTTGGAAAGCCGAATGCCTTACATAAAGTGCCAGCGCAAACACAGAACAGCGCGGCAAAGATCGAATCCCTCGAACAGCGAGGCAGGAGGCGGGTCATGACAGTCCTACTGGTTCTAGCAATGTTCGCAATTTTCCTCACAATTGATTATTTTTACTCCAAGTCAAAACACCCCGTTCTTCAGGTGGCTCCAGCGATGAGCAAGCGCGCGGCAACTGCGCCTCGCCTGCCCAGCCTGGTCGGCGGCTTTTCAGTCCCCGAGCACCTCCGCTATCATCCTGGCCACACTTGGGCGCTGAGCGAGAGTCCCAACCTGGTGCGAATCGGCATCGACGACTTCGCTTCCAAACTGACGGGAAAAATCGAGCATGTCACCCTGCCGCAACGCGGACAGTGGATCCGCCAGGGCCAAAAAGTATGGAGCCTGGTGCGCAACGGCGTGAAGGTCGACATGGTTTCGCCGATCGAAGGCAGCGTTTCCGACATCAACGAAGCCGTGGTCAATGACCCGTCGCTGGCCAGCAAGGATCCCTACGGCGAAGGCTGGATGGTAACCGTACAGTCTCCAGATGCCAAGACTAACTTCCGCAACCTGCTGGGCGGCGCGCTGGCCCGCTGGTGGACGGAGGAGTCCTCAATGCGGCTGCAGCGACTGGTTCCCAGCGCGCTTGGCGCCCTGGCGCAAGACGGCGGCGTGGCCATCGACGATGTGGCCAGCACCATCCCCGACGAGCAGTGGGTAAAGATGACCCGCGAGTTCTTCCTCTCGTAGCCTATCTGTCAGTAGCCGATACGCCCCGGAGTGCAGCCTCCTGCTCCGGGGCGTCTTGTTTGGCCCTGCCATCAACCAGACCTAGTTCACGCTTCCCTCTTCGATTTGTGCTCCCGATCGCGCCCCTCCGAAAGTCACGTCACAAGCCCTTGTGCGCTAGGTCACTGAACCCTGGTGACGAGCGGGTTTACAAAGAAGATGTGTGAAGCCGCGAAGATCCGTCTCTGCACGTTCCGTGCACGGAGACCACGCTTCGCTGGCAGCAGGTGAGCTTATGTTGACATTTGCACTCTTTCCTCTTGCGTCTGTTCTTCCTGGGGGCAGTACTGGTGACCGGTTTGCCGGTTGCGTTGAGCCTTCAATCCTATTTCCAGAATCGCGGCCGACAGCCCGTTATCTGCCCGGAGAACGGTGAGTCCGTCGACGTTGAAGTGGACAACAAGTATGCGTTCTGGACGGCGCTGCGCGGCCAGGAGCACTCGCGGCTGAAGTCCTGCACCCGCTGGCCGGAGAAAGGCGATTGCGGCCAGGAGTGCCTGGCGCAGGTCGATCCTTCGCCGGAGAACGTGGAGCGGCTGATGCTTAGCTGGTACAAGGGTAAGCAGTGCGGCATCTGCACCCGGGCCATCACGCCGTCCGATTGGCGGCGAGGCCGCCTGGCTTGGCTCGATGAGCAGCACAAGCTGGTTGAGTTGCGGCAGGTGAACCTGAGGCAACTACAGTCGGCGCTGGCAGAGATGCATCCGCTATGCTGGACCTGCCATCAGGAAGAGCGCGGTCGCCAAGCAGCTCCACCGCGAGCGTTCAAAGGCGATCGTCACGGACTGATTCCCGCCGCGACCAGACTGTCGAGTGAGGTTGAAGCATTGTAGGAGTGGCTTGTTCTCTGAACAGCCACAGCGCTATTTCGTCGTGAGGGGAACGCGCTCCCGTTCCCCTTTTCCCTTCCCTGCAATTGGAATCCCTCACGGCCGCTGATAGCTGACCTTTCCGTTGACCAGCACTGCCGTCACGTGGCTGGTGTACTCGAAGGGATCGCCGTCGTACAGAACAACGTCCGCATCCTTGCCCGGATCGAGCGAGCCGACTCGATCGGCGATTCCCAGGATTTTCGCAGAGTTAATGGTGCAAGCTCGCAGCGCTCCTTCGAAACCAAGGCCATTCGCCGCGGCGACTGCCGCCTCGAACAGCAGCACGCGATTTTTCGGAACGTAGCCTTCAAATCCGGTCATCAGCGCGACCGGCACTCCCGCCTGCGCAAGGATCGCCGCGTCTTCCAGTGAAGCGTTGCTGGTTTCGAGCGAGCTCAATCGTTGCAGCGTCGGACCCACCAGAGCCGCGGCTCCTGATCGCTTGATGATCTGCGGCTCAAGGTAGCCCTCCGTGACGCTGCTAAGCATGTACTTCAGCTTGAATTCCTGTGCCAGGCGAATAGCGGTATCGATGTCGTCAGCGCGATAGGCGTTGAATATGGCCGGAAGCTCACCGCGCAGCGCTCGCAGAATCGCTTCCTGCTTCAAGTCGCGCGCCGGCTGTTTCGATGGGTCCTTCTTTTCGCTGGCGTTCCAGTCGTCCCACTTCTTCTGGTAGATCTGGGCGTCAAGCAGTGCCTTGCGAATGATCGCGGCGGTCATCATGCGTGTCACAGGCGGCTTGTCTTTGGCGCCATAGACGCGCTTAGGGGATTCGCCCAGATTAAATACGATCGCGGAAACCGGCTTCACTGCCAACTCATCGACAGTAGGCCCGACCGTCTTTGGCCCCACTGTCTTGAAGATGCCCGCCTGGCCAGCGATCGGATTCACGATGCCGGGAGCTGTCTGGATGGTGGTCACACCGTAAGTGTTGATGTACTGCACCAGCATCTCGCGCGGATTGAAGCTGTCCATGGCCCGCACGTCGGCCGTGTTGGGATCGGTTTCCTCGTCCTGGTCCTGGTCGGCGGGAATGTTATAAGCACCCGAAATGCCGGCCGTGGTCTTTGCGTCGATCAAACCAGGGGTAACGTAGGAGGCTTTGAGGATGGTGTAGCCTGACGGAGCCCGGCTGCCGCTTTGCACGGCTGCGATCTTGCCGTTCTCGATAAGGACGACTCCCGGCTGGCCTTGCGGACCGTTACCCATCGTATAGAGATGCGCGGCTTCAATCGCAATCTTCTGAGCACACACAATGTGGGATATCCCACACAGTAAGGCAAGGAGTAACACGCAACGAAGATACAGCTTCATTGTGCGCCTCCTGCCGGCGCTGACATCAGCTTGGGATAGCGGTCGGCGACGTTGAATCCACCGGTCGCGTAGCGCAGGTCGGCCGGATTGCTGCGGTCGAAGACCTTTTCTCCGTCAATCCATGTTTCCAGGACCTTGGTGTAAACGCTGAACGGAGGGCCCGAAAGAATGATGAAATCGGCGTCTTTGCCCTTTTCCAGCGTTCCGATTCGGTTACCGAGGTCGAGCATCTCGGCACCGTTAATGGTCAAGGCACGCAGCGCGCCCTCTTCGCTCATGCCTCCCCCAACGGCAAGACCGGCTTCGCGAAGGATGAAGCGCGAACTGTTGATGTTGTCGTCGGTATGAATGGCCAGCTTCACGCCGGCCTTCTCGAGGATGCCGGCGCCGCGCATGTCGTAGTTGATGGCTTCGAGCTTGCCTCCGGGCGAGTCAATGATGATGATCGAGACTGGAACGTGTCGCTTGGCGATTTCATCGGCGACGAGATAGGCCTCGGTGCCGTGGTGCAGCACGACCCGGTAGTGGTACTCGTCGGCAATGCGTAACACGGTCATGATGTCGTCAGCCCGATGGGTGTGGTGCTGCACGATGCGTTTGCCATCCAGCACCTGCACCAGCGCCTCCATGCCAAGATCGCGCTCCGGCTGCTTCGCATCTTTGCTGCCCGCCGCGACCAGCTTGTTGTAGTCGTCCCATTTGCGCTTGTACTCTTCGGCCTTGCTGTAGGCGCTGCGTGCCAGCGCAGCCTCCTCCATGCGAGTCATGGGCGCCAGGTTGCGACGGCCATAGTGCTTGGGGTTCTCACCGTTGGCCATCTTCATGCCGCCGATTGAACCAGGGATGAGCATCTCTTCGATGGTGTTGCCGCGCAGCTTGACGTAGGCCGTCTGCCCGCCGATGACATTTCCGCTCCCGGGCATGATGTTCGCCGTGGTGACGCCTCCACTGGTGGCAATGCGAATGCTAGGGTCGGCGGGGTTGATGGCGTCGAGTGCACGAAGCTGCGGCTGGACTGGCCCGGAACCCTCGTTGACGTCTCCCATTGCTCCGGGTGGCGGAGTTCCCATGATGCCGATATGCGAATGTGTGTCCACGATGCCGGGCATGAGAACCTTACCGGTGGCATCCACCACTCGGGCATTCGCGGGCACATCGACGCTGCCGTCGGCGCCAACGGCTTCGATTTTCTTGCCGCGCACCACCAGCACACCCTTCTCGATCGGCGGCCCGCTGATGGGATAGATCTTGGCGCCGCGCACTACGAACACCTGGTCGGAGGTGGCGTTCGCATCCGAGTTGTTGCCGGATGCAGTTTGCTGCCCAACCGCCACAGACATCGCGAGCAGAACGAGACCACCGATAGCAGAACATCGACGAATTGGCATTCCCACGACTTTTCTCCCAGCAACGAACGTGCGCCGGATGCTAAATGGCGGCAGCTGTGCGCGTCAATGCAAAGTCCTTAACTCCATGACGCGAAGCTCAATCAGCCCGGGAGTACAATTCCTAGCGGGCAGGAGGCTGGCCGAATGAAGCATGCGTTGCTGTTCGTGGTGGCTTTCGGGATTGCAGTTGCTGCGCAAACTCCCCCAAAGCAGGGTCCGCCCGGCACGTCGGTACGTAAGTCTCCGCTCGCCGCGTATGCCGGCACGTGGACTGGTTCCCTTGAGGGAAAAACCTGGATAACGGTAAAGCTGACAATGCAAGGCGACAAGCTGTCCGGTTCGATCCAGCGGCCACGTAACCTTCAATTTAGCGATCAGGGCGAAATCAAGAGCGTCAGTGAGGAGCAGTTCGACGAGGTCGTGCAGGATGCGGTGGTCAATCCCGACGGATTGCTGCTGACTGTGAAAGATCCGGACAACCCGGAGACCGATCGCTTCACCATGAAGCTGACCGGCGAAACCACCGCCGAGATCAAAATGAGCGCGATGAAGATGCCGCCGGGAATGCCGAAGATCAAACCGTGGAAATTGACGAAAGCCGCCGCGCATCAAGCTGCGGCGGCGCAACAGTAGACAATTCGGACGATTGATCGTGCCACCAAACGTTAATCTGACGTTGCAACGCCATGTTTCTCCAGCAGACGGTGGCGCTGTTACACTGCTAGCGAAGCCGATGACATCTCCAATCTTGCGCATCCTGGGCGCAGTTGCTGGAGTGGGCAGCGCCATTTTGTGCTGGTTCCTGGGCAGTACGCTGGCCACGCCGCTGCGGCGGGCCACCATGTTCTCGCAGACCGGTTCGCAATACATCCTGCTGACATTCTTGTTTATTCCAGCTCTCATCCTGGCGGTAGTCGCGCTGTTCTGGGTCCCACCCCGAGTTTCCGGAGGAGGTCCTTTGCCCGAAGGAAGGCGCTGGCGCCTGGCGCTGGTGTTCCTATTTGTGGCTGCGTTCCTGATCGGATTGGCACGCTGAGGGCGAACAACCAACGAGTGGAGTAGTCCGGCCTGACACCGTTCTGCTTCGGCCGGACTCAAGCGGAGGAAACGGTAAAAACTCGCGCCACCACTCGTCAGCTGCCTGGAGGTACAGCTCGCTCGCAGCGTATAAGGAGAAAGCTGGGATTGCGACCCCAGACGGATGGTTCGATTCGAGTCGGACAGGTTGGGATGCATCCAGTGCGAATTGAATAGGCAATTCTGGGTAGGAGGATTGACGACTTGAATACCACTATGACGAATCGGCGCAATCCATTGGGTGGAAACGATATCGCCGTGAAGGTGAATGCGGGAAAAAACGAACAGATTTCCCGCGTGCTGGTAGAACTGGACGACTTCACACTGAACGACGATGTTTTGGAAGAGCCGGAAGAATCGTACGAGAAGGGATTTCGCAGCGCGGGCAGCGCTGCGCCCGGCACCAGGCATGTGCTGAAGGTTACGGCGTTCGATGCTAATAACGCTCCTCATATTGCCAGCCGCCGCTAGGAGGACTTGGTGTGAGCCGGATCACGGCCCTCCGCCTTACTGCAACTGAACCTTGACCTGCAACTTGCCTTCCCCTGTGACCTGCACTGTCTCTCCGCCTTTCAAGTACGGCTGCAGTACGGCAGGATTACCCCATTCCAGGTCCCAGCCCTTCGCGATGGCTACGACCGTGTACTGGCCGGGCACGACGTTGGGCAGAGTGAACGTGCCATCGCTGTCGCTCTGGTCGCGGCGAAACAGCGGCAGGTTGTTCGCAGGATCGTGTGGGACAAGAACCACCATGGCCCCAGCAAAGGACCGGCCATCCCGGAGAACTACGCCGTCCACTTGCCCGAGCCCGCGCGTTGCCACACAGGTGATATGTATGCTGCCGGCTCCGGCAATCTCGATCGTGCGGCCAATCACTCTTGCGCCGGTGGCCGCCAGCTTACTGATGGAGTACCTTTGCGAGCTCGCGAGCGACACGTTGTACCGGCCCGGCTTTATCGTGTCCGCACCGAACTCAACCTGCCCCTTGTCCGAGATGGAGCCCCTGAAACTCTCGCCGGTGCCAGGGTTCGACAGCACAAGCGACAAATTCCTGGGCACGCTGGCAGCGTTCGGGAAAAACACGGAGCCGCTGACCATCGCAAAACCCGGAGCGGAGTCTGCGTTCAATTCGGCATCGCCGGCAAGATCGATTTCCTGGTACCAGCCCCGGCCGACGGCTTTTTCGTTGATGGCGTTCGAAGCCGGCATCTCGATAATGTAGTGCCCGGGCGCCAGACCCATGATTTCAACTACACCGGGCTCGGTACTGGAGATGGGCGAATTGAACACAGGATCCACGTACCCGTCGAAAATTCGCTGCGAGACCCTCGGGAAGGTCATCCGGCCCATCGCAAATACTGTATTGCCGCTGGCGCCGCTGCTGGTGCGAATCCGCAGATGCAAGGCCGGCACCGTGTGCATGACGACATCGGCTGTCGCGTGCTCTCCTGGCTGCAGCGTGATGGGGCTGGCGCCCGCCGAATCGGGCGAGTCGGGATAAAACGTGAGGGGATAGGTAACGTCGAGCGCCGCCGCCTCCTGCGCCGACCGAGAATCGGCATCGGAATTTCCGCGATCTCCCTCGTGAAACCCGGCGATCGTTCTGCGCATACCACGGGCGTGCCGAGACCGCCAGGTAATACGTTCCCGGGACAAGATGGCCGATGTGAAAGTGCCCTTGGTCGTCGGTCTGCGCCTGGTCCATGGGAAACGGCTCGCCGTTTTCGGTTCTCTTCCGCAAAGAAGCGCACCGTCGCATTCTGTACGGGGTCGTCGTTGTCGTCGGTGACCTGCCCCTCGATGGAAGCATCGGGCTCCATGCGAAATAGCAGGTGTTCCGAGTCGAGATCGGGCCCGACGGCGATTGCGGTAGCATACGCATCGTGATGTTCAAAGTATTGCAGTCCAAAGCCGCGCGCACTGGCAGTCAGAGAATATTTGCCACGGGCCAGACCTGAGAAAGCGAAGTGTCCGTCTGCGGCAGTCGTGACTGCCCCGGAGACATCGTTGCCGTCGGGGTCGGTTATCGGCGCGATGGCCACCCTGGCTGACGCGATCGGTTCTCCAGTCAGCGAGTTCACGGCGGTGCCTGCAATGCGGTAACCCTGCGTGATCGGTGCGGCGGGCGTCGATGCGGGCGGCTGGGTCTGAGCCGACAATCCAATCGCGAACAGCATCACGCACGTCAACCTCCCCAGCGCCATGGCTACTCCCCATTTCCGGTGCGTATCAAGTTGAGTACGACACGCGTCTCCTGGTTCGGAGCGAGGGTGACATGCGTGGCTTGCGAAACGTAGGGCTGAAGCACATCGGGATTTGCGTACTCGAGGTTGTCCACGCGATCGAAGGCGAAGACGAGATAGTCACCTGGTGCGAGTCCATTCACCGTAAAACCGCTCTGCGGAGAGAGTGGAATAACCTTGACGCCCCGGTTGGACGCGGGCTGTGGAAGCACGAGGACGGTTGCCGATCGCCCGCTCTGTTCGGAAGCCTTGAAGTTTCCCGACAGGGTTGCGTCATCGTCCCGCAAAACGATTTCCAGCGGGTAAGCCTGCCCCGGGATGATGGTAAGGTCGTCGGTGAGCAGGTTCGTCGGCCCGTACTGCGCCGACTGCACGTACCAGGGGCCCCACGCCATCGCCTCCGCGACGTACTTCCCCGGCTCGACATCCGGCAAAGCCATGATTTCGCGTCCCGGGCTTTGCTGGAGGAATGTTGAGCTGCGTTCCGGCGTGAGCTGTTCAGTCGGAATGAGCCGAACGGAGACGGGTGGCCTCTGCTGATTCCAACCGGGACTGCTGAGATGGGAGGGGTCTCGCGATTCCATGCGCACGGCGATGGGGATGGAGAGCGCCGGACCCATGGTGAGATGAACATTGTCAAGATTCGTAGCCACGTTGAGGCGTATCTCGGCGCGAAGTGGCTGATCTCCCGCTTGCGAGGAGGCCGTCAACACGTACGAACCTGCCGGAACCAGGAATGCCTCGAAGACGCCCGTGTCCATGGCGAACCGAACCGGAAGCGAGAGCGCCTGTCCCGATTGGGTTAGAAGCTGCAGCCCGACGCCTTGCCCAGCTGGATATCCAATCACCATACCTGAGATCTGGTAAACCGGCACCACGGGCATGGAGAGGTCGGCTTCCGTCTGCTGACCTGGATCCAGTTGAATCGGTGACGCGGAAGAAAGGTCGGGAGCGGCAGGATAGTACAGGCTAGGATAGCCGGTCTTTGGTTTTTCGTCGTGGGCACGAAAACGTGTCTCGTCGCTCCCAGGACCAGCCGCAAGATAGTACGTTCCCGGGAGCAGGTTGGCGAAACGAAACCTGCCATCTTCGTCGCTCTGGGTAAGACTCCGCGCATCCCAACGCCGGCGCCCGTCGCGGACGCTTCGCTCGGTCAGGCGAACCGGCACATTCTCAATCGGCTGCCCGGCAGCGTCGGTTATCCTGCCGTAAATAGCGCTCTGCGGGGTAAGCTTGACTACGACCCGCGCCGTGTCGGGACCTATGTTCACAAGGTCGTTGATCCCGCCGCTTCTCAATTGCTGCTGGCTGAAGTAACCCGGCTTCTGAGCTTCAACGTTCACCGAGCCTGTGGGCAAGCCGTCAATCTGGAAGCGTCCCTCGCCGTCGCTGAAAACCGTGCGTTGCACAACCCCGATGATCCGCACCAGTGCCCGCCCGATGGGCTCGCCGGTCACGGAGTTCACGACCGTGCCACTCAAGGTAAAATCCCCGGAGCTTGAGGAAGACGTCGCGGAGGCAACTTGTGGTGACGACGTTCCGGTAGCAACCGCACACCAGAGGCAGAGAAACAGAACACGAAGGTTCCATGCGATGAGCCGATTCGGACCAGAGTTACCTAAGATGTCCAAGTGACTGTCCAGTTTTGGAGACACCATTCATTACCGGTGCTCGCGTCGCCAGAACGTTTCAGCGGGTTGGAGCGGCCGACTCCGCCACCAGCAAGTCCCAACTGTTGTTTACCAATCCGTAATTCTGCGTAACTACTGACCACAATCCCCTGTCTTGCCCAAATCGGCCCCTGGGTATTAACAGGCTAGTTACCTCTCCCCCTCCAGCCATCACCTGAAATCAACAGCTTAGACGAAAATTCCCCGCAAATTATTGAGCCCCAAAGGTTTATACGTAAAAACTTGAGCCGCAGTGACTTAAAAGAGGGAAGCTGCTTCTTTCCTGGGACGCAGGAAAATACGCCAAGAGGTTGAGTTAACAAAGTAGTTATCATTTCTGCATCGGCAGATGGCATTCAACCGTCGGCCGCTATTTTCAACGAAGCCCGGACCTCGGCGGCTTTTCTGCGCCTTCCACAAGCAATTAGACGCACCAACCCTCTTAGCGCCAGTGTACCGCTCTGCTGCACACTGTCAAGATTACGAAGGTACATGTACTAACGTTGACGGCGGTTTCCCGTTGAAGGTCTCGCCGGGCGACCCCGGATACGGGCCCGGAGAAAAGGGGATTTCTCGCGTGCTAAGCAGTATGCCTGAGAACCATGGCGGCCCTGAAGCCAACTCGGGATCACAAGAAATAATGGGCTCAACGGCACGCCGGAAAGCACCCCCTTCCAGCGAGCCCGACCTGGAGTTTTTTCGGAGCCTATGAGCGTCGGAACCCCTCACTCCGTGAACGGGAAGAGTCCGGGCTCGGTGTGGTCGAGGTAGAAGCTTAGGTGGATGGCGGCGACGTAGCATCGTCGTCGGCGACCGGAGAGCCGCCGCGACGTACCATCTCGTCGTGGATCTCCCTCATGACCTCTTCGCGATAGCCGCCATTGTGCATGCGTTCAGCCATTTCCTGCAGGGCCACATTCAGCACGTGGTAATGGTGCAGCTCGCGGAAGCGATGATCGCTGGTCACTTCCTTCCACAAACTGTGGAGCAGGTCCACGTCCTCCTGACGCATGCTCGGAGTGTGCGGTCCCAGCAGATATTCGTGCTTGTTACCGTTGGGTTCAACCACCACCAGCCGTAATCGCGGCCGCGGTTCCGGCAGGCGCTCCCAGGCGTCGCCGGTGAGTTTGCCCTGCTCATCGGCGGAGAGCTTGTTTGACAGGCCGCACACGACAACCGACGAGTGCAACCGCTGGGCGGTCGCGACAATGCTCTCGAAGACATCGTTGGTCGGCACCACCAACAGAGAAACGTGTCTCCCCTCTTTCTCTGCAATCGCGACCACGGATGTGAGCAGCTCTTGCTCGTACTTCCTAAAGACCTCTGTGGTGTCCATCTCCTCGCTTCCGCTGAAGGAGTGCTCACGGTGCTGGACGCGCGAGGTCATCACCACCACGTCGGTTTTGGTAGTGTCCGTCTTGGCCAGCACCTGTCGCAAGTAATACAAGTTGCGGGGATCGCGCACCGCGACCAGAATGTTACCCGGCCGCACATCCATGGCTTGCGCGCTGAGCTCGCGGTCCGCGGCGATGTTGAACTGCTCCAGCCCCGACTCGCCCGCGGCGTGCTGGTGCGCCGTCTTGCGCTCGGAGATGGTGAGGACCACGAAGAACACGAGACTGAAGGATACGCCTGCGATCGTAGCCAGCTCTTTGGTGAACAGGTTCACGATGGCGGTGGAGAACAGGACAAGCGAGATCAGGCCAAGTCCGATCGGGACTTCCACACCCTTAATGCGAATATTGCCGGGCACCTTCCACTCCCGGTTCTCGGGACTGGTATAGCGCAACACCACCACCGCCAGCGACATGAACGAGAAGCTCCAGACGACGCCGAAGGCGTAAAGCGAGGCCAGCAGATACACATTGCCGCCGCTGGCGAGAATGGTGAAAATCTGCAAGCCAACGATCATGTTGATGACGCGGTAGCTGGTGCCGAATCGCTTGTGCGGTTTCTTAAACCACGTCGTGAGGACGCCGTCCTCGACCATCCGGTTGAGCACGCCGTTGGCGCCGACGACCGCGGTATTGACTGCACCCGAAAGAATGAGAGCGCCCACGATGACGACGAACCCCTGGAAAAAGAGCCGTAGCGTGTAGGGGCCAACGACGTTCATCGCCAAGCCGCTGATGAGGTTGGCAAAGTACTCGTGACGTACTCTGTCGGGGATGATCATGACCGCGAAGAACGAAACCAGCGAGGTAAAGAACAGGCTGTACAGGAAGATCACCAGCCCGGTCTTCTCCAGGTTCTTCAGCTTGGGATGTTCAATCTCGCGGTTGACCTGCGCCAGCGACTCCTCGCCGCTCATGGCCAGCACCGAGTGGCCGAACCCGACCAGCAGCATGACCAGCGGAATGCGTGCCGCCCAGGTTCCCAGCAGCCAGCCGAGCGACTCGCGATTGTGGTGCATGTCCGCCGGAGACGGCAAGGGCGGAAGCTGTCCTCCATGTTTCCACAGCGTCAGCAGGCACCAGACGATCAGCATCACTACCATCACGGTAGTGATCTTCATGATCTGCATGGCCCGTTCGCTGGATTCGTGAATGCCCTTGGTGTTCTGCCACCAGAAGTAGAGGGTCACCAGCACAGCAAAAAAGGCGGCGAACGAGTTGTCGGGTACGTGGATGTTATAGCCGAGGTGGTGGAAGGTGTCATCCAGAAAGCCGGCGACGTACTGCCCGGCGGCAACGGAGCTGATGGGGCCGGTCAGGACGTAGTCGAACAGCAGGGCTGACACCGACAACTTGGCCAGCGTTCCGCCCATGGCCTGTTTCACCACACGGTACACGCCGCCCCGGACGAACATGGCGCTGGACTCAATGTAGATGGCCCGGACCGCATAGCTGAACACCATGACCGCCAGCACGAACCAGGGAGCACTTTTCCCGATGACCTTCTCGGCATCGCCGCCCACGTAATAGGCGGACGAAGCCAGGTCGGAGAGCACAATGGCCGCGGCCCGCCAGAACGAAATAAAGGTCAGCATCACCGAGGTGGCGACGAAGACTTTGATTGCCGGCCGCTGCAGATTAGGGGCTTGAGTGGACATACCTGGTTCCCGGCGCTTCCGGGAGATGCATTTCGGGCTGTAGGGCGCTCGCTAGAATGTACCCGTTTCTGTACAAGTTGTCAGTAGCAGAGGTCACATGGGGTTAGATGTGGCAGGTTTGGCAACAGGTTAGGGTCAGCACGTGGGTCATGGTTGAGATCGAAGTCAAACGGAAACGCTCGCCGCTACTCGTGCTTCGTCACGTATGTTCCGCTCATACGGTCGTGCCAGCAGAGCGTGTCAACATCCACGAAGGCCCAGAGCAGCCCCATGGCAAGGGATGCGGTCGACAGATAGAGGCCCAGAACGCGATGGCGGCGATGCCGAAGGGACGGCCGGCGTCCCTTGAATGTACTCAGGCGAATCCCTGCGAATTGCATCCCTGCGGTCCTTCCAGCGTAAATCAACAGCAGGTATTGGTAGATCGCCCACAGCAGCACCGCAACCAGCGCTGCAGTAAGCCGCACCGGCTTGGTGAGGACCAAGTCTGGCACCAATTTGTGGCCAATCAAAACGAAAACAAGCGGCGGCGACCGCAACCAGTGAACAATCCATCATTGCCGCATAGATACGTTTTGAGACGTTGACAGCCCGAAACGGCAGCTCGATGTGCTCGCTGGAGACGTTGGAACTCTGTCGGCCTGGCTCGAATTGCAGTCCGTCGAGAAATGGTGTGGTGGGGTACGCCTCCAACTCCTCGGGGACATCGAGGATGCGCGGCTGTTCGGTCAGGACCGGGTCGGCCAGCTGGTGAACAATCTCTGCTGCCGGCTGCCGGGGGAAGGCGATCACTTTGCGCTTTGGCCTGGGCCTTGCCTGGATGACCGGTTGCGGCTCAACCTCTGCTTGGGGGAGCTCTGCAACCAACGCTTCCGCGGCAAGCCCGACCGGCTCAGACGCCAAGTCGGGTGTTTCCGCGGCTGGAATGGATTCAGCCGCCAATTCGATTGCTTCTGTGGCGGCGGCAAGAGGCGAGCTTTCGCGCAGTGGTGTCGACTTCAGCGACAGAAACGCCAGGGTCTGACGCTACCGTCTCAGACGGCGCCGTGGGCAGGTGCGTAGCCGATTGGTTCGGTGGGAATGGGAAGCGCATGGAAAACGCTCCCTCGATGCGACGATCGCGTCGGGCGCGGAAACGCGCCACGCGCGAATGGAGTTCCTTGCGCCAAATGTCGATGTTCGGCTGGCCCGAATCGGCGGCGGCTTCAGGGCTTAGATATTGAGGGTCGGTCATATCGTGGCGCGAGTCGTCCTTCTATTGTTTCCGGCAATCGTGTGGTGCACCTGCGGCAAGTGGCATCGCTAAACGAAGAGTGCACGTCATTGAAAAGGAGGTCGCATGCGCGCGGCCATGGGCGTGTTAGCCTGCGCGCCCAGTGGCGCGGTTGTCGCAACCAGCGGGCACGCGGCGGGTTTAAGAGAACAGTCCAGAGCTGTGCGAGATCAAGGAAGGTCCACCGGCATTTTGCCTCTCACCATGCAACGTGCTAAGTTGCAAAGTTGTGCTCATTCAAACCGGACCGGCGAAGGGATGCAGCCCTTGCGATGATTTCCCGCATTCGATTGATTATCACGGCGCTGCTGTCGTGTCACCTTTTTCTGCATCCGGGACTGTTAACCAGCCAGTTGCGTCCATCGGCGACGGAGGATATTTCGAGACAAGCGGCCAGCTCAGCCGGGCCCGTCCGAATCTCATCCGATCCGGCAATACCCGTTGAAAATAGGACGCTTGTCGAACCTGCCGGGGAGCCGCAAACTGCTACGCCTCCGAAGCAGGAAATCAGCGTGACCACCGATACCGGCCAGCAGGACCAAAAGACAGAACGGATCATTCAGCAGGAGCTGCAAGCCAGCAGCGACCAGGACCTGGGACCGCCGCGACCGGCGATCAATGTTCCATTGGGGCGAAATGAGGTGCTGATTCGAGCTGACGAGCAGGAGAAGGACCAGGACATCTACAAGGCCCGCGGCCACGTGGAAATCCACTTTCGCACCTACATTCTGCATTGCGACCGGGCCACCTACGATTCCACCACCGGCCAAGTGATTGCCGACGGGCATGTGGTCTTCGACGGCGGCCCAAACAATGAGCATCTGGTTGGCTCGCACGCCACCTATGATGTCAGCCGCGACACCGGCACGTTTTACGACGTAACCGGTTCGACCGGAGTGCGGGTCAAGAACAACCTGATGTTCCTCACGTCTTCTACACCGTTCTTCTTCACCGGCAAAGTGGTGGACAAACTGGGCCCCGACACTTACCGCGTCCATCACGGCACTATCACGTCGTGCCAGTTGCCCAACCCCAAGTGGGAGTTCAATTCGAAGACGGCACTGGTTGAAATGGGCGACGAAGCGAAGATGTATCACGCAACCCTGCGAATTCACGGCATTCCCATCTTCTACTTCCCTTTCGTGGAGCACCCCACGGATAACCTGGGCCGAAAGAGCGGCTTTCTGATCCCGGTGATCGGGACGTCGAACACCAGAGGCACGATACTCGGAGACGGTTTCTACTGGGCCATCAATCGCAATTCGGATGCTGTCATCGGCGCTTCGCTCTACTCCAAACGTGGCTGGGCGCAACACGCGGTCTACCGCGCCGTGGGATACACATACCAGTTTCACGCCGAATATTTTGGCGTGGTTGACGAGAAGGGATATCCCCCGACCGGGCAAAATCAAGGTGGCGGCGAACTGAAAGCGAACGGATTCCTGCAACTACCGGACGATTTCCATAGTGCGCTTTCGGTGGACTATCTCACTTCCTACGTATTCCGCCTGGCTTTTGGCGAGAGCTTCGTGGAGGCGATCAATTCCGAAGTCCGCTCAAACGGGTACGTCTACCGGGACCGAAACGGCTATTCCCTGGGATACCTCGTCGCGCGTTACCAGGACTATCAAAGCGAAGCACCGGGCGATGTGATCGACATCGCACACCTCTCTACCTTCGAATTCTCCTCGCTGGAGCGGCCTTTCAATCGCTCACGCCTGATGTATTCCTACGACTTCGCGGCTGAAGGCCTCTCCCGGCACGAGATCGGCTTTCAGACCGCTACAGCGGTCGGCCGCCTGGATGCCTATCCCAGGATCTCCATGCCGACTTTCCTTCATGGCTGGACTTTCCGGCCGGAGGCTGGTGTCCGCGAAACCTATTACACACAGCGGCTGCTGACCGAGCCCGGATCAACCAGCGTGGTGGCGGTGAGTGATCCGATCAATCGCAACGTTTTCGCGGCATCCATGGACATCAGGCCGCCTGCACTGGCGAAGATCTTCGACCGCAAGCTCTTTGGTTACGTCCTGAAACACACGGTCGAGCCTCGAGTCACCTATCGCTACCAGGGTGGGATCAGCGACTTCAGCCAGATTATTCGCTTTGACCAAAAAGACATCCTGGCTGACACCAACGAAGTCGAATACGGGGTGGTCAACCGGCTTTACGCAAAGAAAACGAAGTCCACGGGCAAATGTTTTCGCAAACCGAAGTACAACTGGCTCACCCCGGCGGCGGAAAAACAGATAGAAACCGCCATTCATGCCGATATCGTGCCGGAGAATGACACCTGCGACGATCAGCAAGGTCCAGCGCGCGACGTGATCACCTGGGAGCTTGCCCAAAAGTACTACATGAACACGACCTTCGGCGGCGCGCTGGTACCCGGCCAGACGAACGTATTCGATAGCACTGTGGACTTGACCGGCATTGCTTTCCTCACCGAGCCACGGCATTTTTCGCCAATCATTTCTCGTTTGCGCTTACAGGATGCGTCAGCCGACTTTGGCTGGGCTCTCGATTACGATCCGGTGTTGCACCAGGTCAATGCGAGTACGGTATTCCTGGGATATCGCTGGGGTAATTGGTATCTTAACGGCGGTCAAAGCTATCTCAGCGTGCCTCCCCCCAATCCCACCATCTTCGATCAATATCGAGTGATGCTTCTCTATGGAAACGTTGCAAAAAGAGGCTTCAGCGCGGCAGCGAACATAGGATTCGACACCAGGCTGCACTATCTTCAGTCTGCCACCGCACAAACAAATTACAACTGGGATTGCTGCGGCATCACGTTTGAGTACCAGCGTTTTGCGCTGGGTGCGGTGCGCAACGAAAATGCCTATCGCTTCGCCTTCAGCCTCACGAACGTCGGCACTTTCGGCACCATCAGACGCCTGCAGCGGCTCTACTAGCTGGCGCCAGCTAATCGTTGGGCGCTGGATGCGCCTCGCTGACCGATTCAAACTCCTGTATTTCGGCTCCGGGGAAGCGTTGCGTCCCCAGAAAACGAAATCCAGGAACTCCCTTTGGTCCGACGTTTCCGTTGGTGAGACTTTCATTGCCGCAGAGGACCCACAGGTGTTGAGCATGCGATGCAATGTCGCGCGCCGCGTCCACACTGCCAGGATCCAGTCGCATGGGTGGCAACCGGGTTCCTGACATACGCAGGTTGTAATCAAAAGGAAAACGGCAATACTGACTGGCAAAGATCAGCACATCACCCGCACTAGCATTCTGGGCAAGATAATTGATTGCACCCTTCCAGTCTTCCTGTCCGGGCTGGCGGTAGAACGATTTCAAGCTAACCAGCGAAGCACACACCACAACCGCCAGCGCGGCCAAACCCAGCCGATTGGGGCGGATCAGGGCCAACCCCTGTCCGAACAGAAGCAGCGAGGCCGGCAGGCAGACGAGGAGAAAGCGGGCGAAGAAAATCGGCTTCCAATGCGACACCGCAAGCGTGATCAGAACCGGAAGCAGGAGCCATAAGACGGTGAAAACGAAGCTCCACTCGTCGAGGGATTCTGTGTGACGGCTCCCCTGCAACCACCATTCTCGCGAAGTAAGGGCGATGGCCAATAGAAATAAGACGAATATCACACCGTTGCCGCTGAAATAGATGAACAGGCGATAAACGTCCCTGGTGGTGGGATGCGACACCCAGTCCAGATGAGATACCCCTTGAGATGCAATAAAGAGCACCAGCGGAGACGCGATGACAGCGATTGCAATCAGGTAGCGCGCGTAGGCCCAAGTGCGGAGCCGCCGCGGCAGCAACATCCACGAGACGAGTTGCGCCAGCAGGACCAGTGCCGCAAAAAAGTGTGCGTACAGCGCCGCTGCCGAGGATAGAACGTACAACACCCCGCCCGAGCACCCCTGGCTTTTGATGTTCCGAACAAAGAACAGAGAAGAGCAAGTCACCAGCAGCACGACCAGGCTATAGCTTCGGGCTTCCTGGGAATATCGAATGTGGAAGATGTTTAAGGCAAGCAGCAAGGCCGCAATGATCCCGGCCCGGCGCGAAAAGAGAGTCTTGCCGGCAAAGTAGATAACGGGAACCGTCGCGACCCCGGCCAGCACTGAGAGCAGCCGCACAAACCAGGGGACGTCGCTAATCTGGCTCCAAATGCGCAGAAGCAGGTAATACAGCGCCATGTTAGCTTCGCTGCTTGCCAGAACATGGCGGAAATCCGCCCATCGGAATTCGGCCAGGGTAATGCTGAAAGCCTCATCACCCCAGAAGCTCTTGAGTCCCAGGTGGAACAAACGCAATGAAGCTGCTCCGAGGGTAAGCAGGACGACCCACAGCGTCATGTGATCGCCGAGGCATCCAGTGGGCCGGCTTTCCTTGCGAAGCTGCATGAGCACTGGAATTAGCGGGGACTACGAGAGATCGTGCCGGAACCGCTGCCGCCGCTTGCTCCAACGTCAGAGAGGAACTGAGGAGGCTAAGTATATTACACTGCCACTATGTACGCCACGCGTTCCAGCCCACCTGCGGAGTCGGAAAGTCTCGCGAGCAAGTCACGCTCTCTACGCGACCGTTTGCATTCCCTGGGCCGTCTACTGGTGGCTTACTCGGGCGGAGTCGACTCCGGATTCCTTGCCTGGTCGGCGCATCACGAGCTGGGGAGTAACATGCTGGCGATACTGGCAGACTCCCCCAGCCTGGCGCGGTCGCATATGCGCGATGCGGTGGCATTCGCGGAAGAACAAGGGATTCCGCTTACCGTCATTAATACCGCCGAAATGGAGCGGCAGGAATACGTTCGCAATGACGCCTCGCGCTGCTACCACTGTAAAGACGAACTCTTCGCCGTGATGGAGGCGTATCGCCTGCGGTGTGAATTCGATGCCATCGCCTACGGCGTTAACGTCGATGACCTGGGGGATTATCGACCGGGGCAGCAGGCTGCCCGCCTTCGCCGCGTGGCCGCGCCTTTGCTCGAGGCTGGTCTTACCAAAGAAGACATCCGGCAACTGGCATCGCAAGCAGGTTTGCGCATCTGGGACAAGCCAGCCTCGGCTTGTCTGTCCTCTCGCATCGAGTATGGCCGTCCGGTGACCCAGGAATCCCTGTCGGCGATTGAACTGGGCGAAGACGCGCTCCAACAGCTCGGTTTTCGACAAGTCCGGGTACGGCACCATGGTGAGATCGTGCGCCTCGAGATCGCGCGCGAGGAGTTACCGAGGGCGATGACCATGGAAATGGCTGCGGAGTTCACGCGTATTTTCAGGGCATTGGGATTTTCCTACGTGACGCTCGATCTGGAAGGCTATCGTTCTGGCTCGATGAACACGGTGCTGCCGGTTGACTCGCTAATGCGGACAAAGGCGCCACGACGTTGACCTACATGCCGGGTGGCACGTCTAAGGTCTAGGTGCCCGATGTTGCCGGCCAGGTTGATGCTGGTTTCCTGCCCGTGCCAAGGCTCGCCTGCTAGCCAGCTAAGCTACTCCCCATGAGATAATCAGGAGTTCATGTTTATCCCCCAAAGGTGGTTATTGGCCGTGTTGAGACGATTGACTGTCTTGTCGCTACTCTTGTGTCTCGGCTGCTCGGCGCAGTCGAATCCCCAAACCAGCAATGCGGAGGTAGATCAGCGCATCGAGCGGCAAATGCATGCCTACTTTAATATTCCCGCCGATGTCAGCATTAAGATCGGGGCCCGCACTGCAAGCGAATTTCCGAACTACGACACCGTGCCGGTTACGTTAAGCCGCCAGGAAAAGTCGCAGAAGATGGAATTCCTGGTCTCGAAGGACGGCAAGACTCTGATCCGCATGACCAAGATCGATTTGACCGTGGACCCGTACACCGCCACCATGAAGAAGATCGACATGGCTGGACGCCCGGTGCGCGGGAACCCCAATGCCAAAGTCACCATCGTCAACTACGACGACTTCGAATGCCCCTTCTGCGCACGGATGCACAGCACTCTGATGACCGAGATTCTGCCGCAGTATGGCGACAAGATCAAAATCGTTTACAAGGACTATCCACTCTCCATGCACCCCTGGGCTAAGCATGCGGCCAACAATGCCAATTGCCTTGCCAAGGAAAGCGGACCGGGTTATTGGGAGTTCGCGGACTACGTGCACGCCAATCAGCGGGCCATCAGCGGAAATCAGAAGGACGTGCAAAACTCCTTCAACGAACTGGACCACGTCACTCTCGACATCGGGAAAAAGAACGGAGCCGACGCTACCCGGTTGCAGGCCTGCGTCAAGGCCCAGTCCGACACCGTTATGAAAGCCTCGATAGCAGAGGGTGACTCGATCGGCGTGAATGCGACACCGACCGTCTTCGTCAATGGAGAGCGGCTGGAGGGTGCCGTGGATCTCGATGAAGTGAGGGCAGCGTTGAACCAGCGGCTGCTGGAGGCGGGCGTGCAGCCGCCGCCGGCGCCTACCCCTCCGCACCAGGCGCCTGCGAGCAAGTGACGCATGGACTCAATGCTGCGTAAGCCGCAGTCGATGTTTAATACTGCAAGGATTCGACCTGCCCAGCCGGAGGCCGGTTGACCTCTCATCAAGCCTCCCAGGAGGGGCAAAGATTGAAAGTAATCCGCAAGCGTATTAGCAGCCTCGCGATCGCAGCCAGCCTGTCATCACTGGCTTTTCTCCTGATGCTGCCGGGACTGGGCTGTTCCGGAAAACCGGTGGGCGCTGACGTGATGGCGACTGTGAACGGCCGCAAGATCACACGCACGGAGGTCGAAAAATACTACAGTAACCAGACCACCGATGCGCCGCAGAAGCCGAGCCAGGAGCAGGGCGACAGTTTGCGGTTGAGTATCTTGCGCGAACTGATTGACAACGAAATCCTGATGCAGCGCGCGGAAAAAATGGGCCTGCTGGCCACCGACGAAGAGATTAACAGCAAGCTGTCGGAGATCAAGGCGCCCTACACCCAGGAGGAATTCGACAAACGCCTGAAGGAGCGCAACCTGACCCTCGACGACTTCAAGCGTGATCTGCGCCGTTCGATCACCATTGAGAAGGTACTGAACAAGGAAGTGACGTCGAAAATCAACATCTCCGACGAGGACATCACGAATTACTACAATCAACATAAGGCCGAGTTCAACCTCATTGAACCGCAGTATCACCTGGCGCAGATTCTAGTTACCACCCAACCTAATCCCCAGGTGAAGAACGTGAAGGCTCAGAACGAGGCCGAGGCGCGCAAGAAGATCCAAATGATTGGGAATCGCCTCGACAGCGGCGAGGACTTCGCTACCGTCGCCATGAACTACTCGGAGCAGCCGGAGACCTCCCAGAACGGTGGCGATCTGGGATTCGTGCCCGAGTCCTCGCTTAAGACCGACAAAATTGCCTACGACGCCGTCAACAAGCTGAAGCCCGGGCAGTACACGGCTGTGCTCGTAGTCGCGGACCCCAATAGCCATCAGATCTACGGCTTCCGGCTCGTGAAACTCATCAGCAAGGAAATCGCCGGCCAGCGCGAACTCAAGGATCCCCGGGTGCAACAGGCCATTCGCGAACAGCTTCGCGACCGCCGCGAACAGTTGCTGAAAGCGGCCTATTACGAATCCGTCCGCGACAAAGCCTCCGTCGAGAACTACTTCGCCGACGATATTCTGAAGAAGGCTGGAACCATGAAGTAGGCGCCGAGCAGCGGAGGGACCATCTCTCGCGCTAGT
>CAWHRM010000013.1:0-58380 GCA_963831675.1 uncultured Acidobacteriaceae bacterium
CAACATCCGCCGAGTGGTCCTGGGCGAGAGGGTCGGCTCGCTCGTGAACCAGGGATGAGGTCGGCTCCGCGTCACCGGCGGCAGTTCAGAGGTTTATAATCGTGAGTTTGTGATCTCATTCTGAGGCGAACCAAAATGGCTCAAGTATCGATGGCGGCAATACCAGCCCTGAAGGACAGTTTTTCGCAACTCAAAGTCCGCATGGAAAAGGCAGTGGAAGACTTCCGCAGGGAGATGGCGTCGACCCGCACGGGCCGCGCCTCCGTGCACATGCTGGACGGAGTGACCGTCGATGCCTATGGCTCGCAGATGCCGCTGAACCAGCTGGCCAATGTGAGCGCTCCGGAGCCGCAACTGATTACCGTGCAGCCGTGGGATGTGAGCCTGATTGGGGCGATCGAGAAGGCCATCCGCTCCGGCGATCTCGGCCTGAACCCGATGAACGACGGCAAGCTTGATCCGCGTGCCCGTGCCGGCGCTGACCGAAGAGCGCCGCAAGGACATGGTGAAGCACCTGCAACAAGGTGCTGGAGGAGCATCGCACCGCGATCCGCAACATTCGCCGCGACGGCAATGACCTGATCAAGAAGGCGCTCAAGGACAAGAAGATCACCGAAGACGAAGAGCGCGGCGCGCTGGACCAGATCCAGAAGCTGACCGACGACGAAATCAAGAAGATGGAAGAGCTGGCGAAGGGCAAAGAAAAAGAAGTGACTGTCGATCTGAATCCGAGCTGAGCGTCAAGGCACTTGCGCGGAAGCGGCGCGTGCCAGCAACATCTATAGGGAATGCTTCTCGACCTCGGCGATCTGCGCGTGCGCTCGTGGCACAAGAATGATATCGATGCGCTGGTGCGCTACGCGAACAATGCGAAGATCGCGGCCAACCTGCGCGACCAGTTTCCTCATCCCTACACGCGGTTTGCCGCTACGGCTTACCTGGCTGAAGTACGCGCGGCGGAGGTCGAGACTTCCTTCGCGGTGGAGTTCGCCGGCGAGGCTATTGGCGGCATCGGCTTCAAGCTGGGCACCGATATCGCCCGGCTCAGCGCTGAAATGGGTTACTGGCTGGGCGAACCGTTTTGGGGCCGCGGCCTGACGACCCGTGCCGTGCTCGCCACTTCCGAATGGGCCTTCTCGTATTACAAGCTGACCCGCATCTATGCCATGGCCTTCTCCCACAATGTGGGATCGATGCGCGTGCTGGAGAAAGTGGGCTTCGCGCGCGAAGGAACCCTGCGACGCAGCGCCGTAAAGAATGGCATCATCCTCGATCAGGTGCTGTACGCCAAAGTGCGGTAGACAGCGTCAATGCCGGCCCAACGGTCGACGCAATGGCCGCAATCGCGGGAAGCGGCCAGCAACTTTAGCAGCCGCGGTCATTGCCCGCTTACCAACTGTTCCATTTCCTTCTCGCCGATGACGGCTACGCCCAGCTCGCGGGCCTTGTCGAGCTTCGATCCAGCTTCGGCTCCTGCAACGACGTAGTCCGTCTTCTTGCTGACCGAGCCTGACACCCTTCCGCCCGCATCTTCGACGAGCTTCTTGGCCTCGTCACGAGTGTGTCGCTCCAACGTCCCTGTCAGCACAAATGTCTTTCCGGCGAGGGTTGTTCCGCGTCGCTTCTTCTTGCCCTGGAATGTGAGTCCTGCTTGGCGCAGCCGTTCGACCAGCGCAACATTCTTGGGCTCGTCGAAGAACTCGCGAATGCTGGCCGAGACGCGTGGCCCAATTTCGTTCACCTGCTGAAGCTCTTCTTCGCTGGCATCCATCAGCGCGTCCATGGAGCCGAATGCCTCGGCCAGGAACTGCGCCGTGCGCTCGCCGACAAAGCGAATGCCCAGGCCATAGATGACGCGCTCCAGGGGCAACTTCTTCGAATTCTCGATTTCATCGAGGATGTTCTTCGCCGACTTCTTGCCCATGCGCTCCAGCGTGAGCAGCTTTTCCTCGGTCAGTTTGTAAATGTCGGCGACATCCTTTACCAGTCCGCGTTCGACAAGCTGGTTCACCAGGGCGTCGCCCATACCCTCGATGTTCATCACGCCGCGCGATGCGAAATGACGGATGCTTTCGCGCAGCTTGGCCGGACAGTTTGCGTTCACGCAGCGATGATCGGCTTCGCCCTCGGCGCGGACAACGTGACCTCCGCAAACCGGACAGACCGAGGGCATGTGGAATTGGACCGTACTACGCGGCTTGTCTTCGCTAACCTTCATCACCTCAACGATCTTGGGGATCACGTCGCCGCCACGTTCTACCAGAACCCAATCGCCGATGCGCACGCCCAGGCGCTCGATCTCGTCCATGTTGTGCAGCGTGGCGCGGCTCACCGTGGTGCCGCCGATTGCGACCGGCTTCAGCGCCGCCACCGGCGTCAACTTTCCGGTGCGTCCCACCTGCACCAGGATGTCTCCAATCTTGGTTACGCCCGAGCGCGCGGCGAACTTGTACGCAATCGCCCAGCGCGGAGCTTTGCCCGTGTAACCAAGCTCTTCCTGCAGCGCAATGCGATCGACTTTGACGACAATTCCGTCAATCTCGTAGGGCAGGTCGTCGCGCTTCGCTTCCCACTCATTGATGAACTTCCACACCTGGTCGAGGCTGCGCACGAGCCGGTGATTGGGATTCACCTTGAACCCGGCGGTTTGCAGCGCCTTCAGCGTCTCCGAATGGCGCTCGAAGATGGGGCGGCCATTCGAGAACAGCGCGTAGGAGAAGAAATCGAGCCGCCGTTGCGCGGTGATGTTCGGCTCCAACACGCGCACCGTTCCTGCTGTCGCGTTGCGAGGATTAGCAAACTTCGGCAGTCCCTGCTGTTCGCGCTCGTCGTTCATGCGCTGAAATGCCGAGAGCGGCATGAGCAATTCGCCTCGCACCTCGAAGTCTGAGGGCAGGCCAGCCTTGGCCAGTGTTTTGGCGGAAATCGTCAGCGGCACGCTGCGTACGGTGCGCACGTTGAGCGTGACATCCTCGCCGACCGTGCCGTCGCCGCGCGTGATGCCAAGCGCCAGCTTTCCGCTTGCAAAGCGCAGGGACAGAGACATGCCGTCGAGCTTGAGTTCGCAAACGTAGTCCACCCGCGACTCGCCACTCAACTCATGTACACGCCGCTCCCAGTCGCGCACCTCTTCTTCTGTATAGGCGTTGTCCAGCGAGAGCATTGCGGAAGAGTGCGACACCTTGACGAAGCCCTCGCGCGGCTTGCCGCCTACCCGTTGCGTCGGAGAATCGGGCGTGACGAGTTCCGGACGCTCAGCCTCCAGCGCCTTCAGATCGTTCATCAGGCGGTCGAATTCGGCGTCGCTGATTTGCGGGTCATCGAGAACGTAGTAGCGGTGTTCGTGATAGCGGATTTTGTCGCGCAGCGCCTCAATCTTCTGCCGCGCATCTTTGCTGGAGGCCATGCAGCAATTATAGGGGTGATGGTTGGCCACGCAGGGTTGAGGGTCGGCCTACTTGAACGCCTTGCCCAGCGTCTCCGCCTGGAAGGTTCGCTCATCCACCCGGTGGAGGCGCCTGGACATTCCTCTGGGCAGCAGCTTGTAGTGACGGATATCCACCAGGTGATAGGCGATGAACCAGATTGGTTTTTCGGTCGTCATCCAGTGCTGATCATCGAAGCGCGTGAGGTTCACGGGACGCGAGAAGGTCCGTAGCGTGCGTTCGCGCCGCAAGTTGAAATAGATGTTGAAGTAGCTCATGGCCAACTCGCGCAAGGTGCGATACACCGGCTCACGGTAGCGGCACCCGGTGTAATTCGACTTGGCGATTGCGCCCCAATGTCCATTCACGCGAAAGACAGCGAGCACGTGGTCTGTGTCGTGTTCGGCTTCGAAATCCACGATAAGCGGCGGATGTCCGTTGGCGCGCAGGGCCGCTGCCGCGAAGATCGCGCCTTCCAGGCAATGCGCCGTCCCTTCACGCAACACCAGCCGGGGCGACCACGCAGTGTTCGCCAGGTGGTAAGGCAGTCGGTCGAGAAAGCGCTGGATACCGTAGGGGTCCTTCAATCCGCGCAACTTGCGCAATTCCGCCGGAGTGAAGCCAAGGTGGTTGCTATTCATTTCGGGTGCAAAGCAGTTTACCGCATGGGCACAATTCGGCGAGCAATCTGACACTTGCGCAGCCCAGCTCAGATGCTCCGGTCATTGCGCAATTCGCTCGCGATCAGATTTTCTCTTCCGGAAACTCCAGGTCGGCTCCTAGCGGATCGGTGAAGCGGTTGGTCAGGTTGGCCAGGCCAATCAGCAGATCGAGGTCAACGATCTCAGCGTCGGAAAAGTGAAGCTTGAGGCTTTGAATGTCCCCATCGGCAATCGAGTGAGGATCGCGGGTAAGCTTCTCGGCGAAGTCCAACGCAGCTTCTTCCTTCTCGCTGAAGTTGCCGTGCTGCCCACCCTTCAGATTCTGCCAGTCATCTCGGGTGAGCCCCACGCGCTTCGACGCCGCGAGATGATGTTGCAGGCAGTAGCGGCAGCCGTTGAGCATCGAGACGCGGATGTACACCATCTCGTATAAGCGGCGATCGAGCGCGCGCCCGACGCTGGCATAAAAGGGCAGGAAGGTTTTCAGTACCTCAGGACGGTGCGCAATAAGCTTCTGCACGCTGCCGGGTTTGCCCTTCAGCGTCTTCTCGTAAATCTCACGTACTTCGGGGGCTGCCTGGTCCGGTTCAACGTACGACACTCGCGCCATGATGATCTCCTGATGGTAGTCCGTATAATAGCCTCTGATCGGCTTCGCAGTCGCGTGGCACAACGGGTCTGACCTCGTCTTCATGGGTTGCCGAGAAACCAAAACAGCAGAGCCTCGCGGTTGACACCTAAAACGCTGCGCTTGATGAAGCGCCGCACTACCCGGCCAACAACGACGCGGAAGCAACGGTCGATCCTTGAATTTTTGACGATGCACAAACCCATCCGCATCATCGGCGCCGGACTGGCCGGCTCGGAAGCAGCCTGGCAATGCGCCCGCCGCGGCATCGCGGTCGAGCTGTTCGAGATGCGGCCGGTGCGTTCGACGCCGGCGCATCAGACCGCGAAGTTCGCGGAGCTGGTGTGCTCCAACTCGCTGAAGTCGGACACCGAGAACACCGCGCCCTGGCTGCTGAAAGAGGAGATGCGCCGTGCCGGTTCGTTGCTGATCGAGATGGCGCGCGAGACCGCGGTTCCCGCCGGACACGCATTGGCCGTCGATCGCGAGAAGTTCTCTGAAGTCGGTAACCGCTGCCATCGAAGCGCGAGCCGTTGATTCGCGTCGTTCGCGAAGAAGTTACAGCGATCGACGAGAACGATGCGATCACGATCGTCGCCAGCGGCCCGCTCACTTCCGACGCGTTGTCGCACGAGATCCTGCGGCTAAGCGGCAGCCAGCAACTGTACTTCTACGACTCGATCAGCCCGATCGTGGAAGCCGATTCCATCGACATGTCGCGCGTGTACATGGCGGCGCGCTACGACAAGGGCACCGCGGACTACATCAACTGTCCGATGACCAGAGAAGAGTACGACCGCTTCCTCGACGCGCTGCTGGAGGCGCGATCGGTGGATGCGAAGGATTGGGAGAACCTGAACTACTTCGAGAGCTGCCTGCCGATCGAGGAGATTGCGCGGCGCGGGCGCGACACGCTGCGCTTCGGGCCGATGAAGCCGGTCGGCCTGCGCGATCCGCGCACCGGCCAGATGCCATACGCGGTGGTGCAGTTGCGCCAGGAGAACCTGCGCGCCGACTCGTACAATCTGGTTGGCTTCCAGAACCACCTGAAGTATGGCGAGCAGGCGCGCATCCTGCGGCTGATTCCCGGACTGGAGAACGCGAAGTTTCTGCGTTACGGACAAATCCATCGCAACACCTACATCAACGGCCCCACGCTGCTGCGCGAGACACTGCAGATGAAGCAGCATCCGAACGTGCTGTTCGCGGGACAGATTTCCGGCGTCGAAGGCTATGTCGAATCCATCGCGACCGGCCTGCTTGCCGGGATGCAAGCCGCCGCGCTGGCGCAGAATGCCGAGCCGATCGCGCCTCCGCGCGCAACCGCTTTCGGCGCGCTGGTGAACTACATCTGCCACGCCGACGCGAAGAACTTCCAGCCGGCGAACATCACGTTCGATCTGTTGCAACCGCTGGATGAGGAAACGCGCCGCCGCATCCGCGACAAGAAGCAGCGGCACGCGCTGGTGTGCCAGAGGGCGCTGGCGGAGTTGCAGGGGTGGCTGGAGGCTTGCGCCCGGCCCATTTCCGCCGGCGTCCCAATGCAATCGGCCTGATGCGAAATAACGCCTCGATTCTTGAAACCAGACAGGTTTTCGCGGAGCATCGTGACTTCGTGAACGAATTGTTCATCACGAGCCCGCAGCGGCGGGCAAGGGATCTGGCTGTTGCGCCTTTCATCGTTAGAGACGAAGGAACCTGCGGATTACGTGCTCTTTTCATCCGCGCGGCTGGCGATGGACTACAATGAGGCAGAGTTTCCCCATCGGGCGCAGCCTTAAGAAGTGCCGATGCGGACGAACAGCCCAGTTTCTTACTTTCAGCATTTGACAGCCATCCGGTACGAGTGAAGGTTGTAGTTCCTGATGTTCGGTCGCGAGGAAAAAGTCTCACAGCTCCGGCTCACGGCAGTGCAGTACATCCTGCTGGGCATTTTCCTGGTACTCGCGTTCGGGCTATGGCGCCTGCAGGTGGCGCGCAGCGACTACTACACCACGCTCGCCGAACAGAACCGCATCAAGCAGGTTCCCAATGCTGGCGCCGCGCGGCAAGATCCTCGACCGCGAAGGCCGCATCATCGTTGACAACTATCCGTCGTTCTCCGTGCTGCTGTTGCGCGACCAGAACCGCAACCTCGATACTGACGCCGACAAGATCGCGAGCCGGGCTGCACATTCCTCCGGACGAGCTGCGCGCACGCCTGAAGCGTATGGCTGCTGTTCCGGGATATCAGCCACTCTTCCTTAAGGACGACATCACGCCTGACGAGCTTGGCGTTTATCGAGTCGCACCGGGCGGACCTGCCGGAGCTTGACATCATCACCGTTCATCGCCGCCTGTATCCGAAGAATGGGTTCATGGCGCACATCATCGGCTATGTCGGCCAGGTGAGCGAAGACATGCTGACCCAGCCGCAATGGGAGCTGTATAACCCCGGCGACATTGTGGGCATGTCGGGCGTCGAGCAGTATTACAACGATATTTTGATGGGCAAGAACGGCTCGCGGCAGGTTCTGGTGAACAGCCGCGGCAAGGAAGTCGGCACGCTCAGCGATGTGCAGGCGGTTCCCGGCAAGCAGCTCAAGCTCACGATTGATCTTGACTTGCAAATCGCAGCCGAAGAGGCGCTGGAGGGCAGACCCGGCGCGATCGTGGCGATGGACCCGCGCAATGGCGAAATCCTGGCGATGGTCAGCCGTCCGGCATTCGATCCCAATGCGTTCGCGGTGCGCATTACCCGCGACGAGTGGAACCAGTTGATGACCGATCCCGGCAAGCCGCTACTCAACAAGGCGATCCAGGCCCAGCTTGCTCCCGGCTCGGTGTTCAAGGTCATCATGGCAACGGCTGGGCTTCAGGAAGGTATTGCGCAGGACCTGGTCGTTAGCTGCGGTGGGGGAAAGAGCTTCTATGGGCGCTTCTTCAAGTGCTGGATCGCATGCCAACCACACCACGCACGGCAGCGTGAATATCAGCAAAGCGATTTACCAGTCGTGCGATTCTTACTTCTACACCCTGGCCGAGAAGCTGGGCATTGGTCGAATTGCGAAGTACGCGACGATGCTTGGGTTGGGACAGAAGACCGGCATCGATTTGCCGCAGGAAGTTTCGGGCGTGATGCCGTCGGAGGAATGGAAGATCAAGAACTTCAAGCAAAAGTGGTATGCGGGTGAGACCATCTCGGTGGGCATCGGCCAGGGAGCGGTGGCCACCACTCCGATTCAGCTCGCGCGGGCCGTCGGCGCCATCACCAGCGGAGGCGTGCTGGTGCGGCCGCACGTCGCGTTTCCCGATCAGTTTCCGCCGGGATTTAAGCAGGTGGCGAACTATGGCGATAAGGTCGATATCGGTCTCGACGAGGACAACTGGATGACGATCACCGACGCCTTGGCGCAGGTGGTTTCTCCCGTAGGCACGGCGCCCAGTGCGCGCTTGCCGGGGATTGACTTCGCCGGGAAGACGGGCAGCGCGCAAACGATCTCCAACGATCTAAAGAAACGTCTCGGCGCCGAAGGAAAGCACTTTAAGGACAACGGCTGGTTCGTAGGCGTCACTCCGCGGCGCAATCCCGAGATCGTGGTTGCCGTACTGCTGGAAGAGGGCGAGCACGGATACTACGCCGCTCGCGCCGCTGCGCAGGTCATCAAGGCTTACGTCGAGAAGGAGCGAACTCGCCAGACGGAAGTCGCCAAAGCGAACAGCGCCGTCAGCAAGCAGGCGGAAGTCGCTGCGGTCTGGCATGACGGCGACGCTAAGCAGCCCGACAAGTTGCAAGCCGGTCGCTTCGCCGTTCCGGCGGATGGGAAGACGAAGCCAGTGACCGCTGCGCCTGGAGTGCAGCAGG
Organism: uncultured Acidobacteriaceae bacterium; assembly: GCA_963831675.1. Lineage (GTDB taxonomy): Bacteria > Acidobacteriota > Terriglobia > Terriglobales > Acidobacteriaceae > Bog-257. The sequence goes on from CAWHRM010000013.1 coordinate 8,560, forward strand.
CCGATCGGCCGAAGCCGGCTGCCAATCTGGAAGCCACGGAAGCCCACGACGAGATGGCCCATCCTGAAAACCAGATTGCTGCGCCGGAGCCGCCTAAGCCGCCAACGGCGCAGCCAGACGAGCAGCCAGATCAGAAGAAACCCGAGGCGAAGCCGTCGCTTGCTCCGGCTGCCGCCGCGGTTCCTCCGAGCCAGCCATGAGCCGGTACATTTCCTATCGCGATTTCGATTGGGTGCTATTCGTACTCGTGCTCATGATTTGTGCGCTGGGAGTGGTGGAGATCTACAGTGCGACGCTCAACACCAAATTTGTGGGTGTGCACATCAAGCAGGTGTACTGGATCCTGGGCGGAGTAGCGCTCATGTTCGTGGTGAGCGTGCTCAACTACCAGGCGCTGCTGGAACGCGTGCCGCTGCTGTATCTGATCTCTATTGCCTCCCTGGTGGCAGTGGAACTATTTGGCAAGAAGTATCTCGGTGCGCGTCGCTGGGTACAAATCGGCTCCTTCCATTTTCAGCCGTCCGAATGGGTGAAGTTGGTGCTGATTCTGGCGATGGCCAAGTATTTTGCCGACTCGAAGCCGGAATGCACGGCGCAGGACATCGTGAAGGCTGGAGCGCTGGTGGGCGTTCCCATGCTGATGGTGTTGGCCCAGCCCGACCTGGGTACTGCGCTCACCTATCTGCCGATTGCCATCATGGGACTGTTCCTTGGCGGAATGAAAGCCAAGCACGCCTTGGTTATTCTGCTCGATTGGTGTGTTACTGGCCCCGGTAGGATGGCACGTTCTGAAGCCCTATCAACGCGACCGGCTTACGAGCTTCATGGAGCCTGAAGCCGACCCTCAACGGCATGGGTATCAGGTGATCCAATCGCTGGTTGCGGTGGGTTCGGGAGGGATTTTCGGCAAAGGTACGGCGCACGGCAGCCAGACCCAGGGCCAGTTTCTGCCGGTGCCGCACACCGACTTCATCTTTGCCGCCTTCGCGGAAGAGCACGGATTCATAGGCGCTATGGGGTTGTTGCTGTTATACTTCATAGTGCTGATGCGTCTGATCCAAAACGCTCAGACGGCCCCCGACCGGGCTGGTGCCTTCGTGGTCATGGGAGTGGTCGCGGTACTCGCGTTCCACGTCCTTATCAACGTGGGTATGGCGGTTGGATTCATGCCGGTCACGGGTATTCCTTTGCCACTAATGAGTTACGGGGGATCGTCAGTACTATTCATGTTCCTGGCGTTGGGGATTGTGATGAACATCCGAATGCGCCGGTTTGTGAACTGAAAATCCAGCTTCGTGGTTTTAAGGAAATAAATAGCGCCAGCGGGCGCCCGACAGAGGCAACCGGTCTCATCCGCCGGGGAAGTTTAGCTGATAAGACTCAGATTTCCGAAGGATGACAACAAGATTACGAGCGCCCTCACGTACGAGGGCATTGCCGGCCGCAGGAAGATAGGCCGGACAGGATTGCAAAGCACGTTCCTAGAGGCGGGAAACGGCCCCATCGGCTTGAGCGCCCCAACGAGTGCAAAATCGACACTCCTTGGGGATCGAAGGCTGAGAGTGTGAGGCCACAGACCTCCGGTAGCGTGCTCTATACGGTGCTAAAGATTCCACAAATTGCAGCTACGAATCAGGTCTGGTTCTCATCCGGGCGAGAGTCCCGGTGTGCCTACGCCTAATCACCCGTAGAAGTTTTTCCTGTCCTCCTCGCTCGATCGCGCCGGTGACACCGGAGCACCAATGAACAAGGAACTTTATGTTTCCTCCACGCCCCACGAAACCAAGGTAGCGCTGGTGGAGGACGATCAACTCGCCGAAGTGTTCTTCGAGCGGGGAGACGAATACACCTTAGCAGGATCAATCTACAAAGGCCGGGTTACGCGCGTGCTTCCCGGAATGCAGTCCGCTTTCGTTGATATCGGGCTGGAGCGGGACGCGTTTCTTTACGTCTCCGACTTTCTCGAACTGCCGAGTGACGGGGAAGAGGATGAGGAGTTCGGCCAGATTCCTGCGCCTCGTACGGCCGTGGACGTGAGCAAGTCGCAGCCCGTGCTGGACGCGCACAACATCGAAGGCCCGGCCTCTGCTGTCGAGCCCGAGACCGAAGAGGAATCCGAAACTATCGTCGAGGACTTCGCGGATCAGGGCGACGAGAATTCGGCAGCCGGAGAAACGGAAGCTTCCTCAGGCGAAGATCGGGACTCTGGCGAGGGAGCGCGGCGATGGCGTGGACGCAGGCGTCGCCGTGGCGGCCGCCGCGGCCGTCCAGACGAGAGCGACGATAAGCTCGAATCAAAGACCGAGGCCGCCAGCGAGCCGGACGCAAGCCCAGCTCCTCGCAGAGAAATACGTCCCGAATCCCGGCCCCGTCCGGATTTCGGTCCACCGGCCGGATACACACCCATCGTTTTGCCTGGAGAATCGATCTCAAAGTATCGCAACCAGGAACAGCCGGCGCCGGCACTACAACAGGAAAGCGCCGCTGCCGAGCAGGCTGAAGTGGAACACAGCCACCCTGCGGCTGAGCCGCACCACGTTGAGGACGATGTACGCGGCGAAGATGCGCCAACCGCGCGAGTCATCGGATATCGAGGAAACCGAAGAAGCGGAAGCTTCGGAGCGTGACGAGGAACGCTACGATCTGGAAAGATTGAGCACTACGTCATCGGAGCCTTTACATTCAGAACCGGAGGCGCATACCCACGATGCTCGGAGCCGCGACCGCGGAGGCTCCGGCTGCTTGGTCGCCAAGCCAGGAGGAGGACGTGGTGGAGGACGAGTCAGAAGTTGAAATCCACTCTGGCCCATCCCGGTCCGACAGTGAACAAGCTGAACGGGCCTTACATCCAGTGGCCGCCGCTTCCCACGACCTTCAATCTCTCGTAGCACCTTCGGAAGCGCCCGAAGGACACACCCTCGAGCACGAGATCCTGGAGGATGAGGAGACAGAGTTTCATCCTGTTCCAGACGACCTTAGTGCGCTGAGTGAAGTGGCAGGCGATGAGGAACTGATTCTGGAGGAAGAAACCTTAGACTCCGATAACGGCAATTCGGAGCGGTGGATTCCCAAGATCGAAGACGTGGATGAAGACGAAGTGGTGGCCGCCGAAATGCGCGGCGAAAACATCTACGACGCAGAGGCGGAAGCAGAGGAAACAGAAGAAGAGGAAGACAACGGCGAGGTGGAGGACACCAACGGCCGCGCCGAGTTGCGCGCGTCGTCTCCAACCGCGGGATATCAGCAGCGGCGCGCCGAGCGCACCGGGAATGAGCGCCCGTACCGCGATCGTGGGCGACGGGGAGGACCTCGCCGCGGCTTTCGCGCGCGTCCCAACAACAACCGGAATCTGCCGCTCATCACCGACTTGCTGAAGGAAGGGCAGGAGGTCCTGATCCAGATCGCGAAAGAGCCCATCGGCAAGAAGGGCGCCCGCATCACCAGCCACATCGCTTTGCCAGGACGTTTTCTGGTGTATATGCCCACCGTGAACCACGTCGGGGTGTCGCGGAAGATTGCCTCGGAAGACGAGCGCCTGCGGTTAAAACGCATTGTCACCAGCGAGCGCGAGAACGGCCTGGGCGGATTTATCGTTCGCACGGCAGCCGCGCACATCAAGGAAGAAGACCTTCGCGCCGACATCCGCTTCCTCAAGCATCTCTGGGCCGAAATCAAGAACCGAGCCGATAACAGCAAGTCGCCGGCGCTGATCTATCACGACCTGAACTTGGTGGAGCGCGTGCTGCGGGACCAGGTCAATGCTGACTTCTCGCAGATCTGGGTGGATACGGAAGACGAGTACGAGCGTGTGGTGCGTTTCGCCAATCGCTTTCAGCCGTCGCTGGTGCGCCGCATTAAGCTATACACCAAAGACACGCCGCTGTTCGAGCAGTTCGGCATCCAGGACGAGATCAACCACTCCCTCAAGTCGAAGGTCTGGCTGAAGAGCGGTGGCTATCTCGTCATCAATCAGACCGAAGCGCTGGTGGCAATCGACATCAACACCGGCAAGTACGTTGGCAAGACGCAGCGTCTGGAAGACACCATCGTGAAGACGAACGTGGACGCGGTCAAGGAGATCGTGCGGCAAGTGCGGTTGCGCGACCTGGGCGGCATCATCGTGATCGATTTCATTGACATGGACGAGCGCAAGAACCGCCAGAAGGTAATGCAGGCCCTGGAAGAAGCGTTGCGCAATGATCGTGCTCCGTCTAAGGTGCTCCAATTCAACGATTTCGGTCTGGTGGCGATCACGCGCAAACGGGTGAAGCAGTCGCTGGAGCGCACGCTGGGCGAACCCTGCCCGTATTGCGCCGGCGCGGGGTTTGTGAAGTCAGTGACGACGGTGTGCAACGAACTCTATATCGAGATGCGCAAGATGGCGAAGTTGCACGACAAGACGGACATCACGGTGCGCGTCAATCCAGAAGTGGCCAAGGCATTGAAAGCTAATAATGGAAAGCTCATCGGCGAGCTGGAAGAGTTGACTGGTAAAACAGTATTGGTGAAAAACGACCCCGCGCTACACCAGGAGAATTTCGACATACACTAGGCGATTGGTGGACAGTTGAAATAAGCCCGCCTCGGCTTCGGTGGCTGACTGCCTGTGGCGATACAATCTCGGGCGTCGGACATGGGTTAGTCGCGGCTATCTGCTATCCACCGACCTATATCCACCGCCTCTATGCCGCTGGCGGCACGTTCGGCACATCCAGCAATCCCGTCTTCTGCTCGAAGGGCAGAAACACCGAGAATGAAGTCCCATTCTGGCCGGGTAGAGTGGAGCTTCGAAGATAGATCGTTCCTTCGTGCTTCTCGATGATGCCACGGCTCACCCAGAGTCCGAGGCCTGTACCCTTCTCGCCTTTCGTGGTAAAGAACGGAGCGAACAGGTTTCTGCGCACACCCAATGGAATGCCTGCGCCGGTATCTAAGACAGTGACACGCACGCCCTGGCATGACGAATCCGAAGCGAGGCTCGATTCGCGCACGTGCAAGACCAGCTTGCCGCCATGGGGCATTGCGTCGATGGCGTTACCTACAAGATTGGAGAATACCTGCCGCAGTTCGCCGGGAAATCCCCGTACCGGATGCGTCGCCTCAAGGCGTTGCTCCACTTTGATGTGGCCCCTTCGGATCTGCGGCGCATGCAGAACCAGCACGCTGCGGAGCACGTCAGCCAGGTCAACATCCACCGGGGCTCGCGCTTCGCGATGGAAGGTCAGCAGTTGGCCGGTGATCTGCGCGATGCGCGCGAGCTCGTCGCTGGCCATCTCCAAATACTGAGTCGAAGCTTCGCTCGCCTCTCGCTCGTGCCGCAACAAGTAAATGAGATTCGAGACGGTATCCAGCGGATTGCGGATCTCGTGGGCAATGGTGGCCGATAAACGTCCCGCCTGTGCCAGACGCTCGCTCGTCCGCAAAATCTGTTCGGTTTGGCGCCGCTGCGTGATGTCACGGAAAACCATGACCACGCCCACGAGTTCGCCGAGGTCGTTACGGATTGGAGCGGCCGTCAACTCAATCGGGTACTCCTGTTGCGAGCGGCTGACCAATACCAGGTTGTTGGACAGTCCCACCACGCTTTGCGAACGGCGAACGGTCTCGACTGGATCGTCGATTTCCATACGGGATTTTCCATCGAGGATCCGCATGATTTCCCGCAGCGGCTGAGAGTGAGCCGCCCGATCGTCCCAGCCAGTGAGCTGCTGCGCCACTGGATTGAGGAACGAGACCTTCCCGGCTGAATCGGTGGCAACAACGGCGTCACCGATGCTGTTCAGCGTGATTTGGTACGATTCCTGACTTTCTCGAAGTTGCTGGGACTTGTCAGCTTCAGCTCGCAGATGACGTTCGTAATTGGAGGATAGCGCGTACAATTCACGTCGCGTAAGAGTGAACAGAAGAAAGGCCACCAGCAACGAGAGCCCAACCGCGGTACCGTCGGCGATGTTGCCCAGAATGGTAGCGCGGCGGTAGCGGGCATCTCGCAACTGGTCTTCCACACTCAGGATTTTGCGCTGCTTCTCGCGAATCTGGTCCATCAATTCCTTGCCGGCCGCGAACTCTTGCAATGGCAGAGAGTTGCGGACGGGCTGCTGCAAGAGAGCCTCCGCATAGTCAATCCAGCGACGGTCGAGGTCCTGGAGTTCCTTCAGTCGCTGCTGCTGGTCTGGGTTCTTGACAGTGAGATTCAGGAGGAGAGCGAATTGCTGTGGGATCCGCGGTTTGGCGGCTTCGTAGGGCCCTAGAAAACTCCTGTCTCCGGTCAGGTGATAGCCGCGAACACCGGTCTCCATATCCACCATGTACCGCATGAGCTGGCGCGAGTTGGAAATTACCTGCTCAGCATGATCCACCCACTTCAGAGAACTGGTCAGACTGAGGATTTCCACCAGGAGGGTTACGGCGAGTAGCACCAACAAGGTGACGGGTATCGCTACCGTTCGGCGCAGCAGTCTCTGGAAACTGCGTTCATCCATATCAGTCCGTCGGCCCGGAACCGTTCGATGATACAGCAACTTTGCAACTGGCTGGAGTCTTAGTCGCCGGAAATTGGGCTTTGCTTCACGTGCAGCGCAGGGATGCTGGCGGAAATACGAGGAAGCAATAAGACGACCAGGCGATACAGCAGCAAGACACCGAGGGCGACTGCAAATTTCATCGGCGTGCGTACATCTTTTTTCACCAGCCAGATGTAATGCACAACGCCGGCAATCGCGCTGGCATAAATCAGGCGGTGCAACATCTGCCAGCGCTTTCCCAGTTTACGAATGGACCGCCGGGTCGAGGTTGCGGCCAAGGGAATCATGAGCACGAAGGCGGTGAATCCCGCGGTGATGAACGGCCGTTTCCACACGTCCTTGTAGATGCTGTGCAGATCGAAGAACTGGTCGAGCCAGAGGTAGGTGAGGAAGTGCAGGCAGCCGTAGAAAAATGCGAACAGTCCTAACATCCGCCGGTACTGGATGAGCCAGTACAACTTCGTCAACTTACGCAGTGGCGTAATGCTCAGCGTCGTCAGCAGCAACACCAGCGTCCATGTTCCCGTAGAAAACGTGATTACCTGTATGGGATTGGCCCCTAGGGTTGAGTTCAGCGCCTTCCACGCCAGCCGTGCCAGAGGCACCAGGCACACAAGAAAGATCACCGGCTTGAGGTATTTTGGTTTCACGGTTTCGCTTTAGAAATTCTTCTTCAGGTCCATCCCGGTGTAAAGCGACGCCACCTGGTCGCCGTAGCCGTTGAACATCAAAGTAGGACGCTTGAAGAACTCGCCGATACGCCGCTCCTTTGCCTGGCTCCAGCGTGGATGGTCCACATTGGGGTTCACATTGGAATAGAAGCCGTATTCGCTGGGCGCGGCCTTGGTCCAGGCCGAGACCGGTTGCTGCTCCACCAGCCGAATCTTCACGATCGCTTTGATCCCCTTGAAGCCGTATTTCCATGGGACCACCAGGCGGAGCGGCGCTCCATCCTGGTTGGGCAGCACATCTCCGTACAAGCCGACCGCGAGGATGGTAAGCGGATGCATCGCTTCGTCCATCCGCAGGCCCTCGACGTAGGGCCATTCCAGCACGCTGCGCCTCTGGCCAGGAAAGCGGTTGGGATCATAGAGCGACGTGAACTCCACAAATTTCGCTTTGGAGTTTGGCTGTACCTGGTCAAGCAGCGACTTCAGCGGGAAGCCAATCCACGGAATCACCATCGACCAGCCTTCGACGCAACGCATGCGGTAAATCCGCTCCTGGAGCGGCAGCTTCATCAGAGTGTCGATGTCGAAGGTCTGGGGCTTGTTCACCAGTCCCTCGACCCGCACGGTCCATGGCCGCGTCGAGAAGTTTTTCGCCAAGTCGGCGGGCTCGTATTTATCGGTGCTGAACTCGTAGTAATTGTTGTAATGGGTGATGTCCTGTAGTGGAGTCTGCTTCTCATTCGTGCCAAAGGGGCCCATAGTGTAGTTCAATTTCGTTGCCGCCGACGCTGCCTCTGTGGGCGAGACGACGCCGAGCAGCTTGCCGCCCGCAAGCGCCACCCCCGCGAGCGTAGCAGCCCCAGCCAGGAACGCGCGGCGGTTCATGTACAAACTCTTGGGTGTGATTTCCGACGACGACACGTTAGATGGTTTCTTGATCAACATCAACATCTCCGACTCAGGTCAGTGGATTTGTCCGCTATACCCGATATGATTCGTAAAACAGTCATGAAGTTTCACTGGGCAACCGTCGAGATACTTGCAGGGTTAGCGCACCAGGCTCTCCATAGTAGTACGTATGAATCTGTCTTGCGGATTGCAAGGGGGTAGGGTAACCCAGCCTGCGATTCCACTCGGGATACCTTGTAAAATACGGCATAATCGCCTTAATACAAGGCAGAGAGCAATCGTGCCCCTGCGAAAAAACATCGTATATATTGCAATGTTCATGAAACGAGTCGCTAAGTTCTCGTCTATCGGGTCGATTCTGTTTGCCCTATCGGCGCTGGCGCAGGGGCCAACGCAGATCAAGCCCGGATTCAATTTCTTCAGCAAGCAGCAGGACATTCAGCTTGGGCAGGAGACAGCAGCGCAAGTCCGCAAGCAGGTGACCGTCGTCAAGGACCCGACGCTCACGGCCTACGTCAACGCCGTGGGCAAGCGGTTGATGGCTTCGCGGGAGGCGACGGCGAGCGGCTTTCCATTCACCTTCGAAGTGGTGGCCGACCCGAGCATCAACGCTTTCGCTCTGCCCGGCGGACCGATGTTCATCAACACCGGGCTGCTTCGGGCGGTGGACAATGAAGCCGAACTCGCGGCTGTGATGGGACACGAGATGTCGCACGTGATTTTGCGTCATGGCACCAACCAGGCTTCGAAGGCCAACCTCATCGAATTGCCGGCCATGCTCGCGGAACAAATTGCAGGCACCAGCGGTGGGATGATGGGACAACTTGCGCAGCTTGGCATCGGGCTTGGCGCCAACAGTGTTCTGCTGAAGTTCTCTCGCACCGCCGAAAGCCAGGCTGACCTTATGGGCTCGCACCTGATGGCCGAAGCTGGTTACGATCCTATCGAGATGGCGAAATTCTTCGACAAACTGAACGCCGAGGGTGGCTCGAAAGCGCCTGAATTCCTCTCCGACCATCCCAATCCCGAGAACCGCTCCAAGGCCATCGAGCAGGAGGCCGCCCGTTTGCCGGAGCAAACATACGGCTATCAGACAGGTAAATTCCAACAGATGAAGAGGGTGGTCGCGACCATCCACGAGCCTCCGCCCAAGCCCAAGACGCAGCAGTAGTTGAAGGTCGTTAGGTCTGCGCGCATTCGCCGCTGCGTCAACTCGATTGTGCTACACCCTGCAACGGAATCGCGCTCAAAACTTTCACCTCGTCCCCGAGCTTGATGGTTGCGGCGGCTTGTTCGGGCCGGTAGTACTGACCGAAGGCAACACCCTCCCCTTTGCGACGAAATTTTGCCAGGGTGGCGAGCGGCTCGGGACCGCTGGGGACTCCGGCTGACTGTTCAATCGTGGTGATGACGCAGCGTTCGCACGCTTTAATGGATCGGAAGATGGCTTCACCAATTGCGATTCGCTGCCATCCGTCCTCGTCAAAGGGTGTGGCATCGCGGACCACAATGTTTGGCCGGAAGCGGTCCATCGGCAATGGAACTGCAAGCCGCCGGTTCAGTTCCTCCAGTGACGACTCACTGATAATCAGGATGGGCGAATCGTCGTGAAACGCAACATCGCGTTTAACGCGAAAGACATCTGCGCGAATGGAAAGCAGTTGGCATGGCATGCCGATTACTTCGCCCAGCGCCTGATTAATCGGCGAGGCTGCGGCAACCCCGACGTAGGCATGACCCCAGACGTCCACCACGACCTCGTTGTTGGTCCAGCTACCGGCGTCGTGAGGGACAAAAACGTCTCCGCCGCCCGGTGCCGTCACGCGCAAGCCGGCGGCCTCGACATGAGGCGTCAGGGTGGCCAGGCGGGGGCATTCCCGCTGTGTGATCATGTGCGATGCGGGATCCACCAGCATCCAGCGGCGATCGTGCTCCAGCCCGTGGGAATAGACCAGTGCCGTCTCAAGCGGACTGCCCCGCAGCGATTTTATCGGATACAAATTGATGGCCGAAACGTTCATGTCGCCCTTCAAAAGAGGAGGAGTTGGGTCACCTTAAAGCAAAGCTCGAAACGCTGCTCATGCTCCTGCGCCTTGATCGCTCACAATCTCCACGCTCGAAGTGATCTGAAATGCCGGACTGAGCGACCGATACACCGGACAGCTTTGCGCGTAAATACCATGGACACGTTCCACCGTGTCGCGCACTGTTTCGGGCTCCTCCGCTCGTAGCGTATGGGCGACGTGCACACGTTTGATTACCAGCACTCCTCCTTCGCTCTCCACTTCCCCGCGAACCTCGCAGGTCAGGCGGCTATCCTTGGCATTGATCTTGCGCGCATCCAGCGCGCCGGCAAAGGTGCCGAGCATTCAACCGCCAAGCGCAGCTACGACATAATCGATGGTGGCCGCGTGCGGCTCAGGCAGGCGGCTCTCGTCAATTCCGTAATGCTTCGCGATGCCGCCATGAACACTGAACATGACGGGCTGCGGCTCGCCGGGCAGGTACGCTCTACGTAGCGGCCCCTTGATGCGCTCGATGCGCACATTGGACGTGTACGCTACATCCGCCATGAATCCTCGCTTTCGTTTCTCCGGTTGAGATGGTCTACTGGCTTCTTTCTCTGCGCGGCAGATCAATGCCAATAGTCTACAACCGCTGCCAGGATCCCGGCTTCCCAGTACAGTAATGCCATGAAGCCGAGCCGCAGCCTCGACCAATTTCTTCAGAGGCATTCCCTGAGCCTGACCGCACTGGGCGTCGTCCTCCTGTTGATCGCGCTCTACTGGCGGTCGAATCCGTCCACCCACATCGGCGCCTTCTTCGCAAACGCGATTGCCGATTGGACAGGTGTCCTGGTGACAGTCATCATGACTAAGTACCTTTACGAAAAAGGCTCACGCGAGAGCAAGCAGCCGAAGGGCAAGTTGCGCTCCGCCACGTGGGAATTCCTGCGCGAGCACTCGCTGACCTTGTTTCTGCTGGTCACCGGCATCGCGTGGGTCTTTGCCTTCCGCGCCATGGACGTAAACAGCCGCTGGGGACAGGTCGTCGGCAACATCGTCTCCGAGTGGACGCAGATTCTCGGGCTCGTCCTGCTGACCAAGCGCCTCATAGAGACTGGCTCGAAGGAGGATGCCAAGTGAAGAGCGGCTGACCACGATCAGCCGTACCCAAAATCACCTTGACAGCATTGTCTCCTCTGGATGATGATGCCAACCCGTTGAGCATATCCGCAAACTGAGGTACTGCTGAACTGGGAAACCCAGCCCACCAGTCCTTTAAGAAAGGACGCCATGAACCGGGCAGTTACTCTGTGGAAGAACCGCGTTGCCGGCGGAAAGATCGCAATTGCGCTTTTGGTATGTGGGCCTCGTTGTACCCTCCGTTCCTTTATATTGCGCCGGCCAGGACGCGGGTCAGGTCAAGTTTGTTAACTCCTGCAAATACAGTCTGACCTTTAATTCAACCGGCCCTCAGATTGGGACCTTGGCCGCGGGTGGCCAAAAATCAATCGCCATTGCGTCCTTCAATCAAGGTGGTCAGAACCGAATCATTGTGTACCCGAACCTGGCTGACAACCAGTGCCCCAATTGCGACGGATGGACCGACCTGGGCGGACCCCCGGGCACGACGCAGCGCGCCGGCTGGATGTGGGAGGGCAACGACGCCAAGTACGCTGCCTATTGCAATCCCAGCCTCAGCGGCCGTGGCATATGCGTCCAGCAGCACAACTGTTGTGGCGCCGGAATGGTCCAGGATGGCACCTTCGGCACGCATTTCGAGTTCACGCCCAAGGGAACGCCTTCCAACGATTTCGTGAATCTCAGCACCAACTATGGCTCGGGACCCCATTCGCCGCCCAATCTGTGTCCCACCGGAGGGCCCGACGACTGCGTGGACAAGGCAGCGGTTATCTTCTATAACGTGCCGATCGAATGGACTACGAACCTCAATTGCTCCTTCACCAAAAAGGGCACACAGGTCAAAGGTGGAAAGTGCTTCGCGGCTAGCTGTCCGGATGCCTATCAGCACCCGACCGATGACAAGCAAGTGGCCTGTCCCGTGAATGCCAGCCGTGGCTACGTGGTGACCTATTGTCCCGCCGGCTCGAGCCTGCCGAACCCGAAGTAGTTTTGATTCGAGAGTGACGCCGCGCCTGCGCCGCAACGACCGGCACCCTAGGCGTGGCTCACTCCTGGCTCGCATGACGGTCCGCCTGTAAGTTCAGTAAGTGCCTTATTTTCAGAGAATTAACTCCACAACCTATTCCCAACAAATTCCCAACGCGTTTCCAATCCATTCTTTAGGACTCCTGCGAGCCAGTTTGCTACTTTCCCCTCGCAGCCGGTGATGGCTCAAGGATTCCGGAAGCAGACGCAAGCTTAATTGGCTTCCTCCAGGGCACATCGGCAGCAAATCAGTTTTCGGCTGCCGCCGCAAACCTATTAGGAGAATGGACCATGAAACGCCTCGCCCTCACCATGACCTTCGCTCTGCTGCTGTGCACCTCGATGTGGGCACAGAATGCCTACACCTTCCAGACCATCAACTATCCGAACGACACCTTCACCCAGTTACTTGGCATCAACAATAGCCTCACCATCGCGGGCTACCACAATGCAGACCAGAATTCGGGATTCACTCTGCACTTCCCCTACAACTTCACCACCGAGAACTATCCGAACTCGATGATGACCCAGGTCATCGGCATCAACAATAGCAACGTAACCGACGGTTTCTACGTCGACAACGACGGCAACACTCATGGCTTCTACAACAGCCAGAACACGTTTAACACCGTCGATTACCCCGGTTCGGTGTTCAACCAGCTCCTCGGCCAGAACGATATGGGCCAGGCGTCAGGCTACTACAGCATGAGCGTGGACAACACGACGCCCGACTTTCCCTATATCTACGACGAATTGGGAGGAGGGGTTTTTCAGGTGATCACCATCCCGGCAGCGGTCGGAGGAGCGCAAGCCACCGGCATCAACAATTCGCAGCAAATCTGCGGCTTCTACATCGACGCCAACAACGTAAACCATGGCTTCCTGCTGAGCTTCGGCCTGTTCGTAACCCTCGATGCCCCTGGTAGCACCTTCACCCAGGCCCTGGGATTGAATAACCAGGGGCAGGTGGTCGGTGTCTATCTTGACGGTGGGGGCAATAGCCACGGCTTCGTGTGGACCAGCAAGGGCGGGTTCCAGACCATCGACGATCCCAAGGGCGTGGGCACGACCCTTATCAATGGCATCAACGACAAGGGTGATCTGGTCGGCTTCTACGTCGACAACGACGGTAACACCGACGGCCTAGCTGCCTTCCCTCACTAACCAGCGGTTCTTCGCGGTGACAACGTTCCCCGTTCTATCGCAAGGTAGGGCGGGGATTCTTCATTCCGGGACATTCCGGCGAGGAAGGGGCTGGTGGATTCGTCGCGTCTTTCATCCCGACCGAGGACTACCCCTAACCCCTACCTAGCCCCCCTATTTCCCGCTTTAGGGTGAACACGTCCTTCGTCCGTGGCCGGGATGACAAGCTGCCAGCCACCAGATAGCATTAAAGGTTTGGCAGTTCGTTGTGGAGGCAATCTTATGGCTACGATGGAACAGACGTCCGCAAGTATTGGTACGGGCGCGAAGCCCAGAGTCTTCAAGAACTTCATCGCCGGCGAGTGGGTCGAAACCCGCACTGGCCGCACCTTTGAGAACCTGAATCCGGCCGACACGCGCGAGGTGGTCGGGATTTTCCAGAAATCCGCCAAAGAAGACGTTGACCAGGCGATCGAGGCCGCTCGTCAGGCCTTCAAGAAATGGCGTCTGGTGCCCGCACCGCGCCGCGCCGAGATGCTGTACAAAGCATCCGAGCTGCTGATCACGCGCAAGGAAGAGTACGCGCGCGATATGACTCGCGAGATGGGCAAGGTCATCAAGGAGACGCGCGGCGACGTGCAGGAGGCCATCGATTGCGGCTACTACACTGCCGGCGAAGGCCGCCGCCTGTTTGGGCCGACGGTCCCGTCCGAGCTGCCCAACAAGTTTGCCATGGCCATCCGCCAGCCGCTGGGCGTTTGCGCCATGATCACTCCGTGGAACTTCCCCATGGCGATCCCGTCGTGGAAGCTGTTTCCCGCGCTGGTGGCCGGCAACACCGCGGTCATCAAGCCCGCGCAGGACACGCCGCTGTCGGTCTTCAACTTCGTGCAGGCGCTGCATGACGCCGGTATCCCCGCGGGCGTGGTGAATATCGTCACCGGATTTGGCGGCGAAGTTGGTACCCCGATGGTCGAGCATCCTGAAGTGCGCGCGGTTTCGCTGACCGGTTCGACTGCGGTCGGCCGCGTCGTTGGACAGGAAGCGGCAAAGACCTTCAAGCACTGCTCGCTGGAGCTGGGCGGCAAGAACCCGATGATCGTGCTCGATGACGCCAACCTCGAGCTTGGCGCTGGAAGGCGCGCTGTGGGGCGCGTTCGGCACCACCGGACAGCGCTGCACCGCGACCAGTCGCATCATCGTGCAGAAGGGCGTGTACAAAAAGTTCGTGGATGAACTAGTGGCGCGGGCGAAAAAGTTGAAGGTCGGCAACGGCCTCGACGAGAGCGTGGACATGGGCCCGGCGGTCAACTCCAGCCAGATGGAGACTGACCTGAAGTACATCAAGATCGGTAAGGACGAAGGCGCGAAGATGCTGTGCGGCGGGCATCGTCTGGAAGGCGAGGCGTATAACCACGGCTGGTTTGTCGCGCCGACGGTGTTCGCGGATGTCAATCCGAAGATGCGCATCGCGCAGGAAGAGATTTTCGGGCCGGTGGTTTCCATCATCCCGTGCGATGGGCTGGAGAACGCGATCGAGATTGCCAACGACATTGAATACGGATTGTCGTCGGCCATCTACACCAAGGATGTGAACAAGGCGTTCACGGCGATGCGCGATCTGTACGCGGGCATCACCTACATCAATGCGCCGACGATCGGGGCCGAGGTGCATCTGCCGTTCGGCGGGGTGAAGGCTACGGGCAACGGCCATCGCGAAGGCGGAATCGGCGCCATCGATTTCTATACGGAGTGGAAATCGGTGTACATCGATTACTCGGACACACTGCAGCGGGCGCAGATCGACCGGCCGGAATAGCGGAGGAACGAGAACGAATGTCGGATAGTTTGCAGGGGCGGACCGTGGTGGTGTTCGGTGTCGCCAACAAGCGGAGCATCGCGTGGGCCATCGCGCAGCAGATGCAGCAGGCCGGCGCGCAACTGGCCATCACGTACCAGAACGAGCGCCTGAAGCAGGAAGCCGACGACCTGATCGCGGCGCTGCCGAATTCGCAGGCGTTCCAGTGCGACGTCAGCCGCGATGAAGAAATCGCGCAACTGTTCGAGCAATTGAAGACGCGTTACGGCAAGCTGGATGCGCTGGTGCACAGCGTGGCGTTCGCGCCCGCCGAAGAGTTGAAGGGCGAGTTCGTGGACACCAGCCGCGACGGCTTCCGCATCGCGCTCGATATCAGCGCCTACTCGCTGGTTGCGCTGGCCCGCGCTGCACGTCCGCTGATGACCGACGGCGGCAGCATCATGACGCTCACCTATTACGGCGCCGAGAAAGTTGTGCCCAAGTACAACGTGATGGGCGTCGCCAAGGCCGCGCTGGAGGCGTGCGTCCGCTACCTGGCTTACGATCTGGGCAAGAACAAGATTCGGGTGAACGCGATCTCGGCTGGGCCGATCAAGACGCTGGCGGCGCGCGGCATCTCCGGCTTCGGCGACATGCTTTCCGCGCAGGCTGGCCGCGCTCCTCTGCAACGCAACGTGGATGTGAAAGAGGTGGCCTCGACCGCCGTGTTCCTGGCCAGCGATGCCGGCAGCGGAATTACCGGCGAGACGATCTACGTGGATTGCGGATACAACATCATGGGATTCTGAAATCTCAGTGGTAGTGCTCGTCAATCCATTGCGGATAGCGATACTTCAGCATGGTTAGCGCCCAGGCAGCCTGAACCGTGGCGTGAGGGTCGCCGCCGCTATCGATGCGGAACTCGAAGACGCCGCGGCACCATCCATACCAGCAACTGTTCCAGGAGCCGTCGGCGTTCTGGTGGTCGAGGATGCGATCCAGCCATCGCGGCCGAATCAGGTCCGGCCGGCCCGCAGCGAGCACAAAAGCCGTCCGCTGAACATAGGAGTCGGTGACGCGGAAGTCATAGTGCGCGTCGCGCGCGATCTTCTCCGCCAGATAGTTGATGGTGCTGTCCAACTCCGGCGAACCGCCGTTGTAGTCGCGATACATGATGAGCGACAGGATCTGATGTTGTCGCGATCCCCACGAGAACTTCGTTGGAGAGAACATGCTGGCGCGGTCTTCGGGCGCAAGGGAAATCTTGTCGGGCGCGATCGCGTAAGCGTCCCAGACGGTCTCGTTGATCTCGCCGTGGAGATCAGGAATCTGGATGACCGGCACATTGGCATCGCGGACCATCAGGCGAAACCAGACGAAATCGATGAGCGCTGCCGGATGAATCAGATAATGCTTCTGATAATGATCGAGTACCGCTTGCAGGCGGGGATCGTGCGACATCTTCTCCATGTCGGCGATCATGTACATCATGGAAGGGTTTCTTTCGGAATAGATTGGGATTGTCCTTAATCCAGATCGTCGCCCTGTCGAGCGCGCGGTCCGCTTGCGCGTCGAAGGCGGCCCGCGACGGACGGCCGAGAGAATAGTTGTTGTTGAGCAGAAGCAGGAGCAACACCACCGCGAAGATGGCAAGTCCTATCCCAAGCCAGCGAATGAAGCGCTTCCGAATCATATTCACGGTTGATGCCCGGTTAAGGGTACCAGCACCCGAAGCCGTATCTTCGTGCCCTCTGCCTGTTCGACCTCGGCGGTTATGTCGCGCGTGTTCTGCGCCAGCAATGGCTCCCACTCGGGCTTGAATTTTCCGCCATAGAGCGTGCCAGAGGGATCGACTACGTAGAACAGACGGTCCCCATGCTCGAGTTCGTTGCGAAACTGTTCATCGCTTTTGTGGAAGTAAAAGGTATCCCAGTACTCGCCCTGCCGGTAGAGATGAAAGCTGATGGCGGCAAACTCCGGCGAGACAAATACGATCTCGCCAGGGTGCAAGGGAGCCACGCGGGTCTTGAAATAGGCTGCGATCTCACGATAGTTGGTTCGATGAGCCAACTGCCGTTGGACGACAACGGCGTCGGTCAGCAGCAGCGTGGCGAGGGTGGCTGCAATTACCGCCCACCTCCGCCAGCCCAGTAAGAGTAATTTGGCAAGGCGCCGCAGCCAGATATATGGCATACAGCGCCAGCATCATGACGAATTGCGTCCTGGTTACCACGCCTACCGAGAAGAAGAATGCGGCGAGCGCCATCGAAGCCAGCGTGCTGAGCGCGATCTCCATGGCCCGCGTTGCTTCGAGAAATGGCAGAAGACCGCAAGCCATTACGAGCGCCACCGCGGGATAGGCCTGGCTAATGTAGGCAGCCTCTTTGACCTTCAGAAGCGACAGCACGAAGACTGGCCCCACGAGCCAGGCCACGCAGCCCAGCACGAGAAAGCGGCGGCGCCGGACCAGATCAGAGATACCGAGAAATACCAGGGGCAAGCCGAAGAAAACGCCTTTGAACAGTGCCCCGAAGTAAAACCACCAGGGCTTGTACCACAGCGCCGGGTCGTAACCCGTGCCGCCGACTCTGGTAGAAGCAGCCACATGGAAATAGGTCGCCAACCAAATCGTCAGATTCTCCGGCGACAGCAACCGTACCAGCAACAGATGTGACCCGGCTACGACCATGAAGGCCACAAAGCCGACGGCCGCATCGCGGACGGTCTTGCCCAGCTTGCTCTCAGGGAGACGAGAAAGCAGCAACAGCGCAACCGCCGCACCGAAGGGGAGAATCAGCCATAGCTTCGACAGAAATCCTAGACCGAGCGCTGCTCCGGACAGCCCGGCCTGCCAGGGCTGTCCTGACTCGCTGTAACTTGCCGCAGCGACCAGGGCAACGCAACCCCAGAACACCACTGAGGGCTCCGCCATCGCCGATCGCGCGTAGGCAATGGTGGCCGGGTTGAGGAGAAAGAGTCCAAATGCGAGCAGACCGATGGTTCGGTCCTTGAGCAGTAGCACCGCCAGTCGGTAGATACAGAGAGCCGACAAAACCATCAGCACGACGTTGACAAACCGTAGAGCCAGCTCGTTCTTCCCGAGCAGCAGAATGGAACCGGCGAGCTCGAGAGGATACATGTACGGCCAAGTCGACCAGGGCACCCCAGCCGGGTCTGGCGAGACAATAGCGATCTGGTGGTAATCGTAGAGGATATTTAGAGCAGAGGTGCCGTACCGCCCCTCGTCAGCATCCAGGTCGGGCTTGCCTAGCTGGATACAAGGCCAATACGGCATACACCAGGATCGTGGCGATGACCGCCACCCGGGCTAGCGACGATCTCCTAAGTCTGCGAGAGGAGAGATCGTGGGAGACAGCCGATCCAAGTAGCGCCGAGCTCATCGTGCTTTTGATCTCCGGATGAGGTATCTTTCTTGCAGCAGTATAAAGGTCACGAAGGGATCAGCGACTTTCCAACTCTCTGCGTCTACAATAAGGTGGCCGGTCGAACTTAACAAGTGCGGGCGGTATGTGGTTCCGCCGAAAGTGAAATGACCGAGCGCAGGCTGGTAGCGCTCGATCTGGGCAGCCTGGTGATAACTTGAGACGGAGAGTCTGGTCCGCGAGAGGCGTAGGTACTCACGGGACCCTCCGGTACCGCCAAGCAAGAACTGCTGCTACGGGCGAGTCGGGCCAAGCAAACGCCGATCGCCCAGAAAGTGGATCGTGCCGGCGTCACGGATTGCGAGAGAGACGATTTTCTTCGGGGGAGTGTACTCGGCGGGAACGGATGTGCAAAGTTTGCACTACTTACATACAAAGTTTTGCGGTCGCTACAAGGTATACAATTACAAGTATATTTATTTTCAGTTAGTTTACATGAAGCCTATTTCTTGCACTCTCGGCCAAATAATTGCACACACCTAATCTGATGCCGAATCCAACTTGGAGTGACAGTTAGTGGCGTTGGCGGGCACCAAACCGACCGGCGACGGTGTGCACCCCCGTCGGATCGAAGAAATCCTAGCGGGAGGGCGCTCCAACCTCCAAATTTGCTACCTTCTGGCAAACGGTCAAGCCGTTTGGGTGGCAGGGCTTGCTGCTGGTCGGAGTTCTGATTGCGCTATACGCACCAGTCCTGCGAAGGCTCGCTGACCAGTGGTACAACGACCCGGACTACTCGCATGGATTTCTGGTTCCGCTGCTTTCTGCGTACTTGATCTGGCAGCGGCGCGACCAGTTGCGGAAGGTCTCGCGACAGCCTTCCTTCTGGGGTCTTGTTGTTGTCCTCATGGCGTTGGGCTTATTGTTCCTGGGCAGCCTGGGGGCGGAGCTCTTCCTGGCGCGCTTCTCCCTGTTGTGTACGATCTGCGGACTCATCGTCTACTTCTGTGGCTGGGCCATGCTGCGGGCCCTGGCTTTTCCCATGGCGTTTCTGCTGTTTGCCATTCCGATCCCGGTTCTCATTTACAACGAGATCGTTTTTCCGTTGCAGTTCGTCGCTTCCAAGTTCGCCACCTGGACACTGGAGACGATGAACCTGTTTCCTATCATGCGGGAAGGCAACGTGCTGATCTTGCCCGGTATGTCATTGGAAGTGGTTGAGGCGTGCAGCGGGATCCGCTCCTTGATGTCACTGCTGGCGTTGGCTGCCGGCTTTGGATATCTGGTAGAACGCAGTATGGTGGTCCGCTGGATTCTCTTCCTGGCTATGGTTCCGCTGGCCATTATCAGCAACGGCACGCGCGTGATGGTCACGGCCATCATGGCCAATTACATTGGTCCGCAGGCGGCCGAGGGATTCATGCACGAGTTTTCCGGCTGGGTGATCTTCGTGGTGGCTACGGTCTTGTTCCTGGGGTTCTACAGTTTAATGACGAAAATCCGCAAGATGCTGGGTTGGCTTCCCAAAGATGTGCCTGCCGCCTCCGGTGCTGAGGGGGGCAAGTGAAGGCTGGGGCACGTTATTGGGTGATGCTTGCCGTTCTGCTGGGAGCCACGACCGGAATGGCTTATCTGTCACACGGAGAAGCCACACCACCGGCGAAGCCGCTCTCCGATTTTCCCACCGAGATCGCGGGCTTCAAAATGTATGCCGATTGGCCTCTGGATAAAAAGACCATCGACTTGCTGGGGGTGACCGACTATCTCAACCGCGGTTATTTCTCGGGGGCACAGGGCCAGCTCGGATTGTATATTGGTTACTTCCGCAGCCAGCGGACGGGCGCCAGCATTCACTCGCCCAAGAACTGTCTGCCGGGCTCGGGTTGGCAGCCGGAACAAGCGACTATTTACGAACTGCCGCTCGACGACGGACGCAAGGTCCCCATCAACCTGTACATCGTCCGCAAGGATCTGGATGAGCAGCTCGTCCTGTATTGGTACCAGGCGCATGGCCGTGTGGTGGCCAGCGAATATTGGGGCAAGTTTTACTTGGTTTACGATGCGTTGCGCTTGAACCGTACCGACGCCGCACTAGTCCGCATTACCGCCCCGATTGTTCACGGTGATGAAAAACAGGCGCGTTTGCGGGCGATCGCTTTCGCGAAACAGATAACTCATGATGTTGATCAGATCATTCCTCGGTGACCCAGGAGAATTCATGCGGAAACGCTACATCGTCTCAATTGTGATACTTGCGGCTGTTGGTCGTCGTCGGCGGTTGCACCCGCAACCCCGATGCCGCCAAGCGCAAGTACGTCGAAAGCGGCATGAAGTACATGGACGAAAGGAAGTATGACTCTGCCGTCATTCAGTTCAAGAAAGCCTTGCAAATTGATCCGCGCTACGCGGAAGCGCATTACGAGCTCGGGCAGGCTGAGCTCGCCCAGCAGCACTGGGCCACCGCTTTCCGGGAGTTCAGCACGGCCATCGATCAGGACCCCAACCATGTGAAGGCGCACCTTGCAATAGGCACGCTTTGGTGGCAGGCGAGAAAGTACACGGAGGCGGAGGAACAAGCACGGTTCGTGATAGAACACGATCCCAATAACATCGACGGATACATGCTGCTCGGCAACATCCTGCTGGGAGAGAAGAAGGCGCAGGAAGCCATCGACATGTACACCAAGGCGGTGGCCCTGAAACCCAACGACGCGGGAGGCTATCTCAATCGCGGTGTTGCCTACGCTGGACTGAAGCAGGATGGGGCCGCCGAAGAGGATTTGCGCCGGGCGATCACCGTCGATCCGAAGGCGATGCCAGCCTACTACGCTCTCGCCAACTTCTACATGAACCGAGGCGACCCGAAAAAGGCCGAGGAGACGCTTCGTCAGTCGATCCAGAACGCTCTGCCTACAGACCCGATGCCAGATCTGCGGCTGGCCACCTTGATGTTGCATCAGGGGCGCAAAGCCGACGGAGAGCAGGTCGTTCAACAGTTGCGAGATAAACAGCCGAATTCGGCGGCGGTGGCGACCGCCATTGGTGAATACTATCTGGCTTCGAGGAATTCGGACGCCGCGATCAAGGAGTTCCAACGCGGTCTCACCCTGGATCCCAAGAACCAGCAGCTACAGGTGCGACTGCTGGAGACGCTCATCGCCAGCGGCAAGATGGACGATGCCACCAAGATGACGGACCAGTTGTTGAAGGACAACCCCGGCGATGTTACGGCACGCGTAGTTCACGCCCGCCTGCTGGCCATCAAAGGTAACAGCACCGAGGCGATAGCCACGCTTCGTGAGGTCATCAAGGACGCACCCGAAAACATGCAGGCCCACTTCATTCTGGGACAAGTACTGCGTCAAACGGGCGATCTGTCTGGCGCCAAGAGCGAACTCCAGGAAGCCTTGAAACGGCAACCGGAAAACCAGATGGTGTTGCACGCGCTGGCGGAGACTTACCGTGACTCCCGTGATTTCGACACGGCCCGGGAATACGCTGCCCGCTTACAGAGGATCAATGACAGTCCCTCAGTACATTTCCTGAACGCCACCATCGATATCGGCGCCAGGGACTATGCCGCTGCCATGTCCGAGTTGGATGACGTGCAGCAAGTCGGTTACCACGGACCCTTTGTTGTATCTAAACTACGCCTTTGCCTATGCAGGGCGAGAAAAAATACGCCGATGCGGAGCGCCAATTTCAAACCGCTTTGAAGCTCTATCCTCAGTACGACGCGGCAATGGCTGACTATGTGAGTATGATGTTTGCCACCAAGGATCCGGCGAAGGGGGTCCAGCTCGCCAGTCAGTACGCCGCGGCCAATCCTGATCGCCCGGGTGCACACTTCATTTATGGGTCCGCCCTGGCTAGCACCAGGAAGTTTGACCCGGCTATTCAGGAATATCAGAGGGTAATTCAACTTGACCCAAACCAGGTGATGGCCTATATCCATATCGGTCACATCTACGAGTTAACCAACCGGCTTGACGAAGCGGCAACCATGTACCAGAAGGCCTTGCAAGTTCAGCCTAACTCCCCACTGGTAAACAATTACCTGGGCAATCTATACGTTCACAAAGGTGATTTGAAGTCGGCCGGTAAGTACTACCAGGCCGCGGTAAACATAGAACTCGCATGACCCCGTTGCTGCCAACAACTTGGCATGGGTTTATGCCGCTGAGGGTGAGAACCTCGACATGGCGTTGAGTCTCGCGACCCAGGCCAAACAAATCGCTCCGGAATTGGAGGGCATCAACGATACCCTGGCTTGGATCCAGTACAAGAAGGGCAACTATCGTATCTCCATCTCGTTGGCCGAAGACGCGGTACAAGAAGCGTCCTGACAAAGCGGACTATCGCTATCACTTGGGTATGGCGCTCAATGGAGCGGGAGAACGGGACCGCGCCAAGGCTGAGTTGCAGAAGGCGCTGCAGTTGAACCTGCAGGGACAGGACGCACAGGACGCACAGAAAACCCTGGCTTCTCTGCAGCACTAGACGCAACTCGCAAACCACTTAGTCGGCAATAGCTTCCGCGGCCTGACCCAGCGTCAGGCCGCTTTTCGTTTCGCCCAGTTTTCTGGCAAGGTCCCGAAACTAAGAACCTGTGTCCTCCCCGCTTCCTGGTGTTTCCGCCGATTCAAGTGCAGCGGAAATTAATTTGAAGCGCGGATAGGATGTTCTGATAATCTAACTAACTGGTTAATTAAATATGCAGAATGAGAGAACAGTATTATTGTCTCGCGCCGCGGCACTCGCCGCCAGCCGGAAGCCAGCCGCGACTCCATTCTCCAGGCGGCGTTGGCCGAGTTTGCCCAAGAGGGTCTGGCAGGCGCCCGCATGGATGCCATCGCGGCCTCCGCGGGGGTGAACAAGGCGCTACTCTATTACTACTTCCATGACAAAGAATCGTTGTACGGAGCGGTGTTGGACCGCTTCTTCGTTCGCTTGAAGGCGCGTGTGATGAGTGAGCTGGATGGTCCGGCGCCGCTCGGAGAGCGACTGCTGCGCTACACCTGCGCGCACTTCGATTGCGTCGCAGAATCGCCCCATTATGCGAGATTATTTCAGGGCGAACTGATGAGCGCCGGCCGCGGCAGCTCCCGTCACCTTACCCGCATCGCAGAGCAATACATCCGCCCGATTGCGATGCGCCTCTCCGAATTACTCCAGCAAGGGACGGCAAACGGTGAGTTTCGCAAGGTCGATCCCATGCAGTTTGCGCCCTCCATCGCCGCCATCAACGTGCATTACTTTGTCATCGCACCCGTGGCCCGCGTGCTTTTCAACCGTGACCCCTATGCGCCCGAGGCGATCCGCCAACGGCGGGCAGCTGTCCTGGACTTTGTTGCCGCCGCGCTGTTTGCTGACCGGGAGGCGGGGGTGAAGCTGGCGGCCGCGATTGCGCAGCGAGAAAAATGCCCGCTCGCGAATCGGATACCGCGCCCCACGGTGGTTCCCGGGAGCACGCAAGGACAGCCCCAATGAAGCAGAAGAAGTTCGCAATCATCCTGCTCGTGCTGCTTGGCATTGCGGTCGGCTACTACTTCTATTCCACCGATCGCACCACCGATACGGTTCTGATCGGAATTGTGGATGCCAACCAGGTCATCGTCAGCTCCAAGATCATGGGCCGGGTTGAGAAGCTCTACGTGGACGAAGGATCGAAGGTGAAGGCTGGCGACCTGATCGCCGAAATCGATTCTGCCGAACTGGAAGCTCAGAAAAACGCGGCCGAAGCGACCATTAACGCCTACAACTCACAGGTATCGTCGATGCGCGCCACCGAAGCGCAAACCCTCGGCGAGACCAACGCGGGAGTGATAAATGCCCAGGCGCGGCTGGCGGCGGCCAAGGCAACGCTGGCGCAGGCGCAAGCCGACCTGACACGAGTGCAGAGCGACTCAGAACGAATCATGGCCCTGGCGAAAGCCGGGGTTGAGTCCGACATGGATCGGGTGCGGGCTGAGGAGCAACTGAAAGCGCAACGCGCCGTGGTGGTGAGTGCGCAAAAGAACGTCGACGCGGCGCAGGCCGACCTGAACACCGCCATTGCGCGCACCCATCAGCAGGGCGCCGCGGCCAGCAATGTTGCCTCGAACGAGGCGCAGGTTGCCAACGCGCGCGCACAACTTGCGGAGGCTGAAACCCGGCTGGGCTACACCAAAATCTATGCTCCCGTCAGCGGCACAGTCTCGGTTCGCGCTACGCGCCAGGGAGAAGTGGTGAATCCTGGCACCCCGATCGTGACCATCATCGATTTCGGCGATACCTGGGTCCGCGCCGAAGCTCCCGAGACGGAAGCCCGCTTCATCTCCAACGGCCAAAAACTGCAGGTGCGTCTACCGGCCGGAAAGCCGATCGAAGGCACCGTCATCTTCAAGGCGGTGGAGAGCGACTTTGCAACCCAGCGCGACGTCAGCCGCCGCAAGCGCGACATCAAGACCATCGGTTTGAAGCTGAAGGTCGACAACCCGGACGGCGCTCTCGTTCCCGGCATGACCGCCGAAGTTCTGCTGCCGAAGAGTCTGGAGAAAGCGTCAATGAGTTGGTTTGCTCCAAAGTCGCAGCCGGCAAGCCATTGCGAAGCGCCGGCCAGTGGCGATGCCATCGTGGTGGACCACATCACCAAGAAGTACGGCGAGTTCACTGCGGTGGACGACGTTTCGTTCAGCGTTCACCAGGGTGAGATTTTCGGTCTCCTCGGCCCGAACGGGGCGGGCAAGTCCACGCTGATCCGCATGATGACCACGCTGCTGCCCATCACCAGCGGTCGCGCACTGATCAATGGCTTCGATGTGTTGAAAGAAGCTGATGCTGCACGCCAATGCATGGGCGTGATCCCACAGGCATTGACCAGCGACATCGACTTGACGGTTGAAGAGAACCTGAGCATCTACGCCAAGCTTTACGGCGTTCCGGCTGAGGAGCGGAAGCGAAACATTGATGAACTGCTGGAGACGGTGGACCTTGTCGAAGTGGCGCAACGCGCAGACCAAGACGCTGTCTGGCGGCATGCGGCGACGCCTGGAAATCGCGCGCGGACTGGTGCACAGCCCCAAGATCTTCTTCCTCGACGAGCCCACCACCGGCCTCGACCCGGTCTCGCGCGTCGCAGTGTGGGAGATGCTGACTGAGATCAAGAACCGGCGCGCGCTGACCATCCTGATCACTACGCACTACATGGACGAGGCTGATCGCTTGTGCGAACGCGTCGCCATTGTGGATCACGGCAAACTGGTGGCGCTGGATTCACCGATCGCGCTGAAGGCCAGTGTGCCCGGAACCAACGTGATTGAAGCGCAATTTCTGAATGCGCCTGGCAGATTGGGAAGACGAGCTGAAGAAGCTCGAGGACGTCACTTCGGTGCAGAACGAAGCCGCGAACATGTATCGCATTCTCAGCAGCAACGGATCTAAGACCACGACCGATTTGGTCGAGCTGGCGGTACGCTCCAACGTCCAGGTCAAGTCGCTTTCGGTGCAGAACACCACGCTGGACGACGTTTTCGTCCACTACACGGGACGGCAGTTGCGCGACGAGCAGGTAAAGGCGTACGCCTTTGTCATGCCCGACCGTCCGGGGATGCGGCCATGAATCGGATGTGGGCCATCGTCGAACGCGAGCTGCGCAAGTTCTTTCGCTCGCCCGCGTTGATGCTGGTTGCCATGGTGTTTCCGCTAGTGCAGTTGATCGTGCTGGGCAATGCCTTTGGCGGAAAAATCAAGGACGCTCGGCTCGGCGTGGTGGATCAGGACCGCGGCACACAGGCGGTGAAGGTCCGCGAAGCGCTGGCCGCGGTGGAATCGAACGCGCATACGTTCAAGCCCATCGACTATGACAGTGACAAGCAGGCCATGGAGGACGTGCGCAACGGCCGTCTCGACGGCGCCATAATCATCCCTCCGCAATATTCGCGCCGCGTCTACGAACAGAACCATCCTCGTATCGCCCTGGTGGTGGACAACACCGACAACTTCATGAGCTCGACGCTCGAGCAGCAACTCACCTCGCTGACCAACGCGCTCAACCAGCCCGACGTCGATCCTTCACGCATCGTGAAGCAGATCTCGCTCGACACGGTCGAGCTTTATCCCTACATCGAGTACATGAAGTACCTGCTGCCCGGTTCCATCGTGCTGGCCATGTTTGTCTCGGTCATGATCGGCGGCGGCATGTTGTACATCGACGATAAGGCGCGCGGCGTGCACGAAGGCTACCTGGTTACGCCGATCACCAAGTTCGAACTGGTTGCCGGACTCAATGTCGCCGGCGCGATCAAGGCCATCCTGGCCGGCGTAGTGATTACTGTGCTGGGAGCGCTGCTTTCCGGACTGGGCTCGGTCTTCGTGCCGCAGAACATGATGTACATTCTGCTGCTGGTGGTGGCCACATCGGTCGCATTCAACACCATGATGTTCCTGATGATGGTGCGCGTCGAGGACCCCCTGGTGCCGCGCGCCACCTTTGGCATCATGAACACACTGCTCTTCTTCCCCAGCGGCGCGATCTATCCCATCAAGGCGTTTCCAGCGTGGCTGCGGGCCATCGCTTACGTTGATCCGTTCACCTACGCGGTGCATGGCTTCAAGGCGGTTTTGTTGAAAGACGCGGGCTTCTCGGCTATCCGCGGGGACCTCGTATATCTGTTTGTTTCCGCGGTGATCATGATCACCATAGCGACCGCGCTCTTCAAACGCACGCTCTAAAGCTCCTGCCCGGCTTGCTTGACTTGCAAGTGCCTCCCAAGGTAGTCTCCGCCCCGGCTTCAAGGCACTTGTGTCCCTGGTCGTCAGTGCCTGGCTGTCCAGGACATCGACTAAAGCAATCTCAATTCACGGTGACCCTGGGAAGCGCATGCCGGCTGGATTCGCACCAATCCCGGGACTGAAGATCGGGCACGCACAGGACGAAGCGGCGCTTACCGGCTGCACTGTTTTCTTGTGCGAGCAGGGTGCCGTAGCGGCTTGCGACGTGCGCGGTGGGGCGGCAGGCGAGCGCGAGTTGGAACCGCTTCGTCCCGGCCACATCGTCGAGCATATCCACGGGCTCGTCTTTGCCGGAGGCAGTGCCTTCGGCCTCGACGCGGCCAGTGGCGTGATGCGGTGGTGCGAGGAGCGCGGCATTGGCTTCGACACCGGCGTGGTGAAGGTGCCGATTGTTCCGGCGGTGATTCTGTTTGACCTGCGCATCGGCGATTCCAAGCGCCGGCCCGACGCTGCCATGGGCTACGCGGCCACCCAAGCTGCCGCGCAGGCTGACATCAGTGCTCCGGTTGCTGAAGGCAACGCTGGGCGCCGGTATTGGCGCGACGGTGGGGAAACTGTTCGGCATCGAGCGAGCCATGAAGGCGGGTATTGGATGCTGGAGCGAAGAAGTGGCGGCCAGCGATGGGTCGGGCAAACACGCCCGAATTTCCGCGCTGGCCGCGGTCAATGTCTTCGGTGATGTCCGTGATCCGGATTCAGGCCGCATCATCGCGGGCGCCCGGGCGGCCAAAGACTCGCGCGAGTTTGCCGACACAGCAGCAGCCATGAGGCAGGGAACGGTGCGCAGGGGATTCGCGGACTCAAACACCGTGCTGGTGGCAGTCGCAACCGATGCGGCGCTCACCAAACATGAAGCACAACGTCTGGCTACCATGGCGGCAAGTGGCGTACCACGTGTGGTCTCTCCCGTGCACACACGCTTCGACGGCGATGTCGTGTTTGCGTTGTCGGTCGGTGCGCTGGACGCAGACGTGAACGCGCTCGGAGCTGCCGCCGCTGATGCTGTCGCGCACGCGATTGCGCGCGGCGTTATCCAGGCCCACAGCGCTGGCGGAGTGCCAGGACTGCGGGACTGGGCGTAGCGACGAACACAGCCATGGCGACCCAATCCGGCATTCCCGTTCTTCGCATGCACCTGTTCGCTGTTCTTACCGTTCTCTTTTTTGGTCTTCCCGTCTTCGCGCAGAACAGCGGTTCTCAACTTCGCTACAAGTTGCACACAGGTGACCACCTGGTGTATCGCGAAGTCTTTGAGCGCGAAGGCAAGTCTTCCGGGCAGAGCTTCCGGACGCGCTCTGTATTTCTGAATCACTTAGTGGTGCTGGATGAAGCGAGCGAAACAGTGTTGGCAGGGATCCAACGCAACCGGCAATCGGCGGAGCTGCTCGAATATCGCGAGCATGGCAAAGACAGGCTTGCGCAGGAGATGCCCAACTTCGCCGCACGAATGGCTAAACGGCCTGCGCATTTTTCCGACGCTAATGTCTTCTCTGCTTCGGGCGAGCCACAGATGCCGGTTACGACGGTTCGCGAGGCCAACAGCAAGTTGCTTTACGCAATCGGCGAGGTTGCAGCGTTGCCCTCCGGCACAGCGCAAGTTGGGACGGAGATGCGCGGTCCGCTTGGCCTGACCATGCGATTGGTGAGGTTCGAGCCATCTGGGGACGAATCGTGCGCGGTTTTCCAGGACGCGGGGACACGCCCAGGGCTGCACCTCAGCTTTAGCTTCTGTCCGCAGTCGGGAACTTTAGCCAAGTTGGAGTTTTCGGGTGAATACCATGAATTTGGCGATTCGATTGTCCGTGAGCATGTGACGCTGGACTTGACCGAAGCTCGCCACAACGAAACGCCATCATCCTGGTTGTCGGAGCCGGAGGTACAGCGGGGCGCTCTCAGCGCCTACCTCATAGCAAGTGCGGCGAGTCCCGATCAAGGCAGCCTGGAGAAGCTACTGCGCACCGGCACGCCCGAGGTGCAGGCTCTGGCCCTCGCCGTCTATTACCAGAACAGGCTATCCCCACCGCAGGACTTGCTCGCCCAGCTCTCAAACAGCAAAGACGTCGAGGTGCAGCGAATTGCGTCGCGGTTTGGGGCGAAGGTCCGTGAAGAGCCATCGAGTCCCTGCGCTCTGCCGGCGCAGCACTACCAACATCAGAAGCCCGGCACGACTCTGCGGAGTATGACTGCTCCCGCGTTTGAGGGCGCTCCGTACATGATGCATGTCCCCATCGATTACCGGGGCGACGAACCGTTCCCCGTGCTGATTTACCTGAGCGGCGGAAGTGGACAAGCGTTTGACGCCGCGCTCAGCGCGGAAGAGGTCCTGGGCCACTCGGGCTATCTTGCCGTGTATCCGCACGCTTCGGGTGCGATGTGGTGGGAGCCGAAACCAACGGCGATGGTGCATGAGCTGCTTCTGGAAATTCTGCGCACCTACAACGTCGATACCAATCGAGTTTATCTGGCGGGTTTCAGCAACGGCGCCACGGGCGCGCTGTACTACGGCACGCTCTGGCCTGAACGTTTTGCGGCAATCGGCCTCCTGATGGGGGCCGGCGTTAACTCTCCGATCGGCGAAGCCGTTCCCCTGAAGAACCTCTCGAACGTCCCCTTGCTGCTTCTGCACGGGGACAAGGACACGATCATTCCGTCGTCGGCATCGGTCGCCACCTATGATGAGCTGCGCACGTTGCATCCGCGGGTAGCTCCCGAGCTGCACATCCTGAAGGGTCGCGGCCACGAGATCGCGCTGTCATCGGACGACGGATACACGATGCCGTTCCTGGAGCGCTTCCGCCGCGAGCCGTTCCCGCGCAGTATCTCGATGAAGATTACCGACCTGAATTTCCCACGGCGTTACTGGGTGGAAGTCATGGAGAAAGGCAGCGGTCCTGCTGAAGTCGAGGGCCGTATCCTGCCCGGCAATACCATCGAACTCAAGACCAGGAATGTCCGCAGGTTGCGTTTGCTGCTCCGGACAGAACTGTTCACCGCGACCGGTCCGGTGCATATTCGTGTGAATGGCAGCGCACAAGCGGCCCAGCAGCAAAAGCAGAGCTGCGATCTGCTCGAGTCAAGCGCAAAGACATTTGCCGATGCGTTCCTCGGTTACACCGACGAAATTGTCGTGAATATTACGAAATAGAGCCTGAACTCTGGGAATACTCTTCCAGGGTGACCACCGGGCGCTCCTCCGCAGGAGCGCCAATAGGAACGATGGTGAGCATGTCGGTCTGGACCTTGTCCCACTGCTGAATGAGCAGGCCCTTGGATTCGAACAGGTCGCGAATCAGGCGTGGCTCCCAGCCCACAACTTCCTCGAGGATGGGAATGAGAATCGCTAGCGCGCTATCGCTGATGACCGAACGCTTGGCGATCGGCGCCAAATACTTGTTTTCGGAGACCGCGATGGTGAAACCGTCGCGCCGGTTTATGTGCAGCATGACATGAATGTCGGAGCTGCCATCGCCCACATAGACAATGCGGTCGGGACCGGTCTTCAGTTCATCCAGTAACTTGTCAATGACGGCCACTTTTCCATAGCCGGCGGTCACCTGCAGGATCCTCTCGATTTCTCCCTTGGAGTTGTATTCGAACTCCGTGCCGTAAATGTGATCGGCAGGGATGATCCCCTCAAGCGCCGAGCGGATCACTTCCACCGGCCCGGCAGAGATCACGTAGAAGTCGAAATGGAAGTCCTCCACCTCATCGGAGAGGAAGCGGTAGAGCGCATCAATGTTAGGCTTCAGGCGCACGCGCTTGCCTGCCTGGTACAGGTGTTCGCGGCGCACCTTGGCGGAACTCGGGATCGTGCAGCAGCAGGTAAGCGAGCTCGCCTCCCTGCTGGACAAGATTCAACTTCGCCATGCCCGTGGCCTTGCGCTCGAATTCCGCCTCTGAAATTCCGAGCAGGTCTGCGAGCACATAGCCAGAGTCGTTGAAACTCAGGGTCTGGTCAAAATCGCTTGCAAATATAAATCGCTTCTTAAGATGTGCCTTCTCTATCATGATTTCGGTCTCGGGTTGATCGTTATGCTCGTGCATTAAACACGCACAGCCCTCTCTATGAAGATAAGTAGGATTGCACTTGATTAGATTGCCTGTTGGGTTGAAGGATGATGAATTTGCATAGATTCTTTCGATGCGCGCTATCACGTGTGTTTATTGCAAGATAGCGACGCCGACTGCGCGGTATAGGAGCGGGAACTGGCGTGAAGAAAATTCGGCTCCGCGATTCCGGTAGCCGTTCCCTTCATGGCGCCGCCGCGTAGTAGCCCTGGCGCGCGTGCACCTGCAGTTTCTGACGGGAGTGTACTTCGACCCGTAGCGCGTGGAATCCCGGCGCGGATTGTTGCGGCGGAAACGAGACGTAATACTGGGTGCGCATTTCCTGCTCGATTTCGGCGAATGCGCCTTGCAACTCTTTTGCGGACTGGGCCACGAAAAGTACTCCGCCGGTTTCGTCGGCCAGACGCCGCAGGATCGCGTCACCCGAAGGCCGCAGTCCCTTCTTGTGCACGGTAAGCGCGTAGATCTGGATCTCACGTCGCTGCGCTGCCGCTATCACGTCCGGCAAAGTGCGGAGACTGAATGTGTCGTTGCCGTCACTGAGGACCACGATGGCGCGATGCACGAGTACGCCGTCTTCATCCTCGACCAGATGATCGACGCAGGCCGAATAGAGGGCGTCGAACAAGACCGTGCCCCATCCCGGTTGCTGCACGCGATTCACAGCTTGGACCAAGCTCGCCCGGTCGGTGGTGGTACCCTGCCACACTTGGAAGGTCCCGCCGAACGCCATCACAAAAACGCTATCGGTTTGCGGATGCAAAACCTGATCGAGGAACTCAAGCGCGGCGACTTTTTCTTCGGAAACCGCCCGCTTGACCGAATCGCTGACGTCCAGAACGATGCCAAGACGCAATGGCAAGTCGTCGTCGCGAGCGAAGTCCTCGAACTTCGCAACCGGCGACTGGTCTTCGAGGATGCTAAGGTCATCTGCCGATAGGTCCTGTACCAACCGCCCGTGCTCGTCCGCCACGGTGAACTGAAGCCGGACTTCGGGCACAGTCCGGCGGATGGTGTACCCCGGTGAGGTGGAGAGCGCGACCTTGCTTATTTCCGAAGGCAGCACCGGCGGCAGAGGTGGAAGCTCAGCAGCAGCATGGTTGCTCGCGTATTCTCCGGGCGCGACGGACGCACTCGGCGAATCCGCCGCTGCCGCCGAGGCGTCGGATCCTCCACCGGCCCAATCGCCAATTCCCGCAAGCGCAGCGGCGCTCAAGACCGACACCATTACGTAGATGAGCGCCGACTTCCGCACAATTGGGTAATCGGCGCCGCGCCCGATTACCTTGAAAAGAGACAGAACTCCGCGCGCCAGAACGGCTTCTAATGCGGCCGTCCGTTCCGCTGATCGGAAACTCCGCTTCGCCGTTGCGATGGGATAAGCTGCGGCGCGTTCGGCGACACGCGCCGGCGGCAGCTTTGAGCGCAACAACGTGGTACCCCAGACACTCGGTCCCGAGTGTTATAAAAGTTGCCGGTTTCCGATGCAGGTTCCCGACGCAAAGTTGCTGAATAGTTTCATCATCCTGTAACACATATGTGTGTACCTTATTGGTGTGATCCCTACACGTGAGAGCCAACCGCCGACGCTCGGCTACAATACAGCCGTGAAACAGACCATCTTCGCCGTGGAAGACGACACCGATATTTCACGGCTGGTTCGTCATCACCTGGAAGCCGCTGGCTATGGTGTTCGCACCTTCGCCGCCACCGCCGGCGTGATCGCCGAAGCTGAGAAGCAAACCCCAGCGCTCTTCCTTCTGGACATCATGGTTCCGGGAGGCGATGGCCTGGATCTTTGCCGGCGCATTCGCCAGACTTCCACGCTCTCCATGACTCCGGTCATCTTTCTGACGGCCAAGATCAGCGAATCCGACCGCGTGATCGGGCTGGAACTCGGTGCCGACGACTACATTCCCAAGCCCTTCAGCCCTCGCGAACTGGTGGCACGCGTACGCGCGGTGCTGCGCCGCTTCGAGCGTCCGCTGGCGCCCGCGATCGTGAAGGCTGGCGATATCGAAATCGACAGCGGCGGCATGACCTTGACGGTCCGGGGCAAACTCACCCAGACCACGGCCACGGAGTTCCGCCTGCTGGAATATCTTGCTCGCCATCCTGGACGCGTTTTCACCCGCGACCAGCTGCTTGACGCGGTTTGGCGCGACACCCATTACGTCACTCCGCGTTCGGTGGACGTTTACGTGCGCCGCATTCGTGAGAAGATCGAGGAGAATCCCGACGAGCCTCGCTATCTGAAGACGGTCCGCGGAGCGGGCTACCGCTTCGAGGTCCCTAAAACGTAAAGAGCCGACGGTGAGAAGTCGCATCTTCCTCAAGCTGTTCCTCGCAGCGCTGTTGATCATCGCGGTATGCACACTCACTCTGGATGTGCTTATACGCCATGCCTGGGAAGGCATGTTGCGCAATGAAATTGAGACTTCGTTGCGCGAGAAGACGCAGATGTTCGCGTCCCGTCTGGAAAACTCTCCTTCGGCCTCTCTCGGCAACGTCACCATGCAGACCGCGCGCGCGGCCGATGCACGCGTTACCGTCATCGACTCCACCGGCAAGGTGTTGGCCGACTCCGAAGCCGATCCGGCGAAGATGGAGAACCACGCCACCCGACCGGAGTTCATTGCCGCGCTGCACGGCGGTGTCGGCAGCTCGACGCGACTGAGCCGCACGATTGGAACCGAATTGCTTTACGTCGCGGTGCCCATTTCTGGTGGCGCGGTGCGCATGGCCTATCCGCTTTCGTCCATTCAGCAGGCCAACCGGCGCATCCGCCGCGAGTTGATCGAGGGCTCCGGCATCGCGGCGTTGGTGGCGCTGCTATTCGCCTTCATTGCAACTCAATCGATTGGTCGCAGGCTGATGCGGATCACGGACTTCGCCGAGCGTGTCGCCGCCGGCGACCTCTCGGCGCGGATTCAGGAAGAGTCGGGTGATGAAATCGCACATGTCGCTTCCGCCCTCGACAAAACCGCGCGCAAGCTGGAGGACGGATTTCGCGCGCTGGACAACAGCCGTCAAACCCTGGAAACCCTGCTCAACTCTATGCAGGAGGCCGTGGTCGCGGTGGCGCAAGATGGTCGCGTGTTGTGGGCCAACCAGCGGATGGAACGTCTGTTGCCCAGCGGCATACGCCTGGGAGAACCGCTGGTGCAATCGGTGCGCGATCCTGAAATCCTGCGGTCGGTCGAGAACGTGCTCGAACACCGTGACGCCACAGTTGCCCGCGCCGCCAAGATCTTTTCCGGCCGCATCTTCGATGTCACGGCAGCGCCGATGCCGGGCGGCGGCGCGGTCGCGGTGTTGCACGATCAAACCGAGATCGAGCGGGTGGAGAAGACGCGGCGCGATTTTATCGCCAACGTTTCGCATGAACTGCGCACGCCGCTCACTTCCATTCAGGGCTATGCCGAAACCCTGCTCGACCACAACAACGTGCCGGAACACGTGCGCGACTTCATCGAGATCATTCGCAAGAACGCAACCCGCATGGCGCGGCTCACGGAAGACCTGCTGGTGCTGGCGCGGGTCGAGTCGGGTGAGCAAAACTTCAACTTTCAGCTCGCCGCGCCTCGCGAATTGCTGGATGACGCGGTGCAGACTTTCCAGGAAGTTGCGGCCAGCCGGGGCATCGAGCTCTCGATCATGAACACCGCAACCTCGTCCGTCTCGGTGGACCGCGATGCCATTCACCAGGTGTTTTCCAACCTGATCGACAACGCGCTGAAGTACGGCGACACGGGCAAGAAAATCCTGGTGGGCGCGTGCGAGACCGAGGACGGCGTGCAGTTCTACGTTCGCGACTTTGGCGGCGGGATTCCCAGCGAGCATCTGCCGCGGCTCTTCGAACGCTTCTACCGCGTGGACAAAGCGCGCTCCCGCGAATCGGGCGGAACCGGCCTCGGACTGGCCATCGCGAAACACGTGGTGCGCGCGCATGGCGGCGCCATTAAAGCTGAGAGCGAACTGAATCACGGCTCGACGTTCTACTTCACGTTGCCGCGGCAGCCTGCGCCGGTGCAGGTTTAGCTGCTCTGCTGGCTTCGCGATTTGCCTTGAACTCCCTGTGAATTTCACCCGGAGTTCACCAGCCGTTCATCGAGAATTCACAAATTGCGGGTATTCTTTTCGATATCTGTCAGTCCATTCGCTCTCCGTGCTGGCTCCGGAACGTCCATGCCAGTAGCGCACGTACCGCTGTCTTTAGCAGCTTTTTGAGACAACCATGGGTTCAGCCGAACTGGCTCCTACCAATCCCGACGCGATCTGCGCCCAGCTCCACGAGCAGACGCTGCAGGCTTGCCGCGTGGCGCGCATCGCCGCCGGAATTGTCGCCGAGGGCATCGCCACCGGGGTGGCGTCTGTTCTGGACGGCGTGCGCGAGCACGAGAAGGAGCTTGACACGCTCGATCACGTGATCGATCAGGGCGTCACCTCGGTAATCACCAAGGTGAGCGAAGATCAGGCCCGCGAGCTGCTCGCTTGCCTCAAGTTCATCATCGATCTGGAGCGTGTGGGCGATCTTCTGTTGCACTGCAGCAATCGCGCCGCTCAGGTCGGCAGCCGCATTGACCTGCAGGACATCAGAGACCTGACCCTGATGTCCTCGCGTCTGGAGAAGATGCTCGGCGATGTGCATGACGCGTTCAGCCAGCGCGACATCAACCGCGCACTCGCGGTGCTGCGCTCGGATGCGGAACTCGATCGCCTGCGCAATCTTATCTTTCTGCGGCACCTGGAGAACTACGAAGGCGCACCCCGGCAGGAGAGCTTCCACGTCCTGTTCATGACCCAGGCACTGGAGCGCGCCGGGGACCACGCCAAGAACCTCGCAGAGGAGGTCTGCCATCTGGTGAGCGGACACAGTGTCCGTCACGTGCTGCGCACTTACGACAAGCCGGTCGAACAGATGTTCATCGAAGACCTGAAGCGCCGTCAGAAGACCGCAGGATAGGTTGCAAAGGCTACCTTTACCGGGATGCGGCTCTCAAATACCCCTACCCCCACCCCTCCCCCCTGTTTCCCGCAAAATATTGAAAGCAAAAGGCAAATTCTACGAACTCAGCAGCAATCATAACAATCCAAAGGGGTTACGAGTAAATTATTGATTCCAAAATACTTGGATAGCAAAACGCTGTGCCTCACGGCGGGCAGATCCCACGGGATGTTTCAGCCGAATGCTTTGAAGTTGTCAAAAAGCGATGTACCGCGCCCTGGGGCGGGCAAGGACACGTATGCCCGGCGGCGCCGGAAGCGTTCATAGCTCCAAGGGTAGAGCGGAACGGAGGGTTGTCAAGATTACGAAGGTACATGTCGGGTCCTGTACTTTCGTAACGTCCAGCCACGAGGGTGACCAGCAGGCATCCGCCCCAGGTATACGAAATGATCATTCTGGTTGCGGAACCAAGCCAGATGACAGGTTGCAACCGCTCGCGATAGTCTCGACTCATGGCCAAAGCTGTTCCCGTCGGTACGCGCGCGGAAGTGGAAAAACGTGTCGAGTTCAGGAACACCCTGACGGCATGGCGCGAGGAGCTTCCTCCGGTGCTGTCCACGCCCCAACATGATCGGCTGGATGGAGGCCGCGGGCTTCGAGGCACTGCTGCCTTTCTGCGAAGGCGACGAGGTCAGCGTCGGTACCGCGATCAATATTATTCATCGCGCGGCCACCGGCATCGGCGCAACGGTGAAGTGCGAAGCCGTGCTGGAAGAGTTTGACGGACGTTTTTACACGTTCCGTGTAACCGCAAGCGATGCGGCGGATAGTGCTCGGCCACGGCACCATCAAGCGCGCTATCGTGAGCAAGGCCAAGTTCGAAGCCAGGCAGCGGGCGAAGCTGGCGCAGAACGCATGAGGCAAGCAGAACTCGGCCGCGGATTTGCGCGGATCAAAGCGGCGAGACCCGCGCGTCTGAGCATGCAAGAGCTTTGCTGTACCCTGAAAGCGCTAACCTACAGTCTGGGCCTTTTCTGCGGAGGAAGGCGTGCTGATTCCCCCTTTGCCGTTGCTGAATTTTTTCGTTGCCACGGTGATGCTCTCCATCGGCCTGCGGGTCAGCGGTGGGGAGTTGCTCGGCATCCTGCGCAACCGCGCGCTGTTTGTCCGCACGCTGCTGGCAAATTGCGTCCTGATACCGGCCATAGGCTTCCTGCTGGTCCGCATCTTCCCGCTGACGCCCGACGCGAGGATCGGCATCCTGCTGCTGGCTGCGATCCCGGGAACGCCGATCGCATTGCAGTTTACGCGCCAGGCGAAGACGCGGTTGGCTTTCGCCGCCGCCATGACCTTCGTGCTCTCGCTGGTGAGCCTTGCGATGACTCCGCTGGCCATCAAGGTGATGCCGCAGACGGCGCAGCGCAATGAGCGGCCGATCGTGCTGCTGGTTACTGAACATTGCTGCTGTACATCGGGCTGCCGCTGTGCGCCGGTTTGTGGGCGGCGCGACGTGCGCCGAAAGTTGCTCCCAAGCTGGTGCTGCCTCTGGGCGTTCTGGCGACGGTTGTCTTCGTTTTTCTTATGTGGGAGACGCGCCTGGTGCGCCGTCACGCCTTTGATGCAATCCGCGGTCGTGGGACCGTCCTGGCGATGCTCCTGTTGCTGTTTCTCTCCATGTTGATCGGCTGGCTGATCGGCGGGCCCGACCGCGAGTCACGCCGGGTGTTGGCGACCTCCACCGGCATGCGCAGCGTGATTGTCGTGCTGTATGTGGCGCGGTACTGCTTTCCGGGAACCAACGTTTACATGATCCCGATTGTCTATCTGTCGCTGATGGTGCCCACCAACCTGCTTTTCCATCTGGCGTTCACCGGATGGCACAAATGGCGACCGGCGACGACAGCGTGAAAACAACCGCTACAATCGTCTGCGATGTCTTTCCGATTCGAGATTGAGGCGCGTGATGGCGCGGCCCGCGCGGGATGCTTCGTCACCCCGCACGGCGAGGTGCAGACGCCCGTCTTCATGCCCGTGGGCACGCTCGCCACGGTGAAGGGCGTGCCGCAAGACACGCTGGAAGAACTCGGCGTCCAGATCCTGCTGAACAACACCTATCACCTCTACCTGCGGCCGGGTGTCGAAGTGGTGCGCCAACTGGGCGGGGTGCATAAGTTCATGGCGTGGGACCATCCGATCCTGACCGACTCTGGAGGCTTCCAGGTCTTCAGTCTCAGCGACCTGCGTAAGGTGACGGAAGAGGGCGTGGCGTTTCGTTCGCACCTGGATGGCTCATCGCATTTCTTCAGTCCGGAGAGTGCTATCGCCGCGCAGATCGGACTGGGGGCGGACATCATCATGGCTTTCGACGAGTGCACCGAGCATCCGGCGGAGTATGCGCGCACTCGCGACTCGATGGAGATGACGGCGCGGTGGGCGCGCCGCAGCAAGGACTATTTCGAAGCGCACAAACAAGAGACGCCCTGGTTCGGGGAGCGTAGTGAGCGGACCCAAGCCTTGTTCGGCATCGTACAAGGCGGAATGTTTCCCGATCTGCGCCGCGAGTCGGCGCAGCGGACCGTCGAGATGGATTTTCCCGGCTACGCCATCGGTGGGTTGAGCGTGGGCGAGCCGCGTCCGATGACCTATGAGATGGTGGATGCGGCGATCCGGCTTCTCCCCGAAGACAAGCCCCGGTACTTGATGGGGGTGGGCACGCCGGAGGAGATCGTGCATTACGTCGCGGCCGGGGTGGACATGATGGACTGCGTACTGCCGACGCGGGCGGCACGTCATGGGTTGCTGTTCACCTCCGAGGGCCGTCTGACGATCAAGAACGCACGCTTTGCGACCGACGAACGGCCGCTCGACCCGAACTGCCGGTGCAAGGTTTGCGCCCGCTATTCGCGGGCCTACTTGCGGCACCTGTACGCGTCGAACGAGCTGCTGGCACAGACGCTCAACACCATCCACAATCTGGCGTATTACATTGACACCATGCGAACGATGCGGCAAGCTATACTACTTGGGGATTTAGCGAAGTTTCTTTCCGGTGTCCGGCCCCCACAGCTAACACCCCAAACCGCGCAAAGGCGGCGCGGCTTGGGGGCCCCGGAAATCTGAGCGTTCCTTAGCGGCGCTGCGCGGTATGGGTCGGTAGGCCCAGCCTGGCGCGAAGGGCTGTCGATCTCGCCGGGAAACACCGGAATCCGGCAAAACGCGATATTATAGAGAGCAGGGTTAGGTCTCTAACTTCGCGTTTCAGCCTGTGTCGTCCCAGCGGACTCGCTCGTGTTCACGCCCCTTGCCCTGGACTTTGAGTCCCGGGCTACGGTTGTACAGCGCTTAGAGAAGTTAGCGTACGATCGGTGCGCACTTGGCTGAATCCTCGCCTGTTTTAGTCGGTCGTACGGTCGGATGGAACCAGGAAAGCTTACGGTAAAGATGACTACACAGATAGGTTTGTTCGCGCAGGGTCTCGGAGCCGGATCGGCTCCGATCCTGATGATGGTTGCGATCTTCGGAATCTTCTACTTCCTTTTGATCATGCCGCAGCAGCGCCGCCAGAAGAAGTGGCAGGCGATGCTGAAGGAAATCAAGCCAGGAGACAGGGTGGTCACCAGCGGTGGCCTTAGCGGCGTTATCATGTCCATCAAGGATGATGCAATTGTCCTGCGTGTTCCGCCGGACAACGTCAAGCTCGAAGTTGCCCGCTCCTCTATTGTCACTTTAACGACGGCGGAGGGCTCCTCCAAGTCTTAATAGGCTGCAGTTTTCTCATGAACAAAAATCTATTAGCTAAGACAATTCTGATTATTGCGGTGCTGATCGCCTTTCTGTTCGGCATCTTCGGCATTCCGAGCAGCTTGAGCGGCAGGGGCATTCTGGCCGCGCTGCAAAACCGCATCCACCTTGGACTCGATCTGAAGGGTGGAACGCATCTGATTTTGCAGGTGCAGGTCAACGATGCCATTAACGCCGACTCCGATCGCGCGATCGAGCGGCTGAAAGATGCGCTCAAGAGCGCCAACGTCTCGTATGGAGAAATCTCCAAACCCGATCCGCAGAACCATCCTGAGCTGATTCAGGTCAAGGGCGTGCCTCCAGAATCCTCTTCGGAGTTGCGGCGAGTCGTCAGCGAAAAGCTGCCCGACTACGATCTGGCGTCCGGGGCGGAGAACTCGTGGACGGTCACCATGAAGCCGTCGGTCGCGAATGACACCAAAAAGAAAGCGGTGCAACAGGCGATCGAGACCATTCGAAATCGAATTGACCAGCTCGGCGTTTCCGAGCCGGTGATCCAGGAACACGGACTGGGCGACTACCAGATCCTGGTGCAGTTGCCCGGTGTGGACGATCCGGCGCGCGTGAAAGAGATCATGCAGTCTACCGCCATGCTGGAAATCCGGCAGGCGGTTGGCGGTCCTTATCCCAGCGAGCAGGCGGCGATGCAGGCCAATGGCGGCGTGCTTCCGCCGGACACGGTGCTGATGAAAGGCAGTGCTCTCCACCCGCAGGGCGGGGAGGAGAACACCGAAGTGTACTGGCTTATCAGCCGCTCGTCGGCGGTGAGCGGAAGTGACTTGCGCAGCGCCGATGCCGGTCATGACGAGAATGGCCGTGCCGATGTGAATTTCACCTTGACCGGCGATGGCGGACGGCGCTTCGCGGCGTTTACGGGTGCGCACGTCAACGACAAGCTGGCGGTGGTGCTCGACAACCGGGTGAAGTCAGTGGCCACCATTCAGGAGCAGATCCACGATCAAGGCCGCATCACCGGGTCATTCACTCCCGCAGGAGACGCAGGACTTGGCGCTGACCCTGCGTTCGGGCGCACTGCCGGCTGGCATTAAGTACCTGCAAGAGGTTACGGTCGGTCCGTCGCTGGGCGCCGATTCCATTCGCCAGGGCGTACGCGCTGCAATCATCGGTATGGTCGCGGTCATGGTGTTCATGCTCTTCTATTACCGTGCGGCGGGCATCAATGCGGACCTGGGGCTGTTCCTGAACCTGGTTATCCTGCTTGGTTTCCTGGGCTTCACCGGGGCAACTCTCACATTGCCTGGGATCGCAGGTGTCATCTTGACCGTCGGTATGGGCGTGGATTCCAACGTCCTCATCTTCGAGCGCATTCGCGAAGAGTTGCGACACGGCAAGACGCCGCCGTCGGCGGTGGACCAGGGCTTTGCGCACGCCTGGGTTACGATCGTCGACACTCACGTGACGACCATCGTGTCGGCCATCATCCTGTTCCTGTTCGGGACCGGCCCGGTGCGCGGATTTGCTGTGACCCTCAGCTTCGGTCTGGCAGCCAACCTGTTCACCTCGGTCTTCGTTTCACGGGTTATTTTCGAAAGCATTCTCAATCGCCACCAGCGTGGCGAGGCATTGAGTATCTAAGGGGTAGCGGTGGAGTTATTTCGCAATACCAACATCGACTTTCTGGGCAAGAAGTGGTATTTCCTTGCCTTCTCACTGATCTTCAGCGTGGCTGGATTGCTTTCGATTTTCTTCTGGCATGGCATTCCGCTGGGGGTCGAGTTCCGCGGCGGCACGCTGGTTTACGTCAAGTTTGCCCAAACTCCGGACCTCGACCAGGTGCGGCAGGCCATGGATCGCGCGGGGCTCAAGAATCCGCGAATCCAGCGTTTCGGCCCGGTTTCGGCCAACGAAGTTCTCATCGACCTTGGCTTGCAGGAGACCAGCGAGGCCGCGCTCGATCGCGGGAAGAACACCATCATCCAGGCGCTGCAGACCCAGAACCCGGCCAACCAGGGCAAGCAGGACCTGAACAACACGCGGCGTGGCTACTTTGGAGCAATACCTGTTACAAAAGGACCCGCTACACCTGGGTACCGATGCTGCGACGCAATACCACACGATCGCGCAGAAGATCGAGGATTTCCGCAATAAGGAACGCGGCGGAATTCTGTCCTCGTTGGACGAGTTGAGTGGAGTGGTGCCGCCTGAGTTGGTCAGCAGCCTCAAGGGAGACTTCTACACCTCCGATTTCGTTGTGCGCAACGTTGAGATTGTGGGACCGCAGGTGGGCGGCCAGCTTCGCCACCAGGCGATCATGGCGACCCTGTACTCGCTGGCGGGAATGCTG
This sequence comes from uncultured Acidobacteriaceae bacterium, assembly GCA_963831675.1. Taxonomy (GTDB): domain Bacteria; phylum Acidobacteriota; class Terriglobia; order Terriglobales; family Acidobacteriaceae; genus Bog-257. The sequence goes on from CAWHRM010000013.1 coordinate 51,054, forward strand.
GTTTACCTCTGGTTCCGCTTTGAGATGATCTACGGCGTGGGCGCGGTTGTGGCCTGCCTCCACGATACCATCATCACCGTTGGCTTCTTCTCCCTGCTGAATAAGGAAATCAGCCTGACGGTCATTGCCGCCATCCTGACGTTGATTGGCTATTCGATGAACGACACCATCGTCGTTTTTGACCGTATCCGCGAGAACATCAAACTCTTGCGCCGCGAACCTCTGGCCGACATCGTCAACAAGAGCATCAACCAGACGCTGAGCCGGACTATTCTGACCTCGGGTCTGACGTTCTTGACCGTGCTGTCTTTGTATTTGTTCGGCGGCGAGGTCCTGCGCGGTTTCTCGCTGGCTCTGGTGATTGGAATCCTGATCGGTACGTATTCGTCGATCGCGGTTGCGGCACCCATGCTGGTCGCGTACCAGGATTGGCGGACGCGAAAGGCTGGAGCGGCGGCCGAACGCAACCTGAGCTCGCCGCGAAACAAGGGGCGGGAGAAGGTGAAAGTGAAGGCGTAGGCAGGCGGGTCCGACGCCCAGGTCCCTTTTCCCAGCGCCGGCGGTTGGAGGGGAGGTCGTTTGCGCGAAGTAGGTGTTCCAATTCCCTGGCCGGGGTGTATACTTCGGGTCGCTGTTTCAGGGTAAGCCTTTCGTGCTGCGAAGTTCCTTGAGCGGTCTACGGATTATCGGGCGGCAGCAGATGACTTCGGGGAGCAAAAACCGCAAGTCCGGTGTCTAAGTAATCAAAAGCACTCGACGGAGAACAGGCCATGTTTGAAGACAGCCTCGTGGAATCGGGAGGCAAGCTCAGGACCAAGCGAGGTGCGACGACCATGCTCTCGTTTGTGCTGCAGATCCTGCTGATTGGCGTCCTCGTGTTGTTGCCGTTGATCTTCACCGAGGCCCTGCCGAAGCAGCAACTGATGACGTTTCTAGTTGCGCCTCCGCCTCCGCCTCCGCCGCCGCCTCCTCCGGCTGCGGCGCCCGTTCACGTCGTAAAGCCGCAGACCGAATTGGATAATGGGCAGTTGCGTACCCCGACGGCCATTCCGAAAAAGATCGAGATGATTAAAGAGGATGAGCCCCCGCCAAGCACGGGTGTGGCCGGCGTCGTCGGCGGTGTCCCTGGCGGCGTCCCCGGAGGCGCGATGGGCGGCGTGCTGGGCAGCGTGATCGGCAATGTTCCGACCGCCGTGCCCAAGGCGGCCACCCCGCAACGTGTGCGTGTGTCCCAGGGCGTATCGCAGGGATTACTGATCCACAAGGTGCAGCCGCAGTATCCGCCGCTGGCTCGTCAGGCGCGTGTTCAAGGTACGGTTGTGCTGCAGGCGCTAATCGGCAAAGACGGTGCGATCCAGAACCTGCACGTGGTTAGCGGGCACCCGATGTTGACCGGGTCCGCGCTGGAAGCCGTGAAACAATGGCGATACAAGCCTTATTACCTGAACGGTGAACCGGTGGAAGTGGAAACCACGATTAATGTGAATTTCACGTTGTCGGGCGGGTAGAGTTTCGGGGATGGCCGTTTTGTATATTTGAGTTCGGGGTTGGTCGTGGTTCTTTGGACTGCGGCCGCTTTCTGGTTCTGAAGTTCGACTCACCTGTAGTCGAAATTTGGTTTGCTGTAACAAAAGTTCCGAGGAGGAAAAGTCAACTCATGTTCCTAGCTAATCTTGCCACCTACGCTCTCAGCCACGTACCCTCGGCTGCTGCCTGGATTTTCCAGGAAGCCGGCGTGGGTTGGGACCCTGTCTCCCTCTGGAAACAGATGGGAATTCTGGCGAAGATCGTCGTGTTCATTCTGTTCATCATGTCAGGATGGTCGATTGGCGTGATGATCGATCGCGCGATGGCATACAGCGCCGCTCGCAAACAGTCTCGTGCCTTTGCTCCCGCCGTTGCCGGCGCCCTGCGCGAAGGCAAGATTGACGAAGCCATCAAGGTTTCCGAGCGCAACAAGAAGAGCCACCTGGCCAAGGTCGTGGTCGCTGGCCTGCAGGAATTCAAGGCCCACGGTGAATCCGCAGACATTCCCGGCGAGCAGATCGAAGCCTCCAAGCGTGCTCTCGAGCGCGCCGAAGCCATTGTTCACGCCGAACTGAAGCGCGGACTGGGCGGCCTTGCTACCATCGGCTCGACGGCCCCATTCATCGGACTGTTAGGCACGGTGGTCGGAATTCTGAACGCGTTCAAAGAGATTTCGACGCAGAAAGCCACGGGTCTGGGCGCCGTCGCCGGCGGTATTTCGGAAGCGCTGGTGACCACCGCTATCGGACTCTTCGTCGCCATCCCGGCCGTCATGATGTTCAACTACTTCACCAACAAGGTGGAAGCCTTCGACGTGGAAATGGACAACAGCTCCAGCGAGCTGATCGACTATTTCCTGAAGCGCCGGAGTGTCCGCCGGTAAGCTGGACGTTCAGCGCATTTCGCGCTGACCCCGGGTTGAAGGAGGCTGAACTTTATGTCAATGGCAGTGCGCAACGAAGGCGCCAAGGTCAACTCCAACATTAACGTCACCCCCATGGTGGACGTGATGCTGGTGCTGCTCATCGTTTTCATGGTGATCACGCCCATGCTGCAGCACGGCGTGAGTGTTGATATGGCGAAGGTCAACAGTCCGATACCGATGCCGGATGCTGACAAGGAAGACTCGCTGCTCGTGGCCGTCATGCGCGACGGGCAAGTCTACTTTGGCACCGACCGTATCAAGGTGGAGGACCTCAGTGCGAAGGTGAAGGACCGCTTGGCCAATAAAGTGGACAAGCGTGTGTTTATCAAGGCCGACGCCCGGGCCAAATACGGCGTGGTTGCGGACGTAGTGGACAACGTCCGTTCCGCCGGAGTTGATGATGTGGGTCTGCTGACCGAGCAGAAACAAGCAGGTGTCCCCAAGAAACCGGGGGATACCGGCGCTACCACGAGCGGCGGCGCCCAGTAGAGGAAATTTATTTATGTCAATGGCAATGGGAGGGTCCGGCGGGCCCTCAGCTGACATCAACGTTACGCCTCTCATTGACGTGTTGCTGGTGCTGCTCATCGTCTTCATGGTGATCACGCCGCTGACTCCGAAGGGCCTGGATGCGCTGGTTCCCCAGCCGCCGAAAGACCAGACGAAGCAGCCGCCTCCGAGCGACCGTACCATCGTCGTGCAGATACTTGAAAGGCAGCGGGGACATGCCTGCACTCAAGATTAATCAGGACGACGTGACGTGGGAGAACTTGGAAGGCCGCTTGAACGACATCTTCAAGACCCGCGCGGAGAAGGTGATGTTCGTGAAGGCGGACCCAGACCTTACATTTAACTATGTGGCTCAAGTCATCGATACCGCCCATGCCGCTGGTGTCGACAAGGTTGGCTTGATCACCGCCAAAATTGAGGCTGGCGGTTAGGTATTCCGCCAGAGCCAGGAATGTGATTCGGGCAGTACTCTTGCTTCTGGACGGGCGGGGCGCCATTGACACGTGGTTCCGCCTTTCCTCGGGACGCGAACGACCCTAACGGAGAGTGACATCAAACATGAAGATATGCGGACGGGTACTGACAGTACTTGCCGTTCTGCTTGTGCTGTTCTCGGCTGTTGGCTGCAGCAAGCTGAGAGCGCGCGATCAGCTTAACAAGGGCGTACAGGCGTATAAGAACGCCAAATTCGAAGACGCAATCGAACATTTCAAGAACGCAGTGGCGCTGGATCCAAGTCTGATCAATGCCCGCCTTTATTTGGCCACTGCCTATGCCCAGCAATATATTCCCGGCGCCGATTCACCTGACAATAACCGCTTTGCGGAGCAGGCCATCGACGTTTTCAAGCAAGTGCTGGACCTGCATCCGCCCAAGGAGCAGCAGGTCCATAGCCTGAAGGGCATTGCTTCGCTGTACTTCAACATGAAGAAGTTCGACCTGGCCAAGGACTACTACCAGAAAGTCGCCGACCTGGATCCCAACGATCCTGAAACCTATTACTCCATCGCTGTGATCGATTGGACACAGTCGTACCAGCGTCGCATGGACGAGCGCGCCAAGCTTGGTTTGAAGCCGACCGACGATCTCAAGGACAAGAAAGACTGTGCGGAGCTGATCAAGACCATAAAGGACCAGAACGAGCCCTTGGTGCAGGGTGGGATCCAGAAGCTGCAGAAGGCTCTCGAACTGCGTCCCGACTACGACGACGCCATGGCCTACTTGAACCTGCTGTATCGCGAAGAGGCTGACTTGCAGTGCGACGATCCTGACGCCCGCAAGACCGATCTCAAAACCGCTGACGACTGGGTGGACAAGACCATGGCCACCAAGAAAGCCAAGGCGGAAAAGGCCGGACCTACGGGCATCGTAACGACCCAGCAATAGATCGCGTTCGGCCACGAGTTAGGTGCTTTCCCCGAGTGCGCCCCTCCTGAGGAGGGGCGTTTTATTGGCTAATTGCCGGTTAGAATGATAATCTGATTATTGGGCGGATACACAAGTGGAAACTAGCAAAGTTGGGAAGCGCGGCTCCATCGTTGTGCCGGCCCGCCTTCGTCGCAAGTTCGGGATTGAGGAAGGCGCTCTGATCATTGCCGAAGAGAGAGCGGACGGTATCCTCATCCGTCCCGCAGCTGCGGTGCCCACAGAGATCTACACCCCGGAACGTAAAGCCGAGTTCCTGCTCTCAAACGCAGTCGACTGGGACGATTATCAAGCAGCCTTGGTTGAGGTGAAAAAGCTGGGGGTTGATCCTTCTACGATTCCACACCACAAGCCGCGCAAGCCGGCGGCATGAGAGTAGACCGGCTGTTCCTCGACGCGAATGTGCTCTTCTCGGCCGCGTACCGGCCCGCAAGCGGGATTGCTGCCTTGTGGCGTCTTCGGAACGTCGAATTGGTCACGTCCCCGTATGCCGCCGAGGAAGCTGCGCGCAACCTGGCCGATGAGCAGCAGCGCTCCAGACTGAGAGCACTTCTGAGTCAAATCGAGATCGTCACCGGCGCCTCGCCGCTGCCGCACGGGGTTCGGTTGCCCGAAAAAGACCAGCCGATTCTGCAGGCAGCCATCCACGCCCGGGCAACCCACCTTCTAACCGGCGATCAAAGTCACTTTGGCGAGCATTATGGCCGACGGTACGGGGGCGTTCTGGTCCTGCCGCCCGGAGATTATCTTGAGCGGCGAGGCTGATTCTCGTCACACGTGTCTGTGACGATGCCCCTGCCGTTTTGTGACCCATGCAGTACAATCCTTCTTTCCGCTGAGGCGCCTTCATGTTCAAACGAGTCCTGATCGCCAATCGTGGGGAGATTGCGGTGCGCATTATCCGCGCCTGCCGCGAGATGGGCATCGAATCGGTTGCCGTTTTCTCCGATGTGGACCGCAAGGCGCTGCATGTCCGCAAGGCCGATTACGCTTACCGTATCGGACTACCGGCGGCGAACGAATCCTACCTCAACGTTGACAAGATTCTGGACGTGGCGCGGCGCAGCGGGGCCGAGGCGATCCACCCTGGCTACGGCTTTCTTTCCGAGAATGCGCGTTTTGCCAGGGCCTGTGCCGACGCGGGGTTCAAGTTCATCGGTCCCAGTGCTGAGTCGATGGAGATGATGGGCTCCAAGACGCGCGCCCGGCAGCACATGAAGCGGGCCGGCGTTTCCTTTGTGCCCGGTTCCGAGCGTGGCCTCGACATCGAGGCTGCCGAGCGGCTGGCCGAGCAGATCGGCTATCCCGTGATGCTGAAGGCCGCTGCCGGTGGTGGCGGCAAGGGCATGCGCGTAGTCAAGGCCCCTGAGGAGCTGCGTTCCGCGTACGAGAACGCCTGTAGTGAGGCCCAGCGCTCCTTTGGTGACAATGAGGTGTATCTGGAGAAGCTCATCGTCAACCCGCGCCACGTCGAGATGCAGATTTTCGGCGACGAGCACGGCAACGTAGTGTACCTCGGTGAGCGCGAGTGTTCCGTGCAGCGGCGCCATCAGAAAGTCCTGGAAGAGTCACCGTCGCCCATCGTGGACGAAGACATGCGGTGCCGCATGGGCGAAATTGCGGTACGCGTTGCTAAAGCTGCGAATTATCACAACGCTGGCACGGTTGAGTTCCTGGTGGACCAGGATCGCAATTTCTATTTCCTGGAAATGAACACTCGCCTGCAGGTGGAGCACCCTGTCACCGAGCTTGTGACCGGACTCGACCTGGTGCACCTGCAGATGCACGTGGCTGCGGGAGAAAAGCTGCCGTTCCAGCAGGAGGACATAAAAGTACGTGGGCATGCCATCGAGTGCCGCGTGTACGCCGAGGACCCGGATAACAACTTCTTCCCGTCACCGGGACAGATCACGCGGCTTATCTCGCCGTCGGGGCCGGGCATCCGGCGTGACAGTGGCATGTACGAAGGTTGGAAGGTGCCCATCGAATACGACCCGCTGCTGGCGAAGTTGATCGGCTACGGCGAAACCCGCGACGACGCCATCGATCGACTGCTGCGCGCGCTGTATGAGTACTTCGTCGGTGGCATCAAGACAAATATCTCGCTGTTCCGGCGGATCTTGCGTGACCCGGAGTTTCGCGCCGGCCGGTTGGACACCGGCTTTCTCGACCGTCTGCTGGCGCAGCCGTACCACGAAACCGACGGCCAGCACCCACTGATGGCCGCTATAGCGGCGGCGATTTTCGCGGCTACAGAGCCCAAGATGGTCCTCCCCGAAGCTCCCGGAGGCTCCAGTTCAACGAACGGCAGATCAGCCGCTCCCGCGCCCTCGAATTGGCGGCGAATTGCTCGCGCTGAGGCGCTGAGAAACCGGTGAAGAACAGCTCATGACCTACGACGTGGTGGTGGACGGCAAGACGCATCATCTGGAACTGGCGCGTGGCGAGACGACCTGGCATTGCAAGATCGACGGCCAGGACATCGAAGTGGATGCGGCGCTCACCGCGCGAGACGTGCTTTCCATCTTGGTGGCCGGTAAGGCTTACGAGATCAAACGCGAACGCTCACTGCAAGGCGAGCTGCACATGGTCATTGGCAGTGCGCGTTACGCCGTGGATGTGCGGGACCCGCGCTCGTTGCGCACCCGCCGCGCCATCGCCGGATCAGAGGCTGGCCCGCAAAGGCTGAGGGCTCCCATGCCCGGCAAGATTGTCCGCATCATGGTCCAGGAAAAGGACGAGGTCAAAGCCGGACAGAGCATCCTGGTAATGGAAGCCATGAAAATGCAAAACGAGCTGAAATCCCCGAAGGACGGCAAAGTGCAAAAGATCCTGACGGCGGAGGGCTCGACCGTCAATGCCGGCGACACTTTGGCCATCATTGAGTAGAACCTAAAACCGAAGCCCACGCGGACCGAGGCGGACTCTTTCTCCAGCACG
>CAWHRM010000014.1:0-215785 GCA_963831675.1 uncultured Acidobacteriaceae bacterium
TTCGGCAAGTCTGCGCAATGGGGGTATGGCCCGCTCGCACCGATCTGACGGCCCTTAGCGGGAACGCTTGGTGTATTTGGCCAGGAGGTAGTCCATATCATCACCGACGCCATAGCCAAACCCGTGACTGATTTCCCGCACATGGTCGAGTCGGGCGATGTGGGTGTCCTGACCGTCGGCGGGTAGGGTATTTGCCGACTTGAGGGCCTGCTCGAACATGCGCACTAGCGCATCGAAAAATCCTTCCTCTTGATAGCCGATATCCCGACAGTATCCGGCCGCTTGCTCACAGTAGAAAACCATCAACTCCGTGAGTCCCGCAGGGTCACCCACGGCCTTTTTGTAATCGGAGATGGCCTGTTTGGCTTTGGAGACGGAAGTGTCCTGGTTGCGAAACGGGTCGGGCCAAACCCAGCGATCGATAGTTTTCTTGTACGGCTCCAACACGTCCTCACCCAAGCCAAAGCGGGCATGCAGGAACGCCTGGTTGTCTTTGTGCGCGGCGTAGAGATGGTGAAGCAAGTGCAGCAGCGCTGGCCGGTCAAGAACGGCGAGCTTGGCTTTAACATCTGTCCAGGTGGGTTGCGTTTTCAACTGCGGTTTCGTCATAGGTATCTTCGGATGGGCCGCATGTGACCAGGCCGACTCAGAAACGGTAGCCTTGCGCCAGCCAGTAGTGCCAGTCGCCGATGGCTTCAATGGTGGATTCGTCCGCGTCGATGGCGACCAACTGGGAGAGCGGCACGGTCACATTGCGGTTGTGCCAGCGAATCAACACCAGCATGTCGTGAGCACAGGAATCTTCCGGCGCCAGGCCGCGGACTTCGACCGTTTCTCCCTTTCGGAGCGGAGAGACCACCTTGGACGCGATGCACCGGGCCGTGAAGGGAAACTTGATTTTGTTTTCCAGGTAGTAGTACCAGCCGAGAGCCTGTTCTTCCGGCCCGTAGGCGTCGACGATGACTTCGTTGTGGATTCGCTCTTCGCGAATGCGGTTCTTTCTGGGCTTGGGCAAGGGGTGCTCGATTCGATGACCAATTAGTCTGTCGGTCCGACATCATCTTGTCCGTGTAGGATTCCAGCACCGTTTCCATCCGGGCGAACAACTGATCCAACTCCTTCTGAAGTTTCTTGTCCTTGGCATGGTTGGCTTCGGCTGCAACATAGCCGGCGAGTTCTTCCAGATCATCCAACGTGAAGGAATAGACTGCCGCCTTGCGGAGGTGGGTGCGGTGCGCAAAGGGACCGTTAGTTCGTCGTCGGCGAAAGTGTGTTCGAGAATCAGCTCGCGTTCCCGAGTGCTCAGGCTCAGAGGAATCTTCTGGCCGGGAGTTACGGGCTTGCGGATGCGATTTTCGTAGCGAGAGACTTTGTTGAGCTTAGCCATGTTTTTTCCGTCCACGGTACTAGGGCTGAAGCAGTTGCCGGATACGGGAGAAACGCAAGAGTTCCTGCGCGCCCAGCACGGGGTTGGCTGGCCAGGGTTCTTCCTCGTCCCCTCTCGATCTCGACTCGAGTGCGCCAAGAACTTCGTGCGTTCCAGGTGGTCGAGATAGGCGCGAATCTCCTCGGCAGGAAACAGCCGTTGGATGGCGGCGACGAACGCCGGCAACTCCGCGGCAAAGTCGGCGTCCTGCTCGGCCGCTTCCACGAAGGTGAAGAGCTTCTCGCCGATCAGATAGTCCAACGCCTTTTCGTCCCGAACTGCTCGCGGATGTCTTCGGTGGCGGCGCACTGTTCTATCCAGATCTTGTGGAACTCTGTGGACGAATGGCTCATGAGCGAATCCTCTCTTTCAGAATACGCCGCACCGAGGTGCGACCGATGTGGAGGCGGCGGGCGATGGCCGACTTGCTGAGTCCGGAGCGGCGGAGTTTGCGGACTCGATCGGCGTGCAGGGCCGCTGTGAGCGGGCCGACCCAGTCGCTTGCCGTTCTGCCGGGCGTGAGCCAAACCGGCGCGCACCCGCTCGCGCAGAATCTCGCGTTCGAACTCGGCGAATACGGCCAGCAGTCCCGCCATGGCCCGACCGGCCGGCGTGGTCAGGTCCAGCGCTTCGGTCAGCGAGACGAAACCGACACCGAGATGCTCCAGTTCCTGGAGCGTGCTGAGCAGGTCGGTGACCGACCGGCCCCAGCGATCCAGTCGCCACACCAGCACGATGTCGATCTCGCGGCGGCGCGCGGCTTCCAGCAGTTTCTCGCGAGCTTCGCGTTGTGCCGCGCCGGAACCGACTTCTTTCACCTGCATGACGACCGTCCAACCCCGCCGCGCGGCGTACTCGCGCAGGGCGCGATTCTGCATGCGGGAGGGTCTGCTGGTCGTGGGTGGACACGCGGGCGTACAGGCCGGCGCGAAACGAGTTTTCTCCGGCCAGCGCCCTGGCCAAAAACCCTGCGCGATTCGGCTTCGCGGAAGGCCCGTTTGGCGGGCATTTCGCAGGGACTTCCCTATCATGGCCGAAGAGCTATCGCTTTTCGGCCAGAGCAGGAATCATTATACTCTAGCCGGAGTCGAGACGGGCGCCGGCCGCTCCAGCGTGGCTTCGGTAGTTCCAGGGCATCCACTCCGACGGGTTGCTGTGCCAACTCGTCGGCGTGCCGCTGTAACTGGGTCAGGTAGTCGAAGGGGTTGACGCCGCAGAGTTCGCAGGTGTGAATCAGGCTCATGAACAGATCGCCGATCCGCGCCCCATTCTCGGTCTTGTAGAACAGCGAGTTCTTGCGATGCAGGATGGCTTTCTTCAACGCCCTCTCGCAGATGTTGTTGTCCAGCGGTGCTCCCGGCTGCCGCAGAAACAGCGTGAGTCTCTCCCAGTGCTTGAGCAGATACGCGATCGCCATTCCCAGACCGGAGTTCGGTTCGACTTTCCTTTCCTCGAACTGGGCGTTGAGCCAGACGCGCAGTTTTTCCATGACCGGGGCGCTATGCTCCTGGTGGAAGCGCAGGCGCTCTTCCGGCGACATGCCTGCGTTCGCGCCAGCGGCATCGTAGCCGTAGACCTCGCCCAGAGGTTCCAGTACGAACCGGCACGGCTCGGGAAAGTTCGGCGTCACCTCCACAAAATGGCGCCGAGCATGCGCCAGACAATGGCCCACGATGACCTCCAGCTTCTCCGGCAGCTTCGGCACATTGCGCGACAGCGCGTCGCACATCTGAATGGGCGGCGCCAGTTCGGCCGCCCGCTGCTTCAGCACCTCCGCCAGGTTCTCGCCGGCGTGCTTGCGTCCGGTGAAGAACAACGCGATGGTCTGCTCCTGCGCGGTCCATACGATCCCGCTGGTGAACACTCCGGTCCGCTCCGCGGAATCATCTCGTCATCGTCATGCCCGCGTCCTCGGCGCAGCGACAGCACGCGCATGGACGTATCGTCGTTGTGCACCACTTCGCCTTGCGCCGCCTGGCGCATCAGTTCCTCCAGCGCGGGTTGGAGCGTGGCCGCGGTTTCCGCTACGATCTCGCACTGCGTCGCCACCGGCAGCGGGATGCCCAGACTCTCTTCCAGGCCTTCCAGTCGATTCCACGGAACTCCGCTGCCGTAGCGCAGCAGGGCGATCATGCTCGCCGCCGTCTCATCGTACTTCTTCTCGCCCACGCCTTCCGGAGCTGCCGCCGTGAACACATCGCCGCACAGATTGCAGCGCAGCTTCTCCAACTCATACACGGTCGCGGCGATCGGCGCCTGCCCTTGATCCGCACCAGCACGCCCGGGTCGCGCTGCGGATAGACTTTGCCGCGCTGACACTCCGGACACGGTCCCCGCCTTCAACGAGCGTGCGGCACTTCGACCCTGCGCGCCCCGCGATACGCCGGCGCACCATTGCGCCCGTGCCCGGCAGCGGTTTCTTCGGACGTGCTCGCGGCGTCGGTTTCCTGCTTGTCGCTCCGCTCGATGCCGGCCTGTTTCAGCACCTCCTCCGTCTTCTCGGTGCTCGCGTGACACAACAGTCGGCGCAGACGGCCAGCGTCGCTTCCCGAGTTCTCCAGCAACTCGGTCACATAGCCCAGCGTGCGGATCGCGGCTTGCAGCTTCTGATAGCCGGCCTCACCCAGCGCTGCCCGCACGCCCTCCAGCAACGCTTCCAACTCTTCACAGGAGACGTCGATCGGGGAGTGTCGCGCGGCTCACATCTTAGTCTCCTGCAGTAACTCACGAAAGCGCGGCGTCAGTGGAAGCCCAGCACCTCTTTGATCGACCGGTTCGGCCGATGCGTCTGATCGTCTTTGCCGCGCCCCGTGGTTCGCTCCCAACACCATCCAGTTCGCCGCCCGATAACAGGTCCCGCGGAATCGTTCCGGGTCGATGAAGGTTTCCAGAAAATAGATCGGGTGCCCGTAGATGCGTTCCCAATCCTGCGAGAGCTGGCGGGCCATGCGGCCAGAAGATGCGAGGCCAGGTGCGGCACCTCGACCCACGGCAGAATCAGAAAGCGCGTGTTGTAGGCGAGGAAGCGGATGTTGCGCCGCCGCGCCTCGGCGCTCCAGCCGATGAAGCGGTCCCGGCTGGCCAGGTGCCGCGGCGCCGAACTCCACGCCAGACACGCCATCGGCCGCCCTTGCGCCCACACCAGATACTTCAGGTGCTCGCCCACCGGCTGCTCATAGCCGCAGGTAGTGGTACTGTTCCATCAGGCTGTTGAACAGCGGTTCGTCGGCGGTGCGCCGCACCGGCTGAATCTCAATCGGTCCGAGCTGACCCAGCGACACGTCGGATCGGCGTCGTGTCGATCAGGACTGCTTCCGGCGTGGCTCGCGTGCGCCGCGGATCGACGAGGCGCCAGCGAACTGGCGGCAACTCGATCTCGCCGGCCCGCTCCAGCATCAGCAGCAGGCCGCGGCACACCATGTCGCGCAGGGCGCCGTTGGCCTGTTTCCATGCCAGGCCTCGCACAGTTTCCGCGACAGCCTCCGCCGGCTGATCGCGGGATGCTCGGCAATGAACTGTCGCAGGAAGAGCGATCTCTTCCGCGCCAATCTCTCGCCCACGATAGCGCCACGTGCGTCGGCACATCCGCAGTGTGCCAGAAGGAAAAGCGGAACGCAAGCCTGCAGTGGGTAACTGTTGATTCCGGGATTACTACGCGCTCACTTTCCGCCACACCGGCGCCGCTTCCGCATCCGGGTTGCCGGCCGCCAGCAGCAACTGCGCCTGATGCGCTTGCAGCACGCGCGTGGGTTCGTTGCCGCTCGGCCACCACACGAAACGCCCCTTCGACAAGCCGCTTCTGCGCCAGCCAGAATCCTTGCCCGTCATACACCAGGATGCGGATCGAGGTTCCACGCCGGCTCCGAAACACAAACAGGCAGCCCGAAAACGGATCGGCCTCGCAGTTTCTCCTGACACAACTGGCGAGCGAGTCGATGCCCTTGCGTCCATCGACGGCTTCGATCGCCACCAGGATGCGCATCTGCGGCGTGATCTGGATCACCGCAGCCGGCTCCAACACCACCCGGCCCAGTCCGGCCAGATCCGGCGCCCCGGTGCCTTTCCACTGGATGCGCATCTTGCCGCTGCGGCCCTTCCAACTCGATGACACATTCCGACCCCGCAATCGCCGAGGAGCCCACCACCTCCAGGAAGGACGGCAGTGAAGCTGGCCGGGCGCGGCTCGCCTTCTGGGTTGCTGCCTCCGCTCCTGCCGGGAGTGATGCCGTCAGACGGTGTATCCTGCGGCCCTTGCGCGAAACGACGGTTGCGGAAATCCCGTCCGATTCCGCCATCCGCTTGAGCTTGCCGTACTCCAAGCGCAGAACCTGCGCGGTGCGACAGACCCCATGGTCGTGCGCCACCTTCGCTGCTGCTTTCCACAGTCGTGGCGGGATCGGCAGGCGTACTCCAGGATGACCGCCTCGCCAATGCGCAAAGCGCTGATAAATCCTCTGCATTCCCTTCGGTATCTCAGGTACGTCGTTCGCCATCGCCAGCCCTCCTCTGTTCAAACCGGAAAGACTGACGCTAGCAGCCGCGGTCACCTCAAGTCACGCAGCTCTGCCGAAAGGACACATTAGTTCAGCGACTGGACCAGCTTGGTCAGTGCCGTTTGTCGGCTAGGGGTCTTCAAAGCAGGAGGTTTTGTTGCGTGGACGGCTGAAGCACAGCAGGTGACGAAACGATGGCCTCATCAACTGCTAACTTGCCGATATTCAAAGATGGCAGACTTCGCAACCGAGTTGGGCGACAAAATCGGCGGCCGAAGCTGAGCAAGCTTAGAAAAAGAGCGCTGGAGACACACCGAATCGTTCGCTGAGTTTGCGAATGTGGTCCTTTGCCAGATCACGTTTTCCGTTGAGCACGTCGGACACAATGCTCTCCGTTCCGAAGACCTCCACCAGGTCTTTCTGGCGCAGATGGTTTTCCTCCATCAGGTGCCGTATGACATCAAGTGGACCAGAACCTTGAACCGGATAGTGCTGCGCCTCGAAGTTCTCGATCAAAACGGTCAAGAGTTCGATCAGCTTCTCCTCCGCTGGAGAGACGACTTGCTTGGAAGTCAATTCTTCGAGTCGCGCCACGAACCTGTCGTTCTGTGCATCGTCGTGAATGACTTCGGGCTTCGTCTCCGAAAGCAGAGATCCATAATCAGTTGCCAGCGCACTCATTTCTTCCATCCTCCCCGTTCGTATTCCGCATGTGTAAGCAGATGCTTTACGAAGATCAGCTGCCAACGGTACTCGATCTTCACAACCAGCCGATAGTTGTTGCCCTTGATGTTGAATACCGTATACGGATCGACGAAGTCGGCGTGGCTGTACGTCTTTCGAACGTCCATTAAACTCTGCCACGATGCGCTGCTAGCCACCTTGTACCACTCCGAGATTGGACCTTCCAGCGCGGGATCGGCTGCGACGGCATCTTTCCACGCCTTCTTGCTGATCACATGCACCGAGTTGGCCTACTTCGCATATTGCGAATATTCATAATACTTCGCATTTCGCGAAGATGCAACCGTAAACCCTAAGTATTTAAGGATATACGCTTTCTGGTTCCGCAAAATGGAGGGTCGAGACCCGCAAAATGCGCGTTTTGAGTCACAGCGACCCGACTCAAGAAGGTGCCATCACTCGCGCTGACCGGGGCGCCAGCGTTTGAAGTCTCTCAGGATCTCTTCCGCAGAGATACCTTGCAGTGAGCACTTGCTGCAGACGAGAGGCGGCTTCTTTGAGACCCGCTCGCTCGTCTCCGCCCGTTTACGTTGGGCAGGAATGTAGTAGCCAACTGTATCGCCGTGACGCGTGATCGCCACAGGAACGTCGCTTTCTAGGAGATAGCTCGCCGATTTCTCGCGGAATTCGCGAATCCCGACCTTCAACGCTTCCATGCCTCAGCCTCACTGTGTATGGGTGTGTAGACAAATGCAATAGCACTTCTTTGATCTGCCCTTCAAGGAGTACCAGCTAGCAAAGGTTTCGGCTCGGCGGTCTATCCGCAGGCATTCATTCGTGGGAGGACTTCCTGGGAACTTCCTGCTTGGTTTCCTTCAGTTCGACAATCCGGCCATTCTCATAGGCGAGGGTCAGTTCGTGGCTGAACCGTTCGCGTTTGCGAATGACTGTCTCCCCCTCCGATTCGCCTTCCTCGTTGAACTCATCAACATACTTGACTGATCGCCAGTGTGCGATGTGCCGCATCTCACCTTCCCCGAAGAAGCCATTTAACATCCCGCTGCAGGCCAACAGTCCGACGTGGCCTTTGTGAAGCGGCGTTACCGGTCGGCCGCTCATCTTATGTTGTCTGCGTACAAGAATGCCACGGGCATTCTGCATTGCTACAGACCGCTGAACCGCATCCTCAATCACATCCAGTGGCAATCCCGTGTAAGTGATCGTCGCGGGCGATGATGGTGGGATGGCGTAGCGCTCCACAACCTCTTGGTTAAGAACTGGAAGGAGATGGTGTTGGTACGCGATCCTGAGCAATTCATCCGCTCCTTTGGGATCGCCTCGCAGATGCGCTTTCTTTCGTCTGCCTAACACCACGACCTGGTTGAAACGGACGGACTCCGGATGTTCGAGTCGAAAGACGGAAAGCCGATCAAACTGGCTGGCCAGCAGTCGCGCGCATGTCCCAACGGCGGGAGCTGGTACAACGAACACCAGCACACCCTCGCTGGTTACCCAGCGATAGCAGTGTTCCAGAAAAACCAGTTCCATTCTCTTGTTACTGTGCGGTCCAACTTCGGTATCGTAAGGTGGATTCAGGTACAGAAGCGAGCAGGTTTCCGCCAATACTCGGCACTCAAAAGCGCTGCCGTGGATTGTGGCGATGCCATTCTGGGTGGACGCGGCTGCTCGGTCCGCATCGAGCTCAATGCCGGCCAGATCAGCGCCTGTGTTCCGAGTTATCTCGATCAGAGCGGTGCCATCGCCAACACAAGGATCAAGCGCCGCGTGGGGCGCGGAGGATACCAACAGCGCCCGAATGTTGCGGGCCTCTTGGACCGGCAATGGATAGTAACCGAGTTTGATGCGGGCAGCATTTCTCATTTTCCCCTCCGGAGGGTGCACTGAATTCCTATTGTTCTAGGCGTGAGGTTGGACAGGACCGGCAAGTTCTTCCAGCCCGAGAACTACGTTTTGCAGCGTTTTAATATCTGCAATGTTATTGAGAGGCGGGGCTTGGAGCTTCGCCAGGAGAGCCTCTACAGTCTTTGGTTCAAGCCGTTTTGTGACCGCTTCTAGGCGCCCAAATCCGCGTGTCGCTGACTCAAGCATCTGCAGAACCTTACGTTTGGTTGATATATCCCGGATCAGCTTTGGCTGGTTGACTCGACCGTATTCCCGCAGGATGTTACGGTACAAGGCGCTGCCGACAGCTTTCTCCATCTCCAGAATTTTAGGGTCGAGGTCGTCGCCGGGGTTAGTTGCAGCCGATCCATTGGCTTTCGAGGGAGGTTCGTGACCGCTCCTGCCGTTACCATTTGCCGGCGCGCTGACCACTTTTCCGCCACCCGTGCCGTTTGCCCCGTTCGAACTGCTGCCTCGGGACGGTTGTTTGAGCCCTCCATCGCCATTTCCGCTTTGTGACCACCGCCTGCAACGCCTGCTTGTCCAACGTCAGGTCCGCCACCAGGTGCTTCAGCCGCCGGTTCTCCTCTTCCAGCGCCCGCAACCGCCGCGCCTCGCTCACCTGCATCCCGCCGTACTTTGCCTTCCAGCGGTACAGGCTCCCTCGCGTGATGCCATGCCGGCGACACAACTCGCCGGGATCGGCCCCTGCCTCCGATTCCCTCAGAATGGCGATGATCTGCTCTTCGTTGAATCGACTCTTGCGCACGACTCCTCCTCCGCCCTAGCGGGCTATGGTAAGGGAAGAAGTCTCCTTTACGCTGGACTAATTTCTGGGGGGCAGGTCAGTCATCCGACGCCGGGAATAAGCAAACGATATTCGGTTTGTATGAGTAAGGTGACGGAGGTTATTCGAAAAATGGCTACAAAAGATTTCGTTATACAGATTGTTCCCCGCTGGGCGGATATCGACCTCAATCAACACATGAGGAACTCCGCCTTCGCGGACTGGGCTCACTTACGCCCGCACGGAGTGGTTGAATGCCCACGGCTTCACCATGCCGAAACTAGTCGAACTGAGAATGACTCCAATCATGTTCGAGGACAGGACGAGATATCTCAAGGAAATCCTGCTCGGCGAACGAATCCAGATCGAATTGCAACTCGCCGGGGCGAATCGTGACGGATCGCAGTGGTTCGTACGGCACATCTTCCGCCGAGGCGAAACCGTTTGTGCAGTCTACGAAGCCAAGGGGGCATGGTTTAGCGTCGCGACCCGCCGAGTGGTCCCCGCGCCGCCGGGATTGCTGGAGGCTTACAGCAATTTAGCGCGCACGGATGACTTCGCCGAGCTCAGCTCCGGCGAGAGTGTCGGAGAGGAGTGGTAGTGAAAAAGCCTTCTATCTCGGCATACTACCCAATCCTCAAGCTGCCCGGATTGCCAATTGCGCGCGGTGACAACAATGGGAATCGGGCGCTGCGAGCCGGGAATGAAATTAGCCTCGATTTCCCCGGGAATTCCTTCCTCCGCGCGGTATGGACCAAGCAGCCTGGGGCTGGTGTCCACGACCTGCAGTCCGGCTGCGCTCGATAACTGCTCTAGAAATCGATCACCTAAGGCTACTCGGGAGGTAAGCATGACGGAACATCCCTCGCGTTCGAGCCTACGGAAAGATCGGATCTCAAGATGGCCCTGGTCGGCAACAACACCGGCAAAATCGCCGGTATCATGCCAAGCATGCTCGAAACTGCCGGACTCGCTCCAGGGCAACACCGTAACCTGGTTTTCCGGCCATACACCAACCGGTGCGCCGACCGGCGGGAGTAAGTTCGATTGAGACGCGGGGCAAGTGTGGATGCTGCCTTCGACCGAGTCGATAAATTCTTTGCGCTGGTCGACAACTACCTTGATTCGTCCCTCAAGAAGGTAAGCGCCCTCTCGTCGAATCACGACGTTCAAGACCGCTAAGGCCAAGCATCCCACCAAAATCATCGAGACGACGCTGAAGAAGAGGAAGATGATCAGCATCTTCCATCGAATTGCACTGCGCAGATATAAAGGGATACCCATATTTGTGCCCTTCCACATACCACTGTGTAGTTATGGAGCAGCTGTCGATGCAGTGCGCCGAGGTTAACGGTGCGGCATTGAAGAAATTGCCGCCCGGTTTGAGGGCTAGTAAAACGTACTCCCATGCCGATTGGAACCGCCAAAGCGCGCAAGATTGAAATCAAGAACTCCGTTAGTACCAACGGCGGCGCCTTCCTCCGCGCTACATACGGGGGAAAGCGTTGTGCGGTTACTGGATCCATCGGTGAGCAGGCTGGTGGGACTCTTGAGCCAGCAACTCCACAGGAACCGCCATCTCGGGCGAACTGTCGTCAATCATTCCGTCTTCAATCCGGACGATGCGATCGGCGAACTCGAGGACTCGAGGATCGTGGGTAACGATAAGCACCGCCCGTCCGCGCGCATGCGCCAGATCGCCCATCATCTCCATGATGGTGCGGCCAGTATGTGAGTCCAGCGCAGCCGTGGGCTCGTCGGCCAGGATGATCCTTGGATCGCCCGCCAGCGCCCGGGCGATCGCCACACGCTGCTTTTGCCCGCCGCTGAGGTTGGCGGGGACCACGTCGAACTTGTCGGCCAATCCCACGCTGCTCGAATAGTTCATAGGCGCGCTTGCGGTCCACGTATTCCCTTTAAGTCGAGCATGAGCTCGACGTTCTCCCCTGCAGTCAGAGTGGGAAAGAGATTGAAGCCCTGAAAGACGAAGCCGATGTGATCCAAGCGAACGCGAGGTAGCTCATTCTGGCGAAGGTGGCCGACTTCCTGGCCGGCGATTCGAATGCTTCCGGAAGAGGCTGACAGGATGCAGCCCATGATCGACAGGAGCGTGGTCTTGCCGCTGCCTGAGGGTCCGACCAGCATCACAATTTCGCCGGAGTAAACATCCAGATCCACGCCTCGCAAGGCGCTGACGCTGGCGGCGCCATCCACGTAAGTCTTGGTCACGTCTCGAACTGATGATTGCAGTGTTCATCGCGTCTCCTATTGCGGGCCTTATCCTTTGAAAACGATCGCAGGATCAAGCCGAGTCACCTTGTTAATGGAGACCAGCGACTGCTCCGGCACACATGAACAGAGTCAGCAGGAATATCGAGATTGCCATCCAACCGTTCACCAGGATGGGAGCCCCGGCGGGCTGACCGAAATGGATCACGAAGGCCGCTGATGATCATGCCTAGGGCGTATCCGATTACGGCGCCGACAGTCGCCTGTATCAGGATGACCTTGCATACATAACTGTTGGGTGCGCCCATCGCCTTCAAGCGTGCCGAACTCCTTCAAGTGATCCATGGTGGTGGCGTAGATGGTCTGGGCCACGACGACGAATCCCACGATCAGTCCCAGCACCGCGCGCCAGCAGAATCGCGATTCCCGCGCCGGTGGTCAACGTCCAATAGCGTTGCGTAAGTTCGGCTGAATTCTCCGCTGGTGAGCACGTCTACACCCTCGACCCGCGCCAGTATGTTTGCGCGGACGTTCGTCCACATCGGCCCCGGATCAGTCTTGACCAGTAGGTAGGTCGTTTGATTCCCGTCGAGCGGGACGTAGTCCAAGGCATTGCGGAAGCTGGTGAATACGCAGGGCGACGGTCGTAAAAGAACGAATTCGTGCGTGAACCCAACCACCCGCGCGCGGTGCCCATTGATCTCGAACACCTCACCGATGCGGGTCACGCCCAGCTTCTTCTTGTAGACGTCGTCCACCATGACTGCCATCAGGAATCTTAAGGTCGCGGACATTGCCTTCCACCACGTTCCAGGGCCCGCCCCAGACTCGGTCGGGATCGAAGCCGATGACCTGGATCTGGTCCTGGCCGCCGTCGAGCCGGTTCCATCGGGTATAGCGGACGATGTACTTCTCCGCGCCGGCAACGCCGGGTACGGCTTCCACCTGGTAAAGGTTGCGTTCGTTCATCGGCATTCCGAGACTCGAGATACGGAACGTGGCTGGAGGTGACCCACAGATCCACGCGCGAGTGATCGATCAGCGCCGATGTGGTTTGCGTGAAGCCCACGAACAATCCCAACTCGATAACGATCAGAACGACAGCGAAGACGATCCCGGTCAGGGTCACGGTCAGCCGTAGTTTGTCGTGAAACAGATTCCGCTTCGCTAGAGAAATCATAAGCAGGCAATCTCCAACAGCGAGCGGCGGCGCGCCAGGATGTTCAATGCGAGACCGGCTGGGCTCTTTCTGTGTGTCATGGAAGTACCATGCGCGACTTGACGCCGAGGCGCATCACGAGATATAGCGTTTTTTCTGTACCACGCTCTGGTACTCACCGGCATACCAATTGTCAAGAGTATCTCTACTACCACCATCGTGTGAGCGGATAACTTCGTACGATCCGTCATTGAAGATAGAAATGGAAAATCAAAGTGACGGAACGGTTACCGCACAGATTATGGCTTAGGCGAGCCGGCGACCGAGGGATGATGATTTTGCGGCGGCCAAAGAGGTGGGCATCGACGAAGAAGGCCCCGGGACCCAGGAGACCAGACGCCACGGCCACGATGATCGCAGCAAGGCTCAGCGGGTTGAAGTTGAAGACATTCCAATTCGCTGTAGGAAACCATGAGAACATAATGCCCATGCCGCCAAAGACGGCCAGGCTACTCGCAACCGGAGTTAGAAACCCAGCCAGAAGCGCCGTACCGCTTACGAGCGCCAGCAGGCTGACGGACCACATCTCCAGCCTCAGCTCCCGAAGTTGAGGCAAATAGGCTGAACCCTGGAAGATCAGCGTCCCGCCGATCGCCACTCGCAACAGCAGCAAACCTATGCCATGCCATCCGCCGGGAAATGTGGAATACAGTTTTCGCAAAGCCCAACTCCCGGGGATCCATAGTGTCAATGAATCCCACGTAAGCAAGACTAGCGGCTGCCATCGTAAAGCGAATCCCTAGAGCTCGGAATTTTCTCCTACCACTATCGGGGGACACCTCAGCCCTTCGGGTTGTCTGTTCTTAGAGGTGGATGATTCCGCGCCTTACGGCAATCGCAACGGCTTGCGTACGGTCACTGGCCCCCAGCTTCTCCATGATGTGCTTGATGTGCACTTTCACCGTTTCTTCGGAGATGAACAGACGATCGGCGATGTCGCGGTTGCGGTTGCCGCCGGAAATCTGCTGGAGGACCTCGATCTCGCGTGCGGTAAGGTCTTCATCGGCATAGTGCTCGGCCAGGTGCGCAGCAATTGCGGGCGGAATTCGTTTCTTGCCGGAGTGGACTATGCGAATGGCCTCAATCACGTCCTTAGGAGGCATGCTCTTCAGAATGTAGCCTCGCGCACCTGTCCCGAGCGCCCGCTGAATTTCGACGTCGCCTTCCGAGGTAGTGAGCATGATGACGCGCGCGTCCGGAAATTCGTTCCGAATGGCCACCATTGCGTCGATGCCGCTCTTGTCCGGAAGCCTGACATCCATCAGCGTTACGTCAGGACGAAGTTCGCGAAAACGCTCAAGAGCTTCGGCTCCGGTGGACGCCTCACCCACAATACACATGTCGGGCTGGTTATTGATCAGGGTGGAGATCCCCTCCCGCAGCAGCGGGTGGTCATCGACGGTCAGGACGCGAATACGGTCTTGTTCGCTCACGATTCCTCACTCTTTGGCCGCCGGAATATTGCTCTTATACGCTGCACCAATCCATTTCACAAGCCGCTTCCACCAGTTGTCCTCGTCGGCGCGATCATATGCCACCTTACCGGGGACGGACAGCTGCACTTCCGTTCCTGCGCCGGGACGACTGAAAACATCCAACTTAGCGTGGATCTTCTCAGCTCGTTCCCGCATATTCGAAAGGCCCCAATGTCCTTCGCGGCCCGTCTGCAGCAACTTCGCATCGATGCCGCTTCCGTTGTCTCGCACGGTCACGCCCAGTTTACGGAGAGCATATTCAATCTCAACTTCAATGCTGGTAGCATTCGCGTGTCGGAATGCATTGATGGTCGCCTCGCGGCTGATGCGGTAAACCTCGTCACGAATCACCGGATGCATATCTCTGGGCTCACCTGCCACAATAACTCTGAAGTCAACCGCCTTCTGAGCACCCATCTCGTCCGGTACGTGCGCAAGCATCTCGTCAAGCCGGCCCCTCTCAGACTCCGGACGAACGGAGGCTTCGTATTGCATTTCTTCCTTCGGCGCTCACCTGCTCCATCAGGTTGAGGACGCGTTGCACCAGCGGCTTCGCGGGTGAATCGCCTGGCAGGCGATCATTGGCTACGTCGAGTTGCATGTGGGCGCTGGCGATGCCTTGCAACAAGGTGTCATGCAGATCTCGCGCGATTCTTTCGCGTTCTGCCAAGCGCTCTTCGAGCCTGGTCTGCATGCGCGCCGCAACTTGCCGAAGGCGAAGACGATAGAGTGCCCACAGCAGAAGAGCGAACACTGCGGCGCACAACGAGCGAAACCATGTGGTCTGATAGTAGGCCGGCAACACCGTAAAGGCCATTCTCGCGCCCGCTTCGTTCCACACTCCGTCGCTATTTCCCGCGATCACGCGGAAAGAATATTGGCCGGGTGGAAGGTGAGAAAAGTACGCGGTACGGCGGCCGCCAGCGTCGATCCAACTCGAGTCGAGGCCCTCCAGCCAATATTTGAAGTGAATCTGCTCCGGCTTGATGAAGCTGGGAGCGCTGTATTGAATCTCTATATTCTGGGCATGCGGGGGAAGGCGAATCGCCTCAGTCAAACGTACCGGCGTTCGATCCTGGACGATTGATTCAATGACAACCGGTGGCGGATGCGGATTGTAGGAGACGGCAGCAGGATCTACGACGGCGACGCCGGCCTGCGTCGGAAACCACAATTTCCCGTCGCGCGTCTTCACTCCGGCGGGGGACAGGCCACCGTTGCATTCGACGGTCGCCATTCCGTCAACCTTGCCGTAGGCAATTGACGAGATCGTGCTGCGTCGCCCCTCCGCAAAGTCGTTCAGCTCCTGCTTCTTGACCCGATAGATGCCGCGGTTGCAACTCATCCAAAGATTGCCAGCACCATCTTCGAGAATTTGAAACACGCCGTTGTTGTAAAGGCCATCGCCCATGGTGAAGCGAGTGAATGCTCCATTCTTGAATCGGCCGAGTCCGCGGTCGTAGGTCCCGATCCAGACCGCACCATCATTGTCTTCATAAAGAGAACGGATGTTGTTGCTGGGCAGGCCCTCCCGCTCCGTCCAGTGTGAGAAGTGACCTTGGCGAATACGGGTGAGTCCTCCGTAGCCGCCAACCAAGAGGTCGCCCGCCCGGGTCTGGAGGATGACGCGCACATCGTCTGTCGCGAGACCTTCGTTTACGGTGAAGAGCTTGGTGCCATTCTTCGTCAGTGAAACCAGGCCGCGATTGGTGCCGAACCAAAGAGTGCCGTCAGTGTCCTGATAGATGGCCTGGACCACGGAGCGCTCGGGAAGGGAGAGGTGGGCGGGCCGGTGAAAGTGACCGTCTTTAAAGATAGCGACGCCGCCGTGGGTGGCCACCCAAAGCTGGCCTTCGTTGTCTTCATAGAGCGCCGTGACTAACTTGCTGGGAAGACCTTCGGCCGTGGTAAACGCGGTGAACTTGCCGTCCAGATATCGGCTCAGTCCCATATTCCAGGCTCCGATCCATATCGCGCCGGAATGATCCTGAATGATTGGATAGATATTGTCTTCCGTCATGCCTGGCTGCTTGGAGTGGACGACGATAGACTGTTTCTGTAAGCGGTAGAGCCCTTTTCCTTCCGTACCAAACCAGAGATTCTTCTCACGGTCTTCATACATGGAAACAAAGCTGAGTTTTGAAGTCTGGCTGGCGTTCAGGTACTCGACCGTGCGGAGGAGCTCGTGGCCTAACTGCATGCTCCACGAGTGCCCACTGCCATCGACATAGGTGACGAGCGGCTCGCGAACGGGTACCGCGGTTTTCCCCGGCTGAATCTTGAAGTACCTCCTGTCGTTCGTCTCGACCCAGACGGTGCCGTTGTGTTCGTGCGCAACCGACTGAACGGAGGCCGGTGCAACATGCGGCGGGAGAGCGTAATGGAGAAACTTCCCTTTGGCGAAGCAGTGTATGCCGGTGTTGTCCGATCCCCAGAATCCCTCGTTATCCCAGAGGAGGATGTTGTATTGAAGCTGGAGCTGCGCGGGGGTGACATCGGTAAACCGTCCTTTGTCCTGCTGCCACTCTTCAATTCTGTCTCCGTTGAGAATCCAGACGCGGCCGGCATCGTCGCCGGTCACCCCTCGGACCGAGTTCTCCGAAACTCCCTGGGCTGCTCCCATGCTTTGAAATGTGCCGTTGCGATAGAGAGTAAGGTCACCACCCTCACTGCTCAGCCAAAGATCGCCGGACGCATCACCGTATAGAGACACGATCCGGTTCGACCCCATACCCGGACTATTGCTCTTGTTAAAGACTCTAAACTGCACTCCGTCAAAGCGGACAAGACCGTCGAAGGTGGCGACCCACAGGAATCCGTCGGGAGACTGATCGATGCCCCGAACGATGTTCTGCGGCAGACCATTGTCGGCTGTCCAGACGTCGTACCGATACTGCGCCCGAGTAGGCAAGCCCGCACAGAGGAACGCCAGTACGCACACGCGAATCGAGAACGCCGCAAACGGCGCTGGCGAGGGTGAAACACCACGATTCATTTGCCGTAAGTATAGGTCAAAAACCTCGAATTCCTGATCGGGCGTTGCGCCCATTACGCCTGCGGCAAAATCGTCTTTCGCGATTGTCATTGTCATTCACCATTTTTTCCCCATACGTGCCTACCAGGTCATCCGGGGTAGCTTCTGCCTTACCCGATCGTGGTATCCGCCAGCATCCCCTGCAGCGTTAGCTCAAAAACCACTTATCCCGTGATGTGCGCTTGGACCCATCAGCCGCATAGTACCGACATGGAAGCGAGAAGCACGCAGCCGGAACGCAGAGAAGTAAAGAGCCGAGCATCGAGAGCAAGCGATGGACAGCGTGCCCGCAGAACGACACGGGAGGATGTCATGAAAATAAAGAAACCGACGTTGAACCTGACTGGCTTGGTTCTCTTGTCACTAATGTTTTGCACCACTATGCCAGCCCAACAACCGCCGGACAACGTGGCAGGTAACTGGACGATTTACTCCACCAACATCGAGAACGGCGAGACAGTCGTGAAGCACGTTCAGATCACTCAATCTGGCAACCAGTTAGCGGGATTCTTCGAAGGCCCTAACCAGTCGGGTCCGATTCAGGGTGAGATCCACGGGAATTACATCCGATTCAGTACGGTTACGAAGAACGTATTGAATTTCGGCGGCCACGTCTATGGCGATAGGATGTCAGGCTCATACGGTTTTCGCGGCAAGCACGCGGCCTGGCAGGCAGAGCGCACGACGCCGGTCGGCGAAACCGCATCGCCTGTGACAGGAACGGTCTATGCGTACCAGCCGGTCTTAGCACCCCCGGCGCCGCACGTTCCTGCACCCGTTCCCGTCAGTCAATATGATGCACCGCAGTCGACGGCTTCCGCCACGCAGGACAGTTCCGCACCAGCACCGGCGCCGCTGTCGGCGGATCAGCTTGACGCCCTGGTGGCTCCCATCGCGTTATATCCGGACGCGTTGGTGGCACAGGTCCTCGCAGCATCGACGAATCCGGACCAGGTCGCCGACGCCGACACGTGGCTCGCTCACAACAACGAACCTGACCGGAACAGCGCTCTCGCAGGCTGTCGACCAGCAATCGTGGGACCCCAGCGTCAAAGCGCTGACGCAGTTCCCCTCGGTGCTGGACAACCTGGCGCATAACCTCTCGTGGACGTCGAGCCTCGGACAGGCCTTCTCTACCCAGCAGGCCGATGTGATGGCCGCAGTGCAAACTATGCGTGCCAAGGCGCAGGCGGCGGGAACGCTGCAGTCCACCAGTCAGATCACGGTGACGCAGCCGTCGGCTAACACCATCGTCATTCAGCCGGCGAATCCACAGGTCGTCTATGTGCCGCAGTACAACCCGGCAGTGGTCTACGGCGCTCCCGTCGCGGTGCCGCTCTATGTGCCTCCTGCGGTACCGGTGGCTTCGGCTGGTCTCTATTTCGGAAGCGGGGTTGCCGTCGGCGCCGTGGTTGCAGGTGGCGGCTGGGGCGGAGGTTGGGGCTGGAATGCCTGGAATGTGAACTGGGGTGGCTGGGGCGGTGGCGGTTCCACTGTCATCTATAACAACAATACCTACATTAATAATCGGACCTGGAACAACACGAGTTACAACGGCTATCACCCCTGGGGCCCTGGCAACCATCCTGATCCGTATCGTCCCGGCGTGGATACCCACTACGGCCCGAACGGCGCATACCATCCGAACGGTTACTACGGTCCTAATGGCGGCTGGCACCGCGATGTTCCCGGCACGAATCCGGCCGATCAGCCGAATGGCGGCAATAACGGCGATCATGGCCTGATCGGCGGTAACGGAGGGGTGCAACACAATCCCTCAGGCACGGTTGGACCGCAAGTTTATAAACCTGCTGGCCAGACAGGAATGCCTGGCTATCGCCCTCCGAGAACGGCGGTCCTCATCCGGCGACCAGCGCTATCCCACGGCTATGGGGCATCAGCAGCACCACCCCCGGTCGCCGATGAGCGGAGACGGAAATGCAGCTCGGGCCGAATCGAATCGCGGACATGCTAGCATGCATTCGCATCCAGCACCGCACCCTGCCATGCACCACCCCGCGCCGCACGCACCCGCCCCTCACGGTGGCGGCGGAGGCCGCAGGCGCTAATTGCCCCTTAACCTCTTCGCACTACGAACTGGAACGAATTCTCAAGGAATGGATGGTCAAAGCTATGAAGATGCAATCGAGAAAACGTTCGATGAGCCTGGACGCCCCTCTGATTTATCCGGCGCTCCTTCTCCTGATTCTCTTCGCGCTATCCCTCTTTGCTGTCGACAGCCCCGCCGCGACGGACGGAGCAGCGACACAAGTTACGTTCGCGACTCCGTCGGAGGCCGGTCAGGCTCTACAGGCAGCGAACGAAGCCAACGATGAAGTCGAGCTTCGCGACATTCTCGGACCTGATTCGCAGGATGTCGTCGGCTCGGGAGATCCCACGGAAGACCAGGCGGCCCGTCAGTCGTTTGTGACGAAGTACGATCAGATGAGTCGCTGGGTGACGATGAGCGATGGCAGCCAGGTACTCTACATTGGCGCCGACAACTATCCGTTCCCGATCCCACTGGCGAAGAAGTCCGAGTTCGCGATGGTACTTCGACACGGCATGCCGGGAAAGAAGAGATTCTTGCGCGCCGCATCGGGCGAAATGAACTTCTCGCGATGGATGCGTGCTTCTGCGATCGTGGACGCGGAGCACGAGTACTATCAGACGGCCCACAACGGATCCCCGGCACACCAGTACACGTCGCGGATCGTCAGCACCGCCGGCAAGCAGGATGGCCTGTATTGGCCAGCCTCGGCCAGTCAGGCCACCCAGTCCCCTCGGCAATTCTCGCCGAGTTACCGAAGTCCTCGCTGCCTTCGCTCGTCTCCGGGCCAGCCCTTTGTTCTGGATGGTTACATCCTCCGAATTGTGACAGGCGCAAGGCGACGCCGCTCCCGGCGGTGCGAAGAGCTACATCGTGAACGGGAAGATGACGGGCGGCTTCGCCGTTCTTGCGACTCCCGTGAAAGTACGGAGTAGACCGGCATCATGACCTTCGTGACAGGCAGCGATGGCACGCTGTATGAGCAGAACTTGGGTCCGGACACTGCGACGATCGCTGGCGTCGATTCAGGAGATCACTGACACCAACGACTGGAGGCCGGTAGAGTAGCCGGACAGTGACGTTCAAACCCTGAAAACTTATTTCACTGATTGACACTTTGAGATAGGAGCAGATATGAAGACAGATGTCCTGATCGTAGGTGCTGGCCCCGTGGGCTTGACCATGGCTGGTGAATTAGCTCGTTACGGACTGTCGGTGAGAATCGTCGATAAGAATGCGGCGCGCACCGACAAGTCCAAAGCGCTGGTGGTGTGGGCTCGCACTCTCGAGCTGATGGACCGCATGGGCACCCACTGGGCCGACAGCTTTGTGTCTGCGGGACTCAGGGTGGAAGGTGCGAACATCCGTTCCGGGTCCGACCAGATCGCGCACATCGACCTCACCCACCTCGACTCGCCGTATAAATTCGTCCTGATGCTTGCCCAGAGTGAGACGGAGCGGCTGCTGGAAGAACACCTCGGCACATTTGGCGTAAGGGTGGAACGTCAACTGGAGCTAAACCAGTTTCAGGCAACAGCGGACGGTGTGTCATGCACTATGGCCCATTCCGATGGCCGCCAGGAGGCAGTCGAGGCCGATTGGCTCATCGGCTGCGACGGCGCTCATAGCACGGTCCGTCACGAGGTCGGCATGGAATTTCAGGGAAGCACTCTGCTCAACGACTGGATACTTGCCGATGTTCATCTCGACGGTATTGCCGGCCCGCCAGAAATCAACATTTACTGGCACTCGGAAGGAGTGCTTTTAGTCTTCCCTCTCGAAAACACACGCTACCGGATCATTGCCGACGTCGGAGAATCATCCGGCTCGATCGGCGAGGGGAATCCCCCCGCACCCACGCTCGACGAGCTTCAGCGCATTCTCGATGTCCGTGGGCCCGGCCAAGTTCGGGTCAGCGACCCAGTATGGCTTTCAACCTTCAGCATCAACGAACGCAAGGTGTCGGACTACCGTTCCGGCCGGGTGTTTCTCGCCGGCGATGCTGCACACGTTCACAGTCCGGCTGGCGGACAGGGCATGAACACTGGTATGCAGGATGCGTGCAATCTGGCGTGGAAGCTCGCGCTGGTGGCGAAGGGCTTCTGCCGTCCTGAGCCGTTGCTCGACAGTTACAGCTCAGAGCGCAGCCACATCGCGAAGCTCGTTCTTGAGGCAACTGGTAAAGCCACAACCATCGCCGTTCTGAAGGGAGGAGTCAAGCAGGCGATTCGCAATCATCTGGCGTCGTTGATTCTCGGCTTGCCTCCTGTGCAGCATGAGGTGGCTGAACTGCTCTCCGAAGTAGCAGTGGCGTACTCCGACAGCCCGCTGAACGCTTCGGGCGCCCAGTTCCATGAAGGCCCGAAGCCCGGTCATCGCGCACCGATTCGAAGCGATGAGCCCGCGGTTGGTTCCGGTCCGACACCCCGCTTCGCGCTGTTCGCTGCACCCGGCGGCATGCCACCCACTTTGCAGGATAAGTACGGCAAGATTCTGGAGGCTGCGTTGCGTAAGCCCTTCCACGACGGCGGGCTCTGGCTCGTACGGCCGGATGGCTATGTCGCGCTGTCGGCGAAGACAGGTGATGGGAAGCAGTCGAGAACTATTTTGACAAGATCTCCTGACGCATACGGATAACGTCGGCGATCAGAACTCGGAGGCGGCTATGAATGCAAAGGAAGTTGTAACCAATCTGTTTGCGAAATGGGAGGCGGGTGATTCTTCCGGCTTCTTCGACGCGGTAGCTGATGACGTAGTGTGGACCGCAATCGGTACCACGCCGATTTCCGGCGTTTCGCACAGCAAGAAGGAGTACATGGACAAGACGTACCTGCCGTTGCAGGCGGTATTCGCCGGCTCCACATCGTGCAAGGTCAAGCGGGTCGTGGCGGAGGGCGATACGGTCGTCGTGGAGTGGCATGGCGAGACACCGCTGGCAGGGGCGGTGTCTATGCCAACGACTATTGTTGGGTGGTTCGGGTGGCTGAAGACAAACTAGTCGAAGTCACCGGGTATTTCGACACCTCCGCGGTGCAGGCTCTTTTCACTTAGTGCTTCTCGCCAGTGTCTGCTACCTCGATCGTGGTACAGCGAACGTCCCTTTGATTGGGTAGCGAGTGCTTTCCCGTTCGGGTTATCAAAAAAGAACTGTATGTCGTGATGCCGTCTTTGGCGTCTTCTCCCATACTGCGAATAGGAAAACAGACTTGGTCGTTGTAAAGCCAAGACCCAGGAGGAATTATGCGGGTTCGTGTTGTACTCATGTTGCTGTTGACTCAAATGCTTGCAACCAGTGTCTGCCTTTCGGCCCAGGACAAGCGCACCGTAACTGAACCGAAGTTCCCGCAGACCTGCGCCGTCTATGCCGCGCGCTGCAGTTCCACGCCGTTAGATGGGCCGGTCATCGGACAGACACCGTCGAGGAGCAGAATGCCGAGTCGATCGGCGGAAACGGCTATTCTCCAGGACAAGTTGAAGCACGTGCAAGCGTGGTGGGGCGGTTGAACTCACCCTGGGTGGCGATAGCTCGCACAATGCATTTCTGATTAATCCGATCGAGCTGCCGTTGGGAGTGTCGTTGATCATCGATGCCGGCGTAACAGTCTATGGTTCGCGGGATCCGCGTAATTATCAGGACCCATCGACACCGGAGATCACATGCGGCAACTACGGTCCCGTAGCTACCTACAAGGTGGGCAAGGGCTGTCTGCCATTGGTCGGGCTTACCGGTTACAGCGGCGTTTACGGTTACGGCGTAATCGACGGGCAAGGCGACAAGTTGCTGCTGGGCGGGATCGTGGGCGAACAAGTGCACTTGGTGGGGACTCACGATCCACAAGAACCGCAAGTACTCCCCGGGTGATAACGGTCCATGTGGAATTCTTCCTCTTTCCAGCACTTTCGAACGGCCGCAGCGGAGAAAACGAGCAGGCAAGCCCGCAGGTGATCTCGGCAGGAATATCGCGAAGCGCATCCTCCTGCCTGCGCCGATGCGCGCAAGTTGGAACAACTGCAATTTCACGCTCTATAAGTTCACGATTCGCAACCCACCGTTTCACACCGTTGGGACTGCACGGCAAGAATGTGACGGTCTGGGGTGTGAAGGTGCAATCGCCGTGGAACATTCCGAATACGGATGGCTTCGACATTGACGCCTCGAACGTCACGGTGAACGACACGACAGTCGCCAACGGTGACCAGCAGCTTGTTTTCGTAGCGGCCGGAACTCCGATGCAGGACATTACGGTAGATAACTTCCACGGGTATACCAAGGGTGGAATTACGATCCTGGGAAACGGAATAAGCGTGTCGAACCTGGTGGCGCGGAACCTGCAGTTCACTGGGGACCTGCCCAGCGTTTCCGGCACCACGGTGAACGGAGTGACGGAAGAGGAGATGAAGGCGAAGTACGGACTGAACACTTACGCTCAGGCCCTACCGAACGCCACGAATGATCTCGAGGCGCTGCAGATTACCGATGAAAGTCAGAACGGTAGCGGCCGCGGGGCGCAGATTTCCAACATCACCTTTCAATCCGCCTGCATCCGCGACATCGTAAGGCCGATCCGGCTTCAGTTCGTGAACAACGACAATCCTCCCATCGTTACGGGACTCACTTTCCACAACGTCCATGTGCTTACGCCGACGTCGCAGCTCCTGGAGACGGCGCTGGATGGGACCATCCTGGGTCAAGGCAGCTATCAGGTGTTCCTGGCCGCATCTCAGAAATCCGATGGCTCGTATGGCACTAATCTGTCCACTCTGGATAATGTGGTTTTCGACGACTTCTCTTCCGGTCAACTTCGCTGGCGTCGATCACGGCGCTGGGCAACGAGTTCACCACCAGCACGAATGTTTATCCCCCGGCCTTCAACGCAGCTGAAGGCGGACTCCACGGAAGTGAAATGAAGGACTACCAGGGTACCCATCTCGTTCTGCAAGACAACTCCTACGACAGCATGACCGCAGTGAGCGATCCGTCGCTGGCCTATCCTTGTCTGGGCACGATGCCGTTCGTCAGCGGGGAACTCTTCGCCTCGCCCGGCCGCAACCCGGAACGGTTGCGCGACTAACCTTCGGAGCGTCGCGCTTGCCGCAGGAGACTCAATCACTCTGAACGCGGTGGTGCAGCCCATCATGTCGCAGACCACGCTCTTTGTACCGGACAGCTATGGCAAACAGCCCGGGCTGCTTTCGATTGGCTCGCCGGAGCTCACCAATCAGGTTCTGTTCTACGAGGATTCAGAACTCATTGGCACGGGTACGCTTTCCGCTAATGGCACACTGGCCACCTTCGTGGTCAACGATATTTCGGCAGGAACGCATACCTATACGGCGCAGTATCCCGCCGATCAGTACTACGACACCCTCAACTTCGGCTCCGTCACCGTAGTGGTGCAACCGCGCTGACGGATCGATCTAACATCTAGACACGCAAACAAACGAACCTGAAACAACAAAACCTATAACGGCTACGCCCTTGGGTGAGCCGCTCAAATAAAAGGAGGGTTGGAAATGTCAGACGCTTTCAAGTCCACCAAGCCCGCAGAGATCGCTCCGTTCGTGGGCAAGCACTATATCTATACCTATGACAATGGCTGGCAGTACGAGTTCTACATCAAGAACGATCGCACCGCGGAATATCGAGTGCACACCGGCATTGTTGGCGGACGCTGGGTAAAAGACCAGGAGGCGCATATCGTGCGACTTGCCGACAACGTATTCAAGGTGTCGTGGGTCGAGCCGACGGGAACGTGCGTGAGCGTTGCCGTTAATCTTGCCGAACGCCGGGTGCACGGCGCGACCTTCTTTCCGAAGTGGGTAGTCGACGATCCGCAAGAAGATTGTCTGTCTACCAGAACGAACATTTGGACCTGATGCGCCAGTATCGAGATGCGGGTCCGACCTATCCCACGGATTTGGTGGACGAATTCGCGAATATCACGTTTATCGAGGACTGCGGGCGCGATAATGATACCGTCATCGCCTGCGCTCCCGAGGACCTGCCGCCCGGCTATGCAGCGCGCCGAAACTGACATGCGGCCGGGCTTGCGTTCGCCCGGCTGTTAATATCACGCACCTATCCTTCGAGTTGAAAGGCTTTTATGGCAACGGTTCATGATGCAACGTACGAGGTTCTGCGCTCACTAGGGATGACCACCATTTTTGGCAACCCTGGTTCCAACGAACTTCCATTCCTTGATCGCTTACCCAGCGACTTCCGCTACGTTCTGGCGTTGCACGAAGGCGCAGGTCTTGCGATGGCCGACGGTTATTGCCAGGTGACCGGAAAGCCGGTGCTCGTGAGCCTTCATGCAGCCGCCGGCGTTGGCCAAGCCATGGGTACTCTCGTCAATGCTCAGGTGCTTGGGACTCCGCTCGTTATCATGAGCGGCCAGCAAGTTCGGTCCATGCTCACACTGGAGGGTCAGCTCACGAGCCGCAACGCGATTGACTTGCCGCGTCCACTCGTGAAGTGGGCCTTCGAAGCTCCCGATGCCGCATCCGTGCCGGCAGTCATCGCCCGAGCTGCGCACTTCGCCGCGGCGGCTCCATCCGGTCCTGTCTTTGTCTCAATTCCTCTCGATGACTGGCGAGCCGAGGCCAACGACGATCAGACCTCTTCGCTTATCGGCCGCCACGTGGCAGCGCAGCCAATACCTCAGCAGGATGAACTCAGGGCACTCGCCGATCGCCTGAACGCCGCCCATAATCCTCTCTTCGTGATGGGGTCAGACGTCGATACCGAACTTGGCTGGAAAGCCGGCGTGAAGCTTTCGGAGATCTGTGGCGCGCGCGTGTTCTTGGTCAGTGAGCCGGCGAGAATTTCCTTCCCTACGAACCATCAGAATTTTCTCGGTACTCTCAGCACTACGATTTCCAGGGTTTGCGAGCAACTTACCGGCTACGATCTCGTGGTCGTCTTCGGCGGTCCGGCGTTCCGTTATCACGCGTGGACGCCGGGAGCATACCTGCCAAAGGGCACAGCCTTGGTTACGGTCACCGCCGACGCGGATCAGGCGGCGCGTGCGCCCATGGGAGACGCGATCGTCGGCGACCCGGCCGTTGCGATGGAGCAGTTGATCCCGCTTCATTAAGCGAGCGCCAGCGAAGATCCAACCGAAGAACTCTTCTTCCCGCTTTCCTTCCAGCGGCTCAAAAGTAACGGTCGCAGAGTTCAATCGAATCGTGGCCAGTGTTTGCCCACCCGAAACTGTATTCACAACGGAATCTCCATCCCTTGGCTCCTGGTGGGAAACGGCTGCTATGACTCGACCAAAGAGCTTCTTCTGCGGCGCGGGTGGCGGTCTGGGCTTTGCGCTCCCAGCCGCGGTAGGTGTCAGTCTTGCCTACGGAAAACGCCCAGTGGTTGCTCTGGTCGGCGATGGGTCGGCAAACTACAGCATCACCGGTCTGTGGACCGCGGCGCAGCACAATTTGCCGTGCACCTTCGTGATCGTCAGGAATGGCGTTTATGAAGCGTTGAAAGACTTCGGCTCGTTTCTCAACACACAAGTAGTCGCGGGAATGGACCTGCCTGGCATCGACTTCGTGTCACTGGCCGCAGGCTATGGATTGCCGGCACGACGGGTTACGTCGCCCGATGGTTTTGCTGAGGCCTTGACTTCAGCGATCGCCGGTGGCACTCCCTCGCTAATCGAAGTTGAGGTAGAACCGACGAATAGCGGAATGTTCATTAAATGACCATTTGCGTGACGCCGGATTCAACACTGAATAAGGGGACGAGGAGAAGGGGGAGCAACGTGCAGCAGGAAACGAAGAAAAGTAAAGAAGATATTACCCTGGAGCGGCGTCTCGTCGAGCTGGCATGGACAGACCATGCCTTCGCCGAGCTCTTGCAGAAGAACCCGCGGCAGGCTCTAGCCAACATTGGCGTGGAGGTTTCGCCCGAGGTTGAGATCGATGTCCGCCAGCAACGGCGTGACACGCTCTACTTCGTCATTCCACCCCTCGCAGAGCCCGCGGAAGATGCGGGGAAGGTGATCAATCAAATGGATTTGTGGCAAAGCGGAGAACTCTTCTGCTGGATCATGCCACAAGCGCTCAAGCTGGAATTGCTACGCATGCGCGAGAGCTTTCGAAGGAACAACCCATGAGCGACAAACCAGACATTTTCACCGAGCATTACTGCCTGCTGCGCCGCGACGCTGAGGCGCGCCAACATCTGATCGATGATCCCATTGCTGCCCTGAAGGAGTACTTTGGCTCGATGCCCGAAGACAACTACCGGGTTGAAGTTGTACCGCAGCAGCCGCACACAATCACCATCGTGTTACCGGCGCCGCCTGTTGCCGGCAATCCAAGCACGGCCGACATCGATGCCGTTAGTAGACGGATTTACGACGTGCTGTTTACGGACGGCATCGGCGGGTACCTGATACCCGACGAGACGCTTACATGGACATTGCGGGACATGCGCGCGAAATGGGCTGCGGCCGCCGCACGCAAGGGCGAAAAGTAATGGCTTTCCGAGTGCCCGGAGAAATCGGGGACTAACAGAACGTTCAAACTGACTTTCGCACCATCCGCCAGATTCCGGGATTCTTATCTTCATCTAGCGGATATCGGAATGTTTATTAAGTGTACTTCTAAGTGGAACGCGCAAGGTGCACGGCTTGAAGGGAGACAGAAGAGAGCGTCCGGAGCGCGAACAACAATCTCCCCCGGCAGGTTAGAATAGTTCCCATTCCGCTCGATCCGTAATGTTCGCCAAACACAGCCTGGAGTAACTAAGCAGTATCACAGACGCATTCGAGCCACTTAAGCGTAGCCGGGCCAGAAACAGGATCACGAGTCGCTCATGCTCATGCACAGAGTCGCTTCCTTCTTAGCTGGATTCCTCGTGATCCTCTCCTGCGCAAATCTTGCCGCACAGACCGCTCCTGCGACGCCGGATCGTCCGTGGACATCGCCGGACGAACAGCAGATTCAGACGCAGAACCACAATCTGCCTGCGCCGAATTTCGTCGTCGACCCGAACAAGGCTTATTCGCTGTCCGACCTCGTTGACCTGGCCCAGCAGCACAATCCCGAAACGCGTTTCGCTTGGGAGCGCGCCAAGTCCCAGGCTGCGGCGCTGGGCATCGCGAAAAGCGAGTGGTATCCGGTGCTGGGCGCGTTGGCGAGCGGAGAAGTCGACCGTAACGGCCTGCTCTTCAACACCAATTACGTGCGGCAGACTACCTCGACATCTGAACTCGCATTTACACTGAACTACGCCATCCTCGATTTCGGACGCTCGCCTCGTATTCAAGAGGCCGCGGCCCAGCTTCTCGCCACCGACTTCGAATTCAACGACACGCATCGCAAAGTCATCTTCCAGGTGGAGCAGGCCTATTACCGCGTGTTGAGCACCGCTGCGCAGCAGGGCGCTGCCGAAGCCAACCTGGCCAACGCGCAAGCGGTGCAAGCCGCGGCCGAGGATCGACTGACGAATGGACTGGCTACTCGTCCGGATGTTCTCGAGGCGCGCAGCGCCACGGCACAGGCGCAGTTCGATTTGCAATCGGCGATCGGCTCGTACGAAATCGCCCGCGGCGACCTTGCTGCCGCGCTTGGTACGTCGGCGTCTGTCCAGGTTAAGGTCGAGCCCGTCACGTCGCTCACCACTCCTGAGAGCGTTGACGATACGGTGGAGCAACTCATCGATCGCGCCTTGCAGCAGCGCCCGGATCTGCTGCAGCAGGTGGCCGATCTGCGGGCAAGAGAGGCTGCAGTGAAGGAAGCCAAATCGGCCTACTATCCAACGCTCAAGGTCGGAGTCGTTGCCGGACAGCAGTACCTTTACGGATTCCAAGAGCAATTTCCCGCGGCGCAAACAAGCTTGTTCGCGGGATCAGCCGCTGCGACCCTCAGTTGGACGATCTTCGACGGAGGCGCGAGACGCAGTAACCTGGCGCAGGCCCAGGCCAACAGCCGCGCTACCGCCGCCCAGATCGATACCACGCGCAACCAAATCTCCGACGAAGTGTGGCGCGCTTACTCCAACGTAAAGACTGCGTTCCGCCAGCGCCAGGCGGCCACCTCGCTGTTGCAGTCGGCCGAGGAGTCGTACAGCGCCGCGCTGGAAGCCTACAACTACGGCGTACGCAACTTGCTCGATGTGACCAACGCGCAACGTGTGCTGGCGCAGGCGCGAAGCACCGACATCACTGCGCGTACGCAGGTGCTCACGACACTCGCTGAGCTAGCGTTCCGCACGGGCGATTTG
The DNA here is from genome assembly GCA_963831675.1 of uncultured Acidobacteriaceae bacterium. Classification (GTDB taxonomy): domain Bacteria; phylum Acidobacteriota; class Terriglobia; order Terriglobales; family Acidobacteriaceae; genus Bog-257. Next base: position 29,531 of record CAWHRM010000014.1, read on the forward strand.
CTGCGCACGGGAGCCGCGCCGGGGAAACCATGAACTTGAACCGCTCCATGACGAATCTCCGCTATCTCGCGGTATTGCCTATGGTTGCTTTAGTCGGCTGCCGAAGCGCTCCGGCCTTCAATGTGCTGGGATCGTACTTCCCCGCCTGGCTGTTCTGCTTGCTGGTCGGCGTTCTGCTGACGACTGCCGCGCGCGTGATCGTGCGCAAATACAACCTGGCGGAGGCACTGAATCCACCCTTGCTGATGTATTCATGCCTGACCGCTTTTTTCACCTTCGCCACCTGGCTGGTTTTCTTTCGTACGTGAGGACGAACTGCCATGAATGACGTTCCCGCCCCAGCGCCCAGCACGATTCGCAACCTGCGGATCGGCATTATCGCGGCCACGCTGATCACCGGCCTGCTCGTGCTCTATGTTGTGAACTACTACCCGCGCACCGACACGGCTGTCGTCTTCGCTAACTACATCGGCATCGCCCCGCAGGTTGACGGACCGATCACGCGCTTTTACGTCCGCGACAACCAACTGGTGAAGGCCGGCGAGTTGCTGTTTGAGATCGATGACCGGCCCTACGGTTACGCACTTGGAGCGCGCCAAGTCTGACCAGCGAATGCTTGAGGGACAGATCGTCGACCTGAGCCGCACTATTGCCTCACAAGAGAGCGGCGTTTCAGTGTCGCAGGCCAACACCCACAGCGCGCAGGCTGACCTGAGCCGATTCGCCGCCGCTGTGGATGAGGCCAAAGCCGATGTCGCCAACTCCCAGCAGGGCGTGGAACGCGCTAAGGCCCAGTGGGCGTATGCCAACAACAACCTGCATCGCGTCGAGCCACTACTGGCCAAGCAGTTTGTCACCGCCGACCAGGTGGACCTCGTTCGCACGCAGGAGGTTGCCCAGGCACAGGCGCTGAAACAGGCGGAATCGCAGCTCAAGCTCAGCGAGGCGCGGCTGCTTTCCGCACAGGCCCAGTTGGAGCGCGCCAAGTCGGTTATTTCGCAAAGCCAGGCTCAGCTCGAGCAATCGCGTCACGCCGTCAGCACTATGGAACCTCTCACGGCGCAGCGTGGCGCTAAAGAGTCGGCGGTACAAACTGCGCAATACAACTTCGACAACACCAAGGTTCGTGCGCCCTTTGACGCCCGCGTCACCAACCTCATTCTCTCGGAAGGCGCCTATGCACACACCGGGCAGCAGATCTTCACCCTGATTGATGCGCGCAACTGGTGGGTGATTGGAAACTTCAGGGAAACTCAGCTCAAGCACATCGCTCCCGGTATGAAGGCCGACGTGTACGTGCTCTCGCGTCCGACGGTGCGGTTGGAAGGCATCGTGGATAGCATCGGTTACGGCGTGACGCCCGACACTGACGTCATCAGCAACCTCGGCAACGGACTGCCTGACGTGCAGCGCACGCTGAACTGGGTTCACCTGGCGTCGCGGTATCCCGTCCGAGTGCGCATCACAGACACCTCTGGGGACACGTTACGCCTGGGCGAATCGGCCGTTCTTGTCATCCGCGGATTCTGAGCATGGCTACCACCGTCACAACTCCTATTGCCCAGCAGCAGTCGCGTAGCGGTTGGCTGTGGCAGTTCTTGCGTGACGAACTGGAGCCCTATCCAGAACGCACACAGTTGGTGGGCCGCATGGTTCTTACCGCCACGCTAGTGATGATCATCTGTATGGCTTTCCGAGTGCCGTACGCGTTCCAAGGGCCGGTCCTGGCACTCTTCGTTTCCCGCGAAAGCACCAAGGCAACGTTGAATTCCGTGGTGACCATGTGCCTCTCGCTCGGTGCGGGCGCCGTTTTCGTCATTATCTCGGCCTCGTTCTTCACCATTAATCCCTTGCTGCACTTCGTCTGGGTCGTCGGCGCGCTCTTCCTCGTGTTCTTTGCCCTCACCACTGTCAATAACTACCTGGGTGTACTGATGTTCAGTGTGATGATCGGCGTCGGCCTGCCACTTTGGGACCGCCCCGTACCGGTTGAAGTGAACGTGGAAGATACGCTCTGGCTGTTGTGGGTCGGAGTTCTCGGGGCCGGCGTGGCCTTCCTGGTGGAAGTGGCTTTCGCGCGCCTCGGCCCCGGCGATAACATCATCCTTCTCGTAACGGAGCGGCTCGCCGCCGTGGAAGCCGTGATGCGCGGCTATGCTGAGGGCCGTCCGGCGGACCGCGCCGCCCTTCGCCAGATTCAACGCATGGCCATTCTGGGCACTTCTCTCGCCAGAAGATACTCTCAGCGCTCGGGCTATAACCTGCCCTACGTTGCGCGCACCGGAGGCGTGATCTCGCTGGTCGGCACTCTGGTGGACACCACCGCCGGACTTACCGAGCTTGCCGTGCGGCCTACCGACGACGAGCGACGACGTGCCCGTGAACTCGCCGACAACGTCGCGCGCCTACGAACAGAATTTCTGGCGCGTCAGACTCCTGCACCTATCCATTTCGCCGACCTCGGCAAAGATGCGCCCGGCCTGCCGCTACTGCGCGAACTGGAAGAAACGGTAGCGCTGATTCCCGATGTGTTTGCCGCGCCTCCTACAGCGCATGACGACTCGCCCACCGGACCTCCGCCTCCGGCTCCGTTGCTCGCACAAGACGCTTTCACCAACCCCGAGCACCTGCAGTTCGCCCTCAAAGGCACTCTGGCGTCGACCCTCTGCTACGTGCTCTACACCTCAATCAACTGGCCCGGCATCAGTACCTCGGTCGTCACATGCATTTTTACTGCACTCACCACCGTCGGAGCATCGCGCCAAAAGCAGGTTCTGCGTTTCCTCGGCGCCTTCATTGGCGGATTCGTCTTCGCCATGGGCGCGCAGGTTTTCCTCTTTCCCCACATCGATTCGATCTTTGGCTTCACCATCATCTACGCCGCCGTCATCGCCATCTCTGCCTGGATCATGACCTCCAGCCCGCGGCTTTCCTACCTCGGGGTGCAAATCGCACTGGCCTTTTGCCTGGTTCACCTTCAGGCCTACCGCTTTGAGACTTCGCTCACCATCGCACGCGATCGTGTCGTCGGTGTACTCGTGGGCCTCTTCGCCATGTGGTTGATCTTCGACCAACTATGGGGTAGCCCAGCGGCTGTCGCGATGAAGAAGACGTTCATCGCCAATCTCCATTTGCTTGCGCAACTCGCACGTTCACCCGAACTCGGCGACCGCAAGGAAGCCATCCGCCGTGCCTACGCCCTGGGCCAGACGATCAACATAAACTTCGATCAGGTGAAAAGCCTCGGCGACGGCGTCTTGTTTGAGTTCGGACCGTCGCGCGCAGCCGATCTAGACCTTCGCGCCCGCATGAACCAGTGGCAATCCAAACTGCGTGCGCTGTTCTTGGTTCGGGGAGCCATGCTGCGCTACAGGCTCGAGTCTCCCGGATTCGAACTTCCCAAGGAGATGCTGCCGGCGCAGGCGGAGTTCGATCACGAGCTTGCGGAAACGCTCGACGATATTGCGGAACGAATGGCGGGAGTACCGAATCCGCGCGGCAACCGTCTGCCTGAGACTCTGGCAAAGCTGGAAGAAACCGCGAAGCTACCGGAGGTGGAATCCTCGCCGCACATCCACGATTTTATGGCGCTCTCTCGCACTGCCGAGCAGCTTGCAGTCTGGGTAGAGTGCAACTGCCCGTGACGCTGACGGCGATCACAGCAATGTTCAGCTCCTGGCTTCAATTTTCAGGCGAGGGGCCGACGGATTCAATCTGTCAACCGTGTGTTCCCCCTCACACTTGCGTTTAATAAACAATGCCGGGATTCGGCGAAGAACTCACACGCACTAGGACGAAAGCCCGGGCTCAGGGGTTGCGGCGGGATTGCATGGCCATGGCCACGAGAGCGCCGATGAGGGTCGCGGGGAAAAGCTGGCCGACGATGGCTTCAGCGATGGTGAGAAAGCGAGCGATCGGATGCACTGGGGCGATCGAAGCCGTGGATGGACGCAAGGGCATCGACTCGCTGGCGCAGTTGTGTCAGGAGAAGCTCGAGGCCGATCCGTTTTCGGGCTGTCTGTTTTTGTTTCGTAGTCGACGCGGAACCTCGATCCGCATTTTGGTGTATGACGGGCAAGGCTTCTGGCTGGCGCAGAAGCGGCTCTCGAAGGGGCGTTTTGTGTGGTGGCCCAGTGGAAACCAACCCACGCGCGTGCTGGAAGCGCATCAAGCCCAGTTGCTGCTGGCCGCCGGAAACCCGGATGCGGTGGCGGCGCCGGTGTGGCGGCGGGTGAGCGCGTAGTCATCCCGGAATCAACGGAGTTACCCCTGCGGGCTTGCGTTCCGGTTATTGCTTTGCCACACTGCGGATGTGCCCACCCACCGCTATCGTGGTCGAGAGATTGGCGCCGAAGACATCCTGTTCATTCGGCAGTTGATTGCCGAGCATCCCTCGCTCAGCCGCCGCAGGCTGTCGCAGAAACTGTGTGAGGCCTGGCAATGGAAGCAGGCCAACGGCGCCCTGCGCGACATGGTGTGCCGCGGCCTGTTGCTCATGCTGCACCGGGCGGGCGAGATCACGCTGCCGCCAGTTCGTCAGACCTCGTTGAATCCGCTGGCCCAACGTCAGCCACCCGCGCTGATGCTGATCGATACGACGCCGATCCGCGTGTCGCTCCGTCAGCTGCAACCCATCGCGATTCAGCCGGTGCGGCGCACCCCCGAGGAAGCGCTGTTCAACAGCCTCATCGAACAGCACCATTACCTGGGCTACGAGCAGCCGGTGGGCGAGCACCTCAAGTATGTGGCCTGGGGGCAAGGGCGTCCGCTGGCGTGCCTGGCGTGGAGTTCGGCGCCGCGACACTTGGGCAGCCGAGACCGCTTCCTGGGTTGGAGCGCGGCGGCGCGGCGGCGCAACCTTCGCTTCCTGGCTTACAACACGCGCTTTCTGATTTTGCCCTGGGTCGAGGTGCCGCACTTGGCCTCGCATCTTCTGGCGCGTGTGACTAGGCAGCTCGCGCAGGATTGGGAACGCCTCTATCACCATCCTATCTACTTTGTGGAAACCTTCGTCGACCCGGAGCGGTTTCGCGGCACCTGTTATCGCGCGGCCAACTGGCTTCGGTTGGGAGCGACGACGGGACGAGGCAAAGACGATCAGACCCACCGCCCCAATCGCTCGATCAAAGAGGTGTTGGGTTATCCCCTGACGCCGCGCTTTCGCGAGTTACTGCAGGAGACCTAAGATGCAGCCCGCGACTCCACCGCTGGAGGTCACCCCGGAAGAGTTGGAAGCGTTGCTGGAGAGCGTGCGGGAAGCGCTGGGCGAGGCCGGATATCAGAAGCTGCAAGCGGCCATCCGCACGCTGAGTTACGTGACCGAGTTGCTGGAGACGCGGGAAGCGACGCTGGCCAGTTTGCGCCGACTGTTGTGCCGTACGCGCAGCGAGAGGACGGAGGCGGTGTTGGAACAGGCCGGCATCCCGCGCAGCCCGACTCCGAGGGAACCGTCGCCGGAGGTAGGTTCGAAGAAACCCGGACACGGGCGCAAGGGAGCGCAGGCGTATCCTGGCGCGCAGCGCATCGCGGTGCCGCACGCCACGTTGTATCGCGGAGATCGCTGCCCGGGGTGTCGGCGCGGGAAAGTCTATCCGCTGCAGGAGCCGGGGCTGCTGGTGCGGTTGCGAGGCCAGACGCCGATTGCCGCCATCGTGTACGAACTGGAGAAGCTGCGCTGCAACCTGTGCGGAGAAGTGTTCACAGCTCAGGCTCCTGCCGGTATAGGCGAGGCGAAGTACGATGCCACGGCAGCGAGCATGATCGCGCTGCTCCGCTACGGCAGCGGCTTTCCGTGGAATCGCTTGGCTGACCTAGAGGAGAGCCTGGGTCTTCCCCCTGCCCGTTGCCACGCAATGCGAGATCGTGACGGAAGCCGCCGCTCAGATCCGACCGGCGATGGACGAGTTGATTCGCCAGGCGGCGCAAGGCCAAGTGCTGCACAACGACGACACCTCGATGCCGGTGCTGGCCCTGCGCCGCAATGTAGGCAGGAACACAAACGATGACGAGGATGATGCCGCCGCGCGCACGGGCGTGTTCACCAGCGGCATTGTCTCGACCGCGCAGAAACAAACCATCGCGTTATTCTTCACCGGACGCCAACACGCCGGCGAGAACCTGGCGGATGTGCTGCGGCAGCGCGCCGCCGAACTGGCTCCGCCCCTGCAGATGTGCGATGCGCTCTCCCGCAATCTGCCCAAGCTGCCGGAGAAGCTGGAGGTCATCGTGGGCCATTGTCTGGCGCATGCCCGGCGACGTTTTGTGGAGGTGATCGAGAACTTTCCGCAGCCCTGTCAGTACGTACTGGAACAACTGGGCACGGTCTACGGCCACGATGCCACGGCGCGTAAACAAGCGATGACGGCGGAGGAACGCTTGCGCTACCACCAGCAGCACAGCGCCCCCGTGATGGAAGAACTCCGCGGTTGGCTGAACACTCAGTTCGCGGAGAAGAAAGTCGAACCGAACTCCGGTCTGGGAATGGCGATGCGCTATCTGCTCAAGCACTGGGAGCGGCTCACGCTGTTCCTGCGGCAGCCAGGAGCACCGCTAGACAACAACATTGCAGAAAGAGCGTTGAAGAAAGCCATCCTGCACCGCAAGAACTCGCTGTTCTACAAGACCGCGAACGGAGCGCGGGTCGGCGATCTGTTCATGAGCCTGATTCACACCTGCGAGCTTGCGGGCGCCAACCCCTTCGACTACCTGACTCAGTTACAGCGCCACGCCGGCGATCTGGTCCACAACCCGTCGGCGTGGATGCCGTGGAACTATGAAGCCACGCTGGAATCATCCGGGCTCCGTCTCGACTCCGGCTAGAGTAGAATGATCCGCTCTGGCCAGAATCGAGAGCTTTCGGCCAGATACGGGAGTCCCTCGACAATGCCCGAAAAACGGGCCTTCCACCAAGCCGATTTGCGCAGGGTTTTTGGCCAGGGGGTTGGCCGGAGGAAAGCTACGTTTCGCGCCGGCCTGTACGCCCGAGTCTCCACCCACGACCAGCAGACTCTCCCCATGCAAAATCGCGCTCTGCGCGAGTATGCGGCGCGGCGGGGTTGGACCGTTGTGATGCAGGTCAAGGAAGTGGTTCCGGCGCAGCCCAACGCGAGGCCCGCGAGAAACTGCTGGAAGCGGCGCGCCGCCGGGAGATCGATACCGTTCTGGTCTGGCGGTTGGATCGCTGGGGCCGCTCGGTCACCGACCTGCTCAGTACGCTGCAAGAACTGGAACATCTCGGTGTCGGTTTCGTCTCGCTGACTGAAGCGCTGGATCTAACCACGCCCGCCGGTCGTGCCATGGCGGGATTGCTAGCGGTGTTCGCCGAGTTCGAGCGCGAGATTTTACGCGAACGCGTGCGCGCTGGCCTGGCGCATGCCCGGCAGAACGGCAAGCGACTGGGCCGGCCCGCTACCGTCTCCTTGCACGCAGATCAGATTCGCAAACTTCATTGTTCGGGACTCAGCAAGTCGGCCATCGCCCGTCGCCTCGACATCGGTCGTACCTCGGTGCGCCGTATCTTGAAAGAAGAAGTTCGCTCATGATCCGCAAGCACGTGCGTGCCGGCGAAAAGGTCCTTCTGAAGCTGAGCCACCGAGAACGCGAGTTGATTCTCGAACACACCTTCGCCGACGACGAACTCACGGCTTCTATGCGCATCACACCCGCTTCCAACAAGGCGTCCGTGTATTCGTTCATGCTGGATGATCTGGAAGAACTGAGCGGCTATGTTGGGGCCGAAGCCAACCACGCCAAGGACAAGAAACTACAAAGGGAGCTGGACCGTCTGTTCGAACGGATGCAAGCCGTGCTGGAATCCTATACGGACGAAGCGGACAGAACGACAGAGTAACTGGTGATCGAATCGAGCACGCCTGTGCCCAAGCCACGCAAGAACCGCATTCGCGAAGAACGTATCCACAACGAAGCCATCGCCGACGCCTATGGGCCGGAAGAACAGGCTCTCGGCTGGTATTACTACCTGGGATAACAAAGTCCAGTTTCCTTTCTCGGCTCGGTGCATTGCGTCCAAGGTGGTCTCTCCGCTCCGCAAGGGAGAAACGGTTGAAGTCCGCGGCCTGGCGCCGGAAGAGTCCTGTGCCCACGACATGCTGGTGTTGATTCGCTGGCACAGCCGCAATGTGGCCGTGCCACTCTCCCAACTCACTGCGGTTGACGCGGATGAATCTACCGTCGAGGCCATCGCCGACTGGCACTACTGGCTGGCGCAAGGCTACTGTTTCTGAGTCCGGCGCTCCGTGGAGAATTGCGCATGCGCGCCATCATAGAAGATGCCTATGACGAAATCTGAATCGAAATCGCAACCCAGCTGGACCGATGTCAAAGCCAAGCTCGCCGCGTTTGACCGGGCCGGGCTCGTGGACTTGATTCACCATCTCTACGCCGCCCACAAAGACAACCAGGTGTTCCTGCACGCCCGCTTTGGCTTGGGCGAGGACGTGTTGGAGCCGTACAAGCGAACCCTCGATCGCTGGCTCTGGCCGGACCCGTTTCGCAATCAGGACACATCCGTCGTCAAGGCCAAGCAGGCCATCTCCCATTACAAAAAGGCCGCGGGCGATCCTGCGGGACTCACCGAGCTGAGGGTGTTCTACTGCGAGCAAGCGGCAGGATACTGCCAAGATGTCGGTTATCAAGACGAAGGATTTTTCGACGCGCTGGTGGGCATGTTCGAACAAGCCCTCAAGTCGACCCATACGCTACCGGTTGACGGCCGGGATAGCCTGATCACTCGACTCAACCGTGTGCGAGAAATCAGTCACGACTTTGGCTACGGCGTCGGCGACGATATGGATTACCTCCTGGCCAAGTACATCAAGCATCCCCGCTAAGGGCCGTCAGATCGGTGCGAGCGGGCCATACCCCCATTGCGCAGACTTGCCGAAAACTCACCTAAAATCCAAGTCGCTTCCCAACAGCAGGCTCGTGTGTTTTGTTTTTGGTGCGGACTCGCGGGGCTCTCGGAGGTGCCCTCCCAACAGCAGGGCCTGGAGTTTCGAGCCCGAGCCCGGGCGAAGTCCGCAAAACTGTTGAAGAACGGAACCCTAGAAACCTACAAGGATTTTCCGCACGGTATGCCGACCACGCAAGCGGAGACGACCAATGCCGACCTGCTGGCATTCTTCAAGAGCTGATGAGCCTCTAGATGCTTTCAAACGCCCTGATAGACGAGCGCGACAAAGTCACTCGGGTTCTGGAACAGGTTACCCCATTCCTTGTCATAGCGCGCGCCAGGTTTAGCCGCGACAACTTCAGGCAGAGACTTACCCTGCTTTTTGAGAGCCGCAACCCGATCGCGGATCTCAACCAACACGTCTCGGAATAGAATCAGGTCGGCCTTGGCGCCCACAGCTCCGTGTCCGGGAATGACGACCGTCTTGCCGGTCGCTAACGCGATATTCGCCTCTGCCGCTCGTATTTGGCCGTCGATGCTTCCTCCTGTTGCGTAATCGATGAAAGGATAGTCGCGGTTCCAAAAGGTGTCTCCGGTGTGAAGAATGTCGGCCTCAGCAAAATGCACCGAGATGTCGGAGTCCGTATGAGCAGGCGGATAGTACTTGAGCATCAGAGTCGTGTCGTTGACGTGTAAAGCGTGTTTGTCTCCGAAGACGATGGAGGGAATTGCGCCCGCTGGCGCTGCCGGAAAAGTGTACTGCCAGTTGCCCCCGACGTGCGTGGCCTGAGAAAGATGTTTGCGCGTGTTCTCGTGCGCTAGGATACTGGCTCCGGCTTGATGGATCCACTCGTTGCCGCCGGTGTGGTCGAAATGCCAGTGGGTGTTTATCAATTGTTTGACGGGATCCCCGTTGATGCTCGCGAGGGCTTCAGAAACATGAGGACGCGCGGTAATGATTTCGGCATCAACCAGCAGCTTTCCGTCAGGGCCGACAAGAACCGCGATATTTCCACCAGCCCCTAAAAGGACGCTGACATTGCGGCGAAGCGTTTGAACCGTTACCTTTGCTTCTGCGGCTTCCTTAAAAGCACCTTGAACAAGGCCGCCCGCCTGTGCGACAAGATATCTTGGAAGACACGCGGCGGCGACCGTCAGACCTGCGACAGCGAGAAACTGACGGCGTGAAACATCGAGTGACGATTCAGGGACCATCCCAAGACCCTCCTATCGATTTCGCCTCGATTCTAGTCCACATCGGTGGCCCTTGTGCCTAAATCGCACACAAAGTCATTTCCCGTCCTTTAGCAAATGCCGAAATGATCCTTGCTCTCCATATGTGGCCGAGTCAATCCCCACAGCTCTGCCAGTGTTTAACGAATGCTTCCTTTCATCTGGCCGTGTAACGCCCATTCCGCTGAAGTGATCGGCTTGCGCTCGCGGACACAGATACGCCCTTCTCGTCACGTTATTACCAAACGGTCGCCGGAGCAATTCTGAAACCGGGATGTGGAATGGGCTGGTTTCTCCTTAACAGAGGCGCGGCGGCTCTAGCGAATCGGCTTCGCGGACATGCACAGAAATGTATTGCAAGACCGCCTTCACATGAGCAGATCAATGTTGGGTCTTATTACAAACTCTTGACGACCTCGACCGCTTTCTCCAATTGGGTGTCCCTGCCTTCCCGCAGCGCCTCTCGTGATAATTCAGCAGAAACGGTCGGAATGATCCCATTGTTTTCCAACATCCTGCCCTGCCAGGTCAGATACCCAGCAACTGGCAATCCCAAAATGTAGCCGTGACCGACCTTGAAAGCGCCTCCGCTCAGCAAACGACCAGGTGTCTTGGTTCCGACGATGGTTGCCAGTTTGTTCTCCTCTGCAAACGCAGCCACCATTTCGCCGGCGCTGGCAGTGTGCTCGTTCACCATCAGCACAACGCGTCCGTGGAACCGACGTGGCCCAAGTCCCTCGGTAACTACGAGAATGGACTTGTCCACAAGGGCGTATCGGGCAGCGAGCCAAAAGAGGGTGCCTTTGCGAGACGGAATCCGTCCAAAACGGGTCAGCTCCTCTCTCCGATAGCCACGCTCCCGGCGCTTCCGAGTCAGGCTGTAGCCAACCTCCAATTTGCCCGGAGTCAGATAGCTCATCAGCCGCAGACCGCCGATTCCTCCGCCCGTGTTGCCGCGCAAATCCACGATGAGACGGCTACAACCGTTGAGAGCCGCAATTCCCCGATCTATGTCCTTGGCAACATCGATTCCGATCGCTCCGGGAAACATCGCCACTTTGAGCAGACCGATTTCATCGGTAAGCATCTCCGCATGAACTGCTTCCGGCGCGGTTACGGGGTGCTTCTTGGACTTCGGCATGGGCAGCCGAAGCTTCACCCACTCGATGTCTCCGTGCAGTTTCTCAATCGCTAGATCCGCTGATCCTCCAGCGGAGAACGTCAGATCTTCTGGAGGACGAATCTCTCGCTCGCCGGTTCCGAGCAACAGATCTCCCGGTCTTATCCCGGCCAGGTACGCTGGGCCACCTCTGTGCACATCCTGAAACATCCAGCGTTCTGTTCCATTCACAGCGAAGCGTTGCAAAGTCGCATTGATTGCGTGTCTCGCCGGTATGTTTCGCATTCCGGCGTGCCGGAACCCGGTGTGACTGGTCTTGAGTTCTGCCACCAGTCTATGCACTTCTTTTTCGAATGCCTCAGCCCCATCACACGCAAGGATTTGATCCCTTCGGCTCTGAACCAGAGCATTCCAATCCACACCGTTCATGCAGGATTGAAGTGCTTGGTTTCCACCAATCGGCAGACCTTGTCGAAAATCTTCGTTCGTTCGTCCAGAGTCAGATTCATTGCTCCCTAATCCCGATGGGCGTTGATGCATCACCAATCGCTACGAATGCTGCCCAATAAAATGGGCTGACTTGTTCGCCATATTTCGTCAGCAGGTCCAGCTTGGCGCCTCGCAGCGCCGAACTCGTCTCCTCTCCAAGCGCTAGACGCTGATAGAAGCGTTCCATCAGCGCACTTGCAAAGGTGTCATCCGCGCTCCACAGGCTCGCAACCACGGTTTTCGCGCCAGCCGCCAGAAAGGCCTCCGCCAAATCGCTGACGCCTTCCTCTCCCTGCAATTTGCCCACTCCGGTGTCGCATGCTGAAAGAGTCGTCAGCTCGGCGTTTAATCGCAACTTCTTGATTTCCCGCACCTGCAGCAAACCATCTTCACCAGCTTTCGGATCGGCACCAAGGACTAATGCTGATCGTTCCGGGTATTGCGGATCGGCGAATCCGTGGACAGCCAAATGCAGGACTCGAAACTCGTTCAAGCGGCTCTTTCTTGAATGCACGTCTCGGTAGCGCTTGCACCAAACAGGGTTTCTGCGTCCTTTCCCACAATTCTACTGATGCTTTCGACCTCTTCTCGCGTCTGCGGCAGATCATGAAGGGGCATTCCGACGAAATCAGCGAAACCGCGAACAAACCGACCCCGCAGTGTCTCGGAAGCCGGGATTCTTTCCCTGGCGCCACCTTGATTGTCGTATGCAACGTCGCCCACTCCGAGAAATGGTCGAGGGCGCTTCTTGCTGTTTGTCTCCCCTGCGCAGCGCATCAAGAACGGTGGCCGAAGGAGCATAGCTGATGACATCGGACGTTAGCAGATACTGTCCTTCGCTGTTCCGTAGCGCTTCGAACGGCAGCAGGTTCAATATGCCGTCCGGCACAACGATGAATCGTTTGCCCGTGGATGTTTCAGGAATCGGTTGCACAAGAAATGCATCCAGTTGCTTCGCCTCTTCAACTCCAGCTTCTTTTCGCGCGGATTTCATCAACATACCGCTGGACCAGTTTTTCGATTTGCTTGCGACCAGCCGGTAGCACTCGCAGGTTTGCGGTCGTGCGCGTAACAGAAATACAGAAGGAGTTCGGCTCGTCGAGTACGTACTCCAGTAGCGTTTCGTCTGACTTCAGGCTGTCTTGAACTTGGGTTAGCGGTGCGGGGTCGATGGGAAAGCGCTGATCTCCCTGGTTCCACGCCAACCGCAACCGCCACTCGTATTCGGCAAGAGCATCGAGCAACTTTTCACGCTCGACGGGACTATTGGTCTGCATCAAGCGGGTTTGTGTAGTAGCGACGTAACTGTCGAGCGTCGCAGTTTCGGTAGACCCTGACTTCGGATCGGCCTTTCTGTCTTCCAAAGCGCTTGCCAGAGTTCGTCCTCGGACACGCTCCAATATTTGAAACGCACCGGCTGTGTCAGCCTCTTTCGCAACGAGTTCGAAGTGTTGGAGGTAAGTCTGACTCATGGCAGCGGCGATGGAGCTGTTCCAATAGGAGTCATCGCCGCCAAGCATGCCATCAATGACGTCTTCGGCATGCTTGTAAAGTGCCTTCGCTTCTGCAATGCGGCCGCGTCGTGCTTTCAGGTCAGCCAAAATTGTTAGGTTCCGTGGTACGTAATAGCGATCGCCGACCCGCTGGCTAGCAGCGAGACCCTGCGTCGCACGGTCGTCTGCGGTGGCGAGATCTCCGGAATCACGATAAAGCTTCGCCAGCTCGAACATGGCGTCAGCTTCCATTCGGTGGAACTGGACTCTCGCGGCGAGCTGCCCTGCATCCTCCAAATCGGCGATGGCCTCTTGTTTGTTTCCGTTTTGCGCCGCGAGCTTGCCGAGGACAATCAGCAATTGCGCCTCATGCCCGCGTTTCTGCTGCGAATCGGGCCTTTGCAAGTGCGCTCTGGAGCACCCTCTTTGCTTCATCTGGCCTTCCTAACGCAACCAGCGCTTGCGCCTTTCCCTCGTACCCCATGAACGGAAGTCCGGAATCTTCGTCAGTCTCCGCGATCTTGATAGCCCTCTCAAAAAACATCAGGGCTTCAGAGGGGCGGTTGACCTCTACCAGGCCGTTTCCCAGCATTTCCAGAAAGCGAATCTGACCTCCCTTGTCGCCATTAGCCATTGTTGAGACCAGCGCTCCGCCCAGGAGCTTCGCCGCCCGGCCGGAATTTCCCTCCAGGAATGCGATTACGCCTAATTCGCCCGAGGCCCTGGTCGCCAAGCGGTCGTCCCCGAGACTCTTCGCGATCTGTTGGGCCTCCAACCAGTCTTGCTTCTCCGCTCGATAGTCAATCTCGATGTCGGTGTAGCCCTTTGCGGCGAGGCACCAGAGGCGCAACTTGGGATCGTTGCGCATGATCGGGTTCTGCAACTGGTCGTTCAAGAATCGCGAGAGGTCGACGAAAGACATCGTCTCGGCTTCTGATCTGAGGCGTCCAATCTTGGCGTAGAGTCTCATTCCGGGCATCGCCTCGACTTGCGAAGAGACTCTCGGCTTTCGCGTACAACGGGGCAGCTTTTGGCCCGTTGTTTAGCCAATAAAGGCGATTGGCCTCCGCCAGGAGGACTTGCGGATCCGTGGAAGCTTTCCGGATGCTCCAAACGACCGTAACTGATGTGTTTGTCGGAAGAAATATCGCGGAACCGAGTGTAGGCGTAGCGCGAGACCGGAATTACGACCGCAACAAGGGCCGCTGCAAATACTACTCCCCTTGGGACACGAATCCTCACCGATTCAACTACCGGGCCTGCTGATCAAGAATTCTTCAGAACATCATGAATGGCGTTGACGGAGCGGCGTTTCGCAATTTTACACGAAGCACACTCGGAGTGCGCCACGCAGCGTTTTGGACTTCAGCAAGACGACCCTATACTGCCCGCCGAGCGTATGCCTTCGACGTCCGCCATTTCGGCTTCGGCTTCGTCCATTCCCATCTGCTGCGAGCGCGTAGTGAGCGTCCAGCTTCAGGAGCAACCCAGGTAGCTGTGTGTTCGCCAATCGAACTAAGCTCCTGGTGTCCTCGTTTTCTCGCATCTTATGTCGCTGTCGGTGACGACATCGCTTTTCCCGATCTCTACGGCAGATGCGAGTTCGTACAGAGATCCTGATCACCAAGAATGGCGGGTCCGGCCGTAATCGTTATCTCTACCATGTGCCAATCGGGCACGTTAGCCAGCCCAAACAGGACAAACGAAATCAGCACTTCGTTTCGGCGGAGGTTCACCACGGAGCGCTTGGCATCAGCTCGGTCTTCCTGCCGTGCGAGCTTCTGCGCGACTATTTCTATCGCTTACCTCAAACTGGCGACGGAGGCGACCATGCGACGCTCTACGAGATGTTGCGTATTCCAGCCAACGCCTCTCCCTCTGAACTCCGCGTCGCTTTCAAACTGCGCGACCTGGAACTGAGGACAGCTGGCGCCCCGCGCAGCCAGCGAGTCGCGTTAGAACGGGCCTTCAACATCGTAAGTCAGCCTGAATTGCGCGCCTGCTACGACGCGCTGCTGGCCGACCCCGACGCCCCTGCCGTATTTCCGTACGGTGGATTTGGCTCCCTACTGGTCTCCGGTGAGCCGTCCCGTGACGGAAAGACATTCTTCGCTCGCCGCATTCTTGCATTTTCACCGCAACTCCGGCGACAGCGATTCCATGTGCCACTGCGCAGGTGCGATTTCTACGACGACCAGGCACTCTGTCGCGACGCACGTCGCAAGCTCGAGTTCTGGCTCGATCCTGCGAGCCTGCACACACTCTGGGACCACACATGGAATCAGTGGAAACACCTCCTGGGAACGAAGATAGAGGTTGAAGGCACGTTCGTACAGACTGGCAGATACCGCAAGCGCAGCGGTGACTGGGACCTCGTCACTTGGGAAACCGCATTACCGAGTCGGCTGGCGGTCAAGCTGCCGCCTGATTTCCAGCAACAGCTAGAATCCGCTCGAACGACATATCACCGCTTTGGTCAGTACTCGCAGGCGTTGGATCAGATCCGCCTGCGCCTGGAACATCAAGCACTCGAAAAGGCAGAGCTTGAGCGCATCTGCTCTGAGTTGCGTCTCCCCGGTGACTTTGATGTCGCACAGATCAGCTGGCGTGCGGACTATGACCCGTTCTTCTATCGCCAACTCTCGCGCCATGCGCGCAGGATCTATCTGTTTCGAGATGAATACATTTTTGATGTACAGAAAGCTGTGGTCGTCGAAACCCCTCGGCTTGGTCATGCGACGTACATCTTCGCCAAGCCGCGGAGCATAGACACCTTTCTTGCCCTTTACACCAAGATCACGAAGGACGACATTCGCCGGAACCGTAACAACGCTGCCGAGCGGCTAGGCTTCCTGAGGCGCGTTGTTCACGGGACAATCCGAAGGGCATGGGTCAAGGAGGTCAAGCAGCAGATCGGGGAGGTAATTGACTTCACTCCGACCATAGCGGAGTGAAATAGGAGTTGATGCTCTAACCCTTCTCTGGCGCATGATTTTGCCCGCTGCTCCGCCCAGTCAAAGTGTGATTGGTGAAAAATAGTGGTGATATGTGGGCTGCTGTCGACCTCAAGCAACTGCCCTCACCAATTGGCCCGGGCGCTCTCGCCGTGAAACTCGCTATCCTCCCTCCGAGTCACTAAGTTGGCGATATTTCGTGCTGACCTGCACGAACGGCACCGGCTGACCTCCCGCGAATCTCCTTTTAGCAAGCCCCCAACCTATTAGGGAGTCCAATCATTGCAGGCCACTGGCGAGAAACCGCCTGCCGCGTTTTTCTGGGAGCCCTTGGCTTTTGACACAAACCGCAGCAACGCTTAAGAGGAAGTATGAGTTCTAAGCAAATCCAGCCGAACGCTTCGACAAGCGCCCTCCAGGCTGGCGCAACTTTCTTCCGTGAGGAACTACCCCTCACGGTTCGAGAGGCAGCCGTGTACCTGGGAGTCAGCATACAAACGGTGTATCTTTGGGTGGAGCGGAAGCAGATACCCCATCTCCGCGTAATGGGTCGGAACATCCGGTTCTTGCGATCGGATCTCGAGCCGTTCCGCGCAACTTTTAGACAAGAGGTGGGAGATGGCAAGACCCAGGAAACATGACGGTGTTGTCTACAAGAGAAGCGGTACAAAAGTTCTCTGGATGTGCTATCTGGATCGAGACGGGAAGCGCATCCGAGAATCAACCCTAACCCCAGACTGGCAGGAAGCGAACAAGAAACTCCGTGAACGGCTGCATGCCCGCGACGACAAAGTTCTCGATATCGTGCGCAAGGGCGAGCAACTGGAGTTTGAAGAATGGGTGGACTTTTTCCTGGAGAACTATTCCAAGCCTCCCATGCGCGCTGCTAAAACTCACACCGCCAACATGCGAGCCAGCAAACATCTGAAGGATGCCTTTCGGTCTTGCAAGTTGGCTGATCTGAATGCAGATGAAATCGAGCTGTATCTGCGCAAGCGCCTTCGGGACCGCGTGCGCGTCAAGACGGCTGCCGGATACGTCGAGCGTCAGGAACTCAAGCCAGCAACCGTGCACCAGGAGCTACGAGTCCTGCGGCGCATGCTAAATGTCGCCGTAAGAAAGAAACTGCTGGCCTCAAACCCTTGTGCGGGAGTTGAATTCCCCGTCGCTGTGAAAGGTTTGTTCCGCCCGCACTATGTCACGTGGTCGGAACAGCGGAGAATCGAGGTCCATGCTCCCGATTACCTGCGCAACATCGTGCGGATTATCACCGAAACGGGGCTGCGCGTGTATAAGGGGTTGATGCCGATGAAAAAAGAACATCTGGATCTTGAGAACGCGGTGGTCTGGATTCCTGATTCCAAGACGCCCAACGGAGTGGCGGAAGTGCCGTTGACGCCATTGGCGGTGGAAGCGTTTCGGGACCAGCTTCGGCTGTCTCCATGCAGTGCGTATCTATTTCCGATTGATGAGAATCCGAGTGGACACCAGAAAACTCTGAAGACGGTCTGGCACGCCGCCCTGCGGCGGGCTGGTATTTCGTATTTCCGCATCTACGATCTGCGATCCACTTACGCAACGCGGCTGAGTGCTGGCGGTGTTGCAGACGAATGGGTCACGCAGCTGTTGAGGCAAGGAGACGCTAAGGTGTTCAAGAAGTACTCGCAGATGAAGCTGCAGATGAAGCGCGAAGCTTTAATCAAGCTGAATCGGCAGGCCAACGGAACAGAACATCAGTTTTGACACAGCGAGGGTCAACTGATGGGGTTTTGGCACAGTTTTGACACAGTTTTGGCGGAGTTTGCACCGAAAGGTGGCATGACTCCGTGGTTCCGTTCTTGGAAGTGATTTAGAATCAGGGGAGCAAGAAAGTCGGGGCGTAGCGCAGCCTGGTAGCGCACCTGCCTTGGGCGCAGGGGGTCGGAGGTTCAAATCCTCTCGCCCCGACCAAAGATCACAAGTACCTGCGGGCACAAGGACCATAGCACTGCATCGGGGTATGACTAGAGGTCACGGCCGGCATCTTCCCTTGCCCCAGCCCCATCTGGCATGCAGCGCAACCTCATCGATTGGGAACCTGATGCCAAAGCTATGGAACCCCGATGATGGCTCGATTCATGAGCACACATCCGGGTTCCAGGCTTTGGGTTTCTAGCAGGCTCACGAGACGCGCGATACCTTTTTCGGTGGGGCGCGTTCCTGTACCCACCATGGCGATCCTGGTTAGGTTGACTGCTGCAAAGTGACGAGGCCATGGTTGTTACACTCCGTATTATGCAGTCTTGCGACGGCGCATAATCAGGACCATAAGAACCACCGCAAACAAAACACCTGCGACTGTGCGGATTATCGTTACGCTATCCATGGTTAGCTCTTTCCTCCTTAAGGTTCGTTACCACTGCTACTTAAACAAGGTGTGCAAATTTCTGCCGATCATGAGAAAAGCCGGCCCCAGTAAGACAATGAAGATGCTGGGAAAAATGAACAAGACGAGCGGAAAAATGAGCTTTACAGTCGTCTTGGCCGCCATCTCCTCGGCTTGCTGCCTGCGCTTCATTCGTAAGCTATCGGAAAAAACACTCAATGCCTTGACGATGGGAGTGCCAAAGCGGTCGGTCTGCCCCAGCATGCTGACAAAGGCCTGGACCATTTCGAGGTGGGTCCGGACGCCCATGGCACGCCATGCATCGATTCGCGACTTGCCGGCGCGCTGCTCAATACTGATGGTCATGAACTCTTCGCTGATGGCGGGATGGCTGATCGCCAGCTCTTGTCCGGCGCGCAGCAGCGCCTGATCCAACCCCAGGCCCGCCTCCACGCAAACCACCATAAGATCGACGGCGTCGGGCATGCCCAAGCGGATCGCCTCTCTTCGGCGTCTCGCCATTTCGGTCAGGCACAGGTCCGGAACAAGATAGGCAACCACCGGCAGAACGATCATCCAGAAGCCGCCGCTATTAGGGATGAAAGTCGCGATGACAAGCGCGACCAGGGGCGCCAGCAGGCGAAGTCCGAAATAGATATCGATGTCGCTCTTGCTACGTCGTCCCGCCGCTATCAGGCGCTGGCGGAGCTTTTCGTTGTCCTCAAACCGCAGACGGGTACGAATCTTTCGCACCATGTCCAGCACTCGTTGAACCAGGCTGACAGGCTCTTCCGCCACCGTATCGAAGGCGGCGGGAGTGCGAGTCACTTCCATGACTCTCTGGGCCTGCCGCGAAGGCATCATTCGGTACAGCGCAACCAGCAGTCCAGCGGCACAGATGGCTGTGATCACGATGCTGAGTATGAGTATCAGGCTCATCGTTGCTACACCTTGACATTCACGATCTTGCGAATCATTAGGGCCCCCAGCACCATTGCCCCGGCCCCGGCGTAGATAAGTTTTCTACCCGTCGGATCCTCGAGCAGCACGCGTGCGTAGCTGCGGTTTGCCATGTTGATAAGGAAGAACATGACGATGGGCAAAGCGCCCAGGATATAACCCGTCATGCGTCCCTGCGCGGTATAGGTCCGCACCTCGCCCTGAATGCGAATGCGGTCCCGCACAACGGCCGCGGTGCGGTCGAGCGTATCCACGAGATTGCCGCCAGTCTCCTTTTGCACCAGCATCGCCGTGACTACAAACTGCAGGTCCGGCGAGGGTACGCGGCTGGCCAACTCCAATAACGCCTCCCGGTGTGGCACCCCGAAGTTCTGTTGCCGGTGAACTTCGCGAAACTCCGTGCGCACCGGTTCGGCCGCTTCCTGTCCCACGATCTCGATCGCCGCATTGACGGAGTGACCGGCGCGCAGAGCGCGAGTGATGAGATCAAGCGCCTCGGGAAGCACCTGGTTAAAGCGCTTCAACCGCCGTGCCCGCAGCATTTTCAGATATAAGAATGGCAGGGACGAAGAACCCAGTCCGATGACAACCGCAGCGAGAAGGTCCAGCAGGTAGTAATACGAAATCGCAAATGCCGCCACCCCGCATCCTGCGGAAAGCGCCAGTATCAGGGGCACGCTCCAGGAGCTTTCTGCCTGGGAGGCCAGCCGCTTGATCTTGTGGAATACATTCCAATGCTGAAGCAGCTTGTCGAGCCATCCGACCTTGCTCAGTTGCGTGCGCTTGAATATCTCGGGGGCGCCTTGCCCGAGAAAAGACCCGTAGGAAGCGGCCTGAATTTGCGCCACGCGAACTTGGACGGAACGGTCCGTCGCGCTGGGACGGGTGGCGATCATTACCACTGCAAACGTCACCGCCAGTAGCGCGGCGAAAACCAGGCTAAGCAAAATCATGACTCAGGGCCATACCCTACACTTCCTCGCAAACGTTCAGCAGATCGGTGGAAAACGGAATACCAGAGGTCTGCAATCTCTCCGCGAACTTAGGAACGATTCCGGTCGCGACGAACCTGCCAATCACTTTTCCGTTCGGTCCTACGCCGCGCTTTTCGAACAGGAAGACGTCCTGCAGGCTGATCACGTCGCCGGCGGTGCCGGCGATCTCCGAGATGTGGGTGACGCGGCGGGTGCCATCGCTCATGCGCGAGACCTGCACGATCACCTGGATGGCGGAGGCGATCTGCTGGCGTACCGCCCTTTCCGGCAGGTTCAAATTGGCCATCATCGCCATGGTCTCGATGCGGGCCAGCGCGTCCCGTGGGCTGTTGGCATGAACCGTGGTGATGGAACCGTCGTGTCCAGTGTTCATGGCCTGCAACATGTCCAGGGCTTCTTCGCCGCGCACCTCGCCGACCACGATACGGTCCGGGCGCATGCGCAGAGCGTTGATGACCAGCTCCCGCGCCCGGACTCCTCCTTTTCCTTCCACGTTGGGCGGTCTACACTCCAGCCGCACCACGTGTCTCTGCCGAAGCTGCAATTCCGCGGAATCTTCAATGGTCACGATTCGTTCCTTCTCCGAGATGAAGCTGGACAGCACGTTCAGAAGGGTGGTCTTGCCCGCGCCCGTGCCGCCGGACACAATGATGTTGAGCCGGGCCTTGACCGCCCCGTGCAACACTTCCATCATTTCGGGGGTGAACTCGCGGTAACCCAGCAAGTCATCCGCAGTCAGCGGCGTAGTGCCGAAACGGCGGATGGAAAGAATGGGTCCATCCACGGCAAGCGGTGGAATAATGACGTTGACCCGCGAGCCGTCCTTCAGGCGCGCATCCACCATGGGTGATGACTCGTCAACCCTCCTTCCGACTGCGGACACGATTTTGTCAATGATGTGCATGAGGTGTGTATTGTCTTTGAACACCACGTCAGTCGGCTCCAGTACGCCTCCGCGTTCCACATAGACCGTATTGGCCGTATTCACCAGAATGTCGTTGACGCTGGGGTCTTGCAGAAGTGGCTCCAGCGGCCCCAGACCAAACACTTCGTCCAGCACTTCATTCGCGATGCGATCCCGCTCCATCGCGCTGAACGGGATGCCCTGCTCGCTGACCAACTGAAAAATGACTCCCAGGAGTTGCTGACGAGCTCGCGCGTCCTCCATGAAAAACAGTTTCTCGAGGTCCAGTTTGTTAATCAGTGCGCGATGGACAGCAGACTTCACCTCCTGCTGGGATCGTCCAACCATTTGCTTTGGTCCGCGGCTGGCCAAGCCCACAAAGGGAACAGCCAACGGCACGGTTGCGGTCAATTCAGCCATATCTCCTCCAGCAACGGGCAGGCCCTAGAGCACTCATCTGCCCCACAAGGAAAACTTTCGTCTCGGGTGCTCCTGGACGGTTTTCGCCGACGGCGTCAGGCTGCCGGCCCATTTCTTCATCTGCAATGCAAACTCGCTCCTTTGATCATGTGCGATTGGGGTCCCCGTATTCATGGCGCGGATCAAAGCAGTCCAATCGCTCGGTATGGCGATGGAGATCGGCCGCCGGATTGCGCTCTCGATTTGCTCCAGGCTGACCGCTCCTTGCGAGGAAAACCGATTGATCACGACGTGAATCTTGGACGGCGGCACCGAGCACTGCAGCAGTCGATCGATGTAGCGGGACAGGTCGCGCAAAGCGGGAACGTCAGGGGTCGCAATGAGATAGAGTTCGTCACAACAATCGACGGTGACCAGGTTCACATCGCCTATGCCATGCGGAGAATCGAGGATGACATACTCATACACCTCAGCCAGGAACCGAATCGCGCGCTCCAGCGCTTCCAGGGAGATGTCGGGCATCGCATTCAACGCGCTCGGAGACGGCAGGATGTCGAGTCCGCTGGAATGGTGCGCGACGAAACTGTTCAGCAAGGTACGGTCCAGCCTTCCCACGTTCCGCACCAACTCATAGAAGTCGTAGCTGCTCCCTTCCAGGCCGAGGTAGAGACCCACATGTCCCAATTGTCTGTGCTGGTCCACGAGCAGCACCTTCTTGCCGAATGGGCAGGACAGAAACATCGCCAGATGGACGGCCAGGGTCGTGGTGCCGGCGCCGCCGCGGCATCCCAGAAATACCAGGGTCTTTCCCCCGGTGACAGGGGTCAATGCGTTCGCCTTCAACCGGCCGCGAAGGCGGGTCAAAGACTCGCACAACGCCTCGATGGACAGCGGCTTGGTGAGGTACTCACCGCAGCCCGCACGCATCGCCTCCAGGATGAACGCCGGTTCATTCCTTCTCCGACAGCGCAATCAGGGTGGCTCTTCCATGCACGATCTGTTGCAAAGTGTTGGCTGCCGCCACGGCGCGTTCATGGTCCCGGTCGAAGTCGATGACGCACACCGAGGCCTCAGCATTCTGCAGGTTCAGCAAAGGTTGAAGCTCACCCTCACGCGGCGAATAGTCTTGCAGCTCCCCCGCAAAGCTGCCGCATTCGCGAAGCGTAGCCTGGCGCACCGTTTCCACCGATGCTGGATCGACGCAGACCGTGATCACGCACATCCCGCTCGGGCTCGTATTGGGTACCTCAACCTTCACCCAATTTCTCCCTCCTGGCGAACCTGCGTCAGCGCAGAACCGGGCTCACTTTGGCAGACCATGCTCAAAATTGTTCAACTGCCCTGGCGGCGTGACCCAGTTGGGTTGCGCCGGCGGGCTTACCGGGCCGTTCAAGGGATCAACAATCGTCGGCGTGGCGATGACGATCAGCTCCATGACGGAATGGTTGATGTTTTTCGAACGGAAGAGGTGACCAAGTATGGGAATGTCCGCGATGCCGGGCACCTTACTGAGCTGCTCGGTGGTGCGGTGATCAAGCAGGCCAGAGATGCCAAAACTCTGCCCATCTCGCAACTCAATTTCCGTTTCTGCCTTGCGCGTCGAAATAGCCGGCAGAGTGTATCCGGCTATGACAACCTGATTGGTGTAATCGAGCGCACTGACCTCGGGCACGACCTTCAGGCGAATGGTTCCGTCAGGATTCACGAAGGGCGTGAAATCCAGTTTGACCCCGTATTGCCGGAACTGAATGGTGACGCTGGTTACGCCCCCGCCGCCGGAAGGTTGTACGACCGGGTAGGGAAATTCGCCGCCCGCCAGGAACTTAGCCGGCTGTCCGTCGATGGTCATCAACGTGGGCTCGGCCAGGATCTCGATCACACCTTTGTTTTGCAGGTCTTTCAGGGTCACGCCCAGATCGAGACCGGTGTTGAAGTAGAACAAGTTCAGCACGTCGCTTAAGCTGGCCGCAGCACTCCCCGCCGCGCCGCCGACAACCGGAAACGTCGGAGCGCTGAACTGGCCCGTGGTCGAGAGCGCGACATTTTTTCCCAAACTGAAGATGTTGATACCAAAGGCGTCAACCTTCGTCCGATCCAGCTCCGCGATCTCTATCTTGAGCTGGACCTGGGGCCGATGTCGTGGGTCCACGACGATCGAGTTGACGACGTCCTTGGAGTAAGCCGAAGCCAGCTTTCCCGCAGCCTCCGCCTCGGCATCAGCGCCCACGACCCCGGAGAGAAATACCCGTCCCTGTTGCGGTTCGACTTCGATGCGATCGTCCGGCAGCGCCTGGGCCAGGGCAGTGCGCAGCCCGG
This sequence comes from uncultured Acidobacteriaceae bacterium, assembly GCA_963831675.1. GTDB lineage: Bacteria > Acidobacteriota > Terriglobia > Terriglobales > Acidobacteriaceae > Bog-257. The sequence continues at coordinate 53,691 of CAWHRM010000014.1, forward strand.
CTACGTCAATATCGGCGAGCACGGTGTACACCGTCGATCCGCCCGCTTCGCTCCATACCACCACATTGCCCGTCCCGGCAGCCTTTGCCGTGATGACCAGCTCATGCGGGTTGGCAGTGAAGGAATCAAGGACTGCAGGATTGCTCAAGTACACTCGCCGCAGCCGGCCTGCCGCGGTGATGGACAGCGATCGTCCCACGACCAGATGCAACATCTGACCGGCGCCAGTGGATTCCGCAACCTGTGGCTGGTTGGAAATGGAAGCGGCTTGCGTGCCCACGTTCGATCTCGGCAGCTTGCTGAAAGCCCATGGAGCCTGCAGGAGCGGCAGATCTCGCATTCTCCTGAACCGAGCTGGGCCTCACGATGGTACCCGAGGTTGCCGTCGCTGAAGCCGGAGGATCTGGCGACGCCGCAGGAGCCACCTGACCCGTTACCGCGGTCGCAGTAAGCAGAAGAAGGGTGAACACCCCCTGTAGCCACACTCGATGGTCTGTTCTCATTGCAGTCATATCGTTACTCAAACCGGTCCATGGAATGTTTGTCGCCAATGATCGTCTCCACCACATAGCCTTGCTTGGTGGACTTCCCAGTCGTATGTCCGCCCGGCGCGTGCAATGGCGGCTCCCTGCCGGACAGGGCCGTCACCTCGATGGGCACGGGATTGACGCGACCACGGTCCGCTCCATTGCGCAGAACGAACTGTATGCTTCCCTGGCTGGCAGCAAGCGCCAGCTTCTGTGCATCCTGAGGGGTCAGCAGCACGGTCACCACGCTGGCTGACTGCGCCTTGCCTTGCGGATCAGGCTCGAAGTTCTGGCCGGTCGTCAAAACCTCAACGTCCTGCAACACAATCTGGGTCGCGGGCACAACCGGGCCATCCGGACGAAAGGTGACCAGGACATCGACATGGGAGCCGGGAAACAAGAAGCCGGCGACGCCGACGACTTCATCGGAACGTACTGAGGTGGCTCGCATTCCTTCAGGGATTTTCATGGTCAGCCCGATTCCTGAGCCGGGTGCAGCCAGGTACATTCCCAGGATCGGCTGGCCGCTGGCCACCGGATAAATCACCGCTCGCCCCACCAGTTCGTCCACCCGCGTGAACCCTCCCTGGATGGGCACAACATCCGGCCAGTCCACCATGGCGAGGAGGTCCGGCTTCAAGATCTCGCCGGGTTGTATGGGCTTGGACGCAGCCACGTAGCGGCGCGTCTGGGGGTGGGCCTTGCTGCGGTTGACAACCTTGCGGCTGATGAAAAAGGTCATTGCACCGGACAGCAGCAAAGCAATCAAGAGCGCGATCACAACACGACGGGGGTTCATGCTTTTATCCTGGGGAATTCCATGACAGCACCACACCTCCGGAGGCAACAGCAGCCCGGTGTGGAAGATGCATGGTCAGTCCCGAAACACTCGAGCTGCCATTAGGCCAGTTCGCAATTCGGCGCCAGCGAAGATCGGAGGCCCCACCTGCCAACGCGGCGAATGCGGCCTACATAAATGTCTGATCAAGGCTTGGACTCCGCACCGATCGCCTCGCGTGAACTGGACGTCTCAGAGGATGGTCAGCACTTTATCCTTCGAGCGGCAGTTTCGGTGCACAACTGTCCTATCGGCAGGTCGAGTCGAATACCTTATGAGGACTGCCATCGATGTCAGAAATTAGTCGGATTTTGTCTACCTTGCCTCGTAAGCAGGAGGCGGCCGGAACATCTTTGCCCGGCCGCCGTTCCCCTTTGAGTACGGGACGACACTGATCGGTCGTCCTGTTCTTGGGGTTAGGTCAAGGCTGCGCCAATCGCAGTGAATTCAGCGTTGATGTTTGTTCCAAGTGTTTTCATCGCTGCCACACACCCCAGCGCGATCAAAGCAGCCACCAGGGCGTACTCGATCAGGTCCTGGCCCGACTCTTCGCGAACCAGTTTCTTCAAGATATCAAGACTCTTCATTCGTTCACCTCCGTGGATTAGCATCATGGTCACAGGATGCCCCGTTACCACCATGCGCAGGATGAGACTATCGCGTTCCGGCCTCCACGTTTATTCCATGATCTTGCGCAGTCTTGTGGATTCGTCACAACAACACTCTTAAATTCTTTTAGTCGGCCAATCGACTCTATCCGGGAGCCGGAGAACCTACCTCTAGGTTTACCGGCCGCACTATTAATGAGCGGCACGTCTGTGCTCAACATCGGCTCGGCCTGTCGGAAAGCCCGACTATCACCTGAGTTCGCCAGCCGAGCCTTATACCTTTTAGTTTGGGGTTGCCTGATTCGGAACCCAAGCCGAACCTCGGATTTTGTAGTCCGCTACCGGGATGAAACAACCAGGCCTGTTCGAGCGAACCGGGTTCGTAAGCTGGCGGATCGTGCCGGACAAACCTTACAGATGAGAGGTTGCCGCTAGTTGGCCATGTTCAGAGGCGACCGTCACGAAAGCCGCGCGATTGAAGAATAGGTGGTTTCCCGCCGATGTAAATGTAAAGGAACAGTGTTAGCCCCGGGAATCACCAGTCGCCAAAGGGCAACTATGGCAAACGACAGGATAGTGGTATGGGATCGCGCGACGAAGCGGACAGTTCCGCTCATCACCGGCATCGATCCGATTGGCGATTCCAAAGCCTCACCTTGGCCTGGCATCAAGCTAGAGCACTTCCGGGTGGAGAATCTTCGCACCCCGGAGGGCTCGACCAGCTCGTTTCTTGCAGCGCTTTGCTTGAGCGCAGATCCTGACGCCACATTTGGCTCGCCCGGGGACCATCTCGCAATCGGGGCGGAAGAAACTCTCGTGGTTGCTCCTGGCGAGATTCCGTCACAAGAATCCACCGGTCACATAGAGTTCCTGCTGCTGGAGGTCGCGCCCACATACTTGGTGTGGGCAGCGGAGGAGATCGGCGCAGGAGACCATTTCAATTTTGGCCAATATTGGCGTTTTCAAGATGAGCAACTCCGCCACATCTTGCTAGCCATGCATCATGAGCTGCTGGCAGGCTTTCCCTCGGGCCGGCTCTTCGGGGAGTATATGGGGCTGTCCTTTGCCACAACACTACTGTCCAAGCGACTCCCAACCACGCGGACGGCCGGCTACCGGGGAGGTCTCTCGCCAGTCGAAACTTCGATCGGTAAAAGCCTTTGTAAACGAAAATCTTGCGAACAGCCTGAGCTTGACCGACATCGCCAACCTGGTGCAGATGGGCCCCTGCCACTTTGCCCGGGCGTTCAAGGAATCTACTGGCCTGTCGCCGCACCAATATGTCTTGCGCCGTCGAATTGATCGGGCCGTGGAAATGCTCAAGGACGAGCGCTCGACCCTCGCCGGAATTGCCTATGACCTTGGCTTTTCAAGTCAGGGACATTTCACGACGGTGTTCAAGAAATTGACCGGAACCCAGCCTACAAACTTTCGTGAGCACCTGCTCTCTCTTAAGCAATTGGATAGTTGGCGAGGCACGCAATTTGCCCGCGCTGGTCCCTTGCACCAGTGATCCGGACGAGCGTCCGCATTCCAGCGTTACGTACTCACACGCACGAATTCATCGGCGAAACCGCATTGGGCCCAATAAGCCGCAGGAATCTGGTTACGCTGCATCGATCATGGAAGATTCGCTCCGGTTTTAGGACTATCGTCATGAGTGCGGATGTTTACGAAGTAGCTTTTTCTATGGGAGTTGGAATGGAAAGGAAGTTACACAGCTTTTCCTCTACAGAAGGCAGCAAAGCTGCGGTAGCGGTCGGCATCCATCGACTTGACGCGAGAGGCCCGGTGGCGTGGAGCGCCTTCTACGGCCGGTACGTCCATCCTCGAATTTGCGTTAGTCGTCCCCATATTCCTTCTGTTGCTGTTTGCTCTTTTTGATTTTGCGCGCTTCTTCTATGTGGAAGTTACTCTTCAGAATGCCGTCCGCCAGGCGGGACGGTATGCCGTTACCGGCAATCATCTGGCTGACCCGGCGCATCACGGACAAAACCTTTCCCGGGTGAACTCAATTATCCAGGTCGCTGAGAATGCCGCGCACGGTCTCGATATTTCCGCCATTCAAGTATCCAGCCAGGGCGGGGGGCAGGGCAGCGCCGGAGGTCCGGGCGATACCGTAACTATCTCACTCACCACCAATCTGAGATTTACCACAGCTTTTGTCGCGCAGTATTTCAACAAGGGTACCCATTCCTTCACCGTCAGTGTCAGCTTCAGGAACGAACCTTTCCCTCCGAGCGACACCACTTAGGGAGAAGAACCATGAAGGCGGCATCGGGAAAGGCTGATATCAGCCGAAGCAAGATAATTAACGGAAGTTCCGGCCAGGCGATTGTGGAGTTCACCATATCGGCGATGGTGCTGGTCACTCTGGTATTTGGCCTGATCGATTTCAGCCGCGCCGTTTACGACATCGAGGTGATGAAAAGCCTGACCGGGGAAGGCTCTAGCCTGGCCTCGCGCGGAACCAGCCTGACGGATACGGCCAGCGCCGTGGTCTTAGCAGCGGCTCCGCTGGATTTGAATGATAAAGGCCGAGTCATCGTCACCTCCGTTTTCAACAATAACAATTCCCTAAAGATCACCGGGCAAGCATCCCAGGGTGGAATTGCGGCGCTGAGCCTGGTAGGCAACGTGGTTGGAGGCTTAGCTACGCTTCCAACCGGAGCTGTTCCCCAAGTCAACCAGACCGTCTACGTGACGGAAGTCTTCTACGCCTATAAGCCGATTACGCCCATCGGAAACTTTCTCAGCAAAACCACCTTGCCGTCACAGCTATACGACGTGGCCTACTACTGACGAGGAGCGAGAAAAATGAAACTCTTCAGTTGCAATCAACGCAGACGGAACGAACGAGGGCAGATTGTTGTTCTCCTGGCTCTTTCCATGACGGTGATAGTGGCGTGTCTGGCCCTGGCGGTGGACGTGGGTTTCGCTTATGTTACCAAGGCCAAGCTTTCCAAAGCGGTGGATGCGGCCTGTCTCACAGCTATGAAAAACCTGGGACAAGGCCAGACGACCGCCCGCACTCTCGCAACCAGTTCCTTCAATGCAAATTATGGAACCTCTGGTCTTGATGCCAGCCCTGCCTCCATAACCATAAGTTTCTCTACCGACGGCAATGGCCAGACGTTAGTGAATGCCAGCGCCACCGCAACGGTTAAGACATTTTTCCTGCAAATCCTGCCGCAGTACAAGACATGGCAAGTTACTGACAGCGCCCAAGCGACGCGCGGCAAGCTGGTGATGACGCTGGCACTAGACCGTTCGGGTTCCATGAGTGGCAATGGCGGAGCTGCAGCGCTTCCTCCCGCGGTCACTAGTTTCGTAAATGACTTCGACAACGGTACCGATGAGGTCGCAATGGCCAGCTTTTCCTCCAATGCAACCATCGATGTGGCAATCAACTATAACTTTATTACTCCGATTACAAACGCAGTCACGGCCATGAAGTTCGCTGGCGGCACGTTTGGCCCGGGCGGACTTACGCTCGCCAAGAGCCAGAATGAGAGTGTCGTCGTGCTATCGGGACAGAATGTCGTGAAGGTGGCCGTCTATTTCACCGATGGTCACGTGAATGCAATTCAAGACACGTTTAACTGTCCAGCCGCAAAACTCATCAACTATGGGGGATATGATTCAGGTAGTTCGGTCGATTTCTTCGATCCTACCAATGGAACGGACTGGGGCGGCGTCGACTCCCATGGTTATCCGCCTTATGACAACACGCACTACTGTACTGGTGTGACCAAGTTCACCTCGCAAATCGATAGCAACCAGAAATCATTTACGCGATCGAACGTCACTGCCGACGCCCAGTATCGGGCCCTGCAAACCGCCACTGCCATGCGGGCTGAGGGTATGTACGTTTATGCGGTCGGACTTGGCAGCAATGTGGATCAGTCTTTTCTGAAGCAGATCGCCAACGACCCTGCCAGTTCCAGCTACAATCCGAACCAACCGCGGGGATGGCAGTATTCGCACCCAGTTGCCCGTCCTCGCAGTGCACAGCCCAACTGCAGCAGGTCTTTCAGACAATCGCCGCCAAAATTCTCCTACGTCTGACACAGTAGGGCGGGGGTCTTTGACAGCAACGAAATTCTGCGGCTTGTTACTCGTTATTGGACGCAGAACCGGACGGGCTTCGTGCGATTACGTCTTCGGCCGAAGACCCGCGGCGACCTGCCGCTTGCGGCCGGCTCTTACGCTTGGCCAGCTTCTTGCGGTTGTAGTCCCTGATGACGCTTGCGACATAGGCGTGCGTCTCACGGTAAGGTGGCAGGCCTTTATACTGCTGCACGCGCTGCGGTCCGGCGTTATAGGCCGCCAGGGTTTTGATCATGTCGTTGTCATAGAGCAGCAGCAGTTCGCGCAGGTAGCGCACGCCCCCATCCACATTCTCCGCTGGATCGAAGGTGTCCTTCACCCCCAACTGGTTGGCAGTTTGCGGCATGAGCTGCATCAGTCCTTGTGCACCCTTGGGCGAGACCGCCCGCGGATTATTGGCGCTCTCGGCTCGAATGACGCTGGCAATGAAGTCTGCGTCGACTTGATTGCGTGCACTGGCGCTGCTCACGATGGACGCCAGGTCCTGCGGCTTCGGCGTCTGGGTTGCGGCCTCCTGTGGATCAGGCGGCGCAGTGTCGAAGCTCTCGATTTCGGCGGTCGGAACATCAATATAGCCGCTGTCGAGAGCTGCATGCATATAGAGGCGAGTGGTCTCTGCCGACCGTTTCGTGCCGCTCGTGACGGATGCTGAATCCGTTGCGTAAGTTCGCAAGCTCAGCCGCGTGCAAGGGCAATGCAATCGCCAGTCCCAAGGCGCCAAGTTGTAAGAACTTACGCATCCACGCTCGCTGTGTTGGCGTCGAGGGCCTGTTCGATGGCCGCGGCAACACCGCTCTCATCGTTGTGCAGAGTGATGGTCCAGCCGTTCCGCTTCAGGTCGTCGGACGCGTTCCCCATGATCACCGGATGTCCGGCGAAGGTCAACATCTCAATGTCATTGTAATTATCGCCGATCGCCATGACCTCGGAACGATCGATGCCACGGTGGTTGGCCCACCGCTCCAGCGCGTGTCCCTTCGAGCAACCGGCATTGAGAATATCGAGAATACACAGGTCGCGCGCCTCATATTGGGTACGCAGCAAGGTAAACTCCTCCGCAAAGTCGCAGCCAAGAAGCAGTTCCTGGGCTCGCTGCATCAGCTCAATCGGCCCGCAGAACATGGTCTGGATGGGATCTTCCGTCAACGCTTTCTCGATCGGGCTGACGTACTCAATGAAAGGCGCATTCTTTTCCATCCAGCGCTGGATAACACCGTACAGACGCTCATGACTCTCGCACACAATACCGCCCATGCCTTCGCGGTCGAAGGTCAGGACAGTATGGTTGCGAAACTCTCGCATGTACTCGCAGAGCCTGACCGCCGTTTTCTTCGGCAGAAGGTCCTGATGAAACAGGTCACCGCGGGTGGAACGCGTAACCGCGCCGTTGGAGCTGATCAGCCACAGGTCGAAGCCCAGGGACTCCGCGATCGGCATGGCAAACTTGTGGCGGCGTCCGGTTCCCAGCACGATCTCAACCCCAGCTTCGTGCGCCCGGCGCAAGGCATTCAAGTTGGCTTGGGAGAGTTCAACCTTGGAATCCAGCAGCGTGCCATCTATATCGATGGCGATGAGGCGAATGCAGCGATTCACCAGTCAATTCTAGCAGCCCTCAGCCGGCGAATTGTAAGCCCCCACTGCAGCAGTGAGCGGCCCATGGCAGCAAGTTCCGTACGATTCGAGGTCAATTCGCGCACTATGATTCGGGGTTCTTGAGTTTCAGCCCACCCTTGTTGGCCTCGAGGAACTCCTTAAGCTGTTCGACCTGATCAAGCAGCCTGGTCCACTGCTCGTAGTACAGGGTGACCGGGAAGCGACCCAAGCCATAGACACTTACGCCACCCTTTTCACTCACTCTAAATTCGAGGGCGCCCCGCTTTTTTCCCTGGACCTGCTTTTCCAACTCCGCTAGTTTGGCTTTCAATTCTTCATAGCTTGGTTCGGCCATCGTCATCTCACCTCTCAAGACTGCTGGAACGTCCGAACCCGCGGTGCCTCGTGCCCATGTCCGGACTGCTTCGGCTCGGAGGACTCTGGAATCATGTTACCCGTTTTGGAGGCCGGCGAATGTGAGCTCCTGCACAGGTCGCCGTCACACGCTCTCAGGAACCTAATCGGCCACCAAGGCGTCCAACCGGATAGCGTTTTGAGCAGCTTGCACCGGTCGCGATTCCAGGTTGCGACCGGCGCTCCGGCTGCTATGCTTTGATCAACCAAGCGGGTGAGGACCATGCAGTTTCCCGATTCATTGCGCCAAACCCTTTGGAGCTGCCGGGCGATCCTGTGGCTTGCGAGCTGGCTTGTGCCTCGCCGGCTGCGTACGGATTGGCGGCAGCGGCGAATGCGCGAAGTCTGGCATTGGGCCAGCTTCCTTGCTGAGACCCGCCAACTCAATCGAGAAAACAAACTCGAACTCGCCCAGCACTGCTGGGGCACGTTCCGCGATGCTCTCTGGGTGCGCTTCGATCGCGAATACTTTCTCCATCGTATGGAGCGCCTGCGCTGCGCACCATCAGCCTGCCTCGGCCTTGCTGCCTTGCTGGTGCTCATGATCGTGCTTGCCGGCGGCTTCATTCCGGCCGCGCGCTCGCGTCTCTCCTCCGCCATCTCACGTCCCGATCGGGTCTGCGTTGTCAGCCTGAATGGTAAGTTCAGGCGGTTGCGCTCCGAGACCCTGCTCGACCTGGCTTCGGCCTGGAAGGGCAGCAAGCTGCTCGCCGCCGCCGCGCCATATTCGTGGGGACCGGGAAGGCTTGCCAGTACGCAGCGAACGGTTCCGATTCTCACAGCTCGCGTGGCGCCGGAGTTCTTTGAACTCCTGGGCGTCAACGCTGTTTTGGGCCGCACATTTCGCAGCGACGACGCCCAAAGCTGCCACGATTGCGTGGTGCTCGGCAATGAAATCTGGAAGCTCCAGTTCAAAAGCGCACCTGGCGTGATCACCCGGCCAATCGTGATCGACGGCCGCGCGAGGACTGTCATCGGAGTCCTGCCACCAAACTTCCACCTGCTGTCGTCAGACATCGCTGCCTGGACGCTGCTGGATCCCGCCGCGCCACCCTTCAGTAACTTCGTGGAGCGGATTGGCGCTGTCGCGCGGATGAACAGCGATGCCAGCGCAGCCCAGGTCGAAGCCGACCTCATCGACCGCAGCGAGAATGCAGGCTACGTTTTCCCGGCTTCGCTGTTGTCGGTGACCTCGGCGCAAGCCGACATGCGCCGCGCTCTGGAGACCTATCTGTGGTTTCTGCTGCTGGCGGTGACCTGCGCCGTGTCCATTGTGTACGCCCGTGATTCGAGCCACTTGGGACAACCTCCTGTGAGTTTCGCTGCACAGTGCCGCTGGTGGGCCTTCTTTGTCGCCAAGTCGGTTTTGTTGCTGATCGCGACCTGCCTGCTGGCCTCGGCGAGCGCGCGTTGGTTCTCTGTGCACTTGATCGGCGCCATCTATCCCATGGTTGACGTCATAGCTCTGTGGCTCTTTCTGGCCTTGTCGATCGGTCCATTGTCCTGGGCCATCCACGATCAACAAAAGCGTTGCCGAACTTGTTTGCGCCGGCTGGGCAGCCCCATCCGAGTGGGAGCACCTGGCCACGTGCTCTTGAGCTGGTCTGGCACGGAAATGGTGTGCAGCGACGGTCACGGTGTCCTTTACCTGCCCGATTCGCATGCCGAGTGGGTCGAACGCGAGCGTTGGAACATGCTGGACGACTCCTGGGCCGACTTGTTTCGGGGCCCGGACGCGCGCGACAGGGAAAGAGAGATGTAGACCTATGGGGAGGGGATTCCGGAGTGCCGTGTTAACCATCCACGAATCCCTATCTGCTATCCGCTGTGCCTGCGGATAGAACGCGAGCCTTCGCTCTTATCCAATCAGCCCAAGCTTCTTTGGCCCGGGCGGCAGCGCAAATGAACGGCGTGGTTGAGGACCCTACTGCTTTTTCACGTAAATGAAATCGTACTCGGTTGCCCAGGTCTTGCCGCCGTCGGTTGAACGTTCCGATAGCTGACGGACGCCGCCATCCGGCAGCTTCGAAAAAGTCAGATGGCGGATCAACGTTCCCCCTGACGGGGTGGGCCTTTCGTAGACGTAGCGCATCTGCCCTTCCACCAGCGCGCCTTTGAAGTAATTCGTGGTGCCGCTGTCGGAAACCCAGAATTGCTCCCACCTGCGTGCGACGGGATCATATTTGTTGAAGCTTTTTCCGTCGCCTCCCTGTAAGCCGCTCCAATTTTCGAAGACAACGCAATCCTTCAAGATGAGCCTTACGCTGCTCTCGCCAACCTTTTGCTTACCGCTGAAGACATTCCACTCACCGACCCAGAAGTCGAGTTGCCGGTATTCTGGATTCGACTGGGCGTCTTTGCAGGGCTCCGCAGCGTGTTGCGCCAGCTTCGCCAGCGCCTGGAATCTCGGCTCCCCGGTGAGGCTCGCCAGATCAGGGTCATTGACGACCGGAGTTGGAAAACCACCCGCGGCGAGGGATTCAAGCAGGTCCAGGGCCTTCTGCTTGTCGCCCATGCGGGCATAGGCACACGCCAGGTTGTACTTGCCTATTTGCGGTGGAAAACCATTGTCCAGCGCCTTCTGCAAAGCACCGGCGGCGTCCGCATATTTTCCCGCCTGCAGATAGTCGGTTCCAAGCTTCTCCCAGCCATTGGCATCCGTGGGAGCGCCCTGGATGTGTCTTTCATCCGCTGCAAGATTCTGCGTGACGTCGGCCGCTGCAGCGGTGCCGGCTCCATTCGCTTGTCCGGCACAGTGACTGACAGCCGCGATCACCATCAACAACGCACATCCCAAACCACGCGCATCCGTTCGCCCCATTGCCGCTCCTTCCAAATGCGAGAGTCTTCCGTCGCAATCGCTGCCTTTGACGGTGGCCAGACGTTTTGGTTAGGAACTCATTCTTGACTTTATGGATCCAATGCCACCCTGGCTCAGCGAGAAGGACGCCCATGTGGTCGCCGTCATCCTCCGCGAAGAGGTGTGCAAGAAGGACGATCCCGCCCTCGAAGGCCGCTCCAAACTCATCGTCGCCAAACAGCGCAACGGTCCCACCGACCCGATCCGCATGGCCTTCATCAAGCGCTATACGCGGTTTGAGAACTGTCAGCGGACCAAGGTGGCAACCGCGAAGTCCATCGGCCGGTCACTATACTGGCGTATTAGTCGTGAAAGCGCCGGAAGCTCCGCATCGGTAATTGTGCCCAATACGAGAGCGCCGGAACGGACAAACTTCCAGGCGATCTCCACAATCCGGGCAACCATCTTTGGTGGTGGTACATGTACTTTCGTAACTTGACATCGGCGGAAAAGGTAATACACTTAGCTCCTGAGGCTTAGTGTCTCTTCTGCCTGCTGTCGGCTAGGGACGGTCGCGGTAGGGCCGTGAATCTTTGAAAACAGTTCTCAGTTGCCAGTTGTCGGAGCGAAGTGCTGAATTTACTACTTGGTTAATACTGATGTTTACAAATCGCCAGTCTGCGAAGGGTTTTATCGTATAAGTCATTCGAATGCAATAATTTGCATATAACTCATTTAGATAGAATGATTTGAAAGAAAATATTCTATCTGTCTATTTGTTTTCAATATTTTGCGAGGTATAGGGGGGAGGGGGTATGACCAACTGGCAATGCTCCCGTTCCAAAATGGGAAAGCTAGCAATGCACCTACTAATTATTAGTTGGTTAATAGTCTGCCCCGGTTCAACGAGCTTGCTGGCGCTCATAACAATCCCTGAGGTGCTTTCGTACCTCGGCAATACGTTCTCAGAACGGCGCGGAGTCTCGCTAGACTGTGCCAATCCTCTTCGTCACCGCAGCATCCAGGCACTCCTGCTCTTTGTCCCGAATCGCTCGTCGCCGCTTCCTGGCGATGCACACATGGTAAGCGGCCTTGCCGCTCAACCTGCCCTGAGCGCCGTTCGACGCACCCAGCCTCATGTTCGTTGGGTAGTGCGCGACCGTGCCCCATGCGCTTCGGTATAGTTCTTGCAGATGCGAGAACACTATCGGCGCTGGATGCATGACTGGGAAGCGCGCATGACCTCGCGCGATAACAATCGCGTGGTGCGGCCTTTCGAGTGGGGTCTGGAGTGGGCAAAGCAGTGGCCGACGGTGGAGAACGTCCATCCGCCACAGGACCAGACCGACAAGGCCGCGATGCTGGAATACTGGACGGCCGTGAACCAGCACGCCATCGCCAACAGCGACGAGTTCTACGCCTACAAGAAGCCGACGGATTTCCGCATCGAGCATCGCAAGGTTGAACTGTTCCACACCGGCAGCGAGCCGCCCAAGAAGCAGCCCAGGGACGAGTGGGGAAAGTTTCTGCGCTTCACCTCGGCGGTCGAGTCTCCGTATCCCGAGAACAACTGCGTAAACGCGCGCTGGTTTCCCGCGCGTGGGCATCGCGCCGTAATTTTGCTGCCGCAGTGGAACGCCGACGGCGTCAGCCAGAACGCACTATGCCGGATCTTCAACATGCTGGGCATTGCTGCGCTGCGCCTGAGCATGCCGTACCATGACATCCGGCGTCCGGCGGGATTGACGCGCGCTGACTACGCGGTATCCTCCAACATCGGGCGCACCATCCACGCTGGGCGGCAGGCGATCATCGATATCCGCTCCTGCCTCGACTGGCTCGAGGAGCGCGGCTACAAGCGGCTGGGCACCGTCGGCACCAGTCTTGGTTCGTGCTATGCATTTTTGGCGGGCGCGCACGATCCGCGGATCAGCGTCAGCGTTTTCAATCACGCCTCCACCACCTTCGGCGATGTGGCCTGGACGGGACAATCCACCCAGCACATCCGGCAGAGCCTGGAAACCGTGCTCACCCAGGAAGAAGTGAGGAACGTGTGGATGTGTATCAGCCCCATCGCTTACTTCGACAAGTTTGGGCGCTGGCCGAAGAAGTCGCTTATGATTTACGGCCGTTACGACCTTACCTTCCTGCCGGAATTCTCCATGCAGACGGCGGCCGAGTTCCTGCGCCGCGGGCTCGACACTACGATCAAGGCCCTGCCCTGCGGCCATTACTCGCTGGGCGAGACGCCCTACAAGTACATGGACGCCTGGCACATCTCACGCTTTTTGGCCAAGGCGTTCGCGGCGTAGGGCTAGACCAGAAGCCGCGAGCGCACTTTCAACGAGCGCAGAGCGGACCAGTCGAAAATGTATACCCAAAGATTGACCTAGGCTCGCTTGGCGTTTATATCAGCCACCCGAATGATGAGGCGTTTGCCGAGCGCCTGTGCTGCCCGCGCGATCGTGTCAAGCGTCACCGAAATGTTCTGGGGGTCGAGCAGGCGATCGAGTTGCGATCGGCTGGTGCGAAGCTGACGCGCCATAGCCTGTTTGGTCTTCTGCTGCTCCTGCATGGCTTGTTCAAACTGCCAGGCCAGCACGCGCTTGATGGCAACCGCCTCAACTTCTTCCCGGATTCCTTCTTTTTCAAGGAAGCTATCGAAGCTAGAACCGCTGTGGTTCGCTCTCCGCCGATTCTTTCTTGCGCTCATAACAGTCCTCTCTCATGCTTTTTCTTGTGGGCCTTCGCTAGCTCCAAATCCTTCGCCGCAGTTTTTTGCGTTTTCTTGATGAACCCGTGGAGCAGAACCATGCGGCGTTTTTTGTCGATGTAGAAGAGCACGCGAGCAATACGGTTTTGGTCCGCACTTCAAGGACGCCGTTACCCAATGGCTTGCAAACGGGCATGCCGATCGGCCAACCAAACTCCACCGTCTTGATGTCCTCGCCGATGCGCTTCCGGTCGTCACCTGACAGTTCTTTCAGCCAATCCCTCACGGGCTCCCGGCCTATCTCGGTGCGGTAGAAAATTGCTGGTATCCGCTTGCCCTGCGCTCCAGGCATCCCGGACTGTCCACTTGTCTTCGTTGGCAACCTGGTCCCTTCCCAAGTGTACTATATGCGGTACACGCGAGTGGGTTTGCCTGGGGACAATCTCAGGAGGCTGCCTCTACGGTTCCTCCCCCGCGCTACAATGTCTGCATGAAAATAGCTTTGGGAGCGGACCATGCCGGTTTTGAGCTGAAGGAAAAGATCAAGCAGAAGCTGATGTCGCAAGGCATTACTGTGGACGATCGCGGCACCAACTCCACTGCTTCTGTCGACTATCCTGATTACGCGCGAGCAGTGGCGGAAGAGGTCGCCGCGCACGGAGCCGATCTTGGCATCCTGGTGTGCAGCACTGGAATTGGCATGTCGATCGCAGCCAACAAAGTCCCTGGCATTCGCGCAGCCAAGGTTGACACCGAGTTTGAGGCGGGGCGGTCGCGTGAACACAACGACGCCAATGTGCTGGCGCTGGGAGCCGAGACCATCACCCAGGATGTAGCGTTTAAGATCGTGGACGACTGGCTGGCCACACCGTTCGCCGGCGGACGGCATGAACGTCGGGTGGAGAAGATCGCCGCCATCGAGCGCGAAGATGAAGGGAAGCCAGCACCAGCGTGACAGGTTGGACACCCCGCCGGCTTGTTGCAGCAGCAGATCCCTCACCGACTAAAAGTCGCTTCGGGATGACAGAATAAACGATTTATTATGGCGCGCCTAAAGGTGCGCCCCTTCAAAGGACGAAATCATGAATGCAAATCCTATGGAACGGCCGCTGGCCGAGGTTGATGCGGAAATCGCGCAGGCCATCGAAAACGAGGAGCGGCGCCAGCACGAAGGTCTGGAGCTGATTGCTTCGGAAAACTTCGTAAGCGAAGCGGTGCTTGAGGCGGCAGGCTCAGTTTTCACGAATAAATATGCCGAGGGCTATCCTGGCAAGCGCTATTACGGTGGGTGCGAATTCACCGATGTGGTCGAGAACCTGGCGCGCGACCGTGCCAAGAAGCTTTTCGGCGCAGAGCACGCCAATGTGCAGCCGCATTCGGGATCGACCGCCAACATGGCGGCCTATGCCGCGGTCATCAAGCCTGGGGACACCATTCTTGGCCTGAACCTGGCGCATGGCGGACACCTTACGCACGGGCATCCGCTGAACTTTTCCGGCAAGACCTACAAGATCGTCCCTTACGGCGTGACCAAGGAAACCGAGACCATAGATTACGACGAGCTGGAGCGCACAGCCGAACGCGAGCGTCCCAAGCTCATCATAGGCGGCGGAAGCGCGTACCCGCGCTTCATCGATTTTGTTCGCATGCGGCAGATTGCCGACAAGGTGGGTGCGCTCTACCTGGTGGACATGGCGCACTTTGCCGGATTGGTGGCTGGCGGCGCGCATCCGTCGCCGGTGCCGCACGCGCAGATTGTGACGACTACTACGCACAAAACGCTGCGCGGCCCGCGCGCCGGCCTCATCCTCTCCAAGGCCGAACATGCGGCGGCGATCGACAAGGTCGTGTTTCCGGGAATGCAAGGCGGTCCCCTGGTGCACATTATTTCGGCCAAGGCGGTGTGCTTCCACGAGGCCATGCAGCCCAGCTTCAAGGACTACGCGCGGCAGATCGTGGCCAACGCCAAGGTGCTGGCGCAGACCCTGGCCGACGAAGGCTTCCACGTTATTTCGGGCGGCACCGATACCCACCTGATGCTGGTGAACGTCTTCGCCAAGGGCATGCTGGGCAGCGAAGCCGAGAACGCGCTGCACGAAGCCGGAATCACGGTCAACAAGAACGCGATCCCGTTCGATACCAACCCGCCAATGAAACCGAGCGGTATTCGCATCGGGAGTCCCGCGCTTACGACCCGCGGCATGAAAGAGCCCGAGATGCGCCAGGTGGGCAAATGGATCTCGGAGGCGCTGCACAACCGCACCGACAAGAATGTGCTGTCGCGGATTCGACGGGAAGTGCTGGAGCTGGCGGAGGCGTTCCCACTGTACGCGTCGCGCCGGGCCAAGCACGTCGAGGCGGTGAGGGCGTAAGGATATCCTCTATCCGATCGGATAGGCCGCGGCCAAGTGCCGCGGCTTATTTTTTCTTTCAGGAAGAGTAAGACTCTGGCGCGTCAGGGGAATCGTTCTCTGGCCTCTGCGCATCTGTTTCTTCATTGCGGCGGAGCCGCCTGCCGCATTGGGGTCCTGTAGCACAAATTCTCAGGTAAGGAAACCGGATGGCAAGCACGACGGTCGCTGGCGCTGGGGGTATCTCGCTATCGAGGCCCGCTTTCAGTCCGTGGCTGATCGCGATCTCGGTCATGCTGGCGACATTCATGGAGGTGCTCGACACTTCCATCGCTTCGGTGGCGTTGCCGCACATTGCCGGCAGCCTGTCGGCGACCAACGACGAAGCCACCTGGGTGCTGACCAGCTACCTGGTGGCGAACGCGGTGGTGTTGCCGGCCAGCCCTTGGTTCTCGCGCAAGTTCGGCCGCAAGCGCTTTCTCATCTCCTGCATCATTATCTTTACGGTTTCTTCTTTTGTGTGTGGCGCGGCCACCAGCCTGGGAATGATCCTGGTGGCGCGCGCCATTCAAGGCGCCGGCGGCGGCGCGCTGCAACCGCTGTCGCAGGCCATCCTGATCGAGAGCTTCCCGCCCGACAAGCGCGGTATGGCGCTGGCTGTCTTCGCGCTGGGGGTGGTGGTTGCGCCGGTGCTGGGCCCGACGCTCGGCGGCTATTTGACCGACACCTACTCCTGGCGGTGGGCGTTCTACATCAACATTCCCATCGGGATCTTCGCCATCTTCATGATCATGCGCTACATCGAGGACCCCGATTACATCAGGAACGCGAAACCGGGCAGGATCGACGGCATTGGACTGGGGCTGCTGGCGGTGTGGCTCGGCTGTTTGCAGATCGTCCTCGACAAAGGGCAGGAAGACGACTGGTTCGGGGCCGACTGGATCCGCTGGGCGGTCGCGACTCTGGTCGTCGCCTTCGTCCTGTTCATCGTTCGCGAGCTGAAGCACGACAACCCGCTGGTGGATTTGCGCGTCTTCCGACACCGCAATTTCCTGATCGGCTGCATCCTCATCGGGCTCTTCGGCGGCGCCATCTACGGGCTGATTACCTTGCTGCCGCTCTTCTATCAGGAACTGCTGGGCTACAGCGCGTCGGCGGCGGGCTGGGCGGTGGGCCCGCGCGGCATCGGCGCAATTATCGCCGTACCCATCATGGGGATTCTGACCAGCAAAGTTGACAATCGGTGGCTGATTGCCCTCGGCTTCGCGATGTTCGGGATCAGCAGCCTAAGGTTCGGGCAGGCAGACCTCGGCATCTCCCAGTGGTCGTTTCTGTGGGCCATCGTGCTCAGCGGCTTTGGCACGGGATTTATCTTCGTGCCGCTCTCGACCACCGCGGTGGCCGGCCTGAAGAACGAAGAAATCGGCAACGCCAGCGGACTGTATAACCTTTTTCGAAACGTCGGCGGCAGCGTGGGAATTGCCATGGTGAACACGATTCTGGCCCGCCACGCGCAGCTCCACCAGAATGAATTGGTGCGCTCCATCGTGCCCAGCAGCGTAACCGTACAGAACCAATTGCACACCCTGCAACAGTACCTGCAGACGCAAGGCTACGGGCCGGTCGAGGCGATGCAGAAAGCCTATGCTCTGATTGGCCGCCAAGTAGAGGGCCAGTCGTTGCTCTGGTCCTATATAGACGATTTCCGCTATATGGCGTTGCTGTGTTTTGCCTGCATCCCCATCGTGTTCACCTTGAAGAAGGCGGTTGCCCGGAGGGGCGCGGCCGGAGTGGGGCATTGAGGCTGGTAACGTTGGTCATCCCGAGCACAGCGAAGGATCTGCTTGCTTGTCTTTCCAACGGAAAGCAGATTCTTCACGCCCAAAATCCGTTGCTCGTAATGACAACCCTTAAGTGACGGCGCCTCACATTCATTGCCGGCGTGTCACTGTAATTCGCAATCCTCAGTAAGTCCTTCGCGTAGAATCGAAGCACCAGTATTTTCTTCTGACCACTGAGATTGACAACAGCCTTGAAGCACCTTCTCAACAAATGGAGCCTGCTGATCCTGGCCGCGTTGAAGCCGCTGGGCGTCTGGGGCGTGTTAGGTTTCGCGGTGGTGGACGCGGCCTTTCTCGGCATGCCACTCGACGCCATCGTGGCCGGATACGTGTGGTCCCATCCTCATCGGCTGGTGTTGTACTGCGCCCTGGCGGCAGCCGGCTCAGCCCTGGGCAGCATCCTCTGGTACGTCATCGGTTACAAAGGCGGCGAGGTGCTGCTGGTCAAGCGCATGGGTGAGAAGCGCTTCAACAAGATCAGGGCCGCGTTCGATCGCCACGAGTTTCTGGCCATCATGCTGCCCTCGATGCTGCCGCCGCCAACTCCCTTCAAGCTTTTCGTGCTCTCTGCCGGCATGGCCGAGATGCGCTTCAGCCACTTCCTGGCCGCGATCTTCTGCGGACGCTTGCTGCGCTTCGTGATTCTGTCGTTTCTGGTGATCCGTTTTGGCCCGCAGATCGTGGGCTTTGTCGGCGGAATGGTGCACCACCACTGGCGAATCGCGATCGCCGTGATTGCAACCGGGGTACTGGTTGGTTGGTGGCTCTGGCGCACCCGGAAACTCAAGTCGGCAAGAAACAACCAACTCGCCGATGTGCGGCAGTAGCTGACCCCCAGCTCCGAACCCCTGTCCTTCACTGGTCTCCGCTGGGCGCACTTCGTATGCGGGCGATGAAAAAGCTCTTCGACTTCGCCCCAACTAGCGCGCGATTTCGGCGCTGGTGGCCTGCTCCCTGATGGCGAGATAGCCAATCCCGAAGAACGCTACCGCGAACAGCAGGTCCGACACAACGGTGTTGCGGAAGAATGGCAGGCCGGCAAGATAGCACGCAGTCAGGCCGTTGAAGGTCTTGGGATACATGTCGCGCCAGACCATCCACACGGCGAAGTTGCTGATGAGGAAGAACGACACCGAGGCGATGAGCGACGCCGCGCCGATGCGGATCGCCGAGAAGCCCTTGATGAGCACGCCGCCCAGAAGCACCATGGCCGCGTACCAGGCCCAGGTGACGAGGTGGTCAGCGGTGAGCGGATAAGCGTAGGTCACTCGGGTGAGATAGACATCGGAGGCGACCAGCAGCGCGACCGGAATCCACATCTGCTTGCGCGGCATGCGCGCGCCAAAGTACAGCAGGGCCGCGGCGACGGGCGTGAAACTGAAAGGCAGCGCGAAGAAACGCAAGTGCACGGCGACGGCAATGGCCACAAACAAATATGCAAGCATAATTCACCTCGATGCGAACGGTGCCTTTTGATTCTAACGCGAGGCGGGCGGGCGTCAAAGACATCTTTGCCTCTGAGGGCAGAATTTTTGCGCCTCATGAAAACTGGTTACTGCTGCGGCTGATGCTCCAGGCTTTCCACCGTGGGCGACGTCCAGGAGTTCATGCCTTGCTCTAATACGCGAAGATCGGGACTGAGCACGACGTAACCTCCCAAGGCTGTGCGGCGAGAAGACTCGGGATACGTGTAACGCAGGTCTATGAAATCCACAAAATATCCGCCGCCGGCACCTTCGAGTTTTTGCTCCTGAACGAAGGGAAAAACCGCCCAGTCAAGATACACGCGTCCGAAGTGGGACGACTTGGCCGCGAGAGTTACGTCGGTCTCCTCCGGCTTGTAGAAAAGCCGAGCCTGCGAATCGTCGATCTCAGGACCGAGCGAATTCACCGGAACCGTCTCGAAGAAGTCGGCGGTTTCCACCACGCCGTGCCAGTGAAAAGGATTGACCGCATAGGGATACGCTGCGACGCGTTGCGGTACCGCTCCGCGATACAGGAAAGAGTTCATGGCATTGAGCGCGCGGCGATGCTGGTTGTCGCGCACACCCCAGATCAGTACGAAGCAAACCAGGGCGAAGATGGCGCCGGCGCGACCACGTGGACCTTTGCTGCGCGCGCCGATCTCCTGGTTGATGAGACCGAACAGTGCCGGCAGCATGAGCCCCGCGATGAGCACAATCCAGATGACGGGATCGAGGATGTAAACGATGTCCCACGAGTACCAGCGATAGTTGAATGGCTCGAAGAGGCGAATGCCGTAAGCCGTGGTGTAATCCAGAAGAAGATGACTTAACGCCGCGAGCACCGCGACGAAGTACAGATAACCCCAGCGGACGCCAAGTTTGGGACGTCCGCTGGACGAAGGTTTTGGGGGCCGAAGCCGCAGCCTCAGCCGATGCACGAGATATACAAAGGCCAGCGTTGCAGCCGCTACGAACGGCGCGCCAGCGAAACTGTGAGTGATCCCGCGATGATGCTGCAACGCTGCAAGCTGACTCTTCAAGCCCCAGAGCACATCGACGTCAGCGGCTTCGGCGGCGAGCACCATGGTCACGGTGGTGAGAGCGCTCTTGCGATTAAAGCCCGCGCGTCCCATGCAGGCGCCAGTCAGCAGGTGCGTGAGAGGATCCAAATCTTTCCCCGGTTGCGTCTTGGTTACGGCAAGAGAGCTATTGTACGCAGGCCGAGCGAAGCCGGCAGCAGACTAGCGATTGAGTGTCACATCATCATGGCCGGTTTTGCCGGCCAGCAGATCGATGGCGTGTGGCAGGATGAACAACACCGTCCGCAGCGACTCCACCGCGCCGTTCGGACTGCCGGGCAGATTGAGAATGAGCGAGTCGCCACGGACGCCGCACAAGCCGCGGCTGAGAACGGCGAATGGCGTTTGCGTCGCTCCTTCGGAGCGTATGCGTGCGGGGATGCCGTCGATCAACTTCGAGCAGACCGCGCGCGTGGCTTCAGGGGTAACGTCGCGTGCGGCGATGCCGGTTCCGCCTGTCGTGACGACCAACTGCGCCTGTTCGCTCAGGCGAACGAGCGCGGCCTCGATTGCAGCCTGATCGTCGGCAACAATCTCCTGATGCGTAACTTCGAATCCGTTCTGGCGAAGCAGATCGGCGGTCGCCGGGCCGGAGAGATCGGCGCGCTCGCCTCGTGCAGAGGAATCGCTAACGGTCAGGACAGCGGCAGTTCTGATGTTCACGGCAGAACCATATCACGGCCCGCGTTGGCAGCCCGCGAGCGAAGTTGCCGGCTACCGGGACTTCTTACGCTGGTAATCTCCGCTCTTGCCGCCCGATTTGCGGACCAGGCAGACGTCACGAATCTCGATTCCCTTGTCCAGCGCCTTGCACATGTCGTAGACGGTGAGCGCCGCAACCGATGCAGCGACCAGAGCTTCCATTTCCACTCCGGTGACAGCAGTGGTACGGACGAACGTGCGAATGGCGACTCCGTCTTTCCGCACCTCTGCCTCAACATCGACCCTGGACAGTGGAATCGGATGGCACATCGGGATAAGTTCGGAGGTGCGCTTGGCCGCCATGATGCCTGCCACACGCGCGACCTCGAGCGGATCGCCCTTGGGATTTTTCGGCAGGGCCTGGATGACCTCGCGACGCATGGCCACGAAGGCACGCGCTTCCGCCTCGCGAACGGTAGGCTGCTTGGACGACACATCAACCATCGTCGCGCGCCCGGCGTCGTCGTAGTGCGAGAGAGCTTTCGGCTTGGTCTTGCGGTTTGCCATGGTAACTTGTCAGAACAAGAGCACAGTGACCGCCTCTCCAGCGGCGAAGTCCTCGCGCTCCGGAGGTACCACAATGTAGCAGTTCGAGCGGGAAACGGCCATCAAATCGCCCGAGCCCTGCCAGCGAACGAGCTCGACATTGGGCTGCTCGTGAGTGCCGTTCAGCTTCGCCGGCAGGAACCGGGTGAGCCCAGTCTTCGTGGTGAACGCGGACTTGAGCGCAGCTTTCGCAAACGCAAGCGGCTGCGGCGCTGAGCCTGAGAGCGCATCGAGTAGCGGGCGCGCAAACAGTTGAAACGTGACCATGGTCGACACCGGATTTCCTGGGAGGCCGAAGAAAGGCGTCGTCGTATCGCGGAGGGTTACGTCTCCAAAGACCACGGGCTTGCCCGGTTGAATGCGTGCCCCGGTGAAGAGGAACCTCGCTTCGAACGAGGCGAGTACCTGTTCCACCAGGTCGTACTTGCCCATCGAAACGCCGCCGGTGATAAGCAGCAAGTCAGCGTCGAAGCCTTTGCGCAACAGCAGGGCCAGTTCATCCGCGGAATCCGGCGCGACGGGCAGAATCGCCGGCTCGCCGCCGGCAGCGTAAACCTGGGCTGCCAGCGAATAGCTGTTGGAGTTTCGAATTTCGTTGGGGCCTGGAGGAAGATTGATGTCAACCAGTTCATCGCCGGTGGCCAGGATGGCAACCCGCGGCCGGCGATAGGCAGCAACCTCAGCACGTCCCACGGCGGCAGCGACTGCGACAGTTGTATGTGTAACCCGCGTGCCACGCGTAACCATGGTCGAGCCTTGACGAGCCTCCGAACCGGCGGCGACGACGTTCTCGCCTTTGTGCGCCGCACGTTGAACGACGACGACTTCGCCGCTGCACTTGGTGTACTCCACCATCACCACTGCATCTGCCCCGGACGGAACCGGAGCGCCCGTCATAATCTCGGCAGATTCACTCTTCCCGATCTTGATGCCACTTTGTTCGAAGCTTGCTCCGGCCTTAATCTCGCCGATCAGGTGCAGGCGAGCTGGCACGGTGCCGGTATCAGCGGCGCGCACCGCATAGCCGTCGCGCGTCGAGCGCGGAAAGGGCGGGAAATCGCGGTCGGCGTGCAGGTCTTCCGCCAGCACAAGGCCGAGAGCGTCGAGCAGGGAGAGCATCTCGGACCCGGTCGGAGAAAGCCCGGCGGCGTAGTCTTCCACGACCTGTCGCGCTTCGGTGAAGGATGGAAGTTTGGATTCAGCAACGCCGGTAATGGTCATGGCCGCTCGAACGATTTTACCGGAGCAGAGAAGTCGGTGCCTCAAGCCGAGATGTCGAGGAAACGACGGCGGCTGTCAAAATGCAAAAGGGCGGCGCAAAGTCCACCCTTTCAATCGCAACTGCCGACAGATCACTGCTTCTTTTTTGCAGGGGCTTTGGTCTTGCCGTAAGTGGTTTCCACCGGAGCGCCAATGCTGGCCAGGAGTTGTTTGGCAGGATCAGCGTACTGGCCGGTAGGCTCCAATTGAAGGTACTTGTTGAAGGCTTCGGCGGTACCCTCCGGCGCAACCATTTTGTCGCCCTTGGTCGTGGCTTTGGCCAGCAGGTTGACACCTTTCCAGTAGTAGGCCGCAGCCTTCGCGGGATCGGCCTGAATCGCCTTATTGAAAGCAGCGATGGCTTCATCCGGCTTGCCGGCATTGGTGAATATGGCGCCTTCGTTGAAGTAGTAAGTAGCCGCATTGGCCGGCTCGGCGGCGGCAGCAGCGTCATACTCTTGCACGGCCTTCTCGGTCTGACCCGACTTCGCGTACGCGTCGGCCAGATTGTTATGGTAGGCGCCGACGGTAGGCTTAAGCTTGATGGCCGTCTGGTAGGACTCGATAGCGTCCTGATACTTCTTGGCGCCACGTTGCGCATCGCCGAGGTTGAACCACACCAGGTCCTGATTTGGGTCGACGTCCGTAGCCTGTTTCAGTATGTTGGCGGCTTGATCATAGTTCCCGGCAGCCTCAAGCTGCTTGGCCTCGGCCATCGCGGAGTTCAAAGACTTGATCTTCTCATTATGCTTTTGCGCGGCCTCCAACTGCTTTTGCTGCTCCTCGGTCAGGGCGGCCTGTCGCTGGGACAGATCGAAATTCACGACCCGCGCTTCACCTCCCGCTGCGATCGGGACCCGAGAGACTTTGTCCAGCAGCTTGCCCTCTTTCAACAGGCTGACGTCATAGGTACCAGCGGCGATACCGATGGACATGTATTCGCCTTTGGAATTCGTTTTCAGGTCGTACTTTCTTCCGGTGTCGGAACTCACGAGCTCGATCATGGCACCGTCCATGGGTTTGCCACTCGGGTCCTTAACAACGCCTTTTACGGTTCCCGTGGACTGCGCCCACAGCGTTCCAGCACCGATTACGAGCAGGAGTGCGAGCAGCGTGACGAGACTGATACGTTTCTTCATCATTGTTCCTCCAGCGCGTGAAACCGCAGGAATCGTCGCCCTGTTAGAGCTCCGGTCTCCGCCGCCAATGTTGAAATATGAGTTCATGAGTAACCCTGTACCGCAGTCGACGACATATAAGACACGGGATCGTGCGCGCCGGCTGCTGCGAAGGCCCGCAGCCGCAACACGCAACTGTCGCAAGCGCCGCAAGCCTGGTCCTCCCGGCTGTAGCATGACCACGTTAAATCGAAAGGAGCGCCCAATTCAAGACCGAGTTTCACAATCTCAAGTTTACGCAAGGCTATGAGGGGCGTCTCGATGCGGATTCTCCCCTCTTTCGTCCCCCGGCGTACGACTTCGTTGAAGGCCTGGTAGTATTCCGGGCGGCAATCGGGATAGCCGGAGCTGTCCTGCTGCACAGCGCCAATGTATATGCGCTCGGCGCGCAGCACCTCCGCCCAGCTTACGGCCGCGGACAGAAAATGAGCATTGCGGAAGGGCACGTAGGTCACTGGTATTTGCGCGCCAATCTCCGGGCCGGAATCGGGAACGGAGATCCTGTCATCGGTAAGGGCTGAGCCTCCAATTGCCCTGAAAAATGCCGTACTCGCGGTGAGACGCCTGGCAATACCCAACCGGTCGCAGATGTCCTGGAATGCTTGCTGCTCGCGGGTTTCCGTGCGCTGCCCGTAGCTGATGTGCAGGGCCGCCGTCGCATCGGGGCCAAAATTGCGCACGGCGAGCGTAGCGCAGACTGCGGAGTCCATTCCGCCGCTGAGTGCCACTACGACTTGGGCTTCTGGACTCTGCATGACTAAACTAAACGCCCTTCAGCGAGGGCTCCCAAATGAACTTGTGGATTTGAAGTCCCAGCCGTGCTTGCAGGCCGTCCGCCAGCATCCACTCGGCAAGTTGCTGCGGATCAACCAGACAGTGCGACACGTTGCGACTGCCAGCCGCGTCCTTGCGGAAGGCTGGCGAAAGGATCACCGATCCGACTCGCGAGCTGAGTGCATGCTCCTGAAGGAAATCGCGTGCGAATTCGTAGTCGTAGCGGCTGGCGATGACGAACTTGACCTCGTCGCGTGTTGTCAGCGCGCACAGGTTTTCCGTGCGGAAGGTATTGCCCTCGCCCGAGTCAGGGCACTTCACATCCACAATTTTCACCACATTCGATGGGACAAGTTCCAGTGGTCGCTCGCCACTGGTTTCCAGCAGAACCGTGTAGCCTACAGCAAGCAGGCGCTCCATCAGTGGGACCACTTCGCGCTCCTGCAGCAACGGTTCGCCGCCAGTGACCTCGACCAGCCCACCATCGGGCGAGAGACGATGCACCTCGCTTTCGACTTCCTCGAGCGTCATGCGCGTGCCGCCCTTAAAGGTGTACTCGCTGTCGCACCAGGTGCAACGCAGATTGCATCCCGCCAGCCGCACGAACACGCAGGGCAGCCCGGTGTAGGAGGATTCACCCTGCAGCGACTTGTAAATCTCGATGATCTGCATGAAAGCCGCTACTCGCTGTAGCGCGCCGTGGTCGTGTCGGTTTCCCAGATGGTCACGTCCTTCACCCGCACCCGCCCGTTGGTGCCGTGTTTCAGTCGCGAGTTGGTCTCGTCGTAGAAATACTTGGCCAAGTTTTCCGCCGACGGATTGACCGTCGTGAACGGCTCCAACTCGTTCATCATCTGGTGGTCGAGATAGTTCATCACCGGCCGGAGAACGTCTTTCAGGTCCTTGAAATCCAGCAGCAGGCCGGCCTTGTCCAATTCCTCGCCGCTCAGGGTGACGCGCACGCGGTAGTTGTGTCCGTGCGGCTTCTCGCACTTGCCGCGATAGTTGCGCAGATAGTGGCCCGCGGAAAATGTGTCTTCTACGGTGACTTCGTACATGCTCTCCAGCCGTAACAGCGCAAATAGGCGAGTTACAGCGAAGTTACTATTTTAGCGTGTTTGGACGTAAGATAGTGGCCATGCCGCCGGTCAACGAAGTCATCGTGAAAGACCCCGATATTCTCGGAGGTACTCCAGTCTTCCGCGGGACGCGCGTTCCCTTGCAGGCTCTGCTGGACTACTTGGAAGGCGGACAGACACTGTCTGAGTTTCTGGATGACTTTCCGACGGTGACTCGCCAGGCTGCGATCTCTGCCTTGGAGCTGGCCAAGTCGCTTCTCGTTGGCCAACTCGGATGAAGGTTCTACTGGACGAGTGCATCCCAAGAAAGTTCAAGGACTGTTTCGCTGGACCGGAATGCTCCACGGTGCCGGAAGCCGGACTCGCAGGCAAGAAGAACGGGGATCTCTTGTCACTTGCTGAACACCAGGGGTTTGAGGTCTTCCTGACACTAGACAAAGGCATCCAATACCAGCAAAATCTCGCCCATGCGGAGCGTTGCCATCATTATCGTCAGGGCAAGATCCAATCGCCTGATCGACCTCCTGCCTCACGCAGACGCTTGCCTTGCGGGAATACGATCGATTCAACCCGGACAGATCATCATGATCGGCGTCTAGATAGAGAAGAACCTCCCTACCTCCTCGATATTCGTGGTCCGGCTGTATCTCGGCAGGCTGTCGAGAAACACCTGCCCGTATCGCTTCTTCAAGATCCGGTTGTCGAGCAGACACAACAATCCCCGGTCGTGCAGCGAGCGAATCAGCCTGCCGAAGCCCTGCTTCAGCGAGATGACTGCGCTCGGCACCTGATACTCGAAGAAGGCATTGCGGCCGTCTTCATCAATCGCCCTGATTCGGGCCGCGACCACCGGATCGTTGGGCACGGCGAACGGCAGTTTGTCGATGATGACGCAACTCAATTGCTCGCCCTGCACGTCAACTCCCCGCCAAAATGATGAAGTCGCAAACAGCACCGCGTTAGGCGTCAGCCGAAACTCCTCCAGCAGCGCATTCTTCGGCGCGCTCCCCTGGAGCAGCATGGGAAACTCCAACTCGCCAAGCAGTCGCTCATAGAGCTGGTTCATCAAGGCGTAGCTGGTGAAGAGGCAGAAGGCGCGTCCGCGGGTAATCTCCAACAGTTGTTTGACCCGTTGCGCTGCCCGCTCCACAAACTCGGGCTGGCGAGGATCGGGCAGGTCGGGGGGAACATAAAATAGCGCCTGGCTCTCGTAATCGAAGTGCGATTGCACCACCAGCTCGCGCGCATGCTCCACCCCAACCCGATTGCGGATGTACTCGAAACCTCCCGCAACAGCCAACGTCGCCGAGGTGAGCACGGCCGATTCCAGGTGCTCGAACAGGGTCGTGCGCAGGATGTCGGATACCGTAATCGGCGTGGCTTGCAGGAAGACGTTGTGTTGCGCGCCGCGCCCGGCACGGCGTTCGATCCAGAATACGATGTTGCGCGCGTTCGATTCCAGAACGAAGCCGAGCTGGATCCGCACCTCTTCCACGCGGCGGGCCAGCGCATGCACCTCCTCCGGCTTGTTGGGAATCGCCTGTAGCTCGGTGTAGAGATGCAACAGCGCGTTCTGCAATCCGAGATACTCGTCGCCATTCTCTTCCAGGAACTCCGGACGATTCTCGAAGGCGAAGCGGCCCTCGCCGGGCGGGATCAACGAGAAGAAAAACTGTGAGCGCTCGCGTACGTGGCCACAAGCCGACAGCATATCGGTGAGCGGCACATCCACCCGCCGCAGCGTGTTCTCCACATCGCGCAGCAGCTCCTCCACGCGAAGGTTCGACACTGTGACCCCAAAGTAATCGGTGGCCACGTCCTCCAATTCGTGCGCTTCATCGAAGACCACTACCCCCGCGTCCGGCAGCACTCCGGCATCGTGCGCGCGGTCAGCGGCGGCTTTGATCGCCAGGTCAGCACAAAACAGGTGATGGTTAACGATGATGATGTCGCTCTCGGCGGCGCGACGGCGCATCTCGGTGATGAAGCAACGTTGGAATTGCTGGCAATCGGCGCCGATGCAGCGGTCGGTGCGCGCATCAAGCTTGGGCCACAAATGACTGGTTTCGGGCAGCTCCGCCAGCTCCGCACGGTCGCCACTCTCCGTTGTCTTCTCCCAATCGCTGATCATGCGGAAGTGATTGATCTCTTCCAGTCCGTTCAGCAGCGGTTGTGCGGCCAAGTCGTACAGCTTTTTGCGGCACAAATAATTACTGCGTCCTTTCATATAGCAGACACGCAACTCGCCCAGGTGCTCCTGCAGGAAGGGAACGTCCTTGAAGAAGAGCTGCTCCTGCAAGGTCTTAGTGCCGGTCGAGATGATGACGCGCTTGCCCGAGCGTATGACCGGCAGCAAATATGCCAGCGTTTTGCCCGTGCCGGTGCCGGCTTCGACGATCAGGTGACGGCGCTCTTGCAGAGCTTGCTCGACGGCCTCGGCCATCTGCAGTTGTCCGCGCCGAAACTCGTACGCCGGATGGGTGCGCGCCAATACACCGCCCGGACCGAAGAACTGGTACAGAGATGGCAAGCGCGCGGCGGTGGCGGCGGATTGTGACGTGGAAGACACGGCGTGAGGAACGTGTTCCTATAATAGCTGTTTGGGCCACCGCCGCCGAAAGAGGCTGAATGAACCGTCGTATTCGATTCGAAGCCAGCCGCGCATCTCGTCAGGGAGAGCCTCCCGTCGCCGGCACGCTCGCTATCGTCGGTCGGCCCAACGTAGGCAAATCGACGCTCTTCAACCGGCTGGTGGGCTCGCGGCGCGCTATCGTTGGCGACGAGCCGGGGATCACGCGCGACCGCCTCTACGGTGATGTCGAGTGGAGAGGTCGCAACCTGCGTGTGGTGGACACCGGCGGCATTGTTCCCGACGACCAGCAACTAATTCCGGCGGAGATCTTCCGTCAGGCGCGGGTCGCCCTGGAAGAGGCGGACGCGATCGTCATGGTGGTGGACGGCCGCACTGAGCTGGCGTCTTCGGACATTGATCTTGCGCGGCTGCTCCTGCGTACCGGCAAGCCGCTGCTGCTGGCCGTCAACAAGGCCGACACGCCGCAGCTCGAGCCTTACGCGGAGGAATTTCGCAGGCTCGGAATCAAGGAGCTGTTCCCGATCTCCGCCGAAAACGGCAACGGCATAGCCGAGTTGCTGGATCACGTACTTGACGTGATGTCGTCGCAAGCGGCGGGATCGAAGAAGTAGGCACTGCCGCAGCAGCACGAGTCGGAGATGAAAACGAAGACGAACAGACGCGAAAGTCCCGCGCGAGACCAAGGTCGCGATCATCGGCCGTCCGAATGTTGGCAAGTCCACGCTGCTCAACACGCTAACCGGAACCTCGCGCGCCATCGTTTCGCCGATCGCCGGCACCACTCGCGATGCGGTAGATGAGCTGGTCGAGCGGGATGGTCAGACCTACCGCTTCATCGACACCGCTGGCATTCGTCGCAAGGGCAAAACTGAGTTGATGGCCGAGAAGCTGTCGGTGGTGATGGCGCGCAAACACCTGGAAGCCGCGGATGTCGCGCTGATGTTGATTGACGCGACCGAGGGTGTCACCGCCAGCGATGCGACCATTGCCGGTTACGCCCACGAGAGCGGCCGGTCGGTGATCATCGTCATCAACAAATGGGACCTGGTCACGACTGGCCGCAATGACGGTAAGCCACCCGCTGAACGGGAGGTTTACGAGGAGCAAGTTCGGCGGCATCTGAAGTTCCTGTCGTATGCTCCGGTGCTGTTCATTTCCGCCACAACCGGCAAGAACGTGGACAAACTCTTCTCGACACTGGAACTGGTGGCGCGCGAACGGCGCAAGCGCATCGGCACCGGCGAGATGAATCGGTTCCTCAGCCGCGTCGATTTCGAGCGTGCCTCGGTTCCGATGGCGAAGCGGGTAAAGATTCTGTACATGACGCAGGCCGCGGTCTCACCGCCTACGTTCATTCTGTTCACCGACCGGGTGGTGAAGCTGCACTTCTCCTATCAGCGATTTCTGGAGAACCAGATTCGCGCAGCGTTCGGGTTTGTCGGCACCCCGATCTGGATCAAGAACCGGGCGCGAAACGAGCCGCGCAGCAAGAAGTAGCTACTCGTACCTCAGCGCTTCCACCGGATCCAGCTTCGAGGCCCGCAGCGCCGGCACCATGCCACTAATCACCCCGACCACCAGAAGCACTGCCGCCGAGCCCATCACCGCGAACGCCGAGACGCGCAGGTGAATGTCGCCTTTGCCGGAAGTGTCTTCGAACAGCGGGCCCAGTATCGGCAACGTCGGTATCACCATCGAGAGCGCATAGGACAGCGCGATCCCGATGACGCCGCCAAGCAGCATCAGCAGCATGGTTTCAGCCAGGAACTGGAAGCGGATATGCCATTTGCGAGCCCCTAGCGCGCGCCGCAGGCCGATCTCGCGGATGCGTTCGTCCACCGAGACCAGCATGATGTTCATCACGCCGACCCCGCCGATACCCAGCGTGAGCGCGCCGATGAACATCAGAAGCACTTGCAGGCCAATGGTCAGCCCGTCGATCACGGGACGAAATTCCTCGCGCCCGAACATCTGGATGGCTTTATCGTCGGTGGGGGAGAAGCCCTGGCGCTCCGCGACCGCCGCAAGCACCTGCGCCTTGGCCTTCTTCTCGAATTGCGGCGCGATTGGTGTGAAAACCATCACTTGCGGGTAGCGTGTGTTCCACAGGTCGCCCGCCGTCGTGAAAGGTATGAACACCGAGCGGTCGTCGCTGGTGAAGTAGTTGGAGAGTTGCAGCTTGCGGTCCATCACCCCAACGACGGTGAAGCGCATGCCGCCGATTTCAACCGTTTCGCCTACGGCGTTGCGCCCGCTGAAGAGCTGCTCCTTCACCCGGTAGCCTAGAAAGACAACTCGGCGACGCTCCAATTCATCGCTGGAATCGAGCCAGCGTCCTTCGGCGGAATTCTCGTTGCGCATCTGGCCATATGCAGCGCATACCCCGCGGGTGGCGGTGTTGACCATGCGATCGGCATAAGCGATAGGCAGCCATTTCACGGCTTCAAGGCAAGCCTGCTTCACCATGTTGGCTTGATTACGGACGGCGTCAAGATCGGCGAGCTCGAACTTGACTTTCTTGCCGGCGCGCTGGCCGCCCGGCTGTTCGCTGGTCTGCCCCGGCCAGGCAATCACCGTGCTTTTGCCGAACGCGTTAAATGCGCTGACCAGCACAGTACGGAACCCGCTGCCGTAGGCGATGAGCAGTGTCACCGCGACAATGCCCCACACGATCCCCAGCATGGTAAGCAGGCTGCGGGTGCGGCTGCGCCGCAGCGCGATCCACGATTCCCAGATGATCTCCTTCATCATTGCCAGCATCAGCCACCTGCCTCGTAACGCAAAGCTTCGATGGGATCGATGGAAGCCGCCTGCCGCGCGGGATACATCGCAGCCAGGATCGCCACGAACCCGAGCAACCCGATCGACAGCAATCCCGACTGCCATGTAGGCAGCAGCCCGGCAAAATACTGTGGCATGGGCAACAGATCGAACAGGGCGCAGAAACCAAAGGAGATTGCCATGCCCAGTCCTCCGCTGACGAACACCACAAGGATGGTTTCGAGGAAGAACTGCATCATGATGGTGCGTGACTGCGCGCCCACAGCCTTGCGCACGCCAATTTCGCGTGTGCGCTCACGCACCGCCACCAGCATCACATTCATCACGCTCAGGCCGCCGAGGAACAGCGTCACCAGTCCGACTGCGCCCAGGAAGTACTTCATACTGTCGGTCATGGTCTTGAACGCCTGGGCTTCTTCTATGGTGTCCCAGACGTTGGCGGCTTCCTTGTCATGGGGATCGAAGTTATGGATCCGGCCGAGCGAAGCCAGGACCTCGCCTTTACAAGCCTCGTGCTGGGCCACTGACGCTGGCGTTACCAACAGGCGATCCAGACTGTGGGGTTTGGCGGGAGGCTTGTTGGGAAAATCGTTGTGCATGGCTGTATAGGGAACAAAAATCTTGTTCACATCGAAGCCGTCGTAACTGCTGTCCTGGTCCTTGGTTTTCATAACCCCGATGACTTTGTACGGAATGTCATCCAGGTAAATGGTTTCGCCGATGGCGTTTCGCCCCGCGAATAACTGTTTCTTGACCTCAGTGCCAAGGAACGCGACGCGCCGTTCCTCCGCAACATCGTTCCAGTCATAGAAACGTCCATCGGCAATGGCGATGCTGCGAATGTCCTGGAACGGCGGATCTGAGCCGGTAACCGTCTGGGCGCTGGCGTTGAAGTTACTGTGGATGCGAATATCGCTCCGCCCCAGTTCCGGCAGGACCCATTGGCAATCGGGACTGTCCTGCACCAGAGTAGGGAGGTCGCTTATCTTCGAACTCAATCTTCCGCCCGGCCCGGGTCCCCCCGGCCTGAAGACTGGTACGCCCGGAGAAAATGATCATCAGGTCGCGGCCAAAATTCTCCGAGACTTTTGCCTGCCCAACCCGCAGGCCCTCCCCGGCGGCGACCATCAGCACGATCGAGATTACGCCCCAGGCGATGCCGAACATGGTCAGCGCCGTGCGCAGCTTGTGTGCCCAGAGCGTTTGAAAGACATCGCGGAAGAGGTCGCGCAGAACCATAACCGTGTCCCGGCCCAAAGCTTGGACGCGGGTCCAGCTACGTGGTTATACGAGAGGAGGCTGGGTGCGGTTCAGGCAAAACGAGGCGGAATTCAGCCCGGGTAGGTGGGAGCCTGAAGGCGAGACCCCGAGCGTCGCGAGGGATCCGCGCCCAAAGGGCACGGTCTCCTGATCACTTGTGATATGGGGATTTTTCGTAAGTTATTGCCGCAGGGCCGCCTCCCCGCGGATTACAGCCCGACCTATAAACCGAAAGCGTACAACCGCCGGTCACTGGACCCGATGTATAACATGCCGTTGGACACCGCCGCCGAAGACTGTACGACGAATCCGGCATGGTACCGCCATAGGAGCGCTCCGGTGCTGGCATTCAACGCATAAATGAAGTCATCGCCTGATCCAAAATACACCACCCCATTAGCCACCGCCGGTAAGGTGCTGACGCTTCCCTGTCCGAACCGCCACAGCAACACTCCCGTGCCGGCGTTCAGGGCATAAAAGCCGTCGTAGGCTCCAAAATAAACTACGCCGTTGGCTACAGCCGGCGAGGATTCGACCACGTAGCCAGCCGTATATTTCCACACTAGAGCTCCCGTGTTGGCGTTCAGCGCATATAGATTCTTGTCGTCGGACCCTACATACACGATGCCGTTAACTACTGCGGGCGAAGATCCAACCAAGGCTCCCGTCGTGTACTTCCACAGCAACGCTCCTGTGCCGGCGTCCAAGGCATACAAATTAGCATCGTTGGAACCAACGTACACCACTCCATTCGACACTGCAGCCGAGGGATTAATAATATCCCCTGTCGTGTATTGCCATAAGAACGCTCCGGTGCTGGCGCTAATGGCAACCTCGCTTTTGTAAGATCCGACATACAGCACGCCATCGGCGAGCGTCACCGAAGCGAAAATAGAACCCCCGCTCACGTACTTCCATAAAAGTGCACCCATGTTGGCGTTCAAAGCGTACACATTGCCGTCCGCGGACCCGACGTACACCATGCCATTCGCTACCGCTGGTGAAGAACAGACCCCTCCCGTCTGGAAATGCCACCGCTGTACACCTGTATTGGCGTCCAGCGCATGCACATTACGGTCCCACGAAGCAACGTACACTACGCCGTTTAGTACCGCCGGAGCCGAAGCAACATAGTCTCCCGTCTGATACTGCCAGTGCAGAGTCAGGTTCACGACCGTGGTGGGGCCGAGAACCAATTCATATGGGTTATATCCCGTGTGGCAGGGTGTAAAACCAAACTGTGGCCAATCGATCGTCGACTTGATGGGCGTGGCGAGACACGGCGAACTGAGTGGCGCAACCATTGGTTGAGCCATCGTGAAAGTCCCAATTGTCATCAGAGCACCCATGAAGCAAGTGGTGCTAATCTTCATAACTCCACCTTCTCAATCGTTGAGTTACTAAGGGCCTGACTGCTTTTGCGAGCGGTTTGCAGATTGTGCGCCTCTTCCTGTCGGAAAACAACTTAAATGTCTGGTTCCAGTAACGCAGTGCTGGACGCATGTTTCCGCACTCCTCCTCCCATCACCGCGAGTAAAGAGCCTAGCACTCGATTTCTCTGGCGATAACAGGCCAATTACACAAGGAATCCTGAGCTGCCCACGTGCGGAATCATGTGATTTTGACAGCCTAGATTGGTCGGGACGGGCAGATTTGAACTGCCGACCCCTCGCACCCCAAGCGAGTGCTCTACCAGGCTGAGCCACGTCCCGACTGGGCGATGAGTCCGGTCCAGGCGAACCGGAAGGGTTTCGAGGTCGCTCCTAGTTTAACACCATCGAAGGCGTTGCCCCGCGTGCTTTGCTGGTCCTTCGACTCCGTTTCGCTCGGCACAGGATTTCCGCTGACAGATCCCTCGGCTGCGCTCGGGATTTCGGCTGCGGGTCCCCGCGCTCACGCCCGGCTGCGCTGGGATTTCGGCTGCGGGCTCCCGCTGCGCTCACGCCCGCAAAACGCCTCAACTTCCTACTTGCATTGCCGAAGGCGCGCCGCTACTCTCTCCCGCATGAAGATTAATCTGTCGCTGTTGTTGCTCTGCCTGGGCGCCGCCCTCGCGTTCGCTCAGGATGCGAAACCGGCCGCGCCCGACAAGTACGGCCCCACGGTCGAGATCACCGCGGAACCGTCGCATCACCTGAAGATTGACAACCCAAACATTCGCGCGTTCTACATCGATGTCGCGCCGCAACAGTCGACGTTGATGCACCATCACGGCTACGACTACATTGCCGTCGCGCTCGGCCACACCGAGATTGACAGCATCACGCCCGATGGGAAGGTCAAGCATCTCGTGCTGGAAGATGGCGCCGTCGGTTATACTCCGGCGGGGCTGACCCATGTCGCCACCAACCTTGCCGCAACGCCGTTTCACAATGCGACGATCGAGCTACTGCAAAACCAGGGCCACCCGGTGTGTGTGAAAAATTGCGAAAACGATCCGCGGGCCAAGGACTGGCCGCCGCTGACGCCGGAGTCGAAACTGATCGGTTATGGCGATACGTTCCGCATTTCGCTGGACACCATTAAGCCGAAACAGACCGTCGCGACGGACGAACCTTTTCCCCATCTGGTGGTTCTGCTGACCGACATGCACGCGCACACCGGCGGGCAAGGCGGCGAAGGCATGGACTTCAATCAGAAGGCAGGCGACATGATGTATCACGGCGGCCATCCCGACCACGGGCTGACCAACACCGGCGATCAGGACATGCGTCTGGTTGTGGTGGAGTTCAAGCCGACAAGGGTGCGAAGGGAGAGCAGACTCAGGCCGCGGCTGCAAGCATTGTTCTCCTGGATTATCCCGATCGAGGACTTTAGTCCGAGCGGAGGACCTGCTTTTTGAATCCCCGCGCGACGACCTAAATGGCCAAGAACCATATTCCTGCGAGGACGTGGTCCCGATCGAGCAGGAACCGCGACACCATCTCGTCATCGCGAATGAGTTCGTGCGGTTCTTTGTGGTCGAGATCGCGCCCCACGATCGCACTCTGTGCCATCATCACGCGCACGACTATCTGATGTACGTCATGGGAGAAGCGGAAATTATGAGCGCGCCGCGCGACGGCGAACCGAAAACGCTCACCTACCACGATGGTGATTGCGAGTTATCGTCGGCTGGCTTGGTACACGTTGTCGAAAACCTGCGAGAGACAAAGTTCGGAAACCTGCTGGTGGAGTTACATGCCCGGGCTGGACGAGCTCCATCGCGGGAACGATCCGCGAATCGTGGCCGGAAACGGAACCGTTGAGGCCATCTTCAGACGAAGAGCGGATTTCTGTGTGGTCAGTAGAAATGAACTCCGATATGCAGGTGGAGGCGCATGGACCGGCTATTATCGCGAGGCTCTTCGAGGAGAGGCTCCTTCTGAAGCATCCTGGCGAAACGACGGGGAAAGTAAACCAGGTCTCCATGACATAGCATGGATTGCAATCTGGTCGAACTCTTCTGGGAAGCGATTTGGACAGGACCGTGAGGACCGTTCTTTTCCAGTTGGGACGGACCGAGGAACAGCTTGCCGCGGTGCAAAAACGGGCAGATGAGCCGATCAAGAGCCTTCGCACTCATGCCCAAGAGCCAGAATGACTACTCCCCGGTCAACGCCTTGTACTGTGCTGCCGTCAAGGGCACGACCGAGAGCCTTCCCTGCCGCACCAGGGGCGAGTCGGCGAACAGCTTATTGGCTTTGATCTCCGCCAGCGAAACCGGCTGTGGAACAGGCTTGCCAGCCTTGATCTTCACCACGGGATTTCGCGGATCGGCGGCGTCGACCGATACCACCGACGCAGTTCCGACGGCGCTCTTGTGATCTCCGGTCTCGTAGATAACCAATCGCGCTCCCGGCTCCATCGCTCGCAGGTTTTTCAGCGCGACCGGGTTCGACACGCCATCCCAGACCGTGACCTTATCCCGCTGCAGATCGGCAAACGAGTACACCGAGGGTTCCGTCTTGAGTAGATAATCCTGCGCCATGAGATCCCCCACTTCTTTTCCTCCTCATTCTACTTGCCTGACAGATCGGACAGGTCGCCTCGAAGCAGGAGCCGGCTGGCCTCCCGTCCTGCAGTAACAGCTTTCGTACGCCGCGTGGTCGAGCGCCCCAATCGCGCAGTACAGGCCCCGTACGCTGTCTGCCGGCACAACCGCGGCGGAGCTGGAAACATTGTAGAGTTTCAACCACTGGTCGCGGGCCGTCTGGTTCGTTCTCTGGACCTTGCCGTAGATTGTTCCCAAGCTGGCCAAGTCCAGCCGCCGCACCTTCCATTCCCGCGAGAACTCATATTCTTTCTTCCAACGGCCGCGGACCTTGCTGCTGGCCTGTTTGAGGTTGGTCAGATAGTAGGTGGACTGGTCTACAAGAGAGCCGGCGCTGTCGAAGGTCACAATGCGGAAGCCGGGGTTTTGGTCGTAGACGGGCGAGATCGCAGGACTAATGAGAACGAACGCTTTGTTAACCCCGGCTGTGTTGATCAGCCTGAAGTCGTCCGTATGGGTGTGGCCTGCGAAACTTGCAGTGACGGTGTTCTGGAACGTCTCCAGCAGGCGATCGAACTGCGCAGTCCAGGCGGGAACCCACATGGGAACAATCGCATCGGCACACGACATGTCCGTCGATGGAGCGGTCGCTTCCGATCGGGTATCCCATTTCTGCGTGCTCGCGTAACCGTCGATCCCGGGAGGGATATGGAACATGAGCCAGACCTTTTCGTTCGCCTGCCTGGCTGCGGTTAGATTGCCATCCAACCATCGCAGAAGATCGCTGGCAGCAGTGGAAGCCACCGGGGAGCATGCATTGCTGAAACTGGTGGCGTGATAGTTGTTGGAGAAAAAGACGGTGTTCAACGAGAGGATACGAACCCCCGGAATCGTTGGATGCGGCACGTTATAGCTGCCCAGGGCCTTCCATTGGCTGATGAATGCCTGGTCTGCTCCGGCGAGATCTCGCGCCAGGTCTGCCGTGTCGCTCAGAAACGTCCCGCCCGCCTGAATGCTGTAGTTCCCACAATCTTCGTCGTTGTTGCCGGGCGTCAGCAGGATCTTCGTGTCGGGGAATCGTTGGCGAAATTCGATGGTCAGAAATTGCACGGTTTTAAGCACAAAGGCCCGGTAGTGTTCGCGATCGTTGTCGTGCGTGGCGTTCCGATAGGTCTTGGGAAAACTGTGCGCCAGCAAGTCCCCGTTGATCATCACGAAGGCGGGATGGGGCAATGTCTTGCGCATCTGGTCCAGGGCAGATTGCAGAAGCCACCAGTTCGTATCCTGGCCGTATTGGCTGAAGCCGGTTGGACTCGATCCGTTGCAGAATCGTCTCCCAGTGACTGGGATCGGCTGCGGCGAGGTCAGCTACCAATGTGGTGTCGGCCATCGGATTGAAGTGAATGTCCGACGCAATCAGAAATTTGCTCTTGGATGGCGCCGTAGTCGATTGGGCGACCGCAACCAACGCGATCAGTACCGCGACTAATGCTACGAGATAGAGGAATCGCCACTTCCTCGAGTTGGGCCTCATCCTATCGAATCCAAATACGTTCTCGTGCGAACATTTGCCCTCGACGCGCACGGCTACGACCGCGCCTGGACTCTTGCCGGTTCGGAACCTGATCTCGAATGCAGCAACGTCGCCTGGCTGATCACGTCCGTTTTTTCTTTAGGATGCCGAGAATCTCCTGCAATCCTTGCCGGACCTTTTTCAGGTCAGGCGAGCTCTTCTTGGGGAAGGGCAAGCCGGATTGCTGCCGCGCAGGCTTCGATTCAGCGCGCAGATGCTGGCGCGCTCCGGCGATCGTATATCCCTGCTCGTAGAGCAGCTTCTTAATGTGCAGCACGTTCTCCACGTCGCGCTGGCGGTACATTCTCTGGCCGGTGCTGCTCTTCACCGGTTTCAGCAGAGGGAATTCGGTCTCCCAGAACCGCAGCACGTAAGCCGGCAGGCGGCAGATGCGCGAGACTTCGCCAATGCGGAAATACAGCTTGTCGGGAATCACCGGATCGGAGGCGCTGCTGCTCTTGCGTTGCTTTTTCTTCTCGGCAGTCATGACATAGGCACGGAGAGCACGGATGGATACTTGTAGCACGAACCCCTACGGGGAACCAACTCCGGCGCGAGCACCGAATGCCAGCTCCGAGCGTGCTCAAAGCCGACCCGGTTTGCCAGCGCGATGTGCAAGCGCGAAAAAGGCCCCCGCGAACAGCAATCGCGGAGGCCAGCTTGTGGCCAAAAAATAAGCGAGGCCCACGCCTCGCAGGGTTACGCTACTTCTTTTTCTTCTTGGCTGCCTTTTTCGCGGCTTTCTTCTTTGTCGCCATTGGGTATTCCTCCTTATTAAGTGAACCTTCTCCCTCGAAGGTTGTGTGAACTGCCATAGCTGCCCTACATCTTGGATGAGCAGTATGTCTAACCCAAGATATTGCGGTTACTGCGCAGGAATGTCAACAAATATTTTAAAAAAGGTTATTGCGTGGCGCCCGGTTTCGTGAACTGGCCAAAATCATCGGCGACCGGTATGATGTAAAAGTTGGCTGTTTTGCAGGTTTGAATTCTTTGCCGGGAAGAGAATTCAGGAGACAATGAACCGATGAGTGATTTCCGCCTGCTCTACATCGACGAAGCATTCCGCAGCCTCCGTGGCCACAAGCGCCTGGCAGACAACGCCATCGCGCAGCTCAGCGATGAGCAGTTCTTCGCCGCGCCTGATACTGAATCGAACAGTGTCGCCATCATCGTGAAGCACCTCGCGGGCAACATGCGCTCGCGCTTCGCCGACTTTCTCACCAGCGACGGCGAGAAGCCAGACCGGAATCGCGACCGGGAGTTTGTCATGCACGCCGACGCCAAGCGAGAGGAAGTGCTCAACTCGTGGGAACAGAATTGGGAACTGGTCTTCCGAGACCCTTAACTCCCTTCATCCCGAACGATCTGGAGCGCACCGTCACCATTCGCGGCGAGCCGCATTCCGTGCTGCAAGCCATCAACCGCCAAGTTGCTCATTATGCCTATCACGTCGGGCAGATCGTTTTTCTGGCAAAACACTGGAAGGGCTGCGCAGTGGAAGACGCTAAGCGTTCCCAAGGGCCAGAGCGAGCAGTTCAACGCCGGCATGTTGCAGAAGCAGAAGACGAGATAGAAACCGGGTGCGGATTTGCGCCACAGGGCCGCGTGCTAAACTTGCCGGTTTGCCCACCACTGCTGCTTCATACTGGGCTGACTTGCCGTCGCGTTCAGCGGCGGAGGAAGAGCCGTCCTCATGTCTGAAACCATGATTGCCGTTGTAAAGCCGGAGCCCGCGCCCGGCACGGAGATTCGCGAAGTTCCCAAGCCCCAGTTTGGCCCGACCGAGGTGCTCGTCAAGGTCAAGATGGCATCCATCTGCGGCACTGACCTGCACATTTATCAATGGGA
This sequence comes from uncultured Acidobacteriaceae bacterium, assembly GCA_963831675.1. Lineage (GTDB taxonomy): Bacteria > Acidobacteriota > Terriglobia > Terriglobales > Acidobacteriaceae > Bog-257. The sequence continues at coordinate 93,601 of CAWHRM010000014.1, forward strand.
CCAGTGGGCGCAGCGCCGCATTCATCCGCCGCTGATTCCCGGTCACGAGTTCTGCGGCACAGTGGAAGCGGTTGGCAACGAAGTCACCAGCGTGAAGGAAGGCGACTTCGTCTCCGCCGAGATGCACGTGGCGTGCGGCAAGTGCCTGCAGTGCCGCATCGGCGAAGCCCACATCTGCCAGCACGTGAAGATCATCGGCGTGGACACCAACGGCGCCTTCGCCGAGTACGTTGTCATCCCTGAGTCCAACATCTGGAAGCTCGATCCTTCCATCCCGCAGGAGTACGCGTCCATTCTCGATCCGCTGGGCAACGCGGTGCACACGGTGCTGGCGGGCGAGATCGCTGCCAAGAGTGTCGCCATCACCGGCTGTGGCCCGATTGGGCTGTTCTCTATCGCGGTGGCGCGCGCCTGCGGAGCGACGCAGATCTTCGCGCTGGAAGTGAATGAGCATCGCCGCAAAATCGCGAAGCAGATGGGCCCTGATTTCGTGCTCGATCCCACGAAGGATGACGTGTACGGCGTGGTGATGGACAACACCGGTGGCACCGGGGTTGACGTCGTGCTCGAAATGGCCGGGCGAACCGAGGCCATTCGAACAGGATTCAAAATCCTGCGTCTCGGTGGCCGCATGTCCCTCCTCGGAATCCCTTCCCGTCCCGTCGAACTCAACCTAGCAGAAGAGGTGATTTTCAAAGGCGCTACCGTGCAGGGCATTAACGGACGTCGCATGTACCAGACGTGGTATCAGATGACCGCGCTGCTCAAGGCGGGCAAGCTCGACCTGCACCCCGTGATCACCGACCGGATCGCAATGAAGGATTTCGCCTTGGGCATGGAACGGCTCAAGACCGGCGAGGCCAGCAAGATCTTGGTGTATCCAAACGGAGCAAGATGAAGGACGTCAGCGAACCGACGACCCAGCCCTGGATGGCCTCGGAGTTTTTCGGCGCTTGCCTCTTAGCGGTTTTTGCACATCGCCACCTTCCGCCAGTAGAATCGAAAGGTTACGACGCAAGGCCCAACTTTTTCTCCCATAAGTCTGGTGGGCTCCTGGCGAATGCGGTCCCATGTCCCTGACGCAGTCGGAAGCGATCGTGTTGCGAACCTATCCGCTGCGCGAGGCTGACCTGCTGGTGACGTTGTTCACGCGCGCTGAGGGCAAGATCAAGGGCGTGGCGCGGGCGGCAAAGAGATCGAAGCGGCGTTTCGGTGGAGCGCTCGAGCCGCTCACCTGGGTGCGAGCGTACTACGAAGACCGCGAGGGGCAGGAGCTGGCGCGGCTTGATTCCTGCGACATCCTGGAGTCGCCGCTGTCGGCAACGGTGGACTATCCGCGAGTGGCGGCACTGGAGCATGTGGCGGAAACGCTGGACGAGTTGTTGCCGGACCGGGAGGCGAACGATGCGATCTTCCGGCTGGCGATTTCGGTGCTGCACCAGTTGCGTTCAGGGTCGATCTGGATGCCGCTGACGTACTTCCAGCTCTGGCTGGTGCGGCTTGTAGGGTTTCTTCCCGAGTTGAGCGAGTGCGTCAACTGCGGAGCAGTGCTCAACGGCAGCCGGGCGTTCTATCACGTGCTGGCCGATGGCTTGATGTGCGCGCAGCACAAACGGCTGGCATCGTCGGAGCTGTCAGCGGATTCACGGACGTTTGGCCGCGCAGATGTTCCGTTCGCCGGTGGAAAATTTTGCCGCCGAGCCGTGGACTGCGGAGCAGTACTCCGATCTGCGAAAGTTTTTGGTGCAGATCATGGAGCGCCACATCGAGAAGAAGCTGGTGACGGCCACCATGCTGGCGAAACTGTGATCAGGGCCGTCGTGCTTTGAAAGGGCGGCCAGCCGTGCCGTACCGGGATGACAGAGGTCCGGCTAGCCACTGGGGAACCTCGCTGTCCAAAAGAACCCGATGTGCTTCAGGGGCTGAAGCCCAGTCTTACGCGGCGTCACGGCACGGCTGAAGCCGTGCCTTCAACACAGACGTCGGCTGTAGCTCGTTGAACTCGTTTAACGGGATCATTGTCTCATCGCAAAATCCGCTGACCTTCCAGGAACTGGTTCTTCGCCTGCAGAACTTCTGGGCGGAGCACGGTTGCGTCTTGCAGCAACCCTACGATGTCGAAGTCGGCGCGGGAACCATGGCGCCGGAAACGTTCCTGCGGGTGCTTGGTCCCAAACCGTATCGTGTCGGTTATGTGCAACCATCGCGCCGTCCCGCTGACGGCAGGTATGGTGAGAACCCCAACCGCCTGTTCAAGCACATGCAGTATCAGGTGATCCTGAAGCCGCCGCCGCAAAACGTGCAGGAATTGTACCTGGACTCGCTGACAGCGATTGGCATCGACTTGCGCAAGCACGACATCAAGTTCGAGGAAGACAACTGGGAGTCGCCCACGCTGGGCGCGTGGGGCATCGGCTGGCAGGTGATGCTCGACGGCCTGGAGATCACGCAGTTCACCTACTTCCAGCAGTGTGGCGGCATCGATCTCGATCCCATCTCTGCCGAGCTGACGTATGGCCTGGAGCGCATCGCGGCCTTTCTGCAGGATGTGGACAGCATTTACGACATCACGTGGGTGGTCGGCCCGGATGGCCGGCCGGTGAAGTACGGCGAGATCCGGCTGCAGGACGAGTTGCAGTTCTCCGTCTATAACTTCGAGCGCGCTGACGTGGAGAAGACGTGGAAGCATCTGAAGCTGTATGAAGCTGAATGCCAGGCGCTGCTCGAACGAATACGCGGCTTGGATCGCTGCTCGTACCCTTCGCGGGTGAAGGCGGAATTCTCGGGAAGCAGCGAAGAAGCGAAGAGCGACCAGCGCAAGCGCTTTCCCGTGCTCGCGGCCTTCGATCTGTGCCTGAAGTGTTCGCACCTGTTCAATATCCTTGATGCCCGGGGAGCAATCAGCGTGACCGAGCGCGTTGGAGTGATCGCGCGCATTCGGGCGCTGGCGGTTGGCGTGGCCAAAGCATACGTCGATCAGCAGCGAGCGGACGAGAGCAGCCGGCACAACGGAAGACAGAGGCATCGACGGATGCAGAGCGCGTTGGCGGCGAGTAGATCGTGAAGCTGCGCAGGAACTTGCGCCTGATCGCTGCTGTGACTCGAATCACATCGGACATGCTCGGCGGTTCGTCACAATGGTGGTTCGTCTATATTTTGCTAAGTGCTAGACAGCTAACTGCTAATTGCTGTTCTTATGCCTGACTTTCTTCTCGAGATCGGCACCGAAGAAATTCCCGCGCGCATGATTGACGGCGCTCGCGAGGAGCTTGCACGCCGAGTTCTCCTCCTGCTGCGAGCGTGAGAGCCTGATAGGCCGCCTCACATCGCCGCCCGCCACGGAGGCTTACTCCACACCGCGTCGCCTCGCAGTGTTGGTTCGGGACGTTTCCGAAAAGCAGGCGGACGATACGTCGACTAGGTACTCGGGCCTTCGGAGAAGGTTGCCTTCAAGGATGGTGTTCCAACAGCCGCCGCTGAGGCCTTCGCGCGCAAGGAAAAAGTGGAGGTTGGATGCGCTTCGGATAGGAGGAGACGCCTAAAGGCAGGTATGTGGTGCACCACCGGAGCAAGCCTGGCCGAACGGCCTCAGCGGTGCTGTGCCGAGTCGCTGCCCAAAGAGATTGCCGGTATCTACTGGGCGAAGAGCATGTACTGGCGAGGCAAGTCGGCGGAGCGATTTGTGAGGCCCGTACGCTGGCTGGTTTCGCTGCTCGATGGTGACGTGGTGCCGCTCGAGTTCGCCGGCATTCGCGCCGGACACAGCAGTGAAGGTCATCGCATTCTCTCCCCCGGGAAGCTGGAGATCGGCCGCCCATCTGACTATGCCGAAAAGCTGGCCAGCGGCTCGGTGGTGGTCAACGCCGCGGAGCGCGAGCAGCGCATTCGCAAGGCGCTCGACGCGGCTACTCGCGGCGATTCCCGGCGCACGCTGGCGTGAGGATCAAGGCCCTGCTCGACACCGTCGTCAATCTCACCGAGTTTCCATCGGTCGTTCTCGGCAGTTTCGATCCCGAGTTCCTCGCGCTTCCCGACGAAGTGCTGGTCACGGTCATGCGCGATCATCAGAAGTATTTCGCGCTGGAGGACGAAAACGGCAAACTGCTGCCGCATTTCCTTGCGGTGCTGAACACGAACGGCGATCCCGACGGGCTCATCCGCCACGGCAACGAGCGCGTACTGCGCGCCCGCTTCAACGACGCGCGCTTCTTCTGGGAGACCGATCAGAAGGTCCCGCTGCGCCAGCGCGTGGACATGCTGAAGGCCGTGACTTTCCAGAAAGACCTTGGAAGCTATTTCGACAAGACCATGCGCGTGCAAAGGCTTGGCAGCCTGATCTCGCAGGCGTTGCGGAGTGCCGGCCTGATGGCGCGGCCGGGCGTGGTTCACAAGGCCGCGCTGCTGGCCAAGACCGACCTGACAACCGAGCTGGTGAAGGAGTTCACCGAGCTGCAAGGCATTGTCGGGGGCCTCTACGCGAAGGCCCAGGTACTCGATCCCATACTGCCTCCGGCTACCGCCGAAGCGATTGCCGACGCAATCTACGACCAGTACAAGCCGGAGTCCATGGACGATCGCGTCCCTCGCACTCTGGAAGGAGCGGTCCTCGCCATCGCCGACAAGGCCGACAGCATCGCCGGGATGTTTGCGCTCGGCCTGCAGCCGACCGGCTCGAAAGATCCCTTCGCGCTGCGGCGCGCCGCCAACGGGATTGTGAAGATCATCGCTGAGCACAAGCTGCCGCTGCCGATCTCAAAGCTGTTCTCGGACGCGCGCATCGAATACATCGGCTCCGAAGCGGAGAGCCGCTTCGCCAAGGACGTTAACTTCGACGAAGCGATTCGCACACTTCATGCGCGAGCGCCTGGAGTTCTACCTGCGCGATGTGCGCGGCTTTGCGTACGACGTGGTGAACGCTGTGCTCGTGGCCGGAAGCGATGACGTGGTGGACGCAATCGCTCGGGCGGAAGCTGTCAGCGAAGTGCGCGGCTCCGAGGACTTCGCCTCGATTTCGGTGGCGTTCAAGCGCATCAAGAACATTCTTCGGCAGGCAAAAGAGACGAACAAGGCGGTAGCCCCGCAGCTCGATGCGGCCGCGCTGACCGAGGAGACGGAGAAGAAGCTGGCAGCCGAGATGCCCGCGATCGCGGCGGAAGTTCGCGAACTGCGCGCGGAAAAGAACTATGCGCCGGCCCTTGCGCAGGTTAGCCGTTTGCGCAAGCCGGTGGACGCCTTCTTCGACAAAGTCATGGTGATGGTGGATGACGAACGTGTGCGCGCCAATCGCCTGGCGCTGTTGCAGCAACCTATTAAACGAGTTTTCCACCATCGCCGATTTCAGCGAGATCGTAACCGAAAACAAATCATCCTAACCTTCCGAACTGTAAAGGACTCCTACCATGAGCACGATCACCACCGATGTTGAAAAGGCGGCCGCCACCAACGGCAAGGCCGTGAAATACGTTTACTTCTTTGGCGACGGCCACGCCGAAGGTCACGGCAAGATGAAAGACGATCTGGGCGGAAAAGGCGCCGGGCTCGCCGAAATGACCAACGCTGGCCTGCCTGTGCCTCCCGGCTTCACTATCCAGACCGAGGCCTGCCGCGAGTACATGCGCACCGGCACCGTCTCGAAGGAAGTCAACCGTCAGATGGACGAGGCGCTTCGCCGGCTGGAACAGTTCCAGGGGCAAAAACTCGGCGGCGCAGACAATCCGCTGCTGGTGAGCGTCCGTTCCGGCGCGAAGTTCTCCATGCCCGGGATGATGGACACCATCCTCAACCTCGGGCTGAATGACAAGTCGGTCGAGGGCCTGGCCAAGCGCAGCAACAATCCGCGTTTTGCCTACGACTCCTATCGCCGCCTGATTCAGATGTTCGGCTCGGTGGTGCTCGACATTCCCAAGCACGCGTTCGAAGAGGTCTTCGACGGCAAGAAGAAGCAGAAGAAGGTCAGGCTGGACACCGACCTCGACGCCAAGGCGCTGCAGGAAGTCATCGCCGACTACAAGAAGGTGATACTGAAGCACACCAAGCGCGAGTTCCCGCAGGACCCGCACGAGCAGCTGGTCATGTCGCGCGATGCCGTGTTCCGCTCGTGGCTGAACGAGCGTGCTAAGACGTATCGCCGCATCAACAACATCGACGATTTCCTCGGCACCGCCGTCAACGTACAGGCGATGGTGTTCGGCAACCTTGGCGAGACCAGCGGAACCGGGGTCGGCTTCACGCGCAATCCAGCAACCGGCGTGAAGGAGTTCTACGGCGAGTTCCTGATGAACGCCCAGGGAGAGGACGTCGTCGCCGGCATCCGCACGCCGGTGCATATCTCGGAGCTCGAGAAGATTCAGCCCGACACCTACAACCAGCTTCGCGAAATCACCACGCGGCTGGAGAAGCACTACCGCGACATGCAGGACTTCGAGTTCACCATCCAGGATGGACGCCTGTACATGCTGCAGACGCGCAATGGCAAACGCACGGGTCGCGCGGCGGTCCGTGTCGCCATCCAGATGGTGGAGGAAGGCTTGATCACCAAGGAAGAAGCGATCTTCCGCGTCGAGCCTAACCAACTCTACGATTTCCTGGTCCCGAGCCTCGATGAAAAGGGCAAGGATGTCGAGGTGCTTGCGACTGGCCTGCCGGCATCGCCGGGTGCGGCTGTAGGCCAGATCGTTTTCACCGCTGACGAAGCGGTGGAGAGGTTCAATAAAGATTCAAGTGCGAAGCTAATTCTCGTTCGTGGTGAAACCACACCCGAAGATATTGGCGGCATGGAAGTCGCTGCCGGCATTCTGACCTCTCGCGGCGGCATGACCAGCCACGCTGCCGTGGTGACGCGCGGCATGGGTAAGTGCTGCGTGGCGGGCGCGGGCGATATTGAGGTGGATGAGAAAGCGCGCGAGATCCGGGTCAAAGGCAAGACCCTGAGGGACGGCGATTGGATTTGCCTCGACGGCAGCACCGGCCGCGTGATCAATGGCAAACTCAACACGGTTGCGGCACGGCCGGACGATCCTGAGTTGCAGAAGATCATGAGCTGGGCCGAGCCCTTCCGGCGCATGGGTGTTCGCGCCAACGCCGATATTCCGCGCGACGCGCTGCAGGCGCGGGCGTTCGGCGCTGAAGGCATTGGTCTGTGCCGCACCGAGCACATGTTCTTCGCCGAAGACCGTCTTCCGCACATGCGGACGATGATTCTTGCCAACAACGAGAAGGACCGCCGCACCGCGTTGCGCAAGCTGCTTCCCATGCAGCGCAACGACTTCGTCGGCGTCTTCCGTTCCATGGACGGCTTTCCGGTCACCATCCGCACCATCGATCCACCGCTGCACGAGTTCCTGCCGCGCCGCGAAGATTTGATGGTCGAAATCGGCAAGCTCGAAGTGACCAAGCCGAAGTCGCCCAAGCTGAAGGATTTACGCAAGCTACTGAATCGCGTCGAGCAGTTGCACGAAGTCAATCCCATGCTCGGACATCGTGGTTGCCGTCTGGGTATTACCTATCCTGAGATCACCGAGATGCAGGTGCGCGCCATCTTCGAAGCGGCTGTCAAAGTCGCTAAGGAAGGCGTTAAGGTGAAGCCGGAGGTCATGATCCCGCTGACCGGCGGATTGAAGGAGATGGCCAACCAGGCGGCCATCGTGCGCCGCGTTGCCGAGGAGGTCTTCGCGGAGAAAGAGCAGAAAGTCGATTACCTGGTGGGAACCATGATCGAGTTGCCGCGTGCCGCTCTGGTCGCAGACGAAATCGCGAAGGAGGCCGAGTTCTTCAGCTTCGGCACCAATGATCTGACTCAGACCACATTCGGCTTCTCGCGGGACGACATCAACAAGTTCCTGCCGACGTATCTTGCGGAAGGCATCTTGAAGCAGGATCCGTTTGCGGTGCTCGATCGCGAAGGCGTCGGCCAGTTGCTGAAGATTGCGGTGGAGAAAGGCCGCGCGACCCGTCCCACCATCAAGATCGGGATTTGCGGGGAGCACGGCGGCGAACCGTCGTCGGTCGAGTTCTGTGCGCAACTCGGCTTCAACTATGTGTCGTGCTCGCCCTTCCGCGTGCTCACCGCGCGCCTGGCGGCAGCACAAGCGGGCGCCAGCGCCGAGCTGAAGATGGAAGGCGGACGCACGAAGTAGTGGCTGGGGAGTTGAGGGCCAGTGTCTAGCTGAGGGCTCGGCGAAAGGTCGAGCCTTTTCTTGCAGGTGGTAGGACTTCACTCCGAGAACACGGAGACACGACAGCTGGCCTACTGCGTCTGTTGCAGCTTGGCAATCAATTTCTGGGCGAGGCTCTCTTCCGATTCCGACCATAGAACGCGGCCGCTGATGGCGCAATTTTTCTCGACCGCGCTTGAGAACGCCACTAGTTTCGCAATGTTGGAGCGCAGATGCGTTTCGATGACAGGCGAAATCCGCAGCCCCTCGTGCACGAACAAGGTGTCGAGCCCGAAATCCACTTCGACGTGGCCATCTTCGCTGTAAATGCCGTCGTCGAACTGCACTCCATGCACCAGGAAGCGTACTGCAACCGGGCGTTGCACCCAGCTATCGCCGCGCTCGTCATCGCTGGGGACCCAGAGGTCCCAGAACGCTTCGAAGACGAAAGCGAAATCGTCATGCACGAATTCGCTGGCCAGGTCCGCGGCTTCCTCGGGCGAAATTCCCGGATTGAAGCGGCGCTCTAGCACAGTAGGCTCAGTCCAGGCAACGGGATGCACCGAAAGATAGGTGACGCCCTCGCGCAAGGCTGAATAAGGGAACTGCCGCAACACGCCCAACGGCGCGCGACATCATCTCCCCCTCACGGAAGCTGGGAAACCAAATGCTCAGAAACAGCGAGTCCGTCATCGCGTCATTTTAGCGCGTCCGCCACCTCCACCTGCGACGGATCACGCAAATCCTCTCGCAATCGTCACCGGCCGGAGAAACTAAGCTTGGTGTACTGCGGACAAGAATAGTAAACTTTGGCGATCGTTACGAATTCATGAGAGATACGGTTGCACAGCGCGTCCGCTTCGGAACATTTGAACTTGACCTCAGGGCTGGAGAGCTGCGCCAGGACGGGCGCAGAATTGGACTGCAGGAACAACCCTTCCAGGTACTGCGGATTCTGGTCGAATACGGCGGCGAGATCGTCACCCGCGAGGCAATCCAGAACCGGCTATGGCCGAACAACACGATCGTGGAGTTCGACCACGGCATTAACACGGCAATCAAGAAGATCCGCACAGCGCTCGGCGATTCGGCCGAGAAGCCAAAGTACATAGAAACCGTTGCCCGGCGCGGCTACCGCCTCATGGTACCGGTAGAGCGGATGCGGTCCAGCGCGGGCGATAGGCCGCCGAGCGACGAAAGCTTCGACAGCCGGTCGGACACACCGGCGACGCTGCAGTTTGAGCCCACAAGCCTAACCGGAAAGATAGTTTCCCATTACCGCATTTTGGAGGTAGTGGGCGGTGGCGGCATGGGAGTCGTCTATCGTGCCGAAGACATACGGCTAGGCCGGGCCGTGGCCCTGAAGTTCCTACCCGAGGACGTTGGACACGATCCCCGCGCGCTTGAGAGGTTTGAGCGCGAGGCCCGCGCCGCCTCCGCGCTGGACCATCCCAACCTCTGTTCCATCTATGAATTCGGCGAGCATGAGGGCCAACCCTTTATCGTGATGCAACTGTTGCAAGGGCAAACCCTGAGGGACTTCCTGGCGACGCTGAGGGACGGTTCCGCTCCTGCCAATGGGATGGGGCTCGGGCAGTTGCTCGATTTCGCAATCCAGATTACGCACGGGCTGGAGGCGGCGCATGAGAAGGGCATTGTCCATCGCGACATCAAGCCGGCCAACCTCTTCATCAGCGATAAAGGTGTAGTCAAGATTCTGGATTTTGGTTTGGTGAAGCTCACCGAAGCGGCCGAGAAGGAAGATTGCACCGGTGAGGTTGTCGCCCGAAGCAGCCTTCCGGCACCAGCTCCCGATGGGAAGGCTTTGGGCCTCAGCCGCCCCGGAGTAGTTCTCGGCACGGCAGCTTACATGTCTCCGGAGCAGGTGCGGGGCGAGAAGCTGGATGCCCGCACCGACTTGTTTTCCTTTGGCTTGGTGCTCTATGAGATGGCGACCGGACGTCAGGCTTTCACCGGTGGCACCGCCCAGGCCCTTCACGATGGCATCCTCAAAGGCGAACCCAAGTCCGTTCTGCAGCTCAGGTCCGACCTTCCGCCCAGACTGGAAGCCATCGTTACCAGGTGCTTGCAGAAGAATCGGGACCTCCGTTACCAGCGTGCGGCGGAGATCCGCTTCGATCTGGAAAAGGTCAAACGTGAAGCCGAGAATCCCTTGCGCCGACGCTGGCCTCTGCTGGCGGCTGCCGCAATCGTTGTCGCCGCCCTGGTGGCGGGGGGGCTCTACTGGCGCTTCCGCAAAGTCCCTGCTCTTGCCGCCAAGGACACCGTCGTTGTGGCCGACTTCGCCAATAGCACGGGCGACAAGCTGTGGGATGACACCTTAAAGACCGCGCTGGCCATGCAGTTGGAGCAGTCGCATTTCCTGAACGTACTCTCAGACGAGAAAGTGAGTGGTACGCTCAGGCTGATGAACCGTCCAAACGCGCCTCTGACGAGGGAGATAGCACGGGAGGTTTGTCAACGGACCAACAGTAAGGCACTGCTTGCGGGCTCAATTGGCGCGGTGGGGGACCACTTCCTGATCGAACTGAAGGCGATCAACTGCCATACGGGGGAGGCGCTGGCGAGCGCGGATGACGAGGCGGAGAACCGCAACCAAGTGCTCCAAAAGGTGAAACAGGTAGCCAACCAGGTGCGTGAACAACTTGGTGAGTCGCTGGCGTCGGTGGAGCAGTTCAACAAACCGCTGGAAGAGGTCACCACCCCATCGATGGAAGCGCTGCAAGCCTTCAGCCGGGCGCGGAGAGTCCAAATGACCGGCGAGGCCGATCCCATTCCCTACCTTAATCGCGCCTTGGAACTGGATGCAAACTTCGCCGCTGCCTATGCCCTCCTGGGGGCCGAGTATGAGAATCGCAACCAGACTACTCTGGCAATCGCGAATTATCGAAAGGCCTACCAGTTGCGCGATCGCGTAAGCCAACGGGAACGGTTGAACATTGAAGGACACTACTATGATGCCGTCACCGGAGAGCTGGAGAAGGCGATTGAAAGTTACAAGGAGTCGGCCCTGAATGATCCCGGGGACCGCAAGCCGCACCAAAACCTCAGCGTTATCTATGAGGAACTGGGACAGTACGACAAGGCTGTCGCGGAGGCTTGGGAAACGATTCGGCTTGCTCCCGACAATGTTGGCCCGTATGCCATTCTTCAATATTCCTATAACGCGTTGAACCAGCCAGAGAAGGCGAACGCGGCCTTCGTTGATGCCCGAAACCGCAAACTGGACGATCCTTCTCTGCGTCAGTATCGCTACTACACGGCTTTCCTTCTGGGTGATGATGCTGTCATGCAGGAGGAGGTGTCCTGGGCAATGGGCAAACCCGGCGCTGAAGACCTGCTCCTCTCCACCCAGTCGGATACTGCAGCCTACCGTGGCCGTTTCGAAAAGGCCCGTGAGCTCTCGCAGCGCGCCGTAGAGTCGGCGAAGCACGCTGGTACTCCGGAAACTGCGGCAGGATGGGAGGCAAATGAAGCCCTGCGCGAGGCGGAAATTGGCGATAGGACCCGGGCTCTCCCTGCGGCAGCGCATGCCATGGCCCTGATGCCGGGACGGGATGTGAGGGTGATGACGGCATTGACCCTTGCCCGTAGCGGCAAGATACCCCAAGCACAGAAGCTAGTCGACCAGCTTGACCGCGACTTCCCGCTGGATACCATGATGCAAGGCTATTCGCTACCGACAATCCGGGCGGCCATTGAGTTGGAGAACCACAACCCAGGCAAGGCAATCGAGGTTCTGCGAGTTACCCAGCCGTACGAACTGGGCACTCTGTCCCTTCGATATCTTTACCCCGTGTACATTCGTGGAGAAGCGTACCTGATGGCTGGTCAAGGTCAGCAGGCTGCTGCAGAGTTCCAGAAAATACTCGACCATAAGGGCATCATGCTGAACTTTGTTACAGGGGCGCTGACGCATCTGCAGCTCGGACGTGCACAAGCTATGACCGGCGACAGAGTAGCCGCCCGCCAATCTTACGAGCAATTCCTCGAGCTGTGGAAGGATGCTGACGCCAACCTCCCTATCGTGAGGGTCGCTCAGGCCGAGTACGACCGCTTGAGGTAGCCTCCGAAGGAGCGTCAGATTCACGGAACAGGAAGATCCCAAGGCTCGACGGCATTGTCGCTCAAGAGGAAATCGTCTGGATTTATGTTGCAATAACGTAGCCCACGAGTATCCTGACGTGGTGGTTTCATTGTAGTTACGTGTGAATCGGAATTGCGGTATCAACAAATCGGCTTTAAACCACGAACGGGAACCCCGTAGGCACTCCGAAGGAGCCTCACTTCACAGTAGGAGGGTGTAGCTTGAAACTGCGCGTTGCTTCACTCACAATTTTGTGCCTGGCGCTGGCCGCGATCCCAGCCTGGGCGGATTATAGCAACGGTCCAATCAACGGCAATACTGATGCTTGGACCATTAACTTCGGCTACATCGTCAGCGACACGTTCAACCTGTGCTGCAAAACGTACGATCCTGGCCCGACCATCGTGACCGGCTTCAGCATCGGGGTGTGGGAGTTTCCGGGCGACACAACGTTGTCGGTGGACTGGGCCGTTGGCACTATCCGAATACGGCAGCGACGATAGCCCAGCGGCACGGCTGGCGTCACCGACACCTTCATTTCCACTAACGGCTTTGGCTACAACATCGACAGGCTCACGGCAAGCGGCCTGAACGTCACCGTGACTGGTGGAACGACTTACTGGCTCAGCTTGGCGAACGCGGTTGTTTCCACCGGCGACCCGGTGTTCTGGGATGAGAACAGCGGCGCAGGCTGCGATTCTCCAGGGTGCCCGTCGCAGGCCTCTGAGAGCTCCGTCGGCACCATTCCTTCGGAAGCGTTCACCATCAACTCCAGCGGCGGCGGCGGCGGAACAACTCCTGAGCCCAGCACCATCCTTCTGTTTGGTTCAGGAATCCTTGGTCTGGTCGGGGTATTGCGTCGCAAGTTCCCCTTGTAGTCTTAACCCGTCCGAGGTTGGAAAGCCGGAGCATTCGTCTCCGGCTTTTCTCTTGATCCAGAACGACAGACGGTCCTGAAATATGCCAACTCAACTTGCTGATCGAGTCAGAAAAACATTCGGATATAATCCAAACCTTGGGGGATGAGTGACCTCGGTTGATGTGATCCCTGGGAAAGAGAACCGATCCCGGCCCAGCGTTGGAGTGTTCGCATCGCCACAGCGGCAAACGTTCCTCCTTGGCGTTCTGCTAGCCGTTACAACTCTTATCCTGTACTACCCCGTGGACGGGCATCCATTCGTTAACTACGACGACAATGTCTACATAACCGAGAACCCTTACGTCACTTCTGGATTGCATTGGAAGGCGGTCGAGTGGGCGTTCACTACCTTTGAGCAGGGCAACTGGCATCCTCTGACTTGGCTTTCTCACGCCGCTGATTGCCAGTTTTACGGTCTCAATGCCGCTGGGCATCATGACACAAACATCGCTTTGCACGTGCTGAACGTCTTGCTGCTGTTCTGGGTGCTGAGGCAGGCGACGGGATATGTCGGGCGCAGCGCGATGGTGGCTGCCCTGTTTGCGGTGCATCCCATCAACGTCGAGACCGTGGCTTGGATCTCCGAACGCAAGAACCTGCTCAGCATGACGTTTTTTCTGCTCGCGCTCGGCGCTTACCGTCTATACACGCTTAAGCCCGGAGTGGCCCGATACGCGACGGTCGCATTCTTATATGCGCTGGGATTGATGGCCAAACCGCAGGTGATTACTCTCCCTTGCGTACTCCTCCTATGGGACTACTGGCCGCTGCGGCGAATGTTTGCCACGAGGCAGCGGTCTTCAGCCGAGCTGGCCCCTGTAGCCATCCCGGGAAGAACGCTTTCTGAGTTGGTACGTGAGAAGGTCCCCCTCTTGGCCCTTGCCGCAGTGAGTGCTGTCGTTACGGTGAAAGCGCAGCGGGCCGCTTATGCGATGAAGTATTATCCACGCTCGGTTCGGCTGGAGAACGCCATCGTTGCTTACGCCAGCTATGTGAAGAAGGCTTTTTGGCCTTCCGATCTTGCGCCAATGTACCCTCATCCCGCACATTCCTTGCCCATCTGGCAAGTATTCGGGGCCTTCCTGTTCTTACTGACCATCACGGTACTGGTCATCACCGAGTGGCGTCGCCGCTATCCTCTGGTGGGGTGGTTATGGTTTCTGGGAACCCTGGTGCCGATGATCGGTCTGGTGCAAGTAGGTACCCAGGCCATGGCCGATCGGTATGCCTATCTGTCCTTCATCGGTTTGTTCATCATGATCTGCTGGACCGTGGCAGAATGGGCTGTGCAGCGCCACGTCTCTCTTGCCTGGTTGGCCGGGGTGAGTCTGGGCGTGTTGTTCGCGCTGGCGTGCGTGACCCACATCCAGATGGGATACTGGGAAGACAACGTGACGTTGTGGTCGCGGACTTTACGGGTGACGACTGGCAATTGGCTCGCCGAAGACAACCTGGGCGGGGCGCTGATGGGCGACGGAAAGCTGGAGGCGGCTATCGCCCACTTCCGGGCGGCAGCGGCGATCAACCCGGAAGATCCTGTGAGTCATCTCGACATTGGTTTCTACGAACAGCAACACAAGAACTTGCCGCAAGCCATCGAACAATATCAGGAGGTGCTCAACGTTACCCCGAGCCCGAAGCTTCGGTCTGAGGCCTACAACAATTGGGCCCTGATCGACCGTGATCTCGGCGATGATGCCGCCGCCCGTGATCACTTTCAGCAGGCCGTCAATAACAGCCCTCGTTATGCCAGTGCATGGATTGGCTTGGGACTGGCGGCGCAAAGAACCGGCGATCTCAGTCTGGCCGTCCATGCCTACTCCCGTGCCGTGGAGATTCAGCCTTCGGACTCTGGCTACCTGCTACTGGCGCGGGCCCTAGAGCAAAGCGGACGCGCAGCTGAAGCCGAGTCAGCTAGCGAGCAAGCCAAGCACCTGTCGCGGAATTTCACCGAGACCCAACGGTCGGTCGACCGCCTTCTCGCGCAATAAATTGATGGAGAGTATCGTCGCCTCCGGGGAGGACGAGTGAGCGGTTGGACGACCTCAGCAACGGCGTCAGACCAGCCTCGGCATGGGCTTTCTAACCTCGCCGCACGGCCAGATGTTTGTTCTCGGAGTTCTCCTGGTAGTCGCCACTGTCGCGCTCTACTATCCGATACATAACCACCCATTTGCCAACTACGATGACGCGGATTACGTATTCGACAACTTCCACGTAAAGGCCGGTTTGCGCTGGAGCACGGTGACCTGGGCGTTTACGACCTTCGCGGCGGCCAATTGGCATCCCTTGACCTGGCTTTCTCATGCAGCGGATGTCCAGTTTTTCCATCTTGAGCCTGCCGGGCACCATGACATGAACCTGCTTCTGCACACGCTGAATGTGCTGCTGCTGTTCTGGGTGCTGCAGCGAGCCACCGGCTGCGTTGGCCGCAGCGCGATGGTGGCCGCGCTGTTTGCCCTGCATCCTATCAACGTAGAATCCGTGGCATGGATTGCCGAGCGCAAGAACCTGTTGAGCATGTTGTTCTTCCTGCTCGCGCTGGACGCTTATCGGCGTTATGCGTTCAAGCCTGACAGCAGCCGCTATGTCCAGGTTGCGGTGCTTTTTGCGATGGGGCTCATGTGCAAGCCGCAGGTAATCACCCTGCCGTTTGTGCTGCTGCTGTGGGATTACTGGCCCTTGCGACGGATGTTTGCCGATGGCCAGGAATCCAGCGCGTCGCTCATTGCGCCCAAGAGCTTTTCCGACTTGGTCTGGGAAAAGCTACCACTGCTTTCTCTTTCCGCAGCCAGCGCCTTCATCACGATCAAGGCTCAGGGAGCGGGGGGTGCAACCTCTTGGTATCCCCCATCCGTTCGGGTCGAGAACGCGGTTGTTGCCTATGCGAGATATGTGGGAATGGCTTTCTGGCCGGCGGGCCTGGCGCCCATGTACCCACATCCCGGCAACTCGCTGACGCTATGGCAGATCGCGACGGCCTTCCTCTTTCTGCTGGTGGTTACGGCCGTGGTCATAGCCAGCTACCGCCGTCGCTATCTTCCGGTGGGATGGTTCTGGTTCTTGGGGACGATGGTACCAATGATCGGCCTCAAACAGGTCGGCGCGCAAGCGATGGCGGACCGCTACGCGTATTTGCCTTTGGTCGGTCTGTTCATGATGATCTGCTGGGCTGTGCCGGATTGGTTCCAGCGTCGGCGCCTCCAGACGGTTTGGCTGGCCGTCTCCGGCGTTGCCGTCCTGCTGGCGTTGGCGATGGTGGCTCATCGCCAGATAGGCTATTGGAGCGACCATGTGGCTTTATGGACCCATACCTTGCAAGTCACTACCGGGAATTGGCAGGCTGAGAACAACCTGGGTATGGCGCTTCTGCGCCGCGGTCGGATGGAAGAGGCCATTCCCCATTTCCGCGCTGCGGCCGCGATCGATCCCTCGGATCCCGTCAGCAACATGAATATCGGCATTTACGAGCATTCGCATGGAAATGTGCCGATGGCAATCGAGTACTACAAGAAGACCCTAAGCCTGGCGAGGAACCCCAAGCTGAAGGCCCAAGCCTATAACAACTTAGCCTACGCCTATAAGGACCTCGGGGACTATGCCGATGCGCAGCAGAACTTGCAGGCTGCAGTCAGTGTCAATCCAGAGTTCGTCGGGGCCTGGATCAGTTTAGGTTTGGTGGCGCAAAAATCTGGAGACCTCAGCCTTGCCGCACAGGCATACACCCACGCAATGAAAATCGAACCCTCGGACTTCGGTTATGTGTTGCTGGCCCGGGCCTTGGAACAGAGTGGCCGCGAAAGCGAAGCCCAGGCGGCCATTCAGCACGCCAGGGCCTTGTCAGAAGATTTTCCCGCAGCCCAGCGCAAAGCAAACCGCCTTCTCACACCATGACCAGGCTGATCGGGCCTGAGGCAAGTTGGTTCGGGGAGGTCGCCGTAATGGCAGCCCCTCGCTTCACGGAAGGAGTCCGCGCTGGACCATTCTGGACAGAAGTAGGGGCTGAAATAAATTAAGCCGGAGCACGAAGCTCCGGCTTGAAAAGACCTGGGGGAAGGGTCCGAAGGGTTAGAACAGCTTGCGACGCAGTACGCCGGCAAGGCCGAGGATGCCAGAACCGAACAGCATGATGCTGCTGGGCTCAGGCGTCGTTCCGCCGCCGCCGCCGCCGCTGGTGTTGATGGTGAAAGCTTCCGAAGGAATGGTGCCGACGGAGCTCTCAGAGGCCGACGACGGGCCGCTGTTTTCGTCCCAGAATACCGGGTCGCCGCTGGAAACAACCGCGTTCTGCAGGCTGAGCCAGTAGGTGACACCGCCCAGCTCTGGCACGTTCAGGCCGCTTGCCGTGAGCCTGTCGACGTTATAGCCAAAGCCATTGGTGGAAATGAAGCTGTCCGTCACGGCAGCCGTGCCGTGAGCTATCGTCGCTGCCGTATTCGGTTAGGCCAATGGACCAATCCACCGACAACGTTGTGTCGCCCGGGAACTCCCAAACACCGATTTGGAAGCCGGTCACGTTTGTGTCGCTAGCGAGGACATAGGTGTCGCTAACGATGTAGCCGAAGTTAATGGTCCAGGCATCAACGTTGCCGTTGATTCCACCGTTGTTATAATCGGCCCAAGCTGGAATCCCAGCTAGCGCCACGCACAGAATTGTGAGCAAAGCGATACGCAGTTTCAAAGATCGAACCCTCCTTTAGGTTCAATTCGCGAACTAACCCACACGCCCTTACTACGGGCTGTTCATGTAAGTGCAATCCTGGTGCCATTGCAAGTCCCACAAAACCCTACGGTTCAACACTTAGGTGTGCAGGTGTTTGCGATTATGTTCTAGGAAAGTTCCCTCAGGACTCTTGGTAAGTCATTGATTTTAAATGTCATAGCGCCACTATGACCTATAACGAGACAGACTTCGCCCTAGGTACCGACGCCGCCCGCCTTCTGCCTCAAGATCCCGAATTCCTGTGGGCTGAACTACTCCGGCGTGCGCCGATCGCCAGGTTGTGGAGAATCTCCAAAACTTGCAATTGACTGATATATTGACCGTCATAAGGAGCGCATCCATGACCAACGCCGTGTCACCGATCCCCAAAGGTTTTCACACATTGACCCCGCACATCGTGGTGAACGACGCCAAGGCGGCGGCCGATTTTTACCATCGTGCCTTCGGAGCGGAAGTGATGGGCTTCAGCTTTGCGCCTGACGGAAAGGTGATGCACGCCCAAGTCAGAATTGGCGATTCCATCCTGATGTTCGCTGACGAATATCCGGAATGGAATTCTCTCGCGCCTTCCACCACCAAGGCTGATACCTGTGTGCGCCTGCATCTTTACGTTGAGGATGTGGACAAGGTATTCGCTTCGGCCGTTGCTGCCGGGGCGCAGATCATCATGCCGGTGGCGACTCAATTCTGGGGCGACCGCTACGGACAGGTGATGGATCCCTTCGGGCATCGCTGGTCCATTGCCACTCACGTGAAGGACCTGACGCAGGAGGAGATGAAAGCGGCTGCCGAACAGGCAACGGCTAAGATAGCCGGTTCCTAGAGCACAGCCCCGGGTTCGGTCTCAAGGCCCCAATTTATGCTGCTGGCGAAGGAACTCGCGACGCTGGTTCTCCGCTGCGGCAAAGCTTTCGGCGGCATGGGCATGGTCTCCCATATCGCGGTAGGCATAGCCCATATTCATCCATGCGTTGTCTCGTAGTTGGGCATTGTTCCAAATGTCGTTCTGCGTGACGCTTATCACTTTCTCGTACTGCTCGATGGCGGCCGGAAGGTTTCCCTTCTTTTGCTCGTAAAAACCGATGAACAGGTAGGTGCGGGGATCGCTGGGATAAATGGCCTCCGCCGAGCGGAAGTGCATGATCGCGTCCTCCATTTTTCCCTCCCGCATCAGGGCCGCGCCCAGGTTGTTTTCGGCTATCCAATTGCCGCGGGTGACCTGCACGGTGTGCGCCCACACCTTGACATTGTCGCTCCAGTAGCCGATCTGACGATGAGCGACCATGGCCAAGGCCAGTAACGCCGCAAGGCTGGGAGCGGCCAGCCAGGCCGTAGAAACCTGCCGTTGCCCGGCCCAATCGGCGACACCCCAGCAAGCCATGATGAACAGGCCAATGAGAGGTAGATAAGCATAACGGTCGGCCATTGCCTGCGCCCCAACTTGCACCAGGCCGATCATGGGTACCATTGTTCCCATAAACCAAAACCACCCCACGGCCAGATACCGGTGCCGGCGGGCCGGGATGACCAGGGCGGTCACAGCGACCAGCAACAACAGCGAGGCTGCCACTTGCCAAACTGCGAACGCAGAGTGCGGGTACATGAAGGCAAGGCGGGATGGCCAAACCGCATCGGCGATATAGCGCACATACGAGACGATGGCGTTCTCCAGGCGGAGAAGAAATGGATACGTGTTTTGCGGCCCGCTCATGGCGCCGCCAGTTCGCTGCGCCTTGATGGTAATCACAGCGCTCGCCGCGGACAGCACGAGCAGAGGCAGCTTTTCCCGCACCAGCCAGGAAAAACTTCTCGGCGGCAACAAGGCAATTGTCGCGGTCGTGGAAGGTTCTTTCCCTTCGGCGAACATGCGCCCCAGCGGCCAGTAGTCCCACAGCAGAAGAACGAAAGGAAAGGTGATCACCTGGGGTTTCGACATCAACGCCAGCGCGTATACGAGTGCAACCACACTATAGCGGCCAAATCGAGGCCTAAGCGCGTACCACCGGTAAGCGCCCAAGGCCAGCAGGAAGAACAACATGCTCAGCAGGTTCTTGCGTTCGGAAATCCAAACCACCGATTCCACGTTGATGGGATGCAGAGCGAATAAGGCAGCCACCATCGCGCTGCGTCCTGTGTAACCCGTGGCGCGAAGCAATATCCAAAACAGCAGTCCGACATTGACCGCGTGCAGCATGACGTTGGTCTGGTGGTGTTTGCCGGGATCGAGAGAATAGAGGTGACAATCCAGCGCATGCGAAAGCCAGGTCAGCGGATGCCAGTTGGCGGAATAAAATGTCGTGAATGCCCACTTCACCGTGTCGGGATCGAAGCCGTATTTCACGTGTATGTTGTCAGTGATGTAGGACTCGTCATCGGCATTGCTGAATGGGTAGTGGATAGCAGGGTGATAGAGCGCAAGGGTCGCGAACACGAGCAGGCAGCCAAGAGCAAGGGCCTTTCCCGGGGAACCGAAGAGGCTTGTGCGGAAAGCGGACGAAACCTGCTTCGCGGGGCCCGAACCAACCGATTTCACTCGCCCTCCGGTGGACGATTATAGCCGACGTGACCATCGTGCGAAGGCCGCTAACCCGCTACTGGCCTGCTTGCACAAAAGGAGGGCCAGGACATTATGTATTGAGGAAGCGACTGACTTGAAGTTTCAGCTTTGCTCTACCGATTCAAGCCGTTGGATGTGCCCAGCAACTCACGACTTGGTTGCAGTCTGCATCCTTCGCAGCAACTCAAGTCCGAGCCTGCTCCGGATCTTCATGCTTGAACTCGCCCTGCAGCAGCACGGTGGCGGCAGCGGGGGCCAGCGCTTTTAGCGAAGCTAGCACATTGTCAGAGGGAAGCCGAGAGCTGTCCGGACCCAGCACGATATAGTCGAACTTCGTCGCCGTCAGCAGCGTCTTGGCGTCGTGAACGCGGCAGGTGGACAACACCTCATATCCGTGGTGGTGCAGCAGCGCGCGCACAAACGCGCACAGGTCAGGAGACTGGTCGACGAACAGGACCATGGGCCCGACAGCCGCGTCGCCCGGCCTCGCAGCCCCGGGCTCTTTCAGGAAAGATACAATCGCTTCTTCTTCCGAATCAAAGACCCGAAAAATCTCTGCCAGCTTGGTCACCCGCAGCAGGTCCCTGACGAACGCGGGAGGAGCGGCCAGCCGCAAGTCGCCACCCCGGTTTCGAGTGTGCGACAGGAAGCGTACCAGCAGGCCCATCCCGGTGCTGTCCACCCGGCTAACGTCGCCCATCACCAGCACGAAGCGCTGGAATTCCCGCACTCCGCGGTTGATCGACGCCTCTAGTACCCCTACCTCTTCACCGGCGACAATCCGGCCAGTGCAGCGAATCACATACACCGCACCGCAGTGCCGCGCGTCGACGGACAATGACATGCACACTCTCCCCGATATGGAGACACAGTACCAGCTTGACTTGCGGAGCTCTATGTTTTGCTAAACGAATGCCCAACACAGCCGCGGAAGATGGACCGCCCAGGCGGGACCTACGGTTTCTTTTCTTCCGCCTTGGTCGCACCCTCGTCTTTGCCGTTCATCGATTCCTTGAAGCTCCGAATGCCTTCTCCCAATCCTTTGCCGAGTTCCGGCAGCTTCTTGGGTCCGAAGACCAGCAAGGCGATGAACAGGATCACCAGCAGATGCGTAGGCTGGAACAGATTGTCAAGCATGGCAGCGACTCCTCGCACAAGGATAGCGCAATCGCGCGATCCTCTGCTCGTGCGTTGGTCTTGGCGGGATTCGCTCAGTCTTTGCCCGAAAATCCGGCCCCTTCGGCGTTCACCCTTGGAACTCGGTCTTCCGGTGCCTTCAGGCCGCTTTTAGAATCTGCTACTTACCCGGAACACCCAAAATACACCCGCAAATGACTCAATAATCACCGCTGGTGCATTGAGCCAGTCTGCCAGTTGCCCTATTGTGCCCTCACGAGAGCGGGAATTTCCTAACTGAAAGACACCTGCTCTCGGCGAAAGGCAGCCCGGAGGTGGGGGTACCCACCCACCCCGGGCAATAAGCAAGATCCAGCACCACCTGGCCGCGCCTCCGACGGTGGCCAGAACCAAGACAAGGAGCTCACCATGAAAACCCAGGCAACCATGCACCCCAGGCAGTTGGAGATGTTCGCCCGCTTCCTGGAAGACCACCCGGGGTTCTGGCCGGAGCTGGCGGGTGTGAACGCAATGGTCTGCGGCTTCCATGTCGGCGGCTGCTTTCTCACCATCGACGAGATGGACAAACTAGTCGCCAGCCGGCTCCATCCAGTTCAGCATGAGCCGACACCGCTGTCACCGGCGACGAGCGCCCAAAGGCTGGCATGAAAACGGCTGACAACGACTATCGCGCCGTGATGGCTTCGCCGTGGGTGACAAATTCGGCCTTGGTGTCGCCCGCCACCGAGATCAGCAGCAGCGTCGCATCGTCGGCGAAATGGCCGTTGGCGAACTGACGCACGTTCTCCATAATGGAGCGCCACCGCTCTGGTAGAGACTCAGCGCCGCCGTCAAGCATTCCCGCCAGCCGCTCCGAGCCAAACTCCTCGCCCGCATCATTGGCCGCTTCGGTCACGCCGTCGGTATAGAGCAGCAGACGGTCGCCGCTCTGCCAAGCGCAACCGCTCCGCCCGGAACGGTTCATCCAGCGCGAGTCCCAGCACCGGCCGCGTGGGCGCCAGAGATTCGATCGTCCCATTCGCGTGACGCACAATCGGCGGACAATGTCCCGCGTTCACGAAATGCAGGACCTGGGTCTTCAGATCGAGCACACCGTAGAAAATTGTGACGTAATGTCCTTCACCGAGCTGGTTGCGCAGGATCGTCTCCACCTGGCTGAGAATCAGCTCCGGGCTGTTGCTGGAAGACGACAGGGTGCTGACCGACGCGTAGAGCATGGCCGCAATCATCGCCCCTGGCGTGCCTTTGCCGGAGACGTCGGCCACGCAGAAGTGCAGCGTGTCGGCCGCGGGTTGCCACACTCCGAAGTAGTCGCCGCCCACCACGTCCGCCGGAATGCCGTCGCCGAAAATCTCGATTCCTTGCGCCACCAAATGCCGCTGCGGCACAATGCGCGTCTGCAACTCCTGTGCATCGTGGCGCTGAAATTCCGAGATGCGCTGCGACGAGCGCACCTGTTGCCCACGCTGCCGCAGCAAATTTACTTTTTCCAGCAGCGCATCGTTGCGCCACGGCTTCTCGATGAAGTCCGACGCCCCGTGCTTCATTGCGCTCACCGCCAGGTCCACGTTGCCCCAGGCCGTGAGCGCGATGATCGGCACCGTGCCGTCCACCTGCCGCAGCCGCTGGATCAGATCCAAACCTTCGATCCCTGAAGTGCTGTCGCGCTGATAATTCATGTCCAGCAAGGCAACGTCAGGTGTACGCTGCCGGGCCGCGGTCAGCGCCTCATTCGGAGAGGCGCACAGGGTCACCGAATAGCCCTCGCCGCGCAGCAGCATGGCCAGCGCTTCACGCACATATTCCTGATCTTCGGCGACCAGGATGACCGATTCTTCTTGGGCTGAAACCATAACGCTCCGCTGGTCATGAGTGCAGATGCGTTGCCAACGGCGGGAGCGGGCTATCTCCTGGACAGGCAGTTGGTTAGGACGCTTGACGGCGTGGTGTTCGCCCACAAACGTGAATGCGATGTCCGAATGTGGACAGCGGCGGATCCTGGTTGCCGGATTTCAACCCGGTCTGAGGCGTACGATGCGGCAGCGACCGGAACAGCGTCGATTGCTAAGTGCTACGATTGATGGACCGCAGAAATGCCTCAATCGAAACAGATCTTCTATGACGCCGAGCGCAAGCGGTGGCGCCGCCTGCGACTCATCGTGGATACGAGCGTCATCGTTATCACCCTGCTGGTGGTGTTTTTCGTTGCGTCCATTATTCGTGGGTCGGCGGTCCCCGGTGTAGCGCTTCCCGAAATCAAGAAGCCTTATCACGCGCTCAAGGAAAGCCAGAAACGTAAGCCGCTACGCCACCCCAATACGCACCGCAAGACCAAGCGCCCCGCCTCGCAGGTGGTGTTGAACTCCGATGAAGGCATTCGAGGCGCGTTCTACGTGAAGTGGGACGCGGCCAGTTACGCCTCGCTCAAGGAATATTATCCGCAGATCGATCTGCTCTTTCCCGAGTGGATGCACGTGCTCACTCCCGACGGCCGGCTGCAGTCGGTCACCGAGATGAACACGCTCTATGACGTGATGGACGACAAAGGCAAGCCGCGGCCGGTGGACGACAAGGTCATGCCGTTCCTCAAAGGCGAGAAGGCGCAGACCGAAGTGCTGCCTCTGGTCAATAACTTCGATCCCGTCACCAACCAGTGGCGGCCTGAGCTCACGGCGCAATTCATGGCCAGTCCAGCGGCACGCCAGCGCTTCCGCAGCGAGCTCATGACGTTTCTGGCCACGGACCAGTACAAAGGACTGACGCTCGACATCGAGGCGTTCCCTGAAAGCTCGCGCGATGACTACCATGCCCTGGTGCAGGAACTCTACGACGATCTGCATGCCAGGGGCATGAAGCTCTACGTCGCCGTGCCGGTGAACGACAGGACGTTCGACTATGCAGGTATCGCACAGATCTCCGACGGCCTGATCCTGATGAACTACGACCAGCATTATCCTGGCGGCGAGCCTGGGGCGGTGGCCGGCCAGGACTGGTTCCTCAAGAACCTGCAGGACGCGCTCAAAGTAATCCCCAGGGAGAAAATCATCTGCGCGGTCGGCAACTACGGATATGACTGGGCGATGAAGAAGGGCCAGAAGAAGGGCACTCCGCCGGAAGCCGTGCACACCGTCTCGGTGCAGGACGCTTGGCTGGAGGCATCCGACGCCGCCACCGACGTCGTCTTCGACGATGATGCGATGAACCCGCACTTCGCCTATCTCGACGACAACGATGTCCGCCACGATGTGTGGTTTCTCGATGGCGTGACGGCCCTGAACCAGATGCGCAGCGCCCATGCCCTGGGTATCTACACCTTTGCTCTGTGGCGGCTCGGCTCCGAAGACCGTTCGCTGTGGGCGGTGTGGGACCGGCCCTACGAGGCCAACGCGCCCGCCAAACTTGAGACCGTCCCGCCTGGCCAGGACGTGGACATCGAAGGCCAGGGCGAAATCCTGCGCATTGATGCGCGGCCCGCTCCCGGCGAGCGCCAGATCAAGGTGGATTCGGACAACCTGGTCAGTGACGAAATTTTCAAGACCATGCCGCAGCCGTATGAAGTCAACATGTACGGCAGTTCGCCCCACAAGATTGCCATCACTTTCGATGACGGTCCCGACCCACAGTGGACACCGAAGATCCTCGACGTGCTGAAGGAAAAGGGCGTGAAGGCCACGTTTTTCCTTATCGGACTGGAAGCTGAGAAGTACCCCAGTATCACCAAGCGGGTTTACAGCGAAGGTCATGAGATCGGGAATCACACCTTCACCCATCCGGACATCAGCAACATTTCGAAGCGGTATTTTGAAGTGGAGTTGAACCTGACTGAGCGTTTTTTTGAGGGCAAGCTCGGGGTAAAGCCGGTGCTGTTCCGGCCGCCGTATTCCATCGACCAGGAACCCGATACCGCCGACCAGGTGCGTCCGCTGGAGCTGGCCCAGGACCTGGGCTACATCACCGTCGGCGACAAGATCGACCCCAACGACTGGCACGATAACCCGCGGCGCTCGGCAAGCCAGATCGTGAATGATGTGCTCGCCAACCTGCCGCCCTGCCAGCCCGGCAATCTGGCCTGCGGCAACATCATCCTGCTGCACGATGGCGGCGGGGACCGCAGCGAGACGGTGAAGGCGCTGTCGCATGATCATTGACGCCCTGAAGGCGCGCGGCTACGAAATCGTGCCGGTCTCCGGTCTGATGGGCAAGACCCGTGCCGATGTCATGCCTCCGCTTACGACCAACGAACGCTGGGCGGCCTGGATCGACAGTCTCAACTTCTCCCTGTTCGCGGCCATCTCGTCGCTCATCATCTTCGTTTTCTTTGTGGGCGACGTGCTCATGAGCGGGCGCCTGGTGCTGGTGGGCACGCTCGCCATCTTTGACCGCTTCCATCGCCGCAACACCAACTTCGATCCCAACTACCAACCTGCCGTCGCCGTGCTCATACCGGCGTACAACGAGGAGAAGGTAATCGAGCGCACGGTGCGCTCGGTGCTCGACTCTGACTACCGCAACCTGCGGGTCATCGTGATTGATGACGGTTCCAAGGACGCAACTCTGGAAGTCACGCGCAACGCCTTCCGGAAGGAGATTGCCGCCGGCCAGGTGAGGGTACTCACCAAGCCGAACACCGGTAAGGCCGACGCGCTCAACTACGGACTCGAGTACGTGACCGAGGAGCTTTTCGTTGGCATTGACGCCGACACCGTCATCGCACCCGATGCGGTTTCCAAGCTGGTGCCACACTTCAGCAATCCCAAGGTCGCGGCGATGGCGGGCAACGCCAAGGTCGGTAATCGCGTGAATCTGTGGACGCGATGGCAGGCTCTGGAGTACATCACCAGCCAGAACTTCGAACGGCGCGCGCTGAACACGCTGAACGCGGTCAGCGTTGTTCCGGGCGCGATTGGAGCCTGGCGCACGGCTGCTGTGCGGGCGGCCGGCGGCTATCAACTGGACACCGTCGCCGAGGACGCCGATCTCACCATGGCGCTTCTGCAGGCCGGATATTGGGTGAATTACGAAGATCGTGCGCTGGCCTACACGGAAGCGCCCAGCACGGCGAACGGGCTGATGCGGCAGCGCTTCCGCTGGTCGTTTGGCATCATGCAGTCGGTGTGGAAGCATCGTGCAGCGATCAAGCAGAAGGGCGCTCTCGGCTGGGTGGCCATACCCAACATGGTCATCTTCCAGATCCTTCTGCCGTTGGTCTCGCCGTTCATCGACATCATGTTCGTCGCGGGTACGGTCATCTACTTCATCGACAAATACCGTCATCCGGAGTCGGCAAACCCGGCTGACTTTCACAAGTTGGTGGTGTACTTCGCGCTCTTCATGGTGATCGACTTCATCGCCTCGACCATTGCCTTTACCCTGGAACGGCAACAGCCTGGAGGGAAACGCGATTTCCTGCTTCTGGGCCACGTCTGGCTGCAGCGCTTCGCGTACCGGCAGTTGTTCTCCGTGGTGCTGATCAAGACCCTGAAGCGCGCGATGGAGGGTCGCGGCTTCGCCTGGGACAAGCTGGAGCGCACCGCCACTGTGAGGCAGCCAATTACCGTCGCCCGCGAGAGAGAGGCGCAATGACGGAGACGCGCGCGTGAGCCCTGCCGCCCAGCCCATGCTCGACATGAGCGTGAACGTTGCCGGAATCACGTTGAAGAATCCGGTGCTGGCAGCCAGTGGAAGCTTCGGTTACGGGGTCGAATTCGAAGACGTGGTCACGCTGGACCGGCTGGGTGGCTTCGTGGTCAAAGGCCTTTCGCGCGAGCCCATGGCCGGCAATCCCCCGCCGCGTCTGTTCGAGACGGCTGCCGGAATGCTGAACGCCATCGGCCTACAGAACATCGGCGCGCGCGCCTTCCTGGAAGAGAAACTGCCGCTGCTGCGCAACATCAGGAACATCGTTTTTTTCTGCAACATCTTCGGGCACTCGCAGGAGGAATACGAAGACGTGGTGCGCATACTCAACGATGGCGAAGGCATTGCCGGATACGAACTGAACGTCTCGTGTCCCAATACCAAGTGCGGCGGCATCAGTTTCGGCAGCGATCCGAAGATGCTGTTCGACGTGGTCAGCGCGGTGAAGAAAATCGCCGCACGCCCGCTGATCGTGAAACTCTCGCCCAACGTCACCAGTATCGCGGACGTCGCGCGCGCCGCCGAAGAAGCGGGCGCGGATGCCCTCTCTCTGGTCAACACCTTTGTCGCCATGGCGATCGATGCCGAGACCCGCAAGCCGAGAATCTCCAACATCACCGCCGGCCTTTCCGGCCCGGCCATCAAGCCCATCGCGCTGCGCATGGTATGGGAGGCGGCGAAGACGGTGAAGATACCGGTGATCGGCATCGGCGGCATCAGCACCGCCGAGGATGTGATCGAGTTCATGCTCGCCGGGGCCAGCGCCATCGAAGTCGGCACGGTGAACTTCTGGGATCCTTGCGCCTGCGAGACGCTGGTGGATTCTCTGGAGAAGTGGTGCCTGGAACACCGCATCGAGAAGATCAGCGAACTCACGGGTGGGCTGGCATTAGACGACATGCCCAAGCTTTGAGTTTTCGCCGAAGTCTCCCAATCGTATGGTCCACCTTAAAACCGGCCGAGCTACTCTTCACGGAGCAAAGAAGCTGAAACTGTCCAGCACCAGGTGGGTGCGGTTCATGGCGTAGGCATCGATCCATTCGTCGATTGTGGGCACAATGGCCATGTTGGAGGTCACGGCTCCATCGATTGCATTCAAGGTCGAGGCCAGCGGTATGGGCCTGCCGTCTGGCCACAACGTCAGAAAGCCTAGTAAGCCCTGGGGCACCACCGTCGCGTTCAGCACAAAGGCTTGCGCCGCGCTGGGCACGCCACACGGAGTGTCTGGAATGTGGACCGGCGGATTCAGTTGTCCAGTAAACGAACCCTTGCTGATTCGCGTGTCCAGGGCGCGGCACGGCAGGGTCACGTACAGGGAGAGCCCACCCGGTGCGGCGGGAGCAAAGTACCCATTGATGTCGATGACCAGGTCCGAGTCATTGGTGACGATGACATCGATGTCACCTCCGGTGCCCGCAGGCACAATCGCCGCATTGGCCGTGACCACCCCGGTCGGCGCGTTCAACGTCGAGGAGCGCGGCTCACTTAGCCCTGCCGGCCAGGCGGTCAGATAGCCCAAGGGAGCTCTCGGCACCGCGGTAAGGTTCAAGGAGTAGGCCAGAGCGCTGGCTGGAATGCCGCAACTACTCGATTTCACGGGAAAAGCGCGGCCCGGAGCTGCGCCCTTCAAGAAGGGTCCTCCAAGCGCCCCCTTCGGCCCGCGTGTATCAGCCACGCGGCACGGGTTGAGCGGGTAGAACGCCAGCGTGGAACCCGTCACCTCGGCGAAGTATCCGTTGATGTCCAGTACGACGTTGGTCGTGTTGGTAGCAAAGACGCTGATGGCGCCGCCGATCCCCGCGGGCACAATCGTGGCGTTGGCTTTCACTCGACCGTCCGCCGAGTTCAGCGTAGAAACGACAGGCAGGTCTTGCCCGGCAGGCCACACCGTGAGATAGCCCAACGGTCCACCCGGAACTACCGTAACGTTCAGCGAATACGCTGCGGCCGTCGCAGGTACGCCGCAGCCGCTGTTGGGAATGGTGAAGTTCCGCGATTTGCCGCCGCCGATGGGCGGTCCACCGAAAGGCCCGTTGGGATTGCGCGTGTCTGCCACCCGGCACGGACTCACGGGAACGAATTGCAGTGGAGGGGAGTTGCCCCCCGCGATTACCGAAACCGTGCCATTGCCCGAGTTGGCCACGTACACCCGGTTGCTGGCCGGGTTCAGGGCCACTGCGGCGGGGTAGGTGCCGGAGCCAACCCCAACGGTGATGCCAGAGTCGTCAATGCCATCGATCATCGTCACCGTGCCGCTCCAGGTTCGGCCAACCACATAGATTTTATTGGTCGTCGAATCGACGGCGAGCGGCCCGGGTAGACTGCCGACACTGATGGTGGCAACGGTATTGCTCACTCCATCGATTGCGCTCACGGTTCCGTCGCCCGAATTGGCGACGAAGATCTGATTGGTGGCCGAGTTCACCGCGACGGCGGCGGGAAACGCTCCGACGAGCACGGTGGCGACGACGGAATTGTGTGCGCCGTCGATCACACTCACACTGCCGTTGCTGCTGCGCGGGTCCGCGTTGGCAATGTAGATTTTGTTGGTGACGGTGTTTACCGCCACCGCGCAAGGAAAAACCCCGACACGTACGGTCGTTGTGGAATTGCTGGCCCCATCGATGACGGTCACCGTGTCATCGCCGGTGTTGGCGACATAGATTTTGTTGGTGTACGGGTTGAGCGCCAGAGCACTGGGCCCGGCCCCGACTGTGACGGTGGAGGTGGCATTGGTCGCCCCATTGATCGTGGTCACAGTGCCATTCGCGTTGGCGACGTAGATCTTATTGGTCCCCAGATTCACCGCGACCGCCTGCGGCGATTTACCGGTAGAAACGCTGGTTGTGGCATAGGTTGTGCCATCGACAACCGTCACCGTGTTGCTGGAATTATTCACGACGTAAATTTTGTTGGTTATGACGTTTACTGTCTCAGCGATCGGAGACTGCCCAACATTGACTGTGGTTGTCCCATTGGTCGCGCCGTCAATCACCGTCACGGTGTTGCCCTTTTTGTTGACGGCGAAGATTTTGTTGGTCCCAGAGTTGACCGCCAGTGCCACAGGACTCGACCCCACCGGCACAGTGCCAACCAGGGTTTGCGCGGCGGCAGGCTGGGACACCAGCGCAGCCCCAAATGCAAGCAGCGATAGCAGCACGCCACGGCCTGCTGGCATGAATTTCCTCTCTCTTCCTTGGGTCGGGCGCGAGGGTCCGCGCGAGGGTCAGGCGCGATGTCGCTCAACAGCTTGGTTCCGGGCTTGCGCCCGGCGACATCCACGGTCTACGTTCGAGCACCTTGCCATGTCCTGGCAGGTTGCTGGCTCGACTTCGGTCGAGCACTCTCGATGTGCCTCTATGATAGCCCCGCCGCTGCCAGCCTCCTATGGTTTACGTTGCCGCCGAAGAAAAAATATGGGGACGTTCCATTTTGGGACACAGGGCAACTCCCCCTAGCATCGCCGTTAAGCTGCACTGCGGGCGCACCATTTCTGCGCCGAACGGTTACGCTCAGCGCCCCCCCGGCTTGCTCCGGTAGCTCCACTTCCACGCGGGGGGCAGGCTTCTTCTTTCCTGCGGCAACAACATCGGCCGGTATGGATCGGTTGGTCACCTGGCACTGCCGGCGATCGGGACGGTTCTCCTTCAGCACTCCGGCCTGCAGGAAGATTTCAGTCAGCGAATCCACCGCCTTCGACGCGTGCTGATTCACCCATCCACGCGAGCAGTGCAGCATGGCGGCGATTTCCTCGCGCGAGAAATCGTACAGTCCAATCAGGCTGATCATCTCCGCATGCTCGTCGTCCAGCCGCGCCAGGCACAGCTCGATGTCGCGAGCGAAGACGGCCTGGTCTTCGAAGCTGGGAATGGCATGATGCGACACTTTGGCGCGGAAGAATTCCCGACCCAGCAGGGATGGCAGCCTCCCGAGTTGGCTGGAGATCTCGAAGAAGTGCCGCATGATGGCGAGCGTCTGGCTGCGAAAACAAATGGTCTCCGGGCGGGGATCGAGATCAAACAGCTCTTGCTGACGCGCATGTTCTTTTTCCGGCAACACTGGCAGTTTCGGTTTGCGGATCTTTAGCGCCGAGGCCCTCATTGCAGCCTCCCATACGCCAGTGCCAGTTGTCGCCTTCGTGCGGGCCGCGGGCATTCCCGCTTTCGGAGCTCGTGGCCTGCGAAGCAGCACCTTCGCCCGCAAAGCCTCATTGGGCAGCGCACATTGAACAGGACCCGCTCACAGGATGGACAGTAGGTGTCCATCGAGTCGGCGCGGCGCACGCGCAGCGAGCCGCACCGTTCGCAATATTTCAATTCGTAGCTAATCGCCTGCATTTCTCCCCCTGATTTTGTTGGTTCGCAAGAAGCGAGGCCCCGCGAAAGGTCCGGGATAATCGATCCGGACCTGTTCGCAGGGCTCGTTTCATTTACGATGACCTGCTGATGGGTTATTTGGTTCCGTGCGGAACGGGATGCCGGCAGCACGCGCAAGCGGCTCACGATGGATGAGTGCGAGTACTACAACCGCTCGCCCTATGCCTGCCTATCGGGTTCCAAGAAATCAGCCGCTCTTCCTGTCGGCGGGTGAAATAGCCCTCTTCATGGCCGGACTTCAAAATGCATCCGTTCTTCGCCACTTCGTTCAGTCTTCCCGAGAAACGCACGGTCTGCGGGAGCTTTTCGCATGTCTATGGAAAGCTCCTCCGGCTCCTGGAGCTTGCGTCGTAACTCGGCAGACGTTCTTTGTTCAACTGTGGGTTCCGTTTCTTGTCATGCTCCGTTCACCTCGGCCAGACCCACAGAACCTTGCGACTGCTTCGACTGTCACACAGGGTATCTACTCAGTCAACAGAAATATTGCTCTAGGAATATTACGAAAGTACATGTATAGCTTTTAGCAATATCATCGACATGAAACTGCGGGACTTGCAGGACCAACTGCGCACGCACATCCGGGGTCGGATCGGCCGGGGCGAATTTACCGGAAGCAGTTTGTCCCGGCAGGCAGGTTTTCAACAGGGCCATCTGTCGAATTTCCTCAATTCCCGCCGTGGGCTGAGCCTGGAGTTGATGGACCGGCTGCTGGAGACGCTGGAGATTGAGATCCTCGATCTGGTCGACCTTGGCGAGATTCAGCGGCGTGCGCCTCAGCCCGCGCCGGCCGGCTTGCAGAGTATTGCCGTCGTCTCCGCCGAGGACGCCGTGCGCCTGCCGCGCTTCGCTCCCGAGCAAGTCAGCGGTACGGTAAGCTTCCGGAAAACGTTTTTGCGCAAATTGCAACCGAACGATGTTTGCAACCGCGGCGACTGGCTGCGTTTCGTCATCATCAAGCTCGATCTGGGGACGGCGCGGGCCATGTTTCCGCGCAGCGCGGCGGGTGCCGCTCTGTTGATCGACCGGCACTACACATCTCTGCAGCCCTACCGCCGGCAACAGCCGAACCTTTACGTCGTTCGTTTGCAAAGCCGCTGCAAGGTTGGCTTCTTGTCGCTGGCAGGCGATCACCTGGTGCTGCGCTCCCGCAACCCCGCGTTGCCGGTTGAGTTGGCTCCAATCGACCGCGCACGAGGCTATTCCGACTGCGTTGTGGGCCGGGTGTGCCACGTGGCCTTCGAGGTTTGAGCGCTTTCTCTCTGCTATGATTTCTGCACCCATCCGGCGCATCGTCGGCGCCTGAGGCGTAGGGTTCTTGCCACCGGTGCCACATCGCAGTCCTTAAGGGAGGTCAGCACTCATGGAAGAAGGCAGCGCCATCAGCGTGGGGTCGCGTCGCAACGAAGACATCGCGCTCGACCTGATGAAATTCATTGCGGTCACCACCGGCTACGGTAAGACCGGTTCGCCGGGAGCAGGCTTTCAGGGTGACACGGTCTCCAAGGCCGAGGATTACGCCGGCCATCTGCTGGATCTTTATGGGCAATGCCTGGCGGCGGTGCAGGGGAAGAAATAGCCCGCTTTTCGGTTCTTTTTGCGCTTCGCAATTCGCACCCCTTGTCACGGCGGCCCGTGACACCCATCACTGCCGAAAGGTAGATCGGCGGGCGACCATCGTACTGCGAGGTGCGAGATGGCCAGCCTGGATCGCCACATTCCATCAAGAGACAGACAGTATTCATCGCGAGCACGAGGACTTGGTCGCGCAGTTGGACCAGCTCGATGCCGCCCTGGACCAGATCTTCTGCTTCGCCGAAATCTTCACCGACCTTGCCACTGCCAACCAGGCGATGAGCCGCGGCAGGTGGCTGGCGGAGTGGCTCCCCAAACATTACGAGCACGAAGAAACGACGGTGCTGGAGACGATCGCCAAGATGAGTCCGGAGCTGGCTTCGTTTGCGCGCGAGATGAGGCGCCAGCACAATGAAATGCGAGTGCGGCTGGAGAGCTTCTGCGAACACCTTGCTCACCTGCACGAATCGCGTGACATTGAGGGCGCGGTGAATGAGCTCAAGAAGGAAGGCAGCCACCTGACCCGCATGATGCGGCTCCACATGGCCACGGAAGAGAAGAAGTTCGCCAGCCTGGAAAACTAGAAGGCCCGCCAGTCGTTCTTCCGATTACTGCCGTGGCGTTCGCTGCAGATCCTGCAAACTAAATCCTGAAAGCCTGCATCTTAAGCCCTGAATGAGCAGTCAACTTAACGGCTATCTGATCGCAAAGGCGGTCAACCTGGTTGTGCCTATGCATCTCCGCAGCGACGAAGACCCGCCAATTCCGACTCCGCCGGGCAAGGAGCCACCGCCTCCGATTGAGGAACCGCCGGACAAGCCGATTGTCGAGCCCGGCGGCCCGGTGCGCGAGCCCGGCCCACCCGAGCCCAAGAGGTTATGAGGGCAGCCCAAAAATCCGCGATAGTGACCGAACACTTTGGAGCTACGGGTTGCTTTTCTTGTGGCAATTGGCGCATTTCAACGGTGCGGCCTTGCCGTTCGCGTCTTCCGTCTTGTGACAGCCGATGCACAGGCCTGCTGTAGCTGTGGGATTGTGGAACGCCGCCTGCAAATTGGTAGTGACTGGCCGGGTGGCAGGGTTGGTGTGGCAGTCGGTGCAAGCCTCTTGCGAAGATTTCAGCGGCTTTTGCGGCTTTGAAGCGTGATGGCAGACACTGCATTTGCCGGCCACTTTCAGGTGCGCCGTGTGATCGAACTTCACCGAGCCCATCGGAGCGCCCTTGAGGATGATGGGGGCTTGCGGCGCGGTCTGCGCGAATGCGCTGCCGCAAAGCACGACGACGGCAAACCATCCCACAAATATTGACAAGAACCTGGAAATTCTCACGACGCCTCCCAACGGTGGCGACAGCACAGCCCTCCTGAGGTCTGCAACTCGAAGCACACTCATTCTAGTTAGGAACTCGCCCAAGCTTCTGTGACGGGAGTGTCACTCCCGTGTGACGAGAGGGCGAACCGTGGGCACCTTTACCATGACCGGCCGGTGCGCGGCGCGCCAGGCCCGGCTATCTCCGACGAATTCAAATCCCGCTCTCCGGGTTGCCCGCAATATTTCTTTTCTTCAGGCCACAGCAGTATGCGGGCTGCCATCCAATCCCACTGTCTGAGAAGAAATCAGTTGTGCTACGGCGTTTCATCCACCGTCAGCCTTCAATACGGATGAAACCCGATGGAGTGGATGATATGACTCGATCTCGTTGTTTGGTTCTCTTAGCTGTAATGATCTTGGCGACAGCGGTTTGCTCGTGGGGCCAGGTGGTTATCTCAGTTCGATTTGGTCCTCCGGTGTTGCCGGTGTATGCGCAACCCATATGTCCCGGTCCGGGCTACATCTGGGTCCCGGGCTACTGGGCCTGGAGTCCCGACGCGGACGGATATTACTGGGTGCCCGGAACCTGGGCGCTGGCGCCGGAACCGGGCTTCCTCTGGACACCTGGCTACTGGGGCTTCTCCGAGGGGCTA
Source organism: uncultured Acidobacteriaceae bacterium (assembly GCA_963831675.1). Lineage (GTDB taxonomy): Bacteria > Acidobacteriota > Terriglobia > Terriglobales > Acidobacteriaceae > Bog-257. Next base: position 128,747 of record CAWHRM010000014.1, read on the forward strand.
TATTTTTGGCACACCGGATATTGGGGGCCGAGTGTCGGCTTTTACGGTGGCATTGACTATGGATACGGCTATCCCGGCTCCGGCTATTACGGTGGATACTGGCACGACCGCCATTTCTACTACAACCGCGCGGTCAACAACGTAAATGTCACCGACGTGCATTACGTGTACAACCGGACTGTCGTTAACAATGTCAACGTCACTCGCGTCGCCTACACCGGCGGCCCAGGAGGAATCCAGGCGCGGCCCACGTCGGAACAGATAGCTGCCGAGCGGCAGCGTCACATGGGCGCAACCGAAGCTCAACAGCGGCTCGCGGAAGCGGCCCGAAACGACCGTACCCAACTTGCGTCGGCCAACCACGGACATCCGGTTGTGGCTGCAACTCCCAGGCCCGACGCTTTCACAGCCCGTCATCCGGTGGAGCCCAACCACCCTGCGGCAAACCGGCCGGAGCCGAGTCCGCGGGTGAGCGGCGCCAATACTACGCGACCCGAGCCACAGCCTTCGGGACATAACAACAATCAGCAGGCGCGCACTCCCCAGAACGTCCCGCGTCCACCAGAAAACAATCAACGGCGCGCACGACTGGGAATGTTCCACACCCGAATACCAGCGCGCAACCAGCATCGCACCCTAATACCAATGGGCATGAACCTCCTCGTCCGCCGGATGACACTGCACACGAGAATGTTCCGCGCCCGAACAACAATGCGCACCAGGCCCCGAATCCGAATCCTCATGAGCACCAGGCTCCGGCGCCACACCCGCAAACGGCACAACACACTCCGACTCCGAGACCAGCTCCTCAGGTACACAACTCTCCGCGCCCGGAAATGGCACAACGGCCGGCGCCGGCGCCGAGACCTGAGCCGCAGCAGCAGGCGAGGCAGGCAAACAATCCGCCTCGTCCGGCTGCACCGGAGAACCACCCTGCTCCGCATCCGGCGCCGAACATGACGTCGCGACCGCCGAGCCAGAGTCCGCACCAGGCGGAGGCGCCGCGGCAAAGCGCCGCCCGTCAGGCGCCGCCTGCCAGGGGTCACGAGGAGGAACGCCCTCGTTAAAGCGAAGCGAAACGAATCCCCGCTATGGCTTGTGCGCCTGGCGGGGATTTTTCTCGATCGCTTCGTAGGTTTTCATCGCGGTACGGTTTTTTGGTCCACTCGAACGACAGTGCCGCCAACCTGGTTCATCACCCGTCACTCGCCCAGCCCACGAATGTAGCAGAGGGCTATCCACAACTTGCCCATATGCCAGGCGGCCGATCGCCGGGATCAAGCAGGTTGCTGGTAGAGGCCGATAACGTTTCCTGCCGGATCGCGGAACCTGGCTGTGATCTCGGGTGCGTCCACGCCGACGGGTTGCACGATCTCGCCCTCGTTGGCGACGATGGCGTCAACGGTGGCGGCCACGCTGTCCACCATGATGTAAAACAGAAGGCCAGGGGTAGCACTGGGCGGACGCCCGAGTACCCACGCGCCGCTGACTTCGCCGACGGTATCATCAAACGCGGTGCTGCCGTCGCCACGTTTCCGGATGTTCCAGCCAAAGACGCGTTGGTAGAAGTCCGAAGAGCGAGCAATGTCGGTGGCAGGCATCTCGAGGTAGCAGATTTTGCCGTTCGCAAGGGTGGGAGGCATCGGTGGTCCCTCCAAAGACCGCAAGTCTAACGGGGCAGCTCTACACTTGGCAATCCAGCTTGTTCGTCCCACGTCAACTCACCGTTTTCCGTCATGCGAGTCTAACCAGAACGATTGGCACAAGGGTCTTGTTCGTGCCAATGCTTCGGACTTGGACAAGGCTTACTGTCAGGAACAAAAGGGACCTTTATGATCGCGAACCTCAGACTGTCTGTCGTCGGCCTCGCTCTTACCCTCGTTTCGTGGGTTGCGCTTCCCAGTGTGGTCCACGCCCAAGCTCCCCCAGCAACACCGACCGAAGTTCTTAAGGTTGGCAATCCGAACGTAGATGGGTCATTCCTTAAACCTTACAAGAACGCGTGGAAGGTGGTTTATGCGTTTCCGGGTAAAGAGCCGTTCCTGGTGGGCACCTGGACCGATGAACTCGCGGCAGTCGACATCAATGGACGGCGCTTGCTCAAGCGTACCCAGATGGCTGATTACGCCAAGTACAACATCGTGACCACCTACGTAAACGTGTTTGATCCCAAAACCCTGGCGCCGGTCTCCATGGACTTCAAGCGCAGCGACACCGGAGAATGGGCACACCGTGATTTCCAAAACGCACAAGTGAAGTATCAGCGCGGAAGCTCCGGCGATCCTGCGAAGACTCAGGCCGGACAGCTTGACTTGAAAGAGCCCATTTTCGACTACAACGGAGGAATGTATGGCGTCCTGTTGGCAGCATTGCCCCTGAAAGAGGGTTTCCAGGCCAGGTTTCCGGCTCTTTCGGAGGACAATGACGAACTCGACTGGATAACAATTACTGTGGGCAAGCAAGAACTGGTGGATGCGGGACCCGGCAAACTGGTAATGGCTTGGCCGGTCGATACAGAAGGCAAGTACGCGAACAAAAGCCACAGCATCTTCTGGATCAGCAAAGAAGCTCCGTACGTCATCAAGCTAGTGACCACAATTCCAAGCGGGAAGTGGGTGACGGTCACCATGAGCATGATTTGACCATTCGGCGACTGGCTCTCGTCCCTCGACCTCACAGCTCCCCATTGCGGCGCGCCAAACCGGACCCTCCTCACCCACACCCTTAAACACGTGTATGTGACACCCATCACAGACTTGTTAGGACGCCCATCACAGCCCGTTCCGGCACGCGCCCGCTATCGTGGGAAGTATTAAAATTTCCAGGTAGATGACAGACCGCCCAGCTTGCCGGTCTGGGGGACACATACAAGTGAAAACAACAGATTCTGCTTCGTCGGCCGCCACCCTTCCTACGAATTCATCAGTGGCCGGCGGAGACGATGTACGGACCTCGCCCAAGAGTGAGGCACCGGCTGGAGGCAAAGTGCCGAGAACTAAAGTTACGCTCGACGGAAACGAAGCCGTGGCCTACGTGGCCTACCACGTGAGCGAAGTTGCCGCGATTTATCCCATTACACCCTCCTCGCCCATGGGCGAGTCCTCGGACGCCTGGGCCTCCATTGGCGACCAGAACATCTGGGGCGCGGTGCCCAACGTCATCGAGATGCAGAGTGAAGGCGGCGCGGCGGGCGCATTGCACGGGGCGCTGCAAGCGGGCGCGCTGGGAACCACGTTCACCTCGTCGCAGGGTCTGCTGCTGATGATCCCCAACATGTACAAGATCGCGGGTGAGCTGACCAGCGCGGTCATCCACGTTGCCGCCCGCTCGATCGCCGCCCAGGCGCTGTCCATTTTCGGCGATCATCAGGACGTGATGGCGACCCGTCGCCACCGGCTTCGCGCTGCTTTCCTCGAACTCGGTGCAGGAGGCGATGGACCTGGCGCTGATCGCGCACGCTGCGACCCTGGAATCGCGCATTCCGTTCCTGCATTTCTTCGACGGCTTCCGCACCTCGCACGAAGTTTCCAAGATCGAACAGCTCAGCCTTGACGACATGCGCGCCATGATCGATGACGACCTGGTGCGCGCGCATCGTGCCCGCGGGTTGTCGCCCGACCATCCGGTGCTGCGCGGCTCGGCGCAGAACCCCGATGTCTACTTCCAGGCCCGTGAAACCGTAAACCCCTATTACATCGCCTGCCCGACCATCGTGCAGAACACGATGGACAAGTTCGCCAAACTCGTCGGCCGCCAATACAAGCTCTTCCAATACGATGGTGCGCCGGACGCCGAGCAAGTCATCATCGTCATGGGCTCGGGTGCGGAAGCGGTCCAGGAAACCGTGGATTACCTTACCGCGCAAGGCAGAAAAGTCGGCGTGCTGAAGGTCCGCCTGGTGCGTCCGTTCTCCGTCGAACACTTCCTGGAGGCGCTGCCTGCGACCGTGAAGAGCATTGCCGTGCTTGACCGCACCAAGGAGCCGGGCGCTGTCGGCGAGCCGCTCTATCAGGATGTCATCACCGCCCTCACGGAGGGTTTCACTGCTGGCAAGGCCCCGATGGCGACGTTCCCCAAGGTCATCGGCGGCCGCTACGGGCTGTCGTCGAAGGAGTTCACGCCGGCCATGGTGAGCGCGGATCTTCGAGGAGCTGACAAAGCCCACTCCGCAGAACCACTTCACCATCGGCATTAACGACGACGTCACCCACACCAGCCTCAATTACGATCCGGCATTCTCCACCGAAGGCGCCGGAGACGGTCCGCGCCATGTTCTACGGACTGGGCGCCGACGGCACGGTGGGCGCGAACAAGAACTCCATCAAGATCATCGGCGAAGAGACCGACCTGAACGTGCAGGGCTACTTCGTCTATGACTCGAAGAAGTCGGGCGCGGTGACGATTTCGCACCTGCGCTTCAGCAAGAAGCCGATCCATTCGACCTATCTGATTTCGCGGGCCAACTTCGTGGGCTGTCACCAGTTCAGCTTCATGGAACGGTTGGACGTGTTGAAGGCCGCCGATCCCGGCGCGGTCTTCCTGCTCAACAGCCCGTTCGGTCCCGACGAGGTGTGGGACAACCTGCCACGATCGGCGCAGCAGGAGATTATCAAGAAGAAACTGCGCTTCTACGTGATCGATGCGGTCGAGGTCGCACGCGCGGCCGGCATGGGCGGCCGTATCAACACCGTCATGCAGACCTGCTTCTTCGCCATCAGCGGCGTGCTGCCGCGCGACGAAGCCATCGCCGCCATCAAGCATTCCATCGAGAAGACCTACGGCAAGCGCGGCGAGTCGGTCGTGCGCAAGAACTTTGCCGCCGTCGATTCCGCGCTCGAGCATCTTCACGAAGTGAAGGTGCCGGATGCCGTCACCTCGAAGTTCGATATCCGTCCGCCGGTCCCGGCCAACGCCCCCGATTTCGTGCGCAACGTCGAAGCCCTGATGATTACCGGCGACGGCGACCAGATGCCGGTCAGCGCGCTGCCCATCGACGGCACCTTCCCCACCGGCACCACGCAGTGGGAGAAGCGCAACATCGCGCTGGAAATTCCGGTATGGGATGAAGCAGCTCTGCATCCAGTGCGGCAAGTGCGTCATGGTTTGCCCGCACTCCGTCATTCGCGCCAAGGTCTACGATCCCGGCAACGTCAATCACACTCCCGAAGGCTTTCAGACCGCGGTTCCCAAGTGGCGCGAGTTCTCTGAGCTGAAGTACACGCTGCAGGTTGCGCCCGAGGATTGCACCGGATGCGGGCTGTGCGTCGCGGTCTGCCCGGCGAAGAGCAAGAGCGAGACCAAGCATCGCGCCATCAACATGGAGCCGCAGCCACCGCTGCGCGAGAAGTACAACCAGTACTGGGATTACTTCCTGCAGATGCCCGAGTTTTCGCGCGAGAAGCTATCGCACGGACAGGTCAAGGACCAGCAGCTGCTGCAGCCGCTGTTCGAGTTCTCGGGCGCCTGCGCCGGTTGCGGCGAAACTCCGTACATTTCGCTGATGACCCGGCTGTTCGGCGACCGGGCGATCATCGCGCAACGCGACCGGCTGCTCGTCCATCTATGGCGGCAACCTGCCGACCACGCCCTACAGCGCGAATGCGGAAGGGCGCGGGCCGGCCTGGTCCAACTCGCTGTTCGAAGACAATGCCGAGTTTGGCATGGGCATACGGCTGGCCGTCGACAAGCAGACACGACTATGCGCAAGGAACTGGTGCAGCGCCTGGCCTCGGCCATCGGCGACCGAGCTCGCGGTCGAGATCCTGAGCGCCGATCAGTCCGACCGAGGAAGGTATCTTCGCGCAGCGCGAGCGGGTGAAGGCGCTGAAGGAAAAGCTGGCGAAGAACACCAGCCCGGCAGCCCGCGATCTGCTGGCCGTTGCCGACATGCTGGTCAAGAAGAGTGTGTGGATCATCGGCGGCGACGGATGGGGCTACGACATCGGTTACGGCGGCCTCGATCACGTGCTGGCTTCCAGCCGCCAACGTGAACATCCTGGTGCTCGATACCGAGGTGTACTCCAACACCGGCGGCCAGATGTCGAAGTCCACGCCGCTGGGCGCGGTGGCGAAGTTCGCCGCCGGCGGCAAGCGCACCCCGAAAAAAGACCTAGCGATGATGGCCATGAACTATGGCCGGGTTTACGTGGCGCATGTGGCCATGGGCGGCAGCGACACCCAGACCATGAAGGCGTTCCTCGAGGCCGAAGCTTACGATGGGCCGTCGATCATCATCGCCTACAGCCACTGCATCGCACACGGCTACGACATGGTGTACGGCATCGAACAGCAGAAGGCCGCGGTGAACTCCGGCCACTGGCCGCTGTTCCGCTACAACCCGGTGCTGGCGAAGGAAGGCAAGAACCCGTTCGTGCTGGATTCGCGTGCGCCCAGCATCCCGCTGGAGAAGTACATCTACAACGAGGCGCGCTACACCATGCTGGTGAACAGCGACCCTGACGAGGCCAAGCTGCTGCTGAAACAGGCGCAGGAAAACGTGAACGAACGCTGGAAGCTGTACCAGCACATGGCCGCGATGAATTTTGAGCAGAAATAAGAAGGAGGAGGGACGATCGGTGGCTGACAAGATAGGAGTGGAGCTTAAGGTTCCGTTCAAATACGCGCGGATGTGGCCGAGAGAGGTGTTCTATCGCTGGCTGTCGAAACCGAAACCGATAGCGGGCTCGAAGAAAAATCCGCCAGTAAAAACGCAATGGCTGTACAAGACAATGGATCTGCTTGAGCAACCAGGCGTCTACGTACTTTATCTTGACGGTGTGCCCTACTATGTGGGACAGGCAGACATGCTTCGATCAGCACTTGCGGCACATGCTCGTGTTCCGCAATCCCATTACTTCCGCCACTGGAACTACTTCTCTGCCTTTGTCGTTGACAAGAAGGACCTGGACCGCATCGAGGCGATCCTGATTGCCGCGATGCCGACGGCTAACGGCAGAAAACTCCTGAAAAAGGAACCGTTCCCTGCAGCGCTGACCGAGATGTTCAACGAGATCCATTTTGCGAAGGCCAACCCAGAATCTGGCGCGAAAACAGACCAGGCGATCGCGCCGTTCGATAAAGAAGAAATCGACGAGGACGAATCATGATTGACCTGACAACCAATTATCTCGGACTGAAACTGAAGAATCCGGTCGTGGTATCGGCCTCGCCCTTGACCGAGAAGCTGGAGAACTTTCCGCGGCTGGAAGATGCCGGGGCCTCGGCCATCGTGATGTACTCGCTCTTCGAGGAGCAGATTGAGGCCGAGAGCGAGAACATCGACAGCGCGCTGGAGTACGGCACCAACAGCTACGCCGAATCGACTTCGTACCTGCCCGACATGCCCAAGTACCATGTCGGCCCTGACCGCTATCTCGACCTGCTGCGCAAGGGCAAGGCCGCGGTCAGCATCCCGGTCATAGCCAGCCTCAACGGCAGCTCCCCCGGCGGATGGGTGCGCTACTCCGAGTACATGGAGCAGGCCGGCGCCGACGCGCTCGAGCTGAACATCTTCGACGTGCCCACCGATACCGCGATCACGGCGGAACAGCTCGAAAGCCGCTATTGCGACCTGGTGCGCGCCATCCGCAAGAAGTGTTCGCATCCCCATCTCGGTGAAGCTCGGTCCCTATTTCACGTCCTGCGCCAACTTCACAAAGAAGCTTTCCGAAGCCGGCGCCGACGGCATTGTTATCTTCAATCGCTTCTATCAGCCCGACTTCGATCTTGAAGAACTGGAGGTCATCCCCAACCTGGTGCTCAGCAGCCCACATGAGCTGCGGCTCCGGCTGCACTGGGCCGCTATTCTCTACCACCAGGTCGAGACCTACATCGCCATCACCGGCGGCGTGCACGATGCGACCGACGTGCTCAAGTCCATGATGGCAGGCGCGCACGTTGCCATGATGACCTCGGCGCTGCTGAAATACGGCATCGAGCACATCGGCGTGGTGCTGGCGGGCATGGAAGCCTGGATGGCCGAGCACGAGTACGTCTCGGTGAAGCAGATGCGCGGCTCGATGAGCATGGTCAATATCGAGGACCCGAGAGCATTCCTCCGCGGCAACTATCTCAAGATGCTCGGTTCCTACACCTGGCGCGATTCCGGAAGCGCGCTCTCAACTTTCTAGCGGCAGCCTCGCTCCCTCCCAACCAAGGCCGGTACTCCGCAAGGAAGCCGGCCTTGGCTGTTGGTGTTCGCGCCGCCGTCCTAGGTAGTAGCGCTATGCGGCCTCGCAGCAATTTCCCTTGTCATCTGGCGAAATCGTACTTAACATGCGGGTCACTTCGAGGTGACCCTTATGACGCTTCCACACTTCGCTGCTCACTCTCTTCAAAAATCAATCCCACTGGCGCTACGCATCGCTGCGGACCATCCTGATCGCGTTGGCGGCATCGCTCCTCAACGTTGTTCCCGCGCAGGCGACGGACCGCATCCTCATCAACGGTAGCGGCTGTCAGGTGACCGAGGAAGACGCGATTGGCATCTACCTGCAGAGCAATCTTTATCTGCGTATTGATTTTCCCGATTCGCATTGGCGCTTCGGACTGCGCAATGATGGCTTGAAAGGCCTGAGCATGGTGGATGTCTCGCTGCAGGCCGGACAGTTTGGATCGAAGCAATACATCATCAAGCACGCCGGCATGGCTGACATTTTCGTTCCTTACGATGATGGAAGCTACAGCCCGTATGACATGACGGGCTCCAACAATATGGACCAGATCGACGCGGCCGACTTGCCGGCGCAGCTCGGAGCGCTGGTGTACTTGCGGCATATGGCCGGTGGCCCCCTCTACCTTCGCGATCCGTATCCCAAGGTGGCGGTGGAGTGCCGTGAGACCGGGCTGGCCTGGCTGTGCAAACAGAACGGAAATCACACCCGCCGGCGCGTGTATGAGGTTGTGGTGTGGGGCGTCTACGACGGCGGCAATTACGACAACATCATCGAATACACGTTCCGCGAAGACGGAAGCATCGGCTTCCGTTACGGGGCCACCGGCTACAACCTGCCCACCAAGCCCAACGCAGCGCATGTGCACAATGGCCTGTGGCGGGTGAGTACCAAACTCTTCGGCCGGACCGACAACCAGGTGCTGCAGTTTCAGCACGTGAGTTCGGCGGATGGAACGTCGGCAACCGATTCGGAACCGGACATCCCGAACGAGACCAGCCTGGACTGGGACCCATTCAAGTTCAACACCGTAATCGTGCAGAGCGACACCCAGATGAACGATTACGGAGACCTGATGGGTTACGAATTCCAGCCGGGAAACCGCACCGGAACGGGCCGGTTCTCACAACGTCCGTCCGACAAGGAGCTGTGGACGCTGGCTGACTACTACGTGAGCAACGACAACCCGGGTGAGGATGGCAGCGGTTCCGGCCTGGACAACTGGCGTTACACCTGGCATTCCCCTGACGACTATCTGCTGCGCTATATCGGCGATTCCCAGCCGGTGGGAGGCACTGGCGATGGCGTTGTGATCTGGTACATTGGCTCGGCCCATCACGATCCCAGCGATCTGGACAACCAAAAAGGTTCCGACAACCGCACTGGCGTGACGCTGATTCATTGGAGCGGCTTCGATATGGAACCGCACAACCTGTTTGATTACAACCCGCTCGGCGGTCCGCCGAAGTGCGGGAATTGAGGGAGCCTTCTACTTCGAGGCTGACGTGGACGGCGCTGGTTTCAGGATGATGACCAGCACGCGGCCATCGGACTTGATCTCGCCACCGGTTGCAGTCTTGGTTGAGGTGATCGGATGTGAGCGCGTCATGTAGTCCATCGCCTGGACTTGCCCTGCTTGGGTCAAGGTTGCGGCGATGAAGTCGCGCTCGTTGTCCACGTCCTGATCGATCTTGTGGGTAATCGCATTGGCCGAACGCTGGTCGCGCTCGATGCCGATGTCGTGCGTGCCAGCGCCGGCCCAGATTGTTTGTTGCGCCGTGCTGAAGGGCGCATCCCAGATGCGGAAATGGTGGCGTTGCGCGGCCACCAGCACCGGATCGGTGCGCTCATAGCCGAAGTCTTGCGGACGGCCGAAGAGATACAAAATGCTCATCGGCACGGTCATGTAAGAGTTTTTTTGCAAGGTCGCCAGCAGCGCGCTGAGGACCGCATCTGTGTTGGTCTTGTCTGCCTGCAGCCAGCCAGCGGTCTTTAACGCGTTGGTCACCTGCTGCTGCGAGCCGATGATTACGAAGTTGACCAGGTCTCCCGGATTGCCGCCTTCCGGCTTGTCGCCTACCCGATAAGGAAGCTTGGCGTCGAGCTGCGCGAACAGCGGCTTGAAGTCGTAATTGCTTTTGGCGGCAGCCGCGGCGCTCGCAGGCGTGCGGTCGATGTGGACCTCGAATTTGCCGCTTGGCGTTTGGGTTGCGTCCTGGTTGATGCCGAGATACAAGCGGCCAGCCGCGGGCACGGTCACGGTGCCATTGGCTCCAACCACAAACGGAGTTGCAGCGTCGCTGTTGCCGACGCGGCCCACCAAGGTTCCGCGTCCTCCGCTGGGAACCATCAGCGGACGCAGCGTGTCCAGCCATCCGCGCGGCGCGCCATCCGCCGTGACGCCGGTGTCGTTGCCCATGTTGACCGTGCCCTTGGCGGTGATGTGCAGCTTGTCACCGGCGTTGACGTCCATGCCGGTGTCGACCCACTTGGGGCTGCCGTTGATGGTGACATTGGAGCTGGTTTTGTTCGCTGTTGCAACCGCAGCAACCGCAGACTGTGCCGGACTGACGTACCAGAAAGGACTGCTTATCAGCGCGGCGATCAGGACCCAGCGTGCGGATTTCATCGGACCTGAGAAGCTCCTCACAAAAGTATAACCAGCGAGTAGCCGCAAGCTTGCAAAATTGGCGACCTGGAAATTATAAAGCCGCGGCGCGGCGCGGTCGAAGTTAGCTACTCCACCAGCGCAGCGGCCTTTTCTTCCGCCTCGGCGACGGCGCGTATGGAAAGATGCTCGCGGCGGGCCAGCGCCAGGCCGGTAGGAATCACCGACATGAAGGTGATGGCCCAGATCAGGATGCCGCAGCTTACGGCGAGCTCCTGCTCGATGCCGAAGCCGGAATGGAGCATGCTGATGGTCGCCAGTTGCGAGCCACCGCCGACGGCCGGCAACTGCAGCATCGATCCCACCATGCTCGAGCCCATCAGCACCACCTGGTCCGCCATGGTCAGGCCGCGAAGCTCGCCCGGATAAGCGTGCGTGATGGTGTAGTAGGAGAAAGCGGTCAGCATCCACATCACCAGCGATACAACCACCAACTGCAGGGCCGAGCTGAGGTCGTGGACCGTCTTCAGCCCTTCACTAAAGGAAAGCACCTTCTCGCGCAAGTGATGGGCAAACTTGGGAGAGAAGCCGGCGAAGAGTTTATACAGAAATTGCCCCACACGCTCACCCGACCGCCGCACCATGACACATCCAATGACCAGCGCGGCGACGAAAGCCATCAGCACAAAGGCTGCATCGCGCAAGCCAAGATCAATCTGAAACCCATGGATGGTTACCACGTGGTGGTAGAAAGGCAGCGCGCGCACGTCAGGAGATAAAAGGCTGATGGTCAGCAGCACCGCGAAGGAGCCCATGTCGAAGATGCGCTCCACGCCCCAGACCGCGATCTGCGAGGTGAAGGTAAGGCGCTCCTTCTTGGCGATGATGTAAGGACGGACCATCTCACCCGCGCGTCCCAACAGCGCCAGGGCCGAGAAGCCAATGAACTGTGGTCCCAGCAGCCGAGCCGTCGTGGTCCGGCAAACCGGTTTCAAGAAAATGCGCCAGCGCACCGCACGGAGAACATAGGCGAGATAGGTGAGGGCGATTCCGGCGACCAGACCAAGCAGGCTGACGTGGTCGGTGCGGCTCCAGAAAACTCCCCAATCGAAGTTCTTCCAGGTGCGCACCTGCAGGTAAATCAGCAGGCACAGCGCGACCAGGACAATGCCAAGGGCCAATATGCGTTTCGTGCTCATGAAGGAAAGCTGGCGGCTTGCGAGGCGCGTGCCTCAGCGTGAAGCCTAAAGGTCAAGGTAAATGAGCGGCAGACAAGGGTCAAACGCAGCGGACGCGCAAGTCCCCTCGAATCCGCTCTAGCTGGCGGCCTGCATCGCCAGCGCGGCGGCGACTGGGTCCTGGGCGATGGCATCCACCAAACTGATTTGCAGCGCGCGCGGAGCGTGCAGCTTCTCCGCCGCCAGAAACATTTGCAGCGCGCGGGCCTTTCCGATCAGCCGCGGCAGGCGCTGCGTTCCTCCCCAGCCGGTGATCAGGCCGAGTGCAGCTCCGCGATGTCCGAACAGGGCATGAGGCCCGGCGATGCGGCGATGGCACGCCAGCGCTAGATCGAGGCCTCCGCCCATGCAGTAGCCATGCACCGCGGCGATCGTTGGCGCAGGAAAGCTGGCGACGGCGTTCATCAGCCGCTGCCCCATCTGCGCGAAGCGAAACGCTTCCGGCCCGGTCAGCGCCGCAATCTCGTTCAGGTCGGCTCCGGCGGAGAAGAAGTGCGCGTTGCCGGTGATCACCAGCAGCGACGGAGACTGCGTCGCAAGCTCTTCGACAGCCTCCGTCAACGCCTGTACCCGCACGCGGGTCAGCCGGTTCGTTCCGTCATCGGAGACGAGACGCAGAACAACCGCCGAGCCGCACCGCTCAAGGGAATACAGCGTCTCACTAATTTGCTGCGTGGGTTTCACGAAGGAGCCAGCTTAACAAATCGAGGAAGGCGGCAACGGGCTGCGGAGCGGCGATGCCTTTCGTGACAGAAAGCGATAAGATGAACTGCTATCAGGAGCCTGCATCATGGCCTACCGGCAAGCCTTATCGTCCCTCTCCCGCCGATCGTTTCTCCAGGCATCCACGGCCGCATCGGCGGCGCTGGCGTTGCGTATCGTCACCGAACCAATGCTGGCTTACGCCGGATGGCCACATTACCCCGACGACTCCATACTTCTCAACTCCAACGAGAACCCGCTGGGTCCGTGTGCCGCAGCCCGCGAGGCGGTGGTCGCCATGGCGCCGCAGAGCGGACGTTATCTTGACTACCACACCGATGAGTTGATCAAGCAGCTTGCCCAGAGTTTTGGGCTCACCGAAGACGAGATTCGGATTTACGCTGGATCGAGCGAGCCGCTGCACTACACGGTGATGGCGTTCACCTCGCCCAAAGCCAGCTACGTGACCGCCGATCCGGGCTACGAGGCTGGGATGCACGCCGCCCGGAACGCCGGAGCCCGGGTCGTCAAGGTTCCGCTCACCAGGACCTATGCGCATGACGTGAAGGCGATGCTGGCCGCTGCTCCCGACGCCGGAGTGTTCTATGTCTGCACGCCCAACAATCCCACTGGAACCCTGACCAGCCATTCCGACATCGAGTACCTGCTGGAGAACAAGCCCAAAGGCTCCATCGTGCTGGTGGACGAAGCCTACATCCACTTCAGCGACGCGCAATCCGCGATCGACCTGGTGAAGGCGGGCAAAGACATCGTGGTGCTGCGCACCTTCTCCAAACTTTACGGGATGGCGGGGCTGCGCTGCGGCATGGCCATCGCCCGACCGGACCTCGCGCAGGCGATCCAGAATTACGGTGGAGGAAATCCCATGCCCGTAACCGCCGTGGCCGCAGCCACCGCCAGCCTGAAAGAGCCGCAACTGGTGGCCGGAGCGCAAGCGCATCAACACCCAAGTGCGCACCGCGACCTTCGAGTGGCTCGACCGCAATGGATATTCGTATATTCCCTCGGTGTCCAACTGCTTCATGCTTGACACCAAGCGTCCGGCGAAGCAGGTGATTGCTGCAATGGCGGAGCAGAAGATCATCGTTGGGCGGATTTGGCCAGTCATGCCGACCTACACCCGCATCACCGTGGGCACCCACGAGGAGATGGAGAAGTTTCAGGTGGCTTTTCAGAATGTGATGAGCGGCAAGGTGGTCGCGCGCTCCTGGCAGAACGAAGAACCGAAGCCGCGGCACATCGACGGGTTTGTGTTGCCGGGATGAAGCGAAGAACGAAGCGTAACCGCAGGAATTAAACCATGCCGTGATTTGGGAGCCCGCTTCGTGTCGCTGTGGTGAACTACGCTGCCGGCACGCCGCGCGGCTTTACGTTGCCCCGGATAAATTCGATGATGGAATCCATCGGCGTGCCCGGCTGAAACACAGCGGCTACGCCACCCTTCTTGAGGGATTCAATATCCTGGTCGGGAATGATGCCGCCTACCAGCACCAGCACGTCGTCCATCTGGTTCTGCTTCAGCAATTCCATCACGCGGGGCACGATGGCGTTGTGCGCGCCTGAAAGAATGCTGAGACCGATCACGTCCACGTCCTCCTGGAGCGAGGCGTTGACGACCATCTCGGGAGTCTGGCGCAGGCCGGTGTAGATGACTTCCATGCCGGCATCGCGCAGGGCGCGGGCAATGACTTTCGCGCCGCGATCGTGGCCGTCGAGGCCAGGCTTGGCAACAAGTACGCGGATTTTGCGGTCAGGGGACATAGTTAGCTCTTCAGGTTTGTCATCCTGAGCGCAGCGGCCGAAGGGAGCGGAGTCGAAGGACCCCTATCCGGCAACCGAGCCTCAGGCAAACAAGAAATCATAAACCCTTACGGCGAGGTTCGTCTGTGACGAGGCTCACGATCGTTGCCGCCCGACGGCCCCGATCAGGGGAACGGCGGAGTGGCCGAGCCACTCCGCTGCGCAGCTCACGGTAGCTTAATTCAGCAAACCGTAAACATCGATTTCATTCCGGGCGCCGATAAAGACCATGCCGTCCGCGACCGTCGGAACCGCAAACTGCAACACGCTTCCCGCCTGGTCGCGTGCGGGGTTCTGGTCTGAGTTGTAGAGCTCCTTCGCGAGATTATTGGCGTCGTACGCCCTCAGCACCGAGCTGCTATCGAAGATCCACACAATTCCATTACTGCTACCGTTTGACGAGACGGACGGAGTGGGGCCAGGGTAGCCGAACATTTCCGGAGTTTGAGAGGTAGGTTCTGCCTGGATCTGCTGCGCAACTGGGTCATAGGCAAACGACATCAAAGCCTCGTTTTGTCCCCCAAAATAAATGTTGTTGTTCCACATCGCAGGAGCGCCCCAATACTGAGTGAGCGCTTGAGGCAGGGTTTGCACGATCTGGCTGTCACTACCGGCGTTGAACCGACCCATATTGTCGCGATTGATCAGGTCAATGGTGCCTTCTTTTCCAGACTGAACCAGCAGATGAGGGTAGCGCGCACCCGGCTGGTCGGGCAGAAGCAGAATTCCTCCCGAGGCCACGTCCCAATCGTAGGAGTCCAGCCATCCCTGGTCCCACGGCGTGAAATAGTCCTGTATGACGGGCTGGCCGCCAGACCAGGAAAGGCGAAGGATGCTGTCGCCGTAATCCTTCCCTCCAACATTGACGTCAAAAAGCCCGTTCCCGGTAGGGATGTAGATGTTGTTGGCAGAATCCACTGCCGCGCCCGAGCCGCTGTTCCATATTCCCCCGTCATCGCCGTCAGGAGTAGTGACGAAGACGCCCCTGGGTTGCAGGTTGTTCTTGTTGAATGCCATAACATAACCGTGAAAGTTTCCCAAATCGCAGAAGCCTCCCCAGGACGCCACGACTAAGCCACTCGTAAGCGTCAGCGCCGCACGCTGTATCTGCCGCACAGGATCGAAGTAGAGGTATCCGTCGATGGATCCCGAACCAGTCCCCGGCGTTTTCGCTTTGATGGGAGCGCCGAAGTACGGGCCGGCGACCTTCTCGACGCCGGTGCGGATGTCGAGAACATGCATTCGTTGATAGAACGTAACGACGTTGTTCACCATTTCCTTGGTCGCCGCCACCACGTACATCTGGTTGCTGGAGAGGTCAATCACCGGGGTGCTGGTGATGCCGATCTCATTCCCCACCCCGGAGCAGCCGTTGTCGTAACTGGACATTGGGAGGATGATCTTGCGGAGATTGGTCGGAATGAGGAAATCTGTATGCCAAATCAGCTGGCCAGTGCCGGCGTCGAAGGCATAAACCTGATCGTGCTCCGTTACCGCATAGACGACGTTATGCAGCGTGCCATTGATGTTGACGCCGGGAACGTAGAGCGGCTGCCCATAGACGTATCCGGTAACCGGTAACACCAGGCGTTTGCCGAACTGCATTTCGTTGACATTCGACGGCGTCAGGAGGGTTTCGCTCGCATTGACGCCGCTGCGATAGTTGTCGTTGTGGTAGGTCGTAACCGCCACCTGTCCCATCGCAAAAAGGGACGAAAACAGTAGCACCAGCGTGGACACACCTAGAGTGGAGCGGACGGACCAGCTCTTCATTGAGTCGATTCTCCCGTTAGTAAACTGGACCTACGAGTGGACGAAGGATGGCGGTCGAGAATTATCTCGTAGAATCCACTCGACTGGCAAGCACTAAAGAGGTGATCTAGCTGCCACTTTTGTTGGATGAAGACTCCGATTGCTATGGGGTATGCACGACCTGCGTGGCAGTGGATTTAGCGAATGCTCTGCACCGGCGAGCTTGGTCGGCAGACTTAGCGTGACCGAACGGGAACGGGCGAAGACCGGACAGATGGCCGATGGGCTGCCAATTTCTCAGGCGAACGCCGTTTCCGTGTAGGTGCCGTACACCTCGCGCAGGGCGTCGCAGATTTCGCCGACGGTGGCGTAGGCCTTCACCGCGTCCACGATGAACGGCATGGTGTTCGCCGGGGAGATCTGGCCGTCAGCGCCTGCCGTTGGCTCCTGCGCGGCGGCTTTCTTCAGCGCGTCGAGGCAGCGGCGGACTTCGTCATTCGAGCGGCGCTCGCGCAGTGCCTTCAGCTTCTTCGTCTGCGCCTGCGCAACCTCTTCGCCGATGTAGAGGATGTTGGGCGAAGGCTCCTCGACCACGAACTCGTTGGCGCCGACGGTGATCTTCTCCTTCGCCTCGGTGGCGCGCTGGAACTGGTAGCTGGCCTCGGCAATTTCCTTCTGCGGATAGCCCTTCTCGATGGCCTTGACCATGCCGCCCATGGCATCGAGCTTGTCGAAGTAGTCGAACGCGCCCTTCTCCATGTCGAGCGTGAGCCGCTCGACGAAGTACGAGCCGCCCAGCGGATCGACGGTCTGCGCCACGCCCGATTCGTAGGCGATGATCTGCTGGGTGCGCAGCGCGATGCGCACCGCTTCTTCGGTGGGCAGCGCCAGCGCTTCGTCGTAGCTGTCGGTGTGCAGCGACTGCGTTCCGCCCAGCACTCCGGCCAGCGCCTGGATGGCCACGCGCGCGATGTTGTTCATCGGCTGCTGCGCGGTCAGCGAGACGCCCGCGGTCTGGGTGTGGAAGCGCATCAGCCAGGTGCGCTGGTTCTTGGCGCCGAAGCGGTCCTTCATCAGGCGATACCAGATCTTGCGCGCGGCGCGGTACTTGGCGATCTCCTCGAAGAAATCGTTGTGCGCGTTGAAGAAGAAGCTGAGCCGCGGGCCGAACTCGTCGACATCAAGCCCGCGACGGCGCGCCCACTCCACGTACTCGACGCCGTCGTAGATGGTGAATGCCAGCTCCTGCAGCGCGGTCGAGCCGGCCTCGCGAATGTGGTAGCCGCTGATCGAAATGGTGTTGAAGCGCGGCGTGAACATCGAGCCGAACTCGAAGGTGTCGATCACCAGCCGCATCGACGGCGCCGGCGGATAGATGTATTCCTTCTGCGCGATGTATTCCTTCAGGATGTCGTTCTGGATGGTGCCGGAGATCTTCTTCCAGTCGGCGCCCTGCTTCTCGGCGACCGCCAGATACATCGCCCACAGCACCGACGCGGGCGAGTTGATGGTCATCGAGACCGTGGTCTTCTCCAGGTCGATGCCGTCGAAGAGGATCTCCATGTCCTCGAGCGAGTCGATGGCGACGCCGCACTTGCCGACCTCGCCTTCGCTGAACGGATGATCGCTGTCGTAGCCCATCAGCGTCGGCAGATCGAAGGCGACGGAAAGTCCGCTGGCCGCCGTGCTCCAGCAGATACTTGTAGCGCTGGTTGGTCTCCTCGGGCGAGGCGAAGCCCGAGAACTGGCGCATGGTCCACATCTTGCCGCGATAGCCGGAGGCGTGAATGCCGCGCGTGTACGGCGGCTGGCCGGGATAGTTCAGATAGTCTGTCGTACTTCCAGTCTTCGGGCAGATCGGCCGGCGTGTAGAGGCGGCGAATCGGCACGCCGGAGATCGTGGTGTAGCGCGCGTGGCCGTGCTCGTCGACGTTGACGCCGGTGGGCGCGCCGATGGG
The DNA here is from genome assembly GCA_963831675.1 of uncultured Acidobacteriaceae bacterium. Lineage (GTDB taxonomy): Bacteria > Acidobacteriota > Terriglobia > Terriglobales > Acidobacteriaceae > Bog-257. The sequence goes on from CAWHRM010000014.1 coordinate 146,997, forward strand.
CTTCTCCGGAGCCTTCTCCAGCGTCGGCGCGAGCGTCTTCTCCGCCCACTGCTTTTCGGACTCGGAAGGATGACGGCCATCCTCGAACAGATCGGTGACCGGCGATTCGGCCAGAACTTTCCCGTTGGACTTGGTGCGATTCGGCATCAGCTACTCCACGATGTGGCGGAAGAAAACTCTCTATCGTAGTGGATGCGGGGGAGGGGAGCAAGGAGCGGAAGTCTGGCTTCGCGTCACCAGGCTCACTGCTAGCAGGGAGCGTCCGGACCCTGGCCCACACTCCAAGTTTGCCCCGGCGCAAAGCAACACCGGGTTAGGACTTTGCCTCGGGCTGACTGCGACTCCGCCTCCCACGCCTTGGCGTATTTCCAGCTCACGTATTCGGCGTGGTAGAGGTGCAGCAGCAGGCCTTCGCGGCCGTCGAGGAAGCCGCCGCGCAGGATGTAGTTGTAGAAGAACGTCAGCCGCGGGCGGAGGACGATGTCGAGGAAGCTGAAGCCCGGCACGGCGATTTCCGGCGACGGCCATCTGTGCTCCCAGCGACGAGTAGCGATTCATGTGGTCGAGGTAGCTGTCGAGCGTGGGATAGGCGTGATGGAGAAGATGGCCCTTCAGCTTGGCGGTTGGGCCGTTCAGGCGAACGTCTTCATGCACCAGCCGATCCTCGAACTGACCGGCTCCGCGGCGAAACAGGCGCAGCTTGGGATCGGGATAGAAGCCGCCGTGGCGAATCCAGCGGCCGAGGAAGAAATTCTTACGCGGGATCCAGTAGCCCGCAACCGAGGGATTCGCGGCGAGAGTGGCACGGATCTCGTCAGCTAGCGCGGGCTCAACTTCTTCATCCGCATCGAGCGAGAGCACCCAGTCGCAGCCCGCCTTTTCCAGCGCAAAGTTTTTTTGCGCAGCAAAGCCGCGCCACGGCTCGACGTGGAACTTGGCGTGGAACGATTCGGCAATCTCGCGCGTGCGATCGGTCGAGCCGGAGTCAACGATGACGATCTCGTCGGCCCAGGCCACGCTTTGCAGCGTGCGCGCGAGGTTGGCCTCCTCGTTCAAAGTGATGATGACGACGGATAGGCTCAAGCAGACAATGCTAATCGCGCAGGGTTGTAGCGGGAAGAGAAAACGGAAGTGACCGGAAAACAGCCCTAGTCGTCCGTTAGCGGGGAGTACAGTTCGCCTTCCTTGCGCTCGCCGATCTCCTTCAGGCCCTTGACGGCGTATTCCTGGAAGTGCGGCGACTGGCGATGCGCGTCCAAGGCAACATCGTCGCGATACTGCTCATAGATGAAGAAGCGCCGCGGGTCGCTCTTGTGGCGATGGACCATGTACATGAGGCAGCCCGGTTCTTGCCGCGAGGCAACCTGCAGTTTGCGGAAGATCTCCACAACTTCGTTTTCGTGCCCAGGTTTCGCCATCCAGGTTACCGCCAGTACGACCATGTCTCCTCCATCCAGGCTGCCCGATTTGGTTTCGAAGCTCCGCTTACCGCGTCGAGCGTCTTGGTGAATTCGGGAAGGAACATCGTCTGCTCGCGGTCCGGGCCAGTCGAAACGATGCCAACCTTGGCGCCGGATTCCTTCTCGACGAATTCCAGATAGCGCTGGGCCTTCTCCGGCAGCCGATCGTAGCTGTCGATGCCAAACGTGTTGGTCTGCCAGCCCGGCAGCTTGGTATACACCGGCTCGATCTTCTCGTAGCCTGACGCCTGGGCAGGAATTTCCTGCGTCTCCTTGCCGTCAACCTTGTAGCTTACGCAGACTGGAATCTCTGCCTGGTCATCCAGCACGTCAAGCTTGGTGACCACCAGCCAACTGGTGCCGTTGATCATGTTCGAGTAGCGCAGCAGCGGCAGGTCAAGCCAGCCGGTGCGCCGCGGACGCCCGGTCACCGCGCCGAATTCGTTGCCCTTCTTGCGCAGCGCTTCACCAACCTCTTCGTTCAGTTCGGTGGGGAACGGCCCACCGCCTACACGCGTGCAGTAGGCTTTGGTCACGCCGATCACCATGTTGATCGAGGTCGGTGGCACACCGGTTCCGGTGACCGCGCCGCCGGAGGTCGCGCTCGACGAAGTGACGAACGGATAGGTTCCGTGATCGATGTCGAGCATGGTCCCTTGCGCGCCCTCGAACATCACCGATTCGCCGTTGGCTATGGCGCGGTTGAGTAGCAGCGCCGTGTCGGTGACGAACGGGGCGACACGGTTCGCGATCTCCGCGTAGTCCGTGTACATCTTGTCGGCGTCCAGGGGCTCACTGTTGAACAGCGCGTGGGCAACGGTGTTCTTCTCGTGGCAGGCGTTCTCGATGTGTCTGCGCAGCAGCGTCTTGTCGAGCAGGTCCTGCACGCGCAGTCCGCTGCGCGCCATCTTGTCTTCGTAGGTGGGGCCGATGCCGCGCGAAGTGGTGCCAATCTTCACCCGCCCGGGAGCGTTTTCTGTCGCCAGCTCGATCATGCGGTGATAGGGCAGAATGACGTGCGCACGATTGCTGACGAACAGGTTGCCGTCAACCTTCACCCCATTCGCCCGCAGCGCGTCCACTTCCTTGATGAAGGCGAACGGGTCCAGCACCATGCCATTGCCGATCACACCACGGCAGCCTTCGCGCAGCACCCCGCATGGGATGAGCTGCAGGATGAACTTCTTGCCGTGGATGGTGACCGTGTGTCCGGCGTTGTGGCCGCCGGAATAACGCGCGACCACCTTGAAGCGCTCGGAGAGAACGTCAACAATCTTGCCTTTGCCTTCATCGCCCCATTGCGCACCGACGATGACCGCTGTTTTACCAATTTTCAACTTGCTGCTCCATCCGCGATCGCCCGCATGAGCACGCCAAGCGACCACGCAGATTCGCACACAACTCGCCTTCTATCCAGGAAATTAAGTCCAAAATTCGGGGAAATTAACGTGAGACGGGCTGTGTAACAACAAATTTTACAGGTTCCCCTCTATGCCGCGCAAACCGCACCCCGAAACAGCAAGCCCCACCGTCCACTTGCCGTAAACTGTACGGCATGCCCGAACTTCCCGAGGTCGAAACCATTGCCCGGGGTCTCAACCAGCGCGTGGCCGGCGACGTGATCGAGTCCGTCTGGCTGGGCGAAAAGCCCGAGCCGCTGAAATCGCCAGCGAAAGAAATCGCGGCGGTGCTGGAACGCTGCGCGCATCGAGCATGCGTGCGCCGGGTGGGCAAGCACATCGTCTTCGATCTGGTGCGGCAGAGCCGCAATGGGCGCAAGTCGTCAGCAACGCGCGGACAGTGGATTGTGCATCTCGGCATGACTGGACGGCTGCTGATCGCGTCGCCTGAAGTCGAGATGGAGAAGCATACCCACGCGGTGCTGAAGCTGGCCTCGGGCCGCGAGTTGCGTTTCGTCGATCCGCGGCGCTTCGGAAGACTGGCGGTGGTGCGGATGGAATCCAAGAGCGCTGCCGGATTCGCCGCTCCCGGGGACGAGCCTCTGGATGTCGCAGGTCGAGCGCTTCGTTACTCTTTTCCGCCGTCGCAAGACCCCGATCAAGAGCGCGCTGCTGAACCAGAAGCTGCTGAGCGGCGTGGGAAACATCTATGCTGACGAATCGCTCTTTCGCGCTGGAATTCGCCCGCGCCGTCGGGCCGCGTCGCTCACTCGCGAGGAGTTGCGCAAGCTCCATGCTGCCGTGCAGGAGGTATTGCAGGAGGCGATCGAACTGGGCGGCTCGTCGGTGAGCGACTACGTGGACGCCGAAGGGCGCGAGGGGTTCTTCCAGTTGCAGCACCGCGTCTATGGGCGGGAGGGCGAGCCATGCCTGGTGTGCCGTACGCCCATCAAAAGGGTTATCATCGCAGGTCGCAGCAGTCATTATTGTCCGCACTGTCAGAAGTGAACGAATCGGCAGCGGCTCGAGGGGCCTTCATGCGCGTTTATTCGATTGGAGTGGATCTCGGCGGAACCAACCTGCGCATCGCCGCTGTCGATAGCGACGGCAAACTGCTGGAGAAGCTGACCACTGGAAGCGGAAGTGCAGCGCGGCCGCGACTTCGTGATCGACGAAATGTGCAACGCCATCCAGTCGCTGAGCGCCAAGTATCGCGACTCGGGCCAACTGGCCGGCATCGGCATCGGCGTGCCCGGATTCATTGACATGGATACCGGGACGGTCATGCGCTCGCCCAACCTTCCCGACTGGGTGAACTTTCCCGTGCGCGGACGAGATCGAGCGCAGACTCGGGACAACGGTCATTCTGGAGAACGACGCCAACTCGGCCGCGATGGGCGAGAAGTGGCTGGGAGCGGGCCGCAACACCGACGACATGGCGATGTACACGCTGGGCACCGGGCGTTGGCGGCGGCCTGGTGTTCAACGGACGCTCTGGCACGGCATGACCGGCATGGCCGGCGAGCTTAGGCCACTTCAACGTGGAGCCGGAGGGCCATCCTTGCGGCTGCGGCAGCCGGGGCTGTCTGGAGCAGTATGCTTCCGCGACCGCCATCGTGCGCATGGCACAGGAGGCGATCGCCAGCGGCGACGCTCCCGACCTGGCTGACGGAGCGCGCGGCAATGTCGAATTCACTTCGCGTGGAATCTACCAGCTTGCCATTCAGGGCCACGCGTCGGCGCAGCGGATCTACCAGACGGTCGGCCGGGCGCTGGCCATCGGCATTGGCGGCATGGTCAACGCGCTGAATCTTCCCATGTACGTCATCGGCGGCGGCGTGGCCAGCGCGTGGGAGGCCTTCGCTCCCACCATGTTTGAGGAGCTGAAAGTTCCGCTCGTCCATCTATTCGCTCACCGCTCCTGACCACGTGGAGTCCGGGCCAGAAGCACACCGTGGTGACCATCGCGCTGCTGGGCAGCGATGCCGGTCTCTACGGAGCCGCGCGGTTGCCCATGCTCCAGTCTGAGGTTGCGCCGACGTAACGTGTCCGCGTCCGGCGTTACAATAGCTTACGCACTTCATTTCCCGCCAAGAAGGACTCGATGCGCACTCTTCGCCTGTTTTCCCTAGTCGTATTCTGCTCAGTCGTCGCCTTCGGACAGACTCAACCTGGCATTGAAATCTCCGACCTCAATCGCTCCGCCGATCCGTGCACCGACTTTTACGAATTTTCCAACGGAACGTGGCGAGCCAACAATCCCATTCCCAACACCATGGATCGCTGGAGCCGCCGCTGGGCGGCTGGCGAGGCCAACAAAGACCAATTGCGCGTAATCCTGGAGGAAGCTTCGGCCAAGAAGGACCTGCCCAAAGGCAGCGTGGATCAGTTGATTGGCGATTATTACGGCGCGTGCATGGATCAGACACGCGTGAACCAGGCTGGCACCACGCCAATCAAGCCGCTGCTGGCCGACATCAATGCCATCAAAGACCAGGCCGGTTTGCAGAAGATGATTATTCACCTGCAGGACCTGGGCATTCAGGTTCCGTTCGCGTTGAATGCAGCTTCTGACAACCATAATCCCTCGCAGGTGATCGCCAACGTGCTAGCCAGCGGACTCGGCCTTCCCGATCGCGATTACTACTTCAAGACCGAGCCGCGATTCAAGGAAGCGCGCGAGCAATATCTCATCCACGTTGCCAACATGTTCAAGCTTGCCGGCTACAGCAATGAAGCCGCTCAGAAGGCCGCCGCTGAGGTGATGCAATTCGAGACCGCGCTGGCCGGCGCAACGCTGGACAACGTGGCCCGCCGCGATCCGCAGTCGACCGACCACAAGACTACGTTCGCCGAACTGCAGAAGATGTCGCCGAATTTCGACTGGAGCGCTTACTACTCCGACGCCAAGCTGCCGCGTGTAGACCTGAACGTTGAAGAGCCCAAGTTCCTGGCGGAGTTTGACCGGCAGTTGGGTTCGACCTCTCTGGCCGACTGGAAGACGTATCTGAGCTGGCAAGTGCTGCACCAGTCGGCAACGTTTCTTTCGCAACCGTTTGTGGAAGAGAATTTCAATTTCTACGACAAGACGCTGGGCGGCGTCGCGGAACTGAAGCCACGCTGGAAGCTCTGCGCCGAATCGACCGACCTGCTTCTGGGCGAGGCACTCGGCCGCGATTACGTCGCCCGCTACTTTCCGCCCGAAGCCAAGGCGCGCGCCCAGGACATGATCAAGAACATCCTGGCTGCCATGGCTGACACCATCAACGGCCTGGAGTGGATGAGTCCAGACACCAAGAAAAAAGCGATGGAGAAGATCGCCACCTTCAACGTCAAGGTCGGATATCCCGACAAGTGGAAGGACTACAGCGGCGTCGTTATAACTCGCGGCTCCTACTTCGACGATGTGATGGCCGCCGCGCAATTTGCGGTGAACGATGACCGCTCCACCATCGGTAAACCGGTCGATCGCGGGCGCTGGGGCATGACGCCTCCGACCTCGAATGCCTACTACAATCCGCTGCTCAACGAGATTGTCTTTCCCGCCGGAATCCTGCAGCCGCCGGCGTTCAACGCGAAAGCCACCGATGCCTATAACTACGGCGCGATCGGCGTCGTCATCGGCCACGAGATCAGCCACGGCTTCGACGACCAGGGTGCGCAATTCGATGCGCAGGGCCGCCTGAACAATTGGTGGACCGCCGACGACCTGAAGAAGTTTCAGGCCAAGACCCAGTGTGTGGTGAAGCAGTTCGACGGCTACTACATCGAGCCCAACATTCATCACCAGGGCAAACTGGTTTTAGGCGAATCCATCGGCGATCTGGCAGGCGTGAAAATTGCTTACCTGGCGTTCCAGAAGGCGCAGCAGGGCAAGCCACCGGCGCCGGTGGTCGACGGCTTCACTCCCGATCAGCAGTTTTTCATCGCGTGGGGACAGTTCCGCGGCGACGAAACGCGGCCCGAAACCCAGCGCCTGATGGTGCAGGGCGATCCGCATCCGGTGGCCAAGTTCCGGGTAATTGGGCCGCTGTCGAACTTCCCGCCGTTTGCCAGCGCATTTTCCTGCAAAGCCGGTTCACCCATGGTGCGCGCTGCGGACGAGGAATGCGTCGTGTGGTAAACCGCGAGCATCTGGGCAGGCCGCAAGATCGCGAGCCGCCGCAGTCGAAGGACCCCTTTAAACTCACAAGGCCCTATCCCAAGCATCCGTCAGGAAGCGCGCAGGTCGCGGCGCACCAGGGCTGAATCCAGGAAGCATCCCAGTCCGATCGCGAACGGGATCACGCCAAACGCCGCTGCTATCAGGGCATCGGGCTCGGTTCGCGCGATGAGTCCGAACGCGGCAGTGTAACCCAGCGCGGCACTCACCAGCAGAATGCCCGAGCGGCGCGTGCGCTGCGCTTGGGAGAGGTCCGGCTCCATGGGAACGCTGATGCCGCGCGCAATGGCTGCGAGACGTTCCTCGGTGCGCAGTTTGCGCACCCGGTAATAGGTGTACAGCCCGGCCATCGGGATGCCGAAGATCATGATCACTGCCACCAATCCAATAATATTTCCGTCCATGACGTGCTCCTTCTCTGATCGCTCTCTCGTCGCTCCGCCTCGCTGGCGGGCGGGCTGAAACTGCCTTCAATCCGAGGTACGGGAGCGATGAGGCGAAAGTTCCGCGAGCTATGCGGTCGAGCCCATGGACGAGCAGTGTTCTGTTAACTCTTTCGCCAACCTGAACAGCTTTCCTCCGACCCTCCCAAATTGGAACAACATGTCCGGTTGGTACACCCTCTCCCCCTCCCCCATAGCCCGCAAAATATTGGAAATAAAGGGTCGAATAAAATCTTGCCTCGTAAATTATTCCATCGAAAGGAGTTAGATATCAAAATATTCTATTTAAAGGACTTACGCTACAGAATTTGTCCCGTTTTGGCTCTCACAGGAGACTGTATTGGCGAGGTAGTTAACAAGAAGCCTTTAGTTCGACAACTGACAGCGGGCCCCTTGGCAACCGTCTTCTCCGATACTGGTGACACGATCATTTCAAAGAGCATCTTCGCGGACGCACTTCTACGGCGCGCGGCGCGAGTGAGCACTGGGCCCCACAGACGAGGCTACTCCGTGCTTTCGCCGGGCCCGAGGGAAAAAGCGGCGGCTTAACAAAACGTAACGGCAATTTCCCGAAATGGGCCGGATGCGTCGGTAGAGCAAAGGCGAGGGTTTGAGCGAAGTCGACGCGCAAGGTAAGCCTGCCGGCTCTCGCCGGCTCGTCTAACTAATAGGTTGTCGAGGAGCGGCGGAGAATTCCTGCGACCACAATCAGGGGCCCGAACGGGACTGGCGCGGCTATTGCTATCCCCTATCCACTCCCCACTATCCACTCTTCCTTCACCGCAGCCGGGCGTACTCGGCTTTGGCTTGCTTGTAGATAGGAATGTCGGGGTCGGCGTCTTTCCAGAGGGTGAGAAAATCCCGATACGACTTGCGCGCGGCCGCCGTGTCGCCCATCATCGCCTGCGCGCGGCCAAGCTGGAGGCGTGATAGCGGGCTTATGACGAAATAATAGACAATGCCTGGGTGGCCGATTATTTTCTGGAAATCAGAGGCGGCCTCTGCTGCCCGACCGGCATGCAAATACGCTAACCCGCGCAGATAGAGTGAATAAAGATTCGGAAGGCTGCCAGGAGTGTGGCCTAGTTCGTATGGCATCGATTGCAAAAGATCCACAGCCTTGCCAGGATTATTATTGTGCAGTTCAATGGCCGCCCGAATGGTGGGGACCAGAATGGCATGCATGTAGGTGTCAAGGGGGAACTCTTTCTCGAGCTGCAGAGCTAGGTCTTCTGCTCGCGAGATATCCCCAGCACGGCCTAGCGTCCAGGCGGACATTACTTTGACATCGCGCCCCGGCAGCAACGCTAGCGCTTGATCGGCTGCTTGTTTGGCGCGGACTGATTTGCCAATTTCGATGCTTCGTATTGCGTCATCTGTTAGTTGGTTCGCCGCAGTTTCGACGGCGTGGCTGAGATTGGCATTCTCAAGGACTCGCCTCGACAATTTCTCCGCTTCGGAGATTCTTCCGTGATAGGCCGCTGCTCTGCTTCGATCTGTCAGCAGCCAATCTTTAAGTGACGGCCTCGAGGCTCCCCAAGCCACTTGCTGTTCCATGGCGGTGCGGTCGCCAACAACAAAAGCGTGAGTGTAGAGTTCCTCATGCGCGACTGGGGAGTCAGGTTGGTGGTTGAGGAAATCGTTGAGGACGTCCTTAGCGTCGTCAAGACGGTTCAGGCCGTAATAACTCCTAACAATCCCGGCAATGGCCTGGAGGTTGCCAGGCAACAGTCGCAACACCTCCCGGTATTCTGCGACTTCTTTTTCGTATTCGCCGGTGAGGTCGTACACGGTAGGCAGATTGGCGTGGGGGACATAGTCGCAAGGGTAAGTTTGTATCCACTGAGCATAAAGTTGGATGGTTTTGTCCAATTCACCGGTGACCTGCCCGTAGTAGTGGGCCTCAGCGTAAAACCGTTGACGTTGGTTTAGCCGGTCTCGCAACGCGTAAGCGCGTTCGCGATTCTGGATTGCAGCATCGAACTGCTCCAGATTGCCATAGGTGGTTCCCAGTTGCTCATAGGCAATGGCGAAATTGGAGTCGAATTCTATAGCGCGCTTTAGATAGGGGATGGCGTCACTGTCGCCCTTCGTATTGCGGATTACTGTTCCTAAGCTGAAGGCCTGTAGCGCCTCCAGGGAAGGGCTCGCGGCTTCTTCGAGCGGTTGACTGAACTTCCGCAATGAAGCTTCCGGTTCGCCCAGTTTGCTTCGTAGCTGCGCACCTGCCGCACCGAGTACTTTGACAATTCCGTCCCGGCTCGCGGCTTCGGCGCTAACCAGTGCCATTGTCTTTCCCGACTGACAATCGACCGCCCTCAGGTCGATTCGGTAGTGATTGCCTGCATCGCTGATTGAGCCAGCGACTAATGCTTTGCTGTTCGTTCGCCGGCAAACCTCTCCACCCACTTCTGGTGTTAGCCGCTCGTTTCCCGTGTGGTTCAGCAGCGTCAAGGTGCCCCGCACCTTGTCAGGCGCGAGCACGTTGAGAAACGGGGTTTGTTCCAACTCGACTCGTAGGGCTGTGTTCAGAGCGTCCTCGAACACTGGGTCGGTCGTCGAATTGGTGAAGTCGGCGAGCACAATCGTGTCATTTTGCGTCAGCTTGGCGGTGTTGGGCCACCGCCAGTGAACACCGCCTGCGACAGCAATGACGCCGACGAGCAACGCGGCTGCCGCAAACAATTTCCAGCGGTCTGACACCCGAAGTTCAGAAATACCGGGCTGCGCGCCACGTTGTTCCTTCTGCAGATCGGCACCCATTTCGGCCGCGCTCTGATAGCGTTGCTCGCGGTCCTTCTCCAACGCCTTGTCAATCGTAGTGACCAGCTTTGCCGGAAGGGTGGAGTTCGAGCTCACGGACGGGAGCAGGAGAACTGTTCAGAATGGCCTCGCGCACCACGGCTGCCGTATCGCCGTTGAAGGCTCGCTGGCCGGTCGCCATCTCGTACAGAACCAATCCAAAGGAGAACAGGTCGGTTCGCGCGTCCAGCTTCTCGCCCCTGACCTGCTCCGGCGACATGTAACCCGCCGTGCCCATGGCAAGACCCGTGCGAGTGAGAGTAGGTTCGGCGGACGTTCTGCGCTTAAGCGAATCGGCATCGGCCTCGCCCAGGTTTTGAAGGGGCACGGCTTCAGCTGTGCCGTTAACAACCTTTGAATTGTCATCCCGAGAGAAGTGCCCGCGTTCTTCTCCGGCCGCGTCTTCGCGGCCGGGCGGGCACGGAGTCGAGGGATCTGCTTTTTCATGTGGTGAAGGAACAGCAGGTCCCTCGACTCCTCGGTCGTCCGCCGTGGCGGACGACCTCGTCGCTCGGGATGACACCTCAATGGGTGTTGGGACCGCCTCCTCAGCCACCGCCAGCTTGGCCAGCCCGAAGTCCAGAATCTTGGCCGCACCTTTTCTTGTCAGGAAGATGTTCGCTGGCTTGATGTCGCGATGAATGATGCCCTTCTGGTGCGCCGCCTGCAGTCCGTCGCAAATCTGAATCGCGATTTGCAGCAGCTCATCGAGCGGGACCGCTTGTGCGCCGGAGCTCGCATCTGTCAGGCGATCACGCAGGGTTTCGCCCTCCAGCAACTCCATCACAAGGAATGGCTGGCCGTCGTGCTCTTCGACTTCGTAAATGGTGCAGATGTTGGGATGGTTCAACGACGACGCGGTCTGCGCTTCCCGCTCAAAGCGTTGCAGCGCCAACGGGTCGGTGGCCAGTTCTTCCGGCAGAAATTTCAGCGCGACACGGCGGCCCAGCTTCAGGTCCTCGGCACGATAGACCACGCCCATGCCGCCCCCGCCAATGATGTCCAGCACGCGGTAGTGCGAGACCGTCCTGCCGGTCAGCGCTCCCGGGTCGGGCTGCATCCGCACCGCAGGGGCGCCGATGGCTTCTGACAACTGACTACTGGCAACTGACAACTGCTCCACCCACTCCACCGGCACCATCAGCCGGTAACCACGGCGGGCGAACGTCTCGATGTATCTCGGCGCGTCGGCCGAATCGCCGAGTGCCCGCCGCAAAACCTTGATAGCGGTGTTGATGCCGTGCTCGAAGTCAACAATGGTGTCGTTGGGCCAGAGCTTCTTCTGGATCTCCTCGCGTGTGGCCAGCTCCCCGCCGTGCTCCACCAGGATCGACAGAACGCGGAACGGCTTTTCCGTCAGACGCACGGCCTGGCCATCCCCGTGCAGTTCTCCGGTCTTGAGATCGAACTCGAACCCACCGAAGCGAATACGGGCTGGCAGCGTGTGTTCCATGGATTGTGGCCGGATTGGGGCAAAGTGTACTACCGGCACCCGAGAGTTCCAAGCGGAGTTTGGCGCCCACCTCATCAGTTGTCATCCCGACCGAGGACTTTAGTCCAAGTGGAGGGACCTGCTTTCCGGTCGCAAACAGCAGGTTCCTCCACTCGCGGCCCAAGCCGCTGGGTCGGAATGACAACCTAATAACGTCCATTACGATGAATCTGACGCGCCTTTGCAAATCAGTGGCTTACGTCGCTCACCTCAAAATCACCTACAACTCACCTCCCGTGCATTGCCAGCGCCATCCTTCTGGCGCACACTCGCCGCCATTCCGGACACGAAAGACCAGCGGACGAGTGGGACATGGGCCTTTCCAAGTCCGAGATTCCGAGCGGAACACAAAATAGGAGGCGGTATGAAATTCAGAGGATGGCGTTCTCTTGCTATCACCTTAATCGCTGCACCGGCGATCACAATTCAACTACCCGCACAAGACAAGCCCGATCACAAGCCCACGCACCATCAGTACAAGCTCTACGATTTGGGCACCTTTGGCGGGCCTAACAGCTACCCCTCTTTTGGTGCAATCACCCTTACTCCAACCGGGGCGACTGGCGCCGGGGACACGCCGGTGCCTGATCCTTACAACCCGAATTGTCTAACCGACTGCTTCGTCAAGCACGCCTTCCGGTGGCAGGGTGGTGCTCTGACCGATCTGGGTGCCCTGCCTGGCAACAACGGGGGCAATAGCAGCTACGGCTTTGCGATCAACAATAGCGGGTTGGTGGCCGGAATTTCGGAAAATGGGTCCATCGATCCGGACACGGGGTACCCGGAGGTCAATGCCGTCGTTTGGCAGCGCGGCAGCATGGCTAATCTCGGCACCTTCGGAGGTACTCAGAGCTCCGCCGAAATGATGAATAACCGAGGGCAGGTGGTGGGAGTCGCGACCAATGCCATTCCCGATCCGTTCTCACTCGGTGGTGATCCGTTTCCCGCAACCACCCAGTCCCGCGCCTTTTTGTGGGAAAGGGGAGTCATGCGCGATCTGGGAACGCTAGGCGGACCGGACGCCTTTGGCCGGCTGATAAGCCAGTCCGGACTGGTCGCCGGTTGGTCCTACATCAACTCCATCCCCAACCCCACGACTGGCATTCCAACCATTGACCCGTTTCTTTGGAAGAACGGCAAGATGATTGACTTGGGTTCACTGGGTGGCACGAGCGGCTTCCCGCAATGGGTCAATAACCGCGGCCAGGTGGTCGGCTATTCCAACCTCGCTGGAGACCAGTTTCAGCACGCCTTTGTTTGGGAGAATGGAGTGCTCACCGACCTAGGGACCCTTGGTGGAGATTTCTCCTTCGCGCTTTGGAACAACGATGCTGGAGATATAGTGGGCGTTGCAGCCTTGCCGGGAGACGGCGCATTTCCCGCGGCTCTCTGGAGCCACGGCGCAATCACTAACCTGGGAACATTACCGGGCGATAATTTAGCCAATGCCCGGAGCATCAACTCGGCAAAGCAGATCGTCGGAATTTCCTGTCTGCTGCCATGCAATACGCACCGCGGGTTTTTGTGGGAAGGTCGCGGCCCCATGGTAGATCTGAATGCGCTGGTGCAACCGCCCTCTAACATCGTCGTGACTGATCCCAACCAGATCGACGATCGGGGTGAAATTGCCGCGCAAGGAATGCTTCCCAACGGCGACACTCATGCCGTCGTGTTAATCCCCGACGGCGACTGCGACAGCGCTTGCGAACAAAGAGTCGCCGCCAGCCAGAACGCAACCAGGGTCAGCCAGTCTGCAACCACAGGCGCCGCGCCTCCGGCCTTTGGCAGACTGGCGGATTGGTTGACCAATCCGTTGGGACAGCATAAGGGCACACTCGCGCAGCGGCGTGTTCCTTTGAATTAGCTCGCGGAACGGGTCGACTCCAATAGTCAGAACGTGAGAAACGACAAAGGGCAGGACACGATCCTGCCCTTTGCGCTTTATAGTGCAGCTGCCGCTGTGGGGGACGGCCCATCGCCATCATGCTGCCCATGTCCATCGTGTAGCCGGAAGGAACCTGGAAACAGGGTGGACGCTGGGCTCGCTGAAGTCACGGCGGCGCTTCGCCGAATATGTTTTTCGCGGGCCGGGAGCGAACAGTAGTGGATACTGCGTGCATAGTTGGAATAAACTCAGGTTTGCCCCCACCTTCTACGGCATAGGAAAGGAGACCCGCCAGATGGGCACAACCGGCATGTGGGTGCGCAAAGTCGAGCCTTCTTCCACCAGCGATCCGCTGGTGCTGGTGGTGGTGGAAGGCGCTGACCGTCGTACCCTGGTGCTCGATCATTATCCGTTCACCGTGGGCCGGCGGACCGACCGCGACCTGGTGATGGCCGATCCTCGGGTGTCGCGCGAGCACGCCGAGTTTTCGCGCGAAGCCGATGGCCCCTATATCGTGGACCATGGCAGCCGTCACGGCACGTTCGTCAACGGAGAGCGGGTGAACCGCCGCAAACTGGCGCGCAACGATCGCGTCGAGTTCGGTGTTCAAGGCTCGGCGTATGTGGTGTTCAGTCCCGACCGCTCGCCATCGAGTGCGGCCCAGCAGTTCCTGAGCCAGTTCTCCACCTGGAAACCGGCCAGCGGCGCCGGCTCGGACCTGGAGATGCTGAATGTCTTCCTGGAGGCGGCGCGCAAGCTGAATACCAGCGGCGTGCTGGACGACGTTCTGCACACGCTGCTGGAGGCGGCGCTGCGGTTGACCCACGCCGAGCGTGGATTCGTTTTCCTGCGCCGGGATGACGGGGAACTCTACCTGGCGGCCGGACGCGACAAGGGCGGGGAGCGCATTACCGACGACAGCACCATCTCACGCTCGGTGCTGCGTGACGCTGCCAAGAGCGCTTCGGAATTTCTGGTGACCGACACCGACGATTCCGGCAAGCTGGTGGGCCGCCAGAGTGTCGTGGCCCACAACCTGCACAGCGTGATCTGCATTCCGCTGCGCAAGACCGTCATCCAGGACAAGGCAAAGGAAGACACCAAGCCGGGCGAGTCCAACGTGCAGGGAGTGTTGTATCTCGACGCTCATTTTCTGTCGGGCAAGCTCTCCTCGGTGAGCCACGACATCCTGCGAACGGTTGCTAATGGCGCTGCCGCGTTGGTGGAGAACGCCGCGCTGGTGCAGGCAGAAGATGCGGCCAAGCGCTATCGCCAGGAACTGGCGATAGCCGCCGAGATCCAGCAGCGGCTGATGACCGTGACCGTGCCCGACGTGCCCTATGCCAAGGTCAATGCCGTCAGTTACGCCTGCAAGGACATTGGCGGAGACTTCTTCGATCTGGTTTATACGGATGGTGGGCTGTCGCTGATCGTGGCTGACGTTTCCGGCAAAGGAGTGTCGGCGGCGGTAGTGGCGTCCATCCTGCAGGGCATGCTGTATTCGCAGTTGGCGCGCGACTCAAGTCTTCCCGATATGATCGCGGCGGTCAACCGATTCCTCTGCGAAAAGGTTGGAGGGCAGAAGTATGCAACCCTGGTGATCGCCCGTCTGCTGGGAAGTGGCGAGCTGGAGTTGATCAACTGCGGACATGTGCCTCCGCTGCTGGTTTCCGGCGATACCATCACCAAGCTGGAGGACGGTAATCTGCCGGTTGGGTTGGTCCCGGGGGTCGAGTTCCATGTGTCGCACTTCCAGATGAAGCCGGGAGACAGGCTGCTGCTGGTGACCGACGGCGTGACCGAAGCCGAAGACGCCGAAGGTGAATTTTTTGGAGTGGAGCGTTTGGAAGCCTGCTGCCGCGACGGATTGGCGGCCATCGAGCAGGCGGTGACCGACTTTCGGGGTGAGACCGCGCTGACCGACGATTGCACGATCACGGAGATGATTTATCGCGGCCCGTCGGAAAATGTTGTATAGTGCTTTCCGTTCCGGACCTGGTTCCACTTTCGGGTTTCGGAACACCGATAATAACGGCGGAAATCCTTTGCCTTAGGCCTTTTCTGTGGTGTAATGGAACAGTCTGGCCATCTGACTAACGATGCTGATCCCATTTTCGTCATCTTTGAGTTTCCGGTCTTCTGACCGGAGGAACCCAGAATCTGTGTCGCGTGCCTGGCATCGCAGGCTGCGTGGCGCGGTGTTGCTCTGCACAGCCCTGGCGTTGACCAGCGCGGCCGGTCACGCCGTCACTCATCCAAGCACCAAGAAGACCTCCGGCAAGGGCCGCAAGACTGCTCATCCGTACGCCGCTCTTCCTCGCACCACTCTTCCTCCCGGCTTTCATTGGCGCGTCAGCAGGTGGAGCCTGATGTTTCCGGGTTCGCACGAGCTGCTGGTGCAGCAGAACCAGGAACTGGATCGGTCGCAGGCGTTCCGTGTGGCCAACGACGTGGACCTGATGCAACATGAGCTTTCGCAGGAACTGGTTCCGGTCAATGAAACCGAGGCCCTGAAGCTGGCCAGCAATCTGGAGGACAACCGGCGGTACTGCCGTCCCTGGACGCGCGATTTTCTGCAGGATTTCAGCCAGGCGTTTTACGAGCAATTCCACGCTCCGTTGCAAGTCAACTCATTGGTGCGGACCATGGAGCAGCAGCACAAGCTGCGGCGCTCTAATCGCTTTGCCGCTCCGGAGTGGGGCGATACGGCCTCGACCCACCTGGCGGGCGTGAGCTTTGACCTGTCGCGGCGCGGCCTGACGCCCGAGCAGTATGCGTGGATCACAACTTACCTGCTGCCGTTGAAGGAAGCGGGCATCGTGGATCCCATCGAGGAGCGTCAGCCGGTATTGCACGTGGTCGTGTTCGAGAAATACGGTGACCGCTCGGGCGGAGCGTCGAGCTGGTCGGAAGCCAACGAGCCGACCGACATGTCCAACCTGAGCAGTGCCGGCGGAAGCCAGCCGTAACAAGCAGTTTCAAGTTCCCAGTCAAGAGAGAGCCCCGCACGCTGCCAGCGCGAAGGGAGATTCCCAAAGCGCCAGTGCGACGAGCGCCGCGGCCTTGCTATTTCAGCGCCATCACCAGCAACTTGCGCTCGGTCATGTCTTCCATCGAATAGCGCAGCCCTTCGCGGCCCAAACCTGAATCCTTCATGCCTCCGTAGGGCATCTGGTCGACACGGAAGCTGGGCACATCGCCCACGATGACTCCTCCAACCTCGAGTTCCTCGAACGCCATCTGGATGAGCCCGGCATCGCGGGTAAGCACGCCCGCTTGCAGCCCGTAAGGCGAATCGTTGACCTGGCGCAGCGCTTCACGAAATTCGTCATAAGGCTCCACCGTCACCACCGGACCAAAGATTTCCGCACAATTAACCCGCATGTTGGGCTCGGTGCCAGTGAGCACAGCCGGCTCAACGGCGGAAGCATGGCGTTTGCCCCCGCACAAGAGCTTCGCCCCGCCCTTGACCGCTTCCTCAATCCATTCGACGACGCGGACCGCGTCCTGCTCGCGAATGAGCGGCGGAACGTCGGTGGTTTCCTGCATCGGATCGCCAATCTTCAGATTGCGAACGCCCTGCAGCAGCAGTGCAGTGAACTGGTCAAACACGGGACGATGAACCAGGATGCGCTGCACCGAGATGCAGGTCTGGCCGGCGTAGGAAAATCCCCCGGCGACACAGCGGTGTGCGGCGTGAGGCAAGTCGGCATCGCTGTGCACGATGACTCCCGCGTTGCCACCGAGCTCCAGAGTGACCCGCTTCTTACCGGCGCGTGACTTCAGTTGCCATCCCACGGCGGCGCTCCCGGTGAAGGTCAGCAGCTTGATGCGGTCGTCCGTAACCAGCAGCGCGGCGTTTTCGTTGGACAATGGCATCACGGCGAAGGCGCCCGCAGGCCAGCCTGATTCGGCCACAATCTCGGCCAGCAGCAACGACGAAACCGGGGTCTGCGGCGCTGGCTTCAGGATGAGAGGACAGCCGGCGGCGATGGCGGGCGCAACCTTGTGGGCCACCAGGTTCAGGGGAAAATTGAAGGGTGTTATGGCAAACACGGGGCCCAGCGGGAAGCGCCGTAACAGTCCCCAACGCCCGGCTGTGGATTCCAACGTATCGAGCGGAATGTACTCGCCGTAGATGCGCGTGCTCTCTTCGCTTGCGATCTGGAAGGTGTTGATGGCGCGGTCCACCTCGATGCGTGCCGTCTTGATGGGCTTGCCCGCTTCCTGGCAGATGGTGCGGGCAAACTCCTCGCGCCGCGCAGAAATGCCGTCCGTAATCTTGCGAAGAATGCTGGCGCGCTGATACGACGGTATCTTGCGGGTAATCGCGAACGCCTGTACGGCCGACTCGATCGCAACCTCGACGTCGTCACGGTCAGCCTCATGGACGACGGCCACCACACTGCGGTCATAGGGTGAAGTCACGACTACGTCGCGGCCATGCGTGAGCCAGTCACCGTTAAGGAAGAACCCAAAGCTGCGCGTAGGAATCGCTGTGGTGTGTCCCATAGGTCACCTCTCTCGACAAGTTCGATGCCGCTCGCAATGATTACGCAATCCAGCCCTGGATTCAATGGTGGGTCACGTGGAAAATTGAGCTGAGCCGCGTAGCGGCGTACCGGTTGCGATACAGTTCTGAAGGCTTGCTCCGCCCGCACGCGCGACTGGACTAACGCTCAGACCGGGCTGGGCGCTTACTGTGCGGCGGGATGGCTCCGGAGGGTCGGACACAACTCACTTCCCCGGGAAAGAAGAAAGCCGGAGCTGGTTGGCTCCGGCTTCCAAAACTGAAGCAGGGGATTAGAGTTTCATCTTGCGACGGAAAGCGCCGAACGCTCCAACCAATCCGGTGCCGAACAGCAACAGAGAGGCAGGCTCCGGGGTGGTGCCGCCGCCGGCGCCGGTCAATATGTCCATGCCGCCCAGAGTGCTACCGGCAAACTGGTTCCAGCCGCTGCCCGAGTTTTGATCGAGCTGTCCAATGGCGCCTGTATCATTCCAATTCCAGGCGTCCCAAGTGACATTGTCGGCCTCGATCACAAGAAAATACTCTTGTCCCGCGACAATGGGAGTTCCAGGAAGCGTCACAGTCGTCAGACCGCAGCAGCTCCCGAAGGCGGGGCTGGGTGGAGCATTGATGAACCCGGACAGATTCGCGCCCGGGGCGCCACCGGCGTTGCTCCACAGACTTATCGTGGCGCCGTTGTCGCCCGCCACAAAGCCCAGCGCGACATCAATCTGAGTGACATTGCCGCTGACTGCGGACGTGAAAAGCTGGGCGTCCTCGACCAGCCCCACAGGCGAGCCGGCACCGCCCACCGTCCAGCCACTGCAGCAGTTATAGGTGCCGCTTTGCAAATTGGTGTATGCTATGTCGGCCATCGCCGGCAAACTGCTGACGCACAGAGCAAGAGCCAGCAGGCAGAGAAACCATCCTACTTTTCTATTCAAATTACCACCTCCGTGGTTGAGAGTCCTGACTCGCGAGGTTGAGACTACAACCCGAAGACCTATTCGGGGTCCAGCAAAGAGTCAATTACTGAGCAAGGAAGCAGGTCGCGACGCAGATCCCTGCCAGGCTCTCCCGACCGGAGCGAAGCAGCGCCACGACGAGGGGGAACCTGATGGCCAATCAGTGCAATTTTGTGTCCACCGTAAGCTGCTGAAAAATATAGGACGCCACCTGATGGTTCCGCAAGAACTTGCAACAAAGTCCCTCACGCTTTCCCGTCTGGCCGTGCTTCCCACCCGGAAGGTGGCCGTGAAGGTCTCTGCTGGAGGCCGTCTCTGCCTTCGCTTTTGAGATTTCGAGTCAACGAACCCCCCTCGGCGCAGGGCCGCGTTCATCGCCTCTCGTGGCCCCGCTCGTGTTACAACAAAAGCAGATGTCTTTGGCCAAGCTCCGCTCGCGCATTGGTGTTCCGCAAATTGTCGCGCTCCTGCTTCTGCTGGTCTTTCTCGCGCAATGCGTCTGGTTCATGGTGCATGTTCCGTTCTCTGCCACGGAGGGCGGCTACATCGAAGCCGGCCTGCTGCATCTGGAGCGCCTCGCCAGCGCCGATTCGTCCGAGCGTTCCCCACTGGTGCCGCTGCTGGCGGGACTGGCCGCAAGGGTGAGCGGTGCGGAAAATCGACTTGTGCAGTTGAGCGATTACCGCCTGGTAATTCGGCTGCCGTTCTTCCTGGCAGGCTTCCTCCTGGGAACTTCGCTGTGGTATGTGGCGCGGCGGCTCTATGGAAATATCGGCGGCTACATTGCGCTTGGGCTGTACGCTTTTTCGCCGGTCATGATTGGGTGGTCGAGCCAGGTTGGGCCCGGGATCGTCGCCGCCTGGGGCGGCTTCGGCCTTATCTTCACCGCTATCGCCGTGGCCCACACGCTCTATGCTCCGCGTGAAGTCGTGCTGTGGAACTGGCGCCGCATCTTGCTGATGGGGCTGTCCATCGCCATCTGCATTGGCGCCCAATTCTCGCTGTGGATACTGCTGGTACCCGCGCTGGCGTTCATGCTCTGGGTCGGTCATGTGCGGCCGGGCGCGGCCTTGGCCATCTTCACCGCGGCCTGCGTCACGGGCCTGTTACTGCTGTGGGCGCTCTACAGCTTCCATCCTGGCGTCTTTGGTGCAGCCCTGCGTAACGCAGACTGGCTCGTGACTTCCGATGCCGTCTCCCGGCGGGGCGTCTTGTCTCTGTTCTCAACTTTCTTCCTGCAGAACGGAATTGGATTGGTGCTGCTGATGGCAGTTACGCTGGTCACCTTTGCTGCCTGGAAGCGGGCCCAGTTCTTCGGCACAGCAGCACCGCTCGATTGTGGGCGCCCTGCTGGTAGCGGCAGCCACGCGTATGCAATCTGCTGGATTCACCTTCCTGCTGTCAGGGCTCCCGTTCTTGATTCTGTTCATGGCCGGAGTTTCGGCTGACCTGCTGGAGGGTCGCTACGCGTTGGCCGCCAACACTGTCATCGGAGGTGTCCTGATCGCCAATGCCATGATTGATGTCTATGGACTGCTCCACCTGACTTCGCGAAGCCGGTAAGAACTTTCCTTCATCGAATGGGTTGGATTACACTGAAGGACACATGCGGGGCGCTAGCCAATTCGGAGGTCCGAAAGGGTGCGATAGGCTGTTCCTGCGTTCGGCGCTGACTGTGGTTTTTGTCATGACGACTGCCGTCCTGCTGGTTCTGCCGGCAGCCGCGCAGATACCCGGGTCCACCGGCAAGGACCACCGTAGGCGGCCACTTCCTGGCACCTGCGCCCAGCGTTACTTCGCTAGCCGGACGCTACCTGCCGCCTCCGCTGCCGAGTGTGACCTCGATTCCCAACTATGGTTACACCCGGCGGTCTGCTTACGGGGGCTATTACAACGGGCGTTATGGCCGGCATGGCTATGGCTACGGACAGGGAGCTGGATCCTATGCTGTTCCCTACTACATTCCGATGGATGGCTACGGCTACGACTACGTAGGTGGCCAGGGTCCCGAACTGTACTCCGGACCTCCCATTGGCCCGAGTGACCCGATCCTTCACATTGTGGTGGAGCAGCCTGCTGTTCGCTATCCCAGCATCGACCAAGGACTCGCGGAGGCCCCTCCGGCACAACCCCAGCCTACGGCGCCGGAAGCGTCCGCCGCGCGGGAAGCGAAACCGAACGAGCCGACTGTGCTGGTGTTTCGCGATGGACATCAGCAGGAAGTGAGCAACTACGCAATCATGGCGCAGACGGTGTACGTTTTCGACAAGCGGACACAGAAGATCGCGCTTGCCGATCTCGATGTGCCGGCGACCATCAAGGCCAACGACGATCGCGGGATGGAGTTCAAGATTCCGGCACAGAAGAAGGCCGATCTTGAGTTGAAGGTTCCACCGGATAAGGACGCGGCCACTCCTGCCAACATCGCTTCGATGGTGCCGTAACCGCGGCTGTGCACAACCCTACCGCTGCTGTCCGCGGCTGGCGACAATAAATATAAATAACTGAAAACAAATGAGTTCTAGGCTTTCCGTCCCTGCATTTCAATGCTATAATTTGAAGTGCTTTTAGGCGGAGAAATCACCTCAAAATTCCATTGACTGGCAGTAGTTCGGCGGGCTCCGCGTCCGGAACGTTGACGCCGTTCTTGCGCCTCCGAACAGGACACCGCGCGATCCACCAACGGTCTGGATCGCCGTATGAATTCTTGGAAGAGACAGGCTGAAGGCTGAGAGCTGACGGCTGAAAGCGAAAAATGGCTGACGATCCAAACCAGCAACTACCGCTCGACCCCAACGGTCCCGGCGCGGCCAACGTGCAGCCCATCAACATTGAAGAAGAGATGCGGCGTTCGTATCTCGACTATTCGATGTCGGTCATCATCGGACGCGCGCTGCCCGACGTGCGCGACGGACTCAAGCCTGTGCACCGCCGCATCCTGTATGCCATGCACGACATGGGCCTGCTGCACAATCGCAAGCACGTGAAGTGCGCCAAGGTGGTTGGCGAGGTGCTCGGCAAGTATCACCCGCACGGCGACACCGCGGTGTATGACGCGATGGTGCGCATGGCGCAGCCGTTTTCGCTGCGCTATCCGCTGGTGGACGGCCAGGGCAACTTCGGCTCGGTGGACGGCGATCCTCCGGCGGCTTACCGGTACACCGAATCGCGCATGACGGAGATCGCCGAGGAACTGCTGGCCGACATCGACAAGGACACCGTCGATTTCGTCGCCAACTTCGACGACACCACGGTCGAGCCGATGGTGCTCCCGACGCAGAATTCCGAACCTGATCATCAACGGCTCGGACGGAATCGCGGTCGGCATGGCAACCAAGATTCCGCCACACAATCTCACCGAGATCGTGGATGCCTGCATCACGCTGGTGAACAATCCGCACGCCACGCTGGCCGACATGCTGAAGTATGTGCAGGGGCCGGACTTCCCCACCGGCGGCTTCATTCACGGGCGCAGCGGCATTACCGAAGCCTACCGCACCGGCCGCGGCCGCTTCATGATGCGCGCCAAGGCCGCCATCGAGCACATGACGAAGGACAAGGATGCCATCGTCGTCACCGAGATTCCCTACCAGGTCAACAAGTCGAAGCTGATCGAGCGCATCGCCGAGCTGGTGAACAACAAGGTCATCGACGATATCAGCGACGTGCGCGACGAGAGCGACCGCGACGGCATGCGCATCGTCATCGAGCTCAAGCGCGGCACCGAGGCGCAGATCGTGCTCAACCAGCTCTTCAAGCACACCTCGATGCAGGAGAGCTTCAGCATGATCTTCCTGGCCGTCATCAACGGCCAGCCCAAAGAGATGGGCCTGGTGCAGGCCATCGGGTACTTCGTCGACCACCGCATTGACGTGGTACGCCGCCGCACCGCTTACCTGCTGATGAAGGCCCGCGAGCGCGAGCACATCCTCGAGGGCTATCAGGTAGCGCTGGACCGCGTGGACGACGTGATTCGCATCATCCGGGGCAGCGAAAACCGCGCCGATGCGCGGACCAACCTGGTTGACTACTTCTCCGGCAAGACCGTCACCGTCTCCGAAGGCAATGCGAACGCGCCCGCCCGCAAGCAGGCCTCTCTGAAAGGCGTGGTTCCATCGCAACTGACGCGTCCCTTCGACACCGTGCAAGCCGATGCCATCCTGGAATTGCAACTGCATCGTTTGACCCGGTTGTCGATCGACGAAATCCTGAAGGAGTTGGCGGAAGTCCGCGGCAAGATCGCCGAGTACGAATCGATTCTTGCCAGCGAGAAGAAGCTGCGCGGCATTATCGTGAAGGAACTGGAAGAGATCAAAAAGAAGTATGGCGACGAGCGCCGCACCATCATCCAGGACGAAACCGTCGAGATCAGCCTGGAAGACCTGATCGCCGACGAGCAAGTTGCGGTGACGGTGAGCCACTCCGGCTACATGAAGCGCACTCCGATCTCGACCTACCGGCAGCAGCGCCGCGGCGGCACCGGACGCAAGGGCATGAGCACGCGCGAGGAGGATTTCGTCGAATATCTCTTCGTTGCCTCCACCCACGATTACATTCTGGTGTTCACCAACAACGGACGAGTGTACTGGCTGAAGGTGTACGAAATCCCCGAGCTCAGCGCAGCCGGCAAGGGCAAAGCGATTGCGAACCTCGTCTCGTCTGCAACCGGGCGAGAGTGTGCGCGCGCTGCTCACGGTGCGCGATCTGGAAGAAGAGAACCGCTATGTGTTCTTCGCTACGCGAAACGCCAAGGTGAAGAAGACGCCGCTCAAGGACTTCAGCAACGTCAGGTCGAACGGCATCAACGCCATCGCCATCGAGAAGGAGGATGAACTGGTGGCGGCGAGTTGTACCGACGGCAACCAGATCGTTTTCCTGGCAACACATGACGGCAAGGCAATTCGCTTTGACGAGGAAGATGTGCGGCCGATGGGCCGTCAGGCCCATGGCGTCCGTGGCATGCACCTCGGCCGGGGCGACTACATCGTGGGCATGGCGGTCACGCCGAAGGTGCGCGGGAAGGCCAAGAACGGCGACGAGCAGGAAGCGAACCTCATCCTCTCCGTCACCGAGCAAGGCTACGGCAAGCGCACCGACGTGGATGAATACCGCCTGCAAACGCGCGGCGGCAAGGGCATCATCAACGTGAAGACCACCGCTCGCAATGGCAAGGTCGTCTCCATCATGCTGGTGAACGAGGAGTCCGAAGCGATGGTGATCAGCCAATTCGGCAAAATCATCCGCATCGGTACCAAGACGATCCGTGAATGCGGACGCTCGTCACAGGGAGTGCACCTGCTGCATCTGGAAGAGGGCGATCGTGTGGCCGCCGCTTCGCTGATTCCGCCGGAAGAGGTCCACGAAAACGGCAATGGGGAGAGCGGATTGCTGGTGCAGTAGACTTGCTCGCATCCTCTCGCCAAAGGCAGGCGAGAAGGGTAGGGCAACCGCCGTGCTAAGATTAACTCTATTAAGCAAAGCGGTGATCTCGTCGAGCTTGTTCTTCGCGGCCCTTCCTTTGGCTGGGTGGGATAGGTTCCTTAGCGGATGGCGTGGATGCGAACGCCTAATCTGAGACTGGGGTGGCCCGCTCAGCCCTGTTTCGCCTGAACTGGCGCAGGCGCTCCCCGCAGGAGGCCCTCGGTACTGATGTCTTCGTCGATGTCGGGCCAATGAATACCGTATCCGCCGCCGGCAATCTTCCAATTGCGGCGCTGCTCGGTGGTAGCGCGGAATAGCCTGTGATACCATGCGAGCGGGACCGAGATCGTGCGGCCGTCCTTCAAGCGAACGCTCAACGCGTCTTCATTGAAACTGACGTCCACCACTCGCTCATCCGCCGCTATCGCCAAAATACCCATGTCACGCCTCCAAGAGCCGACGCTGATTCGCCTGAACGATCGATTGTAACGTGTTTACCTCACGGGCGCTGAAGCCGAGATGTCCCGGCCTCGCGCAGTCCCACCGGGTCGAGCCAGAACTTCGCCGAGAGATCATCACGGTCCACGTGCACATGAGGCGGCTCATTGGGCTCATGGCTGTAAAAGTAAAACCGGTACGGCCCAGATCGGAGTACGGTTGGCATGTCAGCGCTTCGCAGAATTGTATCGAAGGCCTGCCGGAATTCACCAATTTAGCACTAGCGAATGGCGTGGATGCGAACGCCGAGTTTGAGCTTCCCCCAGGCTTTTACAGCCGTATAGATGGGGGCCCCGAGCGCCATTCCCTATTCATGCCTGGCGGCGTTCGGCGAGC
Source organism: uncultured Acidobacteriaceae bacterium (assembly GCA_963831675.1). GTDB lineage: Bacteria > Acidobacteriota > Terriglobia > Terriglobales > Acidobacteriaceae > Bog-257. The sequence continues at coordinate 172,371 of CAWHRM010000014.1, forward strand.
AGTTCATCAACCAGCGACGTGCCGGCTTTTACATAACGCCGGGCGCGACGCTGCACCCGCTGGATGCGGTGCTCCTGGGTTGTAATCCGCAATTCGTCGTCATGGATCCGCAGCACAACTTCATCCCCAACCTCTATGCCAAGGGCCTTGCGGAACGCTGCCGGGATAACGACGCGGCCGTTTTCATTCACCCGTGCGTGAGTTTCCACTTCCATGTCACGCTCCAATTTCAGTGACATAGATCATAGTACGTGTCACAAGACATCTTTAGCTCCTGCTTGGGTAGTGGGTGTTTTGGAAATTAGGTCACTGCCTCTTTTTGCCGCGGCGCAATTCCCCGTGGACTCGGAGTATCCTTGTGGAGAATCAAGGAGCATCCTCGTGCCTGAAAACACACCTCAGCGGATAGGCGATTACGAAATCATCCGTGAGTTGGGCCATGGCGGCATGGGCAAGGTGTACCAGGTCCGGAACGTCCTCTCGGACCGCGTCGAAGCCATGAAAGTCGTGCTGCCCGACCTCGCCGGCCGTAGCGAGTTCGCGAGCCGGTTTATGCGCGAGATCAAGGTGCTGGCCAGCCTCGACCATCCTAATATCGCTGCGCTCCGCACCGCTTTCACCGCCGACGATCAGCTGGTCATGATCATGGAATACGTGGACGGCGTCACTCTCGCCGATCGTCTGGAGCAGGGCGGCTTCTCGACCGCAGAAGCCTTGAACTACACCGACCAGGTGCTGGCTGCCTTGAGCTATGCGCACGGCAAGCACATCATCCATCGCGACATCAAGCCCGGCAACATGATGCTTACCCCGCAAGGTGTGGTGAAGCTGATGGACTTTGGCCTGGCTCGGTCTGGTAATGAAGTCGGGCTCACCATGACCGGCACCACCGTCGGCTCGCTGGACTTCATGTCTCCCGAGCAGGTGAAGTCGCAACCCACGGACGAGCGCTCCGACCTGTATTCGGTCGGGGTCTCGCTCTACCAGATGGTGACCCATCAGCGGATGTTCCGCGCCACCAGCAGCTACTCAATCATGGAGGCACACGTCAAGGAAACGCCGCGTCCTCCGATTGAAATTCAACCGACGCTGCCCTAAACCGGTGAGCGACCTGATCATGATGTCCGTAGCGAAGGAACCGGAGCAACGGTTTCAGACCGCGGACGCTTTTCGGAATGCGTTGTCCCAGATCCGATCTTTGCTGCCGCAGCAGGCGGCACAGGCGACGGTCACTATGGTTGAAGCATCACCACCGGCCACGCCATCTGGACGGCCCGCGACTCCGCCACCTCCACTGGAGAACGTGCGGGCTACTCCGTCGGCGGTCATTGCTCCGCCGGCCCCAGCGAAAGCAGGCCGCGGAGTACTGTTGGCCGTTGCCGCTGTGCTTCTCCTGGCGGTGCTGGCCGGAGCCTGGATGTACAAGTCCCGCCAGCGCAGCGAAACCGTTGCGGCTGGTATGGGGAACCCACCAGCCAGCGCGACTCCACCAGCGACGAATCCGCCCACGCAGGATACAAACCCTCCTGCTCCGCCGGCTGCTCCGACGAACGCCACGACTCCACCGCCGACGCCGCAGGAGATGGCTCCGCGCAGCAAGCGACCGGCTTCGAACGGCTCGGCAGGGCTGACCCCCGGCGGTGCGGCGCCGGATACTCAGGCACAAGACGAGGCGGCTGCGGCTCTCGCGCAGAAGAAGTTGCTCGACGACATGGAGACCGAAGACGATCACCTCGAGAGCCGCGCGGCTGCAATTGAGAGCAGCCTCGATACGCTGGAGCAGCAGATGCGTGCCAGCGGTCTCGGCTTGCGCGGAGACATGGTTGCCGCTCGCGGCAACATGCGAAACGATCTGGCGAAGGCCAAGCAGGCCATGGACAGTGCCGACACTGACCGCGCGCGGCATTACCTGGACCTGGCGCATCGTGAGGTTGAGAAACTGGAAGGGTTTCTCGGCCGCCGTTGAAGAACATCCCGGCACAGGAAAAAGCCACTCTGATCCCGGCTCCTCCGCGCCTTTTCTCGCACGCAGTCGCGGTATTTCTCGCGGCTGCCTCCCGCCTCAGCCATACCCACAGTAACTGCGCCGAATGTTTTCAATAGTCTTGCCAAGCGTGCTGTATGGAACTCCGGGTGCTTCAGTACTTTAGTAGCAGGCTTATCCAGCCCGTGTTTTCAGGCGCACGACAAGTTGGTTGAGCGATCATGGGCGAACTGGTTCTGAAATACGACTCTTGCCATTGGCAGGAGGCGGGACGCGGCATCGGTTCCGCCTCAACGAAACGCCGTCACGAGCCCTCGCGCGTGAGCGGTAGCGATCGTCTCGTTCTCCCTCTCCGTTTTCTTCACACTCTTGACTCTGGCGGCCCCCGCACACGCGGCGATCTTGCCAACCCAGACGCCTGAGTTCATGTCTCTTGAGTCCGCTCAGCCCATCCTGGAAAAAATGAAGACCGGCGATGGCGCTCATCCCAGCTCCGGAACCAACGCGAAAGAATGGTTGGCGTGGCTGCAGAAATCCGATGCACAAATCCGGCAACGCCTCGACACTGGCGAAGAGGACAGCCTCACCAATCTGCTGCGCTTCGGCGTCACCTTCACCAAGGAATACCGCATCGACGACGAGTACCTGGTGCGCTATGGGCAAAGCAGCCTGGTAAACGCCTTCGCGGAGAACCGCGCCAACGATCTCATCAAAGCCCTTGCCACGCCCAACGGAAATCAGGGCTTCGTTGAGATGCGAACGTTCGTCGAAAAGAAAGGGTTTTCGCTCAACTCAACGGCAGGACGCAAGAAGCTGAAGGCTTACCTGCTGGCCAACCTGGCGAGAATGCAGAAGGAATTTCTGCAGGCACGCGAACAGGCCAAGGCAAACCGCGACCAGATGTTCCGGGAGAGGGGCATCTCGCTGGATACCAACCTGTGGCCCGACTACGACCTCGACCAACATCTGAAGAGAATGCTGGACAAGGGGATGTTGAAACCGGGCAGCATCCGGCGGGTGGCGATCGTAGGTCCGGGTCTCGACTTCGCCAACAAACAGGAGGGCCTGGACTTCTATCCACCACAGACCACACAGCCCTTCGCGGTCCTGGACTCCTTGTTTCGCCTCGGTGTAGCTAGTCCTGACACGGTTGAGCTCTACACTCTGGACATCAGCTCGCAGGGTGAACCAGCACATCGAAGCGGCCAGAAAGAATGCCGCGTTGGGGCGACCCTATACGGTGCAACTACCCTGGTATGCGGAAGGGCGCTGGACGCCGGAGTTTCGCGCCAGCTTCACCCAGTACTGGCAGGGGCTGGGATCCAGGATTGGAGCCCCGGTCACGCCCATCCCTGTCCCGGCATCGGATGCGGGCTTTGATACCCGCGCCGTCAAGATTCGCCCGACAGTCGTCAACCGCATCAAGCCAATTGACATGAACATCGTGTTCCAACACCTGCCGCTCCCTCCGGAAGAGCGCTTCGACCTGATCATCGGCACCAACATCTTCCTTTACTACGGTGCGTTTGAGCAGTCGCTGGCCCGGGCCAATGTCGCCGCCATGCTGAAGTCTGGAGGATATCTTCTCTCCAACGACAAGCTGCAGGACACCGTACCGTCGGGCCTGGAACAGGTCATGGTGACCGAGATTCCGATGACCGGAGTGCCAGTCATTACCGACTACATCTATTGCTACCGCAGGACGCCTTAGGACCCAGGCGTCCTTGTTTCTCGGCAAGTCCGCCGCTCTTGAGCGATTCTCCGCGGGCTGCTAGGGGCGGATTCTTCCAAACAGTTAAACTGGCTGGAGATGGCGCGCAACACCATCCTGGAATACCTCGACAACTTTCAGCGCCATGCGCGTGAAGTGGCCTACGTTCACCATCGCGGCTATCGGGTGCAGCGCTGGACGTATGGCGAGGTGCTGGCCAACGCTCACCGCTTTGCGCGCGAACTGGACTCGCGAGAAATCGCGAAGGGTGACAAAGTCCTCATCTGGGGCGAGAACTGCGCCGAGTGGGTGGTCGCGTTCTTCGGATGCCTGCTGCGTGGCGTGATCGTTGTCCCGATCGACAAGATTGCAACTCCGGACTTTGCCCAGCGGGTAGCTGAGCAGGTGGATGCCAAGCTCTGCGTGTGCTCGTCGGAAAGCCAGATCGCGGGCGTTCCCTCGATCCACCTGGAGACTCTGCGCGAGCGGATTGCGGTGCGCTCCGATGCTTCCTGCGTCCCTCCTTCACTCACCCGCGACGACATCGTACAAATCGTCTTCACCTCGGGAACGACGGCCGAGCCGCGCGGGGTGGTCATCACTCACGGGAACATCCTGGCCAACCTCGAACCGCTGGAGCGCGAGATCGGAGCATACCTCCGCTACGAGCGCATCTTCCATCCGTTGCGCTTCCTGAACCTGCTGCCGCTGAGCCACGTCTTCGGACAGTTTCTCGGGATCTTCCTGCCACAACTGCTGGCCGCCACCGTGCTCTTCCAGGACACGCTGAACCCGACGGAGGTGATGCGCGTCATCAAGCGGGAACGGGTGTCGGTGGTGGTGGCGGTGCCGCGCCTGATGGAGTCGCTGAAGGACAAGATTCTGCGCGATCTGGAATCGGCGGGCGGGCTGGCATGGTTTCAGCGGCAATTCGAGGCGGCAAAGGACCAGCACTTCGCGAGGCGCTGGTGGCGCTTCCGCAAAATCCACAATCAGTTCGGATGGAAGTTCTGGGCGTTCATCTCGGGCGGCGCGGCGCTCGATGCCGACACCGAGGAGTTCTGGCGGCGGCTGAGCTTCGTCGTCATTCAAGGCTACGGCCTGACGGAGACCACGTCTCTGATTTCGTTGAACCACCCGTTTCGCACCGGCAAACGCTCGATCGGCAAGGTGCTGGAAGGCCGCGAGATCAAGCTGGATGAGACCGGCGAGATCCTGGTGCGCGGAGCCAACGTGGCCGCCGGCTATTGGCAGGGCAAAGCGCTGAAGCCGGTGCTGAATGACGAGGGCTGGTTTCGCACCGGCGATCTCGGCGAGCTTGACGCCGAAGGCAATCTTTATTTCAAGGGCCGCAAGAAGAACGTCATCGTCACGCGCGAAGGGATGAACGTCTATCCCGACGATTTGGAAGCGGCGCTGCGCCAGCAGCACGAAGTGCGCGACTGCGTGGTTGTCGGGCTTGATCATGGCGGGAACGCGGAGCCTTGCGCGGTGCTCATCCTGCGCGACTCCGCCGATCCGGAAGCCGTGGTCAAACGCGCCAACCGCCAGCTTGCGGAGTATCAGCAGATGCGACGCTGGCTGCTGTGGCCGGAGCAGGACTTTCCGCGCACGCCTACGCAGAAGCCGAAGACCGCGGTCATCCAGCAGGCCGTGCAGCAACACTTCGCATCAGGCGATGGAGGAGGGACCGCCGCGCCCGGCGCCCTGGCGGAGTTGATCGCGCGCATCACGGGACGCAGCGTTGGCTCGCTCGCTCCTGACGCCAGGCTCGAAGACGACCTGAACCTGAACTCCATGGACCGCGTCGAGCTGATGAGCGCGCTGGAAGACCGCTATCAGGTTGACCTGAACGAAGCGAACTTTACCGAGGTCAGCACGGTCGCCGATCTGGAGCGGCTGCTGCGCGAGCCGCAGAAATCGCTGCAAAGCGGGTATCGTCTATCCCAGGTGGGCACAGCGTTGGCCGATCACGTGGATTCGCAGCTTCATCTATTACCTGCTCACCTGGCCGGCAACCTTGATCATGGCGCACCCGAAGATCGTTGGCCGCGACAACCTGCGTGGCGTCGAGGGGCCGGTGCTGATTACGTGCAATCACGTTACGTACATCGACATCGGTTTTGTGCTGATCGCGCTGACTCCGCCGCTGCGGCACAAGCTGGCCACGGGCATGTGGGGCGAATTGCTATGGAAGATGTGGCGGCCGCCGAAAGATTGGAACCCGCTAAGGCGCTGGGCCTGGCAGGCCGGCTATTGGCTGGTGGTCGCGCTGTTCAACGTCTTTCCGCTACCGCAGCAATCGGGAGTGCGCGAAAGCTTCGCCTACGCGGGTGAATCCGTCGATCGTGGCTACAGCGTGATGGTCTTTCCCGAAGGTGTGCGCACGGCGGATGGCAAGCCGTGCCCGTTCCGCTCGGGCATTGGCATGCTGGCCGCGCGGCTGGACATTCCCGTGGTGCCCATGCGGATTGATGGCTTGTACGAAATGAAGATGGCCGGACACAAGATCGCGCGTCCGGGAGAGTTGACGGTCGTGATCGGCAAGCCGATGCGCTTTTCGCCCGAAACTCCCGCCGAAGAAATCACGCGGCAGCTCGAGCAGGTTACCTGGTCCATGTAACAGCGCACGGGTTAGGTTCCGAGTCGCGATGCATCGCGGGAGTCGTCGAAATGCGGAGGTCACCAGCCCAGCTTGGGATCGGGAACGGCCAGCGGCGGGCAGGTTCCGATGTTGGTAAACTGAGTCGTCTCGTTCGTCTAATCCGAGGGCCCCTTGCAAAGGTTCGGAAGATGGAGCAGCTTTCCCGTGTCTCCAGCGAAAGACCAAACCAACGCCGTGATGCGATCATTTGGCGGTTACTGGGTTCGGGTACTGGTTGTTCTTACCGCATATTTCGTAGCCGGCAAGATCGGTCTTTCCACTCCGTTTACCAGTAACAACATTTCGCCGGTGTGGCCGGCATCCGGCGTTGCCTTGAGCGCAGTGCTGCTCTTCGGTTATCGAATTTGGCCGGGCATCGCCGTCGCGGCGTTTCTGGTGAATTGGAGCGCGATTCCCCATGTTGCGGCCGTCGGACTTGCATGCGGGAACACGCTGGCGGCCTTGACGGGAGCCTTTCTGCTCCGTCGCTTCACCAATTTTGATGTTTCGTTGTCCCGCTTGCGCGACGCACTTGCGTTGATAGCCTACGCAGCGCTGGGCAGCACGATGGTGAGCGCCTCGGTTGGAGTTACAGTCCTTTTCGCAACCCGGGTGCGCCCCTGGTCCGGCGCCGGTTCAGCATGGCTGATCTATTGGCTTGGAGACGCCATGGGCATCCTGTTGGTGGCGCCTCTGCTGCTGACTTTCCCCAGGCTGTTGAGGATTCGAGGCAGGGCTCGCATCGCGGAATTCGCGGTCCTCCTCGCCTTTCTGGGCTTGGCGTGTTACATCATTTTCAGTGATCAGAGTCTGCTGCCGATCAAGCTGCACGTCCTGGCGTTCGCGGTTTTTCCTTTCGTTCTCTGGGCGGCGATTCGCTTTGGAGTGAGCGGATGTTCCTTAGCAACTCTGCTCATCGCGGTCATAGCCACGGCGGAGACGGCGTTTGGATTTGGGCCTTTCGCGCAGAATTCACCGCTGACGAACGCGTTCTTGCTACAAGCCTTCTTTGGAGTGCTTTCGCTGTCAGGCTTGGCCTTGGCGGCTGTCATTACCGAACGGGAGGACCTGGAATGCGAACGGGAACAACTCATCCGCGACCAGGTCTTGCGCGAGGCGCGCCTTCAACTTGCCGCAATTGTGGAGTCGTCCGCTGACGCGATCATCAGCAAGGACATGGACGGGAAAATCACACATTGGAACCGGGGGGCTGAGCAACTCTACGGCTACTCGTCCGAGGAAATGATTGGGAAATCGGTTGCCCTGCTGATGCCGCCAGAGCGGTCCGATGATTTTCCCGAAATTATGGGGAAGCTGAGGAAGGGTGAGCGAGTCGAACACTACGAAACTGTCCGTCAGAAAAAAGACGGGACCCGAATCGATGTGTCGTTGAGCGTCTCTCCCATCCTTAATACTGACGGGAAAGTTGTGGGAGCGGCGGCGATTGCGCGCGATATCAGCGGCCGCAAGCAAGCTGAGGAGGCGCTCAGGAAGGCTGAAAAGCTGTCTGCGACAGGGAGGCTGGCAGCCGCAATTGCCCATGAAATCAACAATCCGTTAGAGTCGCTGACCAATCTCGCGTACCTGCTCCAACTCAATGAGAGTCTCGACAGCACGGCTCGGCACTATGTGCGTCTTGCCCAGGAGGAACTTCAGAGGGCAGCACACATCACCAAACAGATGCTCGCTTTTCACAGACACTCCTCGAAACCCGCGCTGGTGAATCTTCCGGAGTTGCTTAACAACGTCTTGGATTTTTACGCTCCCTTGATCAGGAGCAACGGTATCTCGGTTGTGAAGCGGTATGAAGGTGGCGCCACCATCTGTGCATTTCTCGGAAGAGATCCGCCAGGTGTTCGCAAATGTTGTGCGAAACGCGATCGAGGCGGTCCCGCAGGGTGGCACGATTACCTTGCATGTGTTTACTTCACATGAATGGAACGCCGGAGGGCGACCGGGGCCCGGGCAGTGATCGCCGACACTGGATCGGGTATCTCCCCGGACAACCGCGAGCGAATTTTCGAGCCTTTCTTCACCACCAAGGGAGAGAATGGCACAGGACTTGGACTATGGATCAGCAGTGGAATCGTCCTCAAGCATGGCGGCTCGATTCGCGTCCGAAGCAGTACACGCAGTGGTCACAGCGGAACCGTCTTTAATGTCTTTCTGCCGGCAGAAACCACGTATGCTCGGGACCAATTAGCCGTCAGCGTGGGCGACGTTGCCTGAAATGAGCACGGATCAGGACGCATCCGCAAACCCTCCACCCGGTTGAGGAACAGGCCTTAGGAGGCTGGCCCAGTTCGCTGTGACGCGCGTCATAGCCGTCCTCTGGGGACAAATGATACGAATACTTGTTTGCCCTTCGACAAAGGACTTCACCCTGTCAATCCCAGGGTGCGAGGGCAGCCCATCCAAGCCCGTTTTGCTGGGATGAGGATTTGGCAGAAGGTACCGAATGCGCGAAGCAGTTCTCAAATTGTGGCCTGAGATCGAGTGGATACAGTCGCCCGAGCTGCGTGAGCAGGTTACGAAAACCTGGGAGCGCGCGCTCGAACTGAGCCCGCTCTCCCCTGACGACCTCAACCGCATTCCTTTCACGCTGCTGGTGCCCAACTGTCCGACGACCTTCATGGAGCACAAACGCTGCGTGGTGCACATCGCACGCAAGGCCGCCGAGAGCATGTCCGAATTCATGGGCAACGCGCTGCCCATCGACATGGATACTGTGATTGCAGGCGCGATCCTGGCCGACGTCGGCAAGCTGCTGGAGTACGAGAACGTGGACGGCAAGACCCGGCAGAGCAAGCGCGGCGAGATGCTGCGCCATCCGTTTACCGGCGTCGCGCTGGCCATGGAGTGCGGCGTACCCGACGCGGTGTGCCACATCATTGCAACCCATGCCGCCGAGGGCGATCTGGTGAAGCGCACAACCGAGGCCTACATCGTGCATCACGCCGACTTCATGGCGTTCTTGCCATTCAAGAACCTGGCGAAATAACGAGGAGAGGAATTCAATGTCAACCACAACTGCGCCGGCTCCGAGCAAAGCGGCGGGTAAGCCGACGATCACGGCGACCATGTCGCAATGGGCCGCCGGCGTGAAATTCGAGCAGCTTTCCACCGACGCCGTGTATCAGGCCAAACGTTTCCTGCTCGACAGTGTTGGTTGCGCGCTCGGTGGATATCAGCAGCACGACGTGATCATCGCACTGGAGGTGCTGAACGAAATTGCCGGACCAGGCAAGGCGACCGTAATCGGCAGCGGCCAGCAGATGGATGCGGTCTCGGCGTCGCTGGCCAATGCGCTGATGATTCGCTGCATGGACTACAACGACATCTACTGGAAGCAGGACCCTTCGCATCCGTCCGACATTTTTCCTGCAGCGCTCGCCTGCTGCGAGCGCGCGGGCAGCGATGGACGCGAGCTGATCGTCGGCCTGGTGCTGGGCCACGAATTCGAGATGCGGCTGTGCGAAGCCGCTTTTCCTGGTATTCGCGAGCGTGGATGGCATCATGCAACCCTGACCGCCTTCGTTTCGCCGATCGTTGCCGGCCGCATGCTGCATCTCAGCGCAGAGCAGATTCAGCACGCCATCGGCATCAGCGCCAGCGCGCGCGCCACGTTGGGCGCGGTCACCGCAGGCAAACTGACGATGATGAAGAACACGGTCGATCCGATGGCCACACAGAGCGGTGTGCTCGCGGCATTGCTTGCGGAAAAGGGATACACCGGCCCTGAGCACGTCATCGACGGCAAAGAAGGGCTTGGTGCACTGCTTCGGGCCGGAGTGGAAGTTGAACATTCTGACCGACGGGCTGGGCGATTCCTGGCGTATCACACAATGTGGGATGAAGGCATTTCCCACCGAAGCGTTGACCCACACCCCGATCTCGGCTGTGCTCGCGCTGGTGAAGGACAACGATCTGAAGCCCGAAGAAATTGCTGCTGTGCACATTCGCACGACGGCGCGCGGCGCTGACATTCTCGAGCGATCCCAGTAAGTACGATCCGCACACCAAGGAAACGGCCGATCATTCGCTTCCGTACGTCGTCGCCGCCGCGATTGCCGAGCGGCAGGTCACGCCGCTGCAGTTTACGCAGGCAAAGATCATGGACCCTGTCATTCGCGCGCAGTTGCGTAAAGTGCAGGTTGCAGCCGATCCCGAGATCGAGAAAGTTTTCCCGGCGTTGCAGCGCGTCATCGTGCGGATTCACACCATCGACGGACGCGAGTTCACCAAGCAGCTTGACTATCCCAAGGGCGATCCGCGAAATCCGCTGACTGACAAAGAGATTGAGGAGAAGTTTGAGGCGCTCGCCGCACCAGTAATGTCGCGTGACGCCCGCCGCCGGGCGATGGATGCGATCTGGAACCTGGAGCAGCAGTCGAGCGTGACCGAGTTGATGAAGTTGTTTAGAGTCGAAGGGGCGCGCCTTTAGGCGCGCTGTTGACACCGTATTTGTTGGTAGCGGGCTTTAGAGCCTGTGTGAGACCTAGGTTTGGTTTGCAGAAGTGGAATGAAGTGCCAGGAAAAAAGCCCCGCGGGGGCGGAATTAGTCTAGCCCAGCACGGAGCCGCAGGCGGAGTGCTGGGTACAGTGGGAAAAGCAACCGAGTCCCTTCAGGGACGACAGGTTCTCACACACGCTCTTTAGCCCGCGAGAGAGAAAAGCATGAGACAGACCGTAGTCGAAAAGATCTCGCAAGCCCACATGGCCGAGGGGCCGGACCGGCCACTGCGCGCAGGCGACTTCCTCTCCATCCGCCCCTATCACGTGATGACGCACGACAATACCTCGGCGGTGATGAAGAAGTTCAAGGCCATCGGCGCCAGCAAGGTGCACGATCCCGCGCAGCCGGTCATTACCGCCGATCACGATATCCAGAATAAGGAGGAGTCGAACCTCGCGAAGTATCGCAGCATGGAGGCGTTTGCGCGCGAGCAAGGCTATCGACTTCTATCCCCCCGGCACCGGCATCGGCCACCAGATCATGGTGGAGCAGGGCTACGTGCTGCCGGGAACGTTCGTGGTCGCCTCCGATTCGCACTCCAACATGTACGGCGCGCTGGGTGCGATCGGCACGCCGGTGGTGCGCACGGATGCCGCGGCTATCTGGGCGACCGGCGAGTTCTGGTGGCAGATTCCGCGCACCGTGCAGGTCGTGCTCGAAGGCAAACTGGCGCCGGGTGCGACCGGCAAGGACGTGATTGTCACGTTGTGCGGGCTGTATAACCAGGAAGAAGTTCTGAATGCCGCCGTCGAGTTCACCGGGCCGGGGGTGGCGTCGCTCACGATGGACGCGCGCCTGAGCATTGCCAACATGTCCACCGAGTGGGGGACGCTCGTGGGCTGGTTCCCGGTGGACGCGGTCACGCTGCGGTATCTCGAAGCGCGCAATCGCGAGCTGCGGTCGCGCGGCCTCGGACGAATTCCGGAAGAGAAGTTTGCCGAGTGGCGGGCGAATCCGCCAGCTGCCGGATTCCGACGCTGTTTACGCGGGAAGGATTGTGCTGAATCTTGCGGAAGTTACGCCGCACGTCTCGGGACCGGACACCGTGCAGGTGATGGAATCGGTGGCTGAGATCGCGAAGAAGAAGGTTGCCATCCAGAAGGCTTATCTTGTCTCCTGCGTGAACTCGCGGCTGGAAGACCTGGAAGCCGCGGCCGAGGTATTGCGCGGCAAGAAAGTCGCGGCCGGCGTCAAGTTCTATCTCGCAGCGGCCAGTCGCGCTGTGCAAGAGGAGGCGGAGAAGCGCGGTGTCTGGCAGACGTTGCTCGACGCGGGTGCGCATCCGTTGCCGTCGGGATGTGGACCGTGCATCGGGCTAGGCACGGGACTGCTGGAAGCGGGCGAGGTCGGCATCTCGGCCACCAACCGCAACTTCAAAGGCCGCATGGGCTCGCGCGATGCGCAGTGCTATCTGGGCAGTCCTGAGGTGGTGGCGGCATCGGCGGTTGCGGGCTATATCTGCGGGCCTGCAGACTCATCCGCTGAAGGAAGTGAAGGTCGGGTAGAGCGGCGCTTTAGCGCCGCGTTCAAGGCCGCCCCTCATATCCAGAGCGGGCTTCAGCCCGCGAAGCATTTCGAGGTGTTCCCGGCAACTTCCGCCCCCACCGAGAAGGTTGACATCCTACCCGGATTTCCGCAAGAGCGTGCGCGGGCGGCTCGTCTTCCTGCCACAGGACAACCTGAACACCGACGGCATCTATGGCAAGGACTACACCTATCGCGAGGACATGACGCCCGAGATGATGGCGCGGGTGGTCATGGAGAATTACGATCCACAGTTCGCCGAACGCACGTCATGCAGGCGACGTGGTTGTCGGTGGATTCAACTTCGGCACCGGCTCCAGTCGCGAACAGGCGGTGACTGCGCTGAAGTGCAAAGGTATTCCGCTGGTGATTGCGGGCAGCTTCTCGCAAACCTACCTGCGCAACGCCTTCAACAACGGTTTTCTTTGCATCGAGACACCTGAGCTTGGTGAACCGCTTGCGTGTGAAGTTTGCTGACGCGATCGCGCGTAAAGAGAAGACGATCATTCCTGCCGACGAGATCGAAGTGAATTTCGCCGCCAGCACAATCCGCTACGCGGATGAGGAATTTTCCTTCCCGGCGTTGGGCAGCGTGCCGCAATCGCTGGTGATTGCGGGAGGAGTCGAGAACCTGGTGAGCAGGAAGTTAGGGCTAAGTGCGGCAGCGATGGTACCCTAGAGTGGATCTCCCACAGTGTGGGATTCAGACTCCCACAATGTGGGATACGACGTCGAACAATCGGTCGGCTGCGACACACGAGTCCCGCTTGCGAGGCGGAAGGAGCTTAGCCCCGCGATTCGGAGCTGGCGAGGAGTTGTTTGACGATATGGCGGTCCTTCGACTCCGGCGGCGGCCAAAAGAAAGGCCGCCGCCGCTCAGGATGACACGAATAACGCACCTAATCTCAGGAGCACGCAATCATGGCAAAACATACCGTCGTAACCATGCCCGGTGACGGCATTGGCAACCAGGTCCTGCCCGAGGCGCTTCGGGTGCTCGACGCCGTGGGCTTCGAGGCCGAATATGTCCCCGCTGACATCGGCTGGGAGTGCTGGATCAAAGAAGGCAATGCCCTGCCCGAGCGCACGATCGAGTTGCTGCGCCGGCACAAGGTCGGCCTGTTCGGCGCCATCACGTCGAAGCCTAAGAAGGAGGCCGAAGCCGAGCTTACCCCTGCACTCAAGGGGAAAGGCCATCAGTACTTCAGTCCGATCGTTTCCATGCGGCAGATCTTCAATCTCGACGTGTGCATGCGGCCGTGCCTGTCGTTTCCCGGCAACCCGCTGAACTTCATCCGCAAGAAGCCCGCGGGCGGTTTCGAAGAGCCGAGGGTGGACGTGGTCGTCTTCCGGCAGAACACCGAAGGCCTTTATACAGGCGTGGAATGGACAAATCCTCCGCAGCAAGTGCGCGACGCGCTGGGTCTGCACTCAAAGTTCAAGCCGTTCGGCAAGGTTCCCAGCGAAGACCTGGCGGTCTCGGTACGGATCATCACGCGTCCGGCGGCGCGCCGCATTTGCCAGGCCGCGTTCCAACATGCGCGCAGGTTTGGCTACAAGTCGGTAACCATCTGCGAGAAGCCTAACGTGCTGCGCGAAACCTCGGGCATGATGGAGGAGGTTGCCAGGGAGGTGCAGAAGCAGCTACAGCGACATTCCGCTGTGGTCCACCAACATTGACGCGCAGACCATGTGGCTCACCAAGAATCCCGAGGACTATGGCGTCGTCGTGGCCAGCAATTTGTTTGGCGATGTGATCAGCGACGCCTTTGCTGGACTGGTTGGCGGGCTCGGCTTTGCGGCGTCGGGCAACATTGGCGACGAGGTCGCGGTGTTCGAGCCCACGCACGGTTCGGCCCCGAAGTATGCTGAGTTGAGTCCGCCGATCGTGAATCCCATCGCCATGATTCTGTCGGCGGCCATGATGCTCGACCATCTCGGCGAGGGTGAGAAGGCAGGCAAGATTCGCGATGCCATTGCCGCAGTTGTCGCCGAAGGCAAGGTGCGATCCTACGACATGCTGCGCATTCCCGGCGGAGCGAAGTCGCTGGCCCAGGGCGCGGCTTCGACCACGCAGATGACGGACGCGATTCTCGCCAAGCTAGGCACACGGGTGGAGGCGGCAGTGGCGATGCGCTAGATTGGAGAACAAAGCGCGACGTTTTGTGCTCACGAAAAGAGCGCGACGAGTCTTGAAAGGGCGCGGCTTTAGCCGCGGCGTTAGAAGTGTTGGAAAGTTTGGGCTTTAGCCCCTGAGGGAGTTGTTTTCGCTAAACCGCGAGGACTCTCAGTGGCTGAAGCCGGACCAACAAAGCGGGTTGTCCGGCACGACTGAAGCCGTGCCCCTTCAAATTGAGGTACAGCACATTGACTTCTTCTTCGGCTTCTTGTGCTCACACTACAGGCGTAACAAAGCGCGGCGAAGCCGGACGCGCGGGAGGTGACGTGCGCTCCGATCTGCACGTCAGCTTCGAAGAGCGGGCGGGTGGCGGCCTCGACATCGCCCTGCGCTCACGTGTTGAGTTGTACTACGGCGAAGGCATCCGCCAGCAAGTGCGCGAGGTGTTACAGGCTCTCGGCATCGAGCATGCATTCGTCGAGATCGTAGATGAAGGTGCGCTGCCGTTCGTGATCGCCGCGCGCGTCGAGGCGGCGGTGCACCGAGCAGGTCTCGGACAGGGCAAGTCTGCGCTGCCGGAAGCGGTGGCGTTGCCTGATCCGTCGGCACGCGACCGCCTCCGGCGGTCGCGGTTATACCTGCCGGGCAACGAGCCCAAGTACTTCATCAATGCCGGTCTTCACGCGCCCGACGCAATCATTCTCGACCTTGAAGATTCGGTACACCACGCGGAAAAAGATGCCGCGCGGCTGCTGGTGCGCAATGCGCTGCGAGCCGTGGATTTCGGAGCGGCCGAGCGTATGGTCCGAATCAACCAGTTGCCACTGGGGCTGGCCGACCTGCAGGAAATCATTCCCCAGGCGCCCGATCTCATTCTCATCCCCAAGGTTGAGATTACGAAACAAGTGTCTGACGTTGTGGCAGCTATCGATTCTGATGGCGCGACGGACCGGAGTCACGCGGCCCATCTGGCTAATGCCCATCCTGGAGTCGGCGCTCGGCATCGAGAATGCTTTCGCCATCGCGACCGCGTCCGAGCGCATTGCCGGAGTCACGATTGGCCTGGAAGACTACACCGCCGACCTGGGTGTGGCGAAAACGCCTGCCGGGACTGAATCGCTCTACGCACGGATGCGGGTGGTCAACGCCGCGCACGCCGCGCACGTCGAGGCCATCGATTCGGTTTACAGCGACGTGGCCGACGCGGACGGCTTGCTGCACTGGGGCGAGGCATCGCGCGCCATGGGGTTCGAAGGCATGGGCTGCCTGCATCCCATTCAGATCGAGATCATTCACCGCGCCTTCAGCTCCTTCTCCGTCAGAGTTGGAGAAGGCGCTGAAGATCGTCGCCGCTTACCAGGATGCGCAGGCGCGCGGCCTCGGAGTTGTGAGCCTGGGGTCGAAGATGATTGACGCGCCCGTGGTGCAGCGCGCGCTGAAGCTGGTCGCACGTGCCCGGCAAATGGGAATCACTCTGGATCAACCGGCAGGAGAACAGTCATGACCGCGAGCGTCGCAACCTCAGGCTTGGTCACGAACGCAGCCGGTCGCCGCGTGCCGACGACGGTCAATGGGCGCGAGCAGGTTCCGTACCAGGGTGTGGACGGCCATCGGCCGACTGGCCATCAAGCGGCGCCTCCCATCCGCAGTAACAGCGACTATCCCGCCAACGGCGACAAGCGAGTACCCGATCTTGAGACTGCGCTGCGGCTTTGCGGATTGCGCGATGGCATGACCATCAGCAGCCATCATCACCTGCGCAACGGAGATCGCGTCGCGCTCACCGCGCTGCAAACCGCCGCGCGTATGGGCGCGAAGGACCTGGTCTGGTTTCCCAGCGCGTCGTTTCCGTGTCACGAGCCGGTGATTGATCTGATGAAGTCGGGCGCGGTGCACCACATCGAAGGCAGCATGAACGGTCCGCTCGGCGATTACTGCTCGCACGGCCACATGCGTGGACTGGGCGTGTTGCGGTCGCACGGCGGCCGCTGGCAGGCGGTACAGGATGGCGAGGTCCACATCGACATCGCGGTAATCGCTGCTCCGACTGCCGATTTCTTCGGCAACGCCGATGGCTCGCATGGCAAGTCAGCTTGCGGTTCGCTGGGATTCGCGCTTGCCGATTCCGTCTATGCGGACCGCGTCATCGTGGTCACCGACAATCTCGTGCCTTTCCCCTGCGTTCCGTGGCAGATCCAGGGCAACAACGTGGATTACGTTGTCGAGGTGGATTCGATCGGCGATCCCGAGAAGATCGTCAGCGGCACGACGCAAATTACGCGCAGCCCTGACCGCCTGCGCATCTCCGAACTGGTGGCGCGTTTCCTGCGCGACAGCGGCATCATGCGCAACGGCTTCTCCTTCCAGGCCGGTGCCGGCGGCATCGCGCTGGCGTTTGTGGACTACCTCGCGCGCATGATGAAAGACGCCAACGTGAAGGCCAGCTTCGTGCGCGGCGGTTCCACGAAGTACCTGGTCGATCTACTGAACGAAGGTCTCATCGGATACATCCTCGACGGGCAGACGTTTGACCTCGACGCGGTACGTTCGATCGCCAGCGATCCGCGCCACGTAGCGACCAGTCCGTTCACCTCCTACAACTTTCACGGCAAAGGTAATTTTGCCTCGATGGTGGACGCGGCAGTACTGGGCGCGACCGAAGTGGACGTCAACTTCAACGCAAACGTGGTCACTCATTCCGACGGACGGCTGCTGCACGGCATTGGCGGCTGGCAGAATTGCCTCTTCGCCGGATGCACGATTCTAGCTGTGCCATCGTTCCGCGACCGCATCCCCGTGATTGTGGACGAGGTCACCACCGTGACCGGCCCAGGCGAGTTGATTGACGTGATCGCAACCGAGCGGGGCATTGCCATCAATCCGCGGCGGCCAGACCTGCTGGACGCGGTCAAAGGCAAGGGCCTGCCCATCCGGCCGATCGAAGAGATCAAAGCTGAAGTCGAGAAGATCTGCGGCGGCAAGCCGGCAAAACCGCATCTGCTGGAGCATCCGGTCGCTGTCGTCAAGTGGGTGGATGGGACCGTGATCGACACGGTCTGGCAGGTGAGCGATGACAATCCCTACGCGCCGAAGGTGAGCGGCGGAGAATAACATCGGAAAGACTTTTCCCTCCCAACCAACCTCAGGATTTAACGGGCCATCTCACCACCAGAACCCAACCACTGGAGGCAGTAATGGCCCTATTTTCAATGAAGGTAGAAAACCTGAAGCAGCTTTTCGTAAAGGAATTGCGCGATCTTTACGATGCCGAGAAGCAGATCGCCGAAGCGTTACCGAAGCTGATCGACGCAGCCAGCCACTCCGATCTGAAGCAAGCCCTGAAGGAGCACCTGCATGTCACCAAACAGCAGATATCGCGCCTGGACCGCATCTTCCAGATGCTGCAAGAAAAGCCCACGGGCGAGACCTGCAAGGGCATGAAGGGGCTGCTTAAGGAAGGCGAGGAGTTCGTTTCTGCGGGCGGCGATCGGAGCACGATCGACGCTGGGATTATCACTGCCGCGCAACGCGTCGAGCACTACGAGATGGCAGGCTACGGCACGGTGCGGACCTATGCCGAGTTGCTGGGGCAGCACGAGATGGCCCGTCTCTTACAGGATACGCTCGATGAGGAGAAGGAGGCCGATGAGACGCTCAGCGACATTGCCAGTAGCGTGAACGTCGAATCCAAGGCGGCCTAACTAATTTCACCGGGCCGATGGTTAACAAAGTCACGCCCGCTTTCCAGATAGAAGGCGGGCGCGGATTTCAAGCTTGACGGCAATCGAGTTCGAAGTTATTGCTTGGCGTCGGGTTTCGCTTCTGCCGTCTGCGAAGTTTCCACTGCCTTTGCGGGATGTCCGGCTTCTTTTTCCTTCTTCAGTTTGTCGGCCTCGGCGTCGGTGATGTAGCGAAACTCTTGGACTCGGCCCCAGGGATATTGCTCGGACACGAACATGCGATTGTTCTGGTCGATGGCAATTCCCATGGGATCGTTGAACTGTCCCAGGTTGCGGCCCGGCCCGCCAACGTAGCCCAGCAACGCGCCATCGCGATCGTAGGCCTGGACAAGGGCCATGCCGGTGTCCACCACCCAGATGTGGCCGTCGCTGTCCACCGCAATTCCCTTGGGACGCTTGAAGCATCCGATGGCATCGCAGTGCTTGCCGAACTGGCTGATGAACTTCCCATCGGCGTCGAAGATTTCGACCCGCCAGTTCAGAGTATCGGTAACGTAAATGTTGCCGTCCTTGTCGACCGCGACGTCGGTCGGCAGAGCAAAATCGCCCGGAGTGGTCAGCGTGTGCTTTTTCCCGGGGGTGCCTATCTTGCGCAGAGGCTTCAGGGTGTCGGCGTCGTAAACCAGGACCTGGTCCTGTTGTGTATCCACAACATAGAGCAGGCGATTTTCCTTGTCGATGGCCAAACCTACGGGATCCACCAGTCCGTCTTTGATTTGTGCCTCGACCTGGTGCTTGGCATTGATGACCAGCACCTTGGCAGTCTTGCCGTCGGAGACGAAGATGCGCCCATCGTCATCTACCGCGATACAGTTGATCATGCCGAAGTGGGCCTCGAATCCGTTGCGAATCAGCTCCGTGTCCTTGGTCTCAGTGTTGAAGATGAAGATTGCTCCGACTTTCTGGTCGGCCACGTACAGGCGGCCCTTGGAATCCACCGCCATGCCAAAAGGCCCCAGCAACTGGAAGGGGAAGTTCTTATTGGTCATCTTATCGTTTGGCGCCTGGCTGCCGGCCAGGCGGTCCATCCAGGTTTGCTTGGGCTTTTTTGTGGTATCGGCGCTGTAGTCGAGCTTCATGCCCGCAAAGTAACTGACGTATCGGACTCGCGGGATGTCCGGTGGCTGAGGCCAGACAAGCTTGGCGATGTCTATTTGCGGCTTCTTCGCGGCAGGCGTCTGGTTCGTTGCCGTGACCTTTTTCTTGTTGCCGGCATGGACCGTAACTGGCGAAACCAGCGTCAGCCCAAACGAAAGCAGCAGCACCAAGGCCGGTAGCGGTGTTCGGAATGATATTGAACGAGTATGAAACATAACTATTTCCTCTCCCCAGTCGTCGTCATGTCCATTCGGTTCTTGTGGCAGGTGTCGCAGAAGGCCATATTGTTCGCCTGGTCCTTCACCAGCAGGTCGGCGTGCGCCGAAGCATGCGGCTGATGGCAAGTGAGGCAACTTATGGGGATCTTGACCTTGCCCGGATTGGCCGGATCCATCAGGTCCGAGACCGGGTGGCCGGTCACCGGATGGCCCCTGCCGTACTTCAGCGGAAGAACGAATGCCTTGTTAACCTCGAAATAGTCGGCTGGCAGCTTCACCTGGCCATTGAAGATCGTGATCAGGTTCTGTTTCTCCAGAATCTGCGGCTGGGTCTCGTTGCCGTGGCACTCCAGACACAACGCGTTGCCTTGGACGCGCAGGAGCTTCGGATTGTTGCCGCCGTGGGGTTCGTGGCAGATGGCACAACCCTGCTGAAACGCCGGCTGGTGGCGGTGCGCCTTCTTGAACTCATCCGCCTGCTCGGTGTGGCAAGTGAGGCACACTGCGACTGGATCAGGCTGCAAAAATCCCGGCGTTTTGCCGGCGTGTGGATTGTGGCAGGTGATGCAGTCGCCCTGCGCGCCCGGATGTTGCACCTTCGCTTTCTCAATGTTCGCCGCCTGCTCGCTGTGACAAGTGACGCACAAGGCCTTCGAATCGCTTTGGGTCAGGACAACCTTGCCGTCCTTGGCGGGCGCGTGGCAGGTGTCGCAACTTCGGCTTTCAAACGGCGGATGGGTGAAGGCCTGCATCAGTTTCGGCTGCGCAGACTGATGCGGATTGTGGCATTGCACACAGTTTGCTGTAGCGAAGGGTTGCCCTTGATGTGCCTTGATCAGCGCCGCGTCCTTGGCATCGTGGCAATCAAGACAAAGCGCCGGAGTGCCCTTGGTCAGGTGGTAGTCGAACTCGATCTTGCCTTTTTCGCCGGTCTTGTGGGTGACGTGACAGGTATCGCAACCCATGTCCAGGGCCAGGTGGCGACTGCCAGTGCTGGGGACATTCAGTCCCTGCTTGTGGCAGGTCAGACAGAGGTTTTCGTTGGCGCCTCCCGAAGTCGGCTTCAGCAACTGGTATTTATAGGGCGAAGTGTGCGGATCGTGACACTTGAGGCAGTCGCGGACTGCGGGTGGGTGGACCGTGCCTTGGATGTCAGCGGCGTTCTTGTCGGCGTGGCAGGTGAGGCAGAGAGAATATGGCGTCGTGGTTGTGAGCTTGACGCGAGTGACGTCTTTCGTCACCCGGATTTCATGGCAGGTCGTGCAACCCATCGCGATGGCGGAGTGGACTGATTTGCCCTTGGCTTTGTCTTCGTGACACTCGATGCACTTGGCCGAGTCTGTATTCTTGTCCAGCGGTACCGGATGAGTGGCTGCGCCGATGAAGCTGGCGCTGAAAATCACACTCAATCCCAGGATTATCCGCACTGCTCGCACAACTACCTCCACCCGAACCATAACTACTTGTGCACGTCGGTTACCGTACCCGGCCAGCCTCAGCACAGAGCAGATTTGGTTCGCCTAAGTCGCTGAATCCACGAGGATTATACATCTTCTTCGCTCTCTCTCTCGCCATCCTCGGAGGCAGTCGCAGCCGTGCCTCAAATGGGTTTTCCTCCCCATACCACGGTGAAATCCCCCACTAGCATTGAGATCTCCGATATCGCGTGAATCCGCTGGCTGATGCGTGCTTTCATCACCAGCTTGGGTGATATGCCTCAGCCACAAGTGTGATGATCCTCACCCAAAACAGAGTAAGCCCTTGACCAGCAATAGTTTGCAGGACGGATGCCGGGTTGGTTCCCAGCGTGCACTATTTCTTAGCACGGGGGAAGGAGCCACATGGCCCTGAGCACACTTTCCATTCCAAAACGCATTCATAAAACCCTGGCCAACCTGCGAACCGGAATCGTTCTCCTGATTCTCGTGGTTATTGCTTCGGCGCTGGGAACTTTCATACTGCAGAGGCCCGTGACCGATGCCGACAAGATGGCGCGGCTGTATTCGCCCGAGGTGCTGCGCTGGCTCGACTCGGCTGGGATTGACAGACGTTTTCCATGCCTGGTGGTTCATGACGCTGCTGACGCTGGTGAGTCTCAGCATCGTCCTGGTCTCCGTTGATCGCTTTCCCAACGCCTGGCGCTTTTATGCTCGGCCTTATCGCAAGACGGACTCTCACTTTCGCTCCGCTCTGCCCCACAAGGTGGAGTTGCCAATCCGCAACGCCGAACAAGGGTTGAATGCGGCCGAGCGAGCGCTGAAGAAACTGCGCTGGCCGGTCGAGCGGATCGCGGACAAGCATGAACCTGCCTTGTACTCCGAGCGGCATCGCTTCTCGGTGATGGCGGTTTACGTCGTCCACGCCAGCCTGCTTCTCATCTTCTGCGGCGGCATCCTCGACGGAGTCTTCGGCTACAGCGGATTCATGGCGCTGCAGCGCGGCCAGCAAGTAAACCGTGATTGAGCTGCGCAACGGCACGCAAGAAGACGATTCCCTTCAGCATCAAGTGCTACGGCGCCGGGCAAGAGAACTATGCCGACGGCTCGCCGAAGAAGTGGTGGTCCAAGCTGGCCGTGGTTCAAGACGGCAAGGAAGTTCAGACCAAGGAAATCGTGGTGAACGATCCGCTGGTGCACAACGGCCTGCGCTTCTACCAGTCAAGCTACGGCATGACCGGCAAGCTCGACGGGCTAAAGCTGGTAGCGACACCCGAGAAGCGGAGCTGGCCGCGAGATCACAGCCCAAATGAATGAGCCGCTTGATCTGGATCCCAATACAACGGTCACTCTTGCGGAATACATTCCCGACTTCTTCATCCGCGATAACCAGGTCTTCAAACGCTCCGATAATCCGGATGAATCCGGCATTTCGCCTGCAAGTAAAGAACAAGGCTACCGGCGAGGATGCCAAGTTGTGGCTCTTCCCCGCCTACGGCGAAACCGCGCAAGGCGAGAAGACAAACTACAGCTTCGCCTATCGCGACATGCAGATGGGCTACTTCACCGGACTCGAAGTTTCGCACGAGCCCGGACAGTGGCTGGTGTGGGCCGGGTGCCTGCTGATGGGAGCGGGACTCTTCGTAGCCTTCTACATGGTGCACATGCGGTTGTGGATTGTGGTCGTCCCCGATGCCAGGGGCAAGCTGGTGCTGTGGATCGGTGGCCAGGCCAACAAGAACCGCGATCGCTTCGAACAGAAGTTCAACGAACGTTGTGGACACGATTCGAACCGAACTGGAAGGCGCGTCAGCCGGGGCCGGCCCGGCGCGCAAAGAGGAACCGGAACTGACGTTGGCTGGGGTCAGGTAAGAAGGCCAAAGGGCGAACGCCGGAGGAAGGAAGAAAGAAGATGTCAACCCGAGCACGAGTCGTACAGATGGAACA
Organism: uncultured Acidobacteriaceae bacterium; assembly: GCA_963831675.1. GTDB lineage: Bacteria > Acidobacteriota > Terriglobia > Terriglobales > Acidobacteriaceae > Bog-257. The sequence continues at coordinate 195,308 of CAWHRM010000014.1, forward strand.
ACCCGCCGCGACCGGCGGGAATGCCTTGCTGGTATCTGGTGGGGCTCTCAGTGCTTTTCCTGCTGATCGTCGCTTTGCTGGGAGCAGCCAAAGCGGGCGGCAGCCTGTTCAGCGAAAGCAATCTTCTGTACGTCGCGCTGATCTTCTACGCCGGCGCCGGCGCGCTGTACATGGGATTTGGCGTGACTGGGACGGCGCGCTATGTGAAGTTCGCCTCCACCTCAACCGCCATCGGCTTGGCCGCGAACACCCTGGCCGTGGCGCATCGCTGGTATCTCTCCGGCCGCCCTCCATTCGCCAGCATCTACGAGATGCTGCTGAGCTTTGTCTGGGCTGTGGCCGCTGCTGACCCTGGTGGCCGAAAAGAAGTTCGGCGTCAAGATCATCGGCAGCATCACCATGCCCCTGGCGGTGGTGTGCGTCATCCTGATGCAGTTGCTGCCGTCGGAAGTCCGGCCGCTGGTGCCGGCGCTGCAATCCACGTGGCTGCATGTGCACGTCACGCTGGCGATGTTGAGCTACGCCGCGTGCGCCGTGAGCTTGCGCGCTGGCCATGATGTTCCTCATCCAGGACAACTTGCAAGACCGAAACCTTCCTCGCCTGGACCAGCGCGATGGTGAGCGCAATCTATGTCGCCATCGTCGCCACTCGCTTCGAAAGATGGGGCGGACTGTCGGTCACCGGATGGGACGCGAACAACAAGTCTGACATGTTCCTCGGCCGCGGCATGCGCCTGTTCGTCACCGTGCCCGACCTGGGATGGCTGTTCCTGATCGCAGCCGCCGGACGCGATTGTTCCGCTGGCGCTCTACTTCGTAGGCCGCTGTGAAGAAAAACGAATCGTTCTTCGGCATCGCCAACAAGGCGGTGTTCATCGGCATTCTGTTGCAAATCGTTGTGCTGGCCGCATTCGTTCTCCGCGTTCGCGATGCCAGCTACCCGTCACCCGACCAGGAGGGACTCTTCCCGACCAGCCTGGCCGCCAGTCCCTTCTTACTGGGCGGGATGGTGACGGGTATTTTCGCTTCCTTGTTGTACCTGATGTTGCTGTGGCGGCGCGCCGACCTGGAAGGACTGCTGCCGTCCGCCGACACTCTCGATCGCGTCACCTACAAGACCATTTGCATCGCCTTCCCGCTGCTGACGGCCATGATCGCCGCCGGCGCCTACTGGGCGAACCGCACCTGGGGCTCGTATTGGAGCTGGGACCCGAAGGAGACCTGGGCCGCGATCACCTGGCTGGTCTATGCGGGCTATCTGCATATGCGGATCACGCGCGGATGGCGCGGGCGTCGGGCCGCGTACTTCGCCATTCTGGGATTCGGCGTCGTGATCTTCACCTTCCTCGGCGTCACGTATTTGCTTCCCGGCTTACACGCGTACGCATGAGGAGTCAGGGCTGGTCGACCCGGTTCTGAGGATGGAATAGGCCCCAAGATTCAGCGCCGCTTCACCAGCCCTGGTTGAAGATTTGAAAGATCGAGAAGAAATCTGGCAATGTCCATTTCGACGCCAATCCGGGCGGCCGCAAACGCCTTCCTCGACGGGGAGCCTGGCTTCGTGTACGACTCCACCGCGGTTGCGCGCAAGCGCCACATCAATTGGGCACTGAAGGCAGTGCTTCCGGTCGCAGCCGTGCTGCTGAACGGCCTGCTTCTGTTTGTGCTGGTTTCGTTGTCGCTCGCCGAAGGCGAACGGCATATCGTCATTACGGTTGCGACCGCCGGAGCGTTCCTCATCTGCGTCGCCGTCATCATGGTCCTGGCAGTCTCCATCCGCCGCCCCATGCTTGAGTTGCAGGACAAGATTGCGCGCGTGCGCCTGGGCGACATGGACGTTGCCGTCAGCTTCGCCAACCGCAACGACGAAATCGGCGACCTGGGCCGCGACTTCAATGAGATGGTGGCGCAGCTCAAGGCCAGCCGCGAAGAGATCCAGCGTCTGCACCAGACCCAGATGTCGCGCGCCGAACACTTCGCCACTCTGGGCGAACTGGCCACCGGACTGGCCCACGAAATCCGCAATCCTTTGGCCGGAATCGCCGGCGTCATTGAAATCGTCGGTCGTGACCTGCCCGCCCACCAGTCCGGCGCGCGCGGTCATCAAGGACGCAAAGGAGGAGACGCTGCAGATCAATCGCATCCTCACCGAACTGCTGGATACCGCCCGCCCCAAGCCGCCGCAATTTCGGGTAAGCGACGTCTGCTCGACCGCCGAACACGCGGTGATGTTCGCCCGCCAGCAGGCGATCACCAAGCGCATCATGATCGAGATGGACGTGACCGGTGCAATCCCGCCCGTGGACCACGATCCCAACCAGATCAATCAGGTGCTGCTCAACCTGCTGCTCAATGCCATTCAGTCCATGGACCAGCCCGGCACCATCCGCGTTTTGCTGGAAACTGACGAGGATGCGGTGCTGATCACCGTGGCCGATGAAGGTAAGGGTATCGCCGCCGGAAAATCTCCCCAACATCTTCCGCCCGTTCTTCACCACCAAGGGACACGGCACCGGACTGGGACTTTCGCTGGCGCGCCGCATCGTGGAATCGCACGGCGGGCACATCGACGTTACCAGCGAGGTCGGCAAAGGATCGCGCTTCGAAATCCGCCTGCCCATCGCGCGGGAGAAGCAGACAGCAACTAGCAATTAGCAGTTAGCCGTTAGGGAAACTCTGATCAAGTCTAGTTCCTTGAAGGGGACGGCCTTTAGGCCGTCCGTAAATGCCTGACACTAGGCAGGGCCTTCAGAGGGTGTGTGAGAACTACGGTTGGTTTGCGACAGTGGAACGAGCGTGTGGAAAACTAGCCCCAAGGGGGCGGTTCAGTCTAGATGGAATGAGACGGCTGGTCTCGCGGAACAGGGTAAGCTGTCCGCACGCACTCAAGGGTGCAAAGGAGACCAGCCTTATGAAAAAGAGTAACCGAGCTTTGGTGAGCGGAGAGAAACCCCGCATGACCGTAGGCATCGATCTGGGAGATCGCTTCAGCCGGTATTGCATCGTCCATGCAGACGGTGAGGTCATGGAAGAAGGGCGGATAGCGACGACGGCGGCAGCGCTGCAGCGACACTTCGCGGGAGAAGCCCGGCAGCGGATTGCCCTGGAATGGGGGACCCATTCGCCGTGGGTGAGTCGCTTGTTGCAGGACATGGGACACGAGGTATGGGTGGCCAATGCGCGCAAGCTACGGGCGATCACCGCCAGCGAATCGAAGAACGATCGCAACGATGCGGAGAAGCTGGCGCGGTTTGCGGCCTACGATCCGCGACTGCTGTCACCGATTCGGCATCGCAGTCGGGAACGACAACGGGACCTGAATCTGCTGCAAGCGCGCGACACCCTGGTACGGGCGCGCGCCATGCTGGTGAATGCGCTACGCGGGTTAATCGAAAGCGCCGGCCACCGGCTGCCCAAATGTTCGACGGAGTGGTTTGCCCGCGTGGCCGGCAAGGCGATTCCTCCCGGTTACGAGGTGGTGGCCAGGCCGCTGCTCGAGCAGGTGGCGCAGCTCACGCAACAGATCCGGGGAATGGACCAGCAGATCGAGATGCTGGCCAAACCCTATCCGGAAGTGGAAACTCTGCGCAGTGTGCCCGGAGTGGGGCCGGTGATTGCGGCGGCTTACGTGTTGACGCTGGACTCGCCCACCGAGAAGAGTCGAGCGGTGGGAGCGTTCCTGGGTTTACGCCCGCGGCAATCGCAATCGGGCAATTCCGATCCGCAGCATCGCATCAGCAAAACCGGCGACGATTATCTGCGGCGCTTGTTGGTGCAGGCGGCACACTACACACTGGGACCGTTCGCACCGGATTCGCAGTTGCGACGCTGGGGACTGAAGCTGGCCGCCAGGGGAGGTAAGCGCGGCAAAAAGCGAGCGGTGGTAGCGGTGGCTCGCAAGCTGGCGGTTCTGTTGCACACTCTGTGGCGAAGGGGCGAACGTTATCGGCCGTTTCCCGAGCCAGCCGCTAAAGTTGCGGCTTGATCCGGAGACCAACCGTAAGCGGATGGAGATCTCGCGTCGCGGTGACTGCGCTGTTGGGCTAGGCCCGCAATTCAAGGCCGTAGTCTAGATAGCAGCGCCGCTTCATCAGTATCGGACACCAGCAGGCACCGAGTGCTTACGACTTACCCGAGTGCGAATAGAAGTTCGAGATGAAACCCGCGAGACCACGATGGAACCCGGTGATGCCAAGATTGGGAGCAAGTAAGAGTACGGGCCTCGACCCGCCGCTGGTGGCCGGCCCGAGCAGGAGTTTTTTGAGGCATGGGGAAATCTATCGCTCCGATGTTGCCTCTGGGAGGAGGCAAACCGCAAGGCCTGCCTCCCGCCATGAGGATCGTCGCGATGAGTTTCCACCGGTTATTCCTCGGCGGGTTGCTCTCCAGCAGAGCCCGCCTCCGCTTCACCGGCGGGTAAGCATTGTGCAACACCTGTCCCCAGTTCGCAAATTGACTGGGACCAGCAACCCACCCAAAAAGGGGGATGTTTTGAATGTGGTATCAACTATCGCGAGAAATTGCTTGACTCGACCAGCCGTCTCATAGAAGCCCAGCACGCAGCCGAAGGCGGAGTGCTGGGTAGAGTGGGAAGTTGATCTGAGCCCCGTAGGGGCGGCACGGTTCTCACACACCCTCTTCAGCCCCTGAGGGACTTCTGGGATCTTGCGTATTCAAATAACGTAGTGTTGATGGGGGCATCAGCGTGTGGCGCATGCAACGCGATGAGTTCACCAAGGTCGTCGCGGAGGTGCTGGACTCTCTGCCGAGAAAGTTTCGTCGCCGCATTAGCAATGTGGCGGTTCTGGTGGAGGACGTACCTCCCCGCCAGCCGTCGTCCAAGTCCGGCCGGCCAACACGGTTGATTTTAGGGTTGTTCCACGGCGTGCCCATGACGCAGAAGAGCGTCTTTCATCTGCCCACAGGGCCTGATCACATTGTGCTCTACCAAAAGAACATCGAGGCCATCTGCTCCAGCGAGGCCGAAGTGCGCGAGCAAATCCGGCAAACCGTCATCCACGAATTTGGGCACTATTTCGGAATGACCGAGGAGCAACTCAGAGATGTCTAGTGTCGTGTCCCACTAATTCGCTGAACTAGTTGCGTCCTGCGCGTCCTCCCAGACACCCCCCAGCGGCTCATTTCATTGCTGCAGTTGCAGGATGAACTGTTGCAGAATCGTCGAATTGGCTTGCGAGACTCCGTCGGTGAAGTTGCCGTAGTCGGCGTCCTCGCCGCCGCAGGGATAGCCAAACGGGTCGATACTGGCGTCCCGGGTGGCGCAAACCCCGTCGTAGACGTTGTCGCTGAGCGACATGAAGCCCCAGTTCCGGTTTTCCCGGCTGTTATCGGTCAAGGACCAGAAGTCGGCGCCCAAGCCGTAGTAATCGCCGTTGGATGCCTGCGCGCCGTAAATGGCCTGGTTGTCGGTGTTGTAGTGTTGCCCCCGGATTTCCTGGGTGGTGTAGTCGCCATAACCCGCCCCATTGTTCGGGTAGTTGCTCATGTCTGAATCGGCCTGGGCGGTGCCGCCGTACCAGACCGTCGCCGGCATCCCGGTCTGGTCATAAACCGCTTTGCTCGAGGCCAGGGCCAGGTCGTTGTAGGTGTTGTTCCAGGTCATCACCATGACCTGGCAGCCGGCATCATGAAATGCCTGGGCCACGATAGTGCGCATGCCACCCGCTCCCGATCCGCCATAGAAACCGCACATCAGCAGGTGGTTGGTGTCGTAGGTGCGAATCGCGTTGACCTGCGGAGCATAGGCCAGGTAGGCCATGCTGTAGAGATACTGGTCCAGGTCGGCCTTCAGCTTGGCGTTCATGCCCGTCTGGTTGTAGAAGTCGGTGCCGAACCAGGCGGTGTGCCGCCCATCTTCGTCCAGCACGCCGGTTCCGGTACCGAACCCGCCGGCATCGCAGAACGAGGTGTAGTTGCTTCCCCAGGCCGCGTTGAGCGCCGCGATCGATCCGTACTTCTTTTCCAGGAAGGACTGCCCGGGCGGGAAGTTTTGCGAATCGCCGGCAATGGCATTACACGTCCAGGCCGCCTTGGTATACAGAATAGGCCGCTGCCAGTCGCCGTTTACCGGCGCCAGATTGTAGTTGAAGGCGCTGGTCGCAGTGACCATGGCGGGATGTGGATATTCGCTGACTCCGTATTTTCCGTTGCCGCTCCCCTTGAAGATGGTGAGCTGGTCGGCGTCGCCCATGGAAATGGCCAGCACCCAGGGCGAGGTGTTGAAGCCCTTCAGGAATCCGTCATCGGCGGGGTTGAGCTGCCAGGCCAGCTCGCCCTGGCTGGCTACCGTCCAGTTGGGATCCAGCACGTCCAGGGTATAGTTGCAATGCCCAAAGCCGTAGCTGTCCTGTCCGGCACACAGATTCTTCACCGACTCCGGTATCCCCACGCCTTCGGGATTGTAGATGGCGTCATCCGTGGTGTCATAGAAGAGCATGAACGGAAGCTGGATCGAGGCCCCTTTGCCATTGCCGCCCTTGGGGATGGGCAGCATGTAGTCGGAATAGAAAACATCAACGGCGTTGAAGCTGTAGGCCAGCTCCCGCTGCAGCGAGTGCTTGGCCCACTTTACCGAGTCCCCGCCATAACGGCTCTGATAGATCGCGCCCAGGATGAAAGAAGGATCGGCATCGTACACCGAGAGCTGGTAGAAGGCGTTACACAAAGGATCGGCGTAGACCCAGCGCGCCGGATTGCTGCCGATCTTGACCTTCAGCAGTTGGAAATAGCCGGTCGGAGTACATCCCGGCAGCGGCGCCGCGGTCAGGCCGCCGTACTGGTCCATGCCAATCACGACGGTCAGGGTGTAGTTGCTGGTTTGCTGATGGTGAGCGGAATCGGTTACCAGCACCTGGAAGGGGAAGGCTCCCACGACGGTGGCTGTCCCGGCGATGGTGCCCGACGAATTCATGTCCAGCCCAGCGGGCAGCGATCCCGAGACCAGCTGATAGCTGTACGGCGCCTGGCCGAAGGAAGACTGCAGGTTGTAGGAGTACGGCTCCATGAAGTTGGCGTTGCCGGGCGAGGCTCCTCCGGTCACGTTGAGGGTGACGGTGGTGGTCGGTTGTAGTCCACCGCCGGTGCCGGTGACGGTAATCGGATAGGTGCCGGTAGGCGTGTTACCGGCGACCGTCATGGTCATGGTCGAGTTGCCCGACCCGGGAGCGGAGATGGTGCTGGGGTTGAAACTCACGTTGGTTCCACTGGGCGCGCCGGACGCAGACAGAGCAATGGAGCTGTTGAATCCACAGCAGGCAAAGGTGGTAATGGTCGAGCTCCCCTGGTTGCCTTGCGGGACATTGAGATACGCCGGCGATGCTCCGATGGCGAAACTCGGCCCGGCAAGTACCGTGAGCTGGATGGTGGCGATGCGCTGCAGGCCTCCGCCGTTGCCGGTGATGGTGATGGGGTACGTGCCTGGGTAGGTACTCAGGCTCACCGTCAGGGTCATGGTTGAGGTGCCCGAACCCGGCGCCGGGATCGGGTTCGGACTAAAGTTGACAGTGGTGCCTGCAGGCACTCCCGAAGCCGAGAGACTAACGGAGTTGTTGAAACCACCGCTGACGGTGCTGGTGACGGTAACGGTTCCCTGGCTGCGTTGCGCGATGCTGAGTGATGCGGGCGAAGCCGAAAGCTCGAAGTCCTGCGGGCCGATTATTGTGAGTGTGACCGTGGTGTTTTGCTGGATGCCTCCGCCCTTGCCAGTGACGGTGATGGGATAGGTTCCCAGGGGTGCGAAACGTAGCACCGTCATGGTCATAACCGAGGTGCCCGAGCCAGGCGCCGGAATGGTCTGCGGGTTGAAGCTTACGCTCACGCCCATTGGGACGCCGGAAGCTGACAGCGTGATGAAGTTATTGAAGCCACCGCTGACGGTCGCAGTGATGGTGGACGTCCCCTGATTGCCCTGCTCGACACTAAGCGAAGCCGGTGATGCGGAAAGGGTGAAGTTAGGGCCCCCCGCCGATGTCACCGTCACTGTGACCGTCGTATTCCGCTGAATCCCTCCGCCGTTGCCAGTTACAGTGATGGGGTAGGTTCCCATCGACGTGCTGCAGCCCACGCTAATGGTCATGGTGGAATTGCCCGAGCCCGGAGGCGGGATGGGATTGGGATTGAAAGTCACCGTCGTACCCGAGGGCACGCCGGAAGCGGACAGACCAATGGAGTTGCTAAAGCCGCCGCTGATGGTGGCGGCGATAGTCGAATTGCCTTGATTGCACTGCTGGACGCTGAGCGAAGCCGGCGATGCCGAAAGCATAAAGTTAGCCGCCGCAGTCACGGTCAGAGTGACCGTGGTGTTCTGCTGGATGCCGCCACCGTTGCCGGTTACGGTGAGGGGGTAGGTTCCTGTGGGAGCATTGTTGCCCACAGTGATAGCCATGGTGGAGCTGCCCGAGCCAGGAGCCGGAATCGGATTCGGGTTGAACACCACAGTGACGCCTGAGGGCAAGCCTGAAGCCGACAGACTGATTGAGCTATTGAAGCCACCGCTGATGGTGGCGGTAATGGTAGAACTTCCCTGATTACCTTGCTGAATGCTCAGAGAAGCCGGAGATGCGGAAAGCGTGAAGTTCGCCGATCCGGCCACTGTTAGCGTAACCGTGGTGTTCTGCTGGATGCCTCCGCCATTCCCGGTGACCGTGATGGGATAGGTCCCCGTCGGTGTGCTGCCGCCCACGGTAATCGTCATCGTCGAAGTGCCGGAGCCCGGAGCCGGAATCGGGTTGGGACTGAAGCTCACGGTTGTGCCCGACGGCGTACCTGAAGCGGACAAGCTAATAGAGCTATTGAAGCCACCGCTAATGGTGGCGGTGATGGTAGAACTCCCCTGCTTGCCCTGCTGAATGCTAAGCGATGCAGGCGATGCTGAAAGCGTGAAGTTCGGCGCGCCGCTCACCGTCAATGTGACGGTGGTGGTGCGCTGGATGCCTCCGCCATTACCGGTTACAGCGATAGGGTAGGTTCCTGTGGGTGTGCTACCGCCCACGGTGATGGTCATGATCGAGGTGCCGTCACCCGGCGCCGGAATCGGATTGGGATTGAAGCTTACTGTGGTGCCGCTCGGCACCCCGGAAGCGGACAGACTGACAGAACTGCTGAAGCCACCGTTGACCGTACTGTAGATGGCGGAGATGCCCTGATTACCCTGGGCAATAGTGATGGAGGACGGTATGGCCGAAATTGTGAAGTTGGCCAGTCCCTGTGCGGCCACGGTCAGGGTCACCGTTGTCGTCTGCCTGACCCCGCCGCCATTCCCGGTCACCGTGATGGGATAGGTGCCGGTGCGCGCGATCTGCGCCACCGTGATGGTCATGATCGAGCTGCCGGCCCCGGGCGCTCCAATCGTGGGCGGGTTAAACGCCACGCTCACGCCCAGGGGCACACCGGAAGCCGAGAGACTGATGGAGCTGTTGAAACCACCGCTGACGACAGTGGTGATGACCGAGACGCCCTGACCATTCTGCGGGATGCTGACGGAAGACGGCGTGGCGGAAATTGTGAAAGTGCCCGATGCAGCCAGTGGCAAGGTAGATAATAGGAGGCCCAACAGACTCAGACAGAAAACTGCACTCTTACAGGGAAATATGGCCCGCATTGGTAAGGCTCCGCATGAATAGAGAGGTGGTCCTCGCCGGCCAGAGAGAGTGCTAGTCCACCGTCTAACACTTTAGCTATAGAACCTCTCAGGCACCTTTGCAGCATCATCCGTCACAACCGCCAAACTAAGGTAACCATAAGAGCGGTTACCTTCGGAGCGGCCAACACCGTGATTGTGGGGCGACAGCTCGACAGATCTAGTTTTGGGCCACAGTCCTACAGCCCAAACAATTCGCCGGAGACGAAATCACGAACCAGCAGCTTGCCCGTTTCCCACCTCGGGTCTGCTACCATGGCAGCGCGTCCTTGGTGGTCTGGGGTGGAATGGACGGAGGGCGCTGAAACCATGACACATTGGCGCCTCTCCACACCAAACTTCGCAAGCCACGCCTTGTGCGTCCTGGTTGTTTTGCTGTCTTCGCTTGCTGCCCGGGCCACGACGCTGGTTGCCCTGATCGACCGGCATCATCACCGGGCAGTGGTTGCCGCCGACAGCCTGCTGGTCTACAAACTCGCCGCGACCAGCACGCAGACTTGCAAGATCGTCACCAAGCCAGGCTGCACATTCGGCATGTCTGGCCTGTTCTACAAGGAGTATCCCGTCTTCCACTTGCAGGAGCTGGCCGAGGAAGCGTGCGGCCTGCCTGGCGATTTGCGGCACAAAGCGGACGGCTTTCTGGAAATCGCCAAGGACCCGGTGATGGCCGTCTCGCAATACCTCCGGCAAAATGAGCCTCAGTTCTACCGCGAACTGACGACCAGCAACTCAGGCGAGCTGATCATGGTGGTTTTTGCCGGACCCGAAGCGGGCGATTCGTCAATTTTCGCCAGGGGCTACAAACTGGACGGCAATGGCGGCATTACTCCGGTATCGCTGGACGTTACGGAGGACAACAACGGCGTCGGCTTTTTTGGCGGAGCCAACGGGGAGATCGCTTCCTACATCAAGGCGCATCCGAATTGGCAGCACATGGACAAGGTTGCCGCGGCCCGCAAGTTTGTCCAAATTGAGATTGCCGCGCATCCGGAGTGGGTGGGCCCACCCGTTTCGGTGGTGACCATCGATCGTCTCGACCGGCAGAAATGGGTCAATCCCGGCGTCTGCAAAGTCGCGCCGGGTGGCAAGAAAAGCAAGAAGAACTGACATTACAACCTGGGTATCCTACAATGTAGGATTGATAGTCCTACAATGTGAGATACAGACTCCCACAACGTAGGACTAACCTGAATTCCTGCTTCCATAAGCCCCCTGAGGGACCCGAGTCGCTTATACCCGGAGTTGAAGAGACCGGCCAACCCTACCGCCGCTGCGCGGCTCGCTATAACCCCCAACCTGACCCGGGACTTGCGCCCCGGGCTCGATGCGCTGCCGCCGCTTTGCGGCTGTTTCAATGCCATTTGAGGAGTCTTGTTCGATTGCCAATTTGTATTGCTCTGTCCACGAGCTTTGACGACCTATATTTCAAGGCCCGAGTGCCGCCTGAAGCGCAAGCTGCAAATGCGGATGCCGGAATGCATATCCCGCTGCCTTCAGCTTCGCCGGCTCGACGCGCGTCGAGCCCAGCAATGCCGTATCTCCCATTTCTCCCATCAACCTGCGCACCATGAAGGCGGGCAGGGGTAGAATCGTCGGCCGATGCAGCGCCGCGCCCAGGGCGCGAACGAATTCCTGATTGCGGGCAGGCTCCGGGCTGACCACGTTCACCGGCCCACGCAGATTGTCCTTCTCCAGAGCAAACAGAATGGTTCCTACCACATCATCCAGCGACACCCAGCTCCAGTATTGCTGTCCGCTGCCCACCCGTCCGCCAAGGCCAAGGCGGAAGGGCAGCAGCATCGACGGCAGCGCACCGCCATCGCGGGCCAGCACGACACCGAAGCGCAGGTTCACCACTCGCAGACCTGCATCGCGCGCTGGATTCGTGGCAGCCTCCCACTGCTGCGTGACATCGGAAAGAAATCCGCTGCCGGGAGGACTCTCCTCAGTCAGCAATTCGTCGCCACGGTCCCCGAAGTAGCCGATGGCCGAAGCGCAGAGGAACACCGATGGCTGGCCAGTCTGGCGACAGGATTGAGCCGCGGCATTGGCCAGCGTCAGGGTCCCTTGCACCCGGCTGTCGCGGACTTCCCGCTTGAACTTTTCCGTCCAGTACCCCGCGATGTTCTTGCCCGCGAGGTGCACAACCGCATCGCAGCCCGCCAGCTTCGCGGGATCGAGTGGTTCGGCCGGATTCCATTGCACCTCGCCCTCACGCGGAGCACGCCGCACCAGGGCAACGGGTTGGTGACCATTGGCTGCCAACGCGCAAGTTAGCGCTTGCCCAATCAAGCCCGAAGCGCCGCTGATCATGATGCGCATAGGCGGTCTCTCCCTGAGGCGTTCGCGTTAGCTGTGCCCCATCTGCACCAATTATTCACCACGGAGCACACGGAGAGCAGGGAGAGGTGATGCGGAAGCTACGAACGCTCCGTGTTCTTCGTGGGTGAATTTCTCTTGCCGCATACTGAAAACTGGACGCGACAATACATCGTATAATCGGATATGGCGACATTGCGCCAACAGATCGCGACCAACGTTCTCACCGTAACCCGCTTTCGCGATCTGCTGCGCAAGGTCACGCGCCTACCGCCCTCCCGACGACCAGGCCCTGGTCAAGAAAGCCTACGAATTCTCCCGAGCAACATCACAAAGGCCAGGTGCGCCAGTCCGGCGAGCCTTACCTGGTGCATCCGCTGCGAGGTCGCCATCCTGCTGGCCGAGATGCGGCTGGACACCACCGCCATCGCCGCCGGCCTGCTGCACGACGCCGTCGAAGACACCACGGTCACCGTCGACGAGATCAAGGCCGAGTTCGGCGAGCAGGTCGCCCACATCGTCGAAGGCGTCACCAAGATCAGCAAGATCGATTTCGCGTCGTCCGAAGAAGCGCAGGCCGAAAACGTGCGCAAGATGGTGCTGGCCATGATGGATGACATCCGCGTGGTGCTCATCAAGCTGGCCGACCGCCTGCACAACATGCGCACCCTGAAGTACCTGTCGGCCGGAGCGGCAGCAGAAGATCGCGCGCGAGACCCTGGACATCTACGCGCCGATCGCCCACCGCCTGGGCATGGGCAAGATCCGCGGCGAGCTGGAAGACCTGGCCTTCCAGTACGTCGATCCCATCGCCTACAACCAGGTGAAGGACGCCATCGAATCGCGCCGCAAGGAGGGCGAAGCCTTCCTGGCACGAGGTGCAAGGCGATCATCGCAGCAGAAGCTGCGCGAGAACAAGATCCAGGCGCGGGTGGAAGCGCGCATCAAGCGCATGTACAGCATCTGGCAGAAGCTGCAGCGGCAGCGCATCTCGGTCGACCAGATTTACGACATGCTGGCGCTGCGCATCATCACGCAGTCGGAATCCGATTGCTACGCCGTGCTGGGCATCATTCACAACCAGTGGCGGCCGGTGCCGGGGCGCATCAAGGACTTCATCGCCATCCCGCGCAACAACTTCTACAAGTCGCTGCACACCACGGTCATCTCCGAAAAGGGCCATGCCTTCGAGGTGCAGATCCGCACCGAAGAGATGCACAAGATGGCCGAGGAAGGCATCGCAGCGCACTGGAAGTACAAGGACGGTCCGGTTTCGGCGCGCGACGAGCAGCGGCTGGCATGGCTGCGCCAGGTGGTCGAGTGGCAGCGCGACATGAAGAACTCGAACGAGTTCCTGGCCACGCTCAAGATCGATCTCTATCCGGAAGAGGTGTACACCTTCACGCCCAAGGGCAGGATCGTGATGCTGCCGCGCGACGCCACGCCGATCGATTTTGCCTACACCGTGCACACCGAGGTCGGACACACCTGCGTCGGCGCCAAGGTCAACGGCCGCATCGTTCCGCTGCGCTACAAGCTGCGCTCGGGCGACATCGTCGAGATCCTTACCCAGCCCGGGCACAATCCCAGCCGCGACTGGCTGCAATTCGCCAAGTCGTCGCGCGCGCGGCAGAAGATCAAGCACTGGCTCAACGTGCATCAGCGCGAGCGCGCCATCGAAATCGGCCGCAAGCTGATCGAGAAGGAAGCGCGCAAGTATCGCATTCGCGATGAAGAACATCAGCGACGCGGAACTGATGCGGGTCGCCAGCGAGAATGGGCTGGCCAAGCCCGACGACCTGCTGGCCGCTATCGGCTACGGCAAGTTTTCGGCGCGCAGCATTCTGGCCCGTGCGTTCCGCGGAGGATGCGCAGTCATCTGCGCGGCCAGGCGCCCGACGGCGACCGGCGATCGGCAAGGAGTCGGCGGCTTCACCAGCGTGGTCCGCCGGGTCTTCGGCGGCGACAGCTCGGCCATCAAGGTGAAGGGACACGACGATCTGCTGGTCTATCGCGCGCGACTGTTGCAATCCGATTCGCGGCGAAGAGATCGTCGGCTACGTCACCCGCGGCAAGGGCGTGGCCGTGCACTCCAAGTCCTGCACCAACGTCGATCAACCTGATGTTCGAGCCGGAGCGGAGCATTGCCGTGGAGTGGGCGCGCGATCCCGTCTGCGCCCAGATCGGCAGCCGGCTATCCGGTCAAGCTGACGGTGTCTTGCGACAACCGTCCCGGCATGCTGAAGGAGATCGCCACCGTCATCAGCGACGCCAACACCAACATCCGCAACATCGAAGCCAAGACCGCCGAGGACCACGCCACGGTGGACATCGTCGCCGACATCGCCGACCTCAAACACCTGGAGCGCATCCTCACCGGCGTGCGCAAAATTCCCGGCGTGCGCGATGTGCAGCGGGTGCAGAAACTGTAGGAACCGCTTTTCGCTCCTCGCTCTTCGCAAGAAACGACAGACCTCAGGATGAGAGCATCAAGGTTGTTTCCGTGGTGAATAATCCTCTAGCTTTGGCCTGAAATCTTCAGGCGCAAGTCTTCGGGAATGCGATCGCGAATTTCTTCAGGCAGCTTTTCCAGTCCTCTACGGGCGCCGATAGAGCGCCGCATCCTTCACCACCAGCGGCGCGGGAGTGGCGACCGCTACCAGCAGCCAGAGCAAGGTGGAGAGCAGGAATCCGCCCAGCGCGCCGATTTCAAGCAGAAACGCGTGGGTGGGTTTGAAGTAACGAATGACGCCGTAGGCGAGAAGGAAGACGATCATCGAGGCCGAGGCGAGCGCCATCAGGCCAATGTCAATGCCGCGATGCAGACGCTGGCGCGAGCGGCAGAAGTCGCACTCCACGAGGTGGGCCTCGTAGTCGCCGCGCATCTCCGGGGCAAGGCCCGAGATGTCGTAGCGCCAACCTGCAAGAATCTTGCCGACGACCGGATCAGTGCAATGTTTCATCGGTCAAACCGGGGCCCGCGGCGACCCCGCCGCAGCGGCGCGCAGGGCGGAAACTACAGTCGGACCGCTGGTAGCGGTTCATGCTGTGCCGCGAGCAACAGATGATTCCGAAACCAGCTGCGCTGTTCGCTCAGGGCACGCTCGGCCGTCATCCGCGCGATCTCCGGATGATTGTTCTGCTCCGAAAGGTGCGCCAGAATGAGGAACTCGGCACCCCCATCATAGTCGCTCGTCAGGAAATCCGCGAGCGCGTCGTTGGAGAGATGGCCGACGCGGCTCATCACCCGCTGCTTCACGCTCCAGGGATAAGGTCCACCGCGCAGCAGTTCGAGATCGTGGTTGGATTCGATCATCAGCACATGGCATCCGCGCAGGTGGTGGCGCACGCTGGCGGGCATGTATCCGAGATCGGTGCAGACGCCGATCTTGATGCCGTCGCTGCGAAAGGTGAAGCCGACGGGATCGATTGCGTCATGCGGGATGGTGAACGGCGTTACCGTGATGTCGCCAATCTGGAAGGCGCTGCCGGCGCAGAACGTTTCGCGGCGCGTGAGCGCAATGCGGTTGCCGGCGCTGTCGCGCGCAAACTTGCGGTACGCGTCATAGGTCGGGCCGGTGATGTACACCGGGACCTTGAGCCGCTTGGCGAGCACATGCACGCCGCTGATGTGGTCGGTGTGCTCATGCGTGATGAGGACAGCGTCGATGGCGCTGGAGTCGATGCCGCACAGCAACATGCGACGCAGAAGCTCCTTGCAGGAGAGGCCTGCGTCCACCAGCAGGCGGGTGCCGGAACTGGAGACGACGGTGCAATTACCTTTGCTTCCGCTCGCCAGCACCGTGACCGACACTGCCATAATCGCGAGCATAACCGGAAGCCGGAGTTCGCGGTAGTAACAAACTGGTTAACGCATAAGGAAGACCCGCACTAGACTTTCGGCTGGGTTTGGTTAACGACCGGTTTTTCCTCGTGATTTGCACAACAATCGTGCGCGTTGCACATGATATGCACAGCCGCAGACGTTTTCTTGCTTGTGCGAGAGCGCGGCGTTCCTGCATTCTGTCACGCAGTCGAGGCACGGACCTTTGCGTGCCGCTTCCGGGGTTGGCGACGAACCGTTGCAGCGATGCGAGATTGATCCGAGGCGCAAAGGCAACGCCCTCGGATGTTTTCTTGAGCGCTCCTCGACAGGTGCTGAGGAAAACCAACGCATCCGCGATCGTCGCAGCCCATCGAGGCTGATGGGGCGTGCGTGGGCTCATGCACGGACCGTTCTCGAGGCACAGGTGCTCGAGATCTCCTCCAGGTCCGCACCACCATGGCGCAGCGATGCGCAGCACACGCCAACGCTTCTCGCCCCTGCTCCATGAGCATGGAAGCCGCGCTGACGTCGCACGACGTTGAGTTTGTGCCTCATAACGCGGCCCGAGGTGGCTGGTCTCGGGCCGCAATTAGGAACAGTTGTCAGTGGCCAGTTGTCAGTCCCAAGTTCTAAACTGAATCCTTTCTCCGCATTCTCCACAGAGGCACACAGCTTTTCCCGAGGATTCCAGCGCAAGTTTGGATGTTTACCGGGATACTACTTGACAGGGGATGTTCAGAGCCGCTACGTTTTTATTTCCGGTTATTCGCTAAACAAAGAAATCGAATGAATTTCTTTGTTTGGAGGGAACTGGATGCCCCGCTACAAACCGCCGTCCCGATTTGCCGACATCTTCAGCTTTATTGAATGGTTCCTCGTCCGAGCATTCCTGGTCGTGGTGCTCGCTCTCGAACTTTGGGAGCGTCTGAAGTACCTGATTCAGCATCTGCTCTAGAACATCGCATGAGTTGTCACACTCACGATGAGTGCGGATGATGGTGAAACATGGTTTCTGTGCCAACGATCTTTGTGCGAGCGAACAACATCACACGCCTGTGGTTCGTCCGAAGCATGCATCGGTCCCAAGACGTTACCGCGATAATTTGACCCTTTAATCCACAGCAACCGCTGCCTTTTTGCTCAGGAATCTTCCTGTGTACGATCATTTTCATGTGCTGACTCGTTGCGCGCTTCTCTCGATCTGTCTACACTGATTGCACCCACCGATGGCGACCACCGACTACAGTCTGGAACGCGGGCTGCCCGTGAGCATGGAGGCGGAGCGCTCCATCCTGGGCGCAATCCTGCTCGATAACTCGCTCTACGATCAGGCCGCCGAGCATCTCACCCCCGACGACTTCTCGCTCGACGCCCATCGCCGCATTTATTCGCGCATGCGCGATCTGCAGGAGACTGGCCGGCCGGTGGACATGATCACCCTGGTCGAGGAACTCGACCGCCGCAAAGAGGTCGAGGCGATCGGCGGCGTCGCCTATCTGTCGTCGCTCATCGACGGCGTACCCGAGCGGCCATCGCATCGAGCACTACGTTCGCATCGTGCGCAACAAGGCGCTGCTGCGCGGGCTGATCAACGTCGCGCAGAACGCCATTGCCGAGGCCATCGACCACTCCGACGAAGCCGAGGAGGTGCTGGGCCGGGCCGAGCAGGCCATCTTCCAGCTCTCGGAGAACCGCATTGGGCAAGGCTTTCTGGACATCCCGTCCATCATCAAGGGTTCGTTCGGCTCGCTGGAGGAGCTGTACGCGCGGGGCCAGGAGATCACCGGCCTGGCGACCCACTACACGCTGCTCGACAAGCTGACCAGCGGCCTGCAGCCCTCGGACCTGATCATCATTGCGGCGCGCCCTTCGATGGGCAAAACCGCGTTCGCCATGAACATCGCCGAGAACGCGGCGGTGCTCGACGGCAAGGTGGTCGGCGTCTTCTCGCTGGAAATGTCGCGCGAAGCGCTGCTGATGCGCATGCTGGCCTCGCACGCGCAGGTGGATTCGAAGGACCTGCGCCAGGGCTTCCTCACCAAGGACGACATGCGCAAGCTGACCCGCGCCACCGAAGAGCTCACGCACTCCAAGCTCTTCATCGACGACTACGCCGGGCATCTCGGTCAGCGAGATGCGCGCCAAGGCGCGCCGCCTGCGGCAGACCGAGGGCCTCGACCTGCTCATCGTGGATTACCTGCAGCTCATGTCGGCGGTGCCCATCGGCGGCAAGCGCTTCGAGAACCGCACCCAGGAAGTCTCGGCGATTTCGCGCGGCCTGAAGGCGCTGGCGAAGGAGTTGAAGGTCCCGGTGGTGGCGCTGTCGCAGTTGAGCCGCGCTCCGGAGAGCCGCGGCGGCGATCATCGGCCGCAACTTTCCGACCTGCGCGAATCGGGCTCCATCGAGCAGGACGCCGACGTGGTCGCCTTCATCTTCCGCGAAGAGGTGTACAAGAAAGACGATCCCGACCTCGAAGGCCGCGCCGAACTCATCGTCGCCAAACAGCGCAACGGTCCCACCGACATGATCAGGATGGCCTTCATCAAGCGCTACACGCGGTTCGAGAACCTGTCAGCGGAGAGCGAGTTTGGGCAGTAAACTGCACCTTGCAAATATTCTTACTATGGCGAACCAGAGAACAAGGAGGGACTACTAACATTTGCCACCAATCTGTTCTTCATGTCAGCTCATATCGGACAGAAGTAACGGGAGTTCTGCCATCCGTCCGAACGTCGCCGTTGCGCCTTCCTCGCGCAGCCTCCCCGAGTGCCCTGGCTGACAATGACTTCCACCCGTAAAACCGAAGACACGCATTCGTGCCCCGCACGCCGCTTGCACACCCGGCACGCTGTCCTCTATCACTAGGCAATCTCTTGCCGGGACTGACATGTGCTCTGCCGCAAAAAGGAACAGATCCGGAGCTGGCTTGCCATGGGCCACTTGGGACGCACTGAATATGTTGGAATTGAAGTAGCCCAGCAGCCCGGTGATCTCCAGTGAGTGAATAATTCGTTCACGTTCACTACTCGATGCTACGCAAGCCGGGAACCTGATGATTTGTAGAACGTCCTCGACTCCTTCCATGGGCTTCAGGTCATGGTCAAATGCTTCCCGGGTGCTCCGTTGCAAAACGTCTGGGAAATCCGCCGGTAAGCGATTAGGAAAGCGCACCATAAGATCATTAGTCATCGTCTCGACGCTGATCCCCATGTACAACCTAACGACATCCTCTACGGACATATCGATGCCTGCCTTATTGAGACAACACGAAACAGCCCTGCAGGCAATTAACTCGCTGTCCACGAGCACTCCGTCACAATCGAATATGATTAGTCCTGCTTCCAACATTCTTCGCCTCTACAGTCTTGGAGTATGGAAGAGCAAAGAAAACATCATTCAGCGTGGACTCTGACGTCGGAAGCGGGGTTACTCGCGGGAACGTCGCTAGAGCAGCTTTCCCAAACAGTATCGAACCACTCGTACAGCGACCGAAGAGCTAAGGCTTCCGAGGGCGTGCCCTCGCTCCTAAACTCGGCGAAACTCACGTATTTGCCTTGGTAATCCAAGATATGCGGATGCTTCCCCGAAATACCGCTCTCCATGGGATAGAGGCTCCAGAAACCTAAACGACCATTAATCAAAATACCTTTATGGAATGGATCAATATGGTAGACCTTTAGTTTAAAAGTTAAGCCCAGTTTCTCGCTCCAGTAGTGGAGTCGCTTCCAAAGCTCGTCCCTTATGTGTTCCTGGCTCCGCATTATTTCGTTTCGATAGTGTTTCTTTTCGTTGCGGAGAGCGACGCTGGCAGTTCGAGCACAGCCGGGGAGAAATGACGAGCCGCTTTCCCAATCCTTCAAAAGAACACGAAGAGTAAATACCTGCGGAGGGCGATCTGCACGCATCATGGCCTCAAACAAGACATTTAGGGGGGCCGTGAATGTTTCGCCCGAGTACGCGAAGATATCGAGCTGCAGTTTCGGTTCGCCTGCAAATTGCTGTAGCTCCGTCGCGAGCTGATCTCGAGAGACAACCCGGCTGTCGGCGCATGGTTTGGCGGCCCGGTTACTCTGCGCGGACAGCCTCATTAGTTGGAGCACTAGGCTGGCCCAGTCCTGGGATACCGAGAAATCCAGCCTCCGATAAGCCTCGAGGAAAGGCTGCAAATTGCAGCCCGCATCCCATATCAGCGGAATCACAGGAATGTGCCGGCCGATGGCATAGGCTATCTCGAACAACACCTCGGAAGAGGCCATCGAAGCCCTTGTGCAGATCGCCACCACCGCAAATGGCGAATCGAGAGCTTGCTGCAGTTCAGGACGCCAGAAAGAACCAGCTTGAAGTTGCTGATCGTCCAGGTACGTCGTCATTTCTTGCCCGCGCAAAATTTCTTGCCGGTGCAAACGGCCAACGAGTTGGTCAGCTTTGTTCCGATCTCTATGAGAGTAGCTTATAAAGACTTGCGGCACTCTTTCTTCCGATTCCGGCTGGGCGCGCACCCAAGCCTCCGTTGCTCGGGTGGGAATACTATCATAACCCCATCGCGCGCGGGCGCTCCCATTCGCGCACATTCGCGTCCCGCCTGGGACGTTGTGCGTCCCTTCGAGAGCGTGGTGCAGATGCCGGGTGTCGGGTGCCCACCCAACCTGCTTTTGCTTGGGTTGGAGGGTTTAA
>CAWHRM010000015.1:0-259439 GCA_963831675.1 uncultured Acidobacteriaceae bacterium
CGCAAAGAGTGATCCCTGGAGGCCGCTGTTCCATTCTGCTTCCGCTTCGCCCTACGGGCTACGCTCCAGCAGAACGGAACTCATCCTCTTAACCTTCAACGTCCCAAGGTGGGCCAGATTAAACCGCCGAAATGGGCCAAACCAACTTGCCAAAAGCATGCATCACTGATGCCGATCCTCTTCGTTGAAATGATGCAACCTAGGCTGAAGGGAATACAAAGTCGATCGGCTGGTCACCCACCGACTCCCCTTAGGGTGAGGTTGGTCAGTGAGTATCTCAGGAGTTTCGGAGTAGGTACAACAGATTTTGAGCGGGTGTTTGAGGCCTACGAGTACGACTATGACCGAAAACTACGAGAAATGCCGGAGGATAAACGAGGCCACATGAATGCAAGCCGCGATCAGGCCGACAAGCTTCTATCTCCTCTCGCCGACGTAATAGCATCAAGAGTGAACTCTCTGGGCTTACGTCGCTTTGAGGAGAGCAACGCCAGTGGTGCGCGAGCTCTGCGAGATACTCTGGTGTCTAGACAGCCCATCTCCGGTCGGCGGGTTCGCCGCGATGAAGAAATCTTCGAACGACTGACTTCGCTGAAGAGCGGCGAGTCGACTGCTGAACAAGCTTATGCGGCTCTGTCCGAGCTTGAAGACAAACCCGTTCTAGGCTCGGAGATTGTCACTGCCGGTTGGCTGCACAGGTTGTCGAGTTTTGAGTCTTGAGTTGATGAAGGTTTTTCCGGAGCCCGGAACCCCGCAAACACCTAATCTTAGCACTTACGCGGAGTACGTGGACAGAACGGACGGCCTACTTTTGAAGTCGTTGGAGCTCGCTGAAGTTCTTCGCCGGCTTACCACGAGTTAAGCGATTATGCTACTTTCCGACATCGACATTGCGAAGCGGCTGGTGCATCCGGATCGGCGTAAGAGGCTCTTGGTCACACCGATAGTCAGTGCGCAGCAACAGTTCGGACCTTCGTCGCTGGACGTACGCCTTAGCACCGACTTCCAGCGACTCGAGAATATGAACCGTTCGCACCTCGTCCTTGGGAAGCAGCTGCCTGAGGAAGAAGAGGCTTACACGAAGAGAGTGATCTTGGCAGCGGACGAAAAGTTTTACCTTCATCCCGGAGAGTTCGTTCTAGCATCGACGCTTGAATATTTCAGGCTGCCCGACGATCTCGCCGCCCGGATTGAGGGCCGAAGCTCTTGGGGAAGACTCGGCCTTCTTGTCCACGCGACCGCAGGCTTCGTGGATCCAGGATTTGCGGGCGTACTGACGTTTGAACTGAGCAACGCCGGGCGGTTGCCTATCGAACTGATCCCCGGTCTGCGGATTGGGCAGGTCTGCTTTTTCGAAATGTCTACGCCGAGCCTCATTCCCTATCCGGAAAAGCATAAAGCCAAATATTTTGAGGCGACGAGCCTTGAGGCCAGCAAGGCGGGTCTCGATTCGGAAGTCGCCGTCGATTCGCATCCCTCCAAGAATGTCGACAATACACCAAAAAAGCCTTGACAATAGGTATTTTTAGTGTATATTTGGTGTATTCCAAACGGAGAATCTGAGGTGTTCGCATGGCAAAACTAACCGTCGAGTTCAATGACAAAATGAACGACATATTAGAGAAGCTCGCGGAGGAAAAGGGGACTACGAAGGTTGATGTTCTGAGGCGAGCGGTTGCCTTGTACAGATATCTTGATTCAGAGCAGAACGAAGACGAGAACCAGAAAGTTTCAATCACGAAGAACAACAAAGTGGTTAAGGACATCGTCCTGCCATGACCGGCGCGGACGTAAATGGGGGAGCTGGTAACGAGATAAAGAGCATCCAGCCTCACGAAATCCTACAGAAGGGCTTGAGCGACCAAGACGCGGGGCCGGGAAAAGCGTCCGGTCGTGAGTTACCTCCTCTGCAAAGGGTCGGCTTCTGGCTGGCCCTTATTGTTTTCGGATACATCTTGGCAGCCTCGATTGCAATTTTCTTTGTCTCCTTTCGCTTGATCCAACTTCCCCCCCTCCCGCCGCCCCCGTTGGGTGCGGATGACGCCGAGCATTACAAACAGCTCGTGGACATCTATAAGCAATCAGCCGACGTTTATCAGCAGATGGCAAAACTTCAGGTTGACCGTGCCATACAGCTCTTCCAGTTGGTCGTGGCGTCAACCATCCTACCTGCCTTTACGGCTATCCTCGGCTACATATTCGGCTCCCGGAAGAACGAGTAGACATACTGCGCCGCTGATCGAGCCGACTTTTCGCAGGAATTGTTCCTGGCGCTTGCGCGCCCCGGTCGAGAACTGACTGACCGCTGCTATATCTGTTCCGGGACGGAGGCCCGAAATCTTTTCCTCGCCGGAACGCCGACCCTTCAACAAGCTCAGGGCAGGCTCTAACCTCGGCTCTACCTACCCACAGCTTCCCCTATGGGCTAATTAGTTTCGTCCCGCGGCGGGACTTACTTGCCGGCGATTCTAGGCCTAACGCAACACCGACGGGATGCCACTCGGCTAATTAGTTTTGTCCTGCGAGGCGGGACCCGCAGCTTGCATGGTAGTTCTGAAAAACGGCTGTTCCCCGTGACCAACATAATGTCCAGGTTCACCGTTGACCCACAAACCTGGCGCTGCTAGGGTAGGAAGCTTCCATCCTGAATGACGAGCATTAGGGGCGCTGCGGAGCGCGGCTTCGCGCGGACCCATGGCAGACGATTCCACCAACACGTCCCGAGCCGTGACTGAAGATTCAAGCACAACGCCCTGACCCATGCCGGACAAGACGAGCAAATCGTCGCAGCGCGTGCTCGAACCTCCAGAGAGGATTTCGGAGGTGTTGTTCGGGCTGATCATGGTGCTCACGTTTACCTGCTCGTTCAGCGTGGCCCGGACGGGCCACGGCGAAGTGCGGCACATGCTCATCGGAGCGCTGGGCTGCAATGTGGCCTGGGGAATCATTGACGGGATCTTCTATCTGATGGGCAGCCTGAGCGAGCAGGGACACAACATCGCCACGCTGCGGAAGGTGCGTGAGGCCGCCGCTCCGAAGCAGGCTTACGAGGTGATTACCGATGCGCTGCAGCCGGTGGTGGTAGCGGTGCTAACCGAGAGAGACCTCGAGGTGATGCGGCAGAAATTGAATCAATTGCGAGTGCCGGCGCACCCGCGGCTCACCGCGAAGAACTGGCGGGGCGCGTTGGGCGTGGCATGGCTGGTTTTTCTGTCGACGCTTCCGCCGACCATCCCCTTCCTCTTTTTCTTCAAGGATGTGCGGCTGGCATTGCGAGTCTCGAATGCGATCGCCATCGTCATGCTGTTTTTCCTGGGTTATTTTTATGGACGCTACGCCGGCCATCGTCCCTACGGCTGGGCGGTGTCGATGATTGTGCTGGGCGGCGTGATGGTGTGGCTTACCATCGTGCTCGGAGGATGAAGCGCGCGCTCACAACTCGGGATGCTGGCGGTGTTGGTCTGCTCGGGAGGCTGGTTGCCGGGCCAGGCAACGCCGGGCGGCGTGCATGTCAAGAAGCCTCCCACGGCGGCGCCGGAGTGGGAATACAACTTCACCTTCGACGGCTATGCGGTGCCGGACGGGACGTCGTACGGCGACCCGGTCCTCACCGCGGACCACAACTGGCTGCATCTGGAGGCGCGCTACAACTACGAGAATCTGCGGACAGGGTCGTTGTGGGCGGGCTACAACTTCAGCCGCGGCGACGTCGATGACGGCGACAAGTGGGAACTGGATGTCACGCCGATGATCGGCGGCGTCTTCGGACGCACCAACGGGATTGCGCCCGGCCTGGAAATCTCGCTGCAATACAAGAAAAGGATCGAGGCCTCGATCACCAATGAATATGTGTTCGACACGACCAGCAAGTCAGGGAACTTTTACTACGGGTGGCCGCAACTGACCTACTCGCCGGTGGAATGGCTTCACGTGGGTGCGGTGGCGCAACGTACCAAGGCCTACCAAACTCCTGCGAACATCCAGCGCGGGTTCTTGGTCGGGGTGTCGCATGAGGTGTTCCAGCACAAGTGGGAAGTTACGACCTACGTGTTCAATCCAGGGATTGCGGGCACGACGGTCGTGCTGGAGTGGGGAGTGGATTTTTGAGCGCGATAGAGGACGGCGCCTCTCTGTATAGTTGTAGTTTCTATGCCTGACAAAACTGAACGCCTTCCTGCTACGCCGGCGCCGGCCTGGGTCCGGGCGCTGCGCGCGATTGGACTCACGGTTATGTGGTTCGTTCTGGCGCTGATGACTCTGTGGGCGATTGCCGCTCTTTACGTCGATTTTCGGATTGCCGCGTTGCGCATTCCGGTGACCGTGATCTACGTGGTTGCGATTCTCGCGATCCTGTTCCTGGTGAAGCCGACGGTCTGGGCCGCGGTATTGTGTTTCGCGGGCTTCTGTATTGTGCTGACGTGGTGGCTCAGCCTGAAGCCGTCGAACGAAGGCGATTGGCAAGCCGACGCCGCGCGAACCGCCTCGGTCGAGATCGACGGAGATCGGGTCACCATCCACAACCTGCGCAACTGCGACTACGTCACCAAGACCGAATACACGAATTGCTGGAGCGACCGGACGGTGTATCTGTCGCAACTCCGTTACGCGGACCTTTTCTTCACCACCTGGGGACCGAAGTATATCGGCCACCCCATTGTCAGTTTCCAATTCGGGGACAACGACCATATCGCGTTCTCCATCGAGGCACGCTACAAAGTGGGGCAAGATTACTCGGCGATACTGGGATTCTTCCGGCAGTACGAGCTGATCTTCATTACTGCCGACGAGCGCGACGTCATTCGCTTGCGCACCAACTACCGCAAGCACGAGGAAGTGTTCCTGTATCGCACGACCGTGCCGCCGGACGAGGCGCGCAGAATATTCCTTCTCTACGCCGATTACCTGAACCAGTTGCGAGATCATCCGGAGTGGTACAACGCGCTGACCCGAAACTGCACCACGACACTCGATACGCAAGATCGCCGCCGACATGAAGAATCCGCAGCCGTGGAACTACCAGCTCCTGCTGAACGGCACGCTCGATAAATTGCTGTACGAGCGAGGACGCCTGGTGACGGGCGGACTCCCATTTCCAGAGTTGAAGGAGCGTGAGCACATCAATGCCGCGGGCCAGGCGGCGGACGGGTCTCCGGATTGGTCCGCTCTGATTCGAGTGGGGCGAGTCGGATTCTGAGGGTGCAACACGACGGAACAAGGAGACGCGGTGAACCGTGAGGCCATGGTCAAGGGGCGTGGGTGGCGATGATAACGCTGGCGATCTTCGTTTGCCTTTTCTTCCTGTACAGCCTGGTGTCGCGGCGGCTGGAGGGGACGATGGTGACCGCGCCCATCGTGTTCGCGGTGGCAGGCATGCTGACGTTTCCCGCCTTGCAACGGATTCTCAAGCCCGGGGTCAATTCGGAGATTCTTCTCGCCATTGCCGAGGTGGGCTTGGTGATGCTGCTTGTTTACCGAGGCCAGCCGAACCGACCTGAACGTGTTGCGCAGCATCCGCAATCTGCCGGCGCGCTTGTTGAGCACCGGCCTGCTGCTGACCATCTTGCTGGGCGCGCTTCTGGCGCGGCTGGTGTTTCCAAGCCTTACGCTGTGGGAGGCGGGAATCCTGGGCTCCGTGCTCGCGCCGACCGACGCCGGGCTGGGACAGATCGTCCTGGACAGCCCGCGGGTGCCCATGCGGATTCGCCAGGCGCTGAAAGCGGAGACCGGTCTCAACGACGGACTCTCCGTCCCGTTTCTGCTGTTCTTCATCGCGCTCGCCGCGGCCCGGACCGAGGGCCACATTCCACATCTGTCAATATTTATCCTGGAAGAGTTGGGGATTGGCGCAGCTGGTCGGCGCCGCGATTGGCCTGGCCGGCGGTTGGTTGCTGGGTCGCGCGCGCCGCCGGGAGTGGATAGCGGAATCCTTCCTGCAGATCGGCGTGGTGGCGCTGCCGCTGCTTTGTCTGGCGGTGTCCGAGTTGCTTGGCGGCAGCATGTTCATTGCGGCCTTCGTCGCCGGCCTGGCGGTGCAGATGGGATTCAAGGAAGCCGGCAAGCACAGTGTCGAGTTTGCCGAGGAGTGGGGGCAACTGCTCAACCTGTCGGTGTTCTTCCTCTTTGGCCTGGTGATCGTGCGGAACTGGCCACAGTTCAGCCCGGCAGCGTGGCTGTACGCGGTCCTCAGCCTGACGGTGGTGCGGATGCTGCCGGTGGCGATCGCACTCATCGGCACGCGGCTGAGCGCGGCCAGCGTGCTTTTCATGGGCTGGTTCGGGCCGCGCGGTCTGGCGTCCATTGTCCTCGGCCTGGTGTATCTGGAGCAGGAAATGCATTTGCCCGGAGAGTCAATCATGCGTCTGGCGGTGATCGTGACGGTGATGCTCAGCATCTTTGTCCATGGCCTGAGTGCCATGCCGGGCATCAATCTTTACGCGCGGCGGATCGCAGCGCTGGGCGCCGATGCGCCCGAGCATCAGGAAGTGAGAGGGTGAAAGCGGCTCACTCTGGGCCGTGACGTTCGTCCCATCTCGGCTTTACATCTGCACCGCTGTCTATGACAATAGACGCAATTTGTATCTCCGGCCCGAATGAGGAATCCGTTGAAGTTTCGAGGATGGCTGCTGATGTTGCTGTTTGTGCACGTTCTGCTGCACCCGCTGGTGCACGCGATCGGCACATCTGACACGGCCAACAGCCTCACGGTCTCGGCCAGCTCCACGCAATCGGACGCCAGCCTGAACGCGGGCGATCAGTGCGAACTTTGCCGCGTCGGACATAACTCCATCGTCACACCCCAATTACCTAAGAGCGACCTGCTGAATCCGCGTTGGATTCGGACCACGCTCCGGGCGGTCAACTACGCGTCGCTGCACGCAGACCGCCGCATTCCTTCCCGCGCGCCTCCCAGCCTCTAATCCAATCGCCAGCAGAGGAACGTCACGTCACATCTGGTGACGCGTTCACCACTTAAGGCAGCTTTCCCAGCTCTTTCCCTTGTGCCCCGCATTTCTTTTGGCGGTCCTGCATTGCGAAAGAGCCAGCGAAATTGGAGACGAGATGATTGAGAACCAGGAAAAAACCAAGGTGTTGGCCGTTGCAGAAGAAATGTACTTGTGGTGGAAGCGCCGGGCTTCAGCCCGGCGAGATACGGTGCCACGACAATTGGCTTTAGCCACGGTGGCCACGAGATCGGCCACCAGGGCTAAAACCCGCTTCCCTTACATGCCTTACGGCACAGCTGAGGTCGTGCCCTTCCAACGAATCTCGCGGGTTCCTCTTCGGCGCTTAATAGTGGCCCTGCTGGCGGTCCTCTGTCTTGCGCTCTGTGTCCTTGGGGCCAGTGCTCAGACCTCGGGAAACTCATCGCTGAGCGGGGTCATTGCCGATCCGAGCGGCGCGGTGGTGCCGGGTGCAACCGTCGAGATTCATAACCCCGTTAGCGAATTCGACCGGTCAACTACCACCGACAGCGCGGGGCGGTTCAGCTTCTCGAACATTCCCTTCAATCCTTACCACCTCAGTGTCACGATGAAAGGGTTCGCTGCATATTCGCAGGACATTGATGTTCGTTCTGCCGTGCCGCTTAGCCTCAAGATCACTATGCAGGTTGCCGGGTCCGCCGAAAGCGTCACGGTCCAAGGCGAGGCAGGAGACCTGCTGGAGAACGATCCGACCTTTCACACCGACGTGGACCGCAGTCTCTTCGCCAAGCTTCCGCTGGAGAGTTCCTCCTCGGAGCTGAGTTCGCTGGTCACGCTAGCCTCGCCGGGAGTTGCGGCGGACTCGAACGGCCTCTTTCACGGACTGGGCGACCATGCGTCGAACTCATTTTCTCTGGATGGGCAGCCGATCACGGACCAGCAGAGCAAGGTTTTCTCCAACCAGATTCCGCTGGACGCGGTGCAGTCGATGACGGTCATCGGCGGGGCGCCGCCCGCCGAGTTTGGCGACAAGACCAGCCTGGTGATCGATGTGACCACGCGTTCGGGCTTGGGTTCGACAACGCCGCACGGCGCCATCACGTCCAGTTACGGTACTTTTGGCAGTTCGAATGTGGATTTCAATTTCTCCTACGGCGGCAAGAACTGGGGAAACTTCATCGCCGCCAACGGGCTCAATGGCGGGCGCTTCCTCGATCCGCCTGAGTTCGTCGTCTTCCATGCCAAGGGCAACGAAGAAAACGTGTTCGACCGTTTCGACTATCAGTTTTCGCAGGCGGACGCGCTGCACTTCAATTTCGGCTTTACGCGCTCCTGGTTCCAGACACCGAATTCCTATGACAACCTGAACTATGGAGTGGTGGGTCCGGATGGAAACCTCGTAGGCCCCACCGATCAGCGCTCCAAGATCGTTACCTTCAACATCGCGCCGACATGGTCGCACACCATAAGCCCGAATGCTGTTCTCAACGTAACCGGCTACGTGCGGCGCGACGCGTTTAACTATTACCCAAGCGGCGACCCCTTCGCTGACTTCAGCCCGATTCAGCAGGAAACCGTGGCCCAGCAGCGTACGCTGCTCAATGCTGGCGCCATCGCCAACGTCACCTACACCAAGGGCGTTCACAATCTGAAAGCGGGGATCATGTATGAGCAGACTTTTCTGCAGGAGAACGACCAGCTCGGCATTGTGGATCCAACGCTCAATTCGCCTTGCGTGGACTTGAATGGCAATCCGGTGGCCGGGTTCACAAGTCCCTCGCAATGCGCCGCCGCCGGGTATCTGCCGAATGGCGGCTTCACGCCGCTGCTGAGCTGCTACGACCTGACGCGTCCGGTTCCGTCACCGTCCGCAGGGTGCCAAGGTCCACACAGTACCTTGTACCCCTTCATTGGACACACCGACGTGAAGGAGCTCGCAATGTACTTGCAGGACAATATCAACGTGCGCAACTGGAGCTTCAATCTCGGTATTCGCGGCGACTTGTACAACGGACTGTCGGTTGCCCGGCAGGCGGAGCCTCGTGTGGGAATTTCCTACAACGTCCAGAAAACCAATACCATTCTTCGCGCCTCCTACGCACGCACCATGGAGACGCCCTTTAACGAGAACCTGGTGCTCTCCAGTACCGGGTGCTTTTCTCCTGTAGTCGCGGCTTTGGTGCCTTGCGTACCAGCAGTGCTGACTCCGGGCCACCGTAACGAATTCCACATCGGGTTACAGCAGGCGTTTGGACGGTTCCTGGTGGTGGATGCGGAGTATATCTGGAAGTACACCCACACCGGCTACGACTTCAGCATATTGGGGAACACGCCCATCTTCTTCCCCATCGGCTGGACCAGCTCGAAGATCCCCGGATGGGCGCTACGCGCCAGCGTGCCGGTCAACCACGGCTTCAGCGCGCTGGTGGTGATGTCGAGTGTCGCCGCCCGCTTCTTCCCTCCGCAGACCGGCGGATTAGGTGTGACGGTGGGGCAAACCGGCACGCCCTTCCGCATTGACCACGACGAAGCCTACAACATGACCGCGCACCTGCAGTACCAGACACCCTGGAAGCGCGGGCCTTGGTTCGGCTTCAATTGGCGCTATGACAGCGGACTGGTTGCGGGCGCGGTGCCTTGCTATGGAGTCCTCCCCTTCAACGACTGCCCAACCTCAACCACACTCAATGGCCAGCCTGCGGTTGACCTGAGTGGCCTGAGCGCCGACGAGGAGTTCCAGGCAGGACTGTTCTGCGGAAATGTGAAGTCGAGCCCCTACACGCCCCTGCCGACGCCCTGCCCGGCATCGCAGTACGGGTCGAACCTGGTGAAGATCCCGGCGCCGAACACGCAGAACGATGACCACAATCCGCAGCGCATCGCAGCGCGCAACCTCTTCGACATTGCGATCGGCGATGACAATCTCTTCATGGGGGACAGATATAAGTGGAGCCTGCAATTTACGGCGATCAACCTGACGAACCAGTATTCGCTGTACAATTTTCTGTCAACCTTCAGCGGCACGCACTATGTGACGCCACGGGCGCTAACAGTGCAACTCGGGTTCCACTTCTAGCAGGGCCCTTTTCCACCGCGGAGAGCAGGGAGGAAACAAGTCACCGCAGCGACTTATCATTCGAGAAAAAGGCTGGGGTGAGCGCTGCCTACCCCAACCTTTGAGATCGAAACGTCCACCACGCCACTTAGAGAAACTCTGATTAAGTCAGTCGGAGGTCCCTGAGGGGGCAGCCCCTGCGTGGTATCAGGCATTACGGACGGCCTAAAGGCCGCCCCCTTCAACGAACTGGACTTGAGCAAAGTTTCCTAAGATCAACGTATCATCTCCATTGGGTATATGCCCTCGCGCATGGAGTCCTTGTATGACATCTTGGCGAGATGCACGGTGTATTCGGGCCGCGACACCAGTGAGGTCAGGGTGAAGACCTTGTAGCCGTCGCCGCTGGTCTCGGTACGGCGGAACAGGCCGGGCTCGGTCTCGGTGACCTCACGATTCCCTTGCAGCTGGTCGAGGAACCACTGGGCCGACTTCTGATCGGCCTGTCCGCCGGAGCGGGCATTGGTTAGCGAGTCGGCGACGTAGGAGCGGATGAGCTTCTGCCAATACTTTTCCAGCAGATCAGTGCTGGCAAAAACGTCAGCCCAGGTGATCCTGCCATTGATGGCCACCACGACACCCTTGGCTCCAACCTTGCGCAGCTCACGCAACAGGCCATCGTAATCGGCTGCGATGGAGCCGACTCTCTCTTGTACCTCCGGAGTTTCCATGGCTTTGGCATACGAGGTGGTCGCGTGCATTGGCGGTCCTGCCGACGGCGCCGCTACCGCCATGCCTCCGATGGCCGAGGCTACCTGGTCCCAGACTCTTTGCTGGTTGCGCTCAGCCATCGCCGGAATGCGGACGCTGGGCTGCGCCATCTGCGATTTCATCACGCCGAAGTGGTCCGAGGAAGCCACCCAGCGTCCGGGCTCGACGCAGAACACCGACAGATCGACCGGGTCGGACTTCGGCGGAACGATGCGGTCCACTCCAATCACGCGGTCCTGCTTGCCGCCGGTCACGATCTCACCGGCCAGCAGCAGCAGTGGACGATCGGAGTTGTTGACCAGCACCAGACGATTGACTTCTGCCCCGGAGTGTCGCGGAATTGGGGTGCCGGGTCGGACCAGTCCTTGCAGCGAGCCGGCTTCGGTGACGATCACCGAGCCGGAACGCAGTCCTTCATCGAGGGTCAGCAGGTGCGCGGTGGCATACTCCGGGCCGCCGACGACGGGAAAGATGCTGAGGTTTCCTCTGGTTACCGGCGGCAGGACGCGGTATTCAGGGTGAGAAGGAGTGCCGGCTGCGGCGAAGGTGACGCCGAGCACGACGCAAGCCAGTGGTGCCAGGATCTTGTAGTTCATGGTTGACCTCCGGAGGCGCACGCCTTAGGGTCCCCACCCGGCGCCGCTCTTGCGTTCGGCGGGGCGGGAAGGCGGTTGGCGTCTCTGGGAGAAGAACGCAGGACAGTATTTTTCTTGCACACGAATTGATACGATTCGCACAGATGGCTTCCGCGCCCGTTCCCGATCCGCCCGGCACGCAGATTTCTGCGGTGGTCCGCGAGTTTGCCGAAGAGCATTACCAGGACAGCGGAGCGGCGCAGTTCGCGATCGACCAGCCAGCGTTGGTGGAGATCCTCACCGGTGTCGTAAGCCAGTGGGGTCGCGCCGCCGGAGAGGCTGGCGCTCGGGGCTTCCTCAGCTCACTGCGGCTGGAGGAGTTGGTGCTGGCGCGCGCGTGCGCAGCCGGGAATGACCGGGCATGGGAGGTTTTTCTCACTCGCTATCGGGTCACGCTGTACGAATCGGCGTACAAGATTGCCAGAGAAGAGAGCGCCGCGCGCGGACTGGCCGACTCGCTGTACGCCGAACTCTACGGCGTGAACGAGAAGGGGCAGCAGCGAGCATCCAAGCTTCTCTACTACCAGGGACGCGGCTCGCTGCAAGGCTGGCTGCGGACTGTGGTCGCGCAGGAGTACGTCAATCGCTATCGCAGCACCAGGCGCGAGACTAGCCTGGATGCGGCGCTGGACGACGGCCAGCAGTTCGAAGCGATCAAGCCAGATCCCACCGTGACCGATCCTCGCGTCGAGGCCGCCGCGGCGGCGGAGCTGGCGGAGCTCGAGCCGGAAGAACGCTTTCTGCTGGCTGCCTACTACCTCGACCATAGAACGCTGGCGGAGATTGCCAAGCTGCTAGGAGTGCATGAGTCCACCATCAGCCGCAAGCTGGAGCGCATCACCGTTGGTTTGCGAAAACGCATTCGCAAGCGGATGATGCAAGCGGGCATGTCCGCCCGGCAGGCCGACGAAGCCATGCAGGAGGTGGACGTCCGCGATTTGCGGGTGAACGTGAGCGAAACTTTACGGCAAGGAACGCCCAACGGCGCGTTCTATAAAGAGGAGAGCGGGAACGAAGAATGAGCCGGGAACTTCCAAAGTCGCTACGGGACGCGCTCGCCAGACAGGTGGCAGGCGATGCTCATCTCTCGGCTGACGCGCTCACGGCTTTCGCAGAGCACAGCCTGCCTCCCCGCGAACGCCAGCGCGTGAACGATCACCTGGCACAGTGTGCGGACTGCCGCGAAGTCATTTTCCTGGCCAGCAGCACGGTGGAGGAACCGCTTGGCGAGGAGCAGGAGTGGATGGCGGCGGATGCCGTGCTCCCGGATCTCTCCGGCCCTTCGGGCAAAGGCTGAAGCTGCACAAGCCGTGGCCAGCGCTGTTAAGGTAGACGACCTCGACGCGGATGGGTATTGCGGTGGGCGTGGGTACCTGCTGGTGGCGGTGGTCGTTCTAGTCTCCGCCGTTCTCCTTCGACGCGCAGAATTCGGCCGGTCGGCGCAACAGACTACGTTGACTATCGCCAGCAAGGAGCCGGCGGCGCCTCCCCCGCAGGCGCACAACTGCTGCCCCACCTGCGCCGGAATCCGGGTCGCAACCCTCGCCCGAATCCAGGACACCGTTGATAATGCAGAAGCCTGCCACGAAGTCGGCACGCGCCGAAACCAATCCGGCCCGAACGTCCGGCGCTCTCGCAACAACGGAGATGGCGCGCAACACGCCTGAAGCGTATCCGTCCGAGCCGGCGACCGCGGGCGTGCCCAAACCGCTAAGTCCATCAGCTCGCGACGCCATCGGCGGTGCATTCAAGGCTGCGCCTGCTGCGGTGCCCACACAGAATTCTTTCGCAGAGAGTGAAGCGGGGCCAGCAGCCATACAAGGCGGCACGCTAAACGTGCTGGTTGGAAACCAGAAGGCGTCCATTCGAGGTTTCGGTTCGACGCATTCACAATGGCGTGTCACCCCCGATGGCCATCTCGAACGCTCGACGACTCCCGGCGCCTGGACTCGCGAACTCACCGATCATCCCGTCAAGTTTCACGCCGTGTCCGTAGCAGGGGACGATGTATGGGCGGGCGGCAGCGGCGGCGCACTGTTTCATTCCAGCGATGACGGCCAGGATTGGAGCAGGGAACCGCTCGGCACACCTCCTAACGTCGAGACCGGAACCATCGTCTCCATCCAATTCGGCGATGCACAACACGGCGTCGTCCTTACCGGCGGAGGCTCGCGATGGACAACCTCCGACGGCGGCGCTTCGTGGACCAAAGAGTAAGCTCGCAAGACGCCGCCCCGCCCACGTGGGTATAATCCGACCGCGATGGACTGGGCGCCGGGCTCCATCATTCGCTGGCTCTTCGACTCGGAATACGGCCTCCGCGACCGCCTGATTCCGCGCTGGCTCTTCCTGCGCGCTCTCGGACTGATTTATTTTTCCGCGTTCTATTCGCTGGTCTTTCAGATTCGCGGCCTCATCGGCGCCGATGGAATTCTTCCCGTCGAACGAATTCCTGGCTGCGGTGGCGCACCAATTCGGCGCAGGCCGCTTCTGGTTTGCGCCCACGCTGCTGTGGATCTCGACGCGGCCCGCACATGCTGACCGCGATCTGCTGGGTGGGCATGATCGCCTCGCTGCTGCTGGTCCTTAACCTGTGGCCGCGCGGAATGCTGTTCGTTTGCTTTCTGTGCTTTCTCTCGTTCGTCAGCGCGGCGCAGGATTTTTCCGGCTATCAGTCCGACGGCATGTTGCTGGAGGCGGGATTCATCTCGCTGTTCTTCGCGCCACCGGGCTTGCGGCCAGGCTTGGGCCGCGCCCATCCGCCATCGCGCGCCAG
Organism: uncultured Acidobacteriaceae bacterium; assembly: GCA_963831675.1. Taxonomy (GTDB): domain Bacteria; phylum Acidobacteriota; class Terriglobia; order Terriglobales; family Acidobacteriaceae; genus Bog-257. The sequence continues at coordinate 14,161 of CAWHRM010000015.1, forward strand.
CCTGTTTCTTGCTGCAATGGGAGTGGTTTCGCATCTACTTCGAGTCCGGCATGGTGAAGCTGGCCAGCGGCGATCCCCAGTGGCGCAACTTCACCGCCATGGACGAGTACTACCAGAATGGCCCGCTGCCGACGTGGATCGGCTGGTACGTGCAGCATCTGCCGCACTGGTTTCATGCTTTCGCTACCGGCGCCACGCTGGTGCTCGAACTCGGACTGGTGTTCATGCTGTTTCTGCCACGGCGTTGGCGCATCCTGTGCTTCTTCATCGTGACGGCCTGGCAGATCCCGGTCATTCTCACCGCGAATTACACGTTCCTGAACTATCTGGTTCTGTTGCTCGGAGTTCTTCTGCTGGACGACCGTTTCCTGCTGCGAGTCATGCCGCAAGGGTGGAAACGATTCATCGCGCCAGACGCGGATGCTCCCATTGCACAGGCTGGGCAGGATCTCGCCGGATTGGAAGCGACGACGCAAACCGAACACGATGCTGCATCGCCAGACAGCAGCGCGACCTCCCGCCGGCCATTGCATTCGCTTAAAGCCTTTACGCTGGCCCTCACCAGCGTGGTACTCATCTGGATTTTCTACGCGACCACGGTGCAGATGATCTGGATTCTGCTTCCACGACTGCCGCTGCCCACATCGCCGGTCGCGGCGCTCGATCCGTTTCGCATTGCCAATCGCTATGGCCTGTTCGCGGTGATGACGCGCGGCCGCTATGAGATCGAGTTCCAGGGTTCCAACGATGGCCAGACCTGGGTCGCGTATCCCTTCCGCTACAAGCCGCAGGACCCGAGCAAGCGGCCGGGCATCTATGCGCCCTATCAGCCGCGCTTTGAGTGGAACCTGTGGTTCGCGTCGCTGGGCTCCTGGCGCGACAACCTGATCGTGCCCAGCACCGAAGAGCGCCTGCTCGCCGGTGCGCCGGACGTGCTTGCGCTGTTCGCGGGCAATCCGTTTCCGGATGCGCCGCCCAAGCAGGTGCGCGCCGTGTTGTGGCAGTACTGGTTCACTACTCTGGCGGAGAAGCGGGCCACCGGAATGTGGTGGAACCGGCAACTGCTCGGGCTTTATGCTCCCGTGCTGGAGCGGCTGCCTGACGGCAAGGCCGGCGTGGTGCAATGGCCTGAAGCACTGCCGCCGCATCAGTAAGGGATCGGTCGGGACTCTATTCTTTGGGCTACTCGCAGCGGCAGTCTAAACTGATTTGTATGCCCACAACGCCACGACGAGCGGCTGTCATTGGTGCAGGTCCTAACGGTCTGGCAGCGGCCATCGTTCTGGCCCAAGCCGGCTTGCAGGTGGACGTCTTCGAGGCAGAGCCGCAGCCGGGCGGCGCGGCGCGTACTCTCCCGCTGACCCTGCCGGGTTTCCTGCATGACTTTGGATCGGCCGTGCATCCCATGGCTGTGGGGGCGCCGTTTTTTCCTTCGCTGCCATTACAGGAGTACGGACTGGAGTGGATCCATTCTCCCGCGCCCATGGCGCATCCTCTCGACGATGGAACTGCCGTAATGCTGGAGCGCGATCTCAGCGACGCGGAGTCTGCGTTGGGCGAGGATGGCAAGGCGTGGCGTCGCTCTACTGGGCCCGTTTGTCGAGCATTGGAAGGAACTGGCCCCCGAACTTACTCGTCCCGTGCACCTGCTGACGCCCCATCCATTCCTGATGGCACGTTTCGGGGCGCTTGCGTTTCCCTCGGCTACCGCGCTGGCGAACCATTGGTTCCGCAATCCGCGGACGAAGGCCCTGTTCGCCGGCATTGCAGCGCACTCCGTGCTGGCGCTGGATGAACCTTTTAGCTCGGCTGCCGGCGTCATGCTGGGGACTGTGTCCCACGTTGTGGGATGGCCAATTCCCCGCGGCGGGGCGCAGTCCATTACCAAGGCGCTGTGCGGAGTTCTTGCGACTCTCGGCGCTACCCTGCACACATCGACCCGGGTAGAGAGTCTTAACGCCCTCGGCAACTACGACCTCACGCTATGTGATGTGACACCGCGCCAGTTGCTGCAGATTGCGGGTGAGCGTCTGTCGTCCGCCTATCAGCGCAAACTTCAGAACTACCGTTACGGGCCGGGTGTGTTCAAAGTGGATTATGCGCTGTCGTCTCCCATTCCATGGAAAGCGGCCGAGTGTCTGCGGGCAGCGACGGTGCACGTTGGCGGCACAATCGAGGAACTGGCAACGTCAGAAGAGGCCATGCGACATGGTCACCATGCCGAGCGGCCTTTCGTTCTGCTGGCGCAGCCAACTTTGTTTGACCCGTCGCGCGCTCCCGAGGGGCGGCATGTCGCGTGGGCTTACTGCCATGTGCCGAACGGTTCCACATTCGACATGCTGCCCCGGCTGGAGGCGCAGATCGAGCGTTTCGCTCCCGGCTTTCGTGACTGCGTTCTGGCGCGGCGAGTTTTCACTCCCGCCGGGCTTGAGGCCATGGACGCCAATCTGGTCGGCGGCGATCTCGGCGGCGGTGCGATGAACACTGGACAGTTCCTGTTTCGTCCGACGTGGCGGCAATACGCGACGTCCGCTCCCGGCATCTATCTCTGCTCCTCGTCCACGCCACCGGGGGGCGGCGTGCATGGAATGTGCGGCTATAACGCGGCCAAGCTGGCGCTTTCCCGCTGGTAACCGCTGTTGCAACGCGGGAGACGGAGAGCATCAGGCGTCGGCCCTTGAATGTGAACAGGCGGTAACAAGTTTCTGCTGCAACATTCCTGTTACCTAACTTTCATCCTCCATTCACCACACCGTTCTCCCCAGTGGATACAGTCTTCGACATTCGAAGCTTGTTCACGGAGGAACGCTTATGCATCTCTGCAAGTCGGTGTTCATTTCTCTGCTGGCAGTGGCTGTATGCACGGCGCCGCTGCAACTTCCCGCGGCCGAAAACCCCAATTCCTCACCCAAACCCGGCGCATCGTTCCAGCATGTGCTGCTGATCAGCATCGACGGCATGCACTCGCTGGACTACGTGAACTGTGCGAACGGTGTCAGCGGTGTGAACGGCGGCGCCTCGTATTGTCCAACCCTTGCGGCCCTGGGCGCGAACGGAACCACCTACCTGAACGCCACCACCTCCAAACCTTCCGATTCCTTTCCCGGCCTGATGGCCATCGTGAGCGGTGGCTCGCCCCGCAGCGTCGGCGCTTTCTACGATGTTGCTTATGATCGATCGCTGGCGCCGCCCAAGGTCACGACGGGGAATGGAGTGGCTGGAGGTCCCTGCGGCCCGTCCGTGAATGCGCCCGGCACAACCACCGAATATGAAGAAGGCATCGACATCGATCAGTCACAACTGAACGGCGGCGCTCCGTCGGGAGACGGTGGAATCAACTCGATCGACAAAGACCGCCTCCCTCGCGATCCCAAGCAAAACTGTGCGCCCGTATGGCCATGGAATTTCGTTCGCACCAACACGATCTTCGGAGTGATTCATAAGGCGGGCGGTTACACTGCCTGGTCAGACAAGCATCCAGCCTACTCTTCTGTTTCTGGACCCGGCGATGGCACCAACGTCGACGATTATTACTCTCCGGAAATCAACTCAACCGTGGTAGCGCTGCCCGGGATTGTGACTCCGCTCGGGATGGCCTGCGATCCCATCCCAGACCCTTCCCAAACCGGCGCCTACACCGACAGTTTCCAGAACATTCAGTGCTATGACACTCTCAAAGTGAATGCCATCCTCAATGAGATCGATGGCAAAACGCACAACGGAAAGTCGGCTGCGCCGGTGCCCGCGGTGTTCGGCATGAATTTCCAGTCGGTAAGCGTGGGGCAGAAGCTGATCGAGAAGAACGTCGGCTCGGGCGGCTATCTCGACGCAGTTGGCACGCCGAGCGCTTTGCTGGTGGGCGAGTTCCAGTTGGTGGACGCTGCTGTAGCGGAGTTCGTCAGCGAACTGAAGAAGCAGGGCCTGCTGGAGTCGACTCTGATCGTAATAACGTCAAAGCATGGCCAGTCGCCAATCGACCCGAACCGGTTCTACCCGATTCCGGGACATAGCGGAAACAACGGTACCTCACCGGCAAACCTGATCGCCTCGCTGCTGCCGTGGTCTGAGTCGCCAAGCAACCCAAACGGAATCGGACCGACGGAAGACGATGTCTCGCTGCTGTGGCTGACCTCGCCCACGCAGACGGCCAACGCAGTCGCGACCTTGGAAGCGAATGCGACTCAGGCCGGTTTCGGCGAAGTGTTTTATGGGCAATCACTCACGACGATGTTCACCGCCCCCGGAATTGGCCCTGGCCAGGATCCGCGCACCCCGGACATCATCGTCACCCCAAACTACGGTGTGGTCTATACCGGCAGCACCAAGAAGCAGGAGGAGCACGGTGGCTTTTCTCACGACGACACCAACGTGATCATGCTGCTTTCGAATCCGGCATTCCGCGCGAGCGCGGTCAATACACCGGTGCAAACAATGCAAGTGGCTCCCACCATTTTGAAGGCGCTCGGACTGGATCCTAACCAACTCCAGTCTGTGCAGATGGAGGGTACAGCGGTCCTGCCAGCAACCCAATTCTAGATTTGCCGCGCAGCTGGGCTTCAAACTGTTTCGCCTGGTTGTGAGGCGCTTCAACACGAGGTTGGTAGAGAGGAAGGCGTCCCAGAGTATCGGGACGCCTTTCTGGTTTGCCCGGCAGTGGTACATTGTTGTGATTCAACGTGTACCAGGGAGCTCACATGTCCTCCTCGTCCGCTGAGCATGATCCGGCGAAACCCCCGGTTACGGTCCTTTGTCTCGCCAGCTACTTCAAGGGCCTCGACTTCATTCGCGAGTGCCGCCGGCAGGGCTGCCGTGTCCTTCTGCTCACCTCACACAGCCTGGCCAGTGCCGACTGGCCACGCGACAGCATTGACGAGACTTTCTACATCCCGGATGTCGACAAGAAGTGGAAGATCGAGGATGTGCTGCTGGGTGTCAGCTACATGGCGCGTACGGAGAACATCGAGCGCATCGTGCCTCTCGATGACTTCGACGTGGAAACTGCCGCGACCCTGCGCGAGCATCTGCGGGTGCCCGGCATGGGCGACACCACCGCTCGCTACTTTCGGGACAAGCTTGCCATGCGGATGAAGGCGCGCGACGAAGGGCTACCGGTGCCGGACTTTATCCACGTTTTGAACTATGCCAAACTTCGTGAGTTTCTCGATCGCGTGCCGCCGCCGTGGGTGCTGAAGCCGCGGTCGTTTGCCGGCTCGATTGGGATCAAGAAGATCCATTCCGCCGACGAATTCTGGTCTGCGCTCGACAAGCTGGGCGATCAGCAATCGTTCTTTCTGCTGGAAAAGTACGTCCCGGGCGACATCTACCACGTGGACTCGATCTTCAACGAGCGTGAGTTGCTGTTCGCCATTGCCAGCCGTTACGGCCGTCCTCCCATGGACGTCTCTCACGAGGGCGACATCTTCACCACCCGGACGCTGCCCCGGGATTCCGAGGAAGCGCTTCCGCTGATTGAGCTTAACCAGCAGGTGCTGAAAGCGTTTGGACTGGTGCGCGGCGTCTCGCACAGCGAATTCATTCATGGCCGCGACGATGACAAGCTGTATTTCCTTGAGACCTCGGCCCGCGTTGGCGGCGCACACATCGCCGACCTCATCGAAGCTGCCACCGGTCTGAACTTGTGGGGGGAGTGGGCAAAGGTTGAAATCGCCGGCGGCAAAGCTCCCTACCAGCCACCAGTTCCGCGTAATGACTCCGCGGGTTTACTGATTTCCCTGGCTCGGCAGGAGCATCCGGATACTTCGGCGTACAACGATCCGGAGATTGTCTGGCGCATGGATGACAAGGAGCACCACGTTGGCCTGATCGTGAGATCGCCGGACCCGAAGCGAGTGGAAGAGTTGATCTGGAACTACGCCCAACGCTTCCGCCAGGACTTTTTCGCCTCTGCGCCTCCGCGGGAGAAGCCGAGCGACTGAACGCCGGCTTCCCTGAGGATTGAGCAGCTCACTCAAACAGGAGCACGGGCTTGAATGGGGTGGACGCGCTGTTTGCCTTCGATCGCACCGCACCACCTTGGCACGCGAGGTCGTGGCCGGGCTGACCACGTTCACCACGATGTCTTACATTGTGGTAGTGAACCCGGCGATCCTCTCCGCCGCCGGAATTCCCGCAGGGACCCTCGTTTGTAGCGACCGTACTGGTCGCGGCGTTCGGCTGCTACTTCATGGCGTTTTACGCCAACCGGCCCTTCGCCATCGCGCCTTACATGGGCGAAAACGCCTTCATCGCATTTACGGTCTGCAAGGTGCTTGGGATTCCGCTGGCAGACGGCGCTGGCGGCCATCTTCATCGCGGGCGTGCTGTTCATCGTCATGACCGTGCTGCGCCTGCGGCAGTGGATTGTCGACGGCGTGCCAACCTCGCTGCGCTACAGCTTCGCGGTGGGAATCGGGTTGTTCCTGACCTTCATCGGTCTGAACGAGACCGGACTGGTGAGCTTGGCGTGTTCCAGGCGCGCCGGTCCAGGCCGGGAGCCTCACTTCGCATCCCGCGCTGGTGGCCATGTTCGGCTTTATCCTGATCGCGGTCCTGGTGATCCGCAAGGTTCCTGGCGCAATCCTGCTCGGTATCGTGATCACCGCACTGGTGGCCTTTCTGGCGCAGACCGCGGCGCCGCCTCACGGCATCGTCAGCATGCCTCCCAGCGTCACGCCCATCGTCTGGCAACTCGATTTTCGCGGGGCCTTGACCTGGCGGGCATTCCCCGTCGTGCTCACCATCTTCATCATGGCTTTTGTGGACACCATGGGCACGCTGATCGGGCTCTCGGCGCGCGCGGGCTTTCTCGATGAGAACGGACAACTGCCGCAGATCGAGCGCCCGATGCTGGTGGACGCCGTCACCACCTGCATCGCTCCCGCGCTGGGAACGACCACCGCCGGCGCTTATGTCGAGTCGGCCACTGGAATCGAGGCGGGCGGACGCACCGGATTCACCGTCCTCGTCACCGGAACCTGCTTTCTGCTGACCTCTGATCTTCTCTCCGTTCGTCGCCGCGATTCCGCCGCAGGCCTTCGGGCCGGCGCTCATCATCGTTGGACTGTTCATGCTGGCGCCAATCACGCACATCGACTTCGGCGATTACACCGAATCCATTCCGGCCTTCGCCGTCGTCGTCGCTGATGGCGTTCACCTTCAACATCGCCATCGGAATCTGCGCCGGCTTCGTGCTCTACCCAATCTGCAAGATCGTTGCCGGGCAAGCCGGACCAACTGAAACCCGGACTGTGGGTGCTGACCGCGCTGTCGCTGTTGTTTTTCGTCTTCTATCCTTACGGCTGATTCAGAAAGAAATCTCTTGCCGGGCTATACGGGTGTAGAAAAGTTGCTCAAAGAAGCCAGCCTCCCAGATGCCATCTACTTACGCACCGGCGTGGCGATGCTGTTGACCATGCTGAGAGGAGCGCATATCACTAAGTAGCAGGTTGTACCTTTGCTTCGCCTACCATCGAAGTGCAGTAAGGGCAGCGCGTAGCCTTTTTCATGATGCCGCTGAAGCAATAAGGGCATTCTGTCATCTCGACGTGCTGCGACTGACGGAAGCGGTTGACCTGCCGAACCAGCAGGAATACACCGACAGCGACAATCACGAAATTCAGGATGGCGTTCATGAACACGCCATAATTCAGGGTTGGCGCACCGGTTGCTTTGGCCGCGGCCAGCGTGTCGAAGTGACTTCCGGTCAGACTGACGAACATGTTGGAGAAATCCATCTTTCCGAAGATGCGGCTGACGACCGGCATGACGATGTCGTCGACAAACGAAGTGATAATCTTGCCGAAGGCGACGCCGAGGATGATGCCGATGGCCATGTCGAGCACGCTGCCTTTCAGCGCGAACTCCTTGAATTCCCGGAAGCCACCTTTACCGATTTTTGCGAGTGGAGCGGGACTGACCATACGAGTGGTGAAGTTACTCAGATCGACGGGATCGGTGGAGTGTGCATGCTCCATATCATGGCCCTCCGCGAGGCTCGAAGAGATAACGTGCCTCTGCCTAACTTAAGGGCATGGTCGAACGGAGCGGGCACGTTGTCAATAGGATCTACGCTGTGCCACGGGGCACTGCGTTTCCTGGCTGAGTGGCCCAAGTCATGGCTGCCGAGCTATTTTGTCTTCTGCTTTCCGCCCGAAGGAGGCACCACTCGCAGATTATTGGTCACCTGAAAGGTTCCCGGCACCTGGTTGGCGCGCATTCCAGCCAGGTTCTTGTCGCTCTCGCTGTCTACCACACCATCGAGCGTGATGCGGCCATTCTTCACGATGATATGAATCGGCGGCACTGCCATGTGACCGTATTTGAAGAGTGGGCCATAGCTGTAGATTGCGTTGTAAACCTGGCGCCGAATGCGGTCGTCCATCGGACTGGGTGGAAGGACCTCGATGTTGTTGACCACTTTGTCGACGCCCTCAATATGTTTCACGGCGTTTGCAGCGTCTGACTTGACAACCGGGTTTAGTACTTGCCCTTCCAGCGTGACCGTGCGTCCCTCAATTCGATACGCCAGATTGTCGAATACGCTGTAGTAGGGCAGCATCACCAGCTTGTGGCGGACTTCCTTGATGAGCTGGTTTTGGGCCTCAGGACTCAGCGCTTCATTCGCCTCCTGGCCTTGGGAACCGGTGGACAGCTGCGTTTGCTGCGCCTGGTTAGTGGCTTGCGCCGGCTGCATCGACTGCGCGCCAGTGACCAGCGCGAAACCCATGAGGAGGCCGACTACCAGGATTACGGTTTGACAGGGTCTGCGCATTTCTCCTCCAAGTTGGCGAGAAAAACTCTACAACCCCTGGTCTGGATTGCCAAGTTCTCACCCATGCGCATTGGACGGCGTCAAGACAAGGATTGGTGGCCTGAGTGGCGTGAGGCCAGTCCAGCCCAAGCAGGTAGGAGTCAAAATAACGTTCGTTCGGTCCGTGCGGGGCCGCAACCAGCATCCGGAATTTCGCTGCGCAAACTAGCCGCTTAGCACTCTTCGTCGACTGGCTGCCAGTAGGGCGAGCGCTGCCTGGCTGGGACAGCCAACGTTACGGCGGTGGCGCGGTAGCAGAAGCGCTCCAGGATCGCCTGCTTCATTTCGACTTTTTTCACGTCTGTTACCAGGTCCGGTTCCAATACTGCTGCCGATGAATTATGAATTGCCGATGATTTATGTAACATTCCAGCTCCTAAGAAATTAATGTTCCACAGCGTTGCCGCGGACGGTCAACACGGGACACGTGGCCTCCCGCACAATCTCATAGGCATGCGGCCACATCAGCCGGTTGAGCAGCCCGGTGCGAGGCCGCACGCCCATCACCACAAGGTCGGCCTCGATGCCATTGGCGGTATAGAGAATGGTTTCCACGACCCGTCCCATTTCGATGCGGAAGCTGCAGCGCAATCCCTTGTCCTGCTCGCCGAGTGAGGCTTCTGCATCTTTTCTCGCAGCGCTTCCATTACACGGGCCCGGTCGGCTTGCGCCTGAGCAGGCCAGCGTTCGATGACATGGAGCATGGTCAGGGTCGCGCCATGTTCCTTGGCCATCGCGATCGCGTAGTGCGCCGCTTGCTCCGAAGCGGGCGTGAAATCGACGGGCACGAGGATGTTTCGGGGTGTGCCTGCGCGCGCGACCCGGTGCAGGTGGGGTCCGAGAGTCAGCACTGGCACGGGAGATTGCCGAAAGACCGTCTCGGCGACTGACCCCATCAGCGCCCGGCCCAGGCCTCCGCGGCCGTGAGTGCCGACTACGATCACGTCGATTTCCCGCTGCCGGGCGAAGTCCAGGATCTCCTGCGCGACGTCGCCTTCCAGCAGAAACAGGTGATAATCTTCGCCCTCGAGGTAGGAGTGCTTTTTCCGCAACTCGTGCTTCAGTTCCAGCAGGTCGCGGCGGGCCGCGTCCTTGGCGGCCGTGAAAGCGTCGGGGCCGGCAACCATGAATTGGTCGGTCGGAACCACGAAGACAACATACGCATTCGCCTGGTATCCGTGCGCCAGCTCCAGGCCAAAGCTGAGGGCCAGGTTGGAACAACGGGAAAAGTCTGTCGCAATGAGCACGTTACGGATGCCCGCCCCAACTGGTGTGAGTTGTGCTGTGGCCATTTTGCGCGACCATTCTCCCCACGCGGTGGGGGCGCTACAGGGAACGACTCTGGCCAGCGAACCTGCCGGCACGAGGCTCCCAGTTTCCTACTTTCTTTTTTAGCGCAAACGGAAGCGGAATGATGTGACGTAGGTCAAGTGGCTTAGTGACATGTGAGTGGCTGCGGAAGGTCGCTTTTAACGCGCTCTTCGCCATTCGCTTTTCGCTACAGCCCATCTGCCGGTGTCATCCAGAGGACTCCGGGACCTCCCTTCTGCTGTCATCCCGAGCGAAGTGAGGTTGCGCAGCCACCGAACGCAGTCGAGGGACCTGCTGTTTCCCGGAGGCGCTGAGGCCCCGTTCTAGCTCGGACTAAAGTCCTCGGTCGGGATGACAGCAACGAGATGGGCCTAGGTCTTCGCTACCCGTTCGTCAGCGGCGCCTTCTCGCGCTCGGTCAGCGTTTTCACGATCACGTACAGCACAGGGATGAAGAACAGGTTCAGCACGGTGGAGACGATCATGCCGCCGAAGACCGTGGTCCCGACGGAGTGGCGGCTCTGGGAACCGGCGCCGGAGGCGAACACCAGCGGCAGCACTCCGAGGATAAAGGCGAACGAGGTCATCAGGATGGGACGCAGACGGATGCGGGCGGCTTCCACGGCCGCTTCCTTGATCGAGAGGCCTTTGTGCCGCAACTGCTCGGCAAATTCGACGATCAGAATGGCGTTCTTTGCTGGCCAGACCGATGAGCATCACCAGTCCGATCTGGCAGTACACATCGTTCAACTGGCCCCGCAGGGATTGCGCGATCAGCGCGCCCAGCATCGCCATGGGCACGGCTCAGCAGGATGATGAAGGGCAGAACAAAGCTCTCGTATTGCGCCGACAGCGTGAGGTAGACCAGCAGCAGGCCCAGCCCGAACAGCATGGCCGACTGGCCGCCCGACTGGATCTCCTCCAGCGAAAGGCCAGACCACGAATAGTTGAAGCCCGAGCGGCAAGTCTTTCTTGGCGACGTGCTCCATGGCTTGAATGGCCTGGCCCGAGCTGTAGCCGGGAGCCGCCGCGCCGTCGATTTCGGCCGAGCGGAAGAGGTTGTAGTGGGTGATCACCTGCGGCGATGTTGCCTTCGCTGATGTGCACCACGTTGTCGAGCGGGATCATGTCGCCGGTGTCGGAGCGCACGTAGAAGTTGCGAATGTCGCGCGGCTGGCGGCGGAAGGTCTGGTCAGCCTGCACGTAGACGCGATAGGCGCGATTGTTGAAGTCGAAGTCGTTGACGTAGGCCGAACCCATGTACACCTGCAATGCGTCGGTGATCTGCTGGATGGGCACTTGCAGGCTGCGCGCCTTTGCGCGGTCGATGTTCACCACGAACTGCGGGTCGTTGGCGGTGAATGGCACTGAAGAGGCCGCTCAGGTCCTTGCGCGTATTGCCCTCGCGGACCAGGTTCTGGGTGACGTTGTAGAGCTCCTGCAAACGTGTTGCCGCCCTCGTCCTGCACCTCGAAGGTGAAGCCGCCAAGGCTGCTGATGCCGGCGATGGCGGGCGGCAGGAAGGGGAAGGCCTGGACGTCGGTAAGCCCCATCAGCGGCCCGCGCAGCCGTTCACGATGGCGGCGGCGGAGTGCTGCTCGCCCTTGCGCTGGTCGATGTTTGCAGGTTGAGGAACACCATGGCTTTGTTGGCGCCGCTGCCGGTAAAGCTGAAGCCGATGACGCTGAAGGCGCCGATGATGTCCTTATTGGTGCTGGCAATGGCCTCAACCTCCCGCACGGCATCGGAGGTGTATTCCACCGACGCGCCCTGCGGCGCCTGCACCGTGATCATGAACCATCCCTGGTCTTCGTCGGGGACAAAGCCGGTGGGCACGGTTTTGTACACCATATAGGTCGCGGCCAGTCCGGCGAAGAACAGCAGCAGCATCAGATAGCGCAGCTTGATGGCTTTCTTCGCGCCCACAACGTAATACGCGGTGCTGCGATGGATCAGGTGCTCGACGCCGCGGAAGAAAAAGTTCTTGCGTCCGGTTTCCGGCCGCAGCAGCAAGGCGGAAAGCGAGGGCGTGAAGGTCAGCGAGTTGAAGGCCGAGATGGCGATGGAAAACGCGATGGTCAGCGAGAACTGCTTGTAGAGCAGGCCGGTGGTGCCGGGGAAGAATGCGACCGGAACGAAGACGGCGACCAGCACCAGCGAGGTCGCCACCACCGCGCCGGTCACTTCGCTCATGGCCATCGGAGGCGGCGACGTGCGAGTCGCTGTGCTCCTCGCTCATGTGGCGCTGGATGTTCTCGATGACGACGATGGCGTCGTCCACCACCAGCCCGGTGGCGAGCACGATGCCGAACAGCGTCAGCGTGTTGATGGAGAAATTCAGCAGCTTGATGAAAGCGAAGGCGCCGATCAGCGAGACCGGAATTGTGACCGCGGGAATCAGGGTGCTGCGCCAGTCCTGCAGGAAGACGAACATCACCAGCATGACGAAGATGATGGCTTCAACCAGGGTCTTCAGCACTTCGCGGATGGAGTCGCCGACAAACGTCGTGGTGTCGAAGGCGACCGCGTATTGCAGACCGGGAGGAAAGCGTTTCGAGAGCCGGTCCAGCTCGGCGCGGACGGCCTTGTCCACGTCGAGAGCGTTGGCGGTGGGCAACTGGCTTACGCCGATGCCGATGCCGTCGTAGCCGTTGAAGCGTAGCCTGCCGCTGTAGTCCTCGGCCCCCAGTTCCGCGTGCCCGACATCGATCAGCCGGACCAGCGCGCCGTTGCTGCCGGGCTTCAGGATGATGTTGTTGAACTGCTGCGGCCTCGGTCAGCCGTCCGACGGCGCGCACGCTGATCTGGTACATCTGATTGGCAGCGGCGGGCTGCGGCTCCGACCTGACCGGAGGCGATCTGCACATTCTGCTGCGACAGGGCGGAGACCACATCCGACGCCGTCAGCCCACGTGCGGCCAGGCGCGAGGGATCGAGCCACAGGCGCATGGAGTACTTGCGCTCGCCGAAGATCTGCACGTCGGCGACGCCCGTGAATGCGCTTCAGCGCGTCCTTCACGTAAATGTCGATGTAGTTGCTGATGAACTCGTTGTTGTAGCGATTGTCGTGGCTGTAGAAGCCGGCCGCCATGACGAACGAGGTGGAGACCTTGTTGATGGTCACGCCGGTGTTCTTGACTTCGTCGGGCAGACGGCCCAGTCACGCCCTGAGACGCGGTTCTGCACATCGACGGCCGCGATATCGAGCGGACGGGTCAGCTCGAAGGCGATGGTGATGGAGCTGCTGCCATCGTTGCCGCTGCTGGAGGTCATGTAGCGCATGCCTTCGACGCCGTTGATGGCCTCTTCCAGAATGATGGTGACCGACGACTCGACCGCTTGTGCGTTGGCGCCGGTGTAGAAGGAGTTCACGGAAATCTGCGGCGGCGCCAGCTGCGGAAATTGCGCGATCGGCAGGAATGGTATGCACACCGCGCCCGCGATCACGATGAACAGCGAGGTTACGGTCGAGAAGACTGGACGCTTAATGAAGAAATCAGCAAACAAGCTGGATGCCCCTTGTCAGGCAGAGCAGGGGCTGAAGCCCCCCATTTTTCCGACGACTCTAACGCGGGCCTGAAAGGCCCGCACTACCCGTGCTACTGCTCAATCTTGACCGGCATGCCGTCGGCGAGGCTCTGTCCGCCGGAGACGACCACTTCATCTCCGGCTTTCAGGCCGCTCAGGACCACGTAATCGTTGCCCGTGATTTCGCCCAGCTCCAGAGGGACCTGGCGGGCCACGGTCTTGCCGTCCTGCGGCTCGGCAACGAAGGCGAAGAACTGGCCGCTGATGCGCGACACCGCCACGACGGGCACCGTGATGCCGGGATGCGTGCTCCAGATGATGCGGGCGCGCACCAGTTGCATCGAGCGCAGCACATTCTCCGCCTGGTCCGCCGGGGCCTTCACCAGCACGGACTGCGTGCCCGTATCAATTTGCGGCGAGATGAAGTACACCTTGGTCTGCAGCAACACCTTGCCGCTGTTGTCCAGCACTTCCACCGGAGCGTCCATCTTGATCTCTGCCGCGTGCTCCGACGGAATTTCGATGTAGACCTCGAGCGCGCGGCGCTCGTCGATGGTGGTCAGCGGCGTGGTGTTGGTCACGCGGTCGCCAACGTGGACGGGAACGTCGCCCACAATTCCGTCGGTCGGCGAGAAGACGCTGTAGTATTTCAGCTGCACCTGCTGCTGGTTGACTTGCGCGTCCAGCGACTTGACGTCGGCATAGGCAGCATCGTAGTTGGTTTGCGCCTGGTCGAAGTCCTGCTTGCTCATGACCCCGGACTCGTAAAGCGTCTTGGCCCGCGTTAACTGGACTTTCGCCCATTGCAGGGCCGCCTCTTTGGAAGCGCGTTGCGAGTCGAAGCTCGAGACCTGGGCCTGCTGCCGGCGCGGATCGATCTCCATCAGGGTCTGGCCCTTCTTGACCACTTCGCCCGAATGCACGTGGATGCCGAAAATCCAGCCTTCGACGTCGGACATGATGGTGGCCGAGTGGCGCGACTTGATGGTGGCAACGTATTCCGAGGAGTCCCCAACCTCGTGGGCCTCAAGTTTCTGGACCTTGACCGGCATGGTGGGCACGCCCTGCGAGTCGGACGCAGCCCGGCTCCGACTGCAGGCCCCAAGCAGAAAGACGGATGCCAGCACGCACGCCAGAATGACACCTGATGTAAACACGTTCGCGCAGCGCCGGCCCGAGTCGAACGCTTCGACTGAAATGACTCATGCGAATCCCAATTCCCTGGAAGGATGAAAGCTGAACCGCCACCCCAAGTCGATATTAGATTGTAAACCGGGTTAAACGACTCAGGGGACCGTCGAGACGCTCGGCGGGGACGGACTCATCCGCCGGGTATAAAATGTGAGTCCGCTAAGGGTGAGTTGACTAGCTCGACAGTCCAATCGCGCAGAGGAAAATCATGAGCATCTATGGAGTAGCGTTTGAGCCTTATGTCGGACCATGGGTTGGCGACGGTCCGGTGCTGTACAACGTCTACACGCTCGACCAGGTGAATCAGCTACTCAAGCCCGTGGCCGGGCACTTTTCCCTGATTACGACCTACGGCCAGGGAACGTTCGTGTGGCAGGGAAAGCCGATCGTTCAGGATGGCAATCGCCTGAACATCCAGGCTGCGAGTACGGCCGGTCTGAAGGTCTCCGCCGGATGCTACCAGCAAGGCGCCGACTCCAATACCGATACCATCAACGTGGAATGGACGAAGAGCGAGATCGATTACGCCATCCAGCAGGCCAAGCAGTACAACAACGTAGTCGATCTGGTGATCGGCAACGAATGCCTCTGGGGGCCCAACTCGACGCAGGCAATCATTGACCTGATTAACTATGCGAAGGGCAAGCGCGCTCCGCTCACCGCGGCGCAACTGCCCATCACCACCCGCCAGCAATGGGGCGTGCTCGGTGGCGTGGACAATACCAGTCCGGGCTACGCGGCAATGCGGCAAAAGCTTCTCGCGCTGATGGCCGCCTGCGAAAGCCACGTTTACGGAAATATGTATGCCTACTTCGACAAGGACATCGCCGGCCAGATCGGGCAGAATCCCACGCAGGCTTCCTTCACCCAGGCGGTCACGGCCAGCATGACCAACCAGTTGTCAGGGCTGAAGAAGGCCTTCTCGAATCAGAAGGTCGGCCTTGAGATTCGGATCGGCGAAACCGGCTGGCCTACGCAGGGCACCCAGAAAGACCAGCCCAACGCCTTCCTCGCCAACGTGACGAATGCGCAGTGGCATTACCAGGCGATGGTGAACTGGGCGAATTCGAATGGGGTGAAGACGGTCATCTTCGCGGCCTACGATGAACCGTGGAAGGGCCCGGCCGATGGCTCCAACAGCGAGGCGTTCTTCGGAATCTGGAAGGCCAACGGAACCGCCAGCGACCGCGGACATTACACGCTGAACGGGGTGACGGCAAAGTACAGCATCGGGTGACTACGCCTCGGCATTCTTTCCTGCCACCAGCTTCTTCCGCAGGTCCACGGCGTAGTGGTCGGTCATGCCGGCGATGTAATCGCAGACCACTCGCGCCAGCGATTCCTTCCCGACATTTTCGCGATAACTTTGCGGGAGCGCCTCAGGATGCGCGATCAGGTGTTCGAAGACTTCGGTCACTACCTTCTCGGCCAACCGCTTCTCCGGTTCCAGAGACTTGCAGTTGTAGAGCGCTTCGTAGAGGAAGCTCTTGGCCTCGCGTCGCTCCGCTTCCACTTCAGGACTGAACCCTGCCAGCCGCTCCGGATAGTTACGCAACTCGTCGAGGCTGCTGACTCCCGCTTCCTGCACGCGTTGCCGCGTGTTGTCGATTAGATCGGTGACAAAGCGGTTAAGCACGCGCTTCAGAGCTTCGTTGAACTTCAGCTTGTCCGGCGCGTCCGGATACTTCGCCTCCGCCTCGACGTAGTACTTCTCGAAAACCCGTATCCGCTGCCGAATCTGCGGAAGGCGCAGCAACCTGGCTTCGTATCCGTCATCCAGGTCGGCGGTGCTGTAGGCGATCTCGTCGGTGAGGTCAATCAACTGCGCCTCCAGCGGCGGACGCAGGTCGAGCAGATATTCCCCGAGCTCCGGATGCTCGGCTTCGCTGTAGTCGTGCGAGTGCTTGATGATGCCCTCGCGGACTTCAAAGGTGAGATTGAGCCCGTGGAACTGGGCATAACGCAGCTCGGACTCTTCCACGGTACGCAGCGCTTGCAGGTTGTGGTCGAAAAATTCGCCGTGCTGCCGCATCAGCAGGTCCAGCGTGCGTTCGCCGGCGTGTCCAAACGGAGGATGGCCAAGGTCGTGGACCAGCGCCAGCGCTTCCACCAGATCGACGTTCAGGTTGAGCGCTGCGGCGATGGTGCGCGAGATTTGCGAGACCTCGATGGTGTGCGTCAGGCGGGTGCGAAAGTGGTCGGAGTAGCGGCGGGTGAAGACCTGCGTCTTGTTCTCGAGACGGCGGAAGGCCCGCGCGTGGACGATGCGGTCCCGGTCGCGCTGAAACGGATTGCGGTAGGGGTGCGGCGTCTCCGGATAGCGGCGCCCGCGAGAATCCTCCACGCGGACCGCGTAGCTGGCGAGCATAAGCGAAGTTTAGCAGCCTGCAGGGAGGCGGATTAAATTACCTGCTGTCATTCTGAGCGGAGCCAGTAACGCGGCGACGACCGCAGCAATAGCCCCGAAAGGGGTCGAGCTCAGTCTGGCCCAGCACGCAGCCGAAAGGCGGAGTGCTGGGTAAAGTGGGAAGTTGATCTGAGCCCCGTAGGGGCGGCACAGTTCTCACACGCACTCTTTAGCCCCTGCATCCGGTCTCTCAGGGGCTAAAGCCAAGTTCTCGTTTGACCGAGTTGCGGCACGGCTGAAAGCCGTGCCCTGATACAAAACGATTTATGAGGTTGGTCGTAGAAAAGGCGCTGCCGCGGCAGCGCCTGTACGAACCCTCACGCCTTACTGTTTGCTTCCAGCCGTCTGCTTGGCCAGCCTCACGCGCGCCGTTTCCAGTTCTTTCTGCACCTTGGCGACGTCATCCGGATCCACCTCGGCGGGCACTGTCTTGTTCCACTCTTCCAGAGCGCGTTCAAAGTTCGTGGCGGCCAGCTTCAGGCGTCCCGTCTTCTGATAGAGCTCGCCCAGGTGCTGATGCACTGTAGGATCGTTGCCGATGCGCTCGGAAGCGCGGCGCAGGTTTTCCTCCGCCAGATCGTAGTTGCCGAGCCGGTAATAGGCCCAGCCCAGCGAATCCAGATAAGCGCCATTTTGCGGATCGAGGGCCACAGCGCGGCGAATGTATCCCAGGGCTTCTTCCAGCCGGGTTCCGCGATCGGCCAGCATGTAGCCGAGATAATTCAGGGTCATCGCGCTCTTGGGATCGTCCGCCAGCACCTTGCGGAAAGACTCCTCCGCCAGGTCGTATTTCTTCTGCCGCTCGTAGATGGAGCCCTGGACGAACAGGACATAGTCCTTGTCCTCCTGCTTGGTGGCCAGCTCGAGGGCCTTGTTGATTTCTTCTTCCGCGTCCTTCCAGTTCTTCACCCGGCTGTTCATCTGGGCGAGCGCGATATAGACGGTGCGGTCTTCGGGCGTGCCCTTGAGCATCGCCTTCACGCGGGCGATGCCGGCATCGGCATTACCCATGTCCGCCTGCTGCGAGGCCGCGACCATCTGCAAGTCGCGATCGTCGGGATACTTCTTGGCGGCTTCCACGGCGGCGTCGGTGGCCATCTGCCACTGCCGGTTGTCGCGGTAGGTCTCGATGATCTGTTGATATCCGCGAACGGCGTTGTCGTCGCCGAGATCGACCATCTTCTGGAAGGTTTCTACCGCCATCTGGTGCTTGTTGGCTTCACGGTAAACCGTTCCCAGGCGCTCGATAAATACGGCGCGATTGTTCTTCTCCGCGGTGCTGTACTGGCCGTCGGCGTGCTCGGTCTTCTGCAGGAGTTGGTTGAGAATCGTGATGGCGTCGTCGTACTTGCCCTGCGCTTCGTCGATGACCGCGATGTTGTACTGCACCTCGAGCGAATCGGGGATGACCGAATTGGCCTTCTTCAGCGCTTCCAACGCCTGGTCGAATTTCCCGTTGCGGCGATCGATCTCGGCAATGCGCAAGTAGGTCTGCGCATCCGACGGATCGGCATCCGCAATCACCTTGTACTGCTCCAGAGCAGCATCGGTCTGGCCATCGTTCATCAGGTTCTGGGCCAGGCCGCGCACCGAATCCAGATTGTCGCGGTCAAGCTCGGTGGAGCGGTGATAGGCGTCGATGGCTTCCTTATATTGCTTCTGTTGCTCGTAGGTATAGCCCAGCGCGGAGTAAAGCTTGGCGGTGCGCGCACTCTCGGGAATCGAATTCAACACCTGCAGGGCGTGGGCGGAATCGCCTTCCTCGTTGTAGAGGTAAGCCAGGGTGGTGACCGCCTCTTCCGAGTCGGGCTGGATCTTCACCGCGGTCTTAAACTCGGTCTCGGACTTCAGGAGCTCGTTGTTGAGGCGATACAGCCGTCCCAGAAGCAGGTGATCTTCCACGCTCTGAGGATCAAGCTTGACAAGCTGCTCGTATTGCTCGATGGCCAGCTTCAGGATCTCCTGCGATTGCGTGCCGGCTTGCATGTCGCCGAGGGAACGCAGGTAGATGCGGCCGAGCAGCCGGTGTGCCTCCAGGTTATTGCCATCGCGCTTGAGGATGTCCTGGGCTTCGAGCACGGCGTCGCGAATGCGTCCGGTGCGGGCATAGAGTTCGGCCAGAGCGGCGTTGAGATAATCGGAGTCCGGGTCGTTCTCGATGGCCAGGCGGTATTCTTCAATCGCCTTGTTGGCGTAGTCGGAGCGGCCGTACATCGAGACCATCTCTTCGTACATGTGCGCCAGGGTGTAGTGATAGTAGGCCGCAGCCTGGTCAGGCTCCTTCGGCGCGGGCGCCGGTGACGATTGCCCGGCAGCGGTGGATGGCTGCTCTTGCGCCGGGGACGACTGCGACGATTGGTCGGGAGCAGGAGCGTTGCTGCTGCCCCGTTGGTGCGTCTGCGGACGTACTTGGCTCAAGGACCGGCGAAACCACCGTCGGAGTGGAGTTTTGCGCGACGCCGCTTACAGAAACAGCCAGCAGAAGCGCCACGAAGGAAAAACGGACACGATTCAGGATCATTAATGGGACCAGCCACTCAAAACCGATTGGATGCTGCGCGCGCGGCCTGAGTCTTCTTATTTTAGACGTTCCCGGGCCGCGATGGGAAAGTTCCCGGATAATTCTCCCACCCCGACTCTATCTTTTATTTTTATGAACACCGGCCTAAGTTGGACGTAGCGCGAGGGGAAAAGTTAAACCAGGACGCGAGTTGCGCTCCTGCGCTTTTCCTTTCGCTGCGCCCCGCTGTTACGAAATTACCCACTTAGGCCGATTCCTACTCGGTTGTTTTCGAAGTAGTAAGGCATGTTGCACTGAAACTGCACGACTTACCCCGGGTTTGGTTTGGCCCCTCACCTGTAGAACAAAACCTGTAGTTAAAGCACTCGTGTGCTTGCTACCGGGTGTTTCAAACCGCACAAAAAAAGGTCCCTTGAGGAGTACATCATTATGAAGAGCCGCATTCTGTATCACTTGCCGCTCGCTATCGCCTTGGTGTTGCCGGTTATGGCGCAACAGGCTCCGGCGGACAGCCAGCAGCCTGCTGCCTCGTCTCAGAGCACCTCGCAACCGGCTTCCAACATGAGTTCCGACCAGTCGTCTTCCAATCAGAATCCCATCTCCGATCAGAACATGTCGGCGCGGCAGCCGCTGGAGCCTGACTACCATCAGGGCTTCTGGGGCAAGCTCAATCCGTTTGCGCGCAAGAAGTATGTGCAGCGCCAGTTGGCCCCGATCCGCAACCGCACCAACGAGCTTGACGATCTCACCGCTGCCAATGCCAAGCAGATCAAAGACGTCGACGCTCGCGCCCAGGAAGGCATCCGCCAGGCCGACGCCAAGGCGACCCTGGCTGACCAGCACGCCACGGATGCAGGCAACCGAGCGCAGCAGGCGAACCAGACCGCGCTGCAAGCCAGCAATCGACTGAATACGGTCGAGCAGGTGGTCGGCAACATTGATCAGTATCATCCTGCCACTCAAACCGAGATCCGCTTCCGCTCCGGACAGACGACGCTGAGCCCAAAGGCCAAGGCTGCCCTGGATGACATGACTGCCGATCTCAAGGACCAGAAGGGCTACATTATCGAGGTGCAAGGCTTCTCGCCGGCAGGGATTCAGAGCTCGCAGGCCATGGCCAACTCGGTAGTTCGTTACCTGGTGACCAAGAATGAGGTGCCGGTGTACCGCATTTTCGTGATGGGACTGGGTAACGCCAAGCTTCCCGCGACCGAAAATAGTGGCGCCAAAACGGCGCACGGTAACCGGGTTGAAATCAGCCTGCTGAAGAACGATGTTGACCAGCTCGCCTCCATGAATCAGTCCGTCGCTTCAGGCGAAATGGCAACTGCAACCCAGAGCATCTCCAATCCGCATTCTTCCGCCAAGCCATCCGCCACGGCACAGCCGGCATCGGAGAGCCCGAGCGACCTGACTCCGGCCCAGGCAAACCCTGCACCGCAACAACACTGATTTGGAGCAAGCCCTCCCCCGCACAGGCCCCTCGCGACTGCGAGGGGCTTGTTTCAGTTGGCGGTGGTACCCTTGTTCTGCGGAAAACGGACATGGAGACCCTTTACTACTCGCGCATGAGTTCGCCCGCTGGGCCGCTGCTGATCGGAGTTTCAGAGACTGCCCTGGTTGCCCTGGAATTCGACCGCGGACTGCCCGGGAAGATCGCTGGTAAAGCGGTCCAATGGGAAGAATCCGAATCGCGCACTCAGACGGTTCGCGAACAACTGGAGCAGTACTTTGCCGGCCGGCGCCGCGACTTCGAGCTCGCGCTTGACCTGCGCGGCACCGATTTCCAGAAGCGCTGCTGGCATGAGCTGCTGCGAATTCCCTACGGCGAAACCCGCTCCTACGCCGAGATCGCGCGCGCCGTCGGCAGTCCCAGAAGCTTTCGTGCCGTGGGTCAGGCCAACCACTTCAATCCCATCGCGATCGTCGTTCCCTGCCACCGCGTGCTGGCTGCGGGATGCTACCTCGGCGGATATGGCGGTGGGCTTCCGGTCAAGGCCTATTTGCTGCGGCTGGAAGGCGCGAGCTTCCGTGAACGCCTCGAAGCGCCCGCGGAAACAGAGCAGCTCGCCCTGACGGCGGGCTGAAGCCACTTTTCGGGAGTCGCCGCCGTTCCCGTTTTGGGACAAAAATAATTTTCCATGACACTGCCGCAACTCACCGCGAGTTGGGGCATAATATCGGTCACCGATGTGGTGGTGAACTTCCCTCCGGCAGGTCATCATGCGACGCTTTTACTTGTACCTCCGCCTGCTTGCGGTAGCGTTGGCCTTTCCCGCCATCGCCGTGTACATCGCTGCCGCGACTCTGGTCCATCCTATCGTCGCCGTTCGCAACCGCTGCCGCACCGCGCTGCGACTGTGGATGAGTATTGTGGATTGGATCAAGGGAATTCCGGTGGGCTACAGCTATTGGGAGCGATACGAAGCGCCCATCATGCTGGATGAGATCGCCGTCCACCACGACGAGTAGGTTTTTCAGCGCATTTCTACAATTGCTTTCCGCCGAACCGGAAGAGCATAATCGGCTATGACAGCGATGGCCGCCATCGTCGTGGGCCAGTCTGTTTTGTGAACCTTCCGACCTACATCACGCTCACCCGCATTTTCAGCATTCCAGTGCTGATCTGGGTGCTTACCAGCAGCCGCTTCAGCTCCACCAATGGCGACCGCGAACTGCTGGCCTCGTTCGTCTTCATTGCCGCTTCGCTGACCGACGCCATCGATGGCTACCTGGCGCGCAAGCGCGCGCAAGTCACCACCATGGGCATGCTGCTCGATCCGGTGGCGGACAAGCTGCTCATCGCGGCGGCATTCATTACTCTGGTGCAGTTCAATCCGCGAATCGTCCCGGCATGGATGGCGGTAATCATTATCGGCCGTGAATTCCTGGTCAGCGGCCTGCGCTCCATCGCCGCGTCGGAAGGTTTTACCATCCAGGCCAGCGAACTGGGCAAAACCAAGATGTTCGTGCAGATCTTCTCGGTGGTGGCGGCCATCATCGACCATCACTGGACGCATCTGCCGTGGTACTTCCTCAATCTGCCGGTGCATCCCATTGCGCTGGCCTCGATCTGGGTGATGGTGGGACTGTCGCTGGTTTCTGCCGTCGATTATTTTGTCGCCTTCTGGCGGAAGATCGACCGTCACGCTGTAAAGCGTCGCAAACGCCGTTCCTTTGTGCTGACACGCCGGAGGAAGCGCAACGATGTTCCGGTATTGTGAATCATCGCGCGCGGAGCGTCCTTGATGCTCTCCCAAGTTTTTCAGTGGAAGCTTCAGGTTCGAGTCGCGGACTCTGCGGGCTTTGTCGAGAACTGGAAACGATTTGTCCGCAAGGAACCGGTGGAAGGGCACGGCTTCTCAGGCTGCCGAAAAACTCGAAGGCTGATGGTTTTGGGGGCGCACCTGTAGGTGCGCCGTACAAGTCCGTTACTCTTGTCATCCCGATGGGCTTCGCCGCGAGGATCGTCTTGGAGCTTTCCGCAGCCCGTTCAGCCGTGCCGCAAAGGCAGCTTCGAAAAGTGGGCTTTAGCTCTGGTGGTCGATTCCGCGTGGTCCGTGGCGAAAGCCATTTGCGGTAGAGGCCTGCTTCGCCGGGCTAAAGCCCGGCGCTTCCACCGCGGAGAAAATTTCTGTTACAGCTGGCAATCGCCCCGGTCCTCCGTGCGTGACTTATGAAACAAGCTCTAGTTTCCGCACCACCCTGCGAGTATTCCCCGGCTGAGCGCGAGCTGCTGCTCAAGCTCGCTCATGACTCCATTCAAGCTGCGCTTGACGATCGTGAGCTCGATCTGACTCCGCCCAGTGAGCATCTCGCTGAACCGCGGGGCGCGTTTACGACGTTGCATCTTGAGGGAAAGCTTCGCGGATGTATTGGCTATGTTCTTCCCGCCGACTCGCTGTATAAGACCGTCGCCGATACGGCACGAGCCGCCGCCTTCGACGATCCTCGCTTCCAACCAGTGTCGCAGTCGGAGGTCCCGCAGCTCAAGATAGAGATCAGCGTTCTATCGCTGCCGCAACCAATTCGGCCAGACGAGGTTGTTGTCGGCAAGCACGGACTGGTGATCAGCCACGAAAGTCGCCGAGGCTTGCTGCTGCCACAGGTGGCAATCGAGTGGGAATGGGACCGCGATACGTTTCTCTCCCAGACTTGCCTCAAAGCCGGACTGTCCGCCGACGCCTGGAAGCACGGCGCGGAGCTGCAAGCATTCACGGCAGAAGTCTTCGGGGAAGGGCCGACCGGCCCCTAACGAGGCCAAAGCCATCCAAAGGTGCCCGCGGTCAGCAAGCCGTAAACCAGTCCATCGATGACTTCCTTGATAACCATACTCCAGGGCTGCCCCTTCCAGATGCCGTTGCTCAGCGATCCCAGACCGTAGGCCATGAATGCCGCGGTGCCGACGACGCGAAACACGAGCAGATAATTCGCGCCGGCCGCAATTGTATGCGCCGCGAGGTAGGCGACGAAGAACCCGATAATCAGGCAATAGCCAAACCACAGCACCAGGTACTTCGGCAAAGCGGGCGCGCCGCTAGGCAATACGGTCATGATTCCAACCGGCCCCTGCTTGAACTTTTCCACCATCGCCGGCGACTTCATTTCCTTGTGACTGCCATACGGGAACATGTAGTAGCCCCGCTTCAGGCCCGCTGCGCGCAGCGTGGCGAGCAGTCTGTCCTCATCGGGAAGCTGCGTGCAATCGCTCTGGTGGTAGGGCAGCACCATGTGCAGGATGGAGCTGGCAACGAAGACGATCACGGCTGCCAGCACAATCGGCAGCCAAAGCGCAGCAAGAGGCACCATGCGTAATCTCCTTCCAGTACGACAGCAAATGCTGAGATTGTCCCCGCGAGACTACCGTCGCTACGGTGTGCAGTCAAGGCTGGATGGACGATTTCGATGCGATGAGCAGTGCGGTTCTTTTGGCCAACCCTCCAGTATCGATAAGGCGTTTCGGCGCCCGGGAATCTTTACCGCGCCAGGCCCAAGTCGATTCGCGTGCGGGCGGTTGGTTTGATTTGGGCGATGAGGTGGTCGCGATAAGTGGGAACGATGGTCTGGCAGGGCGAGACGCGAGTGTCCTTGCCGAACGCGTGGCGTAGGTCAGAAACGGAAGCGCTTCCGTCGAAGCGGAGTTCGGGTGTTCAGTCCTGCGGCCCGCCATCTCGACTGCAGCCAACAAACGGCGCCGCCCACGATGTACGGCCTGCGTGGTATATTGCCCAAAAGTATGCTTCACACCTTTGCCGATTGGCTCCACAGGCATGCACTCCCGCTGGAGATGCTGCTGGTTATCGTCAGCGCCCTGATCGCGCTTTATGCGGACACCGTCCGTCATTTCCTGTCTTTGCCGCCGCAGAAGTTGAACACCTGGGTCCTGAAGGCGAGGCTGCTTTCGGTCAACTCCAAGCTCTTCAACCTGTGCGAGTGTCAGAACAATGCGTTCGCTACATTGCTGTACATTACGAGGACTTTCGTCCTGTCCCTGATTCTGGGCAGCCTGTTTATAGGAGGGGTGTTCCTGGAGGTAGTCGCTCTGCGCGCAGCCGGCCGCGGAGACACGGACGTTTACACCGGTTTCCACCAGAACCTCGATGTGTCGTTGGCACTGGTGTTCGTTGTGGTGGTGTGTTGCCGATTGCTGCTGCTGGGGGAGTTTCTGTACCGCTTGCGAAATTTCAAGGGTTACGACCATCGCCTGATGGCCGAGATCGCCGAGCTGGAAGGGAAGCTCGGGATCGCCGACGACGAGCCTGCAAACTCTATATCGGAGTGAGGCGGCGGCCCTTCAACGTCGTCGCGTCGCCGCATCGAGATTTCCTACTCTGCGAGATCAAGCGACTATTCGGTTTTAGCAACCGGTGAAGTACGCGCATAAGACGCTGCCCTTCCCAGCTAATGTGGCTGCGGCGCAGTCCGGTCGCTGTCCGATTGCCGCTCATACTGACGCTGCCCTTCGCGGTCAAGCTGCCGGCGCAGGTCGCGGATCAGGAGAGTCCACATCTGCGCGTTGGTTCGTAACAGGATCTGCAGGTTCTGGTCATGAAGAAATTCGATCTCGCTGCTCATGTTGCCAAGCAGGCTCTCCATCCGGTCCAGATCGGTGCGCATCTGCGCCACGCCGTCGTTGGGTGAAGCTGACGACTGCGGTGCCGGAGCGACGGCTTCAGTCTGTGCGCCCTGCGGTGCGGCGCCCGCGGTGCCGGCGGATTGCGCCTGGGCCGCCGCTGAAGTGAGGGTGAGCGCAATGAAAGTTAATGCAGCCAACGCGGGGCGCACTACCGAGGTGCCGGAATGCGCGTCTGTTCGGTCCATATCGCCTCCTGAGCAATGCTGACCGCGAGGCGGCAGGTTTGGCAAGCACCCTGCTTCGGCGGCTGCGAATCCTTTCCGCTGTGTAACGAATCCAATCGCAAGCGACGATGAAAAGGGCGCATACGGCCAGATTGCCGCGATGGCCTAATTTCCGGTAAAATCAAAGATTGCGATCAACAACTTAGGAGTCCTATGAAGGCAGCCATCCATCCGGCTTACGACGAAGTGCGCGTGCATTGCGCGTGCGGTAATACGTTTATGACGCGGTCGACCCACAAGGGCGACATCAACGTGGAAATTTGCTCCGCCTGCCACCCGTTTTTCACCGGTAAACAGAAGCTGGTAGACACCGCGGGCCGGGTCGAGCGCTTCCGCCGCAAGTATGCCAAATCCGATGCAGGTAAGGCGGAGGCGGCAAAAGCCGATGCCGCAAAGGCCGAAGCCGCGAAAAATTAACTACGCCAGTTGTGCGAGAGCCTCCGCTGCGGCGGGGGCTTTTTGCTGAGGTGTAGGATTTCCCCGTCGCCATTTTGAAGAACCTTGATCCAGTTCGCACGGAGCATTATGCCCGGAGATCGAATTCGTTCTTCGAGGCGATGCGGCTGTTGCGAAACAGCTTGCCCGCTGAACGGTTGCGCACTGACGCGGCTATCGCTCTGCTGGCTGTGCACGGTAGCATCTCGTTAAACGACGCGATTCAGGTGGCGTTGCGAGGCGCACGTTCCAAAGCCGAGGACCATCGGTCGGCAATTGTCGGTCTAGAAGGAGTCTGCGGTCAGCATAGGATCAAAGAGACTCAAGGTGTGGAGCACTTGAAATGGCTCTTGGGCAGGAAAACCGATATTGCGTATCTTGAAAAGCCATTTGTGCATTCGGACGCAGCTCTGGATCATGCCGAGAAGTTCTACCGGTGGGCTTACAATCATTTCGGAGAGGTATTGCGTGTACAAGAATATTCCTAGCGAATCTCAACTCCAC
The DNA here is from genome assembly GCA_963831675.1 of uncultured Acidobacteriaceae bacterium. Taxonomy (GTDB): domain Bacteria; phylum Acidobacteriota; class Terriglobia; order Terriglobales; family Acidobacteriaceae; genus Bog-257. The sequence goes on from CAWHRM010000015.1 coordinate 41,226, forward strand.
GCTCGCGGCACGAATGCGGTCGCCGCCTTGCTTGAGCGGCATATGATCGTTCCCAAGATTTTTTTCGACGCACCGTGGCCTACGAGGACTTCACGGGTAGATGTACTCGCGGTCGACCGGGCGGGATCTGGTGATATTCATGTAGTTGAAGTAATCGTTGGGAAGCCCGGCGAGATGATCTCTCGAGTCATGCAGCTACCTGCCCACTTTAAATATGTCGCTTTAATTGCAAATGGCAACTACTTGCCAACACTAAAGTCACTGTATGCCCCAGATGATGGTCCGGGGCGGATTGGTGTTATTCAGATCGTAGAAGTCGCCAACGAGCTTAAGGCTGAATTTCGCTACCAGCCTGAGCGATTCCGAGTTGATCCTGTTGTGATTAAGCAAATCGATCGCTTTACTGCCAGACATCAGGCCGACATAGAGCTTCGAGCCTAGCTGATGCACAAATTTTTCGACAACCCGGCGGAGCGCACGGCGCCTCCAGAGGCGCGTGTGCCGGCGTCCGTGTCGCTTGGGGGAGTCGAGATCCGTCCCGCGACCGTGCTGGCGCCCATGGCCGGTGTGACCGACACGGTCTTTCGGCGCTTCATCCGCAATCTGGGCGGCTGCGGCTTGATGATGACCGAGTTCACTTCGGCTGACGGTATCGCCCGCCACAAAGACAAGAAGGCCAAGCAGTACCTGACGTTCTACGGCAACGAGCATCCTATTTCTGCACAACTATTTGGCAGCGACCCAGCGACCCTGGCCGAGGCGGCGCGCATCGTCGAGGGCCTTGGCTTCGACCTGGTGGACCTTAATCTCGGCTGCCCGGCAAAGAAGGTGGTCAAGTGCAACGGCGGCTCGGGCCTGCTCCGCGATCTACCGCTCATCCGGAACATTTTCGAGTCGGTGCGCGGGGCGGTGAAGATCCCGTTCACGGTGAAGTTTCGCGCGGGATGGAGCGACAAAGAGATCGTGCACATTAACCTGGCGAAGATGGCGGAGGAGTGCGGCCTGGCAGCCGTGGCGCTGCACGCTCGCACTCGCGAACAGGGCTACAGCGGACAGGCTCGCTGGGATTGGATTGCCGCCGTCAAGGACGCAGTCACGATTCCTGTGATTGGCAACGGCGACGTGCGCTCGCCCGAGGACGCCGCGGCGATGGTCGCACAGACCGGCTGTGACGCGGTGATGATCGGCCGCAGCGCGGCATCGAATCCGTGGATCTTCCGCCAGATTGAGCAGTACACCCGCAGCGGATCGTACGAACTGCCTGGCGACGCCGACCGCTACCAGATGATCCGCACTTACTTCGCCATGCTGGTGGAGGAGTGCATGCCCGGTGCTGCCGGCAAGATGAAGCAGTTCGCGTCCTGGTTTACGCACGGTGTGCCCCACGGCGCTCAACTGCGCAAGTCGGTGTATGAAGCGAAGAGCGAGATGGAAATCCTTGACGCGGTGGACCACTTCTTCGAGACGCTGCTGAGCGCAGAACCTGCACCCGCACAGGTGGCGGCGGCTCAGATTTCAGCGTGAAATTTCCCGACCCCGGTCCTGAGGTCGAGGACAAGGACGAGAAGCCGGAGGCCTGACGTTTGAAACGGTGGTCGAATGGCCGATCGTTGCTTCTCCTGAGCGCAGCGACGTTGCTCTGTCTGCTTCCGTTCTCCAACAGAGCGTTCAATGTTGACGATCCACTCTTCGTGTGGTCCGCAAAGCAGATTGCAAAGCATCCGCTTGATCCCTACGGGTTCCAGGTCGTTTGGTACCGGATGGCGATGCCGATGTCAGAGGTCACCAAGAACCCTCCTCTGGCCTGCTACTATGCTGCGGCCGTTGGAGCGGATTGCCGGATGGTCGGAACGGGCGCTGCATTTGGGATTTCTGCTGCCTACGCTGGCGATGGTGCTGGGAACTTATCGTTTGGCCCAATACTTTACCCAATCGGCGCTGATCGCGGCGGCGGCAACCCTGCTGACACCGGGAGTACTGGTCTCCGCCAGCAGCGTGATGTGCGACACCATGATGCTGGCCTTCTGGATCTGGGCGATCGTCTTCTGGCTCGAAGGATTGGAATCCGGCAAACAACGTTACTTGCTGGCTTCTAGCGTTCTGATAGCCGCTGCCGCACTCACAAAATATTTCGGCGCCTGCCTGGCGCCACTACTCCTGGTGTATTCCCTGGTTCGGCTGCGCCGGCTGGGAACCTGGGTGTTCTATTTCGCTCTGCCGATTGCCGTCCTGGCAGGCTACCAGTTCTGGACACAGGGACTCTATGGGCATGGCATGTTTTCCGATGCTTTGCTGTATGCGCCCCAGCGCGTTGAGGGGGCCCGGTCTTCGATTCTGCTGTACCCGGTCGTCTGCGCCAGCTTCATCGGAGGATGCACCTTGTCCGCGCTTACGCTTGCTCCGCTGGTGTGGTCACGCAAGTACATTCTCGTCGCCCTCCTGGTGGAGGCAGCGGCACTGGCGATCGGCTGGGTGGTATTAGGTCCCCATTTAAGGACGATACACACCGGCATAGCGCTTCAGCAGCATTGGGAAACCGTTGGCCCCGAGCTGGCCTTGTTCGTCGCCGGTGGAGTCTCCGTTCTGGCACTGGCAGTCGCGGACCTCTGGAAGCAGCGCGATGCGGCGTCGGTCTTGCTTACGCTCTGGGTGTTTGGCACATTTGTCTTCGCCGCCTTCTTGAACTGGACGGTGAATGCCCGTTCCGTCCTGCCGTTGATTCCAGCGGCTGGAATCCTGTTGGCCCGGCGCTTGGATGGGCTCGGCATTGCTCTTGTGAAGCCAATGCAACGAAAAGCGGCGCTGGCGTTGTTGATTTCAGGGATCGTTTCGTTCTGGGTTGCCAAGGCTGACGCGGATTGGGCCGATTCGGCAAAGCAAACGGCCGTGGCTCTGGGACAACGAGCCAGGCACGAAACCGGCACAGTCTGGTTTCAAGGGCACTGGGGGTTCCAATACTATATGGAGCAGTTAGGCATGCTTCCGGTCGACTTCCCCACATCGATCTTGAATGCGGGAGACCTGCTGGTCATCCCCGAGGGTGACTTCACAACCCTTGCCCCGCCTCCGAAGTCCGTGTCTTCTGAAGAGGTTCTTCTGGTTAAGTCACGCCAACCGGTCATCACCATGCGCTCTGCGATGGAGGCAGGGTTCTACGCCTCATCTTACGGTGCGCTGCCGTTTGCCTTTGGCACGGTTCCACCTGAGGAATACCACTTGTTCCGCATAGGGGCCACGGTGCGGCCCGACCAGTGGCCAGTAACTCAGTCACGGTAGTAAGGGAGCACTCACCCCAACAGTACGACAGCGTTCTTGCGTGCCATGTGTAGGAGCTTCAGCGTGGCCTGGCGCGGCTGGCGGAGCCCCTGCTCCCAGCTTTCGACCGCGTTCGCGCTCACATTCAGCAGTTCCGCGAAAAGCGCCTGGCTGGCGTTCAGGCTCTCGCGCAAAGCGCGAATATCGGCGGGCTTGAGCGGTCTGGGACGGGGCGGCATCTCGACAGTGCGCAGGTCGATCGTTCTGGAGGAGTCGCTGCTTGACGATCCGCTTTCTCCTTTGCGCTTCTTCTTCTTGTCTTTCTTACCTTTCTTGCCCATGGCCCATCCTTTCCAAGTGTCGCAATGTGGGTATGCCTACAATGTAGGATAGGAGGCCATCGATAGTAAATAGCCTTGAAGTCCTTACCCGGGTATGTTGGAAACCGTCCTCACCTATTCTGCGGATTACCTTTACTTCTCCTGGACCGCTCGTGCCACGGGCAGCCCCTTTTCATTGCGCCCCAGATATGTCCATGGGGTCTTCGCGTCGTGGGTAAACACCACCAACCAGTTCTCCGGGATCGCCACATCGTAAAAGCGATGTTTGTTGTCGATGCTTTGCAGCGGATACAGGTCGTAGCCCAGGACCCACATGGGTTCCAGATGCGCGGTGTCAGGCACCAGATCGCTGGGGTAACACGCCACCTGGCCGGCGCTGCGCAGAATGACCGCCTGCAGGTCGCGCGTGTGTCCGGGATAGACTTTCACCGAAATGCCGGGAGCAATCTCGCAATCTCCCTTCAGCAACTTCATCTGTCCGCTAGCGACCAAGGGATCGTAGTTGTCGGTCATGTAGCTGACGCGATCCCGCTCATGCTGCTCGTGGGCATGCTGCAATTCGCCTTCCTGCACGTAGTACTGAGCAGACGGAAATGTCGGCGCCGCCTTGCCATCCTTGTAGTAGGTGTTCCAGCCGCAGTGGTCAAAGTGCAGGTGGGTGTTGATAACAATGTCGATGTCGTCGGGCGAAATGCCGGCTTCGGCAAAGCTCTTGAGCAGGCAAGGCTCATGGTCGTAGATGGCCCGCCGCTTGTCACTGAGCTTGCCGCCGATACCTGTATCGATCAGAACGTTGTGCTCGCCGGTGCGCACCAGCAGCGAGTTGGTGCCCATCGGAATTCGATTGCGCTCGTCCGGCGTGGCGCGCTTCTCCCACATGACTTTGGGGATCACACCGAACATGGCGCCCCCATCATTCATGTAAATACCATCCGAGAGGATGGTGAGTTCAAAATTGCCGAGCGTCATGCGGTGCAAGGAAGGTTTCCTCGATGGTTGTGAAAAAGAGCAACTCTACATCGGATCACGTCCGCAGACAACAACGCGGCAGGTCCGGTGCCTGCCGCAGAATTGCAAACGCTGCTGGAAAGTGTTTCAGCTATTTCTTGTTGACAGCCTTCTTCAGCTCGACGCCCGGACTGAACTTGGCCACTCGCCGGGCTGCAATCTTGATGACGCCGCCGGTCTGCGGGTTGCGCCCGTTGCGCGCCTTGCGTTGCGAGACCGAGAAGGTCCCGAAGACCCACCAGGGTCACGCGATCGCCCTTCTTAAGCGCCGTCGTGACCGCACTTACAATCGTATCGATCGCGCCGCCGGCAGCCGTCTTGCTGATGCCGTTCGCGGCGGCGATCTTCTCCACCAGGTCCCCTTTGTTCATGCTTGCTCCTAGCCAGGTAGCTACCTGAAATGTGTCGCGAGAATTTACTTGCGAATGCCGCTGCGTGTCAAGAAAAACCGCAAAAGAGTGTTTTCCACAGGATGGAGGCATGCTGCACGAGAAAAGTGCATCGGAGAGTCCTTAAGCCAATTTCAGCGTTTCAAAAGGATTTCAACAGCTTTTACATTGCTTGGGCCAAACGGGGGAAACGCATTCCTGTCAGATGTATTGGCTATATTTTGTACCTTGTTATCCGCAGTTATCCACAGGCCACACAGCTTTTGCTAAGGAATCTGCTCTTCGAGCCTGATTTGGCGTTGCCCCCACTGGGTGACCTTTATAGCATCGTGAGTAACATGGATTTTGGGTCTTGAACGTCAACCCGAGGAGATTCGATGCCTGAGAAGAAAGACGACCGAGAGCGCTATGATCACTGGTGTGAATGCGACTGCTCGCAATGCGAAATCGGAGCGCACGAGCGTTGTTCGAGCAAGGATTGCCATATGCCCAAATGGAGAGATGTCGAAAAGAAGAAAGGGAGAGGTCCTACTTCTTGAACTTCTGCGCCCACTGCCGGAAGTGGAACTCGAACTCCTCGGGGGAGTAGATGCCCTTCTCCACCAGCAGCGTGTTCATGGCATAAACCGTGGCCCTGAAGCGCTCGTCGCGCGACAAGTCATTCATCGCCTCCTCAAAGCTGATCAAGCTCTTGCCCTCAGGAACATCGGAATAGGAACGCTGCGAGGCGGTGGCCATCAGGATTCTCCTTGCGTATAGCTAATCTTCTACGATGCCAGGAATATGTCAAGGGTGCTCTGCATCCGCGAGTTAACTCCAACAATTACAATGAAGGAACCAATGCCGTCCTCTTTCATCGCCCCTGACGCGCAGCGCAGCAAAGTCTCCATCGTCTTCACCTCGACCTTCCGGGTGTTGTTCACCGCGCTGCTGTTCACCGCCGCAGGCATGGGCGCAGGGTTGTTCTTCGGTATCGTGGGCACCATTATTTATGGCATGATGAAAGGCGGCAACATTGATATGACCAACGCCTACAAACACGTGGCCATCCCTGTGGCCATCACGTTGGGCGCGGCGGCCTTGATCGGCGCGCTGGTGGTGGAAGTGCGCACCCGGCGCCAACGAACATCCCGCTAATACACCCATCCCTGCTGGACAATACGTACAGGAACACTGTACGATACTTCCTGGAGGCCAAATTCGTCATGCCCACGGAGACAACCTACACGAGTTTGCGAGAACGGCTGGCTTCGGTCCTGGACCAGGTTGCCAACGATCGGGAGGTGGTAATTGTTCGGCGCCGTGGGGCAAGGGATGTTGCCCTGATTCCGGCCGACGAATTGGCCGGACTGCTGGAGACAGCCCACTTGCTGCGCTCACCTCGAAATGCGGAGCGGCTACTGGCGTCGATTCAAGAGGCTCGTCAAGGTAAAGGGAGACGAATGTCTCTGGAGCAATTGCGCCGGGAGTTTGGTCTCGATGCGGAGGACTGAGCGCGACGCCGTCTTCCAATCGCGCTTTCTTGAAGACCTCGCGTACTGGGTAAAGACCGATCGAAAAACGGCGCTGCGGGTATTGGAATTGGTGCAGGCCGTCTTACAAGACCCGTTTAACGGAATAGGCAAACCCGAATTGCTCAAATTTGGGATGGCAGGTTTCTGGTCGAGGCGAATCACTCAGGAACATCGGCTAGTTTACGAGGTTTCCGAGGTGCAGATCAGATTCCATCAGGCCCGCTATCACTACTAAAGATTTGTAACAGCCGCGCGTGGAGACAATGACCGCGGCGAACCGGAATACATCATCATGGCCGAAACGATTCATGTGAAATTGCCCGACGGCAGCGTGAAGGATGTGCCGCGCGGGACCTCTGCACTCGACATCGCGAAGAGTATCAGCCCTCGACTGGCCGATGCTGCGCTCGCCGCCCAAATCAAGCCGCTGTCGCCCAATGGAAGCGGCGGCAACGGGCATCAACCCGCCCCCGAAGGAGCCGAAGCGGCCGCCGAGCCCGGGAAGAATAGCGCCCAGCTCGTGGACCTCACCCGTCCACTGGAGCAGGATGCCGAGCTGCGCATCCTGACCGACCGCGATCCCGAAGCGCTGGAGGTCTATCGTCACTCCTCGGCGCACCTGATGGCGGCAGCCGTGCTTGAGCTTTTTCCCGAGACCAAGCTTGGCCACGGGCCGGCAACGGAGAGTGGCTTCTTCTATGACTTCTACCGCGAGAAGCCATTCACGCCGGAGGACCTGGAGGCCATCGAGAAGAAGATGCAGGAGCTGGTGAAGCAGGACCTGCCCTATGCGCGCGAATTTCTGCCGCGCCAGGAAGGCCTGGAGCGCTTCAAGTCGGAAGGCGACTTCATGAAGTGCCACTTCATCGAGCAGTTCACCGCGCCCGAGGAGAAGATCTCCATCTACAAGACCGGCAAGTTCACCGACTTCTGCCGCGGGCCGCACATCCCGTCCACCGGACGCATCAAGGCGTTCAAGCTGCTCAACATCGCGGGCGCGTACTGGCTGGGCGACGAGAAAAATCCGCAACTGCAGCGCATTTACGGCACGTCGTTCTTCTCCAGGAAGGACCTTGACGAATACCTGCACAAGATCGAGGAAGCCAAGAAGCGCGACCATCGCGTGCTGGGCAAGCAGCTTGACCTGTTTTCCATCCAGGAACTGGCGGGGCCGGGGCTGATCTTCTGGCATCCCAAGGGCGGCCTCATCCGCAAGGAGATGGAAGATTGGATGCGCGATGAGTACCTGAAGCGCGGCTACTCGCTGGTATTCACGCCGCATGTGGCGCGCGTGGACCTGTGGAAGACCAGCGGTCACGAAGGCTACTACGCCGACAACATGTTCACCCCGATGGAACTGGACGATGCCAACTATCGCATGAAGCCGATGAATTGTCCGTTCCACATCCTGATCTATAAGGACTCGCTGAAGTCGTATCGCGACCTGCCGGTGCGGCTGGGCGAGCTGGGCACGGTCTATCGCTACGAGCGCTCGGGCGTGATGCACGGCCTGCTGCGCGTGCGCGGATTCACTCAGGACGACGCGCACATTTTCTGTACCCCGGAACAGATCGAAGACGAGATCAGCGGTTGTATGGACTTCGCGCTTTCGGTGCTCGACACCTACGGCTTCGAGCAGTATCAGGTGGAGCTCTCGACCTGGGACCCGAATGATCGCAAGAATTTCATTGGTAGCGATGAGCAGTGGCAGTTGGCGGAAGCTTCGCTGAAGAATGTTCTGGAAAGGCGCGCCATCCCGTACAAGTTGATTCCCGGCGAAGCCGCGTTCTACGGACCGAAGATCGATATCAAGCTGGTGGACGCGATTGGGCGTCTGTGGCAGCTCTCGACTGTGCAGTTCGACTTCAACCTGCCCGAGCGCTTCGCGCTGGAGTATGTCGGCGAGGACGGTAGGCGGCACCAGCCTCTGATGGTGCATCGCGCGCTCTACGGCTCGGTCGAGCGCTTCTTCGGCGTGCTCATTGAACATTATGCGGGTGCATTCCCCGTATGGTTGTCACCGGTGCAGGTGGTCGTCATCCCGATCGGCGAGAAGCACCATGCCTACGCCAACGAAGTCGGCGACAAGCTGAAGGCTGCTGGAGTGCGCGTTCACGTCGATCTGCGCAACGAGAAGATGAATGCCAAGATCCGCGAGCATGCCATGCAGAAAGTGCCATTCCAACTCGTTGTCGGCGACAAGGAGATGGAGGCCGGCGAGGTCAACGTGCGCGTCCGCGGCCAGGACAAGGCGGAAGGCTCGGTGAAAGCGGAAGCGTTCGTGGAGCGGGTGAAGGGGCTGATTGAGACGAAGGCCCCAACGCTTGAACTGCCTCCCGACTGGAAGAAGCTACGTGGCGCCGGCAGCCCCGACCTGATGGAGAAGTTCGCAGCATTCAAGAAGGAGGAGCGCGAGCGCGAAGACCGGTATCCTTGATTTGTGAGCTATTCTGCTAGTTCCTTGAAAGTAAAGTGCAACAGCTGCAATTCCCTTGCGAAGATTGAGTACTCGCGTTATACTTTCGCCATTTATTCGCCATGAGCAGCTATTCCAAAATAGAGTGGACCGACGCCACATGGAACCCGGTGCGCGGTTGCAGGAAGGTCAGCCCGGGATGCAAGCATTGCTACGCCGAAGTATTTGCCGAACGTTTTCGACACGTCTCAGGCCACCCCTACGAACAAGGATTTGATTTGAGGTTGGTCCCCGAGAAGCTCACCGAGCCGCTCAAATGGGTTCGTCCTCGGATGGTTTTCGTCAATTCAATGAGCGATTTGTTTCAGGACGGAGTGCCGGACGATTTCATTCTTCGCGTTGCAAGAGTAATGCAAATTGCAAACTGGCACACTTTCCAAGTGCTTACCAAGAGAGCAGAGCGGCTCAGATACCTTCTCAACAGCAAATTGAGATTCGCTGCCGAATCCCCGCATATTTGGTGGGGCGTTAGCGTTGAAAACAAGAAACATGGTTTGCCCCGGGTTCGTGACTTACAATTGAGCAACGCGAGGGTTAGATTCCTCTCGATCGAGCCGTTGCTGGAAGACATTGGAAACGTTGATCTGACAAGAATTGACTGGGTGATTGTTGGAGGTGAAAGCGGTGCCGGTGCGAGGCCGATGTCTCCAGAGTGGGTAATTAACATCAGAGATCAATGCCGCCGGGCGGGTGTCAGATTTTTCTTCAAGCAATGGGGCGGGACCAGAAAAGCGGAAAACGGAAGACTCTTGGACGGACGCACCCATGATGACCTACCAGATCGCTCACCTTTCCCCATGCTTTCGGCAAGTGAGCGAAGATCTCACATCGAAGTCTTCGAAACTCCCGAACTGATACACATCGCCTCATGACCGATCCAGACAAATGGTATGTAGGCCGCGAACAAACTCTAGTAAAACATTACTTGCTGAAAGATTACTTGGCTGCTTTGGCTAACATCGTTGGTCAAAAGTACGAATCCATAACCTACGTCGATTGTTTTTCTGGTCCTTGGAAGGCCGCGTCGGAACAGTACGAGGACACATCGTTTGGCATTGCTGTTTCGGAACTCCGCAAAGCGCGTGACCAACTGATGAACCAGTTCGCTCGCAATGTAGAGATGAGATGTTTCTTCATCGAGAAAAGCCCCGGAGCGTACCAAGAACTAAAGTCGTTTCTTGATCGCATCAGCCAGCCAGGTTTCGACCTGCAACCCAAGAACGGGCGGTTTGAAGAACTCATTCCAGAGATCAGAGCATTTGCGCTTAACCGTGCAAAGACCTTCTCATTCTTCTTCATTGACCCCAAGGGATGGAAGCCGGTGGCCATAAGGACGCTGAGACCACTGCTTAAACTTGAGCATAGCGAAGTGCTCATAAATCTGATGACCTCTCACCTTCGTCGCTTCGAGAAGACACAGAACCTATCTTCATTGTTTGATTCGGAGGCCTATGCCGACAGGTTGCTGGGGCTTAAAGGCCAGGATCTTGACGACGAAATGGTGGAGATCTACTCTGACCAGTTAAAGAGGGTTGGTGGCTATGACTATGTATGTGCGGCGATCATCCTCAGAGCCAGCATCGACACTCCGCATTATCGCCTCATATATGGGTCTCGCAATCCCCTAGGCCTGGCAAAGTTCAAAGATGCGGAGAAGCGAGCGATGAAGAAAATGGAGCCAGCTCGCGCGGAAGCGAAGTTGCGAAAGCTTGAGGAAAGAACAAGCCAAGCCGAACTTTTCGCAGGAAGCGAAACGTATGGTCCGAGGTTTTACCTTAAGCTCAGAACCCGGTATCTCGACCGCTCTGAAAGGCGCGTCATGAAGCTGCTTTCTTCCCATAAACCCATGCCGTACGACACGCTCTGGAAAACTGCGCTCGCCGAACCCCTCGTTTTTGAATCCGATCTGAGAAAGTGGCTCGCCCCTGAACGAAGAGTGAGGATGCTGAACCTAGGCACGGATCGCGTCCCTAAGTTTGGGAAAGGTCATACCGCAGTGATGGAAAGCTAGTCACAGCCTCCCTTGCTTTGTCAGCCTTGAAACCAAGACACAACCAAGCCGCTGCAGTCTCCCACCGCACGGCCGTGCTCATCATCGCGCTGGTGGCGACGGTGTGGGGGTTCGGCTTTCCCATGACGCGCATTGTGCTGGACGGCGGCCTCTCCGTGGGCGCGCTGATGGGACTTCGCTTTCCGCTGGCCGGGCTGCTGATGTTCGCCATTATTCGCGCCAAAGGAATTCCCATCACCCGTCGCGGCATGGTGGATGGCACCTGGCTCGGCCTGGTGCTGGTGGTGGTTTTCTGGCTGCAGAGCGACGGCATGCGCTTCACCACTACGGCCAAGGCCGGCTTTATCACCGGGCTGTACGTGCTGTTCACGCCGCTGGTAGCGGTGGCCATCGGCCAGCGAGTGAAGCTGGCGTCGGCGCTGGGCGCGGTGATTGCCACCTACGGGATGTATCTGCTGGTGCATCTGCCGGGCGGCTTGGTCGGCTGGCTGGAACCGGGGCGATGTGGAGATCCTGCTGTGCGCCATTTTGTGCGGTGTGCACATCGTGATGATGGGCGCATTCGCGCGCCGCTCGGAGGCGTGGCTGCTTGCAGGCTCGCAGGTGGTGACTTGCGGCGTGGTTTCCGTCGTGGTCACCGTATTCTTGCCGTCGCCGTACGGATTTCAAACTGCCGTCGCGGCGCTTTCCCACTGGCCAGTGGCTGGCGCGGCGCTCTATCTCGCGCTTGGCTCCACGGTGTTTGCGTTTTGGGGACAAGCCACAGCGCAAACCAAGCTCGGTCCGACGGAGTCGGCGGTGTTGTTCAGCCTGGAGCCTGTAGTGGCGGCCATCCTCAGCGTGGTCTGGCTAAAGGAGCCGATGTCGCCGCGGCAGGCGCTGGGCGGCGCACTCATCGTGGTGGCAATGATCGTCGCGGAAGCGCTGCCGTATATGTTCCGGGCCATCACGGTGCCGGACACGAGGCCGTAAAACCAGTCGTTGGTGGATAGTGGTCAGTGGATAGTTGAATGAACTATTCTTTATCTCCCAAGCAAGGAGTTCCTCATGACCACCGCAGTCGCAGCCCCGCCCGTCGTCAACCTCGATCAGCTCAAGTTCGACATCTGCTGCGCGGCGCGCATTCTTGTTTCGCGCCGGGCTGAGCGTGGCCAACGCCGGGCACATCAGCGTGATGATCGCGCCTGACCGCATGCTGATGAACCGCTTTGGGCCATCGTTCGGCACGCTGACGCCGCATGACATCCTGACCCTCGATTTCCGCGGCAACATCCTCGAGGACCACACTCCGCAAGAAGAATGCGCGGGTGAATGAGACGGTCGAGCTGCACGGTATTATCCATCGTTACAACCCCGAGCTGGTGTGCGCGTTGCACACCCATCCTCCGGCGACGGTGACCTTCAGCACGTTCCGCAAGGTGCCGGAGATTTACGACCAGGAAAGCTGCCTGCTGGCCGGCGACGTGGCGGTGGTCGAAGAAGATTACGAAGGCCTGGCATCGGACGAACAACGGTTGCGTTCCACCGCCGAGGCGATGGGCAGGCATCGTGCGGTGATCCTGCCCAACCACGGAGCCATTACCAACGGGCCGAATGTGCAGATTGCTCTCTTCGCCATGCTGCTATTGGAAGGCATGATCGCCCGCAACTTGTCGGTGGCGGTGGCCGCGCGCGCGACCGGGTTCACGCCGACGCCCATCAAGATGGAACACGCGATGGCGGCCAAAATCGCGATCGCCAAAATGAATGCGCTGGAGCCGCTCTGGGCCGATCAGTTGCACCGGCTGAGGGCGACGGATCCCGAACTGTTCAGGTGAAGCAGTAAACGGGTTTCGACGGAGGGCGCTTTTATTTCAGCGTCGTCACCACAGACTTGCCGCGTGGCAGCGATTTCTGTTTCAATCCTGAGGCATCCATTCCAACAGTCCCGGGAGCGTCAACCTGGCGAGCCAACTCTTCGCGTGCAAGTCCATTGACAAGCTGATCTCCGAGTCGCAGGAGCCGGAACATCGGCTGAAGAAGACTCTCGGCCCGTGGTCGCTGACGGCGCTTGGCATCGGCGCGGTCATTGGCTCCGGCATCTTCACCGTCATCGGGACCGCGATCGCCGGCCAGAAGTTCGATACTTCGTCCATCCTGAACGCACCTCTGGCCGACTACATCGTGCACCACGCGGCCACGACTGGGCGGCCCGGCGCCGGCCCGGCGCTGGCGGTTTCGCTGGTGCTGGTGGCCATCGTGTGCGGCTTCACAGCCTTGTGCTACGCAGAGCTCGCATCCATGATCCCGATCGCGGGCAGTGCTTACACCTACACCTACGCGACCATGGGCGAACTGATTGCCTGGATCATCGGCTGGGACCTGATCCTGGAATACGCGGTCAGCAACATGGCGGTGAGCGTGGGCTTCGCTGCGCACCTGGTCGACATGTTCGACTGGTTTGGCTGGCATCCCAGCCTGCGCTGGATTACGCCCGCGTATCTGCCGGGCGGACTCACCGGCGTGAGCGGCAACGTCCTTTATCCGCCGGGCTTTCACTTCGGCTTCAACTTTCCCGCGTTCCTCATCGTTATGCTGCTGACGGTGGTACTGGTGCGCGGCATCCGCGAGTCGGCCGAGACCAACAACGTGATGGTCATCCTGAAAATCTCGGCCATCCTGGCGTTTGTCTTTGTGGGAATGAAGTACATCCACCCATCCAACTACCATCCCTACGCGCCCGAAGGCTGGTCGGGCGTGCTGACGGGCGGCTCCATCATCTTCTTCACCTACATTGGATTCGACTCAGTCTCGACCGCCGCTGAGGAAGCCAGGAACCCGCAACGTGATTTGCCTATCGGCATTATCGCCACTCTGATCGTGTGCACCGTTCTATACATTGCCGTGGCCGTGGTGTTGACCGGAATCGTGCCGTGGAATTCACTGATCGACGATGCCGCGCCGGTGGTCAACAGCATGAAGAAGCTGACGCTGCTGACACATTCGGAGACGCTGCACTGGACGCGGCTGGCAGTGTTATTTGGAGCGATGATGGGCATGATTTCGTCGCTGCTGGTGTTTCAGCTTGGGCAGGCGCGGGTGTGGTTCTCGATGTCGCGCGATGGGCTGTTGCCCAAGCTGTTCAGCCGCGTACATCCGCGCTTTCGCACGCCGTCGACCGCGACGTGGATCGCGGGATTTCTGGTCGGCATTCCTGGCGGGATCCTCGACATTGGGACGCTGGCTGATCTGTCAAACATCGGGACGCTGTTCGCGTTTGTGCTGGTCTCGATCGGAGTGATCATCCTGCGCTACAAGCAGCCGGAACGCCGTCGCGGGTTCAGGGCACCGGGCGGGATCGCCGCGCCCGTGCTCAGCGTGCTCTTCTGCATGCTGCTCATGGCTGGCCTGCCGATCCTGACCTGGCTGCGCTTTTTCCTTTGGCTGATTATCGGGCTGGTGGTGTACGTGCTCTACAGCCGCCATCGCAGCGAGTTCAGCCCCAAGAACAACTCACCAGCCTAAGCGCGGGTTTGCCCGCCTTCATTGCCTGCTAGAAGCTTGACGCGGACATCCTCGAAGTTCCAGTAGAGCAGCCACCCGAGCACGACGCAGACGCAGAACAGTGCCAGATCGAATACCCCGATCGAGCGGAAGAGCCACGGGGCCATGTGGTCGGACTTGGGAAGCCAACTGCCATAGGCCAGCAGGTGAACGAGGCTGAACCATGCCAACCACAGGTACCCGGACACAAAGACCCCCCAGAACACCCATGCGCAAGAACCGGCTGGGGGAAAATGGCGACGACAGCCAGAGTTGCAGTTCGGGCATGTTGCGCAGGGCCTTCGGCGTTCGCCTGAGTAAGAGCCTGCGAGCTACGCTTCAAGTTTTCGGATTGATAGAAGGCAGCAACGACAAAGACGGAGAACAACAGGCCAAATGCCACCGAGATGGATTCACGGACAACCTTGAAGCCGGCGAGTTGGATTTCCTGGGTGTCGTGCAAAAACTTGAAGCCACTCAGCCCATCGATGATGAAGCTCATCACGAGAATCGAGAGCGCGACCGTGTACTTCTGCCATGTTCCCTGGATCTGCTTCAATATCGCTTCGAACAATGCCATAAGGTGTGAACTCGTTGACTGGCCGGCTCTTCACTCTTTCCCATTCGCAGGGCTGGCGGACTGCATTGCCTCCTGGCATTCCCGGGCCGAGGTCAGCAAGCTGTTGAAGGCAGGATCGGCGCGCAATTTAGCCAACAGCGGGTCAGAGAGCAGATTGGAATACGCGCAATAGTTCCGCTCAACGGCGCTCTGGAGCAGACGAAGAGCAACCTCATTCCTGCCACAATACCCGAGAAGGGCCCCCTCGTAATACAGGACCTCGGGATCGGGCTCGACCGGCAGGTTGATGATGGCCTCATGGGCGACGTGGTCCAATTCCAACGGTTGTTGGTGCAGCACGCAAGCCTCCCAGAGATCACGATGATAACGAGGAGCGGTTGGCATCTGCTTGATGGCTTCCAGCGTCTCGGGCATCTTGCCTTCTCGCAGAAGGAGCGATGGCATGACATACGCAGCCCATTCCGAGCCAGCGTCAAGACGAATGAAGTCGGCCGCCCGCGCCGTGTTGCCCGAGTTCCATGAACGACCAGGCGCAGGAACGGTAGGTGTAGTTGCCCGGGTCGAGCGCCAGGGCCTTGTCGCATTCCTGGGCGGATTGCGGCAGCATGCCAGCGTAGCGATACACGTAGGACATCACGAAGTGGGCCTGAGCGCTGTCCGGACGGCTCTTGATCAGCGCCAGCGCGGCCTCGTAAGCTTTGCCCAGTTCACCGCGCTCGACACGGTTGGTGATGAGCTGCCCGGCGGCGACGATGCGGTCGGGATCCAGCTTCAAAGCCTGCTCATACGCCTGGTTGGAGCGCTGGAACATGGCCTCGCCACCGTCGGAATAACTCGCGTCATAGTAATAGCGGAGACCCAGTTGTTCCCAAGCAGGCGCGTAGTTCGGGTCTAACTGCACCACGTGCTCCAGCACCGCAATGGCGTCTTTGTTGGCGGCGGCGTCATGAGGCAGCGCCAGGCTGTGCAGGTAAAGGTCGTAGGCTTCCGGGTCCTTGGGACGCGAGCCTGCCTCCACGACTCCACCGCCAGCACCCAGCGCCGGAAGCAAGTTTTGACGCACCTGGGCGATGATGCCGTTCTGCAGAGTGATGAGATCCTGGGCGGGCGCGGTCAAGTTGGTCTGCCAGAGGAGGCGGTCGTTGTTTACGTCAATCGCCTCCAGGGTGACGATCAGGTTCTCGCCCTGCTTGAGGAAGTGTCCGGTGACGATGGTGGCAACATGCAATTCGCGGCCCGCTTTCTGGGGATCGACGTCGCTGGCGGCGTAGGCACGCGTAGTCGAAGAGGGACGAACGTCGAGCGAGCGCGTGTAGGTGAGCACGTTGGAGATTTCATCGGCGAGTGCGAAGCGAAGGAACTCGACGCTGATGTCGCCGTTGACGTTCTGTAGCGGCAGTACGGCGATGGTGTTTTTGGCCGCGCCCCCACCGCCGCCGGGACGATGCTTATACCACAGGGCCGCGGCGGCAGTTACCGCCAAAACCAGCAGCGCAGTGACGCCAATCAGGAGATAGGTTTGCACCTTACTCGTAGTTTGAAATGTGCTCGTCTTGATGCGATACGGCAGGGGCGGCTTCACCCGACCGGAGTTGGTCAATTCCGGGTCAGTTTCCTTCTTCAGCGATTCGAGATCGCCCTTCATGGCCAGTGCGGTCTGGTAGCGGTTGCCCGGGTTCTTCTCCATCGCGCGGCCCAGGATGCCCTCCAGGTCGGGAGGAAGAGCCGGGTTCAGCTTCAGCGGAGAGACCGGCTTCTGGTTCATGACGGCATCCAGCGTGGTGACCACGTTGGTTCCGGCGAAAGGTTTCTTGCCAGTTGCCATCTGGTAGAGCACGGCGCCGAGCGAGAACAGGTCGCTGCGCGCGTCGAGTTCTTCGCCGCGCGCCTGCTCCGGCGACATGTAAACTGCGGTGCCGAAGATCTCGCCCGCGAGGGTCAGGTCCTCCTGCAGCCCCACGTCGCTGCTGCTGAGCGCGCGCGATACTTTGGCCAGACCGAAGTCGAGGATTTTGACCCGGCCTGAATTGGTGAGAAAGATGTTGGCCGGCTTGATATCGCGATGGATGATGCCCTTGGCGTGACAGGCCGCGAGCGCATCCGCCACCTGGATGCCGGTGTCAAGGAGTTCCTCCAACTCGATCGGCTTGCCCAGCAGCCGGTCCTTCAGGCTCACTCCTTCCAGCTTCTCCATCACGATGAAGGGATGGCCGTCAAGGTCTTCGATGTCATGAATGATGCAGATGCTGGGATGGTTCAACTGCGAAGCGGCGCGGGCCTCGCGCAGGAAGCGGTCCAGGGACTTGCGGTCGTTGAGCAGGTTGTCAGGAATGAACTTCAACGCGACATGGCGGCCGAGGCGCGTGTCTTCCGCCTCGTAAACCACGCCCATGCCACCACCACCGAGCTTCCCCAAGATGCGGTAGTGGGAAACGACCTGGCCGACCATCCCAAGGGCCGCAGTTTCCATTTGGCGGTTATGTTAGGCCGCAGCTAGAAGTCCGGTCAACCCGAATTACCCTTTCTGTAGATGAGTGGCGGTTTTTCCGGTAGCAGGCTGGTTTCAAAGTCGCAAACTACCAGTTTTCACAGCCGATTGACATTTGTGCCAGTCCTCTGGAAGTATCGCAGTCAATCTTTCGGGCTGGCGGACTGATGTCGCTTCGTGAATGCGTTACCGTCAGCGCTACCTCAGGAACTCCTGCATGATTGGTATTCGCACCCGCGATTTACGCAAGGTCTACACTTCTGCGCCACCGTTCGGCGCTGGCGGCGGAGCCTTCGGCTCGCCGGCCGGACGTGGCAAGGACAAGAAGAAGCAGCCCAAGCCGGAGATTGTTGCCCTTGACGGCCTGTCGCTCGATATCCGGGCCGGCGAAGTTTTCGGACTGCTCGGGCCGAACGGCGCAGGCAAGTCCACGACGGTGGGAATCCTGACCACGCGCGTGCGGCCAACCGGCGGACAGGCGTGGATTGGCGAGCACGACGTCTGGCAGGAACAGGTTCCGGTCAAACGCCTGATCGGCGTGGTCGCACAGCGCCCTAACCTCGATTTCTCCCTCACCGCTCGCGAGATCCTGCTGTTTCATGGCGCCTACTTCGGCCTCGATTCGCCGGAGCGAGCCCGGCGCGCCGACGCGCTGCTGGAGCGATTCAAGCTCAGCGACCGTGGCGACCAGATGGTCCGCGGATTCTCCGGCGGCATGATGCAGCGTCTCTCCATCGCGCGCGCCATGATGCACGACCCGCAAGTGCTTTTCCTCGACGAACCCAGCGCTGGCCTCGATCCACAGACGCGATTGCTGCTCTGGGAAATCATCCGTGAGTACAACCAGAGCGGCAAGACCATCCTGCTGACCACCCACAACATGGAAGAGGCCGACGCGCTTTCGCATCGCCTGGCCATCATCGATCACGGGCGCAATATCGCGCTGGGCACGCCCAGCGAGTTGAAGGCTTCGGTGCCGGGCGGATACTTGTTGCGCCTGCGCTTCGGCAACCAGTCTCCAGAGCTGCTGCAGCGGCTTCAGTCGCTGGCCGGCGTGAGAGAGGTTCGCGCCAATAATGAGAACGGCGCCGACCTTTACGCCGATCGCGGCGGCTCCTTGATCCCTGAAGTCGCCAGCCTGGCTTCGGCCACAGGCGTCGAACTGTGCGACGTGCATATCTCCGAACCGAGCCTGGAAAATCTTTTTCTGCACCACACTGGAAGGAGCTTGCGGGAATGAACTGGAAGACGTTTTTCGCCATGCTGGCGCGCGACGCTCGCGTCGCCCGGCGCAACTCATTCGCCCTGGTGCTGCAAACTTTTCTGCAGCCGCTGATGTTCGTCTTTATCTTCGGCCGGGTGATGGTGCGCAGCGGCTACATGCCTGCGTCGTACAAGAGTCTGCTGCTGCCCGGCATCATGGCGATCAGCATGGTGTTCACCGGCGTCTGGGCGGTTGCCATGCCTTTGATCGGGGAGTTCCAATTCACGCGAGAAATCGAAGACCGCCTGCTCGCGCCTATGGAAATCTCGTGGGTCGCAATCGAGAAGGTGCTCGCAGGAGTGATACAGGCGCTCATCTCCGGCCTGGTGGTGATTCCCGCAGCGTGGCTGATCCTGCGGCCGGGCGTCGAGCTGAACCTGCGCACTCCGCTCAGCTTCGCGGCGATCACTGTGTTGGTTGCACTCTTCTCCGCCTCGGGCGGCCTCGCGCTGGGATGTAGTGTCGATCAAACCCACATCGGGCTGATGTTCAGCATGGTGCTGACCCCGATGATCTTCTTTGGCTGCACCTACTATCCGTGGAGCGCGCTGCAGAGCTTTCCCATCCTGCAAAAGGTCGTGCTGGTGAACCCGTTGGTTTACGCCAGCGAGGGCCTGCGCGCCGTGCTGGTTCCGCAGTTTCCTCATCTGTCGCTGGTGGCCGTGCTGGTGGGACTGGTGATCTTCGACGCGCTGTTGCTGACGGCAGGACTGCGCCAGTTCCGGAACAAAGCGGTAAGCTAGGATTGTTCTCAGCCGTCAGCATCAGCCATATCCTCCTACCTTGACGTTCTGAGCGAGCGGAGTCCAAGGCCCCCTTTACTGGGAAGGACTTGTTGGACGCTTGCGCCGTTGTTAACTAACCACCAAGATTATTCACTTCACAATATTGCCGAGGGGGTGTTGAATGCTCTCAAGAGCGCCGCTCCCCTCAATTCAACCGCGTCCGAAACCCAAGCGGCGACTCATGGAGAAGACTGTGACCGTAGCCGCTGGATTTTGCTGTTACGATGGAATTGTTATGTGCGCTGATTCTCAGGAATCGGCAGGCGACTACAAGTTTCCGGTGCAAAAATTGGTCGCGAAACGCAGTTCATTTAGTGATGCAATAATTGCGGGCTCTGGTGTTGGGCCTTTGGTTGATATGGCAACCGAAAGAATACACCGTGCGATATGGGGCGGATGTAGGGATTATGAGACTGCCGAATTGGTGATCGGCAATGTATTGAACGGCCTTTATGAGAAGGAATTTAGGTTGTATCCGGCATCCGATCAAGACGACACCTTCATTGAATTATTGATCGCCTACAAGATCGCAGACCGAGCTCCCATCTTATTTCACTCAGCGGCTACAGCGATTCGCGTAGTACAGGAATATGCAATTATTGGCTCGGGACGCGCAGTGCAGTACCAGGTGCAGAATCTATATGAGCGTCAGACAATTCACGAATCGGGAACTACTATTTCGCGTGGCATTCTTCTAGCTGTACAACTTCTCAGTGTTGCCAAAAGCGTGCTGAGTTCTGTTGGGGGCGCTGGAAAGATTGCGACTCTCCATGCCGACAAAGGGATTGGCGAGGCCGTCGGATGGCAAGTAGCTGATGCGGAACGCGCCTTGCGACAGATGGATACTCAGGCTGGAAAGGTTCTGCTAGACCTCAGATCCTGAATTGTCCACCGAAGAATTGCGAAACATCTCGTTAGCTTCACTGACTCGGCGATCAACATACGGGTAACGCATCTGGAAAAAATAGCACTCTGGGATGAGGCAGTTAAAGCGCTTACCGAACCAGAGCAACAGCCATCAAGCGAGCCTGCGCAGTCAGACGCCCAAACGTAGAGGGTCAGCAGTAACCATATGACGCGGCGTGTCAATGACGATCTGGGCGCTTCCGGCGATCAAAGCCGGAAGCTATTGGTCGTAGGCTTGCGGTGCTTGGCGCTGTCTTGCGCCAGTCCCTTAATGCCTCGTCAGGCAGAGGGACGGCCGATTCGGCGGTGGTGGTGTGAATGTCGGTTCCGCAGCGGACGTACTCCTTCGGCCGTGTGGTTCACGGGTCTCGGGCGAATGGTCGCCACAGCCGTATTTGCAGGCAGGGAAATCATCGGTTACGCTATTGACACCCGCTCTTCAAAGAGCTTCCGCAGCCCGCACAGCTGGGTGCGGTTCGCTGAACACACAGCAACGACGGTCCTCGTAATTCGGTCGATCTTGTAGGGGACTTAGGCTTCCGTGACGGCGCAGGTCATCAGCTCTAACCGGTGATAACGAACGTGGGGAGTCGCCGATATGCGGCCACAAAACGGGGAACTGGTGTAGGTAGCAGATTCCCCTATCCACTGTGTCGTGATGTGCATCACGTCGCCGTCCTTCACGATGTACTCCTTGCCCTCCAATCGCAAGGTGCCGCGGGCGCGCGCCTCGGCTTCGGAGCCGGCCTCCAGCAACTGGTCCCAGTGGATGGTCTCGGCGCGAATGAAATGATGTTCCAGATCAGTGTGGATTGCGCCCGCCGCGTTCACCGCCTTCGATCCACGCTCCACCGTCCAGGCGCGGCACTCGTCTTCGCCCACGGTGAAAAATGAAATCAGTCCCAGCAACTCGTAGCTCTTGCGGATGAGCCGCACCAGTCCGCTTTCTTTCAGTTCGTAGCTGGCGAGGAATTCGGCAGCGTCCTCGTCGCTCATCTCGGCGAGTTCGGCCTCGACCTTGGCGCAGACTGCCAGCGCGCCCGTGTTTGGCCGCGACGCGACTTCCGTGATTCCGTACTTCGCAACCGCTTCCTCCAGGTCCTTGCCCAGCGCCGCACTCTCGCCGATGTTGAGCACGTACAGAATCGGCTTCTCGCTCAGGAACATGAAGCCCCGCACCCGCTTCTTGTCCTCGGGCGTCATTTCCATCTCGCGCAGCGGGCTCTCGGTTTCCAAATGGGCCTTGGCGCGCTTCAGCAAATCGTGCTCCCGCTCGGTCTCGGCCGACTTCATCTTTTTCAAGTCTTTCTCGACCCGCTCCAGCCGCTTCTCTACCTGGCCGAGATCGTTGACGATGAGGTCGAAGTCGATGTTCTTGATATCGCGCAAGGGATCGACCGGCCCTACATGGGGGATGGAATCGTCCTCAAAGACGCGGACGACGTGCGCCAGGGCGTCAACGTTGCGCAGGTTCGCGGCGAAGGCAGTCTCGTTCAAAGCCTCTTTGCTGAGCGCCGCGACATCGGCATACTCAACGCTGGCATGCACCAGCTTCTTCGGGTTGTAGAGTGCGGCCAGTCGATCGAGACGGTCGTCAGGGACCTTGGCGACACCAAGATGCGCCTCGCGCGGATTGCCATGCGTTCGCTGCGCGACCGACTGCTTCGTCAGCATCACAAACAGAGATGTCTTGCCCACCTGCGGCAGGCCTATGATTCCAGTCTTCATAATTAGCCGTCAGCCAGAGCCGTTTGCTGATGGCTGGTCCTTTCAACTGATAAAGATCAGAGACAAAAACAAGGGTCACGATTCCACACAAAGACTCGTCCGAAGTTGCTGACTCTATTTCGATACTCAGAACAAGCATTTAACATTGACGCTCAAGCCGACGGCTGATAGCTGAGAGCTGAGAGAGTTTTCACGATAATCGCCGCGCCGTCAGATACAGCAGACCCAGCCCGAGCACTAACACCGCGCCTTCAACTCGCGTCGACCAGAGGTGCAGGCGGTTGAATTCCACACGCAGCGGGTTGTCGTGCGGCACCTCGTCAATCACGCCCATCTGCTCCCGCAGCACGGCCATGCGCGATGCGATCCCGAACATGCTCACCAGCGTCAGAATCATCATGGCGTAGATCAGCAGGTTGCGCAGGGCAAACGGTTCCATAACCCCGTTCACCACGCGGGAATCGATCATCGAAGTAACTGCGAATACCACGCCGCTGGTCAGTGCCATCCAGTGCAGAATTCCGAGACTGCGGTTGACGACGTTGCCCGCGAGCTGTCGTGTGGGAAGAACGGCGAAGACCGTGGGCGCAAGCACGAAAGCAAAAAATATGAGGCCGCCAATCCACACTACGAGTGACAGCAACATCAAGTACCGGACCAATGACATTCTGACCTCAAGGGAAACAAACAATTGTAAATGGAAGACAACGGGAGCCGTGATGGCCCCCCTTCTTCCCACACCGTCAGAATAAGCCCTCCCTCAGCCGCAGAGGACGGAACCGCCATTGATGTTCAGCACTTCGCCGGTGATGTGGCGCGCCCAATCGGAGCCGAGAAACACGATGGCGCTGGCCACGTCATCGGCAGTTGCGATGCGATGCAAGGGAATGGCCTGCTCTACTTCGTGCTTATACCCGTTAGTGCCGGGACCAAAGACAGGGTCGTTCAGTTCCGTGTCAACCCATCCGGGAGCGACGCAATTCACGCGGATGCTGGGCGCCAGTTCGATCGCCAGAGACTTGGCGAAGCTGATTTGTCCGCCCTTCGAGGCAGCGTAGTTCGAGTAGCCGGCCTCGCCGCGTTGTCCCGCGGTCGAACTGACAATCACGATCGCTCCGCTGCCCTGCCGCCTCATCGCCGGAACGGCCGCGCGGCAAATGGTCCAGGTCCCGCGCAGATTGTGATTGATGACCTTGTCCCAGACTTCGTCGCTCATCTCATCGACCGGAGCACCCTCCCAGATGCCTGCGTTGGCCACGACGAGATCGAGTCTGCCGAAATAGTTCAGCGTTTTTTCCACCACGGCGGCCGCCTCGTGGGTCTGGCTTACGTCGCCCTGCACGGCCAGCGATTGCACGCCCAAACTGCGCGCAGCGCTTACCGCGTCTTCCGCTTCCTGCGCCTGGTAGATGTAATTCACCACTACGTGTGCGCCGGCCTCCGCCAGACGCCGCGCCGTGGCGCGTCCGATGCCGCGAGAGCCGCCGGTAATGATGGCAATGCGATCGCGCAACAGGTTACCTGGAAAACTGCTGGTCTTTGGTTCGGTAAGAACTGTCATATTATTTCTTTCAACCAATGCCGCTATGCGGCCCTTTCTCGATGATCTCCTGCGGTACTCACCGCCCCATCAAGTCTCCGATCGCGAAAAACAAAAGCAACCGCCGCTCCCGAGGCCCTCAACTGCAAACCACGCGCGGCCGGATGTTCTTGACCAATGCGAGCCGGCGCGCGTGGAAGCGTCCGGACACGACCGCCGCAATAGCATCCACTTCGGCCAGAAATCCGTCATGCCCGTGCGACGATTCGAACTCGGTGTAGTCGCAGGCGCGCTCCGGCGGTTTCGATGCGCCCGGCCAGCGCACGAACATCCTCCGGCGGAAACAGCCAGTCTGAGGTAATTCCCACCAGAGACACGTGCGCCTGGATCCGCTTCAGCGCCTCCGCTTCCGACGCATAGCCGTGCGCCAGGTCAAAGGTGTCCATTGCCTTCGCGATCACGAGGTAGGCGTTAGCGTCGAAACGCTGCACGAACTTCTCTCCCTGGTAATCGAGGTAGCCGGCGACATCGTAACGGTGTTCGAAGGAGCGCAGAGGATCTTCCCCGTTGCGGTTCGGCTTGCGGGCGTAGCGCTCGTCGAACAGCTCAGCCGACTTGTACGAGCACATCGCAATCGCTCGCGCCAGTCCCAGACCACGGTCGGGCCCCTCGCCAGGCAGATACCTTCCGCCCCGAAACTTCGAATCCAGCCGAATCGCCTGGCGTTGCAGATGATTCAGTGCCAGCCCCATCGCTGAAAGCGGCGCTGCCCCGATGGCGATGCAGTGCTCAATGCGCTCGGGATAATCCACCGCCCACTGCAGCGCCTGCATACCGCCAATGGAGGCACCAATCACGATATGCAACCGCTGCACCCCGAGTTCATCGAGCACCTGAGCCTGTGCGCGGACCATGTCACGGACCGCCACCAAGGGAAAATCCGGGCCCATAAGGCTGACCGGTAGCCGGATTGATCGAAGTTGGTCCGGTCGACCCGTAACACGAGCCGAGAATATTGGTGCAGATGACGCAATCGCGCGACAAGTCAAAGACACTGCCGCCGGGGTCTGCATCACCTGCTGCTCTTGCGGGCGATGCAGCAGTAGAGAACATCTCGGGCCACCAGTCGGCCGCGCGCGCCGACCCCGACAGCGCATGGCAGATGAGCACGGCGTTGTCGCGGCGCTCGTTCAGCTCGCCATAGACGGCATAGCGGATGGAGACCGGCTGCAGCGAGCCTCCGGCCTCCAGGCGGAACGGCGCATCCTGCGCCAGTATCACGTCCCCTTCCCGAGTTGGTTGCAGGGTCGTGCTCATTCTCAATCTCCAGCCACCTGCGCCGCAGGTTGCTCGGTGCCCTTTTCGGACGCCGGCAGTTTGCCGGTTGCCGCGCGCAGCCCGCGGTCGAGGTCAGCAGTGATATCGCGAATGTCTTCGATGCCGACGGACAGACGGACCAGCTCCGGCGTCACACCGGTATCGCGCTGTTCGGACTCGCTGAGTTGTGCATGTGTCGTGGATGCGGGATGAATCACCAGCGATTTGGCGTCGCCGATATTGGCCAGCAGGCTGAACAGTTGCAGCGAATTGATGAAGCGCTTGCCCGCTTCGAAGCCTCCACGAATGCCAAACGTGACCAGCGCGCTCGCGCCCTTCGGCAGGTACTTTCTCGCTCGCTGGTAATACTGGCTGGTGGGCAGCCCAGGATAATTCACCCACTCCACATCGGGATGGCTGGACAGAAACTCCGCGACCTTCAGCGCGTTCTCCGAATGCCGCTCCAGCCGCAGGTGCAAGGTCTCCGCTCCCTGCAGCAGAAGGAAGGCGTTAAACGGGGAGAGACACCCACCGGTGTCGCGCAGCCCCTGCACTCGCGCCTTGATGATGAAGGCAAGGTTGCCGAACGCCTTCGTGTAGGACACGCCGTGGTACGACGGATCGGGCTCGACGAAGTCGAGGAAAGCGTCCTGAGGCCTCCCAATCGAACTTGCCGCTATCCACGATGACCCCACCAATGGAATTGCCATGGCCGCCGATAAACTTGGTGGCGGAGTTGATGACGATATCCGCGCCCCACTCGATAGGCCGGCACAGCGCCGGGGTCGCAGTGGTGTTGTCGATGACCAGAGGCACGCCCTTCTCGTGCGCGATCTTCGCCAGTTGCTCGATATCAACGATGTCAAGCTTGGGATTGCCGATGGTCTCGGCATAAACAGCCTTCGTCTTTTCGTTAATGGCAGCGCGCAGCCCGTCAAAGTCATCGGCATCCACAAATCTCACCTTGATCCCGAGCTTGGGCAGGGTGTAATGAAACAAATTGTAAGTACCGCCGTAGAGCGAGGTTGTGGACACGATCTCGTCTCCCGCGGAAGCCAAGGTGATGATGATGAGGGTCTCGGCGGCTTGCCCCGAGGCCAGCGCTAGGCCGGCAACACCGCCTTCGAGCGCGGCAATGCGCTTTTCGAAGACGTCAGTCGTCGGGTTCATGATCCGGGTGTAGATGTTGCCGAACTCCTGCAGAGCAAAGAGTCGCGCGGCGTGGTCGGCATCGTCGAACACGTAGGACGTGGTCTGATAGATCGGAACGGCGCGCGACTTGGTTGTGGCGTCTACGTCCTGGCCGCCATGAATGGCAAGCGTGTCGAAATTGAAGGTGGGCTTTCCGTCGTTGGCACTCATTGCTGTCACTCTCCTCGGTTTTGGATGTTTCTCGGGACCTGGCGGTCAAAAACAAAACGACCCACAATCGTCGGGACTGTGGGTCGTTTGAGAATCCTTGCGGCTACTTACTGTTTAACTCTTGCCGCTCCTCGCTCAACCCACAGGCCGACACAAGTACACATGCACATGGCCATGATTATTGTCGGGTTGTAGGTCGAGTAAGACATGGAATCACCTGAGTATAAGCGGTGGCTGAGAAATGTCAAGCAGCTTTGGGCCAATCCCCTTCCCACAAAAGTGGGACGACTTACCCGTCGGCCCCCGCAGCGGCGGCGTCTGCGTCATCCGGCTGTGCGATCCGAAAGCCTTGAGGACGATAGTCTGCCGGCAGGAACTCCGCTGGGATAGCGGTCTTGTTCCCATCACGAATGGCCGAGAAGATGGGAGACATGATCTCGACTCCGCCCGCATAGAAGCAATCCTGAATGTTGGCATGCAGCTTCGAGTAGGTGTTCATCATCTCCGCGGGCTGGTTGGTGTAAGCGTTGATCTCATATTGCACATACGAGTCTTGCAAAGCACTCTGCAGCACGAACGGCGCTGGACTGGCCAGGATGTTGTCTGTCTTCACAGC
This sequence comes from uncultured Acidobacteriaceae bacterium, assembly GCA_963831675.1. Taxonomy (GTDB): domain Bacteria; phylum Acidobacteriota; class Terriglobia; order Terriglobales; family Acidobacteriaceae; genus Bog-257. Next base: position 68,328 of record CAWHRM010000015.1, read on the forward strand.
AGCTTCGATGAGCAGCTCGTGCACGGCGCGCCACGGGGCGTCATATCCAATGGTGACGGAAGTATGCAGGATGAGGCCATTGCTTTGCGCCAGCAGGCTGTAGTTGGTGACGTGGCTGTTCAGCACAACCGAGTTCGGGATGACGATTTCCTCGTTCTTGATGGTCCGCAGGTGCGTGGCCAGCATACTTTGTGAAATTACCTCGCCCAAATTGTCGCCAATTTTCACCCAATCTCCGATGCGGAACCCTCGGGTGTAGGTCAGGATGATGCCCGCCACAATATTGGCGATCGCCGAGGTTGAACCCAGGGAAAAAAGTACGCCGAGGAAGAGGCCCACACCCTTGAAAGCCGGCGAATTCGTGCCCGGCAAATAGGGGTAGATGAGGACGGCGGTGAAAGCAAAGAGGAGGAACCGGACAATCTTGTAAGTGGGCTGGACCCATTCCGGATAAAAACCTCGCAGGCTAATCTTCCCCCGCTCGAACTCTCGCGCCAGAAGGGCCACAAACTTCAGCACGTAGTACATCACGGCGAAAATCACCAGGATATAAAACAGGTTTGGCAGATAATTCAGGAATGCAATCCCCACAAAGCGGACGGGGGTGAGGACATATTCCAGCAACTGCCTGCCATGTACCCGGGTCCAGGGGAAATAGTTGAACTCGGCGCCGAGGAACACCCAGGTGAGAAAGAAGAGGACGGCAATCCGCAGCAGGCGCACCAGCCCTGCGAGAATCCTGGTGAGACGCTCCGCCGCCAGGATTTCGGATTGCTGAATCTTGATGCCCTTGACCAGCGGGGCTTCTCCACGCTGCAGCCGCTTGAGGAGCCGCCGCGTGCCAGTCACAACCAGCCACACCAACAGCAAGTAGAGAAGCAGTGTGACCAACGCGTAAATCGCAGCCTTAATCAGGAACCTCGCGCCGCGCTCCTGCCGGGCCTGGGCGACAGCATTGCGAATCTGAGTAACGTAGTACCTTGCCAGCAGACTCCGGACGACATGTGTCCGCTTGGCGTCGTCGTCGGTGACGATAGTCAGCACGTCGTCGTTCAGCTTGATTTCGGTTCCGTAATCGGACTCCGAAGTGGTGATAGCCGTCAGGTCGGCGCTGGGTGTGTAGACCAGCTTTGTGAGCCGATCCGAGACCCTCTGCGCTCGCTCCTGAGCCGAAAACGGGCCCAGTCCCTCATTGACTTTGAAGACCTCATGGCCCTCCACGGTGACGGGGTATCCAGGGTTCGCTTGGTCGGAGGGCGGCGCGGGTTGCTGAGCCGACAACAGGACGGAGCTCGCCATCCCTGCGAGGACACATAACAGCATCGTGACGAACAGATTGAGACCCGATGAGTTCGGCCGACGGCCCATCGCCTGCCCTCCTGCACTTGCCGAGGATGGAAGGTGCAAGTTGCGCATGAAGACTCCGCGGCCCATGTTAGGCCATGCTGGCCACCAGGCTCAAGGAATCTGTTCACCAATGCGCGCGTGGCTAATGCAGTTCAGGAATGGGTGTATCCGCCGCGGGCTTGTGACAGTAACCCGGGAACCGTCCTAGGTGCCAACGCTTTGCAGTTTCGCTCGCGCCTTTTCCTGGCGTGCCTTTAGCCAATCCATCCAGCGATCGAGACCTTCGCCCGTCGTGCTGGAGACGTCGATGATCTCCATGTCGGGATGGACTCGCCGGGCATTCTCTCGCGCGACTTCAGCTTTGAATGGAACGTAGGGCAGCAGATCAATCTTGGTCAGCAGCATCAGCTCCGACTTGAAGAAAATGGAGGGATACTTGAGCGGCTTGTCTTCGCCTTCGGTGGTGCTCAGCAGAACGATCTTCGCGTCCTCGCCCAGATCGTAACTCGACGGACAAACCAGGTTGCCGACATTCTCGACGATCAGCAAGTCGAGGTCTTCGAGCTTCCAGTCTTCGAGGTGCTTGCCGATCATCTTGGCGTCGAGATGGCAGGTACCTCCGGTGGTGATCTGCTTCACTGGAAATCCGAATTTGGCCAGGCGCTTGGCGTCGTTCTCGGTTTGCAGATCGCCGGTCAGCACGGCAACGCGAGTGCTCTTGTCCATGCGCTCGAGCGTGCGCTCCAGCAGGGCGGTCTTGCCGGAGCCCGGTGCGCTGATCAGGTTGACGCACAGAAGTCCAAGTTGCCGGTAACGCTCGCGCAACTCTTCTGCCAGGATCTGGTTCTCGTTGAGGACCTTCTTTTCAACTGCGATGCGATTCATCCATCCACTTCCATATATGCGATGTCGAGTTCTTCGCCGCTGATGCACTGGGTGTGAAAATCGCCGCACAAAGGACATCGCGGGTCGAATTCGGTCATGCGGAACTCGTAAGCGCACTTCGGGCAGCGCTGCATCCGCGGGACGTATTCCAGCTCCAGCACCAGTGGCTCCCATTCGGTGTCCTTCACCAGGACCTCGAAACCGAACTGGAGCGCGTCCCGGTCAACCCCTGAGAGCTCGCCTATCTTAACGCCCACCTTGGTGATGCGACCGTCGGGATGGCGCAGCGCTTCCGACTGAACACATTCCAGAATCGAGGTTGCAATGCCAAGTTCGTGCATACGGGCCGCCCCATTGTCGCACGGTCGTTGCCGGTATGTGGCCAGTGACCAGAACTGGACACTCCCGATGTTTACAAATTGTTGACAAAGGTTCCCCGGTTTTACGCTACTTTAATTTTTTAGGGGAACTTTTGTCGCTGCCGTTCGTCTATCACTTTGTCGGTGCAGCTCGTCCTCGTTTTTTGGGGTTTAACGCAGAACAGGTAGCTCACCATGTGGAAACAATGGGTCCGCGTCTGGGCCGTTGGTTTTGTTTTGTGGACCGTGCTCGCGTTGCTGAGTGCGACGGGGTGGCACGTCTACATGGCCTCCATGGGCACCCCGGAGGGCTGGGTGCAGTTGCTGGCCTGGAGCATCACCGTCTCTTTCATCTGGTCCCTTCTGACTCCGGTGGTGTACGAACTCGCCCAGCGGTTTACTTTTGATCGCAACAGCTGGACAACCGCGCTGCCCGTCCACCTGGTTGCTTGCGTGGCGCTGACTTTCCTCGCTTCCGCGGCCATCGTGCTGCTCGATCCGATCGTCACGTGGACGCCCGAAAAGCACGTTCCCTTCTTCGCCCACACCCTGTCTCGCGCTTTCATGGACTTCCAGCGCTACTGGTACATCGTGCTGATCACGCAGGCGATTGCCTATTACGGCAAGTATCGCGAGCGCGAACTGCAGTCGTCGCAGCTGGAGGCCCAACTCGCGCTGGCGCAACTGGAGGTGCTGAAGATCCAGCTGGAGCCGCACTTCCTGTTCAACACCCTGAACTCCATCGCCGCTTTGGCGCGCAACGACGGCCTCGCCGCGGAGAACATGACCTTACAATTGGCGGACCTGCTGCGCTTCTCGCTCGACGGCGTGGGCGTGCATGAAGTCCCGCTCAGCCGCGAGCTCACCTTCCTTCAGAAGTACATCGACATTCAGCAGACTCGTTTCCAGGACCGCCTGCAAGTGGAGATGGACATCGCAGCCACACACGCTCTCGGCGCTGGTCCCCAATCTGATGCTGCAGCCCTGGTGGAGAACGCCATCCGCCATGGCATTGGACCGCGCCGCGATCCCGGCTTCGTTCGCATCTCAACCCGCCAGGTCTTCGACGAGCTATGGATGGAGATCATCGACAACGGCCTGGGGCTTACCGGTTACGGAGGCGCGGTGCCGCCCGAAGGCGTCGGCTTGCACAACACGCGCGCCCGCTTGCAACAGCTTTACAACCACGATCACAAGATGACCCTTGAAGATGCTCCGGGCGGCGGCTGCATCGTCAAGATCCACATACCATTCCGCGAATGTTCTCAGGAGGTCAATAGCATCCATGCCCATTCGAGTGTTGCTTAGTGACGATGAAGCGCTGGCCCGCGAGCGCCTGCGGCGGCTGCTGGAAGAAGAACCCGATCTGGAAATTGTGGCCGAGTGCGGCGATGGAAAGTCGGCCATCGCGCTCATCAAGCGCGAAAAGCCGGACTTGGTCTTCCTCGATATTCAGATGCCGGAGGTCGACGGCTTCGGCGTGGTCTCGGCGTTGAAAGAGCAGATGCCGCTTACCATCTTCGTGACCGCCTACGACCGCTACGCCATGAAAGCGTTTGAGGTGCACGCCCTCGACTACCTGCTGAAGCCGGTGGGCAAGGAGCGGCTGGCGGAGGCGCTCGACCACGCCCGCAAGCAGATACTGCATCCTTCGGACGGCATGTTCCAGCGACGCGTGCTCGATCTTGCTCGGTGATCTGGAATCGCGGCAGAATGCGCCGCAGCGCATCGTGATCAAGGCCGACGGCGAGATTGTCTGCCTCAAGCCCGCCGAGATCGACTGGGCTGAGTCGGCGGGCAATTACGTCTGCCTGCATGTGGGCGCCGCCACGCACATCCTGCGCGAGACCATCACCTCGCTGGAAGGGCGTCTGGGCGCGCGGCAGTTCCTGCGCGTACATCGCTCCACGCTGGTGAATGTGGATCGCATCAAGACCTTGCGGCCGTCGCTGTACGGGGATTACGCAATCCTGCTGCGTGACGGGACCAAGCTCACGCTCAGCCGCGGCTTCCGCGAGAACGTGCTGAGGCGTCTGGGAACGGCGTAGGGCGGAAGGAGCTTTCCGCCCCGCGCCCGGTCCGGACAAAACAGCTACGCGCTCAGCCGCCTTTTCGCCTTGATTTCGTCCAACAATGCGTTGATTTTGTCTTCCTGCTCCAGGGCATGAAGCCGGCCGTCGATGTCGTCGCCGAGCACCTCGCTTTTCGCCCGGCCCAGGGCTTCCTCGCGGACGACCCTGGAGCGCATGCGCTCGAAGGTGCGGTTCTCCCCGGTGGGAGTAACTTGGGCGTCGGCGGCCCGGCTCACCGCCCGCGAGCGGCGATGCTGCGCGATCAGCAGGTCGGCCTTGCCGCGCGCCTCGGAAAGCTTCAGCTCCAGCTTCTTCAGGGCAGACTTCAGCGACTCAACCTGGACCTCCTGGTCTGCAATCTGCTGGTCAAAGCTCTCCGTTAGCTGCTGAAAGCTTACCGCGCGTTCCAGGGCCGCACGCGCCAACTCGTCATCCTTCTTGTCGACGGCGAGCTCGGCCTTGCGCATCCACTCGGAGTGCTTCCCGGCATTCTCCGTTTTCTTTTTCTCCAGCACATGGAGGTCGGCCAGGGCAATAGCGACCTGCGTCTTCACCTGGATGAACTGATTCTCCATATCCAGAATGACCTGTTTCAACATCTTCTCGGGATTCTCCGCGCGGTCCACCAGGTCGTTGAGGTTGGCCCGCACCAGGGTTGCTACACGATCGAGTAATGCCATAGCTGCTCCTTGCTGAATATCGTGATGTGCGTTCAGCGCGCATGAACTTTTTCCCATCTTTACTGAGTGTCCTACCCAAGCCAATTTTGCCTGGGCGGGCACCTAAGACTTACTTACCTGCTCCCGCAGCCTTGCCATCGCCTTCGCCCGGCGGCAGCTCGTCCGGCCGCTTCGTCTTGTCGCCGATGGTCCGTATCTTTCCGAGAAGCTCCGACATCTTCATGCCCGAAAGCGCTTCGAACAGTGCCGGTACTTGTGCAGCCATCTGCGCGATGTCGCCAGTGATCTTATGCATGCCGGCCGAGTTGCCGTCGCCGGTGGAAACCACGGTGATGCGATCGACATTGGCCAACGGACTGGCCAGCGCCTTCACTACTTCCGGCATGTTGGTGAACAGCTTGTCCACCACGGCGGCCTGGTTGTACTCCTGGTAGGCCTCGGCCTTCACGTTCATCGCGCGCGCCTCGGCATCGCCCTTCTTGAAGATGATCTCGGCTTCTGCCTCGCCCTGCGCACGAATCGCGCTGGCATGGCCTTCCGCCTCGACCGTCAGCCGTTGCCGTTCGGCGTTGGCCAGCGTCTCGATCCGCTGGCGCTCGATTTCGGCCCCCTTCAACACGGTGGCGATCAGCTCTTTCTCGCGCCGCAGGATTTCTGCCTCTTGCACCTTCACCTGCTGTTCCTTCTCGACTTGCTGTACCTTCACCGCCTCGGCGGTCACCTGTTGCTGCATGATGTTGGTTTGGATTTCGTACGCCTTGTCGGCCTGCGCCTGCTGGCGCTTCACCAACTCGTTATAGGTCGCCCTTTTCACCTCCAGATCGCGTTGCGCCTCCGCTTGCCGTGCCTGCGAAGCGGTCTCCGCCGCCACGCGCTCCTGGTCGGCTTGCGCTTTGGCAATGGCGGATTCACGCAGTGCGATCGCCCGCCGGATGGCAGTGTCGCGCTCCGCTTCGGCGGTGGCGACGTCGGCATCCCGCTTGATGCGCGCGATGTCCGGTCGACCCATGTTGGAGATGTATTCGTTCTTGTCCCGCACCTCTTTGATGGTGAACGAGATTACCTCCAACCCCATCTTGTTCATGTCGTCGGCGCAGGTGGAGCGCATGCGGTCAGCCACCATCTCCGGCTGCTTCACGATTTCTTCCACCGTGAGCTGCCCAATGATGCCGCGCAGGTGGCCTTCCATCACCAGCCGGATCAAGGCTTCCCGGTCCAGCGGCGCCTTGGTGAGGAACTGCTCGGACGCGGTCAGGATCGATTCCGGATCGGACTTCACCTTGATCTGCGCCACCGCCTCGACCGTGACCGCAACGCCCTGCTTGGTGTAGAGGTCCTGCTGGGGCGCAACATCGAACGACATCAGCTCCAGCGAGAGCTCGCGGCAGTTCTCCACCATGGGCATGATCACCGTGCCGTGTCCCTTCACCACGCGGGTGCCACGAAACCCGTACACCACCAGCGCCTCGTTTGGGCCCGCTTTGCGGTAGAGCCGGGCAAAGATCGCAATCAACAGAACGACTGCGGCGACCGCGGTCCAGGCAATGATTAATGCTTCGGTTGGTATGTGGAATCCCATAAAAATCTCCTTGAAGCTAGCAGTTAGCAATTAGCAATTAGCTCTTAATACTCGGAACTTCTTAATCATCCCTTCCAGTCAATTTAGGGCCCGCCTATAGCTCCGTCTCTTCCTGTAACTCTTGGCGCAGACGCGAATCGGACATTTTCAGGTCGTCAGAATCCGCATGTCCTCGTCTTTCGATCTCGCACATGCTCTTATAGAGGCTTTCAAAGTCTCCCCAAAGTGCCGCTGCCTCCTGCTGTTTGGAGCCAATGTGATGCTTACCAGCCTTCCAGTACAGATTCACCCAATGAAAGAATACGGAATAGGCAATCTCGTCGGTAAGCGCTCCGAGCTTGACAAACAAACCCACAGTCTCGAAAAAGTCAAATACATCTTCCGCCTGATCCTCGTTACGCTTGTTAAGAAGTGCTGAAGCGGCCATGGAACGAACCTTCTTGAAAGACGGATCGTTGAATCTTTCCTCAAATCTCAGGGTGGTTTCGGCATATAAGGCCAGCTTGTACTCGCTAATCTGCCTATCAAAGTTGGCTTGCTGTTGGCCGATTGCTTTCCGCGCATAGTACGCACTGGCGATAGCACCTAAGGCAGTAACAATAGTTGCGGCCGCTACAATTGAAGTAGAATCACTCATCGTATTTCCTTTATCTCGACCGCATTCGTCGAGCTTGTTTCTACTTGCCTTCTTGAGCTTTCGCTCCTTTTCAGGCGCTAATGCCTAGTTGCTAATTGCTAACTGCCAATTGCTTCTTCTTTCGCCATTTCTTCCCACCGTCTTACGTACGCGATGCCGTGCTCGTACCTGGTGACAATGACCTCAGTCCCGCGCGGCAGGGCCTCGCCGTTCTCGCTGCGCGCTCCGCACGTATGCCGGGTGCCGTCCTGGGAGAAGATGATCTCCCCGGTGCCGCCCGCACGAACCGCGCTGCTGATGCGGCCCGAGCACTCCCACGCGTTCGTAGTCCGCCGGGTCGAGTTCGCGGTCGTACTTGAGCAGCACCTTAGCCACGAACCAGAAGACGATGGTCGCGCCCGCAAGTCCGGCGACGACGGCCACGATTAATACAGCCGCGACAACCATCGAGGAGTAGCGTGTCAGCAGATAGCCGGTCCCGCCAAACCATGCCAGAAACGCTAGCGATGGTCCCGAAGTTGAGGAGCGGCATCTCCGGACCCGCACCGCCGGCAGCATGCCCTCCACCTCCGATGTGTGGGCCTCCGTGCGGCACATGAACGTGGACGTGCGGCAGGTGGAAGCTTCCGCCCAGAAACGACAGCACGCTCAGGGTCACTCCAATGAGAAAGCACACCAGATAGAACATGGCCCATGTCATACGCTCGCTCCCGCCAACTTCTTGCGCCGGCCGCTCCGCTGCGGTGGCTCGCCCAGGTTCGGCGTCAAGACTTCTGTCAGCCGCTCGACCAGTTCGGGCGCTTCCAAGATCGCACCCAGCAGCACCAGGCACTTGCGCGAATCCTTATACTTGGCCACCTGTAACAGGACCTGACTCAGTTCGGGATCGCGCGCGAACTGCTCGGCTCCGTTGATCAGCCACAGGTCGAGGCGGTCTTCCGTGGCGCGCAGATCGCTGGTGAGCTCCGTGTGGTAGCCTTCGGGATCGTCCACCAGATACCCGGGATGTACCTTGAAGAAGCGCGCCAGCAGCATCCGCGACGCATTCGTCAGGTGGGGCCGCGCTCCGCTCTCGATCTGCGACAGGTACGACTGGCTCAGTCCGCTGCCCATCTCTTTCTTCAGCGCAACCACCAGGTCCTGCTGCGTCATCTCACGACCCATACCGCGCAACGTGCCTTCGACCAGCCGCAGGTAACGAATTTTCTCTCCCAGTTTCATATTACAGATTGCAATTATAACATTGCAATTTGCAATGTCAAGAATTCGATTTGCTTTGTTATCACGGAATTGGGGAAAAAAAGGCAGGCAGCTACTCCTCGCGCGGAGCTGGGAATGAGGACCTGCTGTCTGGTCCCGTGGCCGCCACTACAGCACCGAGCGGCGAAAGGACGTTATGGCTCGCAACTGACAACTGACAACTGACAACGAAATGCTACACCTTCAGTCTGGCCGCAAACTTCTCCCGGATCTTCTTCACCTTGGGAGAAACCACGAACATGCAGTACGGCTGGCCGGGATTGTTGGCCAGATAATTCTGGTGATAGTCCTCGGCGGGGTAGAAGGTGGAGGCTGGCTCGACGGCGGTGACGATCGGGTCCTTAAAGGCACGCTCCTTCGTAAGTTCGGCAATCACCTTCTGCGCGGTCTTGTGCTGCTCCTCATCGCGATAAAAAATCACCGAGCGATACTGCTCGCCCACGTCGCTGCCCTGGCGGTTGAGCGTGGTCGGATCGTGCACGGTGAAGAACACCTCCAGCAGGTCTTCGTAGCTGATCACGCCGGGATCGAAGGTGATCTCCGCCACCTCAACGTGTCCGGTTTTGCCGCTGCAAACCTGCTGGTAGCTCGGGTTCTGGACGTGCCCGCCCATGTAGCCCGACACCACCCCTTGCACACCTTGCAACTGGTTGAACGCAGCTTCCACGCACCAGAAGCATCCGCCGCCGAGAACCGCTGTTTGTGTCATCGAGTTCGCCTCACGACAAGATACAACAATCGGCCCGCTCACGCGCGGAACAGGATGCGAGCGGCCGATTCTGCTTCTGCTAATCTGAACAGCTCTCCATGCCGTCCGTCCTTACTGTCGTTGCGGCGCTCTGCGCTGTGCTGGCCGTGGCCGGCACGGCGTACTTTGTCATGTGCATCTGGGCGGCAAAGCGCTGGCAGAAAGAGCGCGAGCGGTCCCGGGAAACGCGGGCCCAGTTCACTCCACCGGTCAGCATTCTACGCTCGTTGAAAGGCTTGGATCCGCAAATGTACCCGGCGTTCCGCAGCCATTGCCTGCTCGATTATGGCGAATACGAGGTACTGTTCGGAGTCAGCGATCCCGGCGACCCAGCGGTAGCGCTAGTGGAAAAGCTGCAGGAAGAGTTTCCCCTGCGGCAGTTGCGACTTGTCCATTGTCCCGAAGTGCTGGGGCTCAACGGCAAGGTCAGCAATCTGGCGCAGATGCTGCCGCAGGCCCGGTACGAGCACATTGTCATCAACGACAGCGACATTTTGGTTCCCGACGACTATCTGCAGCGCGTGCTGGCGCCGCTGGCAGAGTCCGGCGTGGGTATGGTCACCACGTTATACCGTGGCGTCGCCGGAAAAACGCTGCCCTCCAGGCTGGAGGCGCTGGGCCTTAGCACCGACTTTACCGGCGGTGTGCTGGTGGCGCGCGCCTTGGAAGGCGGCATCCGCTTCGCCCTGGGAGCGACCATCGCCACCACCAAGACGGTTCTGGGCGAGATCGGCGGTCTGGAGCCGCTGGCCGATTATCTTGGCGACGACTATGAACTCGGCGCCCGCACTGCGATGGCTGGGTACCGTGTAGAACTCGCCAACATCGTCGTGGAAACCGCGCTCCCCGATTACAGCTTTCGCGATTTCTGGGCGCATCAAATCCGCTGGGCGCGCAACGTGAAGGATCGTCGCCCCGGGCAGTACTTCGGACTGGTCGTGACCTTCGCTCTCGTCTGGGCCGCGTTTGCCGTGCTCGCCGCTCCACGCGCGTGGTGGACGTGGGCGGTGCTTGCCATCGCGGTTATCGTGCGGCTCACCTCCGCAATCGTCGTTGGCCGAGGTGTGCTCCGCGATCCGCGGGTACTGCGCGACCTGTGGCTTGTCCCATTTCGCGATTTTGTTGCGCTCGCGGTTTGGATCGTCAGCTATGCAGGAAATGAGATTGAATGGCGCGGGGAGCGTTTCCGGCTCCGCAAGGGCAAGCTGGCGAAGCTCTGACGAGAGCCCGTTGAGTGTCGCGCAAGGCCAGGACGCATCGGCAGCGGAATAAGCCGATTATGAATCGTCATTCCCAGGCTTGCGTCCGCCTGGTGATGACGGAGCATTCCGCTGCTTGACTATAGTGAAAATATATTTGACTATTAGGAGAATCTCAGGCGCAGCGTTTTGCCGTTCTGGCCTGAGTATCTCATCGATTCCCTGGGGGGAAACCGAGGTCAACCATGGGCAACAAGACCGTCGACGAAGGACTACGGCCATATCAGATTGGCGCAAAACTGCGCGCCTTACGTCTGAAAAAGAGCATGGGACTGGTCGAACTGGGCAAACACACCGGGCTGTCGGCTGCCCTGCTGTCGAAGTTGGAGCGCGACAAACTCTATCCGACGCTCTCGACGCTGCTGCGCATTGCGATGGTATTCAGCGTCGGGCTGGATTATTTCTTCACCGATGAGCGCAAGCGTCACGTCGTCTCGGTTGTAACCAAGGACGAACGGATCCGGCTGCCTGAACGTCCAGGCATGGGTGAGGTTGCCTACCACTTCGAAAGCCTCGACTTCAAGTCGAACGAGCGCAAGACCAGCGCGTACCTCGCGGATTTCGAACCGATGGCAGAGCAGAAGTTAAAACCGCATCAACATCCCGGCTCGGAGTTCCTGCATGTCTTGAAAGGCAGACTCGGGATGAGAATTGGAATTGAACAGTATGAACTCGATGCCGGCGACTCCATTTACTTTGATCCGTCGGTGCCGCACACCTATCGGCGCGTCGGCAAACCGTCTTGCCAGGCGCTGATCGTGACGGCGGGATGACTCAAGGCGCTGCTGACTTTGTTGCAGCGTTGTCGGAAGGCCCTCCCCCCAGGATCTCCCGGAGAGAGGCCCCACGGATGGGAGCCAGCGCAAACGTAAGAGCCAGGATCAGCAGCGCAACGATGGCAAACTGCCGCCGCCCGATATCCAGGTCAGGCCATGGCGGCACGCGTGGATGGCGCCATCCCGTGAAGGCCAGAATTACCGCCCAAAGAAGCCATCCGTCCCAGTAATAGTAGCCCAGCGGCAACAACGCAAGAATGGTCAGCCGTGTTCCCCACTTATGGATGCGCGGCGCAACTGCGTAGAGGATGTGACCGCCGTCGAATTGTCCTCCGGGCATGAGGTTCAGTGCGGTGGCGAACATTCCCACCCAGGCCGCAACCCCGACAGGATGCAGATACAGTCTTTCCATCGGAACCGGGTGCGGCGTGAAGGGCGCCAGCACGTGATGAACCAGGCTGAAGATGAGCGGGTAGCCGAGGTCCACTCCCGAGCCCGACATTCCGGGAGGCATGGGCTTGGAGAGCGCCAATCCCCAAAGCAGCACAGGCACCGCGACCACGAAACCGGCGATCGGTCCGGCAATGCCGATATCGAACAGGGCTTGACGGGAGCGAATCGGCGACTTGATGCGGATGAGCGCGCCGAAGGTCCCTATCAGCGTTGGTGCGGGCACGAAGTAGGGAAGGGTCGCGTAGACGCCGTTCTTTTCGCAGAGCCAAAAGTGGCCGAATTCGTGGGCCAGTAGGATGCCCAGCAGGGTGGCCGAAAATGGGATGCCCATCGTCAGCCGGGATGGGTGCTCCAGGATCCACTTGACGGGGAACAGGGGCAAGGCAAAGTTGTCGAAGTCGAACGCCGCCAGGTCGTGGCTGAAGTTGTATTGCAGGCGTGCTCCAACCACCAGTGTCGTGCCGATGGTCAGCAGCAGCAACAGAATGTGCAGCCAGTAAGGCCTGGATCTGCGAGGAGCGGGAACAAAGACTTGAGGATACGCAGGGACTTCAAACGTGTAAGAGATCGGCGGCCTTGGGTCGGACATCGTCTAGTCGAATGATAAACGAAATGCGGGCGAAGCACAGGCACTTCCAGTCAAAGCAACGAGACGGAGCGCCACGCCGCGCGACCAGTCCGCCACAGCGCTACTCGATGGACTGCAGTTCCTTGCCCGGCTTGAAGCGCACCGCTTTGCCGGGAGGTATGTTGACTTCCGCGCCGGTGCGCGGATTGCGTCCGATGCCGGTTTTGCGCGGCCGCACGGTGAAGACGCCGAAGCCGCGCAGTTCGATGCGATCGCCGCGCGACAACGATTTCTTCATGCTCTCGAACACGGTTTCGACCGCCATTTCGGCCTTGGTTTTGGTAACGCCGGTCTTGGTTACAACTTCGTTGATCAGGTCCAGTTTGATCACAAGTGGCTCCGCTATGTTCGCTCGCCGTACGACAGCCAGAAGCGAGGTTTTTCTGCAATTCGATCCGAACCTCCGGCCCATGGCGTAAGTCTCGGTTCGAGTTTGAGTTACAGGGCAATGCGCGAATCGTAGTGAAGCCCGCGCCCATTGTCAACCGGCAATCCATTCCGTAAGATGAGCTATTCGAACTGCAGCCTTGCTCAGCTTGCTCAGACCCGGCTATTTTTGCAGAAGCGCCTCCTTAGACGTGCCATTAGGCCTTCCTGGTCTTGTCATCCCGGGCGAGGACCGTGTCTGAGTCGAGCGACCTGCATTGATTTCCGGGGCGCTATTTGCTGCGCAAACCAGTGCGGCCCCAAGGAGTTCCATGTCCATCAAGAGTGACCGTTGGATCCGCAAGATGGCCACCGAGCACGATATGATCAACCCCTTCTCGGAGAAGCAAGTCCGCGAAGGCGTGATCTCCTTCGGTCTCTCTTCCTACGGCTACGACCTGCGGGTGGCCGACGAGTTCAAGGTCTTCACCAACGTCAACAGCACCATCGTCGACCCCAAAAAGTTCGACGAGCGCTCCTTCGTCAGCATACAAACCGACGTCGCCATCATTCCGCCGAACTCGTTCGCCCTGGCGCGCTCCGTGGAGTACTTCCGCATTCCGCGCGACGTGCTGACCATTTGCGTGGGCAAGTCCACCTACGCGCGCTGCGGCATCATCGTCAACGTCACTCCGTTCGAGCCGGAGTGGGAAGGCTTCGTCACTCTCGAGATCTCCAACACCACGCCGCTGCCCGCGCGCATCTACGCCAACGAAGGCCTGTGCCAGATCCTCTTTTTCCAGTCCGATGAGCAGTGCGAAACCAGCTACAAGGACAGGCGCGGCAAATACCAGGGCCAGAAGGGCATCGTGCTGCCGAAACTGTAGGACCGTGGTCAGCGGTTTGGGGTTAGTAGATAGCTGGCCATGAGCGCTCGGCATTGAGCACCTGGACATCAGAGATCGCGCGGCAAACGGGTCACTGTATCGTGGTGCGAAAGGGGGGACTCGAACCCCCACGGGTTTCCCCGCCAGATCCTAAGTCTGGTGCGTCTGCCAATTCCGCCACTCTCGCAAACCTCGCTTCCCGATGAAAGTGTAGCATCGGATCAGTTGAGGTGCATGCGCAGTTCAAGCCTTGGAAGCGCGGGTCGGAGCGAACCGGATCGTAGGCCTGGTTGATCTTGAGATAAACCAGTGCGCTGGCCCGTTCGTCGGCAGCCTTATGCAGCCAGTCAAAGGCATCGGGCTAGCAAAAGGATTCGAGTTGCGCGAAGTCTTCCACTCGGGCCTCGACAGGGGCTGAGCCTGAGGCAGCGGCAGCGAACTTCGTCATGAATCTGCATCGCTTGGATTCCATTTGCGTCTGAGTTGCGGATTCTGCCGTACTTTGCCGGATTCTGCCTTGCTATCCTGTTGAAGTTGTTTAAAATGAGGGTCGGCTGTGGGTCTCATATAATCCCTTGGTCGGGGGTTCGAATCCCTCCGGGCCCACCCCGGTGACCACTTCCACAACGATGAATCCCTACCATTGTTACGAAACGAGTTGCCATGGCACACATTGATTCGCATTCCCCTGGATCGTTCTGCTGGCTGGAGCTGGCGACTATCGATCAGTCCGCCGCCAAGTCGTTTTACGGGTCGCTGTTTGGATGGGCTCCGTCCGACACGCCTTTGGGGCCGGACGCGGTCTACACCATCTTCCGGCTGGAAGGCCGCGACGCCGCGGCCGCGTACACTATGTTCCCCGAACAGCTCTCTCAGGGTATGCCGCCGAACTGGATGCTCTACGTCGCGGTCCCGAGCGCCGACGATGCGGCCAAACGTGCTGCGTCGGCCGGTGGGACCGTGCTGAAGGATGCCTTCGATGTTGGCGAGTCGGGCCGGATGGCAGTCTTGCAGGATCCTACCGGCGCTGTGTTTGCTGTCTGGCAGCCGAATAAGAACCAGGGGATCGGCATCGCCCACGTGGATGGCACTCTGTGCTGGGCTGACCTTAGTACGCCCGATCCGCAACGCGCGAGCAAGTTTTACGGTGATTTGTTTGGCTGGCAGATGATCACCGAAGAGGAGGATCCGGAGCACGACTACCTGCACATCAAAAACGGCGAGCACTTCATCGGGGGCATTCCTCCCGGCAAGTTCCACAGCCCTAAGGCTCCGGCCCATTGGCTGGCCTACCTCCTGACCTCCAATTGCGACGCGACGGCGGACAGGGCCAAACAGCTTGGCGGACAGCTTTATCTGGCTCCGACCACGGTGGAGAACGTCGGTCGAATGGCTGTCGTAGCCGACCCGCAGGGCGCGGTGTTCGCCCTCTTTCAGCACACGCGCGCGGGACTAGTGGCGAGCCTCCAGTGATCAGCTGCAACTGGCCGGTGATCAGTTGCGCTGCCGCATTGAAATGGTCTTGCCCAAAACGGGAGATCGAAGGTCATGGAGCGCCTCTTTGATCCCCGCCATGTTCCGTTGAATTTTGCTACCGATTCTCCTTGCGCATAGGTCTAATGGAAGGCAGGGGCGATTTCGGGTCTGGGTTTTCCTGTCGCGCACGGAACTATTTCCACTATCCACACGTAACTAATACCAGAAGAGAATTCAGCCCAAGTTGGGAGGCTGCAGTGGCGAACGGCAACGGCAAGAAGAAAAAGAAGCGCTGGCTTATTATCACGATCGTCTCTGTAGCGGTCGTCGCGCTGGTCATCGTCGCGGTAGCAGCGACTCGGGGCGGCACCAAGATCGATCCCACCAAACTGGCAAAAGTCGAGAAGGGCGATCTCGCCAAGAGCGTGGTGGCGACCGGCAAGGTCACGCCGATCACCAAGGTGGAAATCAAGTCGAAGGCCAGCGGCATCGTCAAGAAGCTATACGTTGACGCCGGCGATAAGGTGAAAGCCGGGCAGGTACTGGCCGAACTCGATCGCGTAGAGATCGAGGCGCAGGTAAGCTCCGCCCGCGCGCAATTACTGTCATCGGACGCTAATCTGAAGAGCGCCGAGGCTGATTTGAAGCGGGCCGAAGTGGACGCTCAGGGCGTCGATATTCCAACCCTGCAGCGCGCCTATGAGCGTGCGCAGGAGATGTCCAAGGACGGCGTTGTGTCGCAAGCGACGCTCGATGACGCGCAGAGGAACTACATCATGGCGGTCAACAAGCGCGATGTCGCCCGGGCGCAGTACGCCGTGAATAAGGCCAAGGTAGCGCAGGCCGCGGCCCAGGTAAAAAAAGACCAGGCCAGCCTGAACCAGTTTGAGGAGCAGCTAAGCTACACCACGATCACGGCGCCGATTGACGGCGTTGTGCTCTCCCGTGATGTAGAAATGGGCGACGCGGTCAGCTCCATTCTGGTGTTGGGCTCGGCCGCCACCCTGGTGATGACGATTGGCGACACCAGCGAGGTGTACGTAAAGGGCAAGGTTGACGAGAGCGACATCGGCAAGGTTTATCTCGGACAGCCCGCTCGCATCCGGGTTGAGACCTTCAAGGACAAGACTTTCACCGGCCATGTCACGAAGATTTCCCCGATGGGCGTCGAAAAAGACAATGTCACGACTTTCGAGGTTCGGGTGTCCATCAATAATCCCGGCGGTGAATTGAAGGCCGAAATGACCGCCAACGCGGAGATCCTCCTCGATGAACACAAGAATGTGCTGATGATTCCGGAAGGCGCCATCCTATACGACAAGGACAAGAAGGCATCCACTGAAGTGCCCGATCCCAAGGCGAAGGATGGCAAGCGCAAAGTGGCGCTCACCATCGGAATCTCCAACGGCGCCAAGACCGAGGTTGTATCGGGCCTGAAAGAAGGCGACCAGGTCGTTTTGCAGCAATAGCGTGGTTCTTATCTTTGGAGGGCTGCCGGAGACTGCCACCCCAACCAGCACATGAGCGCTGCTGGTTCGGGCCCCCGGTCGGCAGCCCGTTTTCGTAAACGCAGTCATCTCACGTTCCTGCGAGGCTTTATGAAGAAACACAGCGTGGCTTTCCTGCTGAGCTTCCTGTTAGTCCCAGTTCTGCTGCATGCTCGTGTCGAAGGGCATTTCGATCGTACGCTTACGGTCTCCGGCGTGGTTCACCTCGATCTCACCACGGGCTCGGGCGATGTCACCATCAAGACTGGCGGCTCCAACCAGGTGGTCGTGCACGGCACCATACACAGTAACAACGAGTGGTTTTCCAATCCCGAGAACGCAGTGCACCAGGTCGAATCGAATCCGCCGATTCAGCAGAATGGCAACCGACATTCGGATTGGCTACAACCTGCCCGACGATGTGAAGCGGCATGTCTCCATCAGCTACGAGCTAACCTTACCGGCGGATGCCGTCGTGCAAGCGCATAGTGGTTCCGGAGACGTTAGCGTCGAGGGCGTTCGCGGCGAAGTGCAGGCACAGACCGGGTCCGGTGACATCCGGCTGCGCGATCTCGGCGGCCGCGCTCATGTCCAGACCGGAAGCGGCGGCATCCGCGCCCAGGATGTAGCGGCCCCTTTTTACGGCCACACGGGCAGCGGGGACATCGATGCGGCGCTTACCGGCTCGGGCGATGTTGATATCCAGACGGGATCGGGAAGCGTCGAATTGCGCGGCATTAAGGGCGGGCTCCATGCCCGCACGGGCAGCGGCGGAATCAACGCTGACGGCAGCGTGGCTGGCCCCTGGCAGTTGCATACTGGGTCGGGAAACGTCCGGCTGGCCATTGGCTCGGGTAGCGGCTTCAATCTGGATGTGCACACCGGCTCCGGCTCCATTCATTCCGATCTGCCGATCACCGTGCAGGGCTCGATGGGAAGACGCGAACTGAAAGGCAGCGTACGCGGCGGCGGGCCGGAAGTAGCAGTTTCTACCGGCTCCGGAGATGTGGAGATACGTTAGCCTCCGCCGCTGGCGCTAGTATGTGGCTCAGGGTCGCGGTCGCTCACGGAGCCGCCCCGTGACCATCAATCCCAACATCCGGAAGTCGCTGATGAACGACCAGAACGGATGGCCAAAGGTGGCGGGCGTGTTCTTTTCCAGCAGGAAGTGGCCAGTCCATGCAAAACCGTAGCCTAGCGGAATCCACAGCAGTGCATACCAGGGATGATGCGTCGCGAACGCCACCATGGCGACGATGAGGCCTAGCGAGGTTCCGATGGCGTGCATCCAGCGATTGCCCGGGTCTCGGTGCTGTTCCAGATAAAAAGCGAAGAAATCGTCATAAGAACGGAATGTTCGCGGCTCCGTCATGGCGGCCTCCCGTGTCCGTCTCGGACGCACCGGCGAAAGTGTACTACTTACAATGGCCATTTCGCGATATGGTTAGAAGCGGTTTCCGAGTTGTCGCTTGGTAACTGTGATGGACGCCTACATGCTCGACCCGCGGTGGAAGCGCCGGACTTCAGTTCGGCGAAATAGTGCACTCATGCACATGGCTTTGGCCACGGCTGGCGCGGAATCGCCAACCGGGGCTAATCCCAGGATTGCTGCAACTCCTTTTGCGGCATGGCAGAAGCCGTGCCCTTCCATCCGCGTTTTGTTGTTCTCGTTCAGCCTGCTTTGTTCCTGCTCCTTATCGGCGCAGAGTCCCTTTGCACCGAAGGTGTCTGGACCGCTGTCGCAAAGAGTTGTGGCTTACCAGATCGACGCGACTTACGACCCTGCGCAGCATAGTGTCGACGCCACGGAGACGCTTACCTATCGCAATCTCACGGGCCGTTCGCTCGACCGTTTTCCCTTTCATCTCTACCTGAACGCGTTCCAGCCCAAGTCCACCTGGATGCATGAGGCGCATCGGGACGGCAGTTTCCGCTCCAGCCAATTCGAAAGCTGGGACCCGAAGGAATTCGGCTCCAACGAGGTCATCGGCTTTCGAGGTGGTGGGCATGGGAGACCTGACGAAGCAGATGAAATTCATCTCGCCCGACGACGGCAATCCTGACGACAAAACAGTTTTCGAGGTGCGGTTGCCGCATCCGGTAGCGCCCGGCCAGGATGTGCAGTTCAAGATCAAGTTTCGCGCGAGGTTTCCCGAAGTCGTTGCGCGCACCGGCTACAAACGCACCTTCCTGCTCGCCGGACAGTGGTTCCCCAAGGTTGGAGTGTGGTGGCACGGCGGCTGGAACTGTCATCAGTTCCATGCCATGACCGAATTCTTCGCCGACTTCGGCACCTATGACGTGAAGGTCACGCTACCGAAGGACTACGTCATCGGCGCGACCGGAGTGCAGACCAGCGAGAACGACAATGGCAACGGCACCAGGACGGTCGCGTTCCATGCTGAGGATGTCCACGACTTCGCCTGGACCGCCGATCCGAACTTCAAGGTCATCGAGGGCCAGTTCGACGGCAGCGTCGGACCGGTCAAGGTTCGCCTGCTCAGCTATACCAGCCACAAGAGTTCCTGGCAGCGCTACCTGGATGTGTTGAAGGGCAGCATGCAGCGCTTCGATCGAGTGGTATGGGCCATACCCGTACGCGCAGATCACGGTCGTCGATCCGCCGCACGGAGGCGACGAAGCAGGCGGCATGGAGTATCCCACCTTTATCACGGCTGGCACCGATTGGTTTGCCTTTAAGGGAGATCACGAAACTGAGTTGGTCACTGAGCACGAGTTTGGACACCAGTACTGGTATGGCATGGTCGCCACCAACGAGTTCGAGAATGGCTGGCTCGATGAAGGCATCAACAGCTACAGTGAAGTGAAGGTGCTCGACAGCATGTACGGCCGCAATGCCAGCAGCTTGAACCTGCTGGGTGCACAACGGGGCGATGCCTCGGTCCTCAGAGGATACTATCTGCCGGTTGCGGAAACCGACTCGCTCGCGCGCCCCAGCTACACCGACCTGAGCCTTGCGTCCTACGCCGGCGTCACTTATGGCAAAACTGCCACCATGCTGGTCTCGCTGGAGGCAATCGTCGGACAGCAGACCCTGCAAAACGCCCTGCATACGTACTTCATGAAGTACCGCTTCACCCACCCCACGCAAGACGATTTCCTGCGTACCGTAAACGAAGTTACCGGACGCGACTTGACCTGGTATTGGAGCCAGGCTGTTTACGGCACGCAAGTGTTCGACTACGCTGTGCTGCGCGCCGATTCGACTCCGGTCGACTGGTACGAGGAGGATGCGACGGAGAAGCCGGGAGTGACCACATACGAAACTCAGGTCATCCTGCAACGCAAGGGAGACTTTGTTTTTCCCGTCGAAGCCGAGATCAAGTTCGACAACGGCGAAAGCACGCGCGAGCGTTGGGACGGCAAAGATCGTTGGGTGCGGTACGTGTACTACAGGAAGGCGCAGATCAAGTCCGTGGAACTCGATCCCGACCACAAGATCACGCTCGACCGCAATTACTTGAACAACAGCTACACCACCGACCTGCAGCCGGGAGCAATCCATAAAATCGCGATCTACTGGATGTTCCTGACGCAGATGCTGGCCCACGTCCTGAGCTGGTTGGTATGAGCTTTCTCGAAAAGACCAGGGAGAACATGGCGGACGAGCACAACGGGTTGATGGCAGCCGGAGCCAGCCTGGTATGGCGTCGGCGCAACATCTTATGGTGGGTCTTCTCCGTGAACATCGTGCTTGGCGCGCTCGGCACTCTGCCCGCGTTGCGGCAGCTTCACCATGCCCTGGGTCACAACCTGGCCGGAGAACAGCTCTATAAAGGCTTCGACGTAGGGACGTTCTACGAGCTGTTGCGAGTGCCCGATGTCAGTTTGCTTCGATTCAGGGTGAGCTCCTACGCCTGCGCTTCCTTGTTCGCGCTGTTCCTGCTGTTCGTCAGCGGCGGAATCCTCGAAACCTACCGCCAGGACGGCAGCTTGAACATTGGCGACTTCCTCGCTGCTTCGGGCGCGTACTTCTGGCGTTTCGTGCAACTCACTCTATTCTCGCTCGTCCCTTTCGGTCTTGCTGGAGCCGCGTACTTTGACGTCGACAAGGCCTCTGACTACCTCGGCGACAAGGCCGTCGCCGATCAGGTCGGCTTTGTTATCTGGCTTGTGGGCGTCATTTTCCTCGGATTGATCGTGCTGTTTGTGCGGCTGTGGTTCGATATCGCCAAGGTGCGCACCGTCGCGCAAGATGAGCGCCGCATGTTCCGCAGCGCGTGGAAGGGCCTCGCCGCCACTCGGCGTCAGCGGAGATCTCTAGCTGTGGACGTATCTCCGCATCAGTCTTGTCGCGTGGACAAGTATGCTGGCCGTGTTCCTGATTTGGACGAAGCTGCCGCCTACGGCAATCTGGGCGACTTTTGTTCTGCTCGAACTGGTGGTGCTGGTGCAGTTGGGAGCACGGCTGTGGCAAATGGCAAGTGTGACCATTTGGTATAAGCGGTACGCCGAAGTGGTGCCTGTCGGCGTAGTGGATATTGTGTCGCCGCAGGCGGAAGAGATGATCGAGCCAACGCCGCAATTGCCGCTCTACCCGGAAACGGACGTGTCTGGCGGGTGACGTCTCCATGACCTGGGCATTGCTGGACCCTGCTGGTCAGAGGAACTGATCAAATACCAGGAAAATGCCGACGCTACCTATGGAGTGACAAACAGGCCGGGGGACTACGATGCCCGACCATGCGATGAATCCCCGCGCCGATGATGAAGCAAGTTCATCGACGCGCGCCATCCTAACGGGTGAGGAACAATGATGAGAAGGCGGCGGGCTCTGGCTGGTCTATTGGCGGCTGTTCTTTCTCTGGGTTGCGCAACTCATCTGCGCTCACAAAACAGGTATGACCAACCCTGGCGCCCGCAGTATCACTTTACCCCGCCGCAGAATTTCATGAACGATCCTAACGGGATGGTCTTCTATCAGGGTGAATACCATCTCTTCTACCAGTACAATCCCCAAGGCAATGTCTGGGGACATATGAGTTGGGGGCACGCCATCAGCACGGACATGGTGCACTGGCAAAACCTGCCGCTGGCCATTCCCGAAGATCCCAAGTACATGGCGTACTCCGGCAGTGCGGTGGTCGACTGGAACAATTCCAGCGGCCTCTGCCGGAATCCCGACCCGCCGGACCATTCGTGCCTCATCGCCATTTACGCGGCGGCTTACAAAGATCGCCAGAAGCAGCACCTAGCCTTCAGCAACGATCGCGGCCGTACTTGGACGAACTACGCCGGCAATCCGGTTGTCGATCTCGATGCCCCCGATTTCCGCGATCCCAAGGTGTTCTGGTACGGGCCCCGGAAGAAATGGGTGATGGTGGCGGTGCTGGCGGATGAACGCCGGGCCGTGTTTCTCGATTCCGCCGATCTGAAGAAATGGACGGTGCGCAGCAAGTTCGGCCCCGCCGGTGACGACGCAGGTCAATGGGAATGTCCAGATCTTCTGGAACTGCCGGTCGAGGGAACGCGCGAAAAGAAGTGGGTCCTGGTCCTCAACCGCAACCCGGGGGCGCCCGCAGGGGGCACCGGTGTGCGCTACTTAGTTGGCAACTTCGACGGGAAAAAGTTTACGGACGAGACCCCATCGGCTGCGAAGCTGTGGGCAGATTACGGAAAAGACTTTTACGCCACCAACTCGTTCAACGACCTGCCGCAGAGCGACGGCCGCAAGATCTGGATGGGCTGGACCAGTAACTGGCTGTACGCGAAAGATGAGCCTACGGTGCTGTGGCGCGGGGCACAGTCGATCCCGCGAACCCTCACACTCAGGCGAACGGCCACGGGGACAATCCTCATACAAACACCGGTTCGAGAGCTGCAGAGCTTGCGCGGTCAGCTATTTCAAATTCAGAATGTTTCAGTCCAGGATGCCAACCACAAGATCATGGAGGCCGCGGTGAAGGGCGAGACCTGCGAGATTGAAGCTGAGATCGAACCACAAAAGGCGGAGGAGATCGGGTTCCGCCTTCGTCAAGGCGACAATGCCGAAACGCTGGTTGGCGTGGTTCCACCCACGAACACACTCTTTGTGGACCGCACTCACTCCGGAGACGTTTCCTTCAGCAAAGATTTCCCGGGGCGCTACACTACCACGCTGCAGAGCGGCAAACGAATCAAGCTGCATATCTTCGTGGACCGCTCCAGCGTAGAGGTCTTCGCCAACGACGGCGAAAAAGTCATGACCAATCGAATCTATCCTCCGCCCGGCAGCAGCGGCATCGAGTTGTATTCGCGGGGGAGCGGTGGCAAAGTTACGTCGCTAAGAATCTGGCCGCTCGAATCGATCTGGGCAACGCGCTAAGATAGGCCAGCTTCCGCGGACGGAGTACAGGCATGCCGAGATGTTTGTCGTGTGGTTCTGAGGTCACGCAGCCCACTCCGTTCTGCGCCTTCTGTGGGAAGCCTTTGAACGGGGCCGGCGGGCAAGGGGCGACCATTGGCGCCGCTACGGCGGACGATGCGACCTTGGAAGCACCTCAGCCTCGTCCACCTTCACCCGGGCCAGCTTCGTCGCGGCGGTCAGCGCTCGATTCCCACTCCGCAGGACGATTTCCGCCGGGAATGCTGGTTGCCTCCCGCTACCGCATCGTGGCCTTGCTGGGTCGCGGCGGAATGGGTGAGGTCTATCGCGCCGATGATCTCAGCCTGGGGCAGCAGGTCGCACTCAAGTTTTTGCCCGCGGCTGTAGCCGACGAATCGACCCTGGAGCGTTTTCGCAACGAGGTCCGGATTGCGCGCCGCATCTCGCATCCCAATATCTGCCGGGTCTACGACATCGGCCAGGCCGAAGGCCACGCCTTCTTCTCCATGGAATACGTCGACGGCGAGGACCTGGCAACGCTGCTGCGTCGCATCGGCCGCCTGCCCGGCGACAAAGCCCTGGAGATGGCGCGCAAGATCTGCGCAGGCCTGGCTGCGGCGCACGACAAAGGAGTGCTGCACCGCGACCTGAAGCCCGCCAACATCATGCTCGACGGCCGCGGTGAAGTACTAATCATGGACTTCGGCCTGGCCGCCATCGCGCACGAGATCGATGACGTGCGCAGTGGGACCCCAGCCTACATGGCCCCTGAGCAACTTGCCGGTAAAGAGGTCACGACGCGTAGCGACATCTATGCCCTGGGTCTGGTGTTTTACGAACTGTTCACCGGCAAACCAGCCTTCGATGGCAAGACTCCGGAAGAGATCGTGCGCCTGCGCCGGGCCAGCACTCCCAACAATCCGTCCACGTTTGTTCGCGACCTTGATCCCTTGGTCGAGCGCGTCATTTTGCATTGTCTGGAAGCGGAACCGCAGGACCGGCCGTCATCCGCGCTGGCAGTGGCTGCGGCCCTGCCCGGTGGAGATCCGCTAGCCGCCGCCCTGGCGGCAGGCGAAACTCCGTCGCCACAAGTCGTGGCTGCGGCGGGAGAGAAGGCGGTGCTGAAGGCCCCGGTGGCGCTGGCTTCGCTGGCGATTGCGCTGGTCGGTCTGCTCGCCTTCTATGCGCTGGGTGCAGCCACCTCCGTTCTGTCAAGAATGGACCTGCCGTATTCCACGGAGGTGCTGTCGCAAAAAGCGCACGATGTAGTACGGCAGTTGGGTTACTCTAATCCTCCCGCCGACAGCGCCAGCGATTACTCATACGACCGCGAGTTCATGGAGTATTTGGACCACGAAGGCAGTGAGCACCCCAATTGGACGGAAGTCCTGAAGAACCGGCCGGCCATCCTGACCTATTGGTATCGCCAGAGCCCGGGCGATCTGGTCGCCACCGAGTACAAGAGCAACCTGCTGGTTCCCGGAGCCGTTGACCTTAGCGATCCTCCACCCATTCTGTCGGGCATGGTGCAAGTATCTCTCGATCCGCTGGGAAGGCTGGTGCACCTGCAGGCCATTCCTCCGCAGAGAGAAGACAACGCAGGACCGTCTAAACCCTATGACTGGGCCCAGCTGTTCAATTTGGCCGGGCTGAATATGAACGAATTCCAACCCGCGGAGCCCATGTGGAATTCTCTGGGCGCTTCCGACGCGCGTGCCGCATGGACGGGAATGTGGCCGGGCACGTCGCGTCCCCTGCGCGTGGAGGCAGCGAGCTGGCGTGGGAAGCCTATCTTCCTCCAACTGGTCAGTGAGTGGACCAGCCCTGGGCGAATGCCGGGGCCCGACCACGGCTCGCGGAAGAAAGTGCTTGAAGTTGTGCTCTTCCTTTTCCTACTGATCTTGCTGGCGGGAGCGGCTCTGCTCGCCCGTTACAACTACCGGCAACAAAGAAGCGATACTCAGGGCGCGTTGCGGCTGGCGGTTGTGATCCTGGTTCTGCAGATCGCGACCTGGCTGTGCACCGGCCACTTCGTTCCCGTCAATCGCGTCGTTTGGGCTGCTTGTGCTGGCCGCCAGCGGAGCGCTTTTCCTGGCTGCTGTTTTTGCCGTGGTCTATCTCGCCATCGAGCCCTACGTGCGGCGGCACTGGCCGCACGCAATCATCTCGTGGAGCAGGTTGATGGCCGGGCGAATCCGCGATCCGTTGGTTGGCCGCGACGTCCTGTTCGGAGTGCTTCTCGGAATCACGTGGAGCATCATCTATGCCATCAGCCGTCTAGCGGATCAGCGAATCGGGGCGGCCCCCGACCTGCCGTCTCCGCAATTTCTGCTGGGAGCGCGCCACGTCCTTGGCGCATCCCTCGTGAACCTGGCTGGTTCGGTGCAAGCCACGTTGGGGTTTTTCTTCCTGATGTTTACTTTTCGTGTCGTGCTTCGCAAGCCATGGTTGGCCGCGCTCGCGTTTGTCGCCTTCTGGACGTTCATCAAAGTCTACGACACTCACCACTTCTGGATCGAACTTCCCATCCAGATCGCCGTCTACACGATTGCAGCCTTCGTCGTGCTGCGTTTCGGTTTCATCGCGCTCGCTGCCGGCATCTTTACCGCCGACCTGCTGCTCAATGCTCCCATCACCACCAGCTTCTCGGCCTGGTACGCCGGCAGTTCCATCTTCGTGGTTTTGCTGGTCACTGCCTTGGCAATCTGGGGAGCCCAGACCGCACTTGCCGGTCAGAAACTGTGGAAGGCTCAGCTATTTGAGTGATGTATCCCCGCACAAGAAAGCCCCGGCCACCAAGGCCGGGGCGAGAAACGGGCAGTCGAATCACCAGGGGAACTACCGGGCGCAAGGCGAATCCAAATCCGGATTCTCCGTGCCTCCGTGGTGAAAACTACCTACGCTCCTTTTGGCTTACGGTCGCACTGCTTGCCGTTGCAGCAGCTCTTTCCGTCCTTGGCCATGTTGCATTTGCCGTCTTTGCAGCAGCCGCCATCCTTGCCGCAGCAAGCCATCTTGCCGTCCTTGGCCATCATGGGGCACTTGTTCCCGGCTTTGTCGTCGCCGGACATCATTGGCTCATGAGTCATGGCGTCTTTGCCATCTTTCGACATCATGCCGCACTTGCCGTCCTTGCAACATCCGCCGTCTTTGCCGCAGCAAGCCATCTTGCCGTCGGCCTTGTCATGGTTGCAGCAGGCGCAGGCTTTGGCCTGGTCGCCCGCGGGTGGCGGCGTGGTTTGAGTCGCGCTCTGCGCCATTAAGCGCCAGAGCCATGACTAGAGTGCTCAGAATTACCAGCAGTTTCGATTTCATAGTTTCCTCAGAATTCGGTTGGCGCGGACTCTGCAGTCCGCTATGACACGGTGGCAACGGTTGATCCTGCACCGTTGCGGAAGCCAGGGGGCGGGCCGGGCTCTAGATCCTGAGGTCCGTCTTCAGATCGAAGACAGGTTTGACAATCGGAGGCGAATCGGCCGTCGAGCGCAAGGCTGAGGTTTGCGACCGTGGAGCGAACACCGCAACTGCAATACTGCTCGCACTGAACTCGCCCGCATGAGACTTGCCGGAGATGACCGCGAAGGCCAGCGGCCGCGCAGGCTGGTTGCTCAGGTCGCAACAAGGCGGAGGCGCGAAGAAGGTAACGGGAACGGACGCCGCGTGAGCCGGGCAGCATGGCATCGAGCTGGCCTGATGCTGCATGTGGGGCATCCGGGCGCGGCATTGTGCCGCTTGGCCGGCGGCGGAAAGCATGCCTGCTGCGCCTTCAGCCCACAGGACCACGCTCAACGCCAGCATCAGCGACAAGCCTCTCCGCATTCCGCACCACGAACTCATGCTGGGGTATTCTCGCCTGCGGATCGACCTTAGGTCTGTGACCTGGATCACGCCGCGGTGTTTGACGGCTCACTCCCCGAATCGTTTACATTTGTTCGTGCCCTGAACGTTGCAAGATCGCGGTCCCGAGTCGTTCTACATAGGGAAGCTCTGATTAAGTCTGGTTTTTGAAGGGGACGGCCTTTAGGCCGTCCGTAAATGCCTGATACTAGACAGGGGCTTCAGCCCCTGAGGGACCTCGGACTGACTTAATCAGAGTTTCCCTAGGACAAAGAAAACTTTGCTAAAGAGGACCAACTTGAGGAAATCCCTTGCGTTCGCCGTTTTCGTGTTAGTTGCTCTGCCAATCGCTTCCGCCGCTCCGCAGAGCGGGGCTTCCGCTGCGCAGCCCATGTCGGCAGCTTCCGGAAAAGTTGGGCCTTCCGCCGTCTGGCTGCCGCCCCAGGACTTCATCGCCAAGGCACACGCCGCTTGCGACCAGAGTCATCCCCCGAATTACTCTCAGTGCTTCATCGATCAGATGTCGGGGGCCGGAGCTCCACCCCACGCGGTGAGCTTTACTCTGATGCTTTACCGCCAGAGCGACGGTCAGGTCGGCATCATGACTGCCTTCGAGAAGGTCGGCCCGGTAGACGTCGCGCGCGTCATGTACCCTCTGCGCGCGAACGACAACTATGGCCTGCTGTTGGTGAATGGCGATCCTGACGTCCTCGATGTGGATGACCTCAAGCAGCTCGACCAGGCGGCCATGGACCAGAATCCCATGTACCGGGCAGTGAAGCAGAAGTACACCGCAACCACGCTGTTTCCGGGTGACCGCAGCGGGTCCATGTGGCCGCAAGTGAAGCCGCTTCCTGACGGCGGGCAGCAGTTCATCCTCGGGTATCCCCTGATGAACGGCTGTCACGCCTGCGCCAACGTCGGATTGGCGCTGTTCTCGTGGGATTTTGACGCCAAAGGGAAATTTGTCGGTACCAAATACATTGCCACTCCTCCACCCCCGAAGCTGATGCGCCCGAATCGCGTACCCCAGCCGCCACCGACGGAACAACCCCCACAGCCACCGCAGTGAGTCATCAGCGAATGGAAGGGTTTTGCGGAAAGCGCCTCGGCGAGTCGTGCCAGACAGCGGAGGCGAGGCGTGCAGCGGGAGCCGGGTTTACGGAGCTGCCCTCGTCCGGCTACACTCCTTTCATCCGCCCAGCGGACAACAAAAGAGAGCCTATGCGCAAGCCACTGCTGTTCCTCGTCATACTAATCTTCGTCAGCCACTGCGGAGGGCAATCGAAGCCGGGCGCAATCGATGCTGCCGAGGTGTGGGAGCCCCCACAAACCTTCGTCGCTACGGTGAGTAAGGCATGCGGCAACCCATCTCAGGATCGCAAGTACGCCGACTGCTTTATGGCGCAAATGTCGAAAGCGGGCGCGCCCGCCGCGGCGGTGAATTTCACTCGCGAGTTCTACAAGGAGAGCCACAGCGACATCGGTATCATGACCAGCTTCAACCACGTTGGCCCTGTGGACATCGCCTGGGTGGTTTATCCACTCCATCATCCGAGCAATTACGGCTTGTTTCTGGTCAACGGCGACCCGAAGTTCGTCAACGCCGAGGACTTGAAGCAGCTTGACCAGAAGGCGATGCAGCAAAGCTTTCAATACCAGGACTTGCAGGTTGAGTTTCATAAGGTCGGATTGTGGCCTGGCGATCGCAACGGACGATCCTGGCCAAACTCGCAACGCGCGCCGGATGGCGGACTGCAGTTCGTCGTCGGCTATCCGCTCCGTAATGGATGCCTGGCCTGCGCCAACGCTGGGGCGGCGCTGTTCACCTGGAACTTTTCCACCGACGGGAAGTTTCTCGGTACTTCGTTTATGGGACTGACACCGGCGCCGATTGGCCCGTAGTTTCACGGCAAAACGAAATTGTTTCGGCTCCCTGCGGGGGGTGGTGAAGGCTGTCAGCTTTCCCTAGGATCCGTCGTCCGGTGTGAGACTCGCCCTGTCCCCGAGCCGCGAACGGCCTCACCTGCACAACAGAACGAATTCTCGCCCTCTTTTCCTCACGATCCACATCCATTCACTTCGCTGCACCGAGAACGGGCATTGAACCTGGTAGGCGGCGGGACTAAAGTCCAAAGAGTTGGTTGGCGCCAAACCCGGGTGGTGGGACCGCGCCCACGCGCCACGGTTACTCTTTGGGTTCAGCCGGAACCGGAGTAAAATACAACATATGGGGTTTTCCTCTTGACATCCACAAGATGCTGGGAGTACTGTTCGTTTCCACAATGGTTCTTCCCCCGAAAACCGAAGCGGCAGAGGTGACCGCCGAGGCAGGCAGTTGGGCCAGGTTAGACGGATTCTCCTCCAGGTTCGTGGTTACGGTTGAGAGATTCGCGAGCGAACGCAGGGTGATTTCCTCCCTGCAGGCGGCTGTGGGGAGGCTTTAGACCAAGGTTCCCACCGCGTCGCGGTGGGATAGCACGACCGACGAAGTCATCGCTGGGGCGATGGCATCAGCGGAGTTCCTTTCCAAGTCAAGGTGGTTCCGGGAGGCGGCTTTGCGGTCGCTTGTCGGGACCCTGTTTCGCGGTGGCGGCAACAGACAACCAACGGGGGCCTCATCCCAGCCTGATTCCCAGGCGACGACGAGGCCCCCACAACCTTGTGGGGTAAAAGCGATGGAGCGGCCTCTTCGGCTGTGTTCGGGGCAGGTTTCCGGGTTCGCGATAGAGGAGAAAATGCCCGCGGACCTGGTCAATCGGGCCGCGCGTTCGACGAGTCACGAACCGAGTCCCGCTTTGCGGGACGGAAAATGATAGCCCAGCGCTTCAGCGTTGGGTAGGCTGGACGAAAGAACCGAGTCCCTTCAGGGACGGCACAAAATATAGCGGGACTTCAGTCCCGCGTACCACTCTGGTCGCCACGGCGACGTCCGCTCCGGATGACAGCGGAGAAAAAAGCGCAAGCGAACGAACTTCGTTCACGATGAGAAGAAGATAATCCGATCAGGGAGTACGTACATGGCCGAAATCACCACCACGACAACCACGAGCGCCCCACCCTCCACGCCAAAGAAGAAAGCGCCCGGCCTGACCTTCAAACGCTACTTCACCAAGGCCGGCGTCTCGCCTTACGACGAGCTCGAGTGGGAGCTGCGCCTGGCGCAGATCACCGACTCGCAGGGCGGCATCATCTTCGAGCAGAAGGACGTCGAGGTCCCCAAGGACTGGTCGATGACGGCGACCAACATCGTCGCCAGCAAATATCTGCACGGCCCGCTGGACACGCCCGAGCGCGAGACCGGCGTGCGCGCAGCTCGTGACCCGCGTCGCCGAGACCATTCGCGACTGGGGCATCAAGGGCGGCTACTTCCGCAGCGACGAAGACGCGGCCATCTTCCACGACGAGCTCGCCCACCTGCTGTTGCAGCAGAAGGCGGCATTCAATTCGCCGGTATGGTTCAACGTCGGCTGCGATCGCATCGAGCCCAACTCCGACGCGCAGAACTGGCACTGGAATCCCGCAGGCCCAGCGCGTCGAGTACGGCGTCACCGGCTATCGCAATCGCCGCAGTGCTCGGCCTGCTTCATCAACTCGGTGCACGATTCGCTCGACTCCATCCTCACCCTCGCCAAGACCGAAGGCATGCTCTTCAAGTGGGGATCGGGCACGGGCACCAACCTGTCGCCGCTGCGCTCCTCCACCGAAGTCGCTCTCCGGCGGCGGCACCGCCTCGCGGCCCGCTCAGCTTCATGAAAGGCTTCGACGCCTTCGCCGGCGTCATCAAGAGCGGCGGCAAGACGCGCCGCGCCGCCAAGATGGTCATCCTCAACATCGACCATCCTGACATCGTGGACTTCATCGAGTGCAAGCAGAAGGAAGAAGCCAAGGCCTGGGCGCTGGTCGAAGCCGGCTACGACGGCAGCGGCCCCGACAGCGACGCCTACTCCTCCATCTTCTTCCAGAACGCCAACAACTCGGTGCGCGTGACCGACGACTTCATGTACGCCGTGCTGCGCGATGGCGACTTCTCCACCCGCGCGGTCAAGGACGGCCGTCCCGTCCAGACCTTCAAGGCGCGCGAGCTGCTGCGCAAGATCTCCGACGCCACCTGGCATTGCGGCGATCCCGGCATGCAGTACGACACCACGGTCAACCGCTGGCACACTTCGAAGAACACGGCGCGCATCAACGCCTCGAATCCGTGCAGCGAGTACATGTTCCTCGACGACTCGGCCTGCAACCTGGCCAGCCTGAACCTGATGAAGTTCGCGCCCAACGGGACGTTCGACGTCGAAGCCTACCGCCACGCCTGCGCCGTCATGATCACCGCGCAGGAAATCCTGGTCGACAACAGCGGCTATCCCGACCGAAGCGATCGGCAGAACTCGCACGACTATCGTCCGCTGGGACTGGGCTACGCCAACCTGGGCGCGCTGCTGATGGCCGCGGGCCTGCCCTACGACTCCGATGCCGGACGCGACTACGCCGCCTGCGTGACCGCCATCATGTGCGGCGAAGCCTATCTGCAGTCCTCGAAGATCGCCGAACTCTGCCAGCCGCTGACGCCGGCCACCGCACAAACCGGCGCAAAGAATGATCTGTCATCCCGAGCGGAGCTCGATCTGTCTGAGCGGAGCAAGCCGAGCGAGGACCTGCTGTTACTGACAACCGGCAACTGACAACCGACAACTGGTCTTCGGGCGCCGCCTGCCCCGGCTGGTACATCAACCGCGAGCCCTTCCTCGACGTCATCCGCATGCATCGCGCGTCGGTGAACAACATCAACCGCACCAACGTTCCCGCCGCGCTCTACGAAGCCAGCAAGGACACCTGGGACGAAGCTCTGAAGCACGGCGAGAAGTTCGGCTATCGCAACGCGCAGGTCACGGTGCTGGCGCCCACCGGCACCATCGGCTTCATGATGGACTGCGACACCACCGGCATCGAGCCCGACCTGGCGCTGGTGAAGTACAAGAAGCTGGTTGGCGGCGGCATGATCAAGATCGTCAACAACACCGTGCCCGCGGCGCTGTTCAAGCTCGGCTACACCCCCGACCAGACCAACGCCATCGTCAGCTACATCGACGCTACCGGCACCATCGAAGGCGCGCCCGCCGTCAAGGACGAGCACCTGCCGGTCTTCGACTGCTCCTTCAAGCCGTCCAAGGGCACGCGCACCATTCACTATCTCGGACACCTGCGCATGATGGCGGCGGCGCAGCCGTTCATCTCCGGCGCAATCTCCAAGACCATCAACATGCCCGAGACGGCCACGGTGGAAGAGATCAGCGAAGCCTACATCCAGGCCTGGAAGCTGGGCCTGAAGGCGGTCGCCATCTACCGCGACGGCTCCAAGAAGGCGCAGCCGCTCAGCTCCATGGGCTCGGCCACCGCCAAGTCGCAGAAGAAAGACGGGTGTCATCCCGAGCGAGCGCAGCGCGTCGAGGGACCTGCTTTTGGACGAGGCCGCCGCTCCGCCCGCGCGCCGTGCGCCACCGTCTGCCCGACGAGCGCCTCTCCATCACCCACAAGTTCAGCGTGGGCGGACACGAAGGCTACCTCACCGTCGGCCTCTACAAGGACGGCATGCCGGGCGAGCTGTTCATCACCATGGCCAAGGAAGGCTCGACCGTCAGCGGCCTGATGGACAGCTTTGCCTGCGCCGTCTCGATCGCCTTGCAGCACGGCGTGCCGCTGAAGCTGCTGTGCGAGAAGTTCGCGCACACCCGCTTCGAGCCCAGCGGCTGGAGCCACAACCAGGACATCGGCTACGCCAAGTCGATCATGGATTACATCTTCCGCTGGCTGCAGCTGCGCTTCCTCACCGGCCAGCAGCAGGCCCTGTTCGACGGCCTGCGTCCCAAGTACGTCAACGCTCCGCCGCCGGGCACGCCGGATGAGAACGGCTACGGCGCACCTCCATCAAGTTCTGTCATCCTGAGCGAGCGGAGCGGAGTCGAACGGACCCCTATAGCTCGAAGGATCCCTCGCAGCTTGTCATCAGCGCAGCCGGAGTCGAGGGACCTGCTTTTCGCGGCCACCATCACGCCTCCGACGCCCTGCAAGGACCTGATCGACATGGGCGACGCGCCCGTCTGCTCCGTCTGCGGCGCCATCATGACCCGCAACGGAAGCTGCTACCGCTGCATGAGCTGCGGATCGACGAGCGGATGCTCGTAGGGGTGGAAGTGGTGCGGCGCCCTTCGACTGCGCTCAGGGCAGGCTTTTAGCGCCGCGTTAAGCGGGAAAGGTAGTGCGGGGCTTCAGCGCCACGTCCCCGCGTCCTTTTTGATTTGTCATCCCGAGCAAGGGTGCGCCGAACAGAGCGCACCCGAGTCTAGGGACCTGCTTTTAGGGTTGTATTCCTCGGGCATCTAACGCAAAACGCGATACTGCCCGTTGCCTTCGAACGATATAAACCCCAAGTCTCTCAAGACTTGAAGTTGTTGCCGAATTTTTGGCTTAACGTTCCTGTTGTTTGGGTGAAGGGCTTGGAGAGATTGTTCGAACAAGTAAACGTCGGACAGAACAACTTCTTGTTTCCCAAGCTTGCGCAATACGTTTAGTACGTCCAGAGTCCATCCCCGCATGTCCCCACTCAGAGTGCTTAGTGGCTTGATGCGCTGGTATTCGCGCCTGACATGCGATGAGCTTGCGGCAACTCCGTTCGATACGACGGCGATTCGCCCATCAATCGGAATGTTGTCGAGCAGAATGTTGCATCCGACCCACCCGGCTCTTCGCGCGTTTGCCGAAAGGGCCTTGCGCTTCTCAATTGCTGATTCAGTGAAGAAAAAACTCGGTACAAAGACAAGGTCCATGACCGACCACGCGGAAGAATACCGGAGCAGGAAGAGGTTCGGAACTCGTTCAGACCGTATGGCCCGAATCATCGCGTCGTAACCTGCGTCGACCACGCGGCTCTTCAATGCCGGCTTCTGGCTCTTGAGTTGATACGCCAACGCGCACTTCGGGCACGTAAAGTCAACGCTTGGGTAGTTGTTTGGTGCCGGAGCCAGTGAATTCGAGGTGCACGCCGGGCAGTACATATGCATCGCGCACCAATTCTCGGTCACCACGCGGGCAATCTGAGCGTTACTCCGATAGTTGAGACCAGGCTCTAGCGAGCACACGAGGTCCAATTGCAAGCTCCGGTCAGCTTATTCCCTGTGCTAAGCAGAAGCTTTTCGCTTCATCACTTCGGCTGTCATCGCCCTCGTTGATGTTGTCGAAGTCGATGATCTCGAGCTCGTATCCGGATGGTACCGTCTCTTCCACTGCATAAGCCACTCCGCCGCTTACGGTCACGAATATTTTCTTGGGCATGCACTCCTCGCAATATCGTCCATATTACCGTGCAAGCGTCACGCCAAAGGCGGTGCCTTATTCTTAGCCGCCATTACGAATGCGTGAGAGTTGCCAATCCTGAGCCCGAAGGGCGTCACAATCGTAGCCCCGGTCGTAAGACCGGGGTAAGCGTGTTGTTAAGAGCCGAGCCCCTTCAGGGGCGGCACCTTTCCGATCCAAAAGACATGAAAAATGGTGCCGATGTGGCCGTTGTGCCGTCCTACCGGACTCGTCGCATTAAATGAACTCGACCCAGGACTCACGTCCTGGGCTACGTTTGTACCGCCCTCCGGGCTGGATTATTCGCCACAACCACAGATGAACTTGACACCTGGCGGCATGGGACAAGACGGGATTTGGCTCGTGTGCCGTCCTGCCGGACTCGTCGCATTAAATGAACCTGACCCAGGACTTACGTCCTGGGTTATGATTGTGCCGCCCTGCGGGCTGGGTCATTGTGGGTCTTCAATTCCACCTTCTTTTGGTTGGGTGGGGCATTCCGGTGCATCAACGAGAATCCCCGCCCTATCGCAAGCAGGTCCCTCGACTCCGCTTCGCTCCGCTCGGGATGACAAGAACGGGGCACCCGAGCCTTCCTTCTCACACCCGTCAATCCTCAGCCCGAAGGGCGACACAATCGTAGCCCCGGTCGTAAGACCGGGGTAAGCGTGTTGTTAAGAGCCGAGTCCCTTCAGGGACGGCACCTTTCCGATCCGAAAAACATGAAAAATGCCGACGTGGCCCATGTGCCGTCCTGCCGGACTCGTCGCATTAAACGACGCTGACCCAGGACTCACAGCCTGCCCTGAGCGCAGCCGAAGGGTCCTGGGCTAGGTTTGTACCGCCCTGCGGGCTGGGTCATTCGCCACAAGATTGGCCCAATATCAAGGTCCGACTGCTGCCGGAACTCACGCCCGATCTCGTGCATGTGCCCCTGCAATTGCTCCATCAGACCCTCGTAACGGTTGAACATCGTATCGAGGGTCGCCTGGTCGCCCGCGAAGTTCGCCTGCACGAACGATTCGAACACGCCAGCATCGCCGTCTTCGTCGCGCCAGAACTCTGCAACCTGCTCCAGTCCACGCTCAATCCGCGCCTGCTGCGCTGGATACTTCGCGGTAAGGGCCGACTGCATCTTCGAAACCGAGCCATTCATCCAGGCAGGCGGAGCCGACGACGCAGATTTCTCCTGAGCCATAACCATCAAGACCATAGAACAGAAGACAACCAGAACAATCGCACGCACAGGGCCTCCTATGTTAAGCAGGCCAGTATAGCTGGAGTGACTGGGGACTCCTGAGCACCATGTTCGACATGAATCCCATCGGAGTCGAGTTCGATGCCGACGCCTGGCCCGGGCGACTCCTCAGATGAGGCCACTCACCAGCCCTCCAGATAGGTCCTGACAAACGCCTCAGGGTCTACGAAATGCTATTGGGCGCATTTCGCGGCGGAAATCCACATGAGCGCGTAGTCGGCGACCCGCTCCAATGGAGCGGGCTCCGTGGCTAGGGTTCGATACCGATGCAGTCGTTCACCGCTCCTCGAATCCGCTGCTTGCAGCCGAGATAGCGTTCAGTTGTCTGCACGGAGACGTGCCCGAGAAGAAATTGGATCTGATCCAATTCTCCACCCGAAGCATGGCACAATTTGGCGCACGAACGCCTTAGATCATGCGGTGCTACTTGGGCAAGCTCGAGTTTTCTCGCGTACTGCTTCACGACGTGCCAGACTAATCGTTCCGTTACGCCGTCGCCCCAGTGCTTGCCTGCTCGACAGACACATCGGAAAACTCTTCCGGCCGAAATCGCAGCTGCCGCCAGCCACTCGTCGATCGTCGTTTTCACCCAGTTGGGCAGAGGTACGGTTCGGATGTGCCCGCCTTTACCAACGAGATCAACTATCGCCCAATGCTCCTCGCGCTGTTGCAAATGCCTGAAGTCCAGATCAGCCAACTCACGGCGGCGAAGTCCGCACCCCAGCAAGACGGCGAGAATCGCCCGATCCCTCTTTCCTTTGAGGGTGTCTGCATCTGGCGACTGCCAGAGGCGACGGGCTTCTTCGGCTGTGAGCCAGTTCCCAAGCCTTACACCCAACTTCTTGGCACCTTTCACACGTCGGATACCGGGCAGCGAGTTCCGGACTGAGCAAGCCAGCGTCCGCGGCTTCATAGGCGAGCCGCCTTACAGCGGCGAGTCGTCCGTTGATCGTTCCCCCCGCAAGGTGTCGATTCTCAAGGAATATGCGATAGCGGGTAACCGCAACCCTGTTGAACGACAGTCGTGGCTCGGAGCAGTACCACTGAATAAATTCATCAATGGCGTGCCGATACCCACGTTTGGACTCGGGTGACCGAAGGCTATCCAGGACCGCCGATTTGCTGTGATCCAGTTCAGGAAGACCGAGTTTTGTCTTGGGACGCTTTGGTTTTGGGTATTTGCCCTTGGCGTGTCTGCTCATTCCAGCCGCCTCCATCGCGGCTGGCCAGAGCCTACCCACGCTCGCCGACGAGTAGGCCGTTATACGGCCAGATGAAAGGAAAAGATTCGTAAACAGCGGCAGGCTTCTCGAGAGTGATCTTCCATACATCCGTGTCTGGTTGAATGGCGGCGTGGTAACTTTGCTTTGACTCAAACTGCACCTCGGGGGCCGTCGGCGATAAGCTACGGTTCTAACGATTGCATGAGGCACGGGGGCATTTTAGTTCTCGGCTCTTTGCGGAGACAAACACAGATGTTGGAGTGATTTCATCAACTCGCTATCCGCGGAAGGCAGGATTCCCGAGCGCTGGATGAACTGCGCTTCAGCCTGGGCCTCTTGCATGAATGGAGCAGCCTCGGTGCATAGGCCGTTGGCGGTGAGAGCGCGAGCGAGTTCCAGTTTTGCGTGCAGCCGGTCGACATGGTTGTAGGCCTGTTCGGGATCCTGCTGAACCAACTTGTCGGAAACTTCAGAAGCAGCCGACAAATCGCTGATGCCTGCTTGTCTTGATCCCAGCGCGAGTTTGGCGTTACCAGCCGCGATCTCGGCTCGAAGCGAGTAGAGTTGCGATGCTTCATCTTGGGCGCCGGCCGGCACATTGGCTAGCATGGCCAGTGCGCGCTGTTCCTGCTCCAGGGCAAAGCGAGCGTTCCCGGAGGCCAGCAGGGCGTCGCCGTAATGTTGAAGCGCCTCTGCGAGGGCCAGTCGCTTGTCGCCGCTGTGGGTATCGGCCGCAGCCAGCCGTTCGAGCGAATCTACGGATGACTTACAGTAGGGCAGTGCTTGCCGGGACTTTTCCATCGCCACGTAAACACGGCACAATCCCAAGCGCTTAGTCGCGAGGCTGCGCTGAAAGAGGGCGTTGCGTGGATCTTTGGCAGCGATCTCTTCCACCAGATCGTAACTCTGCTCCATTGCGGCGAGAGCTTCCGCCGATCGTCCCTGATCGAGCAATTGGTTTGCTAGTGAGAAATAGGCTGAGGACAGGTTCTGCTTGTCGCTGGGTGTGCCTGAATCGCGCAGCATGTCCTGATTGATGGCGATGGCTTCGCGATAACTCCTGTCCGCTTCGGCAGCGTGGCCCAAACGATGCTCTGCGCGTGCAACGCTTAGCTGCGTCAAGAAGAGCACCTCCTGTGCATCGCGCGAAGATGGATTCTTGCGGACCAGCGCGTCTGCAAGATCGCGCGCCTGCGTGTAAGCCATGAGCGCGTCCTTGGTGCGCCCAAGATTCGCGAACCCTTCCAAACCATAGAGGTCACCGAGGTGGGAAAGTGCCTCGATGCGGCGAGTCTGCCAGCTTTCGTTCCACTGTGAAGTCAGCGCTTGCTCGAACATTGCCGCCGCACGCTTGTAGTATTCTTCAGCGCCTGCAATCTGGTCGGAAGAATGGATGACAATCGCCATGACCAGGTAGGCGCGCCCGAGCACGTAAGCATTCTCGGGGCTGGGGCCTTTGCGGTAGAGCGGCTCGGCATGAGCGACGGCTTTGCGCGCGCTCTCCAGGCCGCCGGCCGTGTCGCCCAGGTTCGGGTTGTAGGTGTTGCCCTGTACGTCCGCCACCTTTACGTAGGCGAGAGCGATCTCCCGCTCCAGTGCTTCGTCCTGCTTCTGCTGCGAGAGGCCGTCGAGATAGGAGAGTGCGTCCTGCACCAGCTTCTGGCGCACGGGGGTAGAGCCCGGTAAGTCGGCGATGGCATCGTGGTAGTCGAAGAGGACCGTGTGCGCAAGGCGACGCACCTCGTTGAACTGGTGGTTGGCCCGCGTCTCGGCGCGTTTGGTCATGACGATGCCGACCGCCAGGGCCGCTA
Source organism: uncultured Acidobacteriaceae bacterium (assembly GCA_963831675.1). Classification (GTDB taxonomy): domain Bacteria; phylum Acidobacteriota; class Terriglobia; order Terriglobales; family Acidobacteriaceae; genus Bog-257. The sequence continues at coordinate 107,031 of CAWHRM010000015.1, forward strand.
ACACCGCTGCCGCTGCAGTGACCGCAATGGCATTCCTCCGGATGAACTTGCCCGCGCGATATCCCAGGCCGTCGCCCCTGGCCCGCACCGGAAGCCCGACCAAATGCCGCCGCAGGTCTTCGGACAACTGCTCGACTGAGGCGTAGCGGCGTACGGGTTCTTTGCGCAGCGCTTTGAGTGCTATCCGATCTAGGTCACCCCGCAACTTGCGCGCGAGCGCTTTGTCTGCGGCATCGCGAGCGAGTGTCTCACTGGGCGGCAGTGGCTCCAGGCTGGTCACCGCCTGCAACGCCTCCGGCAAGGTGTTCGGTTTTTTCCGATAGGGCGAGTGCCCGCAGAGTACCTCGTAGAGAATGACGCCCAGGGAATACACGTCCGAGGCTGTGGTCATGGCTCCGCCGGAGACCTGCTCGGGGCTGGCGTAGGCCGGAGTCAGCCAGTACGTTCCGATGGTCTGGGCGGCATCACCTTCAGCCAGCAGCTTGGCTACTCCGAAGTCCAGCAACTTCACCTGGCCGTCGTCGGTGACGAGAATGTTCGCCGGTTTCAAATCGCGATGAATGACCAGCCGCTGATGGGCGAACTCCACTGCGCTGCATGCCTGGCGGAACAAGCGAATGCGCTCGGCGATGCCGAGCTTGTGGTCCTGGCAATAGCTGGTGATGGGCTGCCCCGCAATGAACTCCATGACCAGGTAGGGAAGCCCGTCGGGAGTGGTGCCGCCGTCCAGCAGCCGCGCGATGTGCGGATGGTTGAGGTCGGCGAGGATCTGTCGCTCCTGGCGGAAGCGGTCGGTCAAAGCGGCGGAGTCGAATCCGCCGCGGACGATCTTGATGGCGACAGCCTGCTCGTATTCGGTGTCGGAACGCACGGCCCGGTAAACAGTGCCCATCCCGCCTTCGCCGATGATCTCGACAATTCGGTAATCGCCCAGCACCTGACCGACACGCAGCGTTCCTGATGCTGTTTGGTGTTTCGCTTCGGCTTGCAGCGCCGAACCTTGCCAGATTGTCTGCTCTTGTGCCGCCTGGTCGCTGTCGAGAAGGCGGTCCAGCGTGAACTTCAGGCCTTCATCGCCGTCGCATTCCCTCGCAAGGAATGGCTCCCGTTCTTCTGCGGGTAGCTCCAATGCGCGATGAAAGAGGTCCTGTGGGTCTGGCATGGGTCAGGGAGCTAGCTGCGTGCCTCTCCGGCGCTGAGGGCGTCTTGTAGCCAGGCGCGGGCGAAGCGCCAGTCCCGCTCCACGGTCCGCAACGAGCACTCCATGCCTTGCTGGCGCAAGACCTCGACCGTCTCTTCGGAAGTGAGGCCTCCAAAAAAACGCAGTTCCACAACCTGCGCCTGGCGTTCGTGCGCGCCGGCGAATCGTTGCAGCGCCTCATGCACCATCAGGACATCCGGGCTAAATGCGCCGCCCACATCCACCAGGGTGACAGGCTTGTCGCCGCCGCCGCGCTTGGCGGCCCTTCTTCTGCGCGCGTGATCCACCAGGATGTTGCGCATCATGCGTGCTGCCACGAAATAGAACTGCGCTCGGCTCTTCCAGTCGAACTCCTGCATATCGGGTAATTGCAGGTAGAGCTCATGCACCAGGGCGGTGGCTTGCAGGGTGTGATCTTCCGGTTCGTTGCGGAACATGGCTCCAGCCATGCGGCGGAGCTCCAGGTACACGGCGTCTGTAATGAACGGCAGGACAGCGTCGTCGCCGTGACGCCATCGCAGCAACAGCTTCGTGATGTTCGACGTGGCGCTTTCCATCACTATGGCCCGAGGTCCCGAAACTTTCTTCCGCCGCCGTGGCGGGTTTCTTTCTCCGATTCCGCTTGTAGGGCAGAAGGACGATTCTGGATCGGCGTGGATGACGCCGGCCTGAAATGTGGAGAAGTCTGTAAAGGTTGACGCGATTCTAGCACGGACAGGGTGGCCGACGGCCAGGGACTTCGGCTACGCGCAGCAGAAGTCCACTTCGGCGCCGGAGCACCGGGCGCTGATGGTCACCAAGGCCAATGTGCCGTCGCCTCGCCCAACAGGCAAACACAGAAAGGCTCAACCGATGAAAAGAAACATCTATCACTCGAAGTTGTTGGTCGCCGCTGGTCTTGCATTGCTTGGGCTGGCGGCGCTCGTTCCACGGATGCAGGCCCAGTCGGGAGCTCCGTACGGAACTCGCGACCCGATCACCTGCCAGCCCTACACCGCGAACAGCATGACGCAAGCGATGGCCGCCAAGCTCTTCCAGTGTTTCAACGAGCAGGTGACCGGATCGTATGTCTATCTGATCACAGATCTCTCCTTACAACTGGGTGGGCCTCGCAAGGCGCTCTCCAGCGACTCGTATCGCGATCTTGATCCGAACGCGATGATTTACCCGATCCGCGGCAGCTTCACCCGTTACCAGTGCGCGAAGGTCTTCAATATTGACGCTACTCATACCAATGTCGGGACCAACTGCACTGCCTTTCCCCAACCGAAGGCCGAGGGGACGTGCTACCGGACGACCTTCGGCGATTGGCAATGCAAGATGTTCGACCGGGTCACCGACAGCACCTCAGCGACGACGCACGTTCCGCCACCGAAGTAAGAGGACCGAAGTTCGCGGAGCCATTGCAAGAGCCCGTTCCAGCAGAGAGATAAAAAGGAGAAAGGCATGTTGACCCGAACCAAGGGTGTGCAAGAAGTGATTCGTCTCATCGCGAAGTTAGCGGCTCTATCGCTGGCCGCCGCCGGAATGCTCTTGATGGGCGCGTGCGGAAACGACCTCAACCACATGGTTGTCCAGAGTCTTTTGGTGACGCCGGCGTCAGCCACAATGGCGCCAGGAGCGCACCAGCAGTTCACCGCAACAGCCCTGTATCGTGATGGTCATCGGGAAGACAAGACCAACTCTGCCACCTGGAGTTCCTCGAGTTCCTCGGTGGCTACCATCGATTCCAGCGGCATGGCCAACGGGATAGCTGCCGGTTCGACGACGATCACGGCCAAGATTCACGAGGATGGCGTAATAACCTATGGAAGCGGAACCGGCACAGCCGCATTAGTTGTCCAAGGCACCGTTCAGCTCACTTCAATTACCGTCGCGCCATCTACCGCCTCCCTTTTGGTTGGTGACCACCAGCAATACACTGCGACCGGCAACTATTCGGACAACAGCCGGAGTGATCTGACCAATAGCGTGACTTGGAGCACGTCTGCGCCTAGTCTCGCCAGCATCAGCAGCTCCGGTTTGGCAACCGCTCTGGACGCGGGATCTGTCATGGTCAACGCATCCATGGGATCGGTCAGTGGGACGAGCCAACTCACCATAACCCCGCATGTCGCACAGCTGACGTCAATCACTGTGACTCCTACGACCGCGTTGCTGTCGGTTGGCGGCCACCAGCAATACACGGCGACCGGCAACTATTCCGATAACAGCCAGAGTGACCTAACAAACGGCGTCACGTGGAGTTCCTCCGTGCCAAGTCTGGCCAGCATCAGCAGTTCGGGATTGGCAACCGCACTGGCGCCGGGTTCCGTGGTCATCCAGGCTGCGCTGGGATCGATCATCGGGACGGCGCAGTTAATCGTCAACGGCCCGAACGGTGGAGGTTCGTCAACCGGCTCGACCGGGATCATCGAAATCAACGACAAAGGCTCGACTGTTGACGCGGCCTACCAGCCGTACAGCGGAAGCACTGCTTCCGTTCAGGTGGTGAATCTCGATTCGGACACCTCGGATTCGGCGCTGATTGCGTCCATCCCGATGCCTGCGAACTACGTGCCCAGCGCCACTGCGGCTGACCAGAACACGATGAAAGTGCTGGTGATCAGCTATCTCACCCCCGATGTACAGGTGATTGACGCCAACACTAACACGGTGATTCACACCTATACGGCGCCGGTTGTGGGGACGGCGAGATTCAGTGGCGGATCATGCGGGATCTGCGGTGCATTGTTCAACTCGAGCAACGACCTGGCGCTGTTGAACACCGCCCAGGGCTACTACACCCTGGACGTCAGCACCGGCACGTTCACTCAGCTGGTTTCGTCGCTGGCAGCGGAAAACTTCGCGCTCGACTCGACGGCGCAGTGGATCGTGAATCCCACCTACGACCAAAGCCAGCAGTATCACAGCGAAGTACAGATCATTGACCTCAAGAAGAACTCCATGAGCACCAACGCCGGGCTAGGTCTCGACGAGCCCGACGCTGCCGCCGTTGACTTGAACACAGGCGTTGCCGTCGTTGTCGATGAGGATGGCGCAAAGCAGACGTTCATCAACCTCAACAAGCTCACCGCCAGCTACGGAGCCTGGGGTGCGCCGACCCAGCTCTATAACATTCCAGGATGCGTGGGCAAAGAGATGACGATGATGTCTATCGACAGCACCATACATGCTCTGTTCTCCAGCGAAGAATTCGGGAGCTGTGTTGGGTTAGAGGTCCTGACGGGTACGCCTCCTTCGGGGACTCCGCCGACACCTACGACCTACGCATGGGGAAACATGCCCCAGACGCCGGACAGCAATACGTGGATGAACGGCGGCGATCCGCACGGACTCGCTGTATTCGCCAGTGCCATTGATGGCAAGCACTACGGCTTCCTGGTGAATGCAGCGCAGAACTGGATCGCCAAGGTTGACCTGAATGGGGTGCTGGGTGCGGCTCCGCAGCAGGACGGGTCGGTGGACTTGACTCCGTACGTGATTTACTTGCCAACCACGCACTGAAGCCCGGCGCAAAAGGCGCTAATCGAGTGCCCCAAGGAACGCCCGGACGGAGAGAACATACTCCGGCCGGGCATGTACTAATGCTTATGAACGGGAGCAATCCACAACTCTACGCTCGGCGGAGCCGGTCTGCCGTAAGTAGAGGTTACCTTGATGTGCTGCCGATAGGTTAAGAACGATGAACGCGAGTATCTAGAACCTCGCGATGACTCAATCCTGGCGATCACTTGACGAATAGTCGCCAAGTCGCTCCCTTGGTGCGGCACCTCGCTGCGCTAGTGGGTCGCCCATTACCCCTCGGCGCTACGGTTCGATACCGATCTGGTCGTTGACCGCTCCGCTGATCCGCTGTTTACAACCAAGGTAGCGCTCAGTGGTCTGAACCGAAACGTGACCGAGGAGGAATTGAATCTGTTCCAATTCTCCGCCCGCTGTGTGACATAGTTTCGCGCATGAACGACGAAGGTCGTGTGGCGCAACTTGGCCCAGACCGATCTTTTTCGCATAATCTTTGACCACATGCCAGACAACTCGCTCCGTCACGCCGACGCCCCAGCACTTGCCAGCACGGCAGACACAGCGAAACAACCTCCCAGCTGATATGCCGGCGGCGACGACCCACAGATCAACCGCGGCCTTGACCCAATCGGGCACCGGGACTGTTCTGATGTGCCCACCCTTCCCAACAAGATCAACGATCGCCCAATGTTCATCGCGCCGTTGCAGATGGGTAAACTCCAAATCAGCCAGTTCCCTCCGCCTCAGGCCGCAGCCAAGCAGGATCGCGAGAATCGCCCGATCTCGTCGGCCCTTGATCGTGTCAGGCGAGGGAGCCTGCCAGAATCGGCGGGCCTTTTCAGCCGTCAGCCAGTTGCCCAGTCTGACGCCCAATTTTCTGACGCCTTTGACGCGCCGAATGCTGGCCGCCAACTCAGGGCTCAGCAAGCCCGCATCGGCGGCTTCGTAAGCGAGCCGTCTCACGGCCGCCAGCCGTCCGTTGATCGTTCCTGCGGCGAGCTGGCGATTCTCGAGGAAAATGCGATAACGGGTGACCACGACCTTGTTGAACGACAAGCGTGGCTCAGAGCAGTACCACTGAATGAATTCATCTATCGCGTGTCGATATCCGCGCTTCGACTCGGGTGAGCGAAGGCTATCCAGGACCGCCGATTTGCTGTGGTCTAGATCAGGGAGGCCGAGCTTTGTTTTCGGCCGCTTTAGTTTCGAGGATTTCCGCTTGGCGTGTCTGCTCATTCCAGCCGCCTCCACCGCGGCTGGCCAAGAGCCTATGCCTGCACCCAGATGCGTCAGTCGTTATACGGCAAGTTATGGAAACGCCGGCTGAAGCGAGCCAGTCTCCCGGGATGCCGTGCTCGCCGCACCATTTTCTTTCTACCAAGGGCCCCCGCAATATCACCGCGGTCGTCCCGACCGTACCTGTTGGGCTTGAAGACCCGCAACTACCCTTCACTCAGCTTAGCCACTTGCGTCATCAGGTAATTGCGTTCCGGGATGCTGGTGGTGCGGCTTGCAGCAAGTCGATACTGCGCGATGGCTGCCTCGCGATCGCCTGCCATCTCCAGCAGGTGACCGCGAACCGCAGGCAGGCGATGTTGGGCGGCAACACGCGCGTCGTCATCGAGCGGCTGCAGCAGGTCCAGGCCCTTGCGCGGGCCGTGCACCATGGCGACGGCGATGGCGTGGTTGAGTGTAACCATCGGGTTATTGGATATACGCTTCAGCTGCTCATAGAGCGCGAGAATCTGCGGCCAGTCCGTGTCCTCGGGCCGAGGTGCTTCGTCATGGACCGCGGCAATTGCTGCCTGGAGCTGATATGTACCTATCCTTCCCTTCGACAACGCTGCCGTCAGCAGCTCGATGCCCTCGGCAATCTCCGCCTGGTCCCACACACTTCGGTCCTGCTCCATCAGTGGAATCAGTTCGCCGTGCGCTCCGGTACGCGCCGCACGCCGAGCATCCGTCAGCAGCATAAGCGCGAGCAAGCCCGTGACCTCGGGATCGTCGGACAATGACGCGTACACCGCGCGTGCCAACCGAATTGCTTCATGCGCCAGCTCCAGCCGCTGCAAGTCTGGCCCCGAGCTGCTGGTGTAGCCTTCGTTGAAGACCAGATAAAGCACGTGCAGCACGGATCGCAGGCGTTGCGCCTGTTCCTGCGGCGTAGGCAGGCTGAAGCGTAGGCCCGACGTCTTGATGCTCTGCTTGGCTCGGCTGATGCGCTGGGCCATCGTCGCCTCCGGTACAAAGAAAGCGTGCGCGATCTCGGCTGTGGTCAGCCCGCCCACGGCGCGCAAGGTCAAAGCAACAGCCGACGACGCGGTCAGCGCCGGATGGCAGCACATGAAAAAGAGAATCAGCGTGTCATCTTGGTTCATGGCAAGTTCGTGATCGGCGGCCGGCGCAAGCGTTTGGGCCTCGAACGCCACCGCCGTCTCGCGGTTATGCCGCGCCTCTTCGCTGCGCCAATAGTCGAGCATCCGCCGCGAGGCCACCTGAATCAACCAGCCGCGCGGGTTCTCCGGCACGCCTTCCTGCGGCCACTGCGTGAAAGCGGCCACCAGCGCCTCCTGCACCGCGTCTTCGGCGGCGGCGAAATCGTGGAAGCGGCGGATTACGGCACCGAGCACCTGCGGCACAAGTTCGCGCAGCAGGCGCTCGGAGGCCGCGTCTAGTGATAGGCCGGTCATGCCAGAGGCGCACCCGGCAGGACTCGCCGCACTTCAATCGGAATGCTGCCACGCTCGCCGCCAGGCCCTGGCGCCGCGGAAGCGCGAGCGGCAAGCTTGTATGCTTGCTCCGCCGTTTCTACCTCGATGATCCAGTAGCCCGCCAAGAACTCCTTGGATTCCGGGAAAACGCCGTCGGTGATCGGCTCGCCATTCGGTCCGGCACGCACAATTTTGGCTGCGCCAGGAAAATCCAATCCTTCTGCGGAAACCAGCACACCCGAATCCTTCAGTTCCTTGCCGAATGCACGCATATGGGCCGTGTTCGCCTGCAGGTCCCCCTTCGACCAGTTGGAGTACCAGTCGAAATTCGCTTTCGTTCCGGACATCATCAGAATGAATTTCATGATTTTGGCTCACTCCTCTTCCCGGCTTGGCTACGTCAAATTCACCGCGCCTCCGGTGGCGGGGGGCGCAATGCGTCGCACCTCGATGGGCATGTTGAGCAGCGCGCCTCCTGGTCCGGGTGCGCTCGAGGCGTGCTCGGCGATTTGATAGGCACGCTCCGCATCGGCGACCTCGACGATCCAATAGCCCGCCAGAAACTCCTTCGCCTCCGGAAAGACGCCGTCGGTAACGGGCTCACCGTTCTTACCGGCGCGCACGAGCACGGCGTGGTCCGGGACCTCCAGGCCCTCGGTCGATAGCAGCTCTCCCGACTGCCGCAGACTGCTGGTTACGCTCTTCATGAATTCGATATGGGCGTCGATATCCTGCGGTTGCCAGCCGGAAACGCCGGCGTAGACGTCGCTGCGCGTCATGTTGTTCATCAGCAGCATGTATTTCATCAGGGTTGCTCCTTTGGCACTCCGTGCGACCATTTTCATACCTGACCTTATCGGCGTTCGGACTGTCTAGAGCAGTTTCGAGTAGTTGTGGCTCGCGCGCGAAGAATTTTGACTCACGTGCTCGCTTTGAAAGGGCACGCCTTCAGGCGTGCCGCAACAAAGACGAATGAAGTCGGCTTTAGCCGCTGGGGGAACCACCCTCAGCGCCTTAGGGCGAGATCCTTCTTTGTGCCATGACGACACGGCTGAAGCGTGTCCTTTCAAACTTCCAGTCACGGCATCTCCGGGGGCGGGCCGCTCATTACTGGAATCGGACGAACTTCGATGGGCATGTTCAGCGGCTTGCCGCCAGGCCCCGGACAGGCGGACGCCTTCGCGGCGATTTCGTAAGCCCGCTCCGGAGTCTCGACATCGACAATCCAGTAGCCGGCCAGAAACTCCTTCGATTCCGGAAACACGCCGTCGGTGATGGGCTCGCCGTTGGCGCCGGCGCGCACCACCTTCGCCTGATCGGGAAACGACAAGCCTTCGGCGGCTACCAGTTCGCCGGAGGCGCGCAGTTCCTTGTTGAAGTTCATCATGAAAGCGATCATCGCCTCGATGTCTTTCTTCGGCCAATCGAGGCCCTGGCCGGCCCGCATGGTGTTCATCATCAACATGTATTTCATGGTTATTCTCTCCTTTGCCGCTGGCGCTTTCGTCTGCGCCTTCATGAGGTAGTCGGGGCCGCCGGAGGGTTCTCGACATCGCAAAAAAGTTTTTTTCAGGCGCCCGCCCGTGTCGATTTCCCTCGTTCCGGACCGACTAACGCATAGAGGCCGGAAACATGACGAGCGCAGCCGTTCTGAGCCAAATCGATAACCAGTTGTTGGCGGCATGCGAGGTGCAGCAGAGCTTCCTGCAGCAGCGCCCGCCCGCCCTTGACACTCTAAGCTACAGCGCACGTTGTCGTCAGGTGGGCGAGGTGGGTGGGGATTGCTACGATTTTCTGCCGCTCTCCGGTGATCGCCTGGCATTCGCAATTGCGGATGCCTCTGGAAAAGGGGTGCCCGCCGCGCTGATGATCGCGAATGTTCAGTCTTCGCTGCGCACGGCCGCGCTGTTCACCGGAGAGGACGCGGCGGCGACGGTCGCGGTTGTGAATCGACAGCTGTGCGCCTCGTCCCTCGACGGTAAATATGCAACCCTGTTCTACGGTGTGTTCGATGCCGTCACGCGAACGCTGCATTACGTAAACGCCGGCCATAATCCTCCGGTTGTGATTCGGCGGGACAGCCCGGCCAGCTGGCTGGACAAGGGTGGTGTGCCGGTGGGATTATTCCCCGATTGTAGCTACGAGAGCGGGACGGTGCAGCTCGAACCGAGCGACCTCGTCGTCTGCTACACGGATGGGGTGGTTGAAGCAGCTAGTTCAACAGGCGAGGAGTGGGGGGTGAAGGGCCTGTGCCGCGCGGCCTTGGCCAGCCGGTCGAGGTCTGCTGAGGACATCGTCGAGGCCATATTTAGCGCCGTGAATTGCTTCTCGCCCGCACGTCAGGCGGACGATGCGACCGTAGTTGTGCTGCACGTGGGCTGACCCGCCGCCAATGCCCGCCAGGCGTTCCACCCCCGGGCCCGGCACACGGGCCTAACATTCAAGCGATTCGGAAGGACAAATGCGCTTCCCCTCACTTTGACGTGTTGTTTGAATGCTAAGTCCAGAAGGAGCGCGAGGTGTTACAAGAAACTGAACTCAGCGCCCAAGCTGATTCAGAAAACACCTCGGAGGCTCCTCAGAGACTATGTACTTCATCGGACTCGATGTACACAAGAAGACGATCAGCTATTGCGTGAAGGACGCAGCTGGTCGTGTGTTTCAGGAAGGCAAGATTGGATCGACCCGCCGGGAGCTGAGTGGATCCGAACGATGCCTCAACCCCGTACCATATGCCGGACTCGTTCGCATCAAACGACGCTGACCCAGGACTTACAGCCTGCCCCTGAGCGCAGCCGAAGGGTCCTGGGCTACGATTGTATCGCCCTGCGGGCTGGCCATTCGCCACAACGACAGCCGAACTTGACACCCGGCGGCAAGACGCGATTTGGCCCTTGGTGCCGTCCTGCCGGACTCTCGCATTAAATGAAAGCTGACCCAGGACTTACAGCCTGCCCTGAGCGCAGCCGAAGGGTCCTGGGCTACGGTTGTACCGCCCTGCGGGCTGGGACGGCACCTAACCGAAAATCTCTGCCCGCTCGAACGCGACACCGGACTTGACCAGCCTGAGGTGCCCCACTCATTCCTGCCTTTGGAATGAGTGGGAGTCGATCAGTTAGAGTAGCGGTCCCCAATCGTCTTCCCGTCGGCAAAAGGTGAGTGGGATGACTCTTCGTTTCCCACGCATTCGAAAACCGCGAATGTGTGGGGCACCCGGCGGGAATACACAACCCAAGAACCACCTATTGGGGCCGTTAGATAAGTAAATAAAACGCTTGAGTTTTTGGTGGCAACGAAGCGATGCAGGTTCCGCTAAATCTGCGCCGGCGGCTTCGGGCCACGGTTCGGACGCGCGGCTCTGCGGAGCATGGAACGGAGGAGTATCCAGGCACCTACAGCGGCGATGACCGAGGAAGTCGTTCTTTTCACAAAGAAGTCGAACAGGTCAAAGGACTGTTGAAGGATTTGGTGCCAGTGATCGAACATACGCTCTTCCTTGTTTACTGGCCGTGGTGCCGATGTAGGAAGAGGATAGAAGGGAATTTCTTTCCGTCCTCGCTCGCGCGAGGTAACTTAATACCTCGCGCGTCCTTTGTGTGGAGATGTCGGACGACGAGCTCAGTATTAAGTTATGGGCAGTAGAGCACAACCGACAGTGAGTGTCAAGAAAAAAACGGAATCGCGAAATCGGCCTGCATCGAGAACGCCGGGTGCCCCGGGTCTCGCGGGGTTCGAGACCCGGGAACATTCATCTGTCATACTCACCCAGGTCTCGAAAAACGCGAGACCCTTCGGCTCCGCTCAGGGCAGGCCCTAGCCCGGATTTCTCACCAATAGTAAACACTCAGGCGTAATTCACAGTGGAAAAAGGCCGTCTTTTCAGGCATAACTGCGGTGTTCAGTACGAAGTCGATGCCCGAAAAAGAAACGGCCTTTCTCATGACAGAGTGTACGCAAGAATCGTTCGCATTTGCAGATCATTTTTCGCGGCGGGTGGTGGCCAACTTCGACGGCGCCCGCATGACCAGCGACGGCGGCGGCCTGCTGTTGCGCCGCACCGAGCGCAAGATCGGCTTGCTACAGCGGGTGGCGGCTTGCTTCACCGATGGGCGCGACCCGACACGGGTCGAGCACACCGTGGCCGAGATGCTGGCGCAGCGCATCTACGGGCTGGCGCTGGGCTATGAAGATCTCAACGATCACGAGCAACTGCGCCACGATCCCCTGCTGGCGGTGTTGGCCGGCAAGCGCGAACTGGAAGAACCGCTGGCCGGCAAGAGCACGCTCAACCGCATGGAGTTGACGCCGGCGGGAGCCCCGGCGGCGGCCGCCGATCGCTATCACAAGATCACCTACTCGGCGGCGCAGTTGGACGCGCTGCTGGTGGATATTTTCTTGGAAGCGCATGCGACCGCGCCGGCCGAGATCGTGCTCGATCTGGATGTCACCGACACCCCGCTGCACGGCGAGCAGGAAGCGCGCTTCTTCCACGGCTACTACGGCGAGTACTGTTATTTGCCGCTGTACATCTTCTGCGGCGAGCATCTGCTATGCGCCCGCCAGCGGGCTTCCAATCAAGATGCCAGCGCGGGCACGCTGGAAGAAGTGGAGCGCATCGTGGGCCAGATTCGGCAGCGCTGGCCCCAGGTGAAGATCATTCTGCGCGCCGACTCCGGCTTCTGCCGCGAGCTGCTGATGGCCTGGTGCGAAGCCCAGCACGTGGACTACGTCTTCGGCCTGGCGCGCAATGAGCGGCTGGAGAAGGAAATCGCCGCCCTCATGGCCGCGGCCCAGAGCCAACACCAGCAGACGCAGCAAGCGGCCCGCGTCTTCGGCGAGCTCTCCTATCAGACGCGCAGCAGTTGGTCACGCGCGCGTCGCGTGGTGGCCAAGGCCGAGTATCTCGACAAGGGCCCCAACCCGCGCTTCGTGGTAACTTCGCTGAGTCCCACAGAGTGGGAGGCGCGCGCTCTCTACGAACAGCTCTACTGCGCCCGCGGCGAGATGGAAAACCGCATCAAGGAGCAGTTGAGTTTGTTCGCCGATCGCATGAGCACCGCCACCCTGCGCGCCAACCAGTTGCGGCTGTACCTGTCGTCGCTGGCTTACGTACTGGTGCACGCTCTGCGGCGGCTGGCCTTGGCGGGCACCGCCTGGGCGCGGGCCCAGGTGAACACCATTCGCTTGCGGCTGCTGAAAATCGCCGCCGAGGTGCGCCTCAGCGCCCGCCGCATCTGCCTGCGCTACCCCCGCGCCTATCCCTGGAAAGAGCTGTTCGCCGCCGCCTGGTCGGCGCTGCGCTGCTGAACTCGGCTCGGCTTAGCGTACAACCTGACTGCACGCGGCCGTCGCGGCCCCCACACGCCCTAAGTTCGCCTGTGCCATCCTACTGGCCTGGCTATCGCCGGTATCACCACCTCAGCAACCAGCCCTGCGACCATTCCGGTTCTGTTTTATCCCCTCAGGCCGCCTTTTTCATCGTCACCGATCACGTGGTGAGAAATGCGGGCTAGGGCACCCACCTTGTCGGCCACTTTAGTGCCTTACATGTGTCCCCACATCAGTGACATGCGTCACAGCTTATGCGGTCGTCGGTATCGTACCTTTGTCCTTTGTGGACGTGTGGCGGAATGTCTGCCGCCCTACCCAGATTCGCTTCCAAGAACGAGACGCGAACTCGGGGCACAAGCACGAGCTGATAGCTGACGGCTGATAGCTGATGGCCGACAGCTGACAAACAGAGCTATGTCACGCAAGAGCAAACGAGGCGACAAACGGCTGGACAGCCTGCTTCCGGCGCGCCAGTTTCCGCAGACGCCGCTGATCCCCGGTGGCGGCACCGTCACAACGTCCGAGTCCGTATTGGAGATCCCGCTCGATAGCCTCGATGCCAATCCCTACCAGACGCGCACCGTGCTGGACGAAAAATCCCTGGACGAGCTGGCCAACTCCATCAAGAGCATCGGATTGATGGAGCCTATCGTGGTGCGCGCCAGCGGGGGCGGCCGCTACCAGGTCATCGCCGGAGAGCGGCGGGTCAAGGCCTGCTACATGGCCGGCGTCTATAAGATTGCGGCGGTGGTGCGGAACGTAAGCGACCAGCAGGCCGCGGCCATGACCATCGTCGAGAACCTGCTGCGCGAGGACGTCAATCCCATGGACCAGGCACAGGGCTTCCGTCGCCTGGCCGGGGAGTTCGGCTTCAGCCGGGAACAGATCGCAGAGCGCACCGGCAAAAGCCGCACCTCCATCTGCAACTTTCTCCGCCTGCTGCGACTCCCGCCGCGGGTGCAGGAGATGCTGCGCCAGGGCAGCCTGAGCCTGAGCCATGGCAAGGCCCTGTTCGCGCTCTCCAACTTTGAGGATTCCCTGGTGCTGGAGTACGCACAGAAGATCGCGCCGCTGTCGGCCCGCAAGGCGGAAGAGCTGATCGCGGGTTTCCTCGGCGCCCCCGGTTCCGACCCCACCGTAATACCGGGCCGCTACCTGCGCCCGAAGTTGTGCGTGGCCGAGCATCAACTCGGCAAGACCCTGGCCACTCCAGTTGCCATCATTGAAAGCCGGGGAAGAGGGCATATCCGCATTCCCTTCGGCGATCTGTATGAGTTCCAGCGCCTGTACACCTTCCTTACCGGCGAGAAAATGGAGCTGGCGTACCCGCCTCGCAGCGAGAAAGCTGGATAGGAAAGGTCCTACGAAGCAAAATACCGGTGCCATCAGATGAAATGGTTGCAAAAAAGGGCAGCCGCTCCAACTTGCAACTCATTCCAACACAAGGAATTGCTCAATGAGTTTCTGGAGAGCAAAGTCTAAGGGCGGTGCCCTTTCACCTATGTTCCTTCGTTCCAGCTCGCGAGGTACTCTTCCTGCTCGGGAGTCAGGCGGTCGATTTTGATGCCCATCGACTCCAGCTTCAGCTTCGCAACGCGCTTGTCAAGTTCGTCCGGAACGCGGTAGACCTGCTTCTCCAGGGTGGCATGGTTCTTCACCAGGTATTCCACCGAGAGCGCCTGGTCGGCAAAGCTCATGTCCATCACCGACGCCGGATGCCCTTCCGCGGCCGCGAGGTTGATGAGGCGGCCTTCGCCCAGCAGGTTGATCTTGCGGCCATCCTTCAGCGAGTACTCATCGAGGAAGGTGCGGGTGGTACGCTTCGACGACGACATTTTCTCCAGCGTCGGGATGTCGATCTCGACGTTGAAGTGGCCGGAGTTGGAGATGATGGCTCCGTCCTTCATGACCTCGAAGTGCTCCTTGCGCAGCACGCTCTTGTTGCCGGTGACGGTGCAGAAGACGTCGCCGATCTTCGCGGCTTCGTCCATGCTCATCACGCGGAAGCCGTCCATCACGGCTTCGATCGCTTTGGTGGGATCAATTTCGGTGACGATGACCTCGGCGCCAAGCCCGCGCGCGCGGCTGGCCAGTCCGCGGCCACACCAGCCATAGCCGGCAACCACGAACTTCGAGCCGGCGAGCAGGAAGTTGGTGGCGCGAATGATGCCGTCGATGGTGGATTGCCCGGTGCCGTAGCGGTTGTCGAACAGGTGCTTGGTGTCGGCGTCGTTGACCGCGATGATGGGATAGCGCAACACGCCCTGCTTCGCCATGGCGCGCAGGCGAATGATGCCAGTGGTGGTCTCTTCGGTGCCACCGATTACGTCATCGAGGATGTCGGTGCGCTTGGTGAGAGCGATGGTCACCAGGTCGGCGCCATCATCCATGGTGATGTTGGGCTTGTGGTCAAGCGCCGACAGGATGTGCGAGTAGTAGGTATCGTTGTCCTCGCCCTTGATGGCATAAACCGGGACGTTGAAGTCGCGCACCAGGCAGGCGGCAACGTCGTCCTGGGTGGACAGCGGATTGGAAGCGCAGAGCACAACTTCGGCGCCGCCATCGCGCAGCGTGATGGCCAGGTTGGCGGTTTCGGCGGTTACGTGCAGGCAGGCCGAGATACGGATGCCCCGCAGGGGCTGGTTCTTGATGAAGTCCTTGCGAATGATCTGCAGGACTTTCATGGACTGGTTGGCCCAATCAATACGCTTGCGGCCCATATCGGCAAGGGCAAGGTTGGCGATATCGCCGGCGGCGCGAGTAGGTGTGGTTGACATAAGCTCCTAAAGAATTTTCAAGTTTCGAGTGTCAAGTTTCGAGTTACCGAAATCGTTTTGTATCACGGCACGGCTTCAGAGGCTGCTGAAAAAGTGCGAAAAGCAGATCCCTCGCGGGCTAAAAGCCCGCTCGGGATGACAAAAATAAAACACTTAACGGCGCGTCTAAAGACGCGCCCCTTCAAAGCGGGGCCGTCAATACAGTTTTTCAGCAGCCTGTAAAGTCGTGCCCCGATACGACCCAGAACGGTCTCGCTCTTAAAAACTACTTCGCTACTGCGGTTTTCTGCGCGGAAGCGGCCAGGCCAGCCTGCTCGCGAAGAGCCGCGGCCTTGTCGGTGCGCTCCCACGTGAAGTCGGGATCGTTGCGGCCGAAGTGTCCGTAAGCCGCCGTCTTGCGGTAGATCGGACGACGCAGGTTGAGCGACTCGATGATGCCTTTCGGCGTCAGCTTGAAGTTGGCGCGGACCAGGTCGGAGATCTTGGCTTCGTCAATCTTCGCGGTGTCAAACGTTTCGACCAGCACGCTGACCGGATCCGCCACGCCAATGGCATAGGCAAGCTGCACTTCGCAGCGATCGGCCAGTCCGGCGGCAACGATGTTCTTGGCGATATAGCGCGCCATGTAGCAGGCCGAGCGATCGACCTTGGTCGGGTCCTTGCCGCTGAACGCGCCACCACCATGCCGTCCCATCCCGCCGTAGGAATCCACGATGATCTTGCGGCCGGTGAGCCCGGTGTCGCCCATGGGACCACCAATGACGAACCGTCCCGTCGGATTGATGTGGTACTTGGTGTTCTCGTCGAGCATTTCCTCGGGCAGGGCAGCCTGGATGACGTACTTCAGGATGTCGGCGCGGAGTTCTTCGTTCGTGACCGTTTCGGAATGCTGGCTGGAGATGACCACCGCGTCGATGCGGACCGGCTTGTGGTTCTCGTCATATTCCACTGTGACCTGGGATTTGCCGTCGGGCCGGAGGTAAGGAAGGGTGCCGTTCTTGCGGACTGTGGTGAGCTGCTGGCAAAGCTTATGGGCCAGCGAAATCGCGGTCGGCATGTAGTCCGCGTTTTCGTTGGTGGCATAGCCGAACATCATGCCCTGGTCGCCGGCGCCGCCCGTGTCCACACCCATGGCAATGTCCCCTGACTGCTTGTTGATGCTGGAGATGACAGCACAGGTGTTGGAATCGAATCCGTAAAGGGCGTTGTCATAACCAATGGAGGCCACGACGCCGCGCACCAGCGATTGGAAATCCACGTAGGCTTTGGTGGTGATTTCGCCCGCGATTACGACCAGGCCGGTGGCCGTGAGCGTCTCGCAGGCAACGCGGCTGTAGGGATCTTCCTTGATACAGGCATCGAGGATCGCATCAGAAATCTGGTCCGCAATTTTGTCCGGATGACCTTCGGTCACCGACTCGGACGTAAAGAGAAAACGTTTCTTGGACAAAGCAAAACTCCTTTGGCTGCCTGCCGTGGCGGGAAACTCGGTGCGCATCGGCCAGACATAATAATGCTGAGGTCTGTTGGGGCCTATCAGTGAGGATAACGGCCAGCCGTGAGACTCCCAATATTTTAAGGCCGAAAGGCCGGTTTCGACCAGCTAAAGGTGGGAATTCGCATTGAACCAAGGTGGCAAGCGATAGTTGTCTCCAGTTCTAGTGTGGTGTCCCTAAAGCCCTCAGGGGCTAAAGAGGGGTGATTTCAATCGAGCCTGCGGCACGGCTGAAAGCCGTGCCCTTTCAAAGCGTTTCAACTTATGCCGCGAACTTCACGGACACCACATAGGGAAGCGCGTTGTGCACGGCGATGAGCTGGTCCAGCACTTCCGGCAGCAGCTTGAGGTCGAGCGCATTGGCGCCGTCGGACTTGGCCTGCGCGGGATGGTCGTGCACCTCGACGAAGATGCCGTCTACGCCGGCGGCGACCGCGGCGCGCGCCAGCAGGGGAATGAATTCGGGTTGGCCTCCACTCTGCACGGCCTCGTCGCCGTTGGCGGAACCGGCCGACGGAAGCTGCACCGAATGTGTCGCGTCAAAAACCACGGGCGCAAACTTGCGCATGATGGCCAACGAGCGCATGTCCACCACCAGGTTGTTATAGCCGAACGACGCGCCACGCTCGGTGAGGAAGACACGCTCGCCGCCAGCCTCGCGCACTTTTTCCACCGCGTGGCGCATGTCCCAGGGCGAGACGAACTGTCCCTTCTTGATGTTCACTGCACGACCGCTTCTGCCCGCGGCGAACAGCAAGTCGGTCTGGCGGCAGAGGAATGCGGGGACCTGCAGCACATCCACGGCTTCGGCCACACGCGGAACGTCGGCAGCTTCGTGGACATCGGTGAGCACGGGCACCTTCAGCGTCTCGCGTACTTTGCGCAGAATGCGCAACCCGTCTTCCAGGCCCGGTCCGCGGAAGCTGCGAATGGAAGTTCGATTGGCCTTGTCGTAGGAGGCCTTGAAGATGTAGGGCAACTTCTTCTCGCGACAAACACTTGCGACAGCGTCGGCCATCTTGAGCGCGTGGGCTTCGCTCTCGATCACGCAAGGCCCGGCGATGAGGAACAGTTGTCCTCCGCCGATGGACACGTCGCCGACTTGGAAGGGACTAAGCATTCAACTCACAAACAACCAGGCAATTTCCACGCTATCGCAACATTGTAAGCGCCCAACCCGGCTCTTCGTGATGTCACATTGAAGTGAGTTACAGATCACTGACAATATTTCGCCGCCGGTGCAAACTCGGTTTGTCGCCGGGCGCCCGGAATAAGACCCTCGGTCTTGTTCACTGATACCCAGCTAACCCTGGCACGAAACAGACCTGCGACATTCTAATGTCTCTCGTTCCGGACGCCCGCACACCACACCGAGAGGCTGTTCACCACGACAGTGTAAATTCTCCCCCTGGACTAGTTGGCCCCGGCAAACCACGTGCTTGCCGGGGCCTCTTATCGCTTAGCGGATTGCAACTGTCACTTGCCCGGCAAACCTTTCTCGCGCAAATCCACCACTCTACAACCTGGAGGAAGAACAAACAGCGGCGAATCCGGTTCGGAGAGTCTTAGGCCGATAACCGAGAAAAGTTGGTCGCCGTGCAGGGGATCGAGACGAAGCACCTGCAGATTCAGTCCGAGCTTGGGCGAGTACCAGAATTCCTTGGTACTGTCGACGGGCGCACTGTTGCCAATGACGCCAGTCTGAATGGTTATGGTTTCGCGAGTACCGATGGCATCGAGGCCTTCCATGGTCTTGCTGCCAAGGCTCGCCCGGCTCAGATAACGGGTACCATTGGCGATTGTTCCCACCGGAATGACCGGTTCGGTGACCGGCACATTGTAGGTGCGGAGTTCACATTCCCGGAAAGACGGATCGCAAAAATACTTGGTATGGGCTGCCGGGTCGCTAATCTCAATGCGAAAGATTTGCGATTCCTGCGAACTGCCCGCGGGCACCAGCGTCCGGCGCTCCTGATAGATGCGGCCTTGGGCTGTCGCGCACGACCAGGCGGTGGTTCTTGACGGTGGTTGTCGTTCCGTCAGGCAAGTGCTTGGTCCACTCCGCAGTCACCGTCGCCTGGAACGGAGCATTCGCCAGCGGAGAAATGAAGATACTGGTAATCATTTCTCTGGAATTGCCGTCAGGAGCGTGGAGAACGTCTTCTGGGCTTTGTGCCCATGCAAGAGAGCTGGCGAGGAAACAAGTGGCTACGAGCAGAGAAGGCAACCTGCGCATAAACACCTCGGAACCACTTCATTTTGCCAGAAAACTGGCTGACGCGCAGGCAGATAGAGCTCATAGTGTGGTAGGCCATGCAGCATCGCGGAGGGCAGGCCCCTTCTTACCATCCCTTGTGCTGATCGAGGGCACTGCAGAGGGATGGAACCGCGGACAACTGCTTCTAGTGTTTCGCCTTCTCGGGCCGGTGGAACATCTCCACCGCAATCTCTTCTCGAGTGTGCTGATGGCGCAAGCCGGTTGTCGTACGACGCCTTAATAAACGACGAGAATAGCGGATGCGGTTCCAGCGGCTTCGACTTGAATTCGGGATGGAACTGACAGCCGAGGAAGAAGGGATGATCGGCGATTTCGACGATCTCGACGTAAGTGCCGTCCGGCGTTGAACCGCTGATGCGCAGGCCGCCGGCGGTGAGCATGCTCTCGTATTCGCGATTGAACTCGTAGCGGTGCCGGTGACGCTCGCTGATTTCGTTCTGCCCATACGCTTCGTGCGCCAGCGTGCCGGGCTCCAGCTTGCAGGTCCACGCGCCGAGCCGCATCGTACCGCCCAGCTCTTCCACACCACGCAATTCACGCAGCTTATAGATCACGCGATGCGGGGTTGCCGGATCGAACTCACTGGAGTTGGCCTGCTCCAATCCACACACGTTGCGGGCAAACTCGATGCATGCGGTTTGCATACCCAGGCAGATTCCGAAGAACGGCACTTTGTTTTCGCGCGCGTACTGGATGCCCTTGAGCATGCCTTCGATGCCGCGCTTGCCGAAGCCGCCTGGAACGAGGATTCCGTCAGCATGCTCCAATTGCGCCTGCACGGTCTGGTCCCTGGCTTCCAGGCCTTCGGCTTCGATCCAGTTCACGTCGAGCTTCAGGTTGTAGGCCAGCGCGCCATGCACCAGCGCCTCTTTCAGCGACTTGTAGGAGTCCTCATACTCGACATACTTGCCCACAATGCCGATGGAGACTTCGTCCTTCGGGTTATAGACGCGGTGGACCAGCTCTTCCCAGCGGCTGAGGTCAGGCTCCCTGGCTTCCATGTGCAGATAGCGCAGGGCCAGCCGGTCCACTCCTTCGTGGGCGAAGACCAGCGGCACCTCGTAAATGGAGGCCACGTCCTTGGCGGTGACCACGGCTTCGTTTTCGACATTACAGAAGAGAGCAATTTTTGACTTGATGTCCTTCGACAGGAAGCGGTCGGTGCGACACAGAAGGATGTCGGGCTGAATTCCAACGCTGAGCAGTTCCTTGACGGAATGCTGCGTAGGCTTGGTCTTCAACTCGCCGGCAGCGGCAATGTAGGGCACCAGGGTGACGTGAACGAAGAGAGTGTTTTCCCGTCCCAACTCCTGGCGCATCTGGCGGATGGCCTCGATGAAGGGCAGCGACTCGATATCGCCGACGGTGCCGCCGATTTCGACGATGGCCAGGTCCACGTCTTGGGCCACTTTTTTCATGGCACTCTTGATCTCGTTGGTGACGTGCGGGATGACCTGCACGGTCTTGCCGAGATAGTCCCCACGGCGCTCCTTGGCGATGATGGTCTCGTAGATACGGCCGGTGGTCCAGTTATTGTCGCGAGACAGCTTGCTGTGGGTGAAGCGCTCGTAATGTCCCAGGTCGAGGTCGGTTTCGGCGCCGTCGTCGGTGACGAAGACTTCGCCGTGCTGGAACGGCGACATCGTACCCGGATCCACGTTCAGGTAGGGATCGAACTTCTGCAGCGCGACCTTCAGGCCGCGGCTCTCCATCAGGCACCCGATGGACGCCGCCGCCAGTCCCTTGCCAAGCGAAGACACCACACCGCCAGTCACAAAGATGTACTTTGCCGACATCGTTTCCTCAGTTGTGGGGATTGGTGCAGCCGGAACAAACGCTCGCGCGTTCCCGTTTTACGGGGAGCCCCTCCCGGCTGCGTGAGAGCGCGGTCAGGGTGGAGCGCGTAGGGGTGCACAACCAATTATGGCTGGAAAGTTCCCCGGAGGCAAGGCGGGTTGCCTCCGGGGTAAACGGGAGAGAAGATGCCGGGTCATGAGCCCGCTTTACGAGCCCACGATGTCCGGGTCCCAGCCGTTTCTAGGGGCAGTCGACGAATCGCGCCGCGTTAATCTGCGTGCTCCAGTTCGAAATCCCTGATGTGGTGTAGTACTCGTTGGTGTACCAAAAAGTACAGTTGTCAGCCGGATCCAGACGCATGCTGGTGTAGTCGCCCCAGCGATTCTGGTTGTAATCAAAAGTGGCGAGATATGCGCCCTCGCCGGCGATGACTGGCAACTCGCTTTCCATGGTGCCAAGTGGATCGGTGAGCGTGCGCCCGGTGAGCGCGATGGACGGATAGATGGATTCACTGGATTCGCTATAACCCATCAGGATGTCCCCGAAACTGTCGCGGGCGATTGACCCCATCCAGCGATGAGTAGAGTCGTCCGGAGCATAGGTCCCGGACTGTAGGAGGTGAATAGCGGTAACGTCCGTCCTCCTTGTCGAGGAGGAAAACTCGTACCACCTCTCGGCGGTGTTGCCACCCGAGGCGGTTACGTCGTGGACAATCAACCAGTGCTGCAGATGCGGTGGGACGGCCGATACCGGGACTTTGACCGGTACGTCGTCGTAATAGGCGACCCGATAGAGCAGGCGGTCGCCGAGCACGTTCAGCAAGGTAGGAGTGCTCTCCTGGGGAACGCATGCGGCCAGATACTGGCCGTTACACGCCGGTGTGAAGGAAGCCACCGCAAACAGTTGGGAGCCACCGCTGCCGGTCATGAATGCGTTATTCGGATCCACCCAGTCAGTGTGAAACGAGTAAAGAGCAAGGTTGGAGTTGTTCCACAAGCTGAATAGGAACTCATCCTGACCCGCAGGCGGGGGGGCGGCGGAATCAAGATCGGCGGGCAGCAAGGCGAAGTCGGCGGTCGTAAGCTGGAAGCATACTTGCGCGGCGTCGCCGCCCATCTCCATCGTGGCCCGGTCGTAGGCGCATTCGTAAGCGCCCTGGAAGGTCGTGCCGTCGGCGCCAAAGTTGTCGTTGCTCTGGAAGAAGCCGCTGGGCATTGCGGCCCACTTCGCCAGGTCCATGTAGGCGTCACCCAGGGGAAACTCATATACGTAGTATGTGGAGGTGGCGTCCGAGCTGGTCGAGACACCGATGCACGCCACGCTCGAATAGGAACCGGGGTTCTCACTGACATTTTCCGCAAGCAGCCATTGACCGGCAGATCGGTCATACTGAGCGATGGGATGGCCCTCGGGAGTACCCTCCGCGCAGATGCCACCAATAGCCCCCAAGAGCTGGCTGATTGGAACCGCAGGCGTCAGCGCATTGAGTGACTTGTCAAACACAACGATGGAATTATTCACCACCTGCACGATCTGGTCTTTGCCAACCGCGATGTTGTCATCGGGATAGTTGAAAGTGGTCATGAAACCGCTGAAGCCCGAGCCCAGTCCTGATTCGTTGACACCGATAGAGAAACTCGGTCCCGTGCCTCCCGTACTCTGCTCGACCGCATCCACCACAGCACCCACGGGTCGTCTTTGAGTGTGGAGCACGCGGTTATCCAGCCTAATTGCGTACTGAGGGCGCGGCGGCAGCTTGGCCAATTCCTGCAGCGTTGGTGAAACGCCAGACGCGATCGCATGACGCACGATCGGCTGGGGCGAGGAGTTGTCCTTTGCGGACGAAGTCAGGCTGCACAGCAATAGCATGCTCATGCCAGTCACGATTGAGCAAAAGCCGCCTATGACACGTCTTCTCATGGTGATTTCCTCTTTCTCGCTGTTGACTACTGCGCACATCCGGAGCAGCTGCGCGGAGTAGACTTGCGCTTCATAAGGTAGTGGTTAATGCACAATGGGCATGCGGCCCGGAGCTTCCTCCCGCGTACCCGAAGTGGATTCCTAAGGGTTGAAGGTTGCCGAATTTAAGCACATTTTGGAGATGAATGCAATCGCCATTACAGAAACCCCCAACTAGCTTCTCCGATGCCTCGACGCGGCCCAGAGATCGCCGGAGAGCAACTATTTCAAGATCAACCGTTAGAGCGAGCCACGGGTCTGCACTTCTAGCCCGCCGCAATCAGGTGAGGTTTAGGCTATCCGTTTGCGTTGCCAGACCGCAGCCAGTCCCGTACCGAGTAACAGCAGCGTGCCCGGTTCAGGAGTAGCCGGATCCCCCGAAGTGATATACATGAATTCCTGCACGCCATTGGGATCGGAGGAATGCTGGTCGAGCGGGGTGAGAATCTCAACATCATCAAAATTCACGCCCTGGAAGCCCCCTGCGGCCTGGTTCTGGGCCTGCAATAGCCACCACGAAGCGAACGGAGTCAGCGGCGCCTGCGAGTCAAAGATATGCCACACGGCAATGTTCATGTCGCGCCACGCCGACCGGGGCGTGGTTTGAGTTTCCAGCAAAAGCCAACCAGCTTCGTCGTACAGGGTAAGTGAATTGGGAAGATTGTTGAACCGCACCAGGCTGAGGTTCCCGCTACCCAGGTTGGTCCCGTTGGCGAGCCAGCTATCGCCTGGCGCACCCCCGTGCTCGTAGTCGTCGCACATCACGTAAGTGTTGCCGACGCCTTGGACATCGGCATAGTACGGGTATCCCCATTGCCAGTGTCCGCCGTTAAATGCAAGTAGTGAAACGTCAACTGGGTCGGCGTAGACACACACCGCCGCGCATAAGATACCCACGAGTAGCGCTAACCTTCGCATCATCTCTCCTGTGCCGCACTTACAACTCGCTACCAGGCCGAGCGAAATCACCCTTCCGCACCAATCGAACACCAACGCTCGAGCACGAACAGGCGCAAGCTCTTGCTCTCACCCAGGGGCACAAACGCACATCCCACAAATCCTGCGCTCGCGGGGGGAACCCGGAAAGAAGGCCCGGAAGAAAACGCTCCACACAAAAATCGGAAGCGGTGACCTCCTGACCCGAACTCTTTCTTCCTATCCTATAAAGCTTAGTGCAATCCAAATGCCCAAGAATACCCTTAAGAATGAACAACTTATTCAGGGAGAAGTGCAACAGCTTGCGTCAAAGTGCGAAGGAATTTCCACCACGAGAAGGGGTTGGCATCGTCACCTTGGACTTGAACCAGCCCGAAATACCACTACCGGAAGGAAGCTGGTTGCGCATGATCGGGGCAACCCTTCCGGGCGGACAGGAGTTGGTTTGCTTCACGGAAGATCGTCTCAAACATGGCTGCGGTCAGCCTGCCGGTGGCGGTGTTCTGGTTCGATGGGTGGTATGACGCCAGGAGCACCACGCCGTTCGGGAAGATATAGCTCGCAGCGTGGGCGAACCGATATCCGGCCTTGCCCTGAATGATCCCGTTGCGTTTCAGGTAATTGAGATAAGCATCGAACCCGATCTTGCCGAGGGCAACCACGACCTTCACATCCTTGAGAATCGCGAGTTCGCGATCGAGGAAGGGAGCGCAGTTGACAAGTTCTGAAGGCAGCGGCTTGTTGTCGGGCGGCGCACAGCGAACCGCGGCCGTGATGTAGCAGTCGATCAATCTCAGTCCATCATCGCGCCGCTCCGCGTTGGGCTGCGAGGCAAATCCCACCTTGTGCAAGATGGGATACATGAACTTTCCTGAAGCGTCGCCAGTGAATGGCCGCCCGGTGCGATTGGAGCCGTGGGCGCCGGGAGCAAGCCCCAAGATCAGTACCCGGGCATGAGGATCGCCGAAGCCGGGTACGGGCCGTGCCCAGTAGTCCCATGCGAGGTAGGCACGGCGCTTCTCGCGACCAACCTGTTGGCGATAGACCACCAGCCGCGGACAACGGGTGCATTGGATGACTTCCCGGTTAAGGACAACAAGGGCGGACGGCATGACTAGACTTTACACAAGAGTTCGAAGCGCATCATAAGCCGGATTGGAAAGGTTGCCTGGCTTTCGATAATAGAAACGTGTGCTCAAAGACATCCTTACATCAGCAAACCGCTTCGAACTGTGAGTCGCTGATCAAAACAAGAAGGCCGCAGCCCAGCGGCTACGCAAAGGAGGCTCTTACCCATGTTGCTCATCTTGATCATCCTGCTGCTCTTGACCGTCGGATCGTTCCCGGCATGGCCGTACAGCCGTGGCTGGGGTTACTACCCTTCAGGTGGACTCGGACTCATCGTGTTGGTCCTGGTCGTCTTGCTGCTGCTTGGCCGCGTTTGAGAACGCGCTCACCAAAATGAACGATGCAATCTCTGGCTTGCGTAGGGGACTGTTCTGCGCAGCGCTGACGATATGGGTGCTTGCGTTCTCCCCGGCCTGCACGGGTTATTCGGTGCTGACCCACGAGGAGATCATTGACCTGCTCTGGAATCCGCAGATTAAACCGCTGCTGCTGAACCGGTTTCCAGACGCCACAGCCGATGATCTGACGAAGGCGCATGCGTACGCGTACGGCGGCAGTGTCATCCAGGATATAGGGTACTACCCTTTTGGCAGTCATCAGGTCAGCAATCTGACGCATTACGTGCGCACCGGAGATTTCGTGCGGACGATGCTCGATGATGCACAGACCTTGAACGAGTTTGCGTTTGCTTTGGGATCTCTATCTCACTACATATCTGACATTAACGGCCACCCCTACATCAATCTGTCGGTGGGTATTGAATTTCCCACGCTGGCCAGGCTGTATGGACCTGCCGTTCCCTATGACGTCGACCATAAGGCGCACCTGACCACCGAGTTCGGCTTTGACGTGCTACAGGTTGCGAAGGGCCGCTATGCTCCTGAGAACTACCACGACTTCATCGGCTTCGAGGTCTCGGCACCGCTGCTGGAGCGAGCCTTCTATGACACCTACGGACTGAAACTTACCGACGTGATGCCGCATGAAGACCTTGCCATCGGCACTTATCGCCGCAGCGTCAGCCAGATCCTACCCGAGATGACCAAGGTCGCCCTGCTGGAAAAGGGCGATCAACTGCAACGCGAGATCCCGAATTTCAACCGGCAGCATTTCCTCTATCACTTGTCTAAGGCTGATTACCGCAAGTCGTGGGGTTCGGGCTATCAGGAACCAGGGCCGGGCGCACATCTCATGGCGGGCCTATTCAAGATCGTGCCCAAGGTCGGACCGTTACGCGCGATCAATTTCAAGGAGCCGACTTCCAAGACCGAGGACTTGTATTTTAAGAGCGTGGACCAAACGATTGATGAGTACAGCAAGGCTCTCATCGAGGTAAAGAACCGGGATCTGCAAGCTCCAAACATCGATCTTGACACCGGCAAACCGACCAGGCGCGGCGAGTATCCCCTTGCCGACTACACCTATCGTGAGCTGTTGGATGAGCTTGCCTCGGGCGGCTTCGGTGATACCGACGCAGCTCTCCGCGAAGATATCCAGCAGTTCTATGAGGGGTTTGGATTTCCCAAGCCAGGCACGCGCATCGACCATTGCATCGCTGAACGCTGGCGCAAGACCTGGATCGAAATCAACCAATTGCGCGCACTTGCGCTGCTCGATGCGGAAGACCAGGCACAGCGGGCAGACGTGACGCCTGCCTCCGTCCTTTTCGAGGATGGCCCGATCCTGGACGCCTGCTGCGGGCGATGAGGCCGTATCGTCAATTGGAGCGCCTCGAAGCCAGTAGCAGCATGCCCTGGTTTGACCGGCCCGCACACCTCTCTTACACTTGAGGGTTGCGGCATTAGCAGGACGTTTGGCTTACCGCGCAGCCGGAGTCGCTCGCAATTGAAGCCCTGGTAGACTTGCCTCTCCTGTTCTCGGCTGTGAGACGAACCCGTCTGCAGCCAACCTCTATTTTTTCTGAAGGCGATTCCTTGACCACTGAAACTAACACGACAGACACTCCCTCGTCCGAACAGTCGAACCCCTGCAGGCGCGAGATCGACGGTCGAGATTCCGGCTGATGTTGTGACCGCGGAATCTAATGCCGTGCTGGCGCGCTACCAGAAGCTGGCACGGGTTCCGGGCTTTCGCAAAGGAAAGGTGCCGGCTTCCATCGTGCGCCAGCGCTTCGCTGACGAAATCAAGGGAGAGATTGTCGAAGCCCTGGTGCCACGCTACTTCCGCGAGGAAGCGCAGAAGCAGAATCTGCAGCCGGTGTCGCAGCCGCGGGTGACGGACCTTCACCTGCATCAAGGTGAGCCCTTGACCTTCAAGGCGAGTTTCGAGGTGCTGCCGGAATTCAAAGTTGCTGCCTACGACGACGTGCGCATCGAGAGGCTTCCCACGGAGGTAACCGAGGAAGACGTCGAGCGCGCCCTCAATAACCTGAAGCAACAGCACGCGACTTACAGCCCGGTGGAGGAGGATCGACCGCTGGCCGATGGCGACTTCGCCGTCGTCGGTTTCAAGGGCACACCCAAGGATGGCGATGCCGACGCCAAGCCCGTGGAAGTGGACGAGGTAATGGTGGAGATCGGGGGGACGGACACGATTCCGGAGTTCAGCGAGAATCTGCGCGGCGCCAAACCAGGCGAGCGGCGCAGCTTCGAAGTGAAGTACGCCGACGACTTCGCCGACAAGCGGCTTGCGGGAAAGACCATGACCTACGAAGTGGATGTAAAAGGCATCAAGACCCGCAGCGTTCCGGAACTGAATGACGAGTTCGCCAAGGAGCTAGGCGCCGATTTGAGCACGCTGGATGAACTTCGTAATCGCCTGCGCGAGAACATGAAGGCGGAGCGGCAACACGAGGCCGAGCATCGGGGCAAGGACCAGATTGTGGAAGAACTGGTGAAGCGCAACGATTTCCCGGTCCCCGAGGCGATGCTGGACCAGCAGATTGATCTTCGCCTGGAGCGCGGATTGCGCGCCCTGGCGGCGCAGGGCATGAAGACGGAAGACATGAAACGCATGGACTTCGGGCGTCTGCGAGCCGGACAGCGCGAGGCTGCACTGCGCGAGGTGAAGGCGTCGTTAATCCTGGAGCAGATTGCTGACGAGGAGAAGGTTGAGGTCAGCGACCAGGAGTTCGATCAGGAATTACAAGCGCTGGCGAACCAGTCGAAACAGACCATCGAGCAGGTGCGCGCGCGTTTGACGCAGGATGGAGGGCTGGATAGAATTCGGCATCGCATCCGCAACGAGAAGACCTTGGATTCTCTGTACCGCAGGTCCGCATAGGGCGGGCTGCATTCCACTTTCCCCCTTTGACCCTCGGGAAGAAGTGTGGGCAGGTTGAGGTTGCAGGCGTGAGCGAGCGGTCTGAGCGAAGCGAAGGGTGGCTGACGAAAACTAGGGAAGGAGCCACAAAACATGCTTGTACCCATGGTGATTGAGCAGACCAGCAGGGGCGAGCGGGCCTACGACATTTATTCCCGGCTGTTGCGGGACAATATTATTTTTCTTGGCACTCCTATTGATGACAACGTCGCCAACCTCATCATCGCGCAAATGCTGTTTCTGGAAGCCGAGGATCCGGAAAAAGACATATCGCTTTATATCAATTCGCCGGGTGGTTCCATCACGGCGGGCATGGCAATCTATGACACGATGCAGTTCATTCGTCCGGACGTGACGACCATCTGCATTGGCCAGGCGGCCAGTATGGCGGCGACGCTGCTGGCGGGCGGAGCGCCGAAGAAGCGTTTCGCGCTGCCGACCTCGCGCATTCTGATCCATCAACCTTTGATGTCGGGATTATCGGGGCAGGCGACGGACATTGACATTCACGCCCGCGAAATCCTGCGCATGCGCGAGATCACCAATCAGTTGCTCTCGAAGCATAGCGGCCAGCCGCTGGAGAAGGTGGAGCGCGACGTGGAACGCGACTTCATCATGAACGCTTATCAGGCAAAGGAGTACGGGATCGTCGACGACATCATTTTCAAGCACAAGTGAAGGTGCGAGGATTTCCTGGGTGCTTCGAAAGTTGTACCCGGTATGACACTAACGTTAGAATGCAGCACACCGAAATTGTGGTTGAATAGCTTCACGGTGCGAGAGCACCTGAAGGGTCTGAAAGAGGGCCTGCCAACTGGCCAAATGATGGCGAGCTTCTCTTAGGAGCAGCACGGCTCCTGCCCGGTCAAGCGTACGGGAAATGCGGCTCGGAATTGGAAGTTCCGGCTGGCACGTGCGAGGTGAAGGAGTTGTGCTGTGAGAACCAGGACCGGTTCTGATGAAGTATTGCGCTGTTCGTTCTGCCACAAGTCGCAAGACGCCGTTGCCAAGCTCATTTCGTCTCCCACCGACTATCCGCGCGCGTATATTTGTGACGAGTGTGTCGCCGTCTGCAATTCCATCCTGGAAGACGATCGCTCCGAAACAGCGCCCGTCGCCACGCCTAATCAGCTTCCCAAACCGGCTGAGGTGAAGTCATTCCTCGATGAGTACGTTATCGGCCAGCAGCAAACCAAGAAGAAACTCGCCGTCGCGGTTTACAACCACTACAAACGCGTTTACATGAACCGCCAGCGCGGCGGCGAGGTGGAACTCTCGAAGTCGAACATCATGCTTATCGGCCCCACCGGCACAGGCAAGACGCTGTTGGCGCAGACCCTGGCCAAGATGCTCGACGTCCCCTTCGCCATCGTAGACGCTACGACGCTGACGGAAGCCGGTTATGTCGGTGAGGACGTAGAGAACATCATTCTCAAACTGCTGCAGGCCGCCGAAGGCGACGTGGCACGCGCGCAGACCGGCATCATCTACATCGACGAGGTTGACAAGATCGGCCGCAAGGACGAGAACCCATCCATCACCCGTGACGTTTCGGGCGAAGGCGTGCAGCAAGCGCTGCTGAAGATACTGGAAGGCACCGTAGCGAATGTTCCTCCGCAGGGCGGCCGCAAGCACCCGCACCAGGAATTCACTCCGGTGGACACGACCAACATTCTCTTCATCTGCGGTGGGGCGTTCGTTGGTTTGGAGCGGATCATCGGCCGAAGGCTCGGCAAGCGATCCATGGGGTTCCGCACTGACGAGGCCAAAGAGGCCGCCTTCACCGAGAGCAACAAGCGCGATACCGAGTTGCTGTCGGAGGTCGAACCGCAGGACCTCATCAAATTCGGACTCATCCCAGAGTTTGTCGGCCGCATGCCGGTGGTGGGGGTGCTCAGCGATCTCGATGAGGATGCTTTGATCGAGATTCTTACCAAACCAAGAAACGCCATCGTGAAGCAGTATCAGCGGCTGTTCGAGTTCGAAAATGTAAAGCTCCGCTTCACCGAAGAGGCACTCCGCTTCATCTCCAAAGAAGCCATGTCGCGCAAGGTGGGCGCACGCGGGTTGCGCATGATCCTGGAAGAATTGATGCTCGACCTCATGTATAACCTGCCCAGTCAAAGGCGTGTAAAGGAATTTGAAGTCACCGCCGAAATGGTCCAGAAGCGCAACGTGAGCATGCCGATCATGGAAAAAGCCGGCTAGCCGATTTCGGAACATTGGATCCAGCCTGGGAGTAGCACTGCCCACGAATCCAGACTGCCAGCCCGGCATCTATAAAGATGGCGATGCAGTTCCTTTCAGGCACGACGTCCGAAGTTGTGCCGCTTGTGGGAAGCTGCTTGTCAGGCCCGATTTTGGCAGGTCTCTGCCCCTTCCCCAGCGTGTTATCCTTGGAGTAATTTGATGCTGCGAGTAGGTAGCCTGCCGCCGGAATGTAGGGCAGCAAATGGCGACTCTTTTTTTCGAAGTGGATCTTCACTCCTAACGACAAGGCGGATTTAGTGACCCAGCGCGAGAAGTTTGAAACTAAAAAGCTCCCCATGATGCCGATCCGGGATGTCGTCATCTTCCCCTTCATGATGACCCCGTTTGTGGTCGGGCGGGAGTCCAGCGTGCGGGCACTTGAAGAAGCGCTGGCCGGCGACAAGAAGATTTTTCTTGCTACCCAGCATGATGCCAGTATCGACGAGCCCAAGCCCAACGAGATTTTCCAGGTCGGCACGATTGTCAACATCGTGCAGAGCCTGAAGCTTCCCGACGGCAACATCAAGGTCCTGGTGGAAGGCCTGGAGCGCGGCAAAATCCTGCAGGTGGTGGACACCGACGGCTACTTCGAGGCCACGGTGCGCACGGCCAAGTACTCGACTGAGCCGACGCCGCAGGTGGAAGCCGCCATGCAGCGTGTGACCGGCCTGTTCGAGCAGTACGTGAAGCTGTGCCAGTCGCTGAACTACGAGACCATGATCGCCGCCGTTCGCAATGACGATCCGGCGAAGCTCACCGACACCATCGCCGCCAACCTGCAACTATCTATCGAAGAGAAGCAGGAGTTACTTGAGATCTTCGATCCCGCCGAGCGCCTGAATCGCATCGGCGATGTGCTGGATGTCGAGATCGAAAAGCTGAACATGGACCGCACCATCCAGTCGCGCGTAAAGCGCCAGATGGAACGCGCCCAGAAAGAGTATTACCTCAACGAAAAGATCAAGGCCATCCAGAAGGAACTGGGCCGCGGCGAAAAGAGCGAATTCGACGAGCTGAAGAAAAAGATTGACGCTGCGGGTATGCCGCGCGAGACCCACGAGAAGGCGCTGCAGGAGTTGAAGAAACTGGAAGCCATGCCGCCGATGTCGGCCGAATCAACGGTCTCGCGCAACTATCTTGACTGGCTACTGGCGGTGCCGTGGAAGAAACGATCCAAGGAAATTCGCAACATCGAAATCGCCGAAAAGACCCTTAACGAAGATCATTACGGACTGGAGAAGATTAAGGAGCGCATCCTCGAGTTCCTCGCCGTTCGCCAACTGGTGAAGAACCCGAAGGGCTCGATCCTGTGTTTCGTCGGCCCTCCGGGCGTGGGCAAAACTTCGCTGGGGATGAGCATCGCCAAGGCCACCGGCCGGAAGTTCGTCCGCATGTCGCTGGGCGGCGTGCGCGACGAGGCGGAAATTCGGGGACATCGTCGCACCTACATCGGCGCACTGCCCGGCCAGATCATCCAGATGATGAAAAAGGCCGGCACCAAGAACCCTGTGTTCATGCTGGATGAAGTGGACAAGATGTCCATGGACTTCCGCGGCGACCCGTCGGCGGCATTGCTCGAGGTGCTCGATCCAGAACAGAACTTCATGTTCGTCGATCATTACCTCGACGTGGAGTACGACCTCTCGCAGGTATTCTTCATCGCCACCGCGAACGTGCTGCACACCATTCCTCCGGCCTTGCAGGACCGCATGGAAGTGCTGCGTCTGCACGGCTACACCGAGCCGGAGAAGGTCGAAATTGCCAAGCAGTATCTGGTACGCAAGCAGCGTCAGCAGACTGGACTGACCGAACAGAACATCATCTTCACAGACCAGGCGCTCACCGCCATCATTCGCAACTACACTCGCGAAGCCGGTGTGCGCAACCTGGAGCGCGAGATCGGCAACATCTGCCGCAAAGTCGCACGCAAGGTAGTGAAAGAAGGCGACAAGTTCGCGCTGACACTTACGGCGGATAACGTTGGCGGGTATCTCGGCGTGATGAAGTTTCGCGATAGCGAGATTCATGAACGCAGCGAAATCGGTATCGTCACCGGGCTGGCCTGGACCGAAGTTGGCGGCTCGATCCTCACCACCGAAGTCTCGGTCGTGGAAGGCAAGGGTGGAAAGCCGATTCTGACGGGCAAATTGGGCGACGTGATGCAGGAGTCGGCGCAAGCGGCCGTGACCTATGTGCGATCACGCTGGAAACAGCTGGGGCTCGCTCGGGATTTCTACCGCAATGTGGACATCCACGTACATGTACCCGAAGGCGCAATCCCGAAGGACGGACCTTCGGCGGGCATTACCATGGCAACGGCAATTGCCAGCGCGCTGAGCCGGATTCCGGTGCGGCGCGACATCGCCATGACCGGCGAAATCACGCTTCGTGGCAAAGTGTTGCCCATCGGCGGCTTGAAGGAGAAGCTGCTGGCCGCACATCGAGCGGGGATCCTGGAGGTTCTGCTCCCGGCCGACAACGAGAAGGACCTGGCCGATGTGCCCGAGAACCTGCGGAGTATGTTGAAGCTGCACTTCGTGAACACCATGGACGACGTACTGGCGCTGGCGCTGGAGCGTCCGCTTCCTGAGGTTGCAGATGAACCGCCCGGAATCGCAGCGCTGCCGCCACCTCCAGAGCAGGCGCCGACAGCACATCAGTAAGCTGGTATTCACCATTCGCGTTTCGTCGCCGGCGATCGCGGCCACCGGTAACCTGGCCGTCATCCCGAACTCAGGCGATGCGTTATGGGCATTGCCGAGGCGTGTATAACCCCAGAACTCCAGGCTCCTTCTCGCCTTTCGACGCTAGGGGAGTATCTAAAGTGATTCCATGAAGGTGTTGACGCGCTTTGTGACTGCCGCCGTTGACCCGAAGCAGTTTCCTCCTCCGGGCGCGCCAGAGATCGCCTTTCTCGGCCGCTCTAATGTGGGCAAATCGAGCTTGATCAACTCACTGGTCGGCACCAAGATCGCCAAGACCAGCAACACACCGGGCCGCACCCAGACCATTAACTTCTTTCAAGTGCGCCGACCTGGTAAGCCCGACCCGGATTTCATCTTCACCGATCTTCCCGGATACGGATACGCCCGCGTGCCTAAGGATATTACGGCGAAGTGGGCGCAGTTCATCAATCCTTATCTGGAAAAACGCGAGTCACTGGTATTGTGTCTGGCGCTGGTAGATGTAACGATTGCCCCACAGCAGCTCGATTTTGAATTGCTGGATTGGTTGCGGCACGCGAGGCGTAACTTCGTAGTGGTCGCCACCAAGGCGGACCGCATCTCGAACAATCAGCTACGTGGCTCTTTGCAGAAACTCAGCGGTCAACTGCAAGTCTCGATGGAGGAGATCATCCCGTTCTCCGCAAAAGCACGGGTCGGCTGCGACGAGCTCTGGCGGGCGATCCGTAAGGCAGGGGGGATTGCAGAATCTGGACTGATTACTCCGGCCAAATCCCCAGTGCCGTCTTGCTGAGAATCTGCTCTTTCGAGCTTTCGTTCAGGGCCAGCGCGCGAAACTCCGCGAGGTTCTTCTCGATCTCAGGCACTCCCGGTCCGGGCCAATCGGTGCCGAACAGCGTCTTATGCGCGATCTCTTCCAGCCGCGGGAAATATTTCAGCAAGGTCTTAGGCGGAATACCGCTGATGTCGAGATAGACGTTCCGGTGTCGTCGAACCAGAAAGAATGCGGTATCCATCCATAGTGGACGCCCGCCGTGCGCCAGCAAAATCTTCAGCTTGGGAAAATCGACGGCGACGTCGTCCACATACATCGGATCGCCGTATTTATTGCGGGCGCCGGGAAAGATCGATGTTCCCGTATGCACCATGATGGGAATTCCGTTCGCCTCGGCCAGGCGATAGATGATCTCCAGCTCTTTCACTCCGTTCACGTAGTCATTTGGGAAAAGCAACTGGTGTGGGGGATGGATCTTGATCAGCCTGATACCGAGCCGCACGATCTGCTCCATGTCGGCCAGAACATTGGCCGTGTGCCGCGGATGCACGCTCCCACACGGGATGAGCCGCTTCGGACTTTCCTTTACGTATTTGGCGACGAACTCGTTGACCGCGGGGGTAAAACCGATCACCTCGGGTGCAACGTAGTTGATCAGCACGGCACGATCGACGCCGATCCGGTCAAGGTACCCGAGAAACGCCTTGGGCGAGCGACAGTATTCGGCGACCTGGTCGAAGTCCTTGCGCGACTTCTTCATCAGCGCAAGAGCCTCCGGCTTGAACAGCTCCATCGGCTGGATGTGGACGTGGCAATCGGTGATCATGAGGCGGTCGCTGTACAGTACAGTAGTCAGTTATCGCACGAAGGTTTGACCTTTGTCATCCGATAGGGTGGAGGCCTTTCATTCCTGTCATCTTGGGCACAGAGTCCACCCTGACATCCAGCGGAGTCGGAAGAACTCCGGTAAAAGCAGGTTCCCACAACAGGTGAGGTTGGCGCCAAACCGGCGCTTGACGCCGGAGGCGACAGGTGGCAACAACAACCGAAACGCAGCACGCGAACCTGCTGGTTATTCGCCTCGGTCCTCGCGACACAGAATGAGCATCCCCCAGAAAGCCCAGTGATCTGTGAATGTTGTTCCCACTCTGCCGCCTCCGCCGGCAAGCGCCAAACATGCGAAGCGGTTTCGAAAAAGCGAACCGCCGGGCTAATCTCGTGACGATTTGCCGGGGAGCGGATTGCCGGTCCGCATTCTGACTTGACCACCGATGCGGCCGGCAACCCGGCTCCCCAGCGCGTCGTTGCCTTTGGTAGCCTCATTCAGGCTAGGTGTCAGCCTGATACCAAAGCACGACACCTTCAATCCCTTGACCTCGCGAAAATTCACGTCAATCTTCTCGACGGGCTGGAGGCGTCCAATACAAAACTACCGTCAAAGAGAACCTGATGATCAGCCACGGATGCCATGGCTGCTCCTTTCGCCTATTCGTGGTAGATCGGCGGCTTTCTATCACTGGGGAATGGGCGGGCAGTCCGCGTCATCGCTTACCTGCGCGAAAAGCCAGTTCCCACTCCCCGGCATGCTGTCAAGGTTTTGCAGTCCACCGTCATCCTAAAAGCTATGGTGGACCACGTTAGTTTTCTTGGTGACCTGCACCAAGCTGAATAGGTTGGTCAGGATCGAACTTTCCGTACACCTCATCCTGTCCCCAGTCCTCGTCCAACACGCCCTCACCCAGCACAACTTCAAATGTGCGGCTTTCGCTGGCTGCGGGTGTCGCGTCGGGGAAGAAGAAGACCGTCTGATAGGTGAACAGAAAGTCATCAGCTCCAGTCAGCCCTGAATCCTCGCCCCAGAGCTGGCACTTGAGCTTGAACAACCTCGCATCTTTACAACTTTTCATCTGACACAGTTCCAGTGCCGTGAAGTTTACGGTGCATCTCACCACCGAGTTCACGATTTTTTTGGTGTGATCATGTGTCAGGCTCAGGCTTGCATTTGTAATTGTGGCCATAAAGTTCCCTCCCGTTCTCGCGTGCAGCAGTGGAAATTTCAGCCTGCTGAGGCTGACTGCCGCACGCTTGGAAAGCGGACCGTTGAGGATTGGCCAGGCGGCCAAAAGGGCGCCTGGTGAAAGGAGCCCGGCAACAACTGCGGCCCTCGGGTGTGAGGAATCAATCACATTTAGAAGCTGTCGATTCCACGCCGACGGACGCGGCCTTGACGGGGCCCCTCAGGCCCTCATTTCCGCTGTGACACGAGGAGGAGAAGCAGACTACGAGGCGTTTTCGCCGAAGGAGCGCGCAAGAAATTGTGCGCCCAGATTTCGCGGTCCTCGTCCCGACCGCTCAAAAGCCCCTGTACGGGGATGGTCTTGCCGGTGGCGGTTTCGACGATGCATCTGCGTGCACCGTGCTGCGCAATTTGAACCGATTCACAGTCGTTGGTGACGTTGTCCGTAAGGGTAAGGATCTCGGGAGCCTCGCTGACGGCCATCAGCCCGCCGATCAGCAAGACCGCAATGGTAAGCATCCTGTGGGAAAATCTCACGAGCACAACCCTAAGCTTGCAAAATAGTGAGAAGGTTACTCTCGCCCCTATATCCTTTGCAGGAGAATAACCAGCCGGCGGAACCGTGTCAAGGCTGCGATCTCACAGTGTGCAGAAAGTCCGGCGGCAGGACTTCGGCGATCATACCGGACCAGCCTTGGCGACGACTTACGCTTCCATGCTCGACGCTTCGGGGAAGCGCAGCTTGCACTTCGACAATGCTTTATTAAGCAGGTCCTCGATCTCGGGTTCTTCCCAATTCTTGGACATCGCCAGCTCGCTCACCAGCAGGTAACGAGACCGTTCCAGCATTTTCTTTTCCCGGAAACTGAGTGGCTTGCTTTGAGCGAGGAGGAGGAGGCCTTTCAGGACAATGGCGACATCGAGGAGGGAGCCGGTCCGCATCTTGTCTGAGTTTTCCTTGAACCGGTATTTCCAGTCGGCGTTGTTCTCGCATTTGCCGTCGGTGAGGAAGTCCAAGATTTTCTGTACCTCACCGTTACGGACCACCCTGCGCAGGCCGACGCTGCCCACGTTGTGGAAGGGCACCATGACCTTGAGGCTGCTGGCCTTGATTTTGAGGAGGTAGAACCGCTCGATTTGAGAGCCAATCGTTCGACTGCTGATCTGCTCTATTACGCCCACCCCATGGTTGGGGTAAACGACCTTGTCTCCGATGCTAAAGGTCAGGTTATTCATGAGGGCCGGACTACATTTCCCCTGGGCGCCATCCGGATCTTACGGGGAGAACTACTTTACACAATATGCAGATTGTACGCCGATTCGCCGGAATGGGTCAACGGACGGGGTTTTCGGCGAATCAGGCAGTACTTCCGCCCGTGGCGAACCGTACGGCCCGGTAGTGGATTCTTCAGACCGAGGCAGAACGTTGCGTATAATCTCTGTATGCATTCGAGTGGCGAGCAGTGCTCGGAGGCATCCACTCACAAGTATGACGGAACTCATCCGAAAAAAGCTTGAAGACGAGATAGCAGTTCTTGAGCGCGAGCTGAACCACGAGCTGCCCAAAGAGCTGAAGAAGGCCGTCGCCATGGGCGATCTCAGCGAGAACGCCGAGTACCACATGGCCAAGCAGCGGCAGGAGTTTGTCCGGGCCCGCCTGGGCCAGCTCAAAAAGCGCATGGGCGAGCTGTCGCTGGTCAACATGGCGAACATTCCCAGGGACCGCGCCGCGATTGGTTCCACCGTGATCGTTTACGACTCGACCAAGGAAGAGGAAATCGAGTACAAGCTGGTGACCAGCGAAGAGTCGGATGTCACCCGGGGCTTGATTTCCACCAGTTCACCCATCGGCCGCGCGCTGATGGGCAAGAAGGTGGGAGACGTGAGTGAGGTGGTCACCCCCGCAGGCAAGCGCGAACTCGAGGTGCTGAAGCTGACCACGATTCACGACGAGGCGTAACCGCTTTATGACGTGGACGAGCGCAGTTGGAAGGTCGGGCAAGTGGCTGTTGTACAAGATTGTCCACGGGCTGGCGCTCACCCGCATCTCGCCTAATGCGCTCACCTTCATCGGGCTGTGCATCAACGTTGTGGCTGGCATTTTGTTTGGCTACGCCCATCCGGAGAACCAGCGCCGTATGTTTCTTTATGCCGGGCTGGTGATCATCGGCGCCGGCATCTTCGACATGGTGGACGGTCGCGTCGCCCGCGCTACGAATCAGGTCACGCAATTCGGCGGTTTCTTCGATTCCATCATCGACCGTTACAGCGACGTGGTGCTCTTCTTCGGCCTGGTGGTGTATTACGCCCGCGCCAACCGTTTCTTCTACGTGGTGCTGACCGCCTTCGTCATGACCAGCTCGGTGATGGTGAGCTACGCCCGCGCCCGCGCCGAGTCGCTCATCCCAAGCTGCAAGGTCGGATTCATGGAACGTCCGGAGCGGATCGTGCTGGTCATCATTGGCGCGCTGTTTAACCGCATGGGCCCGGTGCTGTGGGTCATCGCGGTGCTGAGCACGATCACCGTCATTCACCGAATCAGTCACACCTACCAGCAACTGCGCATCATCGAACCTCCGCCCACACCCGTGCCACCGGATCCGTTGAAGTTTGAGGAGATTGTGGGATAGGGGCCCGATTACTTCAGATGCACCGGCGCATCGACCAGTTTTCGAGCCCGCTGCCCCGTTCTCGCGCACCTTCGCTACCACCGGCCCATACTTAGGCTTGATCTGATGGCACGAAGGGTCGCAGTACACGCCTTGGTGCGTCTTGTCGGTCTCCGGATCGGGCATAGGCGAGGCCACGGCCGCTTCGCGATCGGCTTCCAGTTCGCGCTCTACATCTTCGATGAGCTTGTGATTGTCCGCCGCCGTGAGCCAGTGCTTCGCGTTCACCAGATAGTTTTCGAAGCGTGCGATGGGATCGCGGGCTCGCCAGAATTCCAAGAGCTTTGCAGGCACATACTGCGCGGCGTCGTGGATGGCGTGGCCTTTCATGCGCATCATCTTGGCTTCGATGAGGGTCGGTCCCTCGCCGCGGCGCGCGCGTTCGCAAGCCTCGTGCGTGGCGTCGTACACCTGGCATGGGTCGGTGCCGTCCACGATCACGCCCGGAATCCCATAGGCTATGGCACGTTCGGCCAGGTCTTTCACGCAGAACTGCATGTCGGCGGGCGTGGAGTAGCCCCAGAGATTGTTCTCGACGATGAGCACCAAGCCGAGCTTTTGAACGGCCGCAAAGTTCAGGCTCTCGTACGTGACCCCGGTGGATTGCCCGCCATCGCCGACGTAGGTTAGTCCCACGACATTCCTTCCTTGCAAGCGTGCGCCGAGGCAAACGCCTACCATCACGCCGATCAACTCTCCAAGCATCGAAATCGGTGCGCACACGTTGCGTCGCTGCCAGTCGCCGAAATGCGACGAGGCGTCGCGTCCCCAAGTTGGCGAGTCTCCCTTGGCCATGTATTGCCGCATGATGTCGCGCGCACTGAAACCACGCACCAGCATTGCGCCCTGGTTACGGATCATCGGCCCGAGCCAGTCGTCGGGCCCGAGCGCGTACGCCGAAGCGCACGAGCAGCCCTCCTGTCCAAGCCCGAAGTACACCCCACCAACGACCTTGCCCTGCTTGTAGAGGTTCTCCAGCGCGACTTCCATGCGACGGTTGAGCAGCATCCATCGGTAGATGGCAATGCACTGCTCGCGCGAGAGGTACTTTGATTCGCGAATGGCCGGCGGCGGAGCACTCAGGTCGCCTTCGACGCGGTATTCGAGGCCTTCCCTCTCTCCCGACATGAAGATGCGAAACTCGGGATGCTCGAGGCGATAGTCGGGAATGTTATAGCTGCGAAGTGAAGACGAGGCGGCGCTGTCGCTGCCGCTCTTCGGGCTGCCTTTCGAGGGGACATCCGTCCTCGGTGCGGAATCCGGGTGCCTGTTGATGCCCGATTTCTTCTGCTGATTGCGGTGTGTCGAATGTTTCTTCTGAGCCATAGGGTGCAGAAAGAACGATAAACGGACGCCGCAAGCGAGGCAAGTGGAGGCATTTAGCAAGGGCAAGGCGGAAGCGACCTTTGTCCGGCGGGTGACATGCGATGCAGGAGAGCAGGCTACGTGAAGAACTGCCGAATAGCACTGTTGCAATGCAATCCCAGAAGGAAAAACGGGTGGCAGGCTCCCCCAAGACTACCACCCAAAGCTAGCCATCAACTTCGACAACTAGCAAGTCGTGGATCATTGCTTCACCACGATAAACTGCGTACCGCATTCCGGTTCGTCTGCGTCACTTCATCGAGGAAGTTACGATCAAACGACTACATGTCCTATATCGGCGGGAATTGAGCGATTGGTACTGGCTTGGAGACGTAATTGAGGCTAGTCGCGCGAGCTGGACTCCCCTGTACCGAGGTACAGTTATCCGGGGGGCAGTTGACTTCTCCTGCGCGTGTCACCGATTTCCGCAAGCTGTTGGTGTCACGCGAGGGTTTCGTATGATTCGGCTTCTTGACCACGACGAAAACCATTAGAGGTGTCCGATGCTGGCAGCCACTGAGTTCGAGTTCAAGCAACGCTTTTGGATAATTGGGGCCATCTTCTTTCTCGCATTCTTGAGCTACAGACTCGATGCGCAAAACGCAGGCACCGCCCTTGTGGACTGGATCGCGCGAGTTCGCGGGACGATGCCCAGCAACACGGCCTATCACTTGATTTTCTTCGTTGGGGCACTTTGCACGGTTGCGGCGGCAGCGATCCGTACCTGGGGCACCGCTTACCTCAATTCCGAGACCATGATTGCGATGCGGGTTCAAACCTCGCGGCTGGTCGCCGACGGCCCCTATCGCTACGTGCGAAATCCCCTGTATTTCGGGAACATTCTCTGGGCCGCCGGATTTGGCCTGATGGCCAGCCGGGTGGGATTCTTGATTCTCGTAGGGGGAATGATTATCTTCAGCTACCGGCTCATTACTAGGGAGGAAGCGGGAATCGCCGCCAATCAGGGAGACAGCTACCGCTCCTATCGTGCAGCGGTTCCGCGGCTGTTGCCCGTGCTGCGTCCGAAGTTGCCGCCGGCCGGAGGTGTGCCAAACTGGGCGGATGGCCTGCTTGGCGAGGCTTTTGTCTGGGTGATGGCGGCTTCCGAAGTGGCCTTCGCCATCACCCTGAACCAAACTGTGTTTTTTGTAATTATGGGAGCGTCGTTCGTGGTCTATGCCATCTGTCTCGCGGTTATTAAGAAGCGGCACAAGGCCCCGAATACCCCTGCCGAGGAGTGCAGCACGGAGCGCCCAACGAAACGTGCCAGTTAGGGCCCGGCAAGAAATCAGCTTCCCCTCAACGTGATTGCGGAGGTACAATCCCGCTTCAACACGCGCAGGGTGCTCCGGCATCGCTCGGTGTTCGCTGCATCTTGCACGCGATCTCCTTTCAGCGAGGCGAACATGAAGGTTCTTGTGAGATGTGCATTCCTGACGGTGACAGCTATTTCCGTCTGCTTTCTGATGGGCTGTTCGCGTCATGACAATTCCGAGCGATACATTCTGGTGACCGTTAACTCCAAACTGCCATACTGGCAAACGGCACGCGCAGGACTGGAGAAGGCAGCCGCGCAGTACGGGGTCAAGTCCGACATCCGTGGGCCGGACAATTATGATCCGCAGGCCGAGGTGCAGGAGTTTCGCAGTGCGGTGGCGCTAAAGCCGGCTGGCATTTTAGTCTCGGTTGCCGATGCCGCACAGATGAAACCCGCGATTGACGAGGCGGTGACTGCCGGCATCCCGGTCATCACCATCGACTCTGATGCGCCTGACAGCAAGCGGCTGTACTTCATCGGTACGAACAATCTGCAGGCTGGCCAGATGGGCGGGCAGCGCGTAGTGGACAAGTTGCACGGCAAAGGCAACGTCGTCTTCTACACCATGCCCCAGACGAACCTCGAACAACGCCTCAAGGGTTACAAAGACGTGTTTGCGGACCATCCGGGCATCAAGGTCGTCGAGGTATTCAACATCAAGGGCGATTCGGGCAATGCGTTTGACCGCACGACGCACTACTTGACTGACAAAAGCGCCGAAAGAGTCGACGCGTTTATCTGCCTGGAAGCTTCCGCGGGTAAGGATGTGGCCGAGGCTCTGAAGCGGCAGAATGCGACTGACCGCCTTCTTATAGCCATGGACGTGGACGAGGCGACTTTGGACCTGATCAAGAGCGGAACCATTGATGCCACCATCGCACAGAAACCGTACACCATGGCTTACTACGGGTTGAAGTGCCTTGATGACATTCACCATTACCCGATCGACCTGAAGAAGGATTACTCCTGGGATTCGTTCTCGCCCCTGCCAGCCTTCGTGGATACGGGTGTGTCGCTGGTAGACAAAATGAACGTAGATGTTTATCTGAAAGCACGCAGCGAGGCACAGGCTAAATAAGGAGTTGGGCGCGCTCGACGATGGACACCCGTCACGGTGAAATGCAGCTCTTCCTCGTGGACCTGCAAACCGTCGCAAAAGTGCTACACCGCCAAGCGCGGCTTGAGCAAAATCAGGGATTGTGGTTCATACTACCTCAGTCGTTTCTGGTTCTGTGGGGTTGGATTCGTGTCTCCAGAGTTGGAACAGATCCGTCGCGAGGCGGAGCGTCTAACCGGCGGAATGTCGCAAGGCGAGTGGCATCAGGCTCTGCCAGGCAAGTGGAGTTGCGCCCAGATCTTCGAACATTTGCTCCTCAGCTACACCTCCACGACCAAGGGAACGCTGAAAGCCATGCAGATTGGCAAGCCGCTCGGAAGCAGGCCCAGATTGCGCGATCGCATCAGTACCTTCTACGTATCTGGGCTCGGGTTCATGCCCGCAGGACGAACCGCCCCGGAACAGACAACGCCGAAGGATGGCGCCGGTATTGATTCGCTGCGTCAGTTCAATGACGCACTGGTGGCCATGGATGCGACGCTTGCAGATGCGGAAAAAAGATTCGGAAGTAGAGTCAACTTGTTGGATCACCCAGTTCTTGGGCCACTGACCGCCCAACAGTGGAGGCGTTTTCATCGCACTCACGCCAGGCATCACTTTAAGCAGATCGCGGAGCGAGTCACAAAAGCCAGGTTGGAGAGCGCCTAGTCATATTCTCTCTAAAAGAAACTCAGGTACCACCTCCACACCGCTTCTCCAAAGAACACGGCGGCCAACGAGGATGCGCTAATGAAGACGCCGAAGGGGATTTCCCACGATTGCAACATCTCCCCGACAGAAGCTCTGGCCCTTCCCGCTTCGCTCGCATGGCGAACCATCCGGAACAGTGCGTAGACGGTCGCAATGAGCGGAGCGACACAGATCACCAGCAGCGTTAGCTTCACTCCGAGGAATGTTCCCGACATGGCGATCAGCGCGAAGTCGCCGATTCCCATCCCTTGCCGCTTGCGAATCACGAAGTAAAGTCCCGCAGCGATAAAGAAGAAGCCGGCACCGAGAGCGGCGCCCAGTAACGCATCCAGAAACGAAACCTGGGCAGTCGGGAAATTCAGGTTGTAGGCGTGAAGAAGGAACTGCGTTGCTGAGTCGTCGGTCGGAGCAATCCACGAAAAGACGAGTCCCAGCGCGATGCCGGTATAAGTAAACTCCCGTGGCAGGAGTCTTGTTTCCGCATCCATGAAAAGCAATCCGACGGCCAGGAAGCTGAAGATGCAAAACTTCACCGTCAGCAGGGTAGGACCGAACCACACGTAACTGGCGGTGAAAAAGACTGCCGTCAGCAACTCGACGGCCGGATAACGCAGCGAAATCCTCGCGCCGCAGTCGCGGCAGCGGCCGCGAAGAAACACCCAGCTCAGCAACGGAATGTTGTCGTGCCAGCGAATGGCAGCGCCGCAGGCGGGGCAGTGCGAGCCTGGCGTGACGATGGACTGGTCGCGCGGAATACGGCTGATGCAAACATTCAGGAAGCTTCCGAACACTAGTCCCAGAATGAACAACGCGCATTCAACGATCAGGTCCAAAGCGTTCTGCGGATGTCCTCTCCTACGGCTGATGAAAGCACAGCAGATCTCCGCTCAACATCATCTCGCATCTCTGATTGGAAGGCATCTCTCCAATCCAGTTCATGAGCTTGCGATTGACCAGACGCACCTCGGGAGGGCAGCTCTGCCAGCCGTTGCCATTCTCTTCGCGGATGGAAATCCGATAGCATGATACGCCCTCTTCAGGGTCTTCGTCCTTCCATTCGAACAACGACGCTTCCAAGTCATCGGAGAGCGACTCATTGGGGCGGAGGCAAAGGATCCAGTCGTGAGATGCGTCCATCGCATAGGCGCCGAAGGTCACACCGGGAATCGCGCTCTTGAGAGTCGCTCCATGCTCCCGCGCGATTTTCGCTGTATCGTCTTCCGAGCAGTCGTCAATCACCAGCACTTCGTC
Organism: uncultured Acidobacteriaceae bacterium; assembly: GCA_963831675.1. Classification (GTDB taxonomy): domain Bacteria; phylum Acidobacteriota; class Terriglobia; order Terriglobales; family Acidobacteriaceae; genus Bog-257. Next base: position 151,587 of record CAWHRM010000015.1, read on the forward strand.
GCAGGGACGAAGCGAGTCGAGAGCGCGGCCCAGACGGAGCGCGTCATTATGAGTGTGCAGCAGAGCGGAGATTTTTGGCATGTGCATCCGTAGTGAGAATATCGCAGCCAATAAAGACTGTGTGTACAACTAGATTAGACGCAAAAAGGCGCAGCCGGTTGTGACTGCGCCCGCAACTTGCTGCAAATTTGTTACGACAGCGGTGTCCGCCCAGCGTCGCGGTCATTGGTGCTCTGCGGCACAACCGTCAATGGGCTGATGATCTGGAAGTTCAGCACCGCCTCAGGCGCCAATTTGATCTGCTGACCCTTCTTGGAGGCCGCGACACCAGTCCCCGCTCCGGCTCCGGTGGCCGCACCGATGGCAGCGCCTCTGCCACCACCGATGATGCCGCCAAGGACAGCACCTGCAGCCGTTCCAACACCAACCTTGGTTGCGGTGCTCTTCCCTTCTCCTTTGCCTGCGCGCGACCACTGATTGGTCTGGACGTTATAGGTGCGGCCATTCACCGAGACCGACGTCAGCTCCAGGGTCAGGACCGAATTACCCGCGAAACGCCCGGCGCTCTTCACGTCGGCCACCCGTCCCACCACGTCAGCGCCGGAGGGAATCACGGTTTCACCGCCAATCACGATCGGCGCACTCAGCGTGCCATGAAAAGTGTCCCCAATCTGATTGCGCTCGGAGTCCAGCGGATCGTTGAGCCGTACCGTGAGCTGCGTTCCAGCTGGAACGATGATCTTCTGTGGCGGTGGTGGCGGCATGGGGGCAGGTGGAGGCGCTTGCACCGCGGGAGGCGGCTGCACCGCAGGCAGTTGGGTCGGGCGGCGGAGTGTTACTCGCTTCCGTGGCATTGCCAGCGGAGTCCTGGTCGCTACGGTGATGGCGGCGCTTGTTCGCAGCCTCACTCTTGTTCTCGCCGCTCGATGGCTTCTTGCGGGCGGGAGGTCTCTGGACCGCCGCGCCGAGGCGGGGTCATCTCCGCCTGCTGCACCTGGAGGTTATTGACCACCGTCCTGACTCCGTCGACGGTAGCAGCATCGTTGGCCGCAGCGGCACGTTCCGTATCCGTGGTGACGTCACCACTCAACGTGACCACACCGTTCACTGCCTGAACTTGGATTTGGCGGCTTTCGATAGCGGGATCACCGTAGAACTTGCTTTGCACGTCGCTCGCAACTTGAGCGTCGGTGCGGGCCGGCTTCGTCGAGCACCCGGAGAAAGCGCCTAGTATCAGCGTGAGCGCTAAGAAGGCATGGAAAAATAGCCTTGGTCTTCATGGCAGCTCCTCTTATCGTTCTTAGACGCTTAGAAACACGAACCGGGGCGACTTGTCGCTGTTGTTGACGACGAAAATACCCGATTTCAACGGGCCGTAAACGCAATTAACGAGCCAACACGTAACCGGTTGGATGCCGCGGCCTGCGGCGGGATGCATCAAGCCCGGGAGGTCCCGGGCTCGATATCACGCCTAAGAAGCCGTTGGGGTATCCGTGAGGTGGTTGTTAATGGCGAACAAGGCAAGCTCCAGCCGGCTGACAACGCCGACCTTGTCGAAGATGTTGGTGAGGTGATGCTTCACAGTGTCTTCGCTGAGCGAGAACTTGCGCGCAATTTCCTTGTTGCTGAGGCCAGCGACAATCGTAGCCAGGATTTCCATCTCACGTTTGGTCAAGCCGTAGTTGCGCGGCGGTTTGTCGCCCGAGGCACTGGTTCGCATGAAGTCCACGATGTCGCCCACCGCTTCACGCCCAATCCAGTACTGGCCAGCCATCACGGTGCGTATGGCTTTCATCAGCAACTGGGTCGCGGCTTCTTTCATCACCACGCCGCGAGCGCCCATCTGCAGGGCTTGCACGATTTGAATTTTTTCCACTGCCGCCGTGAGCACGATGATCTTGGTCTGCAGCCCCTCGTCCTTGGACGACAGCTCACGCAACACATCCATGCCCGGCACCCGTGGCATGGCCAAGTCGAGCAGGAGAATGTCGGGAGACAATTCTCGTGTTTGGGAAACAGCTTCGGCGCCGTCGGCCGCTTCGCCCACGACTTCCAACTCCGGCTCTGCCTCCAGCAGGCGTCGCAAGCCATCCCGAAAAATGGTGTGATCGTCGGCGATAATAATGCGCACCGATGGTTCCTGGTTATCCATAAGACTCGTATCCTTTCTGCGGAACAGTGATCTCCAGTCTGGAACCGTGCCCTGGAGTTGATTCAAGCAACATGTCGCCCCCCACTGCGCGCACTCGTTCCTTAATGACCGTCGGACCCCGGCGAAAGTTATCAAGCTCGGTCAGGTTGAATCGGCCGGCAAATGGGAAACCCCGGCCGTCATCATCGATCACCAGCTTCCAACATCCATTCTGTGCGCCAAAGCGTACCATTGCTGACCGGGCCCCGCTATGTTTGCGGATGTTGACCAGTCCTTCTTGCACCACTCGTGCCAACTCGCGGCAGGTTGAAGGAGGCATAGTGACTTCCTGCAGTTCCGACACGAAGCGTGCCTCCGTACCAGTATCTCTGGAGAAACGTTCTACGAGTTGGGCAATAAAGTCAAGAAATTGATGAGGCCCTATCTCGATTGGCCGCATGGTCTGCATCAATTCACGAAGATTCAGGACCTCCTGGCGCAGCAAATCCTGGATATGTTCCAACTGGGCCTTCAGGTGCTGGTCGGCTGTGGCGCGCCGCCGAAGGACATCAATCTGCATTTCGATACTGATGAGCGACTGGATGGCGGTATCGTGCAATTCGCGCGCCACCCGCGCCCGCTCCATGGCCCCCGCCCGCGAGCGAAACTGGCGGAAGACATACACAGAATAGAGCGCAGGAGCCACTTGTCGCAGGATATTTTGCGCAAAACGGAGCTCACGTTCACAGCGGCGGCCGACGTGGCCGTTCACCACGACGAACCGCCCGTTCCAGTCGCCGCCCATCTCATTGCCGATCACTAGAATCGACTGGACATCGGGAAGCGGCATCTCCAGGTGCTTAAGCTCCTGCGGATCGATTCGTCGTCCTTCCTCGTCGATCGCGGTCAGGCTGCAACCGTCCTTCTCGCCCTTGCGCTCCATGTAAAAGGTGTGAGGGTAGCCTTGCATGAGCACGGAAGCGGCCCGGACAGAGGGGATTTCCTGCACATGGGCATGGGCCGGCTCCGATAACACTACGTCCCACCTGAACACCCGTCCGGTGCTGGCTTGGATCACCACTTCATAGACCTGCCGGCTTTCGAAGATGCGACCGATTGCCGACATGACCTCTTGCAGGACGGTGGCAAAGCGTCCTCCAACTCGCGCGTTGGACAGAAGCCAATTCGTAAGAGCGATCTCCGCCCGCAACTCCTTTTCGGTTTCGGCGAGGAAGCCGAGAAGGAAGCCCGTCATCAACAGGAAGCCGCAGCGCACGACAAGACGCGTGGGCTCGATGGTGGTGAAGAACAGACGGTGCAGCGACAGCGGTCCGTAGGCCACGATTGCTGCCTGGAACAACAGCAAGGCAGCGCTGATCTCCGCCGTTGCCATGGTCTCGGTGAATCCCCAGTGATAGGCGGCCGCAATCATGGCGAACAGAAAAAAAACGAAGAAGATGCTGTTGGGCGGATCCGTGAGCAGGCACAACAACGCCGGCCAGGCGATGTCGGTAGTTTGAGCCCATAACACGAGTCCCCGCCTGGGTTGGTGTCCTCGTTGCAGAAGAGCCAGGAGCACCAGACTGTGAACGGTGTAGCCCACCAGCAGCACGAGTCCAATCTGGTAGTAGGAGGCGCCACTGGCAGGGCGGACTCGCCAAGCGATGAGTGAGGTGGCTGCCAGAAACACGCGCGAAAATGCGAGCACACTTTCGACACGCGGATCCTCGTACTCTAGTCCAGGGGCCCGGAGCCGAGAAAGGAACCTGGGAGCCAGCGGTGACGCGCGCAAAGGTTCTTCCTTCTCCCGCAAACCTTAAGGGTGTGCCTGATTATGACACGAAAGCGCTATTTAGCAATGGGGTTAGTTTGCGGGTTGGCTGGATCGTGATGATGGCCCGAGAACCGACTGTTATCCAGTTAATTACCCCTCCTCCATCTCGCTGCCCCTGGAATCAACAACTTAGACAAAAATTACCGGCAAAATCTTGAGCCCCAAGGACTTACAGGTATATTCTTGATCAGCAAGGACTTAAGGAACGACATTGCCCACTCCTTCCGCGTTGGATCGTGTCCGCCACAGCCATCAGGGCACATCGCCTAGGGGAGCAGCGGCCGCCAACCGGTGCTTCAACTCTCGCAAACCGGCCAAAAATCAGAGCCTCCAGGGCGGACCCAGTCCGACTCCCCAAGAGTCATGGCTCCAAGTGTAGCGGCAGCACGGCCAATGTCAACTTACTAAAGTACATGTATAAGTTTTCGACCCTCGTCGTAGGGGGGCACAGCGAAGGCATGCGCCGGATGTCCTGGTTCGAAGACCTCCACTGCGACAATCTCCGGGGGCAGACGACTGCTTGCCCGAGGCGCAGGCGAAGTCGGAACGACAGGCCCGAAGAAACGCTGCGAGCTGATCACGAGTTGCTGGTTGTTACTGGCTAACCGTTGGCTACTACCGCCCGTCGGCTTCGCTTTCCTTGTACATGTACTTGATGCTGGGCTTGTAGATGAGCAGGTTAGATGCGCCGTCGCGGGTCACCTTCAGACAGTACTTGTCGTACCACTCGATGATGCCGCGGATCTCCTCGCCGTCGTGCAACACCAGCACCATGGGCGTGTGGGACTGCATCTGCTTCTGGTAATAAAAATTTTCGGCGTGGGTCTGCTCCGGCGGTGGGGCTTTCTTGCCGCCGTTCATAGGGCGCTCGGGGCGGTCATTGCGATCATTGCGCTCGCGGCGGTCACCGTCGTGGCGCGGATGATCGTTGCGGTTCAAGGCAGGACGGATCAGCTTGCGATTGGCGAAGGTTTCGGGGTCGAGCGCGCGACCCACGGCAGTGGAGTCCATGGAATCCTTCATGGTTGTGCTCCTGTAGTCTGCACACCAGCCTTTTGGCTCTTCAACTCAAGCGGGTATAGCGACGTGGCGGTTTGACGCAAACTCTACTTGAATCGCCGAGGTCTGTTCCAAGGTGTGATTGGGGATACCCTAACACACCCTCCCCGGTATGACAATGGAATCAACGATGCTACTTTCGTGGGAGAATCCGGGTCAGCGCTCCAGCGAGGTGGCAAAGGTGTCGAGAGCCAGCGAACGCAGCAGATTCCTGCGCATGCCGCTTTCGACCTCCCCAAGCCGCTGGGTCGCGCTGACGAGCCACGGGAAGTCAACCTCGGCGGCCATGCGTGCCAGTTCCGGCTGGATGTCATGGTTGCGCACAAACTCTGGCGTGCCCGACTTCAGAAACAGCAGGTCTTCCAGCAGGGAATACAGGGTCCGGAGCAAGCGCTCGGTCTTAGCCTTTCCTTCGGCGCCAGACCGGTAGGTGTCGGTCATGCGGAACAGGGCGCTGTGGTCCTGGGAGCCCATCGCCGGGCCGAGCAACGTCAGCGCATCCTGGCGCCCCGCAAGATAGGCGGCGAGATCGAAGCTGCGCGCGCGGCCCAAGCCTCCCCCGCAAACGCGAGCGACGAGAGCGCGTTCGCCGGGCTTCCACTCCGGCCGCACCGCGGCAAGATACTGCTCAACCTCCGCGGCTGGGACCGGCGCCAGCCGGAGATGCATGCACCTCGAGCGGATCGTCGGCAGCAGCGCCGACGGATTGTCGCTCAGCAGAAAAATGGTGGCGAACTCAGGTGGTTCTTCCAGAACCTTGAGCAGCGAGTTGGCGGCTTCCTTCATGAAGTCGGCGTCGCTGAAGATACAAACCCGCTCGCGGCCTTCGGCCGGCTTGTAGTAAATCTCGTGGATGACGTGGCGTACCTGGTCAACCTTGACCAGCATCTGCGGCGGATCGGGCGGGATGATGAGCACGTCGGGATGGGTCTGCACCAGGATGCGGGTCTCACGCTTGTCCGCCTCGCGCAGATTCTCGCGCGCCGCAACAGCCTCGGCAAAGCGTTCCTCCAGCGCGTCGGATTCAGCAATGCGGATGCAGTTTGTGCAATGCCCGCAGAAGTCGGGCAGGCCGTCGCTGACTGGGCGTTCCAGACAGTTCATCGCTTTCGCTACCATCTGAGCGAGCGTGAATTTGCCCGAGCCTTGCGGACCGGAAAGGATTACGGCGTGCGGAAAGTGTTCGCGCGCCAGCATCTCGCGCAGGGTGCGGACCACATCGGCGTTGCCGTGAAAATCAGAAAATGGCATGGGGGCTGCTTTCCATCAACCTTTCGCGCACTACGCGCACAATCTCAGGATGCACAACCTCCAGCGACGGGCGCGCGTCCACAACCACGACGCGCTGGGGCTCGCGGCTCGCGATCTCCAGGAAGGCATTGCGCACCCGCGTGAAAAAAGCATGGCTCTCCTTCTCGAAGCGGTTCTCGTCGGGCTGCGCTGCATCGCCGACAGGATTGGCACTCGATGCCGAACCCGCCTGCGCGACGGCCTTGTTGCGGCGGCGCGCCCGGGCCACGCTGACGCTCACGTCGGTGTCCATCAGGACCGTGAGGTCGGGCCACAGTCCACGGCACAGCACTTCGTGGCAGCGCAGCACAGCCTCTCTGCCAAGCTGCCGGCCTCCGCCCTGGTAGGCCTCGGTGGAATCGGTGAAGCGATCGCACAGGACCCATTGGCCGGCTTCCAGCGCCGGCAGGATGACCTGTGCGATCTGCTGGGCGCGTGAGGCGAACATGAGCGCCATCTCCGCGTAGGCGTCGAGTCCGGCAGTGCGCGAATCCAACAGCACCACGCGAATGCGTTCCCCAATCTCGGTGCCTCCCGGCTCGCGCGTCGTCACAACGTCGATTCCATCGCTGCGCAACACGCCCGCAAGCTTCTCCAGTTGCGTGGTCTTGCCACAACCGTCGAGCCCTTCGAAGGTGATGAACTTGCCGCGCGCCGTGCGTTTCGCCACAGTCGTCATGATAGCAAGCAGTCAGCAGTCGGCACTCGGCGCCACAACTCGGGTGTGAAATGCAAGAGGAAAAATCGCACGGTGCCAGATTGTAACGAAAGGTTTAAGCTCGTCTTAAGTTTGGCTCCCCGCCACGTGGCAGGTGTCCATGAACGAATCCACCAGCTTCGACCTCTATCTCGGACCCTGGCTTACCGCGCGCGTGCCCCGCATGGCAGGCTATCGTCAGCAACTGACCGGCTTCCGCGACTGGGTTCTTACCGAGGTTGATGCGCAGGCAAACTACACCGACCGCTACGCGCCTCCGGCGCTGGAAACCTACGACCGCAGCGGCGAGGTGGTGAATCGTATTGTCGCCAACCGCTGGTATGAGGAGCAGCACCAGGAGCTGTATCGCCGCGGCATTATCGGCCTGCCGTATGCGGAGAGCGCGCCGCACCTGCTGACATTCACCATGGGGTACCTACTCGCCCAGGCCGACATCAGCCTGCATTGTCCGGTGACGCTTACCGGTGCGGTCGCGTATGTACTCGGTTCGCATGCGCCGGACGCGGTGCGGCAGCGCTTTCTTTACGACGTCGTGCGCATGGATGGTCAGACCAAGACCGGCGGCACATGGGCCACCGAGCAGCACGGCGGCAGCGATGTGGGAGCGACCACCACGGTGGCAGTTGCGAGCGGAGATCATTTTGCGCTGCACGGCCTGAAGTGGTTTACCAGCAACGCCAACAGCGGATTGGCGGTGGCCACGGCGCGTCCCGAAGGAGCTGCCCCCGGTTCGGCGGGATTGGGCCTTGTACCTGGTGCCCAGCCATCTCGAAGATGGCAGGCCGAACCACTATCGCATCCGCAAGCTGAAGGACAAACTGGGTACAAAAGGCCTGCCGACCGGCGAAATCGATTTGCTGGGGGCCGAAGCCGTCGAGATTGCTCCTCCACCCGAGGGCTTCAAGCTCATGATGGAGGCGCTGGAGTACAGCCGCGTGCACAATGCCGTTGGCTCGGCAGGAGTGCAGCGCCGGGCACTGCGCGAGGCGCTAGCCTGGGCGGGAACACGTCGCGCTTTCGGCCATGTGCTTTCCGATTATCCGATGGTGCAGGACGAGTTGCTGCGCCTGCGTGTGCAATTCGAAGCCGGAGCACTGCATCGCATTCGAGGCGGCCGTCGCCTTCGACGAGACGCAGCAGAACGCGGAGCGCCGCACCTGGTTGCGATTGGCCACAGCGCTGGCGAAATATCTGACGGCCGAGTACGCGATTGCGGCGACGCGCGCGGCGCTGGAGTTGATCGGCGGCAATGGCTACACCAGCGACTATCCCGTGGCGCGGCTGCTGCGCGATGCGCAGGTGCTCACCGTGTGGGAGGGGCCGGCGAACATCCAGGCGCTGGAGTTGCTGCGTCTGCTGGCGCCGCGCTATCGCGGATGGGAGCAGTATCACTCACGCATGCAGGGAATGCTGGAGCGCCTTCCCGATGCGCTGGGGAACTTGCGGCAGGCATTGCAGGCACGCTTGCGGGGCGACGGCGAAGCCGTGGCAATTGCGATGCGGCGACGATCAAAGTGCGCAACGCTATGCCAGGAAGCTATTGCATCGCATGAGCCAAAGTCTCGCGTTCGCCTTGCTGTGCGAGGCAGCGGGAGATGCGCACAGGCGCGGCAATTCTCTTCCTTCGCACAGCGCGTGGCAATTTTACGAGGACATCGAACCGCCTGCATTCGGCACCGAGAATACGGCGGCGCGCCAGGGCGTGCTGGATCTGCTGGAAGAGGAAGCGGCGCAGATGGCGAAGAATAGTTAACCACCAGGGTCTTGCACCGGCTATGGCTGGCCCCGCGCCGTCCTGATTTCGTCCCAGCGCACCCAGCCTATGTACAGAACCACCAGAATGTTGATGCCCAGGATTGCCCAATGGAGTTGGTTGGGGCGGCGAATGACTTTGTAAACTTCGAACGGGAGGTAAATACATCCGGAGACGATGGCCAACCACTCGGCCCACGCGCGCTGCCTCCACAGGCCATAGCCTTCCACGAACCGCAGGGCGGCATAGGTAATCGCGATGCCGGCGATCATGGCTATGCTGGTGCCCGACACCTTGTTGGCAGCGTGCAGAAATTCCCGCGACCAGTGGTGATTGGGACTGATGTGCAGCGAGAAGAGGACATGCTCCGCCGCATCCTCAAAATCCACATCGCGCCGAATCAAGGTGATCAGGAAGTAGCCGCTAGCCAGGGCCAGAACACCCTTAAGCGCCTCGAATACCCCGACCATGCGCAGGCCGCTCGTGTGGGAGTGCGTCCTGCCGGTTCGGCGGGTGTGGGTTCGAGTGGCGATGCGGTTCATACCCTGAGTTACTTGGAGAACGGTCCCGTGCTAGCGTAGCTTACCAGAGCCTGCGTGCCTCCGGATTCTGCCGCATTTTGAGTTGGACGCCGAGCCCATTGGGTTGGTTTACAGCTGATTCTAAATTCCGTGCCGGGTCAGGTCGTTGCGCTGGGACAACTGAAGCTCCCACTGACCTGGGCGGCCTCGAGCATCTCGGCAGCGGTGGCGAATTTCTCCCGGCAGCGCTGGCCGCCGGCGCGAGCCAGTTCGGCGGCGTCAACGCGGCGCCAGGCTGGGTAGTCCACCCAGCACGCATTTCTGGCTTCGAGTAGTTGGCGGAGCGCGAGTCCACCCGGGCGATCGGCGGCAGTGACTTCCTCGGCCATCTTCTGTGCCACCTGCTGGGCCTCGCTGCGATTGGTCGGAATAGTCCCCGACGGGCCGCGCTTCGCCCATCCCACGACGTAAAGTCCATCTCTAATTTTTCCGGCGTCATTCCGGAATACGCCGTTCGTAGGACTGACGTTGCAGCAGGCAACGCTTTCATATCCGATGCAGGTGACCGCGAGCTGCGCGGGCAGCTCGACCGCGCTGCCATCGGCGGTGCGGAATTGCACAGCGCGAAGGCGCTCGTCGCCAACGAAAGCGGTCGGCGTAAGGTTGAAATGGAAATTAATCGTCACCGCGGACGGGCGGTCCTCGGTAGCGAAGCGGCGTAGCGTTGCAACCACGGCACTCTCGCCCGCCAGACCGGCGGGTTCGACCACGACAGGTCTGGCGCGCTGCGAGCGTTCCCAGCTCCGCTAGTTCGTGCGCGGTGAACTTGGCCTCGGCGGCGCTGCGACGGCCGACGACGTGAATCATCTCGATCGGCTGCGCCTCCAGCCATGCCGTCACTTGTGGCGAGAGATCGGAACCAGCCAGCTCAGAGGGGCCTTTGGCAAGGACGCGAGCGACATCAATCGCGACATTGCCGTTGCCGATGATCACCGCCGAACACACGTCGTGCACCTGCGACGCGCGGCGATCTGGATGGCCGTTGTACCAACCGGTGAATGCGCCCGAGCCCAGGACGCCGGGTAGGTCCTCGCCGGGAATCGCAAGCAGCCGGTCGCGCTCTGCGCCGGTCGCAAGCACAACCGCGTCATAAAGCGACATCAGTTCGTCGAGACAAACATCGCGACCTACGTCAACGTTGCCGAAAAAGCTGACACGATCGCGCGCGAGAACACGATCGAAGCACCCGCGCTACCGCCTTGGTGCCCTGATGGTCGGGCGCAACGCCATAACGAATGAGCCCGAACGGAACCGGCAGGCGTTCCAGAATGTCGATGGATGCGTCAGGAAGCAGGCGAAGCAGATGGTCCGCCAGATAACATCCCGCCGGACCGCTGCCGATGATGGCGATGTGTCGCATGAAAAAACGCTTTTCGCTGTTCGCCTTTCGTCCTGGCCACTATCCACTATCTCAGTGCAACCGCACGTACTCGTAGTCCACCGGGTTGTTGTTGATGCCGCGGTCGGGAGGCGCGATCCAGGCGGCCATCTTGCCCGGCTCGTGCACGCCGTGCATCAGGCTCATGATGTAAGCCTGGTCGCTCTCGCTCGGCAGCCAGCTCGCCTCTTCGCGCGTTGAACTCTTCCTGGGTGATCGGACGTCCGGTGGTATCGGTCGGAATGCCTGCCCAGGTGCCGATGTTGCGGCGGAAGCGCGTGCTGGGCAGCGACAGGCGAAACGAGTAGCCCGCCTTCTCGATCAGCCGGTTCCAGCGCTTGAGGCCCAGCTCGCAGTCAGTGACGTAGGAGCCGCGCGTGACTTCGTTCATGGCGTTGCGCATGGGAATCTGCTCGGTCTTGATGCCGCTCATGCCGTCGGGCATCTCCAGCGCGAAAGTTTGATCGGAAGCGAGATGGTCTTCGTAGCGCGCTCGTCGGGACGGCCCTTGAGTCCGTTGGCGAAGTACGACGCCGCGTTCGACGAAGTCTCCGAGCCAAACAGGTCGAGCGACGAGCTGAACCAGAAGTTCAGATACTTCTGCACGGTCGGCAGATCGATGGCGCCGGCATTGCGGACCGCCATTGGATCTTCGGTGCCCAGCTCCTTCATCACCTCCAGCGAGCGCCGGACCACGCGGTTGATGCCGGTGTCGCCGACGAACATGTGGTGCGCTTCCTCGGTCAGCATGAACGAGCAGGTGCGGGCCAGCGGATCGAAACTTGACTCGGCCAGCGACTTCAGCTGGAACTTGCCATCGCGATCGGTGAAGTAGGTAAACATGAAGAAGCTGAGCCAGTCGCGAATGGGCTCGTTGAAGGTGCCGAGAATGCGCGGCTTGTTGGCGTCGCCGGAATGGCGCTCCAGCAACTCTTCCGCCTCTTCGCGGCCGTCGCGCCCGAAGTAGGCGTGCAGCAGATAGACCATCGCCCACAGATGACGGCCTTCCTCGACGTTCACCTGAAACAGATTGCGCAGGTCATAGAGCGACGGCGCGGTGTGGCCGAGCATGCGCTGCTGCTCCACCGACGCGGGCTCCGTGTCGCCCTGGGTGACGATCAGGCGGCGCAGAATGGCGCGGTATTCGCCGGGAATCTGCTGCCAGACTTCCTTGCCGTAGATATCGCCAAAGCCGATCTTGCGTTCGGGATCACGGTCGGCGAGGAAGATGCCCCAGCGATATTCGGGCATGCGCACAAAGCCGTAAGTCGCCCAGCCCTTCGCGTCCACCGAAGTCGCGGTGCGCAGATAAACGTCGGCCACCTGGAAGTCGCGCGGGCCCAGCTCCTGCCACCAGTTCAGGAATTCCGGCTGCCAGTGCTCCAGCGCGCGCTGCAGCGTGCGGTTCGAGCCGAGGTCAACGTTGTTAGGAATGCGGTCCTGATAATTGATCGACATCAAGAACTCCAAATCTGGATGTCTGCCCGGCGCTGTTCTGTCAGCTGTGGTCCCCCGGCGAGCGCCGAATTTGCGCTTGCGTGGGGCGGTTACACTCTCTCCCAATTGAAGCGCGCCTTCGATCCGGTTCCGAACAGCTTCAGCGCGCCGTGCTCGCCGGTCGAGTTGGGCCGGATGAATACCCAGTTCTGCCACGCCGACAAGCGGCCGAAGATTTTCGTTTCCATGGTCTCGTCGCCGGGGAAACGTAGGCTGGCTTCCATCCCGGTGAGGGCGTCGGGCGAGAGCGCCGAGCGCTCTTCGATCGCCATACGCATCTCGTCTTCCCAGTCGAGATCGTCAGGCGCGACGGTGATAAGGCCGAGGTCAAGCGCTTCTTTCGGACCGAGCAGCTTGCCCTTGGCCTCCACCGCGCCCGCCATGTCTCGCGCGTCACCGCTGAAGCGGGTTTCGAGACGGCCGCGATCGTTGACGGCGGGCAGCAGACCGAAATTCATTTCGTCCACTGCGATCTTTGGCGAGTCGCCTTCCTCTTCCGGAAGCGCGAGCATGTAGCTGCGATCGGCGGCCAGCGCGAGTTCGAACAGCAGACCGGCAAAACACGACCCCGGCTCGATGATGGCGTACATGCTGCGCGAGGAGACATCGAGCCGCGCCAGGGTCCGGCGCAACATGCCGATGGTCTCGCGCACCAGCCAGTCGTTGCGATGCTCGAGCATGACGGCGTCAGAGGCCAGGACGGCTTCAGGGCTGCCGGCGGTCTTGAGCAGCAGAAGCCCGAGTTCCAGTTCGTTGACGCGCAGCATCAGTATGGCGTCGTCAAGTTCGCGCGCCATGGCCAGCGGCCACCACTGGTCGCCCATGGCGTGAATCGCTTCGGCGGTTCCCGGCTGATCGCCTTCGGGTGCGCGCACGGTCAGCGTCACGGTTCGCGCGGTGCGATCGAAGGCGACGTCAACGTACTTGTAGTGATAGCCGTCGTCGTCGATCTGACGGCTCAGCGGACTGAGCTTGATGCCCTTGGCAGTGGCGGGACGGGTTGAGTCGTTCGACCAGCGCCTGCGCGCGAGTGCGAACCAGTTCGGGGAATTTCGCCGGCACGGCAATGTCGTCCACCAGGCCCCATTCCTTGGCGCGCTCGCCCTTCACGCCGTCAGGATTGGTGCAGAACATGTCGGCGAGATCGCGACGCACTTTGCGCTTGTCGACCACGCGCGTCAGACCGCCGGTACCGGGCAGCACGCCCAGCAGCGGAACTTCCGGCAGGCTGACGGCGCTGGAGCGATCGTCGATCAGCAGAATCTCGTCGCAGGCCAGCGCGAGTTCGTAGCCGCCGCCAGCGCACGGTGCCATTCAGCGCAGCCAGAAACTTCAGACCGTCGTGGCGGCTGGAATCTTCCATGCCGTTGCGCGTCTCGTTGGTGAACTTGCAGAAGTTCACCTTCCAGGCGTGCGACGAGGTGCCCAGCATGTAGATGTTGGCGCCGGCGCAGAACATGCGTTCGCGCGCGCTGGTAAGCACCACGCACGCCACCTCGGGATGCTCGAAGCGAATACGCTGCAGAATGTTGTGCAGCTCGATGTCGACGCCCAGATCGTAGGAGTTGAGCTTGAGCTTGTAGCCGGGCTTCAGGCCGGCATCTTCGTTGACGTCCATGGCCAGCGTCGCCACGCGGCCGTCGATCGTCAGCCGCCAATGGCGATACTCTCCTGGAGCCACGTCGAACGTGACCAGTTCCTTCGCATTTACAGTTGGCATGCAGGTCGAACTCTCCTCAAAGACAGCGCCGGGCTGGCGCTCCAAATCCCCACGCGGATAGATGCATTATAGTGCATTTATAGCTGCAGTGGAGAGGAAATATGATGCAGATTTGCTCCGGCTGCTTGCTAGAAGAACAGCTCGGGCGAGACGCGAAAACGCTGGCTGAGCCGCCGGATCTGTTCCTTGGTCAGCTCCCGCTTTCCGCTCGAAGCACTTCGGAAACTACGCTGCGCGTGCCGAAGATGTCTACCAGGTCTTTCTGCTTGAGGCCGTGCTGTTCCATCAGGAACGACAATGCCTGCAGCGGTGTGGCGCGCGGCAGTCTGATATCGCTTCTCTTCAAAGTCTTCGATCAGCAGCGTCAGCAGGTCAGCCAGTTCCTTCTCTTCTCGAGCTGAGCGTCTCGCTTTTGTTCGAGTGCATAGAGCGCTTCGACGTAGTGCTCGTTCTCCGCTTCACTGCGGATGACCTTGGGAGGAATCTTCGCCAGCAGCTTGGCGTAAACCGGACTGATCGCTAGCGCACTCATCGTTTCCACCCTCCTTTGTCGTAATCCGCGTGCGTAAGCACATGCCGGACAAAGACTCGCCGGCTGCGGTAATTGATCTCAACGATCAGGCGGTACGAATTGCCCTTGATGTTGAACACCGTGTATTTTCCGACCGCATCGGCCGAGGGAAACGTCTCTCGCACGTCCGCCAGCGATTTCCACTCCGCTCTTCTTGGCCACGCGATACCAGACGTCGAGCGGGAGCGGCCAGAGTCGGCGTGCCGCGTCGCCGCTTCCAGCAGTTTCTTGCGGCTGATAACGTGCACGTACTAGCATGTTCGCAATTTGCGAACAGGTCAAGAAAAATCGGCCAGTAGGGTCGTCGCTGCAAATACTAGATCAGTCCTCGTGAACTGCTCGCGCTCGAGCATCTCCAAGCTCTCTTCCACCGAGCAGCTGGCTGGTATCAATGATGACGTCCGCCTTGCGATACAGCGGCTCGCGCACATCGAGAATGCGCCGCAAGTCCGACATGGATTCGCGATTGTCGGCCATGGGGCGCATGTCGCCTTGCGCGATGACACGCTGCATGTGCTCCTCCGGCGTGGCCCGCAGCCACACCGTGAAGCACATGGTGAGCAGCCGCTCGAAGGTTGCAGGCTCGGAGACCAGGCTGCCGCCGGTGGCCAGCACGAAGCGCGGATAGCGTTCGATGACCTGGTCCAAGACAGCGGCGCTCCAGCCGGCGAAAGCCGCTCTGGCCGTAGAGATCGAAGATGACGCTGAGGCTGACGCCGCTCTCCTGCTCGATCAGGCGATCCAGTTCGAGGAACGGCGACTTCAAGCCGGTCGGCCAGCATCGCTCCCAGCGTGGATTTTCCGGCGCCGCGCAGGCCGATCAGCGCGATGCGTCCGCGGCGCGCTTCCAGATCGACGCCGCCGAAGTGCTGCACCAGCAGGCGGCGCGCCTCGGCCAGTTCGGTCGCCGGCAAGCGCCGCAGAAATTCGGTGGTGTGCACCAGGTCCACCGGAGGCTCGGGCCCGTCGAGCACCAGCGCTTCCAGCGGAATGTCGAGCGCGCTAGCGATCTGCCGCAGCAGCAGGATCGAGATGTTGCCCTGCCCGGTTTCGAGTTGCGCCAGGTAACGCTCGGAAACTCCGGAGTCGCGCGCCAGGATCTTGCGGGTCATGCCGCGTCGAGCGCGCGTCTCGCGCACACGCTCGCCCAGCAGCTTGAGGTAGTCGGATTCAGCGGCTGGACTCGGCGCTGGCGGGAAATCGCGGCGGCAGAGCCCTCCGTCGTCTCGTTCTCCTCCACATGCACTATGTCGCGCTTTCGGCTCACGGTGGATGCATTATACTTCCGTAACCGCACGTATAATAGTGCCACGGGTGAGGAGACACCGGCTGATGGGGCTCTGCGACATCACGATCCTGGTCGGAACCATGACCGGCACCGCCGAGATGGTGGCGCAGGAGGTGCAGCCGGCGCTGGAGGCGGCTGGCCATCAGGCAACGATTCGGGTGATGGACGGCCTCGACGCCAGCGTCTTTCAGAGCGGCGGCACTTTCTTGATTTGCACTTCCACCTACGGACAGGGCGATGTACCCGACAACGCGCAGGCGCTGTTCAGCAGCCTGGAGACGGAGAAGCCGAACCTGAGCGGCGTGACCTACGGGGTGATCGCGCTCGGCGATCGCACCTACAAAGATACTTACTGTCATGGCGGAATTCGCTTTGACAAGCTGCTCACCGAACTGGGCGCCAGGCGCGCCGGCGAAATCCTGACGCACGACGCCAGTTCGGGCACGTTGCCCGAAGAGGTGGCGGCGCAGTGGGTCGTGCCCTGGGTCGAGCAGCACCTCGCATCATCCATCGGAGATTGCATAACTATGGCTACTACAGTGGAAAATCGGATTGCAGCGGATGCCAAGGTGCTCCAGAGCTATCTTGGCGGCAAGTGGCAGGCGGGCGTGGAAGGCGGCGCGCCGCTGGTCAACCCTGCGACGGCACGGTGCTCGCCTCGGCAAGTTCGAAGGGCCTCGACCTGAAGGCGGCACTCGACTACTCCCGCAATGTGGGAGGTCCGGAGTTGCGCAAGCTCACCTATGCGCAGCGTGCGGAGCTGCTGGGAAAGATTGCGGACCTGCTGGCGACGCGGCGCGATGAGTGGTTCGAGATTGAGCGCAAGAACTCCGGCAACACCAAGGCCGATGCCGCCATCGATGTGGACGGCTCGATCGGCACGCTGAAGTTCTTCGCCAAGATCGGCGCGAAACTCGGCGACGCTCACCTGCTGCGCGATGGCGCTCCCATGCGACTGGCGCGTGACCAGAACTTTCAGGGCCTGCACGTTGGAGTGCCGCTCGACGGTGTCGCGGTGCACATTAACGCCTTCAACTTTCCCGCGTGGGGATTGTGGGAGAAGGCCGCCGTCAGCCTGCTGGCGGGAGTTCCTGTGCTGACCAAGCCGGCGACTTCGACGGCGTGGCTGGCGCAAGAAATGGTGAGCGCGGTGATCGAAGCGGGGATTCTTCCGCCGGGCAGCCTGTCGATCCTGTGCGGCTCGGCAAACGATCTGCTCGATCACCTGCGACTGGGCGATGTCGTCGCATTCACCGGCTCGGCGGAGACTGGTGCGGTAGTTCGCCAGCATCCACGGATTCAGCAGCAAAACGTGCGCGTGAACATCGAAGCCGACAGTCTGAACGCTGCGCTGCTTGGGCCGGACGCGGCGCCCGATTCGCCCTCCTTTGATTTCTTCGTGCGCGAAGTGGTGCGAGAGATGACTTTGAAGGCCGGCCAGAAGTGTACGGCGATCCGGCGCGTGCTGGTTCCCGCCGAGCACGCTGCGGCCGCGACCGATGCGATACGAGCGGCGTTGAGCAAAGTGGTGGTCGGCAATCCGGCGAACCCCACGGTGACCATGGGTCCGGTGGTCAATATGGCGCAGCGAAAATCGGTGGAAGAAGGAATTCGCCGGCTGAGCGAACGGGCACAGATTGCGTACCGGCCCGAGTCCTTTGCCCCGGTGGATGCCGAGCGCCGAGCAGGGGGCGTTCGTTCCTCCAACGCTGCTGAAGTTGGACAACAGCGTCGATGGCGAGATCGTGAACGAACTCGAGGTATTTGGTCCGGTGGCGACGGTCGTTCCCTACGGCGATAAGCAGGATGCTTTCGCGGTGGCGCGCCGCGGAGGCGGATCGCTGGCGGCGTCGGTGTTCAGCAGCGATGCAGCTTTTCTCGCCGAAGCGGCTGTGGCGCTGGGCACAACCCATGGCCGTGTGCTGCTGGTCGATCCTTCCATCGGCGACAGCCACACCGGACACGGCATTGTGATGCCGTCGCTCATGCATGGCGGTCCCGGGCGCGCG
Source organism: uncultured Acidobacteriaceae bacterium (assembly GCA_963831675.1). Taxonomy (GTDB): domain Bacteria; phylum Acidobacteriota; class Terriglobia; order Terriglobales; family Acidobacteriaceae; genus Bog-257. The sequence goes on from CAWHRM010000015.1 coordinate 169,416, forward strand.
GGCGGCGGTGAAGAGCTCGGCGGGCTGCATGGGTTGTGGTTCTATCACCAGCGCGTGGCCATGCAAGGTTCGGGGGCGACGCTGTCGTCGCTGGTGGCAACGGCGGCGGACCCGTCAGCGGAATAGCTATTGCATTCGCATCCCCAACCCGGCGAAGTCGTGGTGGATGGCAAGCGGCTGGAGACGTTGTGGATTGAGCCTGAGCAAGCCGCGCGGCCGACAATCGTCATGCTGCACGAGGGACTGGGGTCGGTCGCGCTGTGGAAGCATTTTCCGCAGAAGCTGGCGTTGCGCACCGGCTGCGGCGTGCTTGTCTATTCGCGCTACGGGCACGGCGGCTCCGACAAACTGATGGAAAAGCGTCCGGTCGGGTTCATGCATCACGAGGGCGAGGTGGTGCTGCCGGAGTTGCTCGATAAGGTCGGCATCGTTCGGCCGATTTTGCTGGGGCACAGCGATGGCGGATCGATCTCGCTCATCTTCGCCGGCAAGTATCCGGAGCAGCCGCGAGCGTTGATTCTGGAAGCGCCGCATGTATTCGTCGAGGACCTGAGCGTCGCCAGCATCACGCTGGCGAAGGACCAGTACCAGACGACCAACTTGCGTCCCAAGCTCGCACGCTACCATCAGCACGTCGATGAAACATTCTGGGGATGGAACGACATATGGCTCGATCCGCAGTTTCGGTCGTGGAATATCGAAGAGTATTTGCCCGCGATACGCTGTCCGATTCTGTGCATTCAGGGCGAAGAGGACGAGTACGGAACGATCGCACAAGTAAAGACGATCCAGGCGCGCGTGCCTGGGACCGAACTTCTGATGCTGCCGGATTGCAAGCACTCGCCGCATCGCGACCAGCCCGAGGCGGTGCTGGAGCGCATGGCGGAGTTCGTAATCTCTACGCTGCGACCGGAGCAGGTGGAAATACGGCTAAGGTAAGGTCTTTGAGATCACGCCGATTCCGTGTGGGATTATTCGCCTGCCACGGTCATGCCGTCGATGCGCAGCGTAGGTGACGCGATCGAGCTGCGGAATTCGAGGTCGTTGCCGATCTCCGAGATGTTGAACAGCATGTCCTTCAGGTTGCCGGCGACGGTGATCTCCTCGACCGGGAAGGTGAGCTCGCCGTTCTGGATCCAAAGGCCGCTGGCGCCGCGCGAGAAGTCGCCGGTGACCAGGTTCACGCCGAAGCCGAGGAACTCGGTGACGAACAAACCCTTCCTTGATGTCGGCGATGATTTGCTCCATGCTCTTCGTGCCCGGTTGCAGAAAGAAGTTTCCCGGCCCGATGCCGGGGGTTCCCGCCAGCCCGCGCGAGGCGTTGCCCGTGGTCTGCAAGTTCAGTTTCTTCGCGGTGTAGGTATTCAACAGGTAGGACTTCAGCACGCCGTTTTCGACCACGACGGTCTTGCGGCTGGGCACGCCTTCGGAATCGAAAGGGCTGGTGCCGAAGCCGCCACGCATGGTGCCGTCATCTACGACGTGGATGTTGTCACCCGCAATCTTTTCGTTCAGCTTGCCGGTGAGAAACGACGCGCCGCGGTAGATGGAATCGCCGTTGACCGCCTCGAAGATGTGGCCTACCAGCGCTCCGGCGACAGTGTGCTCGAAGACGATCGGCACTTTCGCGGTTTTGACCTTGCGGGCGCCAATGCGGCGCAAGGTGCGCTGCGCGGCGATCTTGCCGATCTCCTCCGGCGATTGCAGCTTCTTCAGCGTCATCGCCACCGAGTACCAATAGTCGCGCTGCATGGCCGAGCCTTCGACCTGCGCGATCGGCACCGCCGAAACCGAGCAGTACGAACGGCTGTAATCGCCGAGGAATCCGTGCGAGTTGGCCAGCACCTTGTAGCCAATGGCGGCGTCGAAGGTACCGCCTTCGGAGTTGACGATGCGCGCATCGGCATCGAGCGCCGCCTTCTCGGCACGGCGCGCGTAGTCAATGCGGTCGGCGGTGGAGAGCGAATACACGTCGTCGTAGTAGAGATCGAGATCGCCCTCAAGCTTGCCGAGCTGCGAAGCTTCGGGGATCCCCGCGAACGGGTCTTCGCTGGTGACCTTCGCCAGCGAGAGCGCCGAGTCCACCAATTGCCGAATCCCTTCGGACGTCAGGTCGCTGGAGTAGGTGCTGGCGGCGCGCTGTCCGAAGAAGACGCGAACCCCGACGGCTTTGGAACCGGATTCCTTCAGGGTCTCTACTTCGCCGAGACGAACTACGGTGGAGAACTCGCTGCCATCCATGGCAATGGCCTCAGCGGCGGTGGCTCCGCCTTGCATGGCGCGGCGAACAACATCGGTCGCGATTTCCGGTAGATCGTTGGAGGTTGCGGCGGGAGGCAAATTTTCCTGGACATCGGATGATGACATTTTGATTGTTGTCCTACATTCCCTACGTGACTTCTGGTATGGACCTGTTAGCAGGATACGAAGTCCGGACGTGCTTGTCATCCGGCAGATGATGGAACAATACTCACCTTAAGTGCGGCTGGCCGAGGCTGTGGGTTGCTCTTGCGGGGCCCGGCGGCGGGGGCGGAAGGCGTAGAAATACCACTTCAGATATTGCGGCAGCCACGCCCAGACGCGAAACCGCGACTCGCCCTGCGTCCGGTTACGCCAAGTGGTGGGAACCTCGGTGATAGTGTAGCCGGCGAGGAATGCCTTCACCGTAAGCTCGAGGTTGAGGGCGAAGCCCGCCTGGCTCTCGATGGTCATATCCTTGAGCATCTGACTGTCATACAACTTGAAGGCGTTCGTGGCATCGTGGGTGGGGATGCGGCGAAGCCAGTGTAGACTCACGCCTGCACATCGCGACATCAGGCCTTTGAGTAGAGGCGCATCCAGCAGGCGGCCACCCCGCATGTAGCGGCTGCCCACCACGACGCTGTATCCCTGCCGGTAGCAGGCCAGCATGGTGTCAACCTGCGCGAGATCGTCGGAGAGATCGGCCATCACCACCAGGACCGGCCCGCGGTCCACGTGGTTAAAACCGGTTCGGATGGCGCCAACCACGCCGCGTCCGACATCGTTCTTCACCAGATCGAGCCGGGATTCGCCCTGGGAGACGATCTGCCGAACGACAGGGACGGTATCGTCTTCGTCGAAGTCGTAAACCACCAGGGCACGAAACGACGAGCGGATTTGGGAGCGGACGGCTTCCCAAAGCGCGGGAAAATTGGCTCCCTCGTTATAAACAGGAATGACCAGCGTAAGCTGGTCATCGCTGCGTTCGGCGGCAACACCCACTAGATTTGACCTACTTCGATCTGCTCCGCCACCCAGGGAATTACTTCGTCCAGGATTTCAGTCAAGCTGGTGCGTGCCTCGAATCCTAGAAGCTCCCTGGCCTTGTGGACATCGGGCGAGCGCTCCTGCACGTCGTATTCAAACGGCGGATCGGAAACGTAACGGAACGGTTTGCTTTCGCCGTGAATCTTACGCCAGATAAGCTCGGCCAGTTCAAGCACAGTCGTGCGCGCCGGCGTCGACAGGTTGAAGTCCTGGTTGAGGGCCGCGGGATGCTCGATGCAGACCCTGACGCCTTTGGCCAGGTCGCCACCGTAGGTGTAATGCCGCACCTGATTGCCAGCGCCGAGAATGTGCAGCGGGTCCTGTCCCTTAAGTACTTTCTGCGCGAGATCGGGAACGACATGCGACATGGCGAGCTTCACGTTGCCGCTATAGATGTCATGATCGTGCAGGGCGCGCTTCTCTCCCACGCCAACGCAGTTGAAGGGCCGGACGATGGTATACGGCAGCTTGTACTGCTCCCATGCGCCCTGTGACGAAGTATTCGGTCGCCAACTTCTGAAAGCCGTAGGTGGAGCGCGGCGGCGGGCAGCGATGTTCGGCGCCTTCGGGAGTGGGATATTCCGAGGTGCTCTCGAAGACCATGCTGGACGACATCACCGTGATCTTCTGCAGCTTCTTGTGCTTATGCGCATGGATCGCGGCATCGAAAGAGGCCGCCGTGATGCGCTCGTTCTCTGCCAGCAGATCGTAGGCGAACTCGTGGAAGTAGCTGATGCCGCCGATCATGGCAGCGGCTGCGACGAAGTGATCGCAGTCGGAAAGCAAGTCCTTCAGCAAGGCAACGTCCTTGCAGTCGGCTTCTATGAATTTGTAACGCGGATGTTTGTCGTAGGACTTTTCCACCCGGCCGTACTTGCTGAAGTTGTCGAGGCCTACGACGTCATAACCAGCCTGCAACAGTTCCTCGATCAGATACCCACAGATAAAACCGGCAGACCCAGTTACCAGTGCCTTCATGAACGGTTTTCTCCCGCCGCCACGGCCACCGCGGGCTGCACAGAATCGCGACGTCGCTCCGGCCAATAATTCCAAATGTCAACTACGACTTTGTCGGGTGAAATCTGAAGGTCGCGATAAGCAGAGTGCGGCGCTCCCAGAACGATGATGTCAGCTTTGTGTACGGCTTCGTCGACGGGAACCAGTCCCTCTTCGAGCACGAAAGGATCGGTGCACAGAACTTCTTTGGATTCGACCTCGAGCAGCTTCTTCAGTTTGTAGGACAGACTGTCGCGAATGTCGTCAGAGTCTCCCTTGAAGGCCATGCCCAGAATTGCGACCCGCTTGTTGCTAAGGTCCATCTGCCGTAACTGCGAGATGATGAAGTTGGGCAGGCCTTCGTTTACCAGCATGGCAGCGTGGCCCAGGAAGAAATTGTTACCCGAGAACGCCGATAGCTGCAGGGTGTCTTTCAGCAGGCAAGGTCCGGCGGCAAAGCCGGCGCGCGCGAAGCTGCGCATTCTGGGGTACTCGCGGGTAACCGCATCGTGAATGCGATAGAAATCCAGGCCGTAGCTTTCAGCCAGCATGTAGAACTGGTTGGAGATGGCGAAGTTCAGATAGCGCCAACTGTTGGTAAACAACTTAGCCAGCTCGGCTTCCAGGGGTTCCAGTTCGATGACGGTGGGTGCGATGGTGAGAAACAGATCGCGCGCACGACTGACCGCGGCAGGCTCGAAGCCGGAGACGATCTGCGGCAACTTGACCAGCTCTTCCATGGCGTTGCCCTCGGCGATGCGCTCCGGACAGAAGGCCAGGTCAATATCCCGGCCAAGCGAGCGAATTCGCTGATACACCAGCTTGGTAACGCCTGGGCTAACCGTGCTTCGCAGCACCAGCAGCGTTCCATCCTGAATGTATTGCAGAACGTTGTCCAGGCTCCGGTAGAGCTCGTGGACCGTGGGGTTCAGGTGGCGGTCAACGGGAGTGCCGACAACGGTGATAACGATGTCGGCCGAGCGCAGACAGTTCGCGTCAGTGGTGGCCTGAAGAGTTTTTCCCAGGACCTGCTTCAGGATGGGCTCAGCACCATCCTCGCGGAACGGCATAATACCGGAGTTAATGGTCTTAACTTTCGCGGCATCAATGTCTAATAAAGAGACGGACAAACCATGGCTAGCCAGCACGATGCCCAAAGGTAGTCCGACGTGCCCACAACCGCCTACTACTACAACATTTTCTGGAGTTGCCAAGGGGGTTTCCTCTCGTGGGGATTAACAACGATTTTACACTGTTGTAAGAGGCGATGTCACCGTTGTCTCACATAAGAACAGAGGATTAGTTTCACAGCGGGAAGGGAGTCTCAAGTTGGCACAGAACTTCTTTCCAGTGCGACCCACAGGACACCTATCTTGCCCGCCGCCAGAAATGCCGGTCTCGGAAATCTCTGCTCCAGGATCTTCGAGGCCGCCCGGTGTCCCAGCTGAACGCGCCTTGGTGAAGGCTGATGCCGGGCTTGGCATTGCTGTCGCCGAGAACAACGCTGATGATGTCGAATCGGCACGGAGGCCGGTCGCCTGGCAATCGGCGGACATAGTGCCGAGCCACCGCCAGGATGTGTCGCTTCTTCTCCGGGCCAACCGCCGTCGAGGGCGGTGCGAAGTCGGCGCTGGTCCGAGTCTTGACTTCGATGAAACACAGAACTCCAGCGTCCCAGCCGATGAGATCAATCTCACCGCGGTCATAGGGAACGCGAAAATTCATGGCGACGATTCTGTAGCCGAGGGCCCGCAGATAGAAATACGCCTCCATCTCCCCCTGCTTGCCCACCAGCAGGTGCTGCGGCTTTCCGGAAGAGAAGCGCCGGCCGGCGCGTGCCAGACTTCGGGTGACGAATTTGGTCAGCCAGATCATGTGACGCGTGGCGGAGGCCTCTCCCGCTCTCACGTTACATCGCTTGAGGTTTGCACCGATGTGATAGGGATCACGGGATAAGGTGCAGGTGCCCCCGCCACAACTGGGAAGCGTTCCGGTTGCCAGCAAGCCTCAAACCCGTCAGAATCAAAAAGCAGAACAGCTCGGAGACCTGAACACCGTGTTGCCACGTTTGGACGACCATGTAGACGATGTCGAAAACCGGCAGGGAGCGGATCGGGGCGAAGACAAGCGGCCGTTGGCGTGGAGGAAGTGGATGAAGAGCCAACTCTTGACCGCTCCGAACCAAATCACGCTGCTGCGCCTGATCTTCATTCCCTTCGTAATCATTACGATTGTCGATGGCGACTGGCCTTGGGCGCTCGGCCTTTTGATCGCTGCGGGACTGAGCGACGCGCTTGACGGGTTGCTGGCGCGCACCCTGCACCAGCAGACGCTGCTCGGGCAATATCTTGATCCAATCGCGGACAAGCTGCTACTCAGCTCGCTGTTTTTGGTCCTCTCCTTCGTGAAGAAGGTCCCGTGGAAATACACGGTGCTGGTTTTCAGCCGTGACCTGTGCATCGTCGCCACGGCGGTGGTTCTTTACGCCACAGTCGGCTTTCGCGATTTTCGTCCCAGCATATTCGGCAAGATCAATACGGTTTGCCAAATTGCGGCCATCTTTTGGGTGGTTCTAGCGCAACTGATACCGGTCCCTTCGGTGTTGTGGCTGGAGCGCTTCTTCCTATATGCGACCTTCACCTTCACGCTGGTGTCGGGCATTCACTACATACTTTTGACGGGACATCGCCTGCGGGCAGACCATCCGGCATCGGGGGCGGCGCCAAGCGGTCAGTCGGCCCTCTGAGCCAGTCCGAACTTCATGACTTTCGACCGCAACCACCGCCTGCAAGTGATCATTGCGTTCGCCCTGGTGTACGTTTTCTGGGGCTCGACCTACCTGGCGATCGGGATCACCGACGCCGAGCATCTCCCTCCCGCCGTGATGTGTGCCATGCGTTTTCTCATCGCCGGTCCACTGGTGCTGGCGGCGTGCGCTGCGATGGGCCGCACGATTCGCATCACCGCGAATGAGGCCTTGCGGCTGGCGGCCATCGGATGCCTGCTGCTGGTGGCCGCTAACGGTGGCCTGGCCTGGGCTGAACAGTGGGTGCCGACGGGCTATGCGGCGCTGATCGTGGCCGTGACACCGATTTGGTTTCTGATCCTAGAGACCTTTGTGTTCCGCGGCGACCGCCTCTCGCGGCGCGGACTGGTGGGCGTGGCGCTTGGCATCACGGGGATCGCCGTCCTGTTCTGGCCAAAGTTTGAGCAACGCGGCACGCTTGGCATCATGCAACTGGTGGCCTCGACCACGCTGCTGTTCTCGTCGATGAGTTGGGCCATCGGCTCGGTGCTGTCGCGCAAGTGGCAGATGAAGGTCGATCCCTTCACCGCCACTGGATGGGAGATGACCTTCGCCGCCATCGGCAACTCTATCGTCGCGGTGGCGACGGGCCAATACCACCGCATTGTTCTCACCCATCGCGCACTGCTGGCGGTACTCTACCTTGTGGTGTTCGGTTCATGGGTAGGCTATTCGGCGTACATCTGGCTGCTCAAGCACGTGCCAACGCCCAAGGTGGCGACCTACGCTTACGTGAATCCTCTGGTTGCGGTCTTTCTGGGATGGCTGGTCCTGCGGGAGCGCTTTGACGGTTTCATGTTCGCGGGAACTGTCGTGATCGTAGCCGGGGTGGCGCTGGTCACAACCGCGAAAGTTCACAGTGGCGAAGCAAGAGACCAACCGATAAGCGGGCTGCCGGAGTTCGAATCGGAAGTCTAGCCTGCTCATCAAGCCGCTCCCGGTTCGGACAACCAACGCGGTTGTTTCCTGCTTGTGTGGGGACTGCCCCTTCGATGGCCTACTTCCTTCTCCAGCGCACGCCGTCTTTGGTGTTCTCCAGAAGGATGCCCTGCTCGGCCAACTGCGCGCGGATGGCGTCGGAGCGCGCGAAGTCGCGGGCTTTGCGCGCCTGCGAGTGTTCGGCGACGAGGCGTTCGATATCGGCATCCGAAAGACCTGATGACTTGGCGAGCTCCGCCGTTTCCGGACTGATTTTGTCCTCCAGCCCTTCAGCCTTCGCCCACTCGACCGTCGCCCGCACCTTCGCGGCGTCGTCGTCCTTCAGCACGGCAAAGATCTCGTCAAACTGCTCCGAGCACCTGCAGCAGCCGGAGGCACGTTGGCCTTGCCGCACTTCTCCGGCATCGGCTGCCGCGTTCACGTCGCGCACCATGTCAAAGATAGCGCCCAGCGCACGCGCGGTATTGAGGTCATCCTCCAGGCCGGCGCGCATCTCAGCCGAGGTCCTCTCCGCGATCTCGGCGATGATCACGTTGTTGTCGTCGGCGAACTGCGAGGTCTCCAGCCGCAGCTTGAAGTTGCGCAGGCGCTCGACCGAGTTGGCCGCCTGCGTCAGCCCGTCAAAGGTGAAGTTAAGCTGCTTGCGATACGGCACCGACATCAGCAGAAAGCGGATCGACGACGGCTTGTGTCCCATGAGGACGAGGTCGCGCGGGGTGTAGAAATTGCCAGCGCTCTTGGCCATCTTCTCACCCTCAACCAAGAGAAAGCGGGCATGCACCCAGAAATGTACGAAGGGTTTCCCCGTCATCGCCTCCGACTGCGCGATTTCGTTTTCGTGATGCGGGAAGATGAGGTCCTCGCCCCCTAGATGGATGTCGAAGGTGTCGCCGAGGTACTTCATCGACATGAGAGAGCACTCGATGTGCCAGCCGGGGCGGCCGGGACCAATCTCCGTCTCCCAGAACGCCTCGCCCGGCTTGGGCGCTTTCCATAGTGCGAAGTCGCGGGCGTTGTCCTTGTCATACTCGTCCACGTCCACGCGCGCGCCGTCGGTCATGCCGGCAAAATCTTTCTTCGAGAGCTTCCCGTACTCCGGGAACTTTGCTATCCGGAAATAGTACGAGCCATCCTCGGTGCGATAGGCATAACCTTTTTCCTCAAGCACCTTGATGAAGTGCGCCATCTCTTCAATGTGATCGGTCGCACTCACCAGGAACTCGGGCCGCTCGATGTTCAGCGCGTCAGAATCCTCAAGAAACGCTTTCTTGTATTTCGCGGTGTACTGTTGCACCGAGACGCCGTCGCGCGCCGCGTTGCGAATGATCTTGTCATCCACATCCGTGATGTTCATGACGTGCTTCAGCTTGTAGCCGCTCTGCTTCAGGAAGCGCCGCAGGGTGTCCCCAACGATGAACGTGCGGAAGTTGCCGATGTGTCCGTAGTCGTAAACCGTTGGCCCACAGGCGTACATGCGGACCACGTTGTCTTCCAGTGGATGGAACTCCTCGACTTTTCCGGACAGAGTATTAAAGAGCTGAAGCGGCATAGAGGTTTCGCGTGTAAGTGGAGAATCTTCGATTGTAGGGGGGCGCGAGAAAACGGGTCAACCCGAGTAGCTATCAGAGGTCAACTTGGGGGAACGACGCGCCCCGAACTGGACGAGGTATGCTGGACGGCCATGACCGTAGTAATTTCCATGCTCCGTGGTGTCAATGTTGGAGGCCACAACAAGATCAAGATGGACGCATTGCGCGATCTCTATGGGGCGCTCGGCCTGCGCGACGCGCAAACCTATGTGCAGAGCGGCAACGTAGTTTTCCGGAGTGACGCAAAGAACATCGCTCCATTAGCGAAGCGGATCGAGGATGCGATCGAGAGCAAGGTCGGCTTTCGCCCCAGCGTCATTCTTCGCACCACGGCGAACTTGAGAGACGTAGTCGCAAGTAACCCGTTCGCGGAGCGGCGCGAAATCGATGGCAGCAAACTCCTGGTCACCTTCCTGGCCGCGGCTCCCAGTCCGCAAGCTTGCGATGAGATTCTTCGAATCAAGACTGACGGAGAAGAAGTGCGGATTGTTGGCCGGGAGCTCTACATCTATTTTCCCGAGGGCATGGGACGCTCGAAAGTCTGGCCGGCAATTGAGAAGGCGCTGAAGAAGTCGGGCACGGGCAGAAACTGGAACACCGTCACTAAGTTGCTCGAGATGGCAGAACGGCTGGAGGGTGACCGTGGATGAGCTCGAAAACTATGGAATCCATACATTTGGGGGTTACGCCGCCAAGCCTAAGTGGCTATAATGTAAGCAGGATATGGCCGTGAAGCCTCGGACCAAGAATTCTCACCATCTCGCAACTGCCGCGCTCAGCACGGTACTGGGTATCAGTGTGCGAGGGGCATGGTCACGGCCGATCTCGTCGCGCGCACAGTCGAAGCTTGCTCCCTGCATGGCGCGTCCCAATCTTTTTTCCGGCGACTAGTCCTACATTCTCCCGTTCTAAGCCGCGCACTCCAGTCCAACCAGATTGCGCGCGCGGCCCGACCCAGCTCCGGTACACAACTCGTACCGCAAGCCTTTTGAGGAGAAGACCATGACCGCCAATACTCTCACGCAAGTTGCTGGTCCCAGCATCAAGACCAAGCTGCCCGGCCCCAACGCCCGTCGCATTCTGGAAGGCGATGAGCGCTACATTTCGCCGTCCTACACCCGTTCGTACCCCTTGGTTGCCAAGCGCGGCCGCGGGGTGATCGTCGAGGACGTGGATGGCAACGAGTTTTTCGATTTTTCTGCCGGCATCGCGGTGACCTCGACCGGTCACTGCCATCCCGAAGTTGTCGCCGCCATCCAGAAGCAGGCTGCCGAGCTGATTCACATGTCGGGCACCGACTTCTATTACGAGCACTTGGTGACGCTTGCTGAACGCTTGTCCAAGGTTGCGCCGATGAAGGGGCCGCACAAGTTCTACTACGGCAACTCGGGCGCTGAGGCGATTGAAGCCGCTCTGAAGATGGCGCGCTATCACACCAAGCGGCAGAACATCATCGCGTTCTTCGGAGCTTTCCACGGACGCACCATGGGCGCGCTTTCGCTTACCGCGTCCAAGCCGCAGCAGCGCCGGCGATTTGCGCCTCTGATGCCGGGTGTAACGCATGTCCGTTATCCCGATGTTTATCGCGGATGTGTAGGCGGCGGCCAGGAGGCGGAGGCCTTCGCGCTGGGATGCGCGCGCTTCATCGAGGAAAAGTTGTTCAAGACGACGCTGCCTCCCGAGGAAGTGGCGGCAATCTTTGTCGAACCTATTCAGGGTGAAGGCGGATACGTGGTCGCGCCGACGGTCTTCATGCAGGAGTTGCGGCGCATTTGCGATCGGCACGGCATCCTGCTGGTGGCCGATGAAGTGCAGTCCGGCGCGGGGCGCACGGGAAAGTGGTGGGCCATCGAGCACACCGGCGTCGAGCCCGACATCGTCTGCATGGCCAAGGGAATCGCCAGCGGCATGCCGTTAGGCATCACCATGGCGAGGGCCGACATCATGGACTGGGTGCCCGGTTCGCACGCTTCAACCTTTGGCGGCAATCCTGTGTGCATCGCAGCGGCGCTGGCGACCATGGATGTCCTGGAGCGCGAGGCCATCCGCAACGCCGAAGTTGTCGGCAAGCACATCATGGAGCGCATTGCTGACTGGCCGCAGCGCCTCGAACTCGTGGGCGATGTTCGCGGGCGGGGCCTCATGATCGGCGTCGAGATCGTCACCGACAAGAATGCCAAAACCCCGGGCGGCGCAGAACGCGATCGCATTGTGGAACTGGCGTTCGAGCGAGGCGTCCTCTTCCTCGGCTGCGGTCCAAACAGCATCCGCGTCGCGCCTCCGCTGGTGGTGACTAAGGAGCAGGCCGACATCGCCATGGATGTGCTGGAGGAGTGCATTCACCTGGCGGCAACCACGGGGAAATAGGACGCCGGCAACCGTACGATTCCAAGCCTGGACCCCAAAGGTCCGGGCTTTTTGCTGAACCGCGAAATGCAGGCTCGAGGATTAAACCTTGGGAGATGGCGATGTTACGTAAATTGGGTATATAGTTGCGGCTGCCTTGCGTCGTAAATTCAGATCTCTGGGGTGAGGGATGACGACAACTGCGAGCTGCTTCTTAATGCCACTCCTTCTGATTGCTTCGATAGCCCCAGCACAACAGCCCTGTAGCCCAACATCGCCAACGTCGGTAATAGTTTGGCCACAGTATGGCTTTGATCCCTGCCGGTCAGGCTTTAATCCGTACGAACATATCCTGAGCCCCGGTACGGTTGGAAATCTCGTTCTGAGTTGGAAGTACACAATGTCGGGTTTTCCCGTCCAGTCCTCCCCGGCTGTGGCAAACGGCACCGTGTACATCGGCGACACCAGTTACCTGTATGCGTTGAACGCCAATACCGGAGCACTACTGTGGAGGTACACGACCGGTGGGTATACCGATTCGCCGGCCATTGCCAACGGCCTCTTATACGTCGGGTCCGACGACGGCACCCTGCGTGCGTTGAATGCCAGGACTGGAGAAGTAGTGTGGACGTACACGACAGGGGCCGAAATCTTCCAGTCTTCACCGACGATAGTCAGCGGCGTGGTGTATATCGGGTCGCGGGACAACAGTGTGTACGCCTTAGACGCCGGCACCGGAGCACTGCGGTGGAAGTACACGACGAAAGGATGGACCGACAGTTCGCCCGCGGTCGCTGGTGGCGTGGTGTACATCAGCTCCCGAGACGGCAACCTCTATGCCTTGGATGCGAACACCGGAAGCCTTCGGTGGACGTGTGCGATAGGTGGATTTTTCGTTCCTCCACCCGCGGTGGCCGACGGTGTGGTGTACATCGGTTCCTCAGCGGGTAACCTGTACGCCCTGAACGCTAGTACCGGAGCACTACTGTGGAGCTATGCGGGAGTGATTGTTGAGTCTTCGCCAGCCGTGGCTAACGGTGTAGTGTATTTCGGATCCGACGACTATAACCTGTATGCTCTGAGCGCCAGCACCGGAGCCCTTCTTTGGAAGTACACAACAGGATGGTATGTCGAGTCCGCGCCGACGGTGGCGAACGGCGTTGTTTACCTCCCGTCCGAAGACTATAACCTATACGCCCTAAATGCCGGCACCGGAGAAGTTCTTTGGCACTACCAGACTGGATCTTACCTCCAGGGTTCGCCATCGGTAGTCAATGGCGTAGTGTACGTCGGCTCCAACGATCAAAAACTGTACGCCTTCCAGTTACCGAGTCACTAAGGCTTGGCAGTGCGGGGTGCTACTTCGCGAAATCAGGCCATATCAGAACCAATCCAGAATGGGAGTCCTGGCGCGGATATTGGTGTTGGCTCTGGGGTAAGATAAAAAGGTTGTCTGATCGAGGTTAGCCCGTGCCTGAGCTGCGCAAAGATCCGATCATCGGCCGGTGGGTCATCATTTCGACCGACCGCTCGAAGCGGCCTACCGACTTCACCCGGGAACCGGTGAAGATGAAGGGCGGCTTCTGCCCTTTCTGTCCCGGCAACGAAAGCAAGACGCCTCATGAGGTGCTGGCGTATCGTCCGAATGGCGCTGCCAGCGACACCGAAGGCTGGACTGTGCGTGTGGTGCCAAACAAATTTCCCGCGCTAGGCATCGAGGGCAGCCTGAGCCGCCAGGCTGAAGGCATGTTCGACAAGATGAACGGTATCGGCGCGCATGAGGTCATCATCGAGACCCCCGAACACGATGCCACTCTGGCCACCCTGCCTGAGAAGCGAATCGAGGACGTGCTTTGGGCCTATCGTGACCGCATTGTCGATCTGAAGAAGGACCGGCGCTTCAAGTACATTCTGATCTTCAAGAACCACGGACAGCTGGCGGGCGCCACGTTGGAGCACGCGCACGGACAGCTCATCGCGCTGCCGATTGTGCCGAAACACGTCATCGAGGAACTCGAAGGCTCCAAACAGTACTACATCTACAAGGAGCGCTGCGTGTTTTGCGACATCGTGCGGCAGGAGACCGAGTCGGGGGTGCGCGTCGTCGCCGAAAATGATGGATTCCTCACTCTGGCTCCGTACGCGCCGCGCTTCCCGTTCGAGACCTGGATCATTCCCAAGCGGCACGAGTCGGCCTTCGAAAATTCATCGTCGCAGGTCTATGAAAGCCTGGCGAAAGCGTTGAAGAACCTGCTGATGCGCGCCGACAAGGTGCTCGATTATCCCGCCTACAACCTGGTCGTCCACACCGCGCCCGTGCAGGAACCGGCCATGGATCATTATCATTGGCACCTGGAGTTCATGCCCCGGCTGACCAAGATCGCGGGCTTCGAGTGGGGCACCGGCTTCTATCAGAATCCCACGCCGCCGGAAGAAGCTGCGAAGTATCTGCGCGAGGCCAGGATCGAAGCTTCACAGCCAGCCGTTGCGGTGCCGTAGCTGGCGGTCGAGCGGAGACGTCGTATCGGGTGCGCAGTGCCTCGCGCGGCGTTTCACACACAAATCCAGCGTTCGCACTTTAGTCTGCACGGGTCCACGCCCTCCATAGGCAGTAATCGCAGTTAACGTCTACAATATGCAAACAAGTTTCTCGCTGATTTTGAGGAGCGCGTTCGTGCTTCTTGCCCGGTGCGGCCCACACAAGCCCACAAACATTTTGAATTGCAAATCAACTGCCCCTGAGGCAATAAACCTCGCGCTAGTGCCAGCGCCAAATAGAGAGAGAGAACGCCGATATGTTCAAGATTAATCTGTGTGCGCTGTTAGTTTGCAGCTGCTGTCTGGCCTTATACGGAGAGCAGGTGACCCTCAAGAATGGCGATCGTCTGACCGGTACGATCCTGAGTGTGAGCGACAAGAAGCTCACGATAAAGACGGAGCATGCCGGAACCGTCACCATTGACTGGGATGCGGTGGCGCAGTTCTCGTCCGAGCAGCCCATGGTGGTGACCCGCACCGACAAGCAGGTTGTGTCCGGCGCGGTGAACACGAAGGATTCAGAGGTCGCGGTCAATACCACCTCGGGGACGCAGACGATTCCCATGGCGGACGTTGCTGTGATGCGCTCGCCGGCTGACCAGGCTGCGTACGAGAAGTCCCTGCACCCCGGAATGCTGGAGGGCTGGGACGGCGGTGGGAACTTCGGATTCGCGCTGGCGAGAGGCAACTCCGACACCACGAACCTGGCCTTGGGTTTCAACGCCGAACGTCCAACTACCACCGACAAGTGGACCATCCAGGCAGCCTCGATCTACTCGACGAGCGTGACCGATGGAGTGAGTTCCACGACTGCCAACTCCTTCGGAGGTTTCATCCGCTACGATCACAACCTGACCAAAAAGCTGTTTGCGTTTGGCTTGTTCGCCGGATTGTACGATCACGCCCAGGCCCTGGACGTGCGCATCAGTCCCAGCGGCGGTCTTGGTTATCACGCGATCGCGACCCCGGCTACCAGCCTTGATCTGTTGGGCGGCTTTGGCTACACCTACGAGAGCTATTCCACCGGCGTGACTAACAACTTGATGAACGCAACGATCGGCGACGAGTTCAAACACAAATTAGCGGCCAACACCTCGGTACTTCAAGACTTCTATTTCTTCCCCTACCTGAACGGAGGTGGCGGCTATCGTGGTGTGTTCGACTTCGGATTGGCCAGCAAGCTGTACCGTGCGATCACCTGGAACCTGAACTTCACGGATCTTTACAACAGCAAGCCGGTTTGGGCAAGAAGAACAACGACGTGTTGCTGACGACTGGATTGGGATTGACCTTCGGAAAAGCGAAGCAGTGAGGAGGAGGGACGGTCGCTCCGATCGTCCATCACGGCGAAATCTCCGCGACCTGTCGTCCTGAGCCAGGCCCGAGTCCGCAATTGGCGGACTTGGGTCGATTCGAAGGACCCTATGCAAGAAACGAACCGCCCACGTAAGGCTTTATCTATCGAGGAACTATTGCCGGTCCTGCCACTCCTCGTGCCACGCCATCTGGATGGCTTCGAGCTTGCCCTCGTTCGACATCTTCGGGTCATCCACGAAGGTTGGCAACTCGGTCACGTAGCGGTGCAGGTCGGTAAAGCGGACTTCCAGCGGATTTACGTCTGGGAACTTTTCGGCTAGCGCAATGCCGATGTCTTCTGCGTCATCCCATCTCAGTTCAGCAGCCATAGACTCCTCGCAGGCCAAGATGCCGGCAATCAATCGTGGTGAGTTGCGGCTTCAGAAACATAATTCCGGTTCCACGCCGGGATCTCGACCACGACTTCGCCGGGCTTCTCGATCACGGCCTGGCATCCCAGGCGCGAGTTCAGCTGCAGGTCGGCAGCCATGTCAAGACGGTCGGCCTCGTCGTCTTCCATCTCGCTGAGCAGTTCCTTGCCCTTCTTCACCACGACGTGGCAGGTGGTGCAGGCGCAGTTGCCGCCGCAAGCGTGCTCCAGGTGCAGGCCAAAGTTCATGGCCACATCCAGGATCGACTCCGGCTTACCGTGTTCCTGGTAAGGCAGTTTGCCTTGCTCAAACTCGAATGTCTTGTTGTCGGGAAGGAACGTGAGCCGGACCGTGTTTGGCCCCAGGGCCTCCTCCGTCGCCGTTCCGCCGCCTTGTGTTTTTTCGTCTGGCATAAGATTCCTAGCTTTCCACTTACTTAATCTCCGCCTGCGCGATAGGATGCGGCGACGCCGGCCCTTCACCCACGTCGGCAGTCGCCATGTCCTTGCCTTTCAACGCTGCGCCCACCGCCGAATCCATCATCAGCTCGGCCAGATGCATGGTTCCCTGGTTCAGCACATCAATCGCGCTGCGAATCGCCTGGTAATTCTCCTCCTGGCATCACCGCGCGCAAAGCGGCTTCCAGCTTGTTGATGTCGGTGCGCTCTTGTGGCGACAACTGCTCCCACGCAGGATTCTTGCGGCCTTTCTCCAGCGCCGTGAGCATCGTTTCCGCCTCGTTGCGCGCTTCGATCACCTGCCGCTGGCGGAAATCTTCTTCCGCGTAATCGAACGATTCGAGAATCATGCTCTCGACCTGCTCGTCGGTCAGGCCATAGCTGGGCTGCACTTCGATTTCGGATTCCTTGCCGCTGCGCAGCTCGCGCGCGGACACATGCAGAATGCCGTTGGCGTCGATGAGGAACTTCACCTCGATGCGTGGCAGGCCCGCCGGCATCGGCGGAATACCCTTCAGATCGAAGCGTGCCAGCGAGCGGCAATCCTTCGCCAACTCGCGCTCGCCTTGCACCACGTGCACCGCGACGTTGGTCTGGCCTTCCACGCCGGTTGTGAAGTGCTCGGTTGCCGACGCCGGAATGGTCGAGTTGCGATGGATGATCTTCACCACGCCTCCGCCCAGCGACTCGATACCGAGGGACAGCGGCGTCACGTCGAGCAGCAACATCTCCTTGGTCGCTTCCGAACCGCCGGACAGGATGTTGGCCTGCACCGCCGCGCCCAGCGCCACTACTTCGTCAGGATTCAAGTCGCTGTGCGGCGTGCGTTCGAACAGCTCTTCCACCAGTTGGCGAACGCGCGGAATTCGCGTCGAGCCGCCCACCAGCACAGCTTCGTCAATCTGCTTCGCCGTCAGGCCGGCATCCTTCATCGCCTGGCGGACGGGCCCAATCGTGCGGTCGATCACCGGCTGAATCAGTTGCTCGAACTGCTCCCGGGTAATCTCGCGCTGATAGCGCTTTCCGCCGGGAAGCTCAACGTCGAGTGTCGTCTTCTGGTTCGAAGACAACTCGATTTTGGCTTCGATCACCGCCTTGCGAATTGCCTGCACAATCTCAGCATTGCGCCGGACATTCACGCCGAGATCGCCCTGAATGTCGTCCAGCGCGATCGTGATCAGCAGATTGTCGATGTCGTCGCCGCCGAGGTGCGTGTCGCCGTTGGTGGCGATGACTTCGAAGATGCCTTCGTGCAGCTTGAGAACGGAAATGTCGAACGTGCCGCCGCCCAAGTCGTAAACCGCTACGGTTTCGCTGTTCTTCTGGTCAAGACCATAGGCCAGCGATGCCGCGGTTGGCTCGTTCACCAGGCGCAAAACTTCCAGCCCAGCAATGCGTCCCGCGTCCTTGGTAGCCTGCCGCTGCGCGTCGTTGAAGTAAGCAGGGACGGTGATCACAGCCTTCGTCACCGGCGCAGCGAAATAGCGCTCCGCGTTCCGCTTGAGTTGCCGCAAAATAAACGCCGAGATTTCAGGCGGAGTGAATGTCTTGTCACCCAGCTTGATTCGCAGCACTTCACCGGGCGCAAGATCGTCCGCCAAGCGAAAGGGAAAGAGCTTCAGCTCGTCCTCGACGTCCTCGACGCCGCGACCCATCAGGCGCTTTACGCTGTACACCGCACGCTCTGGAGTTTCGATCAGGTATTTTCGCGCGGCACTGCCAACCACGATCTGCCCGTTTTCGTCGAGAGCTACAACCGAAGGCACCAGATTCAATCCGTCCTCGCCGGGAATGACGACCGGACGCTCGCCCTCCATGTAGGCGACCAGCGAGTTCGTGGTCCCCAGATCGATGCCGACGATGCGTTCGTTTGCCATTCTTAGCTCTTAGCGTTTAGCTCTTAGCGTCCGCGGACACACAGACGCAAACTGAAAACTGACCACTGGCAACTGCTTTTTCAACCCTCCAACACCTCGTCAATATCCCGCAGCAGATTACGCAGATAGTTGCGGTGGTTCAGCACATCCACCATCTTGTCGCGCACCGCCAGACGGTCCTCATCCAGAACGGTTTCGCCCTGCTCGGCGCGGTCCACCAGCGTATCCCACTCGCTCCACGAGCCATGCAGGTCCTGCATCATGCCGTCATACTTGCCCTGCAGATTTTTCTTTGCGTCTTCCAATTGCCGCTCGAGAGTGCGGTCGCTCTCGCCCATCTTCTTGTTCATCCGCATCTCTTCCAGTTGCATGTTCAACTCGAAGACCTCTTCCAGCAGATCGGGCGGAACAACCTGCTTCTTCAGCTTTCCGGTGCGGCGCGCCTCTTCGGTTGCTGCCTTGGATTGCTCCTCCAGTTGCACGCCTTGCAGCCGCAGCAGATACTCCGTCCGCGTAATGGGGTCCTTCAAAGTACGGTAAGCGTCGTTGAGATGCGAGCTCTGCTCCAGGGCCCACTCCTGCTCGCGCTCACTCTTGATCGCGTTGATGTCGGGATGCAGGTGCCGGCTCAGGTCGTAGAACTCGCGCTCCAGTTTCTCCGTCTCCAGATTGAGCTTGTAAGGCAATCCGAAAAACGTGAAGTAGTCTACTGGAGTCGGTGGCTGGACCTTGCCGCATTGCTGACAGAAGTGGGCGGCGCGCATAGCTCCGCAGGACCAGCAGTTGGCCTTCGCCGGCTTGCCCTGGCTGACAACCAGAATGCCGCTGTCTTTCGTGCTTTTGTCCTGTGTGTGAGGCATCGGTTTTGTGCCCCCTTATCGGGCCTATCGTTCCTTTAGACTACCTGCCCCGGGCTTGCGCCCGGGGCGAGAAAATTCCGCCCTCTGCGGGCTGGGTTTTCAGATTGACGCAGGCTTCGACGGCGTTCAGTGAGTGCTGCGCTTCGCGTCTACGTCGCGTGGACAGGCTCCTTACGAGAACGAAGTGCCGCAGCCGCAAGACTTCTTCGCGTTCGGGTTCTGGAACACAAAGCCCTGGTGCATCAACGTTTCTTCGTAATCCACGACCATGCCGTGCAGATAGATGAACGACTTCGGATCGACGAAGACGCGAACGTCGTCGAACTGGAAAACGCGATCGCGTTCCCGTGGCTGCGTGTCGAAGCGGATGTTGTAACTCAGTCCCGAACAGCCGCCACCCTGCACACCCAGGCGCAGCCCGCCTTCGGCCGGCGAAATACCTTCTTTCGCCAGCACGGCACGGATGCGGGCGATGGCCTTCTCCGTCACCTGGACACCCGTCGTGGCAGGGGCGGGCGCTTCGGCCGGTTTCTCGATGTTGATTGTGCTCATGGTCCCGTTCCCGCATGCCTCACCGGGAGGCGCGGCACGCCGGTCCTCAGCAACAGTTTACGCCGTCTGTTCGACAGCTGCGCTCTGTGCATGGGTCTGGGTTACGCCATTCTTCTTCTTCCAGTCCCCAATCGCGGCGCGAATCGCGTCTTCCGCCAGCACCGAACAGTGGATCTTCACCGGAGGCAGCGACAGCTCCTTCACGATGTCCGTGTTCTTGATCGTCAGGGCTTCGTCCACGGTCTTGCCCTTCACCCACTCAGTCGCGAGCGAGGAAGACGCAATCGCCGAGCCGCAGCCAAACGTCTTGAACTTGGCGTCCTCGATGATGTTGGTCGCTGGGTTCACCTTGATCTGCAGCTTCATCACGTCGCCGCATTCAGGCGCACCCACCAGGCCGGTGCCCACTTCGGAGCTGTTCTTGTCCATCGAGCCCACGTTGCGGGGGTTTGTGTAGTGGTCAAGGACCTTGTCACTGTAAGCCATGAAGTAGTCTCCTAAATTGTCAAACTCTCTAACTCGATTAGTGAGTCGGCTCAGCCGCCCACTGGACCTTCGTCAAATCGATTCCTTCTTTCGCCATCTCGTACAACGGCGACAACTCGCGCAGGCGCTTCACCGTGTCCACCACGCGCTCGGCCACGTAATCCACTTCGGCCTCGGTGTTGAAACGTCCCAGCCCGAACCGGATCGAGCTGTGCGCCAGGTCGTCGCCGGCGCCCAGGGCCTTCAATACATAAGATGGCTCCAGCGTCGCTGAGGTGCACGCTGAACCGCTGGAAACCGCAATATCGTTGATGCCCATCAGCAACGATTCGCCTTCCACATACGCAAAACTGATATTCAAGTTGCCGGGCAGACGATGCTCCATTGAGCCGTTGATGTAAACCTCGTCCAGCTGCCCCATGATGGCGTCCTTCAGACGGTCGCGGAGAGCGCCCAGCTTCTGTCGCTTCTTCCGCCATGTCGTTGGTGGCGATCTCGCATGCCTTGCCCAGCCCCACAATGCCCGGAACATTCAGCGTGCCGGAACGCATACCGCGCTCGTGGCCGCCGCCGTCGATCTGCGCCACCAACTGCACCCGCGGATTCTTGCGCCGCACATACAACGCGCCGACGCCCTTGGGTCCGTAGAGCTTGTGCGCCGTGATCGAGGCTAGATCGACGTTGTCCTGAATCACGTTGAACGGGACCTTGCCAATCTGCTGCACCGCATCGGTGTGGAACAGCACGCCACGCTCGTGGCACAGAGCGCCAATTTCGCGAATGGGCTGCAACACGCCAATTTCGTTGTTGGCGGCCATGATCGTCACCAGGATGGTCTTGTCATCCATCGACCGCTTCAGGTCGTCGAGATCAATCCGCCCGTCCTTCTGCACCGGCAGATACGTGACGCGGAAACCGTATTTCTCCAGGCGCTTGCAGGTGTCGAGCACGGCCTTGTGCTCGATGGCCTGGGTGATGATGTGATTGCCCTTTTCCTTGTACATCTCGGCGACGCCCTTGATGGCAAGGTTGTCGCTCTCGGTCGCGCCCGAGGTGAAGATAATTTCTTTCGCGGTTGCGCCGATCAGCTTTGCGATGCGCTCACGCGCCTGCTCCACCGCCTGCTCGGCGAGCCATCCAAACTCATGGTTGCGGCTGGCTGCGTTGCCGAACTTCTCCGTGTAGTAGGGCAGCATCTCCTCAACCACCCGCGGATCGGTGCGAGTGGTGGCATGGTTATCCATGTAGATGGGCAGCTTCACGTCCTTAGTACCATTGCCCGAAATTACATTCGTGCTCATTGCGTGTCACATCTCCTAAACTTGGTCTGCCTTGCTCGCGTTCCAGCCCAGAGTGACCAGCTCCGGCGCAGATTCGTGCTCCGGTTCGGTCATCTCCCAAATCGTCAGTCGGTTCAAAACTTCTTCGATGCTGCGGCTCACCTTGAGCAATGGACCGCGCACGGTGCAGCGGTCGCTCTGATCGCAATCTTCCGTCGCCGCGCTGCACGAAGTAATAAACAAAGGACCGTCAATCGCTCGAATCACTTCGAAGGCGCTGACTTGCCTGGGATCGCGGGCCAGCGCGTAACCACCATTCGTGCCGTGCTGCGAAACCAGCAGCCCAGCCTTGGTCAGCTTCTGCAGGATCTTCGCCAGCGCTTCCTGCGGCATGCTGTACATCTCCGCCAGGTCCTTCGCGCTGCACGCTCCCAAGTCGGCATGCTCGGCCAAGTGCCGCATGGCGATCAGCCCGTAGTCCGCTTTCTTGGTGAGTTTCAGCATCGGTACTCAGATGTATATGCGACCAAATCAGTCGCATTTCGATTCTACGACTCGGCGGAGGTTCGTTGCAAGCCCTTACAGCCAGTGGTCACTAGCCGCAGCCGAGTGTAACTCCCGCGCAGCGAATGGTTTATGGAATGGCGATGTTTTTCGTCGGATATCTCGCAGGAAAGCCAGCCGCAGAGCCCACTTTCGCAAGTCAAAGGGCCAGACCTTACCTGCAAAATTAATATTCTGCTTGCGGGAAATGCTTGACAACCCATACCGCCGGACTAAAATACCGGACAATCCCAGCCACCTCACGGGTAAGGCGAATTTCGTATGGAGCATGAGCCAGCCGGCGGCGAGAACCTCCAACCTTTCATAGAGCGAACCCATGGACCAGCAGTGCCTCCACCCTCGTGTCCAAATAGTCTCCCGCGACGAAGACGCGGAATACGTCGAGTGCCTCGACTGCCGCGAAATCTTCGAATCGAGCGAGTTCCGCGACATGGACATCGAATCGAAAATCTCTGCCCAAGAGGAATAAGCAGCCAGCGCGAACAACCCTCAACGTGCGAGAAAAGGCATAGGTCTGTTTGTGGTGATTCGGTTACTCACAGATCGGCCAAAAGGAACCGCGCCGACGCGTCTCCGCCGAAAACACTGCTGTCATGCTGAGCGGAGATTCGATCGCCATGGCGACCGAACCGGAGTCGAAGGACCCCTATAGTTCGAGTGCATCTAGCCTCGTTCCGAGCTGTGGGGTTTGCCGGTTCTGCTTGGCCGAAGGCCAACGGCCTCGCATCGATCAATGACAGCGATCGGCAGTGGCTACCGCAAGCGCAGCGCCGCATCGGCGGAGAACTCCGGCTCCGCGAACTCACTCGCCAGAAATCGCGGATACGCCGCCGCGGCGATCATCGCGGCGTTGTCGGTCGAGAGCTTGCGCGACGGGAAATAAACCGGCACGCCTTCCTCCGCAGCGCGCGCCTCGAATGTCTTCCGCAGTTCGCTATTGGCCGCGACGCCACCCGTAACAAACAGCGTTGCCACATTGTGTTCCCGCGCAGCCATCAGCGTCTTGCTGACCAGGTCGTTAACCACGGCGCGCTGAAACGAAGCTACCAGGTCGAGTGTTTGCCGATCGCAAGCGGCGAGATAATCGGCCGGAGTGCGGCTCGCCAATCCTGCCATCGCTTTGCGCCGCTGTTCGATCTTCTCGCGCATGTCGTGCGTCTCGACGTAGCGCAGGACCGCGGTCTTGATTCCGCTATAGGAGAAATCCACCCGGCGGTCATCGTCGGCATGGCGGTTCTGCGGATTGCGGTCGCGATGCTTGATCTGGGCAAACGGAAACTTCACCGCCTCGGGATTTCCGTGCTGAGCTAGAAAATCGATGACCGGCCCGCCGGGATACCCGAGCTCCAAAAGCTTCGCGACCTTGTCGAAAGCCTCGCCAGCAGCGTCATCGCGCGTATGTCCCACATCGTGGTACACCCAGCCGTCCTGTCTTTTCGCTCCGCAAGGTAAAGATGGGTGTGCCCACCGCTCACCACCAGCGCGAGCACCGGAAACTCCAGCTCGCGATTGCCCTTCTGGCGCTCCTCCAGCAGGACCGCATGGATGTGACCTTCCAGATGATTGACTCCGATGAGCGGCTTCTCCACGTGCATAGGCCAGCGCCTTGGCATAGCTCAAGCCGACGAGCAACGCTCCAGCCAGCCCCGGGCCCTTGGTCACGGCGATGGCGTCAATGGTTTCGTAGGACTTGCCGGCATCGTCCAGCGCTTTGCGCACGACGGGAACGATGGCGCGCAGATGTTCGCGCGAGGCCAGCTCCGGTACGACTCCGCCGTAAGGCTGGTGGGTGGCGAACTGCGAGTAGACCACGTTCGAGACCAGCTCCTCGCCCGAGCGCACCACGGCCGCGGCGGTTTCGTCGCACGAGCTCTCGATGCCGAGGATGTAAACGTCGCCCACAGAACTATTGTACGAGCGAAGGCACCCCTTCCTTGCATTGTCATCCCGACCGAGGGCTTTAAGCCTGAGCTGAGGGATCTGCTGTTCGAAAGCCCTGCGCAAGGCGTCTGCCGCTACAATCAAGCTTGTCACATGCAGCAGCACGCCACCAACATCGTTCGCGAGCTTCGCCACCGCGGCTTTCAGGCTTACTTCGCCGGAGGCTGCGTCCGCGACACGCTGCTCGGAGTCGCACCCGCCGATTACGACGTTGCCACCGACGCCACTCCGCCTGAGGTCATGCGCATCTTTCCGGAAACTTACGCGGTGGGCGCGCAGTTCGGCGTGGTGCTGGTGCCGTTGAAACTTCCCACCCAAACTCGCACCAGGAGAAGAAGCTCGGAAGTGCACTCCGACTCGTCCACCGACCTTCCTTCCGAGCACCCGAACTACGTCGAGGTCGCCACCTTTCGCAACGACGGCACCTACTCCGACGGTCGCCATCCCGACCAGGTGAGCTATTCCAAGGATCCCAAGGAAGACGTGCAGCGACGCGACTTCACCATCAACGGATTGCTGATGGATCCGCTGGACGGCAATCGCGTGCTCGACTTCGTCGGCGGCCGCGACGACCTGAAGGCCGGCGTCGATTCGCGCCATCGGCGATCCCGAGCGGCGCTTCGCAGGAAGACAAGCTGCGCATGTTGCGCGCGGTGCGCTTCGCAGCGCGCTTAGGCTACGCCATCGAGCCGGAGACGTACGCCGCCATCCAGCGGCTGGCGCCGCGAATCCAGCAGGTAAGCCGCGAGCGCGTTCGCGACGAGCTGACCAAGATGCTGACCGAAGGCCACGCGCGCCGCGCCTTCGAGTTGCTCGACAGCACTGGCCTGCTGCGCGAAGTGCTGCCCGAGATCGACCGCATGCACGGCGTCGAGCAGCCGCCCGAGTTCCATCCCGAGGGCGACGTCTGGATCCACACGCTGCTGTTGCTGGAAAAGTTGCCGCCACGGTGTTCGCGCACGCTGGCCTGGGGCGCGCTGTTGCACGATGTCGGCAAGCCGCCGACCTTCCGCGTTGCGCCCGACCGCATCCGCTTCGACGGCCACGTCGAAGTTGGCACGCGCATGGCCGAGGAGATCTGCCACCGCCTGCACTTCTCCAATGAAGACACGCGGCAGATCGCCGCGCTGGTGGCCAACCACATGCGCTTCGCCGATGTGGAGCGCATGAAGGAATCGACCCTCAAGCGCTTCCTGCGACTGCCCCGCTTCGACGAGCATCTCGCGCTGCACCGCATCGATTGCCTCAGCAGTCATGGCAATCTGTCGCTGTACGATTTTGTTCGCGAGCGCCTGCAGCAAACTCCGGACGAGGAGATCAGGCCGAAGCCGCTGCTGACGGGCGAGGACCTCATCAGCCTCGGCTACCGACCCGGCCCGCAGTTTCGCGAGATCCTGTCGGCGGTCGAGGACGCGCAATTGGAAGGCACCCTCCACAGCAAGGACGACGCCCTGGACTTCGTGCGTCGCGAATTCCCGCAAGCCGACGCTGCAGATTACGTCTGTGCGACTACATTCCGATCACGTTCTCCTTGTCAAACGCAGTACCCTTGATAAAGAATTGGCTCACGCTGTTTCCGACAAGAGAATGCTATGGCCTTCTGCCAGACATGCGGCGCCGCCAATTCTGAACAAGCTAAGTTTTGCGCCAGTTGTGGCGCGCTTTTGCCTTCGCGGCCTCAGCCGATCACTGTTTTCTATTCCTATTCCCACAAGGACGAAGACTTACGCGGGGAACTGGAAGCGCATCTCGCCCCGCTGCGGCGCTCGGGGCTGATTCGAGAATGGCATGACCGCAAGCTCATCGCCGGCCAGGACTGGGACAAGGAGATCAGCAGGTATCTCGAGTCAGCAGAGCTGATCCTGTTCTTGATTAGCGCCGATTTCCTGAACTCCAGCTATATTTTCGACGTTGAAGTAAAGCGGGCGCTTGAGAGACAGAGTGCCGGGCAGGCTACCGTCGTGCCCGTCATCTTGAGACCGGTAGTCTGGACGATCGTACCGGAGCTCGGTCGTCTGCAGGCACTGCCAGAGGGGGCCCGCCCGGTTACGGAGTGGCCGTCGCAGGACCTGGCGTTCGTGAGTGTTTGCGAGGGGATTGTGGCCGTCGTCCTCGCCAGGGCTTCGGCAGCGGCTGGTAAGGCGGGGCCCGCACCAGACGTTGTCCCTTCGCGACCCGCCGTGTCGCGCGGTCGGCGCCGGATTCTCGACGCAGCGCTTCCAGCGCGAGTACCACTCACAAAACCCAGCACCCTGCTGGTGCTGATACGCAGGACCGATTCCCCGGGGCTTCGCGCCATTGTAGAAGCCCAGCCTGAATACGACATTACCGCGAAGGACATTGATAGTGAGCCGCTGACACTCAAGTTCCCCGTAGACAACAACGGCACACCACAGCCCCTGGACCTCAGCATAAAGATCGAATCTCCTCAGTTCGAGCCTAGGTCCCAGATTAAGAGCATCAGGGTGCCACCACGAGGCGACTCGCTTCCACGGGTCTTCTTCCTGACACCCATGCAGGCTGGGCCACTCCTGGTAAATCTGGAGATTTGTCGTGGCGACGAGATGATCGCGGGATGCGTACTACACTCCGTAGGAGTAGAGGCCGCTGGAGAAGCTGAGGAACTGCCGCCCGCCCAAAGTGTTGCTTCGGCTTCGCTGGGGATGTCTGGCGACGACACGGAGGGAGTTCAGCTTGCCGGCGAGCAGGTACGTCCGGTGGAAGAGCGCAGTCGAACCGCCGAGCAACTCCGGCTGGAAGAGAAGCGGAGGCATAGGGAGGCTACAACTCTTCATCGGGAGAGAACGGCCTATAGTCCGCCTCCGCCCCCTTCGCCCCAAACTCCAAATTTGCCAGCAGAAGCGACGAAGGCTGCTCCGCCTCCGGCGCCCGCGCCTCAAGTTCCCCGTACTCTGCACGAGCCGGCTGGTCCTGTACCGCTCAAGGGACGCCGCTTGACCCATGATGCCGCGCCTCAAGCTCCTAGTACCCTGCACGAGTCACCCCGCACCTCTCCTGCCTCGGTCGGTCCTCCGTCCGGCGCTGCGCAACCCGTCCCCAGTTCGATGCCGCAGAAAGCGGCCGCCCCACCTCCCGCGTCGCCACGCCGTAGTTTCGTCAGCCGTTCTCTCTATTGGGTAACGGGTGTTGCCGCCGCGTTGCTGATCGTAGTCATTGGAGGAAATAACTTGCTGAGAACGGGCGAGTTCTGGCGGTACTTTATCCGCCCCACTATCGGCCCCCGTCCCCGTGATCAGTCTCTTATTCTGGCTGATTGCAATTGCCGTTGTGGTGTTCGTAGTTATCAGGCTGAAGCGGCGTTGAAAAAGGGTGGCTGCGATTTGACTTGCAAGTCAACGAGACGGGGTAGCAGCATCTAGGGCGTTTTCAGAATTGGTGTAGACCGGCGAGCACGGGTAGAGCGGCGCTTCAGCGCCGCGTTCGCTGCGGACAGGCAGACGCTTGAGCCGCTGCGGTCATTGAGAAATGACCGCAGCGGCTCAAGCCTTATAGTGGGGACGATCTTGACGCCAGCCTAAAGGCTGGCTCTACCAGGTCTACGCCAACTCTGAAACTGCTTTAGCCTTCCAGGTGTTCCATATCGGGAATTCCCGATTACTTTAGTAAGTTGGACCGTCGAATTTTCCTTGCCCCGCAAAGAAATCAAGGCGCAAACTGAACTCGTTGGGACTGATGTCCCGCTGCCCGGCGAAGGTGCCCGACTCGGCCGGCTGAGGGTCTGCCCTCCGTCAATTCAGAGGGCCACGATCTCTGAAAAAATGTCGCCAGGGGTCACTTGCAGGCGCCGGGACCGAACGGAGGTTGATGATCGGCTCTGAGATGTAAGTCTCGTCACCGGGTCGCCGAGGTGTTCGTGTAAGTCGTTGCGAATCTATCAAGTACGTATAACCGTTTCATAATCAACAGCTTAAATATGAAACGTATTGCAACTCCGTGATTCTAAAGAAGACCAGGGGGTGGCACTCAGGGGCATGACGCGGCCTCACATTGCTAGTCTGGCGAAGAGCGAAGGGCCAAAAAGCGAGAGGCGTTGCTTCTGCTCTACAATCGAAGCTCGAACCCCATGCAGCGCGCCGGTCCAACCCTGAAGAAGATCTTCGCCGACACTTTGCGGCGGGAAGCAGGTGACGATGCGCCACTGCTGGCCTGGCCGCTGGCCTGCGGAGCAAAGGTGGCCGAGAAGGCCAACGCGATCGGCTATGCCGACGGGGTTCTTACGGTTGAGGTCCCCGACGCAAACTGGCAACAGCAATTGCAGGACTTCGAGCGCCAGTATCTCGCAGCCTTGAGGCCGGTCAGTGTGCAGGCGGTGAACGCGATCAAGTTTGTGGTGAAGGGCCGGACTGGAAGATCGACTGGTTAGAGAGTGGAAGGCAAAACTAACTCATGGTTACCGAAAAGGACGTCTCCTACGTTGCCGATCTCGCCTACCTCGAGCTTACCCAGGACGAGCGGGCGCGCATGCTGAAGGACCTGAACTCCATCCTCGGCTACATCGACCGGCTGAATGAGTTGAGCACGTCGGACGTGGAGCCGATGGCACAAGTTGCCAGCCGCTATGGCACTGGGCGAGACACCAGCGGTGATGAAGCTTTCCCTTCCGCCATGCGGCCCGACGAACCGCGCCCTTCGCTGCCGCACGATGAGGCGATGCGCAATGCGCCGGCGTCGGATGGGATTTTCTTCAAAGTGCCCAAAGTGATCGAGCGCTAGACCAGAATGAATATTGATCCGCTCACCGTCGATTCCGCCCGCACGGCAATGCTGGAGAAGCAGACGACTGCTACTGCGCTGGTGGACGCGTTCTACCAGAAGATCGAAGCTGAGGACGCGGCCATCGGCGCCTATCTGACGCTGTCGAAGGAACGCGCCTACCAGCAGGCCGCCCGTGTGGACGAGCTCGCCGATAAAGGTGACGCCCTGCCACCGCTGGCCGGAGTGCCGATCGCAATCAAAGACGTCTTTACGACGAAAGACGTGCGCACGACTGCGGGATCCAAAATCCTGGCGAATTTTGTGCCTCCCTACGACGCCACGGCGGTGCAGCGACTGGAGACCGCGGGCGCGATCATCCTGGGAAAGACCAATTGCGACGAATTCGCGATGGGCTCGTCGAACGAAAACTCCGGCTTCCATCCGGTGCGCAATCCGCATGACCACTCGCGTGTGCCTGGCGGCTCGTCGGGCGGCTCCGCCGCAGTGGTTGCCGCTGGAACCGCGGTGGCCTCGATCGGTTCCGACACCGGCGGCTCCATCCGGCAGCCCGCGGCGTTCTGCGGTGTGGTCGGCATGAAGCCGACCTACGGACGCGTGTCGCGGTACGGCCTGATCGCTTTTGCGTCGTCGCTCGATCACGTCGGACCGTTTGGCAAGACGGTCAAAGACGTGGCGCTGATGTTGCAGTGCATCGCTGGCCGCGATCCACTGGATTCGACCTCAGCCGACGTTCCTGTGCCTGACTATCATGCACACGTCGGCCAGCCGGTGACGGGCATGAAGATCGGAGTGCCCAAAGAATACTTCGGCGACGGCCTCGATGCGGAAGTGCGCGCTGCAGTGGAGGCGGCCATTCAAGAGCTAGTGAAAGCCGGGTGCGAGATTATTCCAATTTCGCTGCCGCACACGGAATATGCTATCCCCACCTACTACGTGGTTGCGACTGCCGAAGCCTCGTCAAACCTGGCGCGGTATGACGGAGTGCGCTACGGAATGCGAGCCGGCGAAGGAAAGACTTTGCCGGAGATGTATCGGCGGACGCGCGATGCCGGGCTGGGAACGGAAGTCAAGCGCCGCATCATGCTGGGAACTTACGCGCTGAGCGCCGGATATTACGATGCCTACTATTTGAAGGCGCAGCGCGTGCGCGCCTTGCTGGCGCGGGACTTCGACAACGCTTTTGCGACGGTCGATGCGATCGTCGCGCCCACCACGCCGACAGTGGCATTCAAGCTGGGCGAGAAGACCGACGATCCGCTGGCGATGTATCTGGCCGACATCTACACCGTGACGGCGAACCTGGCCGGCATTCCGGGAATCTCGGTGCCCTGCGGAAAGAGCAAGGAAGGGTTGCCGATTGGGGTGCAGGTTTTCGGCAAGTACTTCGACGAGCAGACGGTGTTGCGAGTAGCGCATGTGGTGGAACACGCGATGGCGGCAGTGGTGAATCCACTCGCGGCGTCGCCACAGGCCGGCCCCTAGCGATGGCGCTACCTTTCCTTGAAGACCGCCCAGTTGCCGACGCTCGCGACATCCAGGCGCAGGTTGCACTGATCGGGAGCAATGTGGCCGAAAGAAACCTTGAATTCCGCTTCCGGAGAAGGAAGCTCACCCGAGTCCATCGGCACTCGCACCAGGTCCATGTTTTCGTCGTACTTTCCGCTGGTATCGGTGCTCTTCGAGATGATCAGCGTCCACTGTTTGGCGGTTGGAATCACGAACATGGTATAAGCGCCCGCCGTAAGGTTGGTCCCGCCAATTTGGATCGCGGTGTTGGTGAACAGGGTCATGGGCTTTCCGCCCGGCGCCCAGACTTTGCCGGAAGGAATTTCGCGACCGAAGAGAGGCTTCTTCGGGTTGATCAGAACCCTTTGATATTCAGCCGCAAGTTGTTTGTCGGCATCAAAGTTGCACGTGGCGGTTACGGGTGGAGCGCTGTTCTGGGCGAGACTCGCGCAGGCAAGAAACAGAAAGGCAGTAAAGACCAGGCACGAGGTGAGGCGACGCATTCTCAAGTCCTCCATACGATAGCTGCCCGAAATTCGTATGATAACGCTTGAGAATGAAATCGGGTGTGATTTTCTGCCACAAGCTGACATTTTGAGATTCTTCAAGGGTTGTGAGAATGAATCTTGTTCTGGCGCTCACGTTATTGGTTCCCGCTGTTTCTGCATTCGCCCAACCCTCTGTGGAGACCGCTCTCAATGCACTCCGCAGTACGCGGCCGAGCGTCAGTTGGGATGAGAAGAGCGCAGTCGTTGCTGACGTGACGTGTGACGGCATTCCAGACACCCTCCTCATCGGTTATCAGCCTGACAAGGTCTGGCTTGGCGTTGTGAACGTGACAAGACGGAAGAGCACGTCGGTGATCGCAACGTTTGCGTTCCTAATCGGCAAACCCGCTCAGGATTCATTTTGCGCGGTTCCGGTACGAATCGAGACTGCTCCGATTGACTGTGACACCGAAGAAAAGGGTGCTCTACAGGGCTGCAAGCCTATCAAGGGGTGCCGAGAGTTTTCGCTCCTCGATGGCGCTTGCGATTCGTTCCACTTCTATTGGGACAGTGCTCGCAAACGGTTAACGTGGTGGCGTCGTTAACAGCGGTCAACTCAACGCGCCCCGACGCATAACTGGGACGTTCGGGGCGCAAGATGCTGGGACTGGATTGCAAACCAGCCCACTCCCCCCGGCGTCGTCGGTTTAGAGGCGAATCCTTTCGTGTAGGATTAAAGATTCGCATGGCGTGGATGATCGAAGCTGAGGAAGTGCAGAAGACCTACCGCATCGGCAAAGTGGACGTGCCGGCGTTGCGGGGCGTGTCGGTTCAAGTAGAGAAGGGCGAATTCGTGACCATCGTCGGGCCGTCCGGTAGCGGCAAGTCCACACTGTTTTACATTCTTGGTGGGCTGACCCCCGCGGACGCGGGACGGGTGCTCATCGACGGGGTTGATTTTACCGCCTTGTCCGATTCAGCGCGGACCCGTATGCGCAGGGCCAAAATCGGCTTTGTCTTCCAGAAGTTCAACCTCCTCCCCACTTTGACCGCCGCGGACAATATCGCCATCGCCCGCGATATCGCGGGCAAGAGCGACGGCACGGCTGAACGCGAATATATCGAGCACATTATGCGGCTGCTGGGCATTGACAAGCGCCTCGAGCACCGTCCCTCGGAAATGAGCGGCGGCGAGCAACAGCGGGTAGCGCTCGCCCGTGCGCTGGTGAACCAGCCGGCGATTGTGCTGGCCGACGAGCCGACCGGCAATCTCGACTCCCAGAATTCGGAGATCGTGTTGAACATGCTGCGGCAGTCCAATAAGGAACTCGGCCAGACCGTGCTGATGATTACCCACAATCCCGAAGCTGCGACCTATGGTGACCGCATCATCCATATGCGCGATGGTTCCATTGTGCCGCCCGAGAAAGACCCGCAATGGAGCTTCGCCCATGACTGAAGACTTGCGTACGCCCATCCTGCCGGGGACTGCCGCCTCCGATTACGAACGTTACCTGCGCACGGACGAGTTGTTGGCGCTGCAAAAGCCGCCCGAGGAGATGCTGCATCCCGACGAGCTGACATTTCAGGTAACGCACCAGGCGTCAGAGTTGCTGATGAAGGGCGCGGCGTGGGAACTGGAGCGGGTGCGGCATTGCCTCCACGACGGCGATTACCGGAATGCGGCGCGTCTCTTGCGGCGTGCCAACAAGATGCTCGATCACCCGCTGCGCATGCTCAGCCTGCTGGAGGGCATCACTCCCTACGAGTACCACATGATCCGCGCCGGACTCGGCCACGGCAGCGGTCTCGATTCGCCCGGCTTCCTCGCCCTGCTGCACATAGCACCGCGTCTGGGCGAGGCCTTCTTCGAGCAGGTCCAGAAGGCCGGCCTGACTCTGGAAGAACTCTATCGCCGCCACACTGAATTCTTCGAACTGCATGACGTCGCGGAGGAGTTGGTTGACTACGACGAGCACATCCAGCTCTTCCGCTATGCCCACCTCAAGCTGGCACAGCGCATCATTGGCGGCGGCGTGGTTGGAACCATGGGAACGCCGGTCGAAGTGTTGAAGCAGCGTATGGAATATCCGCTGTACAAGGCGCTGTGGGATGTGCGCAACGAAATTACAAAACATGTGAACGCGCAGGACGCCACGGGACACGGCGGTGCTTACTGATGAAACAACCACCTCTGGTTTGCCCGCCAATTCAGGCTTTCGTTATAATCGAGAGACCGAGCGGGAGTAACTCAGTGGTAGAGTGCGACCTTGCCAAGGTCGAAGTCGCGGGTTCAAATCCCGTCTCCCGCTCCAGAATTTACCGCCGTCTCAGCCGCGAGGGTTTTTCGCGGCTGCAAAATCTCTGTCGGTGGTTCGCCTCCGCTCCCCCGGCTCTACGTTCTTGCCACGACAGCAGAAAAACCACCCTTCCTGTGATTCAGATCACAGCCTGTTGTGCGGTCCTGCGGCACAATAAATAGTGTTCATGGATCGCTTCGCCATTATCACCAACCGCAAGCGCGCCATCATTGCACTGGTGCACACGATTTTCTTCCTGGGCATCGCCGGAATTCAACTGGCGAGGTCGCATGCCGCGGCATTTCCAATTCATGGAGAGAAGAAGGTTGGTGGGATGATGTTGCTCGCCATCTACGTAATCGTGACGACGGTGCTGCTGGTCTTGTTAGTGGCTTCGCGTTGCACGAAGGAGAAGCTGTACTTCGCGTTCTGCTCGGCCGGCGCCGGCTTCGGGTTGTTGCGCATCCTGCTTGGCGACCCGGTGCTGCACGCCAATGTCCTGCGGGTGCTCCTGCTTGGCTGTGCCCTGCTGACTGGGACCGTCATTCTTCGCAAGCACTCTGAATCGGAGGTCGCGGAGTGAGAGCACCCAGCCACATTTATCTGCTCGCGTTCAATAGTGCCAACACCTCTTTGTTCCCCTTCTGCGCGGCCATCTCCGCGGCCGTGAGTCCATCATCGCTGCGGATGGAGCGATCGGCACCAGCGTCTAGCAGCGCTTGCGCCCGTTGAACGCTGTTGTGCATGGCTGCCTCGTGCAGCGCAGTATAGCCGCCCTGCTGTTGCAGATCAGGATTAGCGCCCGCCTGCAACACGAGCTTCACCAGCGCCGCATTGCGTGATGCGGCAGCGCTGTGAACTACGGCGATCCGGTTGGGGGAGACGGCGTTGGGGTCGGCGCCCTGCCGGATGAGAATTTCCGCCGCGTCTGGCTGACCAAAGAAGCATGCCAGATGCAACGGCGTGAAGCCGTCACTGCTTTGCGCCTTTACCAGGCTGGGTTCGTTTGCCAGCAACGCTCGCAACCTGGCAGTATCGCCCAGAGTGGCTGCTTCAAACACGTCAGGATCGCGCGTCGCCTTGTGCAACAATGCGACGATTTCGAGTTTATTTTCATAGCGGGCTTGCATCAGCGCCGATACTCCCACCTGGTTGCGGGTATGCGCCACATCGGGATGCAGCGCAATCAGCTCCTTCACTTTGGTCATGTCGCCCGCTCTTATCGCTGAGAAAATGTCCTGCTCCATTTGGCTTTCTCCACTTAGTTAGCATTGCTAACAATATTCACTCGCGATACACTACACCGGAGCACTGCGGAAAGCAATGGAAAAAGATCGGCAGGAGATCGTGCCTCTGGCGGACGGGCTGCATTCGGCGGCGATTCACCTGCTTCGCCTGGTGCGCATCGAGGACCGCGCCACCGGCGTGGGTCCGGCACAACTCTCCGCCCTGTCGGTGCTGGTATTTGGCGGCAGCATGTCCCTCAGGAAACTGGCTGCCATCGAACAGGTGAAGCCGCCCACCATGGTGCGCATCGTGCAAGGCCTTGTGGAGCGGCAGTTGGCGATGAGCCGTGCCGACCCTGCTGACGCGCGCAAGATCAGTATCTCAGTCACACGACGAGGCCGCTCGTTGATGCTGCGCGCCCGCCAACGTCGCGTGCAGGCGTTGGCCCAGATGCTGGTCCGGCGGCCAGAGGCGGAGCTACGGCAATTGCGGGAAGCTGTCGAGATCCTGAAATCTCTGATTTCGGCGTCAACCGAATCGACAAGAAAGCACTAGAAGGCAGCCGCGCCGGCTTCCGCTACGGCATGGTCCTGCTCTCCCGAGCCGCCGCTGACCCCGATCGCGCCCGCGACTTTGCCGTCGCGCTTCAGCGGAATGCCTCCCGCGAAGATCATGATCCCGCAATCGTTCGAGACATGGATGCCGAAAAACTGCCCGCCCGATTGCGAGTGCGCGGCCAGGTCCTTGGTCGCAATGTCGAAGGCGCGCGCAGTGTAAGCCTTCTTCATCGAGATATCGATGCTGCCGATCCAGGCGCCATCCATGCGCACGTGCGACACGAGGTTGCCGCCCTCATCGGCCACTGCGATGTTCATAGGCTGCCCTATCTCCTGCGCCTTCTTCTCCGCCGCGGCGATAACGCGACGCGCATCGGCAAGACTGACTCCGGCCATCTGATTCCTCCCAACAGCGTTCAAGCCACAGGTGCGGCGGGTTTCGACAATAACCGGTCTTTACCGCTTTGGCAAGGCTGTTCGGGCGAACTCAGCGACATAGTAGCGCCGCGGACCAATCTGTGATCGATGGCAATTGTCAGAGTCATGGGACCCTTCGCACGACGAGTCGGCTTTCCGGCCCCGTTACCGCTGGATTTTGCGCCCGGAACGCGTTACGGTAGAGACACTGAGGCGCGGTACCCAAGTGGTAAGGGAGAGGTCTGCAAAACCTTTATGCGTGGGTTCGATTCCCACCCGCGCCTCCAACACTTTCAGGCAGTTACACGCTTCCGAATTTCAGGCGAAGTAGCAATTGAAGCTGTCGAGCTCAGCTACGAGCCGACCCGCTCCGCAATCGAGGGCTTAATTCCTGGACACAGGGACGTTTATCGTTACCAACCCGAGAACCGTTTACTAAAATATAAGGTCAGAGTGGATCAATTGTTGGCCACCTAGGGCTCACGAGGAATTACGCCGTCGGCCACGTCCACCAGGAGTCAACGTCAGTTATTACTTCGTGTTGGTTTCGATCGGACCCCTTTTGGCGGATTTCACCAAGCCATCGATCTCCTCAAGCCACCAGCAGGCTGCGGGGGTTGCATCGGCACAGCACCCAATTCTCATCATGTTCTCATCATGCTCTCATCTCGGAATGTTTCAGGACTCCTAGACTCACCTGTGTCTGCCACAGATGCAGAGATAAACACATTGGAGAGACGAAATGTCAGAGAAGAGTGCTAGCACTTACACCGTCTTGCACCTGCGCTTCAAGTTGCGGGTACCGCCAGATGTCTTGCTTGCCCACAGCCGAGAAGCCGCTACCATCATTGCCTCGGTAGAAGGTCTGATCTGGAAGATATGGATCTTGCGGGAGGAGGAGTTTGAGATGGGAGGTATCTACCTATTTGCCAACCGTGAAACCGCCGAGGCTTACCTCAACCACCCGGTAATTCAGGCCGTGCGCAGCAATCCAGCTGTTGTATCCACCCAGTCTCAGCTATGGGATGTGGAGAGTTCCCTCTCGGCTCTCACGCGGGCTCCTCTGGGGGATATTTGCGTGCAACATTCAGAAACGGACGCCGTGATGGCAGGAGGTCAGTAATGCAGAATCCCAGTACCAAGCCCACCAGGGAAGACATGCAGCAGAGAGTCGAGCAGTTCGCCGGTCAGGTGGTAACCGATCTCGCAGCCGCCATGGCTGGTGTCATGACCAATCTTGGGCACAAGCTCGGCCTTTACCGGGCCATGGCAGAAAGTGGTCCCATCAATTCGGATGAACTGGCGCGACGAACCGCCACGAATGAGCGCTCTGTGCGAGAGTGGCTTAACGGGCAGGTCGCCGGGGGATATGTGCTGTTCGACCCTAACAGCAACCGGTACTTCCTTCCGCCTGAACACCTTTTTGTATTGGCGAATCCGGAAAGTCCCGCATTCCTTCCGCCGGCTTTCGACGTAGCGGCTTCGTTGTGGCACGGCGAAGACAAAATCCTTGCCGCTTTCCGCTCTGGCAACGGAGTGGGCTGGCACGAACACGATTGTCGGCTATTCACCGGAACGGAGGCCTTTTTTCGCAATGGATATCGGGCGCACCTGACTCAAAGCTGGATCCCATCTCTCGGTGGTGTCCAGGAGCAGTTAGCCAACGGTGGGCGTGTAGCCGACCTCGGCTGCGGGCACGGCGCCTCGGTCATCCTCATGGCGAAGGCATTTCCGAAGTCAGAGTTCGTGGGAATTGACTACCATGAATCTTCGATTATCGTCGCGCGGGAGCGAGCGAAGCAGGCCGGAGTCGGCGATCAGATTCGGTTTGAGGTGGCAACCCCGCGGGTGCTTGCGAGCAGAAAGGAGAAATTCGACCTGGTCTGCTTCATGGATTCACTTCACGACATGGGTGATCCGCTGGAAGCTGTCTGGGCTTCCCGGCAGGCAATGGCTCCCGATGGCGCACTCATGCTGGTGGAACCGTTCGCAAAGGACCGGTCTGAGGAAAATGTCGGCCCTGTAGCAAGGATGTACTACTCGGCTTCCGCTGGTCTCTGTACCCAGAACGCACTATCGCAAGGCGGACGCTATTCACTGGGAGCGCAGGCCGGCGCTACGCAGTTGCTTGCAATCCTCAAAGAGGCGGGGTTCCAGAGCGCACGGGTGGCTATGGAAACTCCCTTCAACCTGATTCTTGAGGCCCGCCCCTGAATCACCATTAACTCCATGCGGGGAGTGCAAATTCAGATTGTCGGCCGATACCGGTAGCCAACTCCCCGCACTGTTTCAAGCGTGTTCCGGTGCGCTCCTAGCTTCTGTCGGACGGAGCGCACTACCGCCTCAACCACGTTGCTGGTTGACGCTTCCTTTCCATATCTCCAGACCGCCTCCACTAGTTCGTAGCGAGCCACAGCCCTGTTCGGCCTGGCCACAAGATATGCCAGGACTCCGAACTCAAGCGGGGTCAGGCCAATTCGGCTCCCGTTCACCACTAACTCACGCGCTTGCTCATCCAGCAAGGTCGAGGGACTCACATCCTCGCCTGTTGCCATGCCGGTTTCCTGGGCCAGCAAGTTGCCAAGCCAGCCATCTACGGAATCCACCCCCATGTCGAGACGAAATGTGTGTTGCATAACCCTGTCGAAGACCGGGCGGCCTTCGTCCACCAGCCGGAATCCCAATTGCTCGAAGGAACGGCGATATAGCTCCGCATCACAGTAGCAGGTATAGACCCAGCGCAGCCGCGGGCGCAGTTCTAAATAAGTACGTTTGATATCGAGCCAGCAGGCCGCCTGGCCAAATGACGGCCCTTCTCCCGTGTCGCGATCCAACGAACGCCGCAGCCAGAGAGTGGCGGCCTTGTCTTCTGAACGCGGTAGGTCCCTGGCCCAGCTTGCCGCCAGCGGATCGCTCCCAATCACATTTTTGTGAACCTTCGATGCCACAATTGCCTGGTAGAAACCTTGCACTCCGCCATGTTCATCCCGCACTACAAAAAACGAGTCTGGATGGTGGTGCCACCATTGCTTCAGCGCTTGACGCGCCCGCAGTCCATCGAAGTTGTGAATAATCGCTGAAATTGATGTCCCGTCGCCCGCGCGGGCCGGTTCAACCGAAACCGGGCTCTCAGTCGTGGGGAAAAAACCTTCGCGTAGGTTCTCGTTTTCAAGCAGGTAGAGTACGTCCGCCGTGCAACGCCAGAGGTCGGATCGCGGTGCCTGTCTGTATTGGTCACGCACGACCCGCGAAGCTGCGCGCCGGTACGCCTGGTATCGCACCGGATCACGGGACTTGAGAGCAGCCGTCACCGGCCCGCGAACGGCTTCATGCACCAGCAGTCCGTGAGGACCTAGGCTGACAAATGGTAGCGCACGCAGCCGATCCAGTGCCTCATCGGCCGGGATATGCGGCAGCATGGCTGCCAGTAACGGCGCAGTGGCTGTTCGAACCAGGCAGGCGGCCTGTACGACCTGTATGGTTCCCGAATCGGCATCCTCGAGAAAGAGCGCCGCCATATGCTCCAGCACCTGATGACGAGTAGCCGCGCTCCCACGCACCTGCCCGCCCGCAAAGTAGAGTGCCGATCCCAGGGAAAGTGCCAACGGATGCCCGTGCGCGACCCGATTCAACTCCCGGGCGCTGCCCTCAGGCACACCCTCCGAGGTCAGATACTCTAGAGCCACTTCCGGAGAAAATGTTTCCAGGAGCATGGAATCAAACAGGCCTCTCCACGCCGGGGCAATACGCCAGGCTGGCCGGGGCGGCTCGCGGCTGGACAGGATTGTGCGCACACTGTCGCCGAGCGAGGGCAGAAAAACCTGCCTTAGCCAAGAGTCAAGCAGACGGAAAGATTCGTAACTGTCGAGCACCAGGAGAGTTCGTTTCGCCCCGTCCGACAGACTGGTCGCCACGACCGCGGAATCTTCGGACTCCGAGGCACCGATTTCCCTGCAGATCGCTCGACACAAGGCCGCCGGGGAAGGCTCGCACCAGCGGGCGTCGATCCGCACAACGAAAACGCCCTTTCCGCCGATGCTTGACGCCAGCGCATTCAGCAGGTGAGTTTTTCCTATGCCCGGGATGCCCTGAATATGCATCACCAGAGGTTCATCTCCGAGTGCAAAAACCTCCAAGCGATCGAGCTCTGCGCGGCGGCCAGCTAGCGCTTCAACCGCACGCCGTTCCAGTCTGTCTCCTAGGGGCATTGCCACAGTTTACGCTGTCTGTAGGAAATCAGAACCTGTTCAGAAGAGTCGATAGGGTTACTACCCTAAAGTCGGCGTACAGGTTGTGATCCCGAAGCGAGGGGAGCTGCCAACGAGTCGTGATCGCGATGCGGGTTTGGCAGTACCAAATCTGCTAAGGATTACGGTGCGCCAAAGGGCTTGCCACGCACCGCCGTGTAGACGGCATCGAAGACGCTGAGTCCATGGATATTCGCAACGCCGCCAACGGTGATCGGATCGCCCAGATACTGAACCTTGCTCTCCGCGTTGGCGAACGCCGGCCACTTGGGAAGGCCCGGGCCGTTTGGATCGCCCGATCGCGCGAAGTTGACCCAGTAGCTGGACATCTCTTCAGCCAGCTTCCGATCTCCCGCAGTCCAGTGCCAGGGCGACTGGTCCAGGTGGTCGAAGACGTACCAGAGCTCGGCGAAGTGGCTCGCGCCCCAACCCGCGTATATGGAGCCGGCCGGAAACGGAGGCTGCTGTCGAAACGAGTAGTAAAAGACAGGGCTCTGCCCGGTTGCGGCTTGCAGCCTCGCCCATGCCCACATATCCCAGCCGAAGCGGAGGTCGCGCTCGATACCGAGTTGCGCCTGCTGCGCCTCTTCGTTGGTCGCGTGGGGATATGCCGCAACCAGCGCAGGGGGAAGTTGGCCGACGCTGTGTTCCAGGTCGCGGTCGAACGTGGCGACCGTTTCATTCGTGACATCCACCATCGCACGCGCCTCCTCTGCGTTCGAACCGATCAGCAGCGGAACATCGTTTTGCCGCCCCGAAGTGAATGCCTCGTAGGGTGAAAGGGGAAGCACATACGGTTCGATCACCGCGTGGACGATGCCGCCGGCATTGCCCGTAAGCAGGGTTGCTGGAAGCCGGCGTAGTTCTTTGAGCGAGGCCGGACCCAGCGAAACGGCGTACTTTTCCCCGTCGCGTTCTGCGTTGGCCAGCAGGAACTTTGGTCCGTGCTGGAGCGGCTCAAACAGGCCGCCGCTCTCTCCGATGGCGCGCTGAAACAGGCTTTTCGCAAGGGGCGAGGCCATCAGAATGCTGACCGATATAGAACCGGATGATTGACCGGCGATGGTTACACATTTAGGGTCACCGCCGAAGGCCGCGATGTTTCTCTGAATCCATTCGAGTGCGGCGATCTGATCCATCAGGCCGTAGTTTCCGGACGAGTGATGCGGGGACTCGCGCGTTAGCTCAGGAAGCGCAAGAAAACCAAGCGGACCAAGGCGATAAGCGATAGTGACGACGATGACACCTTTTTGCGCGAGCCGGTCGCCCCAGTACAAGGGCATCGAGGCCGACCCGTTGATGTATCCGCCGCCGTAGATCCAGACGATCACCGGCAGGTGTTCGTGCGCGGTGTTGGTCGGCGTCCAGAT
The DNA here is from genome assembly GCA_963831675.1 of uncultured Acidobacteriaceae bacterium. Lineage (GTDB taxonomy): Bacteria > Acidobacteriota > Terriglobia > Terriglobales > Acidobacteriaceae > Bog-257. The sequence goes on from CAWHRM010000015.1 coordinate 210,512, forward strand.
GTTGAGGTAGAGGCAATCTTCGCTCACTGCCGGAGCCGTCTCGCCCGGCATGGACACACCAACTTGCATGCACGCCGGGGCAAACGCATCTGCCTTCCGCGTGCCAGTCCAGGGTGCGGCATGTATCGGAGGGTGCCAGCGCAAGTCGCCCAGCGGCGGGGCAGCGAATGGGACTCCTTTGTAGACACTCAGCCCATTTGCGCGTATCCCGGATACGACGCCGGACTCCGTCAGGACTTGCTGCGCGACAGCGGCACTCGCCAGCTGTGCCGCCGCTAGGAATACACACGTGAACTTCCATCGGTTCGGCACTTGGTCCTTCCCCTTAGCTTTTCAGTTGTTGATGATCAGGATTGCCATTGTTGAATTTTGACTTGGCCAGCGGCAAAGCCGGAGGCTCAATTTTGGAACCCCCACGCAAGGAGTATTTCCTTCCTGGCGCGTTGGCGCTGTGCAACATTGCTCAGGTGGCCGAAGATCGAGTGTCGCAATCCGATCCTGGGAAGCAGATCCACCAACAGGCGATCCACCGCCCCATGGTCCAGCACGATTTTCTTGTAACGCTGCTGGGCGCTGACCGTAGCCCTGGTTAGTTTCAGTCGGTTCAACGTGTCTTGCCCGCCAGTACTTGCTGGCTCGGATCCGACTTCTCCACCAGCACCGCCAGCAAAGGGTCCCGGCGCAACTGCTCGTGATCGTTGAGGTCTTCGTAGCCCAGGGCCAGACCATGAACCCGCTGCGCCACCAGTTCCTGCACCGTGTGTTCGATCCGCTGCGGATCACGGTAGTCGCTAAAGCAGGCAGCGAACTGGCGGAGTTCCCGGTGCGCTTCTCCACTTCCCGCAACAACAGACCGCCGCCATCACTGGTGATCGTTCCGCCGTCAAACTGGGCCCGGAGCTGGCGCTGATTTAGAGGATGAAATTCGAAGCCAACTTGGGTACACTCTGTGGCCATAAGGCTGTCACTCCTTTCTTGGCAGACTTTCTTTTCGACAAAGACTCAGGCCCAGAAATGACACCCTTTTTCTATCGCTTAGTGAGATATTGCGGTTAGTTCTTGGGTTGTTTCTGCGAGGACTTCCGGCTCCGCTTGCATCCCTCTGCCATAACCCGCAAACTAGTTCAGCCGTGAGCACTGCCGCAAAATCCGCGCTCTTCCGTCTCTTGCCATCGGTGGATGACCTTCTTCGCAACCCGGAGATTGAGCTGCTTGCACGGAAGAACGGCCGCGGCCAAACCGTCGGGGCAGCGCGGGCTGTCTTGGAGCTGTTGCGAGCGGAAATCATTTCGGGCGACCTCGATGAGGCACAGATCAAAACCAGGCTGGATGACTTGCCCCGCGGGCTAGAGCAACGGCTTCAGGCCCGGCTGTCCTACTCGTTGCGTCCGGTGATCAACGCAACCGGCGTGATTCTGCATACCAACCTTGGACGTGCGCCGCTCAGCCGAGCTGCCCTGGAACACGCGGCCGAGGTTTCGCAGGGATACTCAAACCTCGAGTTCGATCTGGCGACCGGCGAGCGCGGTAGGCGAGATGTCCACATCGATCACCTGTTCGCGAACCTGCTGAAGAGCACCGAGCGCGAAGTTTCGACCATCGTGGTCAACAACAATGCCGCTGCGGTGCTGCTGACGCTGAACTCGCTGGCCGAAGGTGGCGAGGTGCTGGTCTCGCGCGGCGAATTGGTCGAGATCGGTGGCTCCTTCCGCATTCCCGACGTCATGACGAAATCGGGAGCGCTTTTGCGCGAAGTCGGCACCACCAATCGCACGCGCATTACCGACTATGAGCGCGACATCACCGAACGTACCCGGCTGTTGCTGCGTGTGCATCGGTCCAACTTCCAGATCGTCGGCTTCACCGAGCAGCCGTCGCTGGAGGAACTGGCAGCGCTCGGACGGAAGCACAAACTCCCGGTCGTGGAGGACCTCGGCAGCGGCGAGCTGTTTGACCTGCGAAACGTCGGCGTGCGTGCCGAGCCCATGATCTCCGACAGCCTGCGGGCTGGCGTGGACGTCGTCACCTACAGCGGTGACAAGCTCTTGGGTGGCCCGCAAGCGGGCATCATCAGCGGCGATCGCGAGATGGTGGCGAAGATCCGCTCCAATCCACTCTTCCGGGCGCTGCGCGTGGACAAGATGTTTTGTGCAGCGCTGGAAGCAACTTTGCTCGCTTATCTGCGCGAAGACTACGATTCAATTCCGGCGCTGCGCATGATGCGTATCTCCGAAGACCAACTCGAGCGGCGGGCCGGACAGATGGCAGAACGGCTGCTATTGAGCTGTTCAAAGTTGGATGTCGAAGTTATGCAGTCGCGCTCGGTTCTCGGTGGTGGAGCGGCCCCCGGTTCTGCGTTGCCAACGCGCGTGCTCGCCATTAAGAGCACGCACCACAACGCCAATCAGTTGTTGGTCCGCCTACGAGAATGGGAGACGCCAATCATCGCTCGCGTGGAAGAGGGACGCGTGTTGCTCGACCTGCGCACCGTGGAGCCGGAACAGGAAGCAGTGATCGTCGCCGCGCTGGAGAGCATCGCTAATCCGCCACAAAGCTAGCGGGTTGCTCTACTTAAGTTCTTAGATGGCGACTGTCTACACCATCGGGCACTCCACGCGCACCCTTGACGAACTGGTGACCGCGCTCAAGGCGCACGATATCCGCACGCTGGTAGACATTCGCTCCTTCCCGGTGTCGCGGCGGCTACCACACTTCAATCGCGAATCGCTGGAAGCGCAGCTTCCCAAGCGTGGCATTGCTTACGTTTGGATGAAGGCGTTGGGTGGCCGGCGCAAGAAGATCCGCAAAGACTCTCCGAACACTGGCTTGCGCAACGACTCGTTCCGCAACTACGCCGACTACATGCTGACCGCCGACTTCGCGCAGGGGATCGAACGGCTGCTGGCAATCGCCGGCCAGGGCGGCGCCGCCATCATGTGTGCAGAGCGCGTGTACTTCCAATGCCATCGCATGCTGGTGAGCGATTACCTTACCGCACTCGGCCACACCGTCTTGCACATTGACGACGACAAGCATCCGCCGCGCCAGCACAAGCTGATGGCTGAGGCCCGCCTGTTGGATGGGAAGGTCGTCTATGATGCGCAGCAGTTGTTCTAGCCTTCAGCACTCAGCCCTCAGCAACGCCCGCAAGAACTATTCCCGAAAGTGTCCACCCCCGTGTCGTACGTCGGCTCCGCGCACCCAGAAAATCACATCTTCGGCTATGTTGGTGGCGTGGTCGGCGATTCGCTCCAGAGCGCGCGAGATGAGCAGCACGTTCAACGCCGGCCGCGTACATTGCGGCTCATCGCGCATCTTCTGGACGAGCACCACAAAGGCTTCGTCTTTCATGCGATCCACGATGCCGTCCATCTGCAGGACGGCTTCGGCCACTTCGGCCTTGCCATCGAGGAACGACTCCAGGGCGCGCTGCACCATGGTGCTGACACTGTCTGCCATGCGGGGAATGTCCACCGGCAGTTGGATTTCCGGCTCGCTGATGAGGTCGAGCACCCGTTGTGCGATGTTCACAGCCTGGTCGCCCACGCGTTCCAGATCGGCGTTGATTTTGAGCACGGCGAGAATGAAGCGCAAATCAATCGCCATCGGCTGCTGCATGGCGAGCAGGTCAAGCGCCAGTTCATCGATTTCCCGCTCGGCGTCGTTGATGGCGGGTTCGCCAGAGAACACCATCTGGCAGAACTTGGCGTCGCGGGTGCGGTACGCTTCGTTGGCGCGATCGATGGCCTGCTCGGCCAGACCACCCATCCGCAACAATTTCTCCTTCAATTCGTCCAGTCCCTGCTGAAAGCGGCTGCGCATTATCCAAACCTGCCTGTAATGTAATCTTCGGTCCGCTTGTCAGCGGGTGTGGTAAAAATCTTCTCCGTCTTGTCGTACTCAATAAGGCTGCCCATCAGGAAGAAGGCGGTGAATTCGGCCACTCGTGCGGCCTGCTGCATGTTATGCGTAACGATGACGACTGTGTAGTGCTGCTTCAACTGGAAAATGAGCTCTTCGATCTTGCTGGTCGAGATGGGATCGAGCGCCGACGCTGGCTCGTCCATCAGCAGCACCTCGGGCTCGACCGCGAGCGAGCGGGCGATGCATAGTCTCTGCTGCTGCCCGCCGGAGAGGCTTGCGCCCGACTTCTTGTGCAGGTTGTCCTTCACTTCGTCCCACAGCGCGGCCAGCTTCAGCGAGCGCTCCACCAGTTCGTCCATCTGCTTGCGGTTGCGGAAACCGTTCAATTTCAGACCCGCCGCCACGTTCCCGTAGATGGACATGGTGGGAAACGGATTCGGTTTCTGGAAAACCATCCCGATGCGGCGGCGCACCTCAACCGGATCCGAACCGCTGCCGTATACATCCATCTCGCCCACTTTGACCGAGCCCTCGGCCCTGGCCTCGGGAATCGTCTCGTGCATGCGATTCAGGCAGCGCACGAACGTACTTTTGCCGCATCCCGAAGGGCCAATCACCGCGGTAACGCGGTTGGCAGGCGACGCTCATGTCGATGGACTTCAACGACAGGTTCTTGCCATACCAGGCATTCAGTCCACGCACTTCGATTCCGACACCCATACGGGCTCTTACGCTCCCTTCATCATTCCGCGGCTGGTGGTGATGCGCACTGCCGCAACCGCGCCTACGATCAGAAGGATCAGGACTAGCGCTCCCGCCCATGCCTGCTTGTGCCAATCGTCATAAGGCGAGATGGCATAGGTGAAGACCTGCAATGACAGCGCCGCAGTGGGCTGGTTCAACTTTAAGTTCCAGAACTGATTTCCGAAAGCGGTGAACAGCAAGGGGGCTGTCTCTCCGGCTACACGGGCGAAGGCCAGCATACAGCCTGTGATGACGCCGGCTGAGGCGGTGCGCAGCGAGATGGACAGCGTGGTACGCCACTTGGGAATGCCCAGTCCCAGCGCCGCTTCGCGCACTACATTCGGTACCATCAGCAGCATTTCTTCCGTAGCCCGCGCGATCGTGGGAATCATCATGATGCCCAACGCAACACCGCCGGAAAATGCCGAGAAGTGCTTTTGCCGAACCACGATCAGCGAGTAGACGGCGATGCCGATCACGATGGAGGGCACTCCGTTCAACACATCTGCGGTAAAGCGGATCAAGTCGCCAAAGCGGTTGCGCCCATATTCAGCCAGGTAAATTCCCGAGCCGATTCCCAGCGGCAGCCCGATCACGCTGGCGACCGCCAGGATCAACCCGGTACCGACGATGGCATTCGCCATTCCTCCACCGGTTTCGCCCGGAGGTTTCGGCGTCTGGGTGAGGAAGGCCAGGTTGATCGAGCCTATCCCCTTAATCACGAGATAAACGAAGATGGCGAGCAGAGGAACGAGTACCAGGACCGCGGCCAGGATGGCGAATGCGGTCGCTCCTTGATTGGTGAGGCGGCGCCAGATACTGACCTCCTGCGACGTCGATGGCGACACGGAGTTAGGCACGCACCCTCGCAGTTCCGCCGGTGATGCTCCACACCAGCAGCCGGGCCAGCGCGTTCACGATGAGAGTCACAAGGAACAGCGCCAAGCCAATCTCGACCAGGGCGCTCAGATACAGATCGCCCGTAGCCTCGGTAAATTCATTGGCGATGACGCTGGCCATGGTGTAGCCCGGCGCAAACAGGGACTTCGCAATCTCTGGACGATTGCCGATCACCATGGTCACCGCCATGGTTTCGCCCAGCGCGCGGCCGAGGCCCAGGATGACACCGCCTACAATGCCGATTCGCGCATTGCGCAGAACGCCAATGCGGATCATCTCCCAGCGCGTGGCACCCAGCGCCAGTACCGCCTCACGCTGATTCTGAGGAACAGCCGTCATCACCTCGCGCGTAATGGACGCGATGACAGGCACGACCATAATAGCCAGAATGATGCCGGCCGCCAGCATTCCCAAACCGTACATCGGGCCGCTGAAGAACCCTGTCCATCCCAGGGTCCTGGCCAGGAACGGCTGGACGTATTGGCGGAGCAGCGGAGCCAGAACGAAAATGCCCCACAATCCATAGATCACACTGGGAATCGCGGCCAGCAATTCCACCAGGAACGAAATGATGGCGCGCAACCGCTGCGGGCACATCTCGGTGATGAACACCGCCACACCAACCGACAGGGGCACTGCCAGAAGCAGCGCCAGAAACGAAGAAACCAGGGTGCCATAAATGAATGGCATCGCTCCAAAGCTGTCGTTCACCGGATCCCAGTCGTGCCCGTAGAAAAATTTGATTCCGAACTGGTGCAGCGACAGCTGCGACTTCTCAATCAGCTCCCAAGCTACCAGCACGACAATCGCAAACACGGAAATCGCGCTGAGAAGAATGATCACTCCAAATACCGCGTCAGGAATACGACTGCTGCGAGGATAAGTGGTTCGAATCTTCTGGAGCAGGGTGGCTGCTGCCGGCTTGCGGACTGGTCCACCTTGGCCAGTGGTGGCATGGAAGTCCTGGGCTTCTGGAAGCTCACCAGGCGGCCGAGACGTATTCATAGGATCGACGCTATCAGGCATGTGTTAAAGAAGTGTTACAGGATCCCAAGTACGTCAACGGACGGCACTTGGCATCTCGCGAAAGCCAAAGGACTGCCAAAGTGCCGTGCCCTTCCGCGCGAATCAGCCAGCTAAGGTTTGACCTGCTTGGTGATGGCAGCCTTCTCCATGTCCACCACTTGCTTGGGCAGCGGAGCATAGGAAAGCGCCTCGGTCATGGTTTGGCCCTTATCCAGCATCCAGAAGAGAAAATCCTTCAGGATCTTGCCTTTGTTCGCGTCCGCGGGACTGGTCGGAATCAGCAGCCAGGTGAAGCTGGCAATCGGGTAAGCGTCCTTCCCGGGAGGATTGGTGATCGAGACGCGAAAGTCCGCCGGCATCTTCACTCCTACCGCCGCCGCGGTCGTGCTCTCCAGGCTGGCTTTAATGAAATTCTTCGAAGCGTTCTGCATACTGCCGTACGGGATCTTGTTCTGCAAAGCGTAGATCAATTCGATGTAGCCGATGGAGCCGGGCAGTTGGCGCACATTTCCTGCCACACCTTCATTTCCCTTTCCACCCAGACCCACTGGCCATTTCACCGAAGTGCCTTTGCCCACCGAGCTAGCCCACTCTGGGCTGACCTTCGACAGGTAATCGGTGAAAATGTAGCTGGTGCCGCTGCCGTCGGAACGGTGCACCACGGTAATGGTCTGATTGGGAAACTTCACGCCAGGATTGGCTTTGGCGATCCGACCGTCATCCCAATTCGTGATCTTGCCCAGATAAATGTCTGCCAGAACGTCGGGCGTGAACTTCACGTCACCACTGACGCCGGGAATGTTATATGCGGGCACGACCGCGCCAAGCACAGTTGGGCAATGTAGTACTTTCACCTTGGACTCGGCTATTTGCTGATCGGTCATCGGGCCGTCGCTGGCGCCGAAATCGACCGTTCCAGCCTGCACCTGGCGAATACCGCCGCCGCTGCCGATGGACTGGTAATTGATCTCAATGTTCGAATGTTCTTTGTGATACTCGCTAAACCACTTGGAATAGATGGGATACGGGAAAGTGGCGCCCGCGCCGTTAAGAGTTGTCTGTGCCAACGCACAGCTCGCAAGCACAGCGATGCAGAGCAGCACCCTGAGAGAGCGAATCACGTATTTGCCTCCTCAATTTCACATGCGTAACCTACCCTCCGGTTTTACCGTGCGATTGTTACAGCCCGGTTACATAGCAGTGAATTTCGCATGAAGACAAGAAGGTGAACCTTTGGTTTGAGGCACCTCAGCTAGTTGCTGTGCCCGGTTACCGGCAACTTGATGGGACCCGAGTCGTCGAGGCTGATGCCGCCATCGGGCATCGCGGCCAATTCCCCTGACGTCGGAGCTATGAAGGACCAGACCAGCAGCATCTTGTGCTGGCTGGTGGCGAATATGGTTTGCGACATGCGCTGGGCAAGCTGCTCTGCATCGGCGGGCAAGCCGATAGTTCCGTGAAAGACCATGAACAGGCGGTTCGAACCGGAGACCAGATCGTGCGAAGCAATATTGCCAAACTCCGTGAGCTCTTCCAGGCTGACGGCAACTTCTTCGGCGGTCTTCTTGTCGCCGAGCGCGTCGGGAGTTCGCAACGAGAGGCAAGCTGGGTCGAGTGCGCGCAGCATGATCATTGGACTGTGCATGTGTCCCGCTGCGACGCCGGCATTGTGCTGCTCGATGTTCAAGAGAATCCGCGAGCACGCGTGTAGCAGTTGGTACTCGCGCATCGCCGCGAGGTTTGCGGGCGGATTGCCGCCGTTGTGTACCAGCAGGATATCCCAGCCTTTGGGCAGCTCATATTCCAAGCCCAGTGCTGAGTTGCGATACACGCCCTCGCTAACCTCTCCGGGAGCAATATCGAGGCCCGGGCTCTTTTGGATGGCTACGTCGGCGCGCCACGTCGGCACGGTTGGACCTTCATACCGCTCGCCTTCCGGCGTCACCAGCTTGCCGTCCTTGTTGGCCAGCGTCCCGTCGTCGCCCGAGCAGTAGAAACGAACCTCTGCCATTGCCTTTTTGGATTTCTGCAAGAAGTCCTTGTCGTTGGTTGCGATCAGGACACCCACTCTGAAGTTCTTGATTTGTGCCCAGTACACCGCCGTATATTTCTCACCACTGTGCTTGACCGAGGAGTGAAACGGTTCGCCTGGTGGTTGAAATTCCGGCATCCCAAGTTGCGGTTGTCGCGCCATCAGCGTGCCTTGTGGGCTGACCTGCGGCTCGATCTGCGACTCGCCTTGCGCCCCGCTGGCAATCGTGCCCGGCGCGCGAGGGTAAAGCCCTTGTTGCTGTTCCTGGGCCGAGAATCCTTCCAGACCCTCGCGAGGTTCAATTGCGTCGATAGTCAGCGAGCCGGTACGGTCTCCATTCTGAAAGCCGATTGCCAGCAGCGCATGTTGCCTCTCCGGCATGAGCGGCAACTTGATGAGATGTCCCGGAGCAGCGATGGGAAGATCGAGCGCGAAGCCGAAGAAGCTATTGGTGTAGGTGCTGTCCGAAAGATAGGCCGATTCCGGCAGCACCGGTTTGGGTGGAAGCGTTGTGAGCGGGGAGTTTCGATGAATCAACTTTCAACGGTGCGCATTGCGCTCGCAGCGCAGTCACTAGCCAAAGCGCGAAGGCGATAACGACTGCCAGCCTGCCGAGCGCGCGAAGCGGTGCTGCAGGGAAGTTCGACATCGGGGAGGACCCTTCGCGGCGACCGGTTCGCAGCACAGCAGGGAGTCGCGCCATCATGGCAGCATTCACGGCCTGGCGCAAGCGGCGGAGACTTTAATTTTTGGTTCCAGATCACAGAGTTCGATGTATCTAACCATCGGCCGGATTCTGATCTAGAATTGCGGGAGTTGCTAATCGGGCCTCGCCCTTTCAGGTTGTCGAAACCGGATATCAGGGGCGTGCAGGCGGCTTGGCCCGACCGGGCATTTCGGAGAATTGAATGACGAAGCCAACCGACGATCTTGAAGCGGTGAGAGTCGTTGCAGAGGTATTGCAGGGATTCGACAGCCAGGACCAGGAACGAATCATCCGATGGGCGCGTGAAAAACTAGGGCTCGTTGCCGCGCCCGCTTTGCAGCCACCCCCAGCAAGCGACCAAGTACCGCCGACTGCGATGCTGGATGTTGCTGCGCCGTCGGCCGCGTCCTCGACTATCGGGAACCTAAAGACACTGGAGCGTTCCGTAGTAGAGGTTCCCGCAGCAGAGCCTCACGAAGTCGAGCGGCCCGCAGCAGAGCAACTCGTACTTGAGCATCCCGCACTGGAGCGCTTGGAGGACCGTCCTATAGTAGACCGCCCCCCAGTAGATCGTCCCATAGTTGATCACCCCGCGGTAGTAGGTCCCGCACCAAAGCGACCCGTAGTAGAGCGACCGGTGGTTGTCAACCCGCCAGCACCCACGCTAACGCCAGGAGGAGAAAAGCCGACGACTGTTTACGGTGATTGGCATCATCGTTCTGACCGTTGCTGTCGCGCTACTGATATTCATGATTACCTCCCATCCGAAGTAAGCAGACAGGACCGGAGTTCCCGAAGGCGCAGTTTCTTGCATTGTGTCGGAGGTACTAGACGGGTTCTCCCGCTCATTCGTACGCAAGCACGCATAAGTGGGGCATCGGGCGAACGGCCAGAGCCAGAAACGGCTCCGACCGTCGCCCTCCACGGAGGTTGCGTGGACCTACCCCTGGCGTTTCCGCCAGATATACAATCCGATCAGACTGCTTCCCATCAGCACCATCGTGCTCGGCTCGGGCGTGTCAATCAGGAACTCTTGATACCCAGGTTGGTTGGGAGTAAGGATCTCGATACCAGAAAAATCGACCTTCGAAAGGTCGGCCGTCTGGGCCTGCGTGAGCCAATAGTTCACTCCGTCTTCGTTGCCGGCGCCGGGATCGATGTTGGGATCGAAAATTTTCCAGATTGCCCAGTTAATGTTGCCCCATTGGTCCGGGTTATTGCTATTGATGTGCTCCAGCAGATAGGCGGCTTCCTGGTACAGCTGCAGATTGCCGAACATGGTTTTGCTCACGTCGCCGCTGGAAAGTTCCGTCATGTGCGCCTGCCACATATCGCCGACGCTGATGTTGTCATAGAAGTCATCGCAGATCGCCGACGTCGACGAGCCGTTGTTCAACCTGAGGTAGTAGGGATAAGTGTAGAAACCATTCTGGTTTTGCCCTCCCACCCCAACGAACTGCACATCAATCCGATCCGCTGCAACCGGTAGGCTGGTCAGCAATAAAACCGTGGTAAGTATAAAGCTGAGTCCTATGAATTTATAAGTACGCATTTCCATTCCCCTTTTTTCCTAAGCGCCCAAAATGCGCTGGGGAGTACCATCGGAGGCTCGCCCTGGTATAAAGGCACGAGCTTCACCAATCTCATCGGTTGGCTAAGTTGCGTAGTCTGGCGGAGTTGTGCGGAGCAACTCTGAGTACCGATTCTGTACTATGCAAAGTCTTGCAGACTATTGGATAGTTGAGGTGGAAAGCGGGTAGGAATAGGTTCCCGATTTGGCAACCGGAGATTACATTTTCCCGAACAAGGAAAGATGGTTTGCCACAAAGACCAGTATCCGTGGACCAACCAGTCGGGAAAAACAAGGGCATGAAAATCGCCTCCAGGCTAGAGGAAGCGATCAGGAAAATAGTATCCTATGCGCTAAAAGGAAATAGATTAACCTACCCCACTTGCCGGGGACGGATGTCGTATTGGCGGATTTTGTAGAGTAACGCTTTGTAGCTGATATTCAACTTGCCGGCGGCACGCTTGCGGTTCCACGCGGTTTCTTCCAAAACCTGGGCGATAACTTCCATCTCGGCGCCATTCTTCAGATTGCGTACCATCTCCTTCAGGTCCGCCTGCGGCTGTGGAGGTTTCTCTTCGATGGGCACCACCGTCGCGTTGCGGGGGTCGTGCATCGGGCCTCTCTGCAGTTCGGCAATGGCGGCCAACTCGTCGCCGAGGACCAGGAAGCGCTTCACAAAGTTCTCCAACTCGCGGATGTTGCCGGGCCAGTCATAGTTCTCACAGGCCTCCACCAGCCGCGCCGAAACATTTAACGGCGCGCAGGCATAACGATCGGCAAGGTGAATCATGAAATGGCGCAGCATCATGGGGATCTCTTCGCGGCGTTCACGCAACGATGGCATCCGCAGCACGAAGCTGTTCAAGCGATAGTAGAGATCTTCGCGGAAGGTTTTCTGGGCGATGGCCTGAGGCATATTGATGTTGGTAGCCGCGAGCACGCGCACATCGACCTTGACTGTGGTGCGACCGCCAAGGCGGGAGAACTGGCCATCCTGCAGCACCTGCAGCAATTTGGCCTGCAACGCGGGAGACATCTCGCCAATTTCATCGAGCAGCAACGTTCCCTTATTGCAAAGCTCAAACTTGCCGGGCTTGGCTTTGTTGGCGCCGGTGAAGGCCCCCGGTTCGTAGCCAAAGAGTTCGCTTTCCAGCAGTTCGCTGGGCACGGCGGCACAATTGACTTTCAGGAATGTGCGGTGTGAGCGGTCGGAATACTTGTGGATCAGGTGCGCAAGCACCTCTTTGCCGGTTCCGCTCTCGCCCAGCAGCAAGACGGGAAAATCGAAGCGGGCCACCTGCATGGACTGAGCGCGGAGCTGGCGCATTTGCGAGGTGGCGGAGAAGAAGTACACGCCCTGGCTTACCTCGATGGCCTCGCCTGCTCCAGGACCGCCCGGATCGGTGTTCTCCAAACAGAAACGCAGCACTTCCTCCATCTCTTCCTTCTGCACTGGCTTGGAGAGATAATCCTGGGCGCCGAGCCGCATCGCCTGCGCTACCTTGCGGGTGTCGCGCACGCAAGACAGCATAACCACCTTGGTCGAAGGACGGGCCTCGCGGATGCGCTGCAGAGTCTCCAATCCATCCGGGCCGGGCATCACCATATCGAGCAGCACCAGGTCGGGATGGTCGCGCTGCACCTTATCGAGCGCTTCTATGCCATCGGCCGCTGTCGTAACCCGATAGGATTCCAGCTCCAGTACCGTCTGGAGATACCTCAACATGCTAGGTTCGTCGTCCACCACAAGGATGTGGCCAGCGCTCATTGCTCCTCCGCAACTCGTGTAAGCGACGGATTCAGCAAGACCAGAAAGGAAAACTTGCTGCCATTGCCGGGTTCGCTCTCGACCCAGATCTTGCCTCCCGCCGCGTGAACCAGCCGCCGTGCTATGGCCAAACCCAGGCCATATCCCTCTGCCCGGGTCCCTTCCTGGGTCAAACGGAAGTATTCATCGAAGATTTCCTGCTGAAACTCCGGTGCAATACCCGGCCCCGTGTCGGAAACCGAGATCCGGCAGCAGTTCGGCGCCACTACACGCTGCCGGCGGCGTTCTATCTGCGGCGGACGCTGAACCGCCCGGCGCTCCCAGAAGTACGGCTCGATATGCAACCACACCGTTCCCGAGGGCGGGGTGTATTTCATAGCATTGTCCAGCAGGTTGGAAACGACATGCTGCACCTTGTAGTAGTCGAAGGGGAAAGGCTGTAGTTTCTCGCCCGGCAAAAAGTAAAAAGCGATCGCCTTGTCCTGAAAGCGCTGCGCCCAAAACTCCGCGATCTCACGCACGCAGTTGTTGATGTCGCCGGTCTCATATTGCATTTCAAAGCGATCGACTTTGAGGGTGGCGTAGGTCAACAGGTTCTGCACGAAATTAGAAAGACGGGCTCCGTTGGCCTGCATCTCGGTCAGCACTTCGACTTGGCGCGGATTCAGCGGTCCCAATTTCTCCGCCAGCAACAGGTGAAGGTATCCCCCCATGATGGCCAGAGGTGTCTTAAGCTCGTGCGCGGCCGAAGCCAGAGCATCCCGGCAGCTACTGCAATGCTCTTCACTGAAGACCTCGAACTTCTGCCCGGCGGAAGCCACATTCGCGGTTTGCATGGCAACGGCTCCATCCCTTTTCCGCAAGGGCTTCGATGGGAACGCACGCGCCTTGTCAGGAAGGATCTCCAAAGTTTGTTCCACAGGCATATTCTCGACAAAAGTCGACCTAAGGTTTAGCAAGTACAGCTTCCTCGGGAGATAGGGCAGGAGCACCCTACAGGGGGAGACCTGATCTTAGCTCAACCAGCGACAAAGTCAACCAAAATCTCAAGGATTTCTGCGTCAATGTGCAAAATAGTGGCCATTTTAGGAAATTTATTGCATTCTGGGGCGGTATTCTTCTTCTCCTCAACCGCAAGAGATTGCAATCTATGACTTCCAACGCGTAATCCGATGGTACCTCTTATGTGTAGCAAAGACAATCGTTTGGCGCCTTTCTGCGAGTCGTCAACTTTGGCTGCTTATGTGCGTACAAGTCTTTCAGGGCATTGTAGGAGCTAGAAGTGCGTCGAACCGCATCCGTAGCTGAGCGCCGCGGCTGGGACCGGTTGCCCATCGCCATTCCTTTTTTCGTCCGCGGAGCCAAGGCCAACGGAGAGGAATTTCTGGAGTTTGCGACTGCCCTGAACCTCTCTGCGGGTGGCTTACTGCTAGCCACTCGACGCTATCTCGATCCTGGAACGCAGATCTCGCTGGAAATTCCCGTCGCCTTGGTTAACAAGGCACAGCTGCCACGTTCGGTTTCCCTTCTCCACGCCACCGTGCTACGATGCACTCCTGACCGGCAGTATTTTCTGCTCGGATTGCAGTTCCAAGAACCCTTATTGGAGCACCATTCGGCCATGGCGGGCAGCAAGAGCCGCTGAGCCAGGGAAAGTCAATTCCTAAGAGTGAAAATATTTGCACACTTGTGAGCGCAAAAATCTGCTCTTCGGCTCGTTTGTTGGTTTCTTCTAATGACGTAAGATTTCAATTTAACTTACTTAAAAACAGTAATTTACAGGCAAAAATACGCAGCGCCTTGCGATGTGCACAAAATTGGCGCAAGAAATGCAATTCATTGCTATGCCATCTTCCAAACAGCGACTCTGAGGGCCACGAGATGCCTCTATTGGCAGGATCGAACAACGAAAGCGCGATTACGGTCCAGCAACTCCCTCCCGAATCGGTAATTTTTGGCCTCACACCCGCCATGCGGGACGTGCGCCAGAAGCTGGAGCGGGTGGCGGGCGCCAACCTCTCGGTTCTCATCTCTGGCGAGAGTGGCACGGGAAAGGACATCGTCGCCCGGCTGCTGCATCTCTACTCCCCCTGGGCCAACGGTCCATTTGTCAAGGTGAATTGTCCGGCCATCCCGGGCACTCTGCTGGAGAGCGAACTGTTTGGGTACGAGCGGGGGGCGTTTACCGGTGCGTACAATCCCAAGCCTGGACGGGTGGAGATGGCGCACCGCGGCACCCTGTTTCTGGATGAGATTGCCGAATTGGATGCCATGCTGCAAGCCAAGCTTCTACAGTTGCTGCAGGATGGCCAGTTCAGCCGAATTGGGGCGCAGGAGGACAAGAAGGTCGAAGTGCGGGTGGTGTGTTCGACCAATCGTGAGTTGCACGAGGAAATTGAACATGGGAACTTTCGCTCCGATCTCTTTTACCGTATCGCGGCGATGACTATCCATCTTCCCCCGCTGCGGGAGCGGGCTGTAGACCTGCCAGTCATCTGCGACTACCTAATCCAGTTTTACAACGAGAAACTCAATGGCAGGGTGGTGATGATGCGCCCGGCACTGATGGCCAAGATGCAGCGCTATTCCTGGCCGGGCAATGTCCGTCAGCTGGAGAACTTAATCAAGCGCTATGTCGTTATGGGCACGGAAGATGTTATCTTGAGTGAGCTGCTCCAGCCCAACGAGCGCGATAACGTCCACAGCCAGATGCCCGACGGGCCGGTCTCGCTGAAGAAGTTGACCCGGCAGACGGTCCGCAAACTGGAAGCACGCATTATTCTGAACGCGCTGCACGCCAACAATTGGAACCGGAAGAAAGCGGCGCGCTCGCTCGACATTAGCTACCGCGCCTTGCTGTACAAGCTCAAGGAAGTCGGGATCCCGCAACGGCGTTCCAGTTCTGCGAGCAAACACGAGGACGGCGACAAGACCGAGTAATTTTTGATAAAGGTGGGTCAATGTATTCGCAAAAATGGGGACCGGGAAATCGCGCAATTCTTGTACTGACACTGCTGGTTCTGGTGGGCTCATGGGTAGGTACTGCGTCGGGACAGAATTCCACGAACTCGGCCAGCGTTGCCAAGCCGGCATTGCCGGACACGGGAGAGCCGGCTAAGTCAGGAGAGTCCGCCTCGCCCGACGTCACACCGCCGCGTGTGCCTGACGTTCAGTCCGCGAGCTATATCATCGGAGTGGAAGACGTCCTGAATATCAACGTGTGGAGGGAGCCTGAAATCTCGAAGGTGCTTCCCGTGCGCCCCGACGGCATGATTACCTTGCCGCTGATTGGGGAGATCAAGGCTGCAGGTCTGACTCCGGTACAGTTGCAGGACCAGGTCACCGCCGCGCTGAAGAAGCTGTTGGCGGATCCGCAGGTTAGCGTAATCGTCGCCGAGGTCCGGAGTCTGACGTTTAATGTGGTTGGTGAGGTGCAAAAGCCGGGATATTATCCGCTTACCCGCAAGATGACAATCCTGGATGCGATCGCCATGGCAGGCGGTTTCCAGCCATTCGCGAAGGAGAAGAAAATCTACGTGCTCCGTACCACTGCCGATGGGAAGCAAGTACGATTGCCCTTCAACTACAAAGACGTAATTCGAGGCAAGCGTGCGAATGAGAATATCGAGTTACAGCCGCGGGACACATTGGTCATTCCATAGAGGGAGGGTGCGATGAGACCTCAATTTGGGCCGTTCCTGCTTATGCTGACACTTTTGTCGGGTCCTCTGGTTTGGTCACAGACCGGCGCGGGCGATGCCTCGCCGAGCGGCTCCCCGGGATCGCCGCAGCAGTCCCCCCAAGGGCCGCAGCCTGTTTTCACGTACCCGGAAGAGAGGCCCCCGCTCGCTTTGCTGGACGAGGTGACGTCGCACAGCTACTTCAATGTAGGTTTGGGGGTATCTACCGCCTGGGACAGTAACGCCGCCTCCTTTTCCTACCGGCCCTATTCCGAGACGTACTTCATCTTCAACCCTTCCCTTCAGATCAAGCAGACTCGTCCGACGTTTACCTGGTTTGTCGGGGCCTACGGTGGACTTACCACCAGTAACAACGCGTCGTATTACAGCACCGCGAATCCATCCGCCAACGGCGGCTTTCTCTGGCAAATCAGCAAACACTGGCAGTTCAATGTCCATGACAACTACTTCTATTCCTCGGACCCTTTTCGCCAATATCTGACTTTGAGCAGCGCTCCCACCTATAACCAACCCAACCCGACTACCTACACCCAGCTGGCCACCACTCAGGGCAACTACGGCATCGCTAGTTTGACCTATCAGATCAACGCACGGGACAGTCTTACATTTACCGGGACCGAAAGCTTTTGGCGGTATCTTCACACAACGCCTTGCGTTATACAACGTTTATACCTACGGGGGAGTGGCGGCCTATCAACATTTGTTCTCCGCCCGGTTCTCGGCTGGGGGGGCGTATAGCTTCACGGCCCTGGATTTCGGTCACGGGCAGTCGCGCTCCGGAATTCAGATGTTCCAGGGGTTCGCCTCCTATCAGATTGGGCCCCACATGAGCGTGACCGGCTGGGTTGGTCCCGAGTACACCATGACCAAGAACGAGATCCCCATCATCTGCACTCCTTACGGCTGCTTTATCGAGACCAAGCATTTCAATTCCTGGGATGCAGCCTTCGGAGGAAATTTCAGCTGGAGGGGCGAGCGGAATGCGTTCCTCGCCGGCTTCACGAAATCGATTTCCGATGGTGGCCTTCTGCTGGGAGTGGTGCAGTTGTATCAGGTCAACGCCGGCTACCTCCGGCAACTGACTCCCCGCTGGGGCTTGAACGCCGGCATGCTTTACGGCAGCAATACCGGGACCTCGACCCGCCTCCACTTCCAGCACCTCGATTCCATCAGCGCGAATTTGAACTTGACGCGATCGTTGACACCGTCCTTGAGTGCCAGCGTGCAGTATCTGTTCATTCACGAGAACCAGAAAAACATTCCCGGCGCGGCAGCGCCAACCTGGACCGACAATCGGCTCCAGGTTTCGCTCCAGTACAACTGGGGCCATTCCCTTGGACGGTGACCCATGACAGAAGAACTTGACGATCAGAAATCAACCCGAGGTGTGGAAGAGTACAAGGCCATCTTTAGCCGCCGCAAGTGGTGGATCCTGGGCCCGCTGTTCTTTGGCTGGCTGCTGGTATTCGCCTCGGCATGGGTTCTGCCGGCTACCTACACCTCGGAAAGCCTGATCCTGGTCGAGCAGCCCAAAGTGCCCAAGAGCTATGTCGAGCCCAACGTGGAAGTGGACCTTACGGAGCGTGTCCAGGCCATGACCCAGCAAATCCTCAGCCGCACCCGCTTGCTCAACCTCATCACCAACTTGAAGCTGTACCCGAGGTATGAGAGTTCTCCTGACGACCAGGTGAAGCAGATGCGCGAGGACATCAAGTTGGAGCTGGTGCAGGCTCCTGCCAGCGCGGGCAAGAACAGCGGAGAACTGGTGGCCTTCAAGATCGATTACGAAGCCCCCAATGCCATCGCCGCCCAGCAGGTGAATGCAAAGTTGGCCTCGTTCTTTATCGACGAGAACGTGCGCGCCAGCCAGGAGCAGTCGGAAGCCACTACCCTGTTCCTCGACTCCCAGGCCCGGGGCGCTTCCCAATCGCTGGCTGACCAGGAAGCCAAGTTGCGTGCCTTCGAGGCCCAGCATGAAGGCTCGCTGCCATCGGAATTGCAAAGCAACATTCAGATCCTGAATGGCATTCAGGCGCAACTGCAGTCGGCGTTGGCCGCGCGCGAGCGGGGGTTGCAGCAGCAAACCTACCTCAATTCGCTGCTGAACCAGTATCAATCGATGGGAAGCGAAGGTCTGGCCGGTGCTCCGGCCAATGTCGATGCCCAACTGGAGGCGGCACGCGCTGCGCTGGCGCAATTGCGCGCCAGGGACACGGATGACCACCCCGACATCAAGATGCAAAAGGACAATATCGCCCGCCTGGAGAAGCTGAAGAAGGACATGGGGGCGGAAGCCAAGGAAAACCTGGAATCCAATTCCGCCAGCCCGGCCCAGGTGGCTGCGATGACGCCCCTGATGCAGGTCCAGAGTCAGCTCAAGTCAAACAAGCAGGAGATCCAGTCGCTGGAATCGAAGATCCAGCAGTTGCAGGCTGCGGCCCAACAGTACCAGCAGCGGCTGTCCGAAACTCCGGCGGTTGACGCCCAGATGCAGGACATCATGCGGGACTATGACTCCACCAAGAAAGCTTACGACGCTCTGATGGAGAAGAGGGGCGGTTCGCAGCTGGCAACCAATCTGGAAAAGCAGCAGCAAGGCGCGCAGTTCCGCATCATCGATCCCCCCAGTTTGCCGGACAAACCTTCCTTCCCCGATCGCTTCAAGTTCTCGCTGGCCGGATTGGCCGTTGGGATCGTGCTGGCAGTCTTGTTCGGAGCCGGCACGGAATTCGTGGACGACCGTATCCGCACGGAACAGGACCTTGCCGAAACCACCAGCTTGCCGGTCCTGGTGGAGATTCCGCCGCTGCCGACCGAGGCCGAACTTCGCCGGGCACGCTGGAGTCCGTGGATTACCGTCGCAGCTACGCTGTTGGTGGCGGTCCTGATTCCAATGGGAATTGTTTACGCCTGGTATTGGGGATAGTTCATGTACAAATCATTCTTCGGGTTGACGCGCAATCCATTTGAGATCAGCCCCGACCCGTTTTTCTATCATCCGACGCCGCGGCACAACGAAGCGCTGGCCAACCTGCACTATGGAGTGGGACGCAGGAAGGGTTTCATTGTCATCACCGGCGAGGTCGGCACGGGAAAGACCCTGCTGGTGCGATGTCTGCTGTCGGAACTGCGTAAGAACAATATCGCCTTCGGGTATGTTTTTAACCCCTTGCTGCCGGTGGTGGAGTTCTTCCAGTACATCATGGCCGATCTGGGCCTGCCCCACGCCGGCAGAACCAAGGCCGAGATGTTGCTCGACCTCAATCGCTTCCTCATCCAGCGCCACGCTCGCGGCCTGATCACCGCACTGGTGGTCGATGAGGCGCAGGCCCTGCGCCATGAACTGCTGGAGGAGATCCGGCTGCTGACCAACCTGGAGACTTCACAGCAGAAGCTGCTCCAGATTGTCCTCATGGGTCAGCCCGAATTGGAAGTGATCCTGGACTCTCAGGAATTGCGGCAGCTCAAGCAACGCATTGCTCTGCGGTGCCAGTTGCAGCCGCTGGACGCCCAGCAGACGCGAAGCTATGTTCTGTCGCGCCTGGAGCGGGGAGGGGCTGCGCCCGAGCCTCCGATTTTCTCCCCCGAAGCGTTGGACAAGATCTACGAATATTCGCGCGGTATTCCGCGCGTCATCAACACCCTTTGCGAGAACTCCATGGTGAACGCGTTTGCCCGTGAACAGCGGCCGGTGACACCGGAGATTGTCACCGAAGTGGCCGCCGACTTCCGTCTGACGCCGCCTTCGCTTCCGGAGGAAACGTCGCTGCCTGAGGCCGCGCGCGAGGAAAACGGCGAGAGCCTTCTGCGCTCTCTGTTCCGCGCTCTGCGCACCATGGATAACCCGGCTACAGAAGCCGAGAAACCGCTGCATACTACCGTCGGGAGGAGAGTTTAGCAATGAGTCGAGTGTTCGATGCATTACAGAAGTCCCAAGGTGAAAATCCCAGTGCCTCGCCCTTGGCTCAGGGTCAGTCCGAGCCGGCGCCCGTCGAATCGCCGGCGGCGGTAGTCGATACTTCGACCCCTGCGGGCGTCGCCGAAGAGACGGCTTCCGCCCTTCCCGAGATTCCCGCTTTGACCCCCACCGGCCTCGCACCGGCTGCACCGACCGATGGTAAGTGGCTGAACGTTCCCCCCGACCGGGTCCTGCATCCCCATCCGGTTCCAGAACAGCGCCTGGTTTCCATCGCCGAACCCGACAGCCCTGGGGCCGAGATGTTCCGGGTCCTCAGCACGCGGCTGGCGCACATGAAGCGCAAGCGGCGCTTGCAGAAGCTGCTGATTACCAGCTCGGAGGGCGATGAAGGCAAGTCGGTGGTGGCCGTCAATCTGGCATTATCCATTGCCCGGCGCGCCAATGAACGCGTGCTGCTTATCGAGGCCGATCTTCGCCGGCCCAGCGCCAGCACTTTGCTCACGAATGCTCCTCTGCGCGGAATTACCGAATGGAACGAGGGAAAGCTCGTGCTGGAGGATGCGCTGTACCGGATCGACGATTTGCCTTTGTGGTTTCTCTCCGCCGGCAATGGCATCGAGGAGCCCATGCCTCTGCTGGAATCGGCCCGCTTCGCCAAGATGCTGGAGACGGTCTCGGCCAGCTTCGATTGGGTGTTACTGGACGCCACGCCGCTGTTGCCCATGGCCGACTCAACCTCGCTTTCCCGCCTCGTCGATGGCGTGCTGGTGGTCGTACGTGAGGGATACACACGCCGCAAGGTCTTAAACAAGGCGCTCGCCTGCATCGAGAAGAGCAAACTCGTCGGCATGGTATTCAACCAGGCCTCCATGCTGCAGATTGGCTACGACCGCTATTACGGCGGCAAGAACGGCAAGGCAAAGAAAGAAGCGAAGGCGGAAGGTAGCAAGGTAGATCCGGTCACGGCATGATTCGTTTGTTCAATGCCTATTTCCCTACCCGCACGCTGCTTCTTACGGTGTCCGAGGCCCTACTCGTCACCGTCGGCTTCACTGTGGCAGTGGTGCTGTGGAAGGGAACGACCTTTGACGCGACGATTTACCTGCTGTATCTTGACGGGCTCGGCCGCGTCCTGCTCGTCGCAGCGGTATTCGTTGTTCTGATGTACTACTTCGATCTCTACAATTCCTTTGTGCTGTCCAACCGCCGCGAGGTGGTCACCCGGCTGGTGGGGGTTCTTGGTTCCGCATTCGTGGCCCTGGCGGTACTGTACTACGCCTTTCCTGCAGTCAGCCTGGGCGGCTCCAGCTTGTGGATCGGCTTGGGCATCGTGGTCATCGCGATCCCCTCATGGCGCAGCCTGTTCTTCGTGCTGAACAAATCGGCACGTTTTTCCGAGCGCGCCATTATCTATGGTGACGGGCCCCTGGCCACCGCTCTTATGAACGAAGTCACCAACCGCTCCGAGCTGGGCGTCAAGATCGTGGGCTTTGTTGGCCAGGACACCCCCACCGTGCCGGGCATTCCGCTCCTGAGCGGTGACCTCGACGAACTGGTGGAGCGGAAGGGCGTGCAACGCGTGGTCGTGACCATGGGCGATCGCCGGGGAAAGCTGCCGGTGGGAGCAGTTGCTCAAGCTGAAGGCGCAGCGGAATTTACATCCAGGACGGTCCTGACTACTACGAGAGTGTCACCGGCAAGATTCCACTGGAGTCTCTGCATTTGAGCTGGTTGTTGTTTTCGCCGGGCTTTCACGTCCGCACTGCGTTGCAGCTCTACAAGCGGGCCTTTTCGCTGGTCTTTGGCAGCCTGGCCGTGGCGCTCACTTCGCCGGTCATGCTGCTGGCGGCCATTGCCATCCGCCTGGACTCCCGCGGTCCGGCCCTGTTTCGACAAAAGCGGGTGGGCGAGAACGGACACCTCTTCAACATCTACAAGTTTCGTTCCATGTACGACGGCTCGGACAAGCAACAACTGACCCCGGTGGAGTACGGCGACTCGCGTGTCACCGGGGTTGGGAAATGGCTGCGCCGGACCCGTATCGATGAGCTGCCACAGTTGTTCAACATCGTGAAAGGGGACATGGCCTTTGTCGGGCCGCGACCCTTCGTTCCCGAACAGGAAATGGAATGCGCTGAGAACATCCCGTTTTACAAGGAGCGCTGGCTGGTCAAGCCCGGCGCCACCGGCTGGGCGCAAATTAATCGCGGCTACAACGCGACCCTGGACGATAACCGGGAAAAGCTGGCTTACGACTTGTTCTACATCAAGAATGTGTCTTTCGGACTGGATCTTTACATCATGTTCGCCACCATCAAGACCCTGCTACTCGGTCGAGGTGGAAGATGAGTCCAGCCATCGCGTTCTGGCAGCAGGGAGTCCGGTGAGGCGAATTGGAGACCACGATGATGCTCGGACAAATCGCCGGAGTGCCCATCCTTGATTACCACCGGATGGTGGCGACCGGAGCGTCTGCGCTCAACGGCGATCGTGGCGCAGTTTATGAATCCGCATTCCGCGACCAATTGCAGCTGCTGCGCGACCTGAAGGTATCGGTGGTCGCGCCCGAAGACGTCGCAGCCGGAGAACTGCCGGCCAAATCGGTGGCACTCACCTTCGACGACGGGTACTCCTCGCATTACGAAGTTGCCTTCCGCTTGCTGGCCGAGTTTGGCGTGACGGGCACGTTCTTCGTCAATACCTCCAGCATCGGCAGGGGTGAGTTCCTCGACTGGACGATGGCTTTGGAGATGGCTCGCGGCGGCATGCGCTTCGGGTCCCATGCCCATAACCACGTGGTACTCACCACTCTCACCTCGGAACGGGTGAAGGAGGAACTGCGTGTCTCCCGGCAAGTGCTGGAGCAGCGACTCTCCTGTGCGATTGAGGTGCTGGCTGTGCCCTATGGATTCTGCGATCAGCACGTGCTCGAAGCCGCTTGGGAATCCGGGTATCGCGTGGTTTGTACCTCCAGACCCTGGCCGGCACAGCCGGGAGAGCGTGTACTGTCGCGGGTGGGAATTTCCCAGCAAACCTCGTTGAGTGAATTCCGCAAGCTGGTTGAGAAAGAGCCGGCCGTGTACGCGCGGCTATGGGGCCGCGACCGGGCGCTGGCCATACCTCGGTATGTGTTCGTGCGCCTGAAACCCGAACTCCTGGGTGTGCGTACGGCAGAGGACAGCCTGTGAGCGACCGCCTCCAAGTCATCGCCTTGATTGATGCGCTGGGATGGGAGTACATCCGGGAGCGGCCCTTTCTGGACGATGTATTGCCTTATCGCACTGCGTTGCAGACGGTGTTGGGCTTCAGTTCGGGAGCGATTCCAACCATCCTGACCGGTGTCATGCCCGAACGTCATGGCCACTGGAACCTGTTCTATTACGATCCCAAACACGCTCCGTTCTGGTGGCTGAAAGCCTTCAACTGGTTGCCGAAACCGGTGCTGGACAATCGCTATGGCCGGAAGCTCATCAAGGAACTTGGCCGCCGTGTGTTCAACCTCGGGCCTACGTTCGAATGTTGCGTGTCGCCAAACCTGCTGCCCTACTTCAATTTTTCCGAGCGCCGCGACATCTACGCGCCCAAGGGAATTGAGAACACACCGTCGCTGTTTGATGAGTTGGAAGCCGAAGGCCGCGGCTATTTTGTGTACACCTATCATCAGTGCTCCGACGCGGAGATCATGCGCCGTGCCAGGCGCGACATCGCCGAAACCGGCGCGACGCTGTTCTTTCTCTATCTGTGCGAGATGGATGGCTTCCTGCACATGCACTGCAACGAGCCGGAAGCCATTGCGAAGAAGCTGAGCTGGTATGACGAGCAACTGCGAGAGGTCTTCCGCGTCGCCCGGCAGCGCGATCCTGAAGCCTCCCTGATGGTGTGCTCCGACCACGGCATGACGCCTGTGACCCAGCACGCCGACCTGGTCGGGGAGGTGGCAAAGCTTGGCTTGCGAATGCCGCAGGATTATCTCGCCGTGTATGACTCGACTATGGCGCGGTTCTGGTTCTTCAATGAGGTGGCCCGCTCGCGTGTGGACGAAGTCCTGCAGTCGCTGGACTGCGGCCGTGTCCTGTCGAAACCGGAATTGCAGGAGTTTGGACTGAATTTCCCCGATGATCGTTATGGCGAACTGATCTTCCTGCTCAATCCCGGCTGGATGGTGGCCGAGAGCGACTTCAACGGCCGGGGATGGTTTCCCAAAGGCATGCACGGCTACCACCCCAACGATTCTTATTCGGACGCTATATTCTTAAGTAACGAAAAACCACAACAGCCTATGCGCACCATTGCGGATGTCTATTACTCGATCCGCCATGCTGGGCACGCGGCCAAGGAGAGGGTTGCTCTATGAAGAAAGCTTTGCTTACCGGTATTTCTGGCCAGGATGGCAGCTATCTTGCCGAATACCTGCTGGAGCTCGGATACCGGGTCTACGGCCTGGTGCGCCGGGAGTCCGGAACCATGCGCTGGCTGAACCACATCGACGGCCAGATTGAACTGCTTTATGGCGACATGCGCGACACCGCTTCGCTGGAAGTCGCTTTTGCCAAGGCTTCGCCGGACGAAGTTTATAACCTTGCCGGACAGGTTTTTGTGCCCACCAGCTGGCAGATGCCCGCCGAGACCTTCGACATCAACGTGGGCGGTCTGGCCCGGCTGCTGAACATCATTGAGCGGCAGAAACCGGACACCCGCCTCTACCAGGCCTCCAGCTCGGAGATGTACGGCAATTTGAATGGACTGCGCAATGAGCAGACGGCGCTGGATCCCACTTCCCCGTACGGCGTCTCGAAAACCGCAGCCCACCGTTTGTGCGAGGTCTATCGCGCGCGCGGGATCTTCGCGGTTGGCGGCATCTTGTTCAATCATGAATCGCCGCGCCGCGGCCCCGAAATGGTGACCCGCAAGATCACGCTGGCCTCGGCCGACTGGGCACGGGGCAAGAAGAACAAGCTCAAGCTGGGCAACATGGACGCGCGCCGCGATTGGGGCTTCGCCGGCGACTATATTCGCGCCATGCACGCCATGCTGCAGCAGGAAAAACCTAACGACTACGTCATCGCCACCGGTGAGTCGCACAGCGTATACGAGTTCGTGGTCGAGGTGCTGCACTGCCTCGACCTGGTTCCGGCAGGCAGCAATGTTGCCGATGTGGTCAACGAGTACGTTGAAGTCGATCCTAAACTCTTCCGTACCGGCGAGATCCACGACTTACGCGGCGACTCCAGCCTGGCGCGCCGCTCTCTGGACTGGCAACCGGAGGTGGGTTTTAAGGGCCTGGTGCGAATGATGGTCGAGGCGGACACGGCCGCCGCGCAGCAATCGGACGCGAGGGCGCAGCTCGCCCGGAGCGGTGCATGAGCGAAGGTCCAATCCCGGTGATGCAGTTCAGCAACACCTCGGTACGGGGCGGGGCAGAGGAGCATATCCTCACCTTGCTCCGGGGATTGGACCGCAAGACCTTTCGCCTGCATCTGGTTTGTAGTCCTGACGTTGCGGAGGCTGTGCGGGCTGACGTGCCCTCCGATGTAGAACTGCTGCCGCTGTTCTATCCCTCACCTTCCCATGTGGCGGGAGCGGCGCAGCTGCACCGGTGGATTCGCGAACGTCGAATACAAGTCCTGCATTCACATCTATTTACGGGCAGCTTGTGTTCTTCGCCCGTGGGTTGGATGTGCCGCGTGCCGTTCATTGTCGAGACGCCGCATGTGCGCGAATCCTGGCGCAGAGGCTGGAAGGCGAACAACTTCACCGTGGACCGCATAGCGGGACACTTCGTGGATCGCTTCATCGCGGTCTCGTACGCGAATGCGCGCTATCTGATTGAAGAAAAAGGTTTACTAGAGAAGAAAGTGCGCGTGATCCAAAACGGAACGGACCTAAGCCGCTTCAATCCGGCGCATACTCCGCCTCGGGGTATGCGTGCGGAGCTTGGTATTGGTGCGGTCGATCCGGTGATGCTGGTTGCGGCGCGGCTGGAGCCTCAGAAGGGCCACAGCGTTCTTCTCAACGCCATGCCGGAGGTGCTGGAAGAGTTTCCCAACGCCCGACTGCTTTGCCTGGGAGAGGGAGTTCTACGCGAAGAATTGGAACGACAGTCAAAGCAGCTTGATCTCCAGGAAAACGTACGCTTTCTGGGCTTTCGCGGCAACATAACCGACTGGCTTGCGCTCTGCGATTTCACCGTACTCCCTTCCTTCTATGAGGGTCTACCCCTGGTGGCGGTCGAGTCGCTGGCCGCCGGACGGGCCATGGTGGCCACGGCAGTCGATGGCACGCCGGAGGTGATCGTCAACGGTCGCACCGGCATCACGGTGCCCTCCGGAGACCCTGCGGCGCTGGCCGCCGCGATCTGCAGCCTGCTGCGTTCGCCTGCTTTACGGCAGCGCCTGGCAGAGCAGGGACGAGCCTATGTGCTGGAGCGCTTCAGCCAGGAGCGGCAGGTGCGCGAAACCAGCGATTTCTATCTTGAAGCGCTGGGCCGCAAAGGGGCTCCTGCTTCCAGCGTTGCGGCGCGGCAGGCGGTGGCGAGTTGAACGGAGTTGCCAACTCGAAGCCAGGCAGTCATGCCGCTGTTGGCCTTTCTGCCACAGCGCATGGCGCGGAGGCCAAGTTCCGCATCGGCGACACTATGCGGCGCTGGTGTTTTCAAAGCCTCGGCCCGCGGCTGAAGGCGTTAATACTTACCGGCAGCCTGGCGCGCAATGAAGCCACCTGGCAGCAGACCGATCAGGGGACGCAATTCCTCAGCGATGCGGAATTCATCGTCATCCTGGAAGGTAAAGCGGAAATTCCTTCTCCGGCGCTGGCGACTCTGATCTGCAAGGGGGCGGAGGAGGAGCTGCGTAACCAGGGTGTCTTGTGCAAGCTCTCCCTCGGAGCGGTGCACGAGGCTTTCTTATCAAATTTGGGCGAGACGATTTTTGGGTATGAGTTGCTGACCTGTGGCGAAGTGGTTTGCGGAGACCCCGACATCCTCTCGAGCAGAGCGCAATACGTTACCCACGTCAGTGAAGAGGATGCCTGGCGGATGCTGGCGAATCGTACCGTTGAGTTGCTGGAAATCGTCCCCGAGTTGCTGGATGGCCTGCCATTTTTGTCCGAAGCGGCGCAGTACCGGCTGACGAAACTTTACTGTGACATGGCTACAACCATTCTCGTCTTCAAGCAGGAGTTTGTCGCCGGATACCAGGCCCGTGCCGACAAGCTCTGGGGGCTGGAGCAACACGGCCTGCTTTCCGACTTACCGTTTGACGCAGATGGATTTGTGGGCCTGGTCCGCCGTTGCACGGGCTACAAGGTTGCACATTGCTGGGATGGCCCATCGCCGTTTGCGTCGCGCGATTCCATGCAACCAGCAGTTATCGCGCTACGTTCCTTATGGGCATGGGAGCTGGCGCAGATGCACAGAGTCGAGATCTCATCGGCTGACGCCATGTTGCGTTTGCACATGCAGAAGCAAACCCTGAAGGACCGGCTTCGCGGTTGGGCCTTCGTGGCTCGGCGCCGGGGGGCGCTCGACAGTTTGCGGCACGGCTGGCGATGGCTGCGCCTGTCGCGCAGTGGGTCACCACGATATTGCGTGTATGCCGCGGGACTGAATGCAGTTTCGAGTCTCCAGATTCCGGTCTCTAGCGAAAGAGATCAGCAGGCAGATCCCGTTCCCTCTGGAATGGGCCATTTGGAAGCTGGCAACCGGCAGCGGACGACGGCCTTGAGCTGGCTTCCGATTGCTGACCTTCCCGCACGCACTGCGCCTGACGAAAGAGACATAGCAGAAGCAATCCTGTGGAATTACCGCGAGTTCCTGGTGGAAACACGCGCATGAGCACGATCGCCCATGCAGTCAGCCTGGAAGTGAGGAACGGTAGTCCAGTGCGCTACGACTTGGAACCATTGACGAGCGACGAGCAGCGAACATGGGACGCCCTTATCGCTGGATACGAAAGTGCGCACTTGTTCCATCGCCAGGCGTGGCTGGATTATCTCGCCGAAAGTCAGGGCGTCAAGTTCCGCTATTGGGCGATTCGCGAATCGGGAACAACCGTGGGGTATTTCTGCGGCGGAATATTCAACAAGGGACCATTTCGTATCTTAGGCAGCCCGTTGAAGGGCTGGGGCACGCAACTTCATGGGACCGATAGTGAATTCGGACTTTAGCCCCGAGGCTTTTCTGCAGGCTCTGGATGAACTGGCTGCAAGCGAAGGCATCGCCATGCTCGAGATCGAGAACCCGGTCCTGGCCGCTGATCTGATGACGGCGCGAGGCTACGACGTCACCGTGGATTCGACCTACATCATCGAGCTTACCCCCCAGGACGACGACCGGGTATGGCAACGCATTGACAAGAAGGACCACTCGACGGTGAGGAAGGCGCGACGGCTTGGACTGAGCGTGGTGGAATGCAGCGATGCCCGCATGACCCGTGAATATTACGACCAGTTCGTGGAAGTGATGACTCGCAAAGGCCTGTATCCTCCCTACGGCGCCGAAAGGCCGCGTCAGCTCTTTGAGCATTTGTATCCCAAAGACATGCTGCTGGCGTTGCAGGTGCTCACCCCCGAAGGGCAGCCGATTGCCACCGGTCTTTTTCCCCATGACGATAAGACCATCTACTACTGGGGTGGAGCGAGCCGCTTTTCCGGACGCCAGTATTCGGCCAACGATCTGATGCATTGGTCGGTGATGGAATGGGCGCTGGGTCGCGGGTTGACCGCTTACAACATGTGCGGCCCGGGCAAGTTCAAGCAGAAGTTCGGGGGGGCGCTGGTGCCCATTCGTCGCTGGCAAAAATACTATTCGCCCATGGCGCGCTGGGGACGCGCTGCCTACGCCAGTTTCCATGGCGTGCGAACCAGGATACGAGGACGCTTGAACCGCCGCACCCAACACCACGGAGAAGCGGGCTGATGCGCGTCTTGTACATCTCGGTCGCCTACCCTCTGCCGGCGAACAATGGCGCCAAGATGCGCCTGTGGGCCATTTTGCGCGCCATCCGGAAGGCCGGTCATGAGGTCACGCTGGCCTCGTTCGCTGAGCCCGACGAAGTGGCGGGGACCGAGCCGGAGCTGCGCACGGTGTGTACCGACAGCGACATTGTTTCGCTGAGCTACACGCGACTCTCGGCGGGCGGCGACTACTGGAAGCGCTTGCGCGCGGTCTTCTCAGCTTCGCCCTTTACTCTGGATCGTCTCCGGTCCGACGAAATGCGGGCGCGCCTCCAACGGCGGGTTCGCGAGCGCTCATTCGATGTGATTGTCTGCGACAACGTCTTTGCGGCGATCAACCTGCCTGCGGACGCGTCCCCGGTGGTGATGAACAGCCAGAACGTGGAATATCTCATCCTGCAACGCTACGTCGAGCACGAGCGCAATCCGTTCAAGGCGCTGTATGCCCGCCTCGAAGCCAACAAGCTGCGCCGCTTCGAGGCCTCGATGTACCGGCGCGCCGTCCTCGCAATGGCCTGCTCCAGCGTGGACACCGGATTAATCCGTTCACTCTGTCCTGGCATCGAGACTGCCGTTGCACCGAATGTGGTGGACGTTCGGGAGTACGCCACGAGCGCCGGGGAAGAAGAGCCGCTGACCATCGTGTATCAGGGCGGCATGGACTGGTTTCCCAATCGCGATGCGCTGGAGTATTTCGTGCGCGCAATCTTCCCCATCGTGCAAAGGGAAATTCCCGGGGTGCGCCTGATCGCTGCAGGACGCAATCCCTCGCCTGAGTTCCGCGCTCGCTTCTCCGATGTTCCCGCCCTGGCATTCACCGGAACGCTGGCAGACCTTCGGCCGGTAGTCGCCAGGGCAGCGGTGTGCGTCGTCCCCCTGCGAATCGGTAGTGGGACGCGCCTGAAGATCCTGGAAGGTGGCGCCATGGGCAAGGCCATGGTCTCCACCACCGTTGGCGTGGAGGGGCTTGAGTTTGTACCCGGTAAAGAAATCCTGATCGCCAACGATCCGGCGGAATTCGCCAGAAAGATAATCCAATTACTGCAGGACCCTGCGCTGCGAAAAGCCATGGGCGAGGCGGCACGCAATCGAGTGCTGCAGAACTATGACGTGACGGCCCTGGAACGCTCCATCGCAGCCACATTCCAGGCGCTGCAAAAATCGATCGGCGCGGAAGCCGGCAAGACACAGCCGGTGCCGGTGGGCCAAGGAGAATTCGCTTGATAATCTATTTCATCGTCATCCTCTCGATGCCGTTCTTGCGGCATCAATTCTGGGACGCGGAATTTGCTCCCGGCCTTACGGTGACCAAGATGTTTGGCGCGGTTTGCCTGCTTTATGCCCTGATCCATCTTGCGCGCCGTCACGGTATTCCAATTTATTTCGCAACCCTGCAGGCGAAGTTGATGATCCTGTTCTTCGCCATGGCAGCCTTCTCCTACGCCAGCATGGGGGGAAAATTGCTGAGTGCCGATCTCATCAATCCCATTTATATGTACGCCTCCACGCTGGTTTTCTTTTTCATCACCATGACCGTGATTGACTCCATGAAGAGGTTGTACTGGTCATTCATGGTGGCCATCGGCTCGGTAGCTTTCGCATCCCTCTATATGTTGCGTGAATGGCAGAAGGGAACGGAGGCATTCGGAGAGGGATATCGGCCGGGCTGGGTCGTGGGCGACTCCAACTACTTCACCATTGCGGCGTTGGCGGTTTTACCGATCGCGTTCGAACTGGTGCTGGTGGGCCGCACCAAACTGCATAGGTTTTACGCTCTGGGATGCATGCTTCTCACTTTCGCGGCCATCACCTTGGGAGCGTCGCGGGGAGGTTTCCTTGGCATCGTGGTCGTGGTGTCCTATCTGATTATTCGCTCCCGCAAGCCGTTGCGGAACCTGCTGGTCGTCTTCGTGGTGACCCTGCCGTTTCTGATTCTCGCGCCCAACTCGCCCATCAACCGTTTTTTCCATCCCCAGGGCGGAGACACGGAATCGGTGAACAAGCACCTGGTGGGCTGGCAAGCCGGCCTGAACATGGTCTGGCGAAACCCGATCACGGGCGTTGGATTCGGAAACTATAAAGCCATGGTCACCCGCTATGACACGACCGGGACGGTTCGCGAGGACCCCCACGTAGCGCACAATGCGTATCTTGAAATCGCGGCGGAAATGGGCATTCCCGCACTGGTGGTCTATCTATCCTTTCTCGTGGCTACCTTTGTCTCCGCCGGGAAGACCCGGAGACGAGCTTTGGCCCATGGCTCCGAGTTGATGGCGGCGCTGGCGGTGGGATGCCAAGCCTCGATTCTGGGTACTGGAGTGGGAATCTTTTTCGTCAGCGGCCAATACACCAAGCTGCTCTGGTTCATCCTGTGCATGACGATGGTCATGCCGGTACTGGTTCCGGCGCGGGCCCCGGAGAAGAAGCAACCTCCTGAAACCAAGCCTCCACAACTCGACACGGAAGAAAACTTCCGGATTGGGGAAGCTCTAGTGGAACTGCACTGATTCATGATCGCGGTGGGGCCAGGCACGCAGCGTTGGCCTGGGGTTGACTACGCAGACTTCCTCTCCACCGTCCGGATCAATTCTGAAACTCAACCGCGGTTGACTTGCGACCTGAGGGTTTTACGGCGCAAGTCCGGGAAAGAGAACGAATCGTCGAATGTTTCGGGGCTTCCTTTCAACTTGGGCGGGACTGATCGTCAATGGCATTGTCACGATCCTGCTCACTCGTGTCCTGGTCCATGGGCTGGGCGATTTTTACTATGGCCTCTGGGTCCTGGTCTCTTCCGTCCTCGACTACTACGGCCTGCTCGACATGGGCGTGCGTTACAGCATGCAGCGCTTCGTCGCGCGCTACGGCGGAGCCAACGAACGCAGCGCCTTGAACGAGACCTTTATGACCGGCGCTTCCATGTCAGCCTGCATCGCCGCCGCGGCCTTCCTGCTGTGCGCGGTGTTGCTTCTCGTCCTTCCCGGCTTCTTTGGCTTGCATGGCGAGTCTCGCACTCTGTTTCGTGTCCTGCTTACGATTCAAACTGTGACTCTCGCGCTGGACTTTCCGGCGCGCATTATGGGCGCTTACCTGTGCGGCTTGCACCGCTTCGATCTCTACAACGGCGGGGGAATCGTTTGGGGCATCTCGCGCGGGATCGTGTTCTGGACAGTGATTCGCATGGGTGGCGGGGTGACTGGAATTGCCATAGCCCAGCTGATTCTCGTGGCCGGAATGTTTGTGCTGTACTGGTTTCTGGTCAAGCTTGCCGATCCGCAACTGAGCCTGGGCTGGAAGCACACCAGTTGGGCGCGCACCAAGGAATTGATCCACTTCAGCTTCTTTGTATTCGTCAGCGATCTCGGCGATCGGCTGCGCTTCTACACCGGCGTCATCGTCATCTCCCGCATGGTGTCGGTGGCGGCATCCACGCCTTGGAACGTGATTACCCGCTTGATGGAAATCTTCAAGATGGCGTTTTATCCCATCACCGGGCCGCTCAACACCGAAGGCAATCGACTTGAGGGAGCAAGGAAATTCGAGGCTTCCCGCGACCTCTTCCTGCGGTCCACCAAGATTTGCGCCCTTTTGGCGTTCGCCGGGACCACCGTCCTGGTCCTGCACGGCCGCGACATTCTGCACTTTTGGATTGGCGAAGGTTTTACCAGTAACTACAATGTGCTGCTGGTCCTCACCATCGGCTATTGCGTAATCCTGATGCAATCGGCCTCCAATGTTTTCCTTTACGTGCGCAGCCGTCATAAAGCGCTCGCCGCCTGGACACTGGGGGAAGGGATCGCGAACCTGGCGCTCAGCATCTACTGGTCGCGGCAATACGGCATTCTCGGCGTCGCGCTCGGAACCATGGTGCCGATGCTGGTGATACGTCTTGGCATTCAGCCTTTCTATACCTTGCGCGTGATGCACGTAACCTGGAGCGAATATTTGTCCAAGGCCTTCCTCCGTCCCACGCTGGTCACCGCCGCGGTTCTGGCCATCGGTTCGGTGACCGGACTTCTCGGCCGGGCGCCCAATTTCCTGACTTTTGCCGGAATGATGGTTGGCCTGGGGCTGCTCTTTGCCGCCTTGTCGTACTGGTTTGTGCTGAACAACGATGAACGGGACGGCCTGCGTCATCGTGGGCAGCTCATTCTGCAGCGAATGAAGACACAGCAAGCCTAGGGCTTGTGGGTTGTTTCACAAATACTTTCCGCCCCGGCGGGCCGGAAGCATGTTCATGAAACAAGTCCCGGGAACCATTAGCTTACGCGACCTCTCCCATTGCGCGCATCACCTCTACGAGTAAACTGGAATAGCCATGGCGTTGTTCGATGCCCAGCCCTACGATGCGGCGCGATCGCGCAAGAAGTGGTTGCGCATCGCCGCCATTGCCGGTGCGGTGATTGTCCTTGCGATCGTGTGGTGGAACCTTCGCTTCTGGCCACAAGAGCACCTGGTGGACCAGTTCTTCGATGCCCTGCAGCAGCAGAGCTTCGAAAAAGCGTACGGCATCTGGATGCACGACCCGGACTGGAAACAGCATCCCGACCAGTACTCGCGGTATCCGTACAACGACTTCATCAAAGACTGGGGACCGAGCGGCGAGTGGGGCATCATCAAGAGCCATCGCGTTGAGGGAGCAGCCGTGCCCACCGGTTACAGCGGAACGCCGTTTGCCACGGCCAGCGGGGTGGTAGTGGTGGTTTCGGTCAACGGACGCATCGCCGACAAGGCGCACATCTGGGTGCAGAAGAACGACAAGACGCTGGGCTTCTCGCCGTATTAGCCGTCAGCCATCAGCTATCAGCCAAATCCCTTCCCCAGTGAATAGGCAAGGAGCAGGATTACACCAAATCCCCGCTCCGAGACGGCGGTTGAAAGCTGATGGCTGATCGCTGATAGCTGCCGCTGCCTGGCTAATCCGGCTGCGATGCCGTGCTGAAGTGGTTCACGGTTTTTTGCAGCGAGGCTTCGTCTTCCACGTTCAGGCAGGTGCACGAGCGATCGATCTGGCGCATCAGTCCGCAAAGCACCTTACCGGGCCCAACCTCGGCAAAATCCTTCACTCCCAGCGCCACCAGCGCTCGCATGGATTTGTCCCACTGCACCGCTCCGGTAACTTGACGGATGAGCGCGTCGCGCGCCTGCTCGCCTGTCGTCACCACGGCCGCGTCAACGTTGCACATCACCGGAACTTGCGGTGCGTGAAATGTCAGTGCGCGCAGGTCCTCGGCGAGGCGGTCTTGCGCCGGCTGCATCAGAGCGCAATGGAACGGCGCGCTCACCGGCAACAGGATGGCCCGCTTGGCGCCGCGCTTCCTCGCCAGCTCCGCGGCGCGTTCGACGGCCGCCTTGTTGCCGGAAATCACGGTCTGGTCCGGCGAGTTGAGGTTTGCGGCCTGGCTGACTTCGCCCTGCGAGGCCTCTGCGCAAATCTCGTGCACCTTGTCGCTCGAAAGCGCAAGGACAGCAGCCATCGCCCCGACGCCGACCGGCACCGCCTCCTGCATGTACTTTCCGCGGTTGCGCACCGTGCGCACCGCGTCGGTAAACGAAAGCGTGCCCGCAGCGACATGCGCCGAATATTCGCCAAGACTATGTCCTGCGAAATACGACGGCGTGAGCGCCCTTCGATTGCAACACGCGCCATGCCGCCACCGAAACTGTCAGGATCGCCGGCTGCGTGATCTCCGTGAGCTTCAGTTGGTCCTCAGGACCTTCGAAGCAGGTTTGCGAGAGCTTATAACCGAGCGCGTTGTCGGCTTCGTCGAAGGTTTCCCGCGCCACGGGATACAGCGCGGCAAGTTCCTTGCCCATACCAACGGCTTGCGAACCCTGTCCCGGAAAGAGGAATGCGATGGGAGATGAATGGTGGGAAGTCATGTGGTGTCTGAATTTGAGTCAACACAACAATCGCTTGCCGGCATCGGCCGGCTCGGGACGACTAAACCTGGAGTGCTTCTCGGCACGCTCTCAAAGCGTACTGTGCTACACCAGTCCGCTGCCAATCGGGTCCGCCTCAGCCGGGTCGGCCACGTGATTGTTCAGGTTCTTGCTGGCGGCCGCTATGCGCTCCTGGATGGTGTAGTTGAGCTTGCTGTTGGCAAACTCGTTGGCCACGCGCACCGCGTTCTTGATGGCGTTCGCGTTCGACGAACCGTGGCTGATGATGCACACTCCCTTGATGCCCAGCAGCGGCGCGCCGCCGTACTCGGAATAGTCGAGGCGCTTCTTGAAATCGGTGAAGGCCTTGCGCGAGAGCAGGAATCCAACCTGGCTGGTAATCGTGGCCTGCAACGACTGCTTCAGCAGGAAGCGCACGGTTTCGACCATCCCTTCCGAGATCTTCAGTGCCACGTTGCCCACGAATCCATCGCATACCAGCACGTCAGCCTTGCCGTTGTAGAGGTCGCGGCCTTCGACGTTGCCCACGAAGTTCATAGGCAGCTCTTTGATCAGCTTGTAGGCCTCGCGCGTCAATTCGTTGCCCTTGCTTTCTTCCTCACCGATGGAGAGCAAGCCGACGCGCGGATACTCAGCGCTGGGAAAGCGTCCGGCAAAAATGGTGCGAAAATACATATCGCCCATGATGGCGAACTGCTGCAAGTTTTGCGGCTTGGAATCGACGTTGGCGCCGACGTCAATCAGGATCGTGGCCGTGCCTCGCGCGGTAGGAAACACGGCGGCGAGGGCAGGGCGGTCCACGCCCGGGATCGCTCCCAGGACCATCTTCGCGGTGGCCATCGCCGCGCCGGTGTTGCCGGCGGTAACAAAGCCCGCAGCCTTGCCATCGCGCACCAGGCGCAGTCCCACGCGTAGAGACGAGTCGCGCTTGGCGCGCACCGCCTGGGCCGCCTTCTCATGCATGCCGACGACTTCGCGAGCGTCGACGATGCTGATCGGCAGCCTGCGCCAGAAACGATGCAGGTCGAGTTCGCCGCGAATGACCTCTTCTTGCCCTACCAGAACGACTTCCACGTCGTAGTATCGCGCCGCGAGGATCGCCCCTTCGATTTCAGGTTTGGGCGCGCGGTCGGCGCCCATGGCGTCAAGAGCGATTATGGTCGGCATGCTTGCCTGTCAGTGCGGCGCTCGCGGGGAGCAGCGTTTATGATGGGAGAAGGGATTGCAAGTACCTAAGCTTGTCTCATAAATACTTGTGCAGCATCTTCGGTGGAAGCGCGGGCCTGAATCGCAGGAAGAAGGGATTACCCCGGCTCGCGGAAGTGGACAAGCCTAGCTGGTGCTTTCCTGGACCTCGATGACCTCGCGGCCCTTGTAATAGCCGCACTTGGGGCAGGCACGATGCGGCAATTTCCGCTCGTGACAGTTGGGACACTCGGACAGCGACTGTGCCGTCAGATGATCGTGAGACCGCCGCTTGGATGTGCGCGCCTGGGAATGACGCCGTTTTGGATTAGGCATGAAAACCTCGCAACTTGGACCGTCGGCTCGCGCCGGCGGCCGGAACTTTAGCTTTGCAGCTTCTTCTTGATTTCGTTCAGTGCCTCCCAGCGCGGATCGCTGAGATGCTGCTCACAGTGGCACTGCTCGACGTTGAGGTTGCACCCGCAATGCGGACACAATCCCTTGCAATCTTCGCGGCACAAGGCCCGCACTGGTGTGGCTAACAGTACCTGCTCGCGCAGAGCATCTTCCAGCAACAAGCCTTCGCCCTGGTAGTAGCCGATCTCGGTGTCGGCTTCGGTGATCCCGACCTCGTCGGCGCGGCGATCCACTCCCAGGGGCCGGTAGATCAGGTCGAACGCCCAGTTCACATCATGGCCCACCGGCTCCAGGCAGCGGGCACAACTGAACTCCAGGTGCGTCTCCACCTTGCCCACCAGCCGGATGTCTTCGACATCCTGATGATGGCCGCGGTGCTCCACGATCAGCTCCGCACGCCCGTTGGCGTGCAACGGGCCCGCCTGGGTAAAGTCGGGCCCAAACTCGATGGCGCCGGGCTGAAAGCTCTCATCGAACTCCAGATTGCGGAGTTCCAGTTCCCGAACCCGAATCAGCATAGCAGCACCGGCCTCAGACCCAGGCACGAAAGCAACCCAAACAGCCCGGCGCTCCGGCCGGAACCGGGTCTGGCAGGCCAAGCTCCTGACGGGAAACGCTGGCAGGTACAGACGGGCGGGATCGTTCTAGGGCAAAACACTAGGATAGAAGTTGCGGGTCAGCAGTGTCAAGGGAAGTACGCGTGCGTGCTTTAGTTTATGCCGGGCCCGGGAACTGAGCGGCGTAAAACAGGGATAATTCCCGTCGGCTCAGACATTTCGAGGCTTTCGACAGCCACAATCACTGTCTCCGAGTAGAAATTAACAAGGGGGATTTTGGGTTCGCACACGACACACAAAATGTAAGGTCGCGCCGGGTGACATTGTGCTGGTATCAGACTGCCTTTATCTCCGCGTGAGCCTGACACATCAACGAAAGGCTGGGGACGATTGAGAGGCGGTCGATTCGTCGTCTCTCTCGACGAAGGCTATTTCACTGGAGGCAAAATGAAATGTCGTAGCTTGATTTTGCGAACGCAGCAGCCGGTGCCTGGGGCCGCGCTGGCTTTGGCAGTGGCAAACTGTTCCCCTGACAACGGGTGCGGAACAGTGTTCGAAGTCGAACCTGGGGCTGGCCTTAAGGCCACGGCCAGACTGGACTCCGGCCAGCGAGGAGCGTTGGCCGGAAGCGTTTCGCCAGAGGTCACGCCATGGATCCGATGAGCTTGAGAGTCCGTAATTCAGGCCGACGACGCCAAATCACGGCCTTAGCCTGGGCGTTTCTGACTGCGCCGCTGTTGGCTCTCGCGCTGACTCAACCCGCGGAGTCCCAGACATTCCAAGTAATTTACAACTTCACGCAACACGGTGGAGCAAACCCTGTTGCTGGACTGACGGTCGATCGCGGCGGCAGTCTTTATGGAACGACTGCGTGGGGCGGCGCCACGGACAACGGCACAGTATTCGAACTGAAGCACATGGGAAGCGGTTTTGTCTTTAAGACACTCTACAGTTTTGCCAGGGGCAGCGACGGAGGGTTTCCTCTCGCCCGCGTCACCATAGGGCCGAACGGGAGTCTCTATGGCACTACCTACGTCGGAGGAATTGGAGATGATGGCACAGTCTTCAACGTGAAACCGCCTGCGAAATCGTGCGCAAATATCCTGTGCCCCTGGAACGAAACCGTGCTTTATCGTTTCACAGGAGGCGATGATGGACGGAATCCGTGGGCTGGGGTC
Organism: uncultured Acidobacteriaceae bacterium; assembly: GCA_963831675.1. Taxonomy (GTDB): domain Bacteria; phylum Acidobacteriota; class Terriglobia; order Terriglobales; family Acidobacteriaceae; genus Bog-257. The sequence goes on from CAWHRM010000015.1 coordinate 248,932, forward strand.
ACCTTCGACCAGAGCGGCAATCTCTACGGCGCCGCAGTAAACGGCGGCGGCCCAGGTTACGGCGTGGTGTATGAGTTGATACCATCCAACGGCAACTGGACCCAGCGCACCCTTTACACCTTTACCGGCGGAGATGATGGGGCCAATCCGCTCGCCGGTGTGATCTTCGATGGCGCTGGCAACCTCTACGGCGCGACCCAGGCCGGGGGCCTTGGTGGAGGCTTCGGCAACGGCGTGGTTTACCAGTTGACGCCTTCGGGATCGGGTTGGACGCAGCATACTCTTTATGAATTCCAGGATGGAAGCGATGGAAGCGAGCCTCAAGCCGATTTGATCATGGACGGCGCTGGCAATCTGTACGGAAACACTCCAGGCGGCATGAATAATGGCGGCACGGTGTTTGAGCTGGCGACCTCGGGAGGCGGCTGGACCTTCAATCTCCTCTACGACCTCAATGGCTCACTGGGGCCACAAGACGTTCTTGTGAGGGACAATGCCGGCAATCTCTACGGGGTAACCGAGGCCGATGGATTGTATGGCGAAGGTTCCGTGTTCAAGCTGACGCCGACTGATAACGGCTGGACCTACACCGATCTTCATGACTTCACCGGCGGCAGCGACGGCGGGTTTCCCGCGAGCAGCTTGGTATCGGACAGCAATGGCAATCTCTACGGCACGACCTACGAGGGAGGAGGGAACCACAACTGCCCATCTGGTGGAGACCAAGGCTGCGGTGTCATCTACGAGATTACGCCATAGCTGAACTGTCCTTCGGAGACGGCACTTCCCGGTTGGGTCCACTCCGCGAGGCAAAAAGCGTGCGAGCGTGCCAAACCACTGGAGCGCAAAATGAAGCACTGTAACTCGACTCTCGAGCATACGGCAGCGGGCACGCGATGCAGTAAGGTGGACGCATCTTGCAAGCTCAGGCAGACTTTTCTACGGCGGCGGAACCGTGCGCGTGGTAGTGGTGCAGTCTCAATTTCTCGCATCTTGAACGCCAGCGAAGACGGCGTAAACTTTTGGTATGGCAAGAGAATTGGTATGGCGAAAAGCAAAAGACTTCAATGGTTGGGCGTGTAAGAGTTCCATGTGCTCATTTCGTGGTTGCTGGCGCCGCCCAATGGGAGAATGGAAAGGATGTATATGCGCAGTTCATTTGCTCTGGTAGCCGTAGCGATGATCCTGCTGGTGCCAATCAGCTTGCTGTCCCAGTCTATCGTCACTGGAGCAATAATCGGGACGGTGACTGACCCCAGCGGCGCGGTTGTATCGAATGCTGACGTAACCCTGACGAACTCATCCACGGGCGCGACCCAGACGACCAGCACAAACGCGTCGGGTCTGTATTCCTTCCCTTTGCTGAAGCCGGGTCCGTACACGGTCACGGTCACCCAGAGCGGCTTCAAGAAAGCCGCCCAAGACGTAGAGGTTACCTTGGGACAGACGGCTGCAGCTAATGTCAACCTGGCGTTGGGTGACGTCACGGAGACTGTGGAGGTGTCATCTTCCGGACAATTGCTGCAGACGGAAGACGCGAATCTGAGTACCAACATTGGCGCCCGGCAGATTCAGAATCTGCCGAACCCAGGTAACGACATCACCTATATTGCTCAAATCGCGCCGGGGGTTTCGATGAACACCTCCTCCGGTAACGGCTTCGGCAATTTCAGCGCTTTCGGAATGCCGGGCACCTCGAATCTGTTCACCCTTAACGGCAATGATTACAACGACCCATTCGTGAACCTGAACAACTCGGGCGCCAGCAATCTGCTGCTGGGCGGCAACGAAGTACAGGAAGTCGCGGTGGTCAGCAATGGCTATACCGGCCAATATGGCCGGCAAGCCGGCGCGCAGATTGATTACACCACCAAGTCGGGCGCGAACACTTTCCACGGCGACGCTTCTTATTCCTGGACGGGCCGCGCCATGGATGCCAACGATTGGTTCAATAACTTCAGCGGCGCCCCACGGCCGTTCCAGAACAACAACCAGTGGGCGGCGAGTATCGGTGGACCGATCAAGAAGGACAAGGTCTTCTTCTTCGTCAACACGGAGGGAATACGCTACATCTTTGGCACCAGTACCTCGGTATTTGTGCCTGACCCGCTGTTCCAAACCGAGGTGTTGTCCAACATTCCGGCAACTTCGACTCAGTTTTACCAGCAGATGTTCAGCCTTTATAACGCGGCTCCGGGCATTAACCGGGCCGTCCCATCTCCTGATAGTTGCGCCAGCTACATCCCCATTAACCCGGCTATTGGAACCAGTTGCCTGGACACCTTTCGCGACACCACCTCGAACGGCAACAAGGAATGGCTGTTGAGCGCACGCGTGGACGTCGACTTCAGCGACAAGGACAAAGTGTTTGGCCGGGTCAGGTTCGACCGCGGCACGCAACCCACCTACACCGACCCGATCAACCCGGTCTTCAACACCGTCAGTGTCCAACCGCAAAATGAAGGCCAGTTGAATTACACCCACACCTTCACCCCCAACCTGGTCAACAACTTTATCGGATCGGTACTGTACGAGTCGGCGATCTTCGGGAGCCCGAATCTTGCGAAGGGTCTGGCAGCCCTTCCGTATATCGTGTCATCCACGGATTCGTCTTTGACGGCTCTGGGAGTTGGCGCCTCGGACTACCCGCTCGGTATCCTATATCCAGAGGGCCGCAATCTCACCCAGTGGCAGTTGGTGGACGACGTGTCCTGGAGCAAAGGTAAGCACATTCTGAAATTCGGCGGCAATTTCCGGCGCGATGACGTGACCGATTACACCGCCAGCGAGCAGCTGTTCCCAGCCATCGGCTCCGCCCTGAGCGACTTTGCCGCCGGCCTTGCGAGCCAGGTCCAGCAGAACTTCGCTGTCAGTCCCCGGCAGCCCATCGCCTTTTCCAGTTGGTCCCTTTACGCTCAAGACCAGTGGAAAGCCAGTCCAAAGCTCACTTTGACCCTGACCCTGAGGGTTGACCGTAACACGCCGGGCGTATGCCAAAATGGCTGCACCTCGTTGACCAGCCAGCCTTTTAATTCACCAGGCTTCAGCCACTCGCCCGACACTCCCTACAACCAGATGATGGTCAGCAGTAAGCAGATTCTCCGCAACATACAGCTGGCAGTCGTCCAGCCGCGGGTGGGCTTCGCGTATGCCGGATGGGGCGGAACTACCGTAATTCGCGGTGGAGCGGGACTGTTTACGGATCTCTATCCTGGGGAGATCCTGGACAACTTTACGCGGAACTTCCCGTCCGTAAACCAGTTCTTTGTTCCGGGTCCATTTCCCCTTGCGCCGACCGAGCCAGATAACGCTGCCGCCAGTATCTCGGGCTGTAACACTGCTTTCAATTCGAACTTCCACTCCGGCGGGACGGTTACCAGCTATTTAAACGCCAATCCCACCTGCGGACTTCCGAATCTTAATGATGTCAGCGAAAACTTCAAGAACCCGGAATATGTGGAGTGGAACCTGGAGGTCGAGCACGCCTTAGGTTCAACGACGTCGCTGACCCTCAACTACGTTGGCAACTACGGGTTTAACCTCATCACCCTCAATCCAGGCCTGAATGCGTTTGGATTTGGCGGTTTGGCGGCGGCGGCCCCTGATAGCCGCATCCTGCAGGTAGGCCAGTACTACAACCCTGGCACGTCCAACTACAACGGACTGACCACGACCCTCACTCAGCGGCTTTGGCACGGATTTACCGGTTCGATCAACTACACTTGGTCCCACTCGCTGGATGATGTCTCCAATGGCGGCGTGCTGCCTTACAGTGTCTACAGCAGCATCACCAATCAGATTAACCCGCTGTGTCTCCGTTGCCTTAACTACTCCTCGTCTGACTACGACGCACGGCAAAATCTCACTGCCAGCTACGTTTGGCAGTTGCCGTTTAAGAGCAACAACAGCTTCCTGAACCAGGCAATCGGGGGATGGACCATCTCGGAGACGTTCTTCCGCCGCACCGGCCTTCCGTTCAGCGCCATCGACGGAGTCACGTCCTCAAACTTGCTGAACAACAATTTCAGTGGATCGGCGGTGAATGTACTCGCCTATCCCTCCGGCTCCGGTACGTTGCCGCAAACCTGCGGTGCGCCAGTGGTGGTGAGTGGCGCGATCACGCCTTGCCTTCCCTTGAGCTTGTTTCTGCCCGCAGGTTCAGCGCCAGGGTTTGGTGGTACGTTGCGTAACCAGTTCCGGGGCCCAGGCTACTTCAACACGGACTTGACGGTGCGCAAGAACTTCAAGCTCACCGAGCGTGTGACTTTCTCCTTCGCCACCATCTTCTACAACATTCTTAACCACCCAAACTTTGCCAATCCGTATAGCGACATGAATGTTCCTGGATTGTTCGGGAGTGTGTTTACCACGATTTCGCCCCCGACCACTCCTTATGGGGCGGCCGCAGCGGCGGCTGAGGATGCTCGCATCATTCAATTCAACGGCAAGATTATCTTCTGACCGGTTTTGAGACGGCGAGCCCTGCGGGAGCCAACCTGGCAGCAGAATAGCCGACTGCAAACTCTCGACGACGCTGATAAGCGCTGGGAGCGGTGACACCGATTGCCGCTCTCAGCTTTTTCCCGGCTCCTGCTGTCAACGCGAAGGTTTCGCTTCAAGGTTGCAACCTCTAGAGAAGATGAGAACGGCGAGACTGGGATTCATCATACGCATTCGGAAGTCCGCTCTTCGAAGCACGCCGGAGCGCCGAGATTTTCGGGAAGCTCGGGATTTCCGGCTGATTATCCCTCCCCCAACGCTCTACGTAGAATCAACGACTTAGACACTGAATCACTCGCAAGCATTTGAGCCCGTGGGACTTACATGCAACGTATAGATTCCTAATGACTTAGCAGCTAAAATTGGCCGAAATCCGAGACCTTTTCAGATAACAAGCTAACAAGTTAGATAAGCTAGCAACTTATACAAGGTAGACAAGCTATACAGCCTTAACAAACCTTATCCGATACCTACCCTCCCGATCCGCCGCCCCAAGAGAAGGCTAGTTTCTCGCGTAGGCGGCGACGACCGAGTTCCGGTTGCTAACTGGCGGACGCGCTTATGTCACGGACGTGCATAAGTGGTGCGGGACTTATGTCTGATCGTCAGACTGCCGTGAAGATTCAACAGCCTGCCATAGAATGGGCAAATCGGGCTCACGACGGTGCGCAGGCCATCCGGAAGAGACCGCCCAAGCAATAGTCTTCCTGTGCTCGGAAGAGGCCAGCTACATCTCGGTCACCACGCTCACACCCGACGGGGGGTTCACGACTGATCGCTCCCCTGACTCAGTTGGTGCAAGATCGCCGATTTATTCAACCGGTGGTACATTTGGTGACTGAGAGGATGACCAAAGGCAGGAAACGGGCGGAGCATATGGAAACACTGTGGCAGGACATCCGGTACACAGTACGGCTGCTGATCAAGAATCCTGGGTTCAGCGCGATCGCGATCCTGTCGCTGGCGCTCGGAATTGGCGCCAATACGACGATCTTCACGGTCGTGAACGCGATTCTCCTGCATCCTTTGCCGGTCAAAGATATTTCCCGCCTGGTTGAAGTGGATACGGTTGACACCAAGACCCGAGTCACCGCAGCCAATGTGACGAAGCTCGGCATGTCGTATCCGAATTTCCAGGACTATGCCAGAGAGAACCAGGTTTTTTCCGGGCTCAGCTGCATCGTTGGCCCGCTCCCGTTGACATGGAGCGGTGGCGCGGAGCCGAAACAAGTCCAGGGGCAAATGGTCACTGCGAACTACTTTGAGGTCCTCGGACTGACTCCTGTCCGGGGACGTTTCTTTCTGCCGGACGAAGACAGCAAGCCGGGTGGCAACAACGTCGCGGTCCTGAGCTACAGCCTGTGGGTCAATAAATTCGGGTCGGATCCCAACGTTGTTGGGAAGGTTTTGACGCTCAACGCTACACCTTACACAGTGATCGGCGTGGGACCACGCGGCTTCAAGGGTACGTTTATTTTTGGCAACGCGGAGGAAGTTTGGATCCCGGTCAGCATGTATCCCCAGGTGCTCGCGGGGTTCTTCAAAGACAACTTTAACGACCGCAGGTTCCTGACCACCGCCGTGTTCGGCCGACTAAAAGACGGTGTGAGCCTGAACGCGGCGAGAAGCGTCGCTGAAGACCATCGCGTCACAATTGGAGCGCGCCTTTCCGAAGGACAATGCCAGCCGCAGTGTGGCGCTGACACCTCTCGCCGATGCAGCGGTGGGCGTGAACAATCGCGGCCAAATCGTGCTGGCCGGCGGATTGATGATGGGCATCGTGGGTCTGGTCCTCCTGATTGCCTGCGTTAACGTGGCGAATCTGCTGCTTGCCCAGGCTGCGCGCCGCGAGAAGGAAATGAGCTTGCGAGCCGCGCTGGGAGCCAGCCGACGCCGGGTGATACGGCAGTTGCTTACGGAAAGCCTGGTGCTTGCAGTTCTGTCCGGAATCGTGGGCATGGCGATCGCCTATGGTGGCCGCGCAGTGCTGTGGTCGTTCCGTCCGCCATTCATCCTGGATGGCGACTTGGACATCGCCTTCGATTCCCATGTGCTTTTCTTCACGTTCAGCGTGTCACTGCTGACGGCGGTACTGACCGGACTGGCTCCGGCGATCAAGGTCGCGCGACCGAACCTGATCGAGGTGCTGAAAGTCGGAGGACGCGGCGGCAGCGTGAGTTGGGCACGCAACCGGTTCCGCAGTCTGCTGGTCGTGACCGAGATTGCGCTGGCGCTGGTCGCGCTGGTGGGCGCGGGGCTGTTCGTTCGCAGCATGCAGAACGCACAACGCGTGGATCCAGGGTTCGAGTCGAGAAATCTCTTTGTGTTCGCTTTCGACCTGGGAGCCTTGCATTACGACGAAGATCGCGGCCAGCAGTTTTTCGCGCCGCCATCGAACGAGCCGAGGCATCGCCTGGGGTTGCGTCGGCAACGATCGCGTCCAATTTCCCGCTCGGTGGAGGACTGGCGCGGACAGTGTTCCCCGAGGGACAAGATGAAGCATCGGGTTATCGCGGGACCCTGACGCAGCTGAACGACATCGCGCCCAATTTCTTCCAGACCCTGCGCATTCCGCTGGTGAGCGGTCGTGAATTCACCGACGCCGACCGCAAGGATACGACCCAGGTCGCGATCGTGAGCGAAGCCATGGCCAAACAATTCTGGCCGAATCAGGATGCGGTCGGAAAGCGTTTCCACTTTTTCGGAGAGACCCAGCTGCGCGAAGTAGTTGGTGTCGTGCGCAACACGGTGGTGAATGCGATTGGGGAAGAACCTCAGCCGCTGGCCTATTTGCCGCTGACGCAGGACTTCTCTCCGGCGGTCACCATGCAAGTGCGGACCACCGGCCAGCCGGAACCAGTCATTGCCACAGTAAGGAGCCATGTTCAATCGCTCGACACAAACCTGGCGCTCACCAACTGGAATACCATCGGAGAACTACTTGATCAGGGACTTTGGGCGCCACGCATGGGCGCCGCACTCCTGGCTGTCTTTGGCGGGTCGCGCTTATCCTTGCGGTGGTGGGTGTCTACGGCGTGCTCTCGTACTCAGTAAATCAGCAAACGCGCGAAATCGGCATCCGCATGGCAATGGGCGCACAAGCCGGAAGCGTGTTGAAGCCTTGTGGTGAAACAAGGAATGCGGCTCGCGATTGTCGGTTTGGTATTGGGTCTGGTGGTTGCTTTTGCCGCTATGCGTGTTCTTTCCAGCCTGCTGTTTGGAGTCAGCGCACACGATCCCCTCATCTTCGGCGGAGTCACGTTGTTTTGGCGACGGCAGCTATTTTGGCTTGCTACATTCCCGCACGCCGGGCGGCGCAGGGTGGATCCGTTGGTTGCGCTTCGCTACGAGTGACGAATTGAATTCCAACAATTCCAACGCGACTGTGCGGCGGCTGAGCACTCGGCGTGTAGAATCGCAGTCACATGCCGCCTCCGGCCGAGCCCAGCTCAAGCGAAGAAGGCCGCAGTTTTCGCGCGCGGGTGTTGCGCAACCTGCGTCCCTCCCATCAGCACACCGAGTTGTCTGCCACGCTGCTGCTGATGGTTGCGGTCATGCTGTCGCGCATCATCGGCTACCTGCGCGAAGCCTATATCGCCTGGGCGTTCGGCGCCGGGCTCCATACCGACGCCTACGTCGGCGCCTTCAACCTGCCCGACTTCCTGAACTACATCCTCGCCGGCGGAACCGCCTCCATCACCTTCATCTCCATCTACACGCGCTACGCCTCGCGCGGCCGCAACAAGGAAGCCCAGGACGCGTTCAACTCCACCATCACCATCATGACTTCAGTGGTGTGCCTGGGCACGGTGCTGCTGGAGATCTTCACGCCGCAAGTCGAGCGGCTCATTTTTCCGCACTTTTCGGCGGAGCAGTTGCAGTTATGCGTCCACCTCACGCGCATTCTGCTGCCGGGCCAGATTTTTTTCTATGCCGGCGGCATCGTGTCGGCGGTGCTGTACTCGCGGCGGATGTTCCTCTATCCCGCGTTGAGCCCGATTCTCTACAACGTTTTCATTATTCTCGGCGGCATTGTCGGCGCACGCCGCTTCGGGATCGAATCGCTCGCCTACGGCGCTCTCGTCGGGGCGATCGTGGGCCCATTCCTGATCAACGCCATCGGTGCGGCGCGCGACGGCTTGTCGTACCGGCTGAACTTCGACTTACGCAACAGCGAATTTCGCGAGTGGGTGCGGCTTTCGATTCCGCTGATGCTCGGCGTGTCGCTGGTTTCGGCCGATGACTGGATCCTGCGCTACTTTGCCTCGGGCGGCGCGGGCGACATCACGCGGCTGAACTACGCCAAGCGGCTGTTCGCCGTACCGATCTCGATCCTCGGGCAAGCTGCGGGCCAGGCTTCGATGCCGTTCTTCGCGCGGCTTTTCGGTGAAGGAAAGCGAAAAGAGTTCGCCGATACCGTGAACCTCTCGGTCTACCGGATTTCCGCGGCTTCGTTGCTTTCGACAGCCTGGATGATGCCCGCGGCGCTGCCGCTCATCGATCTCGTCTATCGCCGGGGGCGCTTCAGCTTTCAGGATTCGCACGAGACTGCGATCTATTTCTTCTGGTTCGCGCTCTCGCTGGCGCTGTGGTCGGCGCAGGCGCTCTATGCTCGCGCTTTCTATGCCGCCGGCGACACTCTGACCCCAATGATCGCCAGCACCATCATCGTAGCTGCGTCACTGCCGGTGTACTCTTCGCTCTTCCATCGCTTCGGCGTGACTGGGCTGGCGATCGCCTCCGATATCGGCATCCTGATGCATACCGTAGCGCTGGCCTGGCTGCTCGGCCGCAAGAAGACTGGTCATGCTTGGCGGCGTGCCGTGGCACGAACTGACCAAGGCTCTCGGGACTGCGGTATTCGCGGCGGCAGTTTGCTTTGCCGTCGGCCGGATGATTGCTGTCAACGGCAGCCGCGAAGCCGACCTGCTGTCGCTGGCGGTGATCAGCGGGGCCTGGCTGGCTGCGGTGGCGTTAGGGCTGTGGCTGACGAAATCGAACCTGCTGCACGAGCTGCGCAGAAAGAAAGCTCCGGCGACACCCAATATCACTGCGCCCCAGCAGGTGGTGGAAAGAACGACGGGGGGTGTGGAACCGTAGCTTGCCCCCGTTTGATCACTGCTCATTCGATTAAAATCAGGCGACCTGAAACTCCATTTTTGTCGCCTCGGTCACGCGTCGGGAAGCATCCAGTATCTCCATCGAGACCATATTTCCGCTTTCGTCGTAGTCCAGGATGATGCCCGGCTTGTCCTCATCGCTTTCAGCCACGGTTGCGCCATCCTTCAGGATCAAGCTCAGGGTATCGGTTCTCGGATCATAGCTGGCTTTCACAATTCCACCCTCCAATACTTGTCAATTTTGCTGGTCCGGTAGACCGTAACCACCTCTGCGGGAGTGCGGTCAATGTCCACAAATACCCGTACCAAATACTGCTTTGCTGGATCGCCCATTGATATCCTGGATTGCAGGGCGATGCGGCCCCCGCGAACGCCAAGTCTCTGCTCCGGTGAGAGCAAAATCTCGCGAGTAATGGCCTCACTGACACCGCGTCTCTTCATCTCAACGAGCGCATGCTCACTGAAGGTGTAGTCTGGCACTCCAGAGGCCTGCATCATGAGTCCGGATGTACTATTGCCGGTTTCAATATGAGCGAGTATAACGCGCTACCGCACAACCCGCATCTGCGACCAGTCGTACGCAAATTGCCTGCCGCAATCGAGGCAGACAACGTAATGCCCGGAAGTGTCGCCGGAGGACGACTCCCACTCTGTATGACCTGTGTTGTGTCCTCGGGAAAAGGCGGAGGGGAACGGTTGCGAGAGATGGTTATGTCGGCAGCTTACAGCCCAGCGGCCAGGCACTCTATCCCACATTGTGGAACATCTGCTATCGAGGGAGGTTATGGGCGGCGGGGCTGGCCACCGCCCGCAATGTGAGACTGTTGCTCCAACGCGGCACAAACTGAAGAAACCGTGCGTTCGTGCCACAATGTGTGACTGGTTCAG
>CAWHRM010000016.1:0-70064 GCA_963831675.1 uncultured Acidobacteriaceae bacterium
CCATCCCATCGGTTCTCTTCGATTCTGCACCGACTCTCACCTGTTGAGTTCCCATTCGTTTTCAAGAAGGCGATTGAGTAGGGTATCCGGAACACCCACAACCTGGTGGACTCTGCGGCATGTGACGAAAGTCCCCGCCCAGGCAAGTCGGTTTGGGCGGGCATCCGGCTGGCACGCTTTTTTCCCGTGTCCTCGTATGGTGTCGCCGGCTAGAAGCCGGGTCTGGACTCACAGAAACTGTCTTCCCAGGACTCACGTCCTGGGCTAACTTCGCTTCCGCCCTGACGGGCTGGTCTCTTGCGATTCAGGGGCCGGTGCACCACGCAAGCTGCTTTTGGTTGGGTAGGATAGTTCCGTAACGTAAGTTCGCAGCCTGCTCGCCCCCAAGCCCGAAGGGCGAAACAAACGTAGCCCAGGGCGTGAGCCCTGGGTAAGCGTTGTAAATAGACCAGAGTCCCTTCAGGGACGGCACATCGGACTGACGAGGTGGGCACAAGGTCCTGGCGTGATTCGTGTGCCGTCCTGCCGGACTCATCGCGCGTGACACAACTTACCCAGGGACTTACGAATCGGTCACTGTGTGAGAACCTCTGCCGCCCCCTGAAGGGGGCTCGGGATTTATATACCGGCCTACCCAGCACTCCGCCTTCGGCTGCGTGCTGGGCTTCTATGAGACGGCTGGTCGAGTCAAGCAATTTCTCGCGATAGTTGATACCACATTCAAAGCATCCCCCTTTTGGGTGGGTTGCTGGTCCCAGTCAATTTGCGAACTGGGGACAGGTGTTGCACAATGCTTACCCGCCGGTGAAGCGGAGGCGGGCTCTGCTGGAGAGCAACCCGCCGAGGAATAACCGGTGGAAACTCATCGCGACGATCCTCATGGCGGGAGGCAGGCCTTGCGGTTTGCCTCCTCCCAGAGGCAACATCGGAGCGATAGATTTCCTCATGCCTCAAAAAACTCCTGCTCGGGCCGGCAACCAGCGGCGGGTCGAGGCCCGTACTCTTACTTCCTCCCAATCTTGGCATCACCGGGTTCCATCGCGGTCTCCCGCGAAGTGTCGCTGCAGCGCTGCCGCCGTCGTCGCTATCCGCCCTTCTTCCATGACCTCACCGTCTGCATGGACGATGCAATACCGGCTGAAGCGATCTCCCAGATCGATGCCTACGGTCATGCGGGGTTTCTCTCCGCTCACCAAAGCTCGGTTACTCTTTTTCATAAGGCTGGTCTCCTTTGCACCCTTGAGTGCGTGCGGACAGCTTACCCTGTTCCGCGAGACCAGCCGTCTCATTCCATCTAGACTGAACCGCCCCCTTGGGGCTAGTTTTCCACACGCTCGTTCCACTGTCGCAAACCAACCGTAGTTCTCACACACCCTCTTTAACCCCTGCAAAAATAGGCACTCAGGGGCTGAAGCCCGGGTCCTGATACATCGCGATTTATGAGACAGGTTAGTTTCGCGGCGAGACTGCGGGGATATTCCGGCCCGACCGGCAGCGCTGACTTGCACCCCAACAGCGGCGAAAGCAACCGCTTGGACGCCAGCCTGAAGGCCGGATCACCCGAACCATTGATTAGACCCCTGTTTCCACTACGCAAAGACCGGAGCACGGACAGGGCGTCGTCGCAGATACTGTCGCCACAAACAAGTCTGGTCCTCGGACCAGCGATTACTTGACATCCCACGTAATGCCAAGCACCGGGCCGGACTGATGCGCGTCGAAGATGAACCCTTTCTCGCTGCGGTCCCGGTAGTCCACGTACAGATAGCGCCAGCCTAACTGCAAAGCGAGGGTGGGTTTAATTTTGTAGCCGAAAAGTCCGCCCGCCTGGTAGTCCAGCCGCGAGCCTCCGGCGCCCTCATCCGCAAAGACCGTAATCATCGTTTTGGGCGTCAAAGCCGCGGCCACGCGCATGCCAAGATTGAAGTCCACCCAGTTGACCGATGGCGAAACTCCAAGGCCGGAGGGCTTCAAGGTGATGGTTTGTCCCAAATGCCAATAGCGTATGCCGAACAGGGCATCGGCCTTCCACCTCTCGGTATCGGCAAATCGGTAACCGATTTTGGGGGTCAGAATCGATTCCGTCACCTTCACGTTTATCGAGGTCTGATCCAAGTCAGTTTCAGGCAGCGACTTATTGTCACCAACCCTGACAAACATATAATCAATCGGCACAACCCAGCGGTTCTTGCGAGCCTCGACCGAGCCCATGATCCCGAAGTTGAAGTACCCCAAGACATCGGTGGCCGATGCATGTACGCTGGCGTCGTGACCGAAAGCGCCGACGGTTCCGCTTATTCCCGGGAACCAGAGATACGGCGTGATCGCGAAGTGCCACTTATCGTCGTCGCCAGTGCTCGCCTTCGGCGGCATTGGAGCGCTGGTAGGCTGCTCCTGGACAGTTAGATCGGCCGGTCCTTGGGCAACTGCCGACACACTCAGCAACAGGCTCAACATGACTCCTGCGAAGACTGAAAAAAACATCTTGCGATACAAATTCATTGACTCTCCTTGCCTCCTGCAACTTCTAACGGATTCCCGGTTCTTTGCGCCGTATCACACCTCTGCCTGGGGCTCCAACAGCGCCAACGAGATTCAACTTTGGTTGTGGTCGTAGTTTACTGAAACCTGCAGCCCGACGGCAATTGTGGATGCGATACCCACCAGCGTCGCGCACCAGGCAAATTTGGTTTTCATGATCGTCATCCTTTTCGTACTCCGAACGCGCCGCCAGCCTGGAGGCTGGCAGCGCGTTTGCGCGGCGGTCCGGTTTGTTCTGGCCAGCTAGTTGTTCACTCTGGCAATCGCGTCGTCCATCTTCCTCTGGTCCTCGGCCGACAACTGCGACGGCCCGAGGTTGAACGTCAGCTTGTCGATCGTTCCGGTAAAGCGGAAAGGACAGTCATAGGTAAAGTCCACCGGCGTACGGGTGTCGAGCCCGACGTCGAAGCTCTCGTCGGCGGGCATGAGGAACGGAATGGTGTGCTCCATCGACTTGCGGGCGACCTCTTTGCCATCCACGGTCAGCACGCCGGTACCGCCCTTGCCGACACCCGGGCCGTCGTATTTGAAGTCGAAGACGATGGTGTGCTTGCCCTCGCTGAGCGCAGAGCCTCTCCACCGGAAGCGCTCCAGGTCCAGCATGTTGTAAACGAACACCGGCCGGCCTTTGCCGAATCCGAAGATGTCGGTGGCAAACACGGCGAGGAGTCCGAGCGCCGCCAGCAGCAAGAAGGCGTAGCCAAAGCGCCTGCTCCAGCCTGGCTTGCTCCGCCACACTAGAAACAATCCCAAAAGGAGCAACACCCAGCCTATGGTCTTGAACAACCGGCTCTTGAGCCACCAATTGAAGCTATGGGTCAGGTAGAGGCCATAGCCGCCGATCATTCCGCCTTCGGTTACGACCACGCCCTCCGCGCCGCCACTCGGGATCGTCAACTCGGCGGTGATGGTGAAGTCCCTGCCCAGGATGTTGGGAGCATTGCCGTCCGGAATGTTGGCGATTCTCACCGGTGTAGGTGAAAACGGTTTTCCCGGCGATCGCGCTCGGTCGCGCCGTAAGCGCGCGCACGAAGCCCGAGTTATCCAGCGGTAAGACCTGGTGGTCCGCCGCCTCTTTCTGGAACAGCGCCTGCATTTCCTTCAGCTTGTCAGGCATTGCTCGCCGCGAGGTCGTTGGATTCCGAATAGTCGTCCGCGATGTGGTAAAGCTCCCACTTGTATTGGTCGAGGGGCGGCATCGCCGTCGTTCCCAGCTCCCAGGGCGGCGCAGGCGGCGTGGTGGCGGCAATCCAGCCGTCGTGATAGATAGCGCGGTTGCCGACCATCTCGAAATACTGCGTATCGCGTTTGGACGGCGCATTGGCATTGGCTGAGTCAAAGGTGTAGAGCATGCTTACGCCTTCGATCGGCTTCTGCTTGATTCCGTTGACCTCATCGGGCGCCTGGATGCCGGCGGCCTCGAGGATGGTCGGGACAATGTCAATGACATGGTGGAACTGGGTGCGAATCCCGCCCACGTCCTTGATATGTCCGGGCCAAGAAATGGCCAGCCCTGCCGGGTGCCACCGAAATGCGATGCCACCTGCTTGGTCCACTTGAAGGGCGTATCGAATGCCCAGGACCAGGCGACTGACATGTGCGGGTAGGTCTTGTCGGAGCCCCAGTCGTTATAGTGCAATGCGTTCATCGCCAGGACGGGCTTGACCATCGGCTATTGATGATGCCGTTGTATGCGGTGTACTGGTTGAACGTGCCGTACACACTGCCTTCCGCGCTGGTGCCGTTGTCGCCGTCGATGTAGATAATCAGCGTGTTGTCGAGCTTGCCCATCTTCTCGACTTCGTCAATCACGCGACCAATCTCATAGTCGGTGTAGGCGGTGTAGGCGGCAAAGACCTCTGCCTCGCGGGCGTACATCTTCTTTTCCAACGCGCTGAGCGAGTCCCATTTGGGCAGCTTGGCTCCCCCATACTCCGCCTGTCCGTCCGGCCACGGCGTCAGCGTCGTGTTCGGCGGAATCACACCCAGCCGCTTCTGGTTTTCGAAGATCTGCTCGCGCAGCTTTTCCCAGCCCATGTCGAACTTGCCGTGAATTTGTCGATCCATTCCTGCGTCGGCTGGTGGGGCGAGTGCGAGCCGCCGGGCACGTAATAGAGGAAGAACGGCTTGTCGGGCGCTGATGCGTTCAGGTCCTCGCAAATAGCGAATGGCGTCGTCGGCCAGGTCGGTGGTGAGGTTGTAGCCTTTCTTGCCGACCCAGGGATAAACGGCAGTGGTGTTGCGGAACAGGTAGGGCGTCCACTGGTCGGTCTCGCCACCCAGGAAGCCATAGAAGTACTGAAAGCCCATGCCGATAGGCCATTGGTCGAACGGCCCGGCGGTGGTGCTGTAGGTGAAGCCCGGCGTGTTGTGGTCTTTGCCGAACCACGAGGTAGCGTAACCGTTCTCCTTCAGGATCTCGCCGATGGTGGCGTTATCGGGGCCGATGACGGAGTCATAGCCGGGGTAGCCGGTGGACAATTCGCCGATGACGCCGAAGCCGACCGAGTGATGATTGCGGCCGGTGATCAGCGCCGCCCGCGTCGGCGAGCAAAGCGCCGTGGAATGGAACTGAATGTAGCGCAGCCCCGACTTGGCAATGCGGTCCAGGTTCGGCGTCGGAATGACGCCACCAAAGGTGCTCGGCACGCCATAGCCCTGGTCGTCGGTCATGATGAGCAGCACGTTGGGCGCGCCCTTGGGCGGCACGATGCGCGGCGGCCACCAGGGGGTGGAATCCTTGGCGGTTTCCTTGATCACGCCGCCGAACTTCGGAGGCGGCGGCGGAAGCTGCTTTCCGTTGATGGTGGTCGTGGCGTCGGCCTGACCCAACGTTCCTGTGACCTGCTGCGCATGTGCGGTCGCAACCCCGCCGGCGAAGAAGCTCGCGACGGCAAGCGCTCCCACGGCCAGTTTTCGGATGCTCGCTTCCAAATCCATTCGGTTTTCTCCTCGCGTGTAGTTGTCGCTAACCCTCCGCCAGCGGGAGAGTTGCGATGAGTTGGCTCCCACGACCAAATAACCATTGATCTTTTGTTATCAATCGACTCAGATGTAACCCCTACGAACTGCGCCGAGAGTTCGGGCAGTAACCTCTCGAAGCACACCTTCTCTTCCAAACCTTGCCCACCGATCGGTTGGCGGACGGTTCATGCGGCAACTCTTAAATCTTGCTGTGCCCAGTTGCCGCTCGAACCCAAAAAGAGCAGATGTTGACAAGAGGACTGGTACCAGGGCCTGTTTGGAGAGTGGCTAATGTAATCCATAGCGGCGATGCCAACAATGGCTTGCCGAAAGATCTCCTGTTGTAACGGACCTATTCGTACGCCAGCGCGTCGATGGGGTCCTTTTGTGCGGCCTTGATCGCCGGATAGAACGCGCCCAGCAGGGAGCCGATGAGCGCGATGACCGTCGCACGGGCCAGCCAACCTCCGGTGATCAGAGATTGGCAGCGTTTGGAACTTCGTCCGCAAGCCCGCTTTGGCTGCGTAGCTGGCGACGATTCCGAGAATGATGCCGCCGATCGCGATGAGCAGCGTCTCCCGCAGCACCACATTCACGATGTAGAGCTTGCCGGCGCCCAGCGACTTCAGGATGCCGATCTCGCGGGTGCGCTCCATGACCGCGGCGTACATCGCCTGGAAGATGACGATGAAGCCGATAATCATGGCGATCGCGATCACCACGTTAATAAACGTCGAGAACAAGGGAATGCTGCTGGCGGTCATGAGGCTGAGATATTCCTTCAGCGAGTGCACACCGTACTGCTGCATGCCGGGGATGTTCTTGATGGCGCTTACAACTTCGTCGGCGTTGTTGGGGTTGTCGAGCTTGACGTAGAAGATGGTCGCCTTGCCCTGCGCGCCGATCAGCTCCTGAATGGTCTTGAGGGGCAGAAACTTGCGCGCTCCCTTGCCGTGCTCGACGATGCCGGAAATCCGGAACTCATGGTTGAGGGTCTCGACGGTGTCGCCGACTTTGAGGTGCTTCGACGAGGCGAACAGAGTCGTCGACGATGATGTCGTCGGGCCCTTCGAACGGCCCGCCCGAAAGATATTGAAAGCCGCCGCTCACGGCGTCGAACGAATTCATGTCGATGCCGTCAATGACTTCCACCGCGCCTGCGGTCGAGAGCTGCGTGACTACGGGAGCGACGGCGACCACGTGCGGCAGCTTCATGATCTTGTCGGCGACCTTGACCGAAACCGGCGCGCCGCTGACGCCCATCAGCAGCGAGGAGTTCGGCGGCTGCACCATGATGTCAGCGCCAATGCCCGCCTGGCGGTTTCGGCTGTCCTCCAGCATGCCGATGGACAGGCCGACGATCAGCAGAATCAGTACGACCTCGACCGCCACCGCGACCACACTAATCATGGTGCGGAACGGGCGATGCACCAGGTTGGCAAGAATCATTCGGTTCATGATGGGAAGCTCGATTCTATAGGACGCAGGCGGACTCTGCGGTCGGGTCATCACTTGCGGTGTTCATGTGGCCGAAAGCGCATCCATCGGGCTTGACTTGTCGCATTCGAGCGAGGTCTTGCTTATGTTTGAGCAACTGGAGCAGAAGTGGAGCACCCATCGCCGCGGCTTGGGTACCTGAGGCATGGGCGTTTTCGCTAGGGGTAGGGGTAGGAAAATTGATTGCCGACTCCAGCCCGGGACCGGACATCAACGCTCCTGGACTTTGCGCGCTGTGCTTTACGTGTGCGGTTCAGGATGCGACTGCGAAAGCCAAGGGCAAGTCGCTCAATGATGCTGCTCATTGCCTTCTCCGGTGGTACACCGCGAACTCGAAGCCGGGATTCGGCGGGAACAGCTCGTTGATTTTGCGCAGGCGTTCGGCCAGCGCGTTCGGCGCCAGCAGCGGATAATCGCGCTCGCGGAGGTCCTGGTAGTCCACATCGAGATAGAGAGACAGGTTGTACACCGCGATGGCATCGGCGAAGGTGGCCAGCAGGTACTCGTGCTTCGCTTTCTCCGCTTCAGGACCGTTGGTGGTTGCCACCTTGCGCAGCTCATAGGCGTCGAGCGAGGTCTCGCCGCGGACCTTTTCGTCCACCTGCTTCCACACCAGGTCGGTAAATTCCTGCGAGACCCCGACGCGCTCCACGAAGTTGTGCCCCACGTTGATGAAGAACTCGAAGGCAATGGCGAAGCTGTCTTCCATCAGCCGGGTCGAGATGAACACGCACTGCGAATCGCCCAGCGTCTGGTTGCGGTGGCACACGGCGCTGTCGGAGAGTTGCACGTCGTAGCGGTCGGCGATCATGGTCTCGTCGCCCAGGTTCAAGGTGAGCGGGACAAAGTAGTACGCCTTGCGGTTCAAGTGCCGCCGCGATGGTGCGCGGCACCACGGTCACCATCCGCTCCAGGTCGGCGATTGCAGTTGTGACCTCTCCCATGACCGCGTAACAGATGCCGTTGGCGGCCTGCGACACGGGCGCCATCCGCATGACCTCGGCGGGAGTTCGGGTTACAGCCTGGGACGTTGGAGACATGAAACTTTGATTGTAACGCAGGCAAGGCTGGCCAGCGTGACGCTCATGGCTGAGTTCAGGTGGCGCGCCGCTCTCTTTGACCGCCTCGGAAGGCGAGCACTACACTGGCAGTAAAGCGCGCGGGAGGCGAACCCATGATCCGTGAAGATATTCTCCAGCAATTCCCAGAGTTGTTCGGAACCAAGAAGGTGAACGGCCGAGACGTCAACGTCGAAGAGACGATTGCGACGCTCACCCGCGAACTGCGTCCTGCTATTGCCGAGGCCCTCAGCGCCCGCCGGGCGCTGCTGGAGAGTGCCGAGCCGGTGCGGAGGAAATACGCCTGGCCGAAGTGGGACGAGACCTTCGAGGATCCGGTCACGGGAGGCTCGTGGACATTTCGCCAGATCGTGCAAGGCATGATCGACAACTTTCTGGATCGCGAGAGCGAATGGCGCTGGCGTCTCAACGACGAAGTGCCCATCCCCGCCGACGTGCATCCGTTGCAGAACCCGGGACTGGAGCTTACCGGCCCGTGGCATCCGCTGGACATGGCGTTCAACGCGTTGAATAGCGACGCGCCCATGAACATGCCGGA
Source organism: uncultured Acidobacteriaceae bacterium (assembly GCA_963831675.1). Taxonomy (GTDB): domain Bacteria; phylum Acidobacteriota; class Terriglobia; order Terriglobales; family Acidobacteriaceae; genus Bog-257. The sequence goes on from CAWHRM010000016.1 coordinate 8,620, forward strand.
CTTCGAAGACGCCTCGCCCTCGCACTTCCAGCCCCAGGGCACGCCCAAGGACCAGCCGGTGGGAACGTTTGCGGCCCTGCAGAACGCCAAAGAGATTCTTGCAGGGCCGCTGGACCGGCAAGCCGTACGAAGTGGCAAAGAAGGACAAGAAGCGCTCCTACAAGATCAACAAGCCGCCGCAGCAGTGGCCGACGCGGCTGGTTCGCCCGCCCAGCATTCACGTGCTCTACGACCACGTCACCGTGGATGGCCAACCCGCTCCCGGCCTGATTGCGGTGGTCGTTCTCTGGGTGTTCAACAACTACGATGCGCTGAAGCAGGCGGGCACCGGCGTGTACTTTTACATCCCGAAGATGCAGACGCCCCGGGAAGCGCTCATCGTGGAGAAGCTGCTGGCGCGGGTGGAAGGCATCATCGGGGTCCCCGCCGGCACCTTCAAGATCAAGATTCTCTACGAGGAAGGCAATGGCGGCCGTTATCTGCCGGCGATCGCCTGGGTCTTGCGGCGGCGGCTGCTGGGAACCAATGTCGGCCGCTGGGACTATCTCGGCAGCCTGATCGAGATGTGGAAGGACGACCCGAACGGCGATTTTTCCCGATCCGCAGACCATCGGCATGGCTTCGCCGAACATGATCGCCTACCAGCGCTACAACGCGCTCATGATGCTCATGGCAGGCATGAAGCATGGCGAACTCACGCAGGGTGCGCCCATCGGCGGGATGGCGGCGGTCATGATCTATCAGCCGAGCGATGCCTATGGCCGCTCGCGCTATAACCCGTTGGCCTTGCGCGCCGTCGTCGTCGACAAGCTGCGCGAGCGGCTGCTGGGACTGATGTTCGTGCCCGACGAACCGATCCCCACCGGCCGGCAGGTCACGCTCGACGATATTCTCGCCGGGCGGGTCAAGGGACGGCTCTACGACGCGTATCGCCAAAGCTGGGTCGCCAGTCCGGAGCCCGCGTATGTGGCTGCGGGCAATGGGCCGCTGCGCGTGCGCTCTGGCGGAATTGCAGGCGATGCTGGATGCGCCGCGCGAGACGGTGGACGCGAACGGCAAAGCGGTGCCCACCGTCGCCAGCGGCCTGGTGGACTCGGAGCGGGCGCTGCTCGAATCCCGCGGCTTGCTGAACGCGCAGGGCAAGAATCACCCCGAGCATCGTCAGCAAGGACGCGCTGGACACGCCGGAGAAGCTCTTGAGCCAGGAGCTGTGGGACGCCATCTACGGCGTGCCCAAGGGCGATGTCACCATCGAGCACATCCAGCACGCGTTCTACATGGCCGCGAACTACGGTTTCCAGATCCTGAACGGCAACTTCGCCGCGGCCATCGACGACTACGAACTCAAGCAGCGCTTCATGAACGATCTGGCCACCTACCGGATCGACGTTTCGTGGCTGTGGACGCTGGTGCAGCATCAGGCGGTCATCACCAAGGACGGATATTTCCAGCGGCCGGCGCTCACCGAAGACGGCGTGGTGCTGGCGCCGAGCAGCGAGCAGGTCAAGGCGGGAACCCGCTTCACCCCCGAGCTGTTCCAGAAGGTATGGGATTATCACAACGAATGGACCGCGGAGTTCTTCGCGGAACTGGATCGGCACGGCGATCCGGGACGCTTTGACCGGGCGAAAGCGCCGGTCATCATGGAACTGCTGAAGCGGCAACTGCTTTCGCCGAAATACATCCAGCACAGCGCGCGCGTGCTGTTCGTGGTGGGACAGGCAACCGACGAGGAGCGCAAGCAAATCCTGGATGCCGTCTTCGATCTTTCGCGCGAGGAAATCGTGAAGCGGGTCCAGGCAGGCGCCATGAAACCCGTCGCTCTGGCCGTCCATGATTATGTGTATGACATTTTCGCGGTGCCGAAGGAGCACCTCGTCGCCACTTCATGACATCAGGATTCGAACCACGGATCAACACGGATTCTCACGGATTATCTTGTGGTTTTTTACTTTCCTCCAGGTTTATCCGTCATGACCCGTGAAATCCGTGGTTAACGTTTTCTTCCCTGATTTACACAAACCCACACAGGTTTTCCTGTGATTACGAGCAATCTCTCAGATATCGTCATTGCGCGCTGCCCGGCGTGGCAGTAGATTCAAACTCGTGGCCACAGTGACCGAGACATGCGCCATCTGCGGCGGCAGCGGATGGCAAACCATCGAACGCGGCAAAGAGCGCGAAGTAGTGCGCTGCGAATGCCGGGTGAAAGACCGCGGCGAGCGCCTGCTGGCGGCGGCGCGCATCCCACCGCGATTCCAGGACCGCGAACTGTCGATGTTTGATACGGAAGGAAAGCGCGAAACGTTGCGACGTGCGAAGCAGATTGCTGAACAGTTCGTCGAAAAATACCCATTGGAGAAGCGAGGGCTCCTGTTTGTTGGCCGTCCGGGCGTGGGCAAGACGCATCTGGCGGTGGCGGTGCTTAAGGAGTTGATGCGAAAGGGAACACCCTGCCGCTTCATCGATTATCGGGAATTACTCAAGGAGATCCAATACAGCTACAATCCGGCGGTTCAAATGACGGAGATGGAACTCCTCCAGCCTGTCCTTGACACGGAAGTCGTGCTGCTGGATGAGCTTGGAGCAATTCGAACGTCACAATGGGTCTGGGACACTGTTGCCCATATCCTAAATAGCCGGTACAGCGATAATAAGACAACGATCATTACGACTAATTTCGAAGACAGACCGGAGAGGGCTCTTGAGGAGGAGGAGCGTGGCGAGAGGACACTGAAATCGCTACCCCCTGATCCTTGGCTCTCTCTCCGTGCAATACAATCTCCTTCGTGCTGTCGTATCGCCTGGAATTCATCCCTGACCGCGACTCCGAGCTGTTCGCCGCGGCCCCCGCGGGCGCGGCAGTGTTCGTGCTTCGCGCAGCGGACGAAGGCGGCGAGCCCTACGTCAGCAAGACCTCGAACCTGCGCCGCCGCTTGCAGCGACTGCTGGGCGCGAGCGATGGACAAAGCCGCAAGCTGAACCTGCGCGATCGGGTGCGCTGGGTGGAGTGGACGCCGACCGGCTCGGACTTTGAGGCGTGGTTTCTGCTCTACAAGACGTTGCGCCGCGAGTTTCCCAAAACCTATGAGAAGCGCCTGCGGTTTCGTTTTGCGCCGCTGGTCAAGCTCATCCTGGATAATCCTTATCCGCGCGCGACCGTCACCACGCGCATCGCGGGGGCTGAAGCCCGAATTTTGAACCGCGAAATATTCACCGGGCTGAAGCCCGGCGCTTCCACCGCCCCAGAGCCCGGTGCTTCCACCGGACTGCGAGGAAACGCGCGGTACTTCGGCCCGTTTCCCACGAGGGTCGCGGCGGAAAAGTTTGCCACCGACTCGCTCGACCTGTTCAAGATGCGCCGCTGTACCTTCGACCTCAATCCCGACCCCGCATTTCCCGGCTGCATTTATTCCGAGATGAAGATGTGCCTGGCGCCGTGTTTCAAAGGCTGCACCGACGAGGAGTATGCGGCGGAAGTCGGGCGCGTGCAGCAGTACCTGGAGAGCGGCGGCCAGTCGCTGGTGCGCGAGATCGAGCGGCAGCGCGATGAAGCTTCGTCCAGCCTCGACTTTGAGGACGCCTCCGCTTTGCACGCGCGGCTGGAGAAGGTGAAAGCTGCGGCGACGCAGGCGCCGGAGATCGTGCGCCGGCTCGACGAGTTGAAGGGTCTGATCGTGCAACCTTCGGCCGAGCGCGAAGCGGTTGCGCTCTTCCGGATCGCCGCGGGGCGCATCTGCGATCCGGTGACGCTCATCGTTGGCAAGCAGGCGGAGGCCTCTCATCTGTCGTCGAAACCGCAATCCATGGAATCGCGCATCACGGAGGCGCTGGCGGGAGTGGAGCCTGCGAAGCTGCGTGGCGCGCTGGAATGGATGGAGCACCTGGCGCTGCTCAAGCGCTGGTACTATCGCAGTGTGAAGGTCGGAGAGCTGTTCCTGACCGACAGCAATGGCGAGCTGCCGATGCGGCGCGTGGTGCGCGGAGTGTCACGCGTCTTCCGCGGCGAGAAACCGGTAGGCGACCTGAGTGAGACCGCGGGAGATTACTGGAGATTCAGGGCAGGGGAAGCGGGTTTGACAAAAAGCTAATCAACCACGGATTGACACGGATTCTCACGGATTTTCTTTTGTCGTTGCCCAAGAGACATTTGATTAAGCTCAAGACGAGTCCCGAGCCATAGGGAAATTCTGATTAAGTCACGACAAAATCCCTCAGCGGCCAAAGCCGCAATGATTTTGCGGAACTTACGGACTGCCTGAAGGCCGTCTCCTTTAAAAACCAGACTTAATCAGAGCCTCCATAGAGCAGCGAACCCACTTCGAAATTGGCTGCCATGGAACAAGAATCAACCACGGAGTTTCACGGCTTTTCGCGAATTTTCTTTTGCTCATTGTCGAGAAGCATTCGTCGAAACTGCGGACGAACGCCGAAGTTTAGCAACAAACCAACTTCGAATTCCGTTGCCTTTAGATAATTCAGCAACTGTGCTTCGTGGGTGCGGTCCAAGGCCCGCGCACACTTAAGCTCTACGATGACGGTTTGCTCCACCACCAGGTCCGAACGAAACAGTCCGACAACTTGACCTCGAAACCTGACCTGCACAGCTTTTTCGCGATCGACGGACAGTCCCTTCGAGTGCAGAACAACGGCCAATGCATCGCGATATACCGACTCCAGAAAGCCGTGCCCCAGCTCGTTGTAAACGCCATAGAACGCACCGATAATGGCCTCGGTAATATCAGCATGCTTCAACTTGCTGTTTCCGCCCATTCTCGGCGTCATAAATCTCAAAGAATCCGTGTTCATCAGTGGAAATCCGTGGTTGAAATGGTTTTAGGGTGTTTCTTGTTCACTACCCGCACACCATCCCGCCAGCGTTCGTCCACCTGCACCAGCGTCCACTCGATTTGCGGCGAGAGGTAGCGCAGAAGCACGTCCGTCGCCGGATGTACGCGCAAGGCAGGAGCAACCAGGAATAGCAGCGGCGGCGCGTCCGAGAGTTCTCGTCCGGCGAAGTAGCCCCGACGCGCGAATTCGCCGCGCTGCTGGTGCCAGCACACGCGCGCCCAGTAATCGAGTCCTTGCAGCGGAAGATGAATGTCCTCGTCGGCCTTAAGCTCAAGGATGGCAAGCCGGCCGTCGAGGGTGCAGGTGAGTACGTCGAGCATGGCGCGGTCGGAAGCCGTGAACGCGGGCACCTGCGAGTACACGAAGCGGCCGTCGAGCCGCTCGTCGATGGTGCGGACGTTGCTTCCGATCAGCGTTTCCAGCCAGCGCTCGGGAGCGAGCCGGAAAAAGAGGTTGGTGTGCGAGCCTCCGGGATGGCGCTGCTCGACGATTCGCTGCACCAATTCTCCAAACAGCGCCTGGCTGCTTTCGTCGAGGACATACTCTGCCGGACCGATGCCGAAGAGAATGGATTCGTCGTTGCGAAACGAGCCTGAGACTGGCGTGATGCAGGCGCGGGCGAATTCCAAGCCGTAGAGCCGGAAGACGACCTCCGATGCCGACTCGATGGTAATTTCCGCGGCTGGCGCCAGGGCGTGAATGCGAGCGATGGAAGCGGCGAAGCGCTCGCGAGCGGCTCGCGCATCCACGGCGCGCGTAAGTCGCGTCATGATGTTGCCGGAATCGCTGGAGTCGACCGGCTCACAAATCTCGGAGCGCTCGTCCAGTTCGAAGATTTGCCACTTGGCAGCCGCGGCATTCAGATGGGCTACCCGTTGACGCACGATCTCCGACCGGCCCGGCGGCAGAAATAGCTTCAGTCCCTCGACGTGCGCGCGTCCCGCGAGGTGCTGGCGCTGGTGGTCCATCCAAAGAATGCCGATCGAAAGCGCCGCATCCACAGACGACTGCGTTTCCTCGGCATTCACTCCGAGCACGGCAAAAGCCGATTGTCCGGCACGCAGCACGGCGCGAGTGTAAACCCGGCTGAAGGAATGTTCGAGATCGGGGCTGCCGCTGAGATGTTCGACCTTGAACCCGCGATACTCACGCAGCAGAACGCGCTGGAGGACGCGCTGATACTGGGCGCGCAGCGAGCGTTTCAGCGCTCCGGTGCGGCGGTCGCGGTCGGCGCAGATTTCCAGCAGCTTGGATTGCGCCTGTCCAAATCGCATCACATTCAGGCGCAGCGTGCGACCCTTCATTTCCGCGTTGAGCACACGACGCACCGTGTTGCGGTCTTCCGACCAGAGGTGCAGAATGCACTTGCCTTCGCCGGAAACCGAGTATTTGGCCGTCCCGAAGTCAAAGAGCACCTCGCCGTCCTCGACCGCGAGCGCGTCGGGCGCGCTGGCCAGAAATTGCTCCATCATTCTGGTAAGCAGAGCGGCGGAGATGGTGGACACCTGCATAATGTCTTGCTGCGAGATTAGCCCAAAGCTGCATCCGGCGCTGCGGCCCACAGCACACTACTGTGTGATAATCAAAGGTTCCAACCTGAATCGGCCTGCCGGCGAAGACTGCTCCTTTGCCTGCTCGCCGGACATCCAATGAGTGTGACCATGGACAAGAAGTTTTTCTTTGACCGCTACGGCCTGGCGCAAGCCGATGTCGAACGCTACCTGGCCGCGGCACTTTCTGCCGGTGGCGATTATGCCGACCTCTACTTCGAATATCAGACCTCGACTTCTGTGTCGCTCGACGAGAGCATGGTGAAGTCGGCGACCGAGGGCATTTCGGTGGGCTGTGGAGTGCGTGTCATGTCGGGAGAACGCACCGGTTATGCCTACACCGATGACCTCTCGACGGAGCGCCTTCTGCACGCCGCGCGCACTGCGGCGCTCATTGCCAGCGGTCCGGCCAAGCAACCTGTAGTCGGTATGACCGACAAGGCCGCACTCAATCTCTATCCGATTCCGTTGCCATCGGTCGAAGCCGACGTGCGAACCAAGGTCGAACTGGTGCAGCGCGCCGACAAGGCCGCGCGCGACTACGATCCGCGCATTCACGAAGTGCGCGTCGGTTACGCTGACGAGCTGCGGCGCATCTTGGTGATTGGCTCCGACGGCAGCTTCGCCGAAGATGCGCAGCCGATGGCGCGCTTGAGCGTCTTCTGCATCGCCAAGTCGGAGAGCGCAGGCTCATCCCGCGGCAGCGCGGGCGGCGGTGGACGCGTGCCGCTGGACTACTTCCTGACCGAAAAAACGCCGGAGCATTTCGCGCAGGAAGCGGCGCGGCAGGCCATCATCCAGCTCGACGCGCGCGAAGCGCCGGCGGGCGAGATGGAAGTAGTGCTCGGTCCAGGATGGCCGGGAATCCTGCTGCACGAAGCCATTGGTCACGGACTGGAAGCCGACTTCAATCGCAAGAAAACTTCGGCGTTTTCCGGCATGCTCGGACGGCGCGTCGCCAGCGACAAATGCACTGTCGTGGATAACGGCACCATGCCCGGACGCCGCGGCTCGCTCAACGTGGACGACGAAGGCAACCAGACCGAGAACACGGTGCTCATCGAGAACGGCATCCTGAAGGGCTACCTCTCCGACAAGCTGTCGTCGCGGCTGATGGGCATTCCCAACACCGGCAACGGACGCCGCGAGAGCTATCAGCACATTCCGATGCCGCGCATGACCAACACCTACATGCTCGCCGGACAAGATGCGCCTGAAGACATCATTCGCTCCGTCAAGTACGGCGTGTATGCGGTGAACTTCGGCGGCGGACAAGTGGACATCACCAACGGCAAGTTCGTCTTCTCCGCGTCGGAAGCCTACATGATCGAGAACGGCACCATCACTTCGCCGCTGAAGAACGCGACGCTCATCGGCAACGGGCCTGACGTGCTGACCAAGGTTTCCATGGTGGGCAACGATCTTCAGCTCGACGAAGGCGTCGGAACCTGTGGCAAAGATGGCCAGTCGGTTCCGGTCGGCGTCGGAATTCCTACGCTGAAGATCGATCGGCTAACCGTTGGCGGAACCGGCGGATGAAGGGTTAGCGGTCAGCAATCAGCTCTCAGCCTTCAGCCATCAGCCATCAAGCTAAGAACCGTCAGTAGAGTTCTGCTGCCGTTCCTCTCTCTGCCGCTGTCATACCAACTCTTTGCTGTCATCCCGACCGAGGACTTTAGTCCGAGCGGAGGGACCTGCTTTTCAGCACTCAGAGACGAGATAAAGGCCTGACAACCAGGCAACTGACAACTGGATGACTCCCCCTCCCGGTTTTACCTAGAATCAACAACTTAGACCATAAATCATTCGCATCCATTTGATTCCGTGGGACTTATATCTAGTGTATTGATGGATAAGGACTTAGCTGGCAAAAAACGGCGGTTTCTCCGCTAGCATGATATACAAGTGGTCCAAGTTATAAAACTCATATAATACATATAAGTAATACTTGCTAGCATTCCCTCCCGAGCTGACAACCCGGCCCCTGGCAAGGGTATTCCAGGGCCAAGGCAAGAGAAGCGCCTACAGGAAACTGCTGTGAACACGAAGGCTCTTGCTATGATGCTCCCGAATGGGTCCTCCCCGAAGCGGACAGCGGTCGGCGGCCTCAAAATACCTATAGGTTCGAACACGCCTTCAACAACATTGACGACGTCCTCTGGAAAGAAGCCGGCTGCACCATTGAACTCGCCTGACCCCGCTCTGAAAGCGGGCCGGCAATGTCTGACATTTATGCTATAGTGTCAGACATGGCATCCGCCCGTATAACAGTTCGCATTCCAGAGACTCTTGGGCAGCGCCTGCGCCACCGCTCGCGGATGAAAGGGCAGCCGGAGTCGGAACTCGTCCGCGAAGCCCTGGAGACCTATCTTGGGCAGCCCACCGAGGCGCGGCCAGCCTACGAACTGGCCGAAGAAGCGGGACTGATTGGCTGTATAGGGCGCGGCCGAAGATCTCCGGCAACAGACCTCAGCTCCAGTCCCCGCCACTTTGAAGGTTTCGGGAAATCCAAATGAAGCGTCGCGTACTGGTGGACACCGGACCACTGGTTGCCATTCTCTCCAGCGTGGACGAGCACCACGCCGCTTGCGTCAAAGCCCTTCATCAACTCCCCGGCCCTCTATTTTCCTGCTGGCCGGTGATCACCGAGGCGGTGTGGCTCTTGCGTTCCCATCCGCGGGCTGTCCAGCAACTTCTAAGAAGCTGCTTTTCCGAGAAGCCCGGCGGCTTTCTGGAACTGCTTCCGCTGGCCGGCGCGGAGGCCGGCGCGATTGCCGAAGTGATGAAGGAGTACGAGGACATCCGTCCTCAACTGGCCGACGCCGCGCTGGTTTATCTGGCTGGCCGCGAAGGGATCGACACCATCTTCACCCTCGACCGGCGGGATTTTGCCGTGTATCGCTCCACTCACAAGCGCGCTTTCCGAATCCTGCCATGATTTCTGCTTGAGAAACTCCATGAACGAAGCCGAGACCAGAGCCGAACGATCGCTGGGAAGTTCTTTTATAGCCGGTGGAACCTTAGCCGCGAACCTTCGCGCCAAAAAACTTGGTGGCCTTTAGGCCGCCCGTTGGGTTTTGAGGCGAGCTAAAAGCTAACCGCAGGTTCCTCGACTCGCTGCGCTCGCTCGGGATGACAGCACAGAAGAGACTGCTACTCCTTCCCTACGCCTGTGCCGGCCGCTCGGGCGCCACGTTGGGCTGCTGGCCCGGAGCGGGTTTCAGCACCTGCTGCACCTCGTCCTTGGGCGGCGGAGGAGCGTTGGGATTGATGCGCGTCGGCAGCTCCTTGCCTTCGAGGAGCAACTGCATCTCGCTGGCATCGAGCACCTCGCGCTCCAGCAGGGCCTTGGCAATGGCGATCAACTGCTCGCGATGGTCCTCCAGGATCTTCTTGGCCGCGTCGTAGGCGCGAGTCACGAAGCGCTGGACTTCCTCGTCAATCTTGATGGCAGTCTCTTCGCTGAAGTCGCGGTGCTGCGCGATCTCACGGCCAAGGAAGATCTGCTCTTCCTTCTTGCCGAAGGTAAGCGGGCCAAGATTGCTCATGCCCCACTCGCACACCATGCGGCGGGCCAGCTCGGTGGCGCGCTCGATGTCGTTGCCCGCGCCGGTGGACATCTGGTTGAGGAACAGTTCCTCCGCCAGGCGTCCGCCCATGAAGACAGTGATCTCCGTCTCCAGGTAGTCGCGAGTGTAGTTATGGCGATCGCCTTCCGGCAATTGCATGGTCAAGCCCAAGCGCCATGCCACGCGGGATGATGGTGACTTTGTGCAGCGGATCGGCTAAGGGCAGCAACGCCGCAATTAAGGCGTGGCCTGCCTCGTGGTAAGCGGTGACTTTCTTCTCTTCCTCAGTCAGGATCATGCTGCGGCGTTCTGCGCCCATCAGCACCTTGTCCTTGGCGAGTTCGAAGTCGAACATGAGCACTGCCTTGCGGTTCTGGCGCGCGGCGCTCAGGGCGGCTTCGTTCACCATGTTGGCCAGGTCAGCGCCGGAGAAACCCGGCGTGCCACGGGCCAGCACCTGCAAATCGACGTCGTCGCTGATGGGAATCTTGCGGGTATGCACGCGCAGGATCTCTTCACGCCCACGAACGTCAGGCAGCGAAACCACCACCCGGCGATCGAAGCGGCCCGGTCGCAGCAGCGCCGGATCGAGCACGTCAGGACGGTTGGTGGCGGCGATCAGGATTACGCCCTCCGCCGATTCGAAGCCGTCCATCTCGACCAGCAACTGGTTCAAGGTCTGCTCGCGTTCGTCGTGCCCGCCGCCCAGGCCAGCGCCACGGTGGCGGCCAACAGCGTCGATTTCGTCGATGAAGATGATGCAGGGCGCGTTCTTTTTGCCCTGCTCGAAGAGGTCGCGGACGCGGCTTGCGCCCACGCCGACGAACATCTCCACGAAGTCGGAACCCGAGATGCTGAAGAAAGGCACATTGGCTTCGCCAGCCACGGCCCGCGCCAGCAAGGTCTTGCCGGTTCCCGGCGGCCCGACCAGCAGCACGCCTTTGGGAATGCGTCCGCCGAGCTTCTGGAACTTTTGCGCTTCGCGCAGGAATTCGATGATCTCCTTGAGCTCTTCCTTGGCCTCCTCCACACCGGCAACGTCCTTGAAGGTCACCTTCTTCTGCTGCATGGAGAGCAAGCGAGCACGGCTCTTGCCGAATGACAGGGCCTTGTTACCGCCAGACTGCATCTGGCGGATCATGATGAACCACAGCGCACCCAGCAGGACGAACGGCGCCAGGTTGAGCAGCCAGGTGGGCCAGCCTCCACCCTGCGCGTCCTTAATGGTCATGTTGACGCCCTTGTCGCGCAGTTCCTTAATCATGTCGGAATAGCCGGCTGGGACGATGGTGTGGAAACCCGCCTTGTCATTCTTGAACTTGCCGCGCACCTCCTGGCCGATCATGGTCACGTCACTGACGTTGCCTTGATCGACGTTAGAAAGGAACTCGGAAAAATTGATCTCGCGCTCCTTGGCGCCCGAGCTGCCAGCCTTGACGACCTGCCACAGCAGGACGCCCGACAGCACGATCACCAGCCAGAACACGACTGTTTTGACCGTCGAATTCACTGAAAACTCCTCTGTAACCGGGCAGACACAATAACTCTACTCAGGAGTTAGATGCTGCCTTTAGACACCGGATGTAGAAATTCCGGCACACCACTGATTGTAACCCGCGGCTAAACAGAACGGCACGAAAGACTTAAACAAAAATGCCGCCTGGGGAGAACCGCAGCAGCGGACCGAAACGGGACGGGAGACGAATCGTAAGAATGCTAGTCGCACCAGAGCCTCCCTTATCGACGGGACATCCTGGGAGAGGTGAGCCGGGCTTCAACGAAACCGATGTAACCACGGATTAACCGGGATTGGTTCTGGAATCACTAAGCCACCTACATCGTCAGATCATCTCGATTCGGACCGCGTTGCCGCTTCCGCCCCAGGCATACACTTTCGACACTGGAAACCCCCGTACCCAGACGACTTGCTGGCCTCTGAGCAGCACCGGCCAGCTTGGTCGCTGCTCGGCGGGAATATGCCTCTCGCGCGAACAGGCGTTTCAGCTTCTCTTCGGAGCCGGTGTGCACGGGCCAAAAGCGGTCGCCGGGGCGCCAGTTGCGGAGGGTCAACTCCGGCCCAAGCAAATCGGCGCTCAAGAAACAGTCCGGTTCGCCGACGTCTTGCGCTAACTTCTCGCTGACGATCACGGCTTGCACGGTAAGGCCAACCTCGGGGATGCGCACTTCCCCCGGAATCGGCAAAGTGTATTCATACCCAAGGCGGTTGGGTTCAGGCGCGGGGGCGCGCAGCTCAAGACACTCACCTCGGCGCAGAGCCATCCACCTTCCCGGAAGCTCCGTCTTCGGTTGCTCTCCGAGGGCGCAGCGCAGCAACTTCTCCACATGCTCAAAGTCGAGGGCCAAGCCTTCGGTTTCGGCGAAGCGCCGGAGCAGGCGGCGTTGCAGGGCGAGCGGCAATTTTGGGAAGTTCTGCAAGCTAAGGTTTTGCTGCTGCATTCGGGATTCCAGTTCGCGTTCTACCAACGGCTGCCAATATTCTTCCTCCGCACGCGCCAGCTCTGCCGTGTCGCAAAGCCCCTGGCGGAGGTTGGGGTTATATTCGCGCTCCAGCAGCGGCAATAGCTCGATGGCGCACGCGATTGCGTGCGAAGCGATGGTCGAGGTTGCTCTCGTCCTCGCGCCAGCTCTGGCCAAGAGAAGTGAGATAGGCTTCGACATCCTTGCGGGCAACACACAGCAGAGGCCGTACGATACGAACTGTGCCGCCAACACGCGGCTCAACCGAACTCCCGGTTTCGATGCTGGGATAGATTCCTGCCAGTCCGCGCGTTCCCGCACCTCGCAGAAACTTAAGCAACACCGTTTCGGCCTGGTCGTCGAGGTTGTGCGCGGTTGCGACTGAGTCGAAGCGCTGCTCGCAGGCGAGCTGAAGGAGCCACTTGTAACGCAGTTCGCGTCCCGCAGCCTCGGCACTAAGCTTTTGAGTTGATGCGTAGTGGCGCACGTTACCATGGCCGCCGAAGAACTCCAACTCATGCTGGCGTGCTAAATCCGCAACGAAGGCCTCGTCAGCTTCCGACTCTTGTCCGCGTAACTCATGGTTGAAGTGAGCGACCGCGAGCACGACGCCCAATTCAGCCCTAAGGTCCAGCAGAACGCGCAGCAGCGCGACAGAATCGGCTCCGCCCGACACCGCCACGGCCACGCGGTCGCCCGCGTTGATTAGCCTTCGGTCCCGGATGTAGCGAAAAACCCTGGAACGCACGGTACGATGGTAATGCAGCCCTGCGTTTTCAGCCATCAGCCGCCGGCCGCATTTGTCTGGAGTGGGTGGTCCCCCTGGCGCCGGGAAGGTGAATGATTGCTGTCACATTGTGGGAGTCCTACAGCGTCGGAGTTGCGCTGATCTGTCGTCTCGCCTGAATTTCGATGTACACGTTGATCAGCGAGACTGCGGCGGGCGTGACGCCGGGGATGCGGCCGGCCTGGCCCAGCGTGCGTGGGCGCACGCGGGCAAGCTTTTCGTTCATCTCGCGTGAAAGGCCGCTGACCTTGGCGTAGTCGAACCAATCAGGAATAAGGCGCTGCTCAGCCTTCTTCAGCCGTTCGATGGCTTTGGTCTGCTGGTCAAGGTAGCCGGCGTACTTGATTTCGGTCTCGACGGACTTGAGTTCGTTGCGGATTTCCGCAGGAAGGCGGAAATCAGTGGCTAGTGGATAGTGATTAGTGGATAGACTTTCGGGTTCGGAGTGCAGGCTTTTACTATCCACCATCCACTGACCACTATCCACTCTCTCAAAGAACTCGGGCATCAGCCGCGCCAGCACGGGAGCCAGTTCCTCAATCCGCACCTCGGGGCGCTTCAGCAACTGCGCGAGAGTGGAACCTGCCGCGCCATCTCCATACTTCTCCAGCAACTCAGGCATGTCGCCGTTCACGCGCGTGCGCTCCAGCAACTCGCGCATGGCCTTCAGGCGCTCCTGCTTCGCCAGAAAGTCTGCCCACGCCGAATCATGAATCAGTCCCACGCGCCGTCCGTGGGGCGTGAGGCGGCGGTCGGCGTTGTCAATGCGCAGGTGCAGACGGAACTCCGCACGCGACGTGAACATGCGATACGGCTCGTTCGTCCCCTTGCTGATGAGGTCGTCGATGAGGATCGCCGTGTAGGCCTCGGTGCGGTCGAGGATGAGCGGCGGCTCTGCCTTGCACCCTCAGCGCGGCGTTGATGCCCGCCATGATGCCCTGGCAGGCCGCCTCTTCGTAGCCGCTGGTGCCGTTGATCTGTCCGGCGAGGTAGAGATGCGCGATCTTCTTCGTCTCCAACGTGCGTTGCAACTCGGTCGGGTCGATCGAGTCGTACTCGATGGCGTAGCCCGGACGCAGCATCTCCGCGGTTTCCAGACCGGGGATCGACTTGATGATCGCCAGTTGCACGTCGATGGGCAGCGAGGTGCTCATGCCGTTCACGTAAATCTCGTAGGTGTGCAGGCCCTCGGGCTCGAGGAAGAGCTGGTGCGTCTCCTTGTCGGGAAACTTGACGATCTTGTCCTCGATCGACGGGCAATAGCGCGGCCCGATGGACTGGATCTGCCCGCTGTACATGGGAGAGCGGTGCACGTTCTCGCGGATGATTCTGTGCGTCTCCGGTGTGGTGAACGCGATGTAGCACGGCACTTGTTTATCGTGGTGCGCGACCCGCTTAGTGCGGAAGCTGAAGGGTGTGGGATCGTCGTCGCCCGGCTGCACGGCGAACTTCGACCAGTCGATGCTGCGGCCGTCAAGGCGCGGAGGCGTGCCCGTCTTCAGGCGGCATCCGCGCAGGCCAAGTGCCTTGAGGGATTCGCCCAGCAGCACCGCCGGCGGCTCCCCGCTGCGTCCCGCCGGGTACTGTTGCTCGCCACAATGAATCAGGCCATTGAGGAACGTTCCCGTGGTGATGATGACCGCCTGAGCGCCGACCGTGCGCCCGTCGCGAAGCTTGATGCCGCGGATGACGGAAGTAGCCAGTGGCCGGTTGTCAGTTGTCAGTTGGGAAGAGGCAGGTTCCTCAACTTGGCCTTGCGAGTGCTCGGCGTTACTGGCCACTGGCCACTGGCCACTGGCTACTGATTCCACAATCAGTTCGGCCACCTCGGCCTGCTTGATCTTCAGGCTGGGCTCGGACTCCAGCACCTCGCGCATCTTCAGGCGATACTGCTGCTTGTCGCACTGCGCGCGCGGAGACCAAACTGCCGGCCCGCGCGAGGTATTCAGCAGACGAAACTGGATGCCAACCGCGTCCGTCACCTCGCCCATGATGCCGCCCAGCGCGTCCACCTCGCGCACCAGGTGTCCCTTGGCAATGCCGCCCACCGCGGGATTGCAGGACATTTGCGCGATGAGATCGAGGTTGAGGGTGTAGAGCGCGGTCTTCAGGCCCATGCGGGCCGCGGCCATGGCGGCTTCGCAGCCGGCATGCCCGGCGCCAACTACAACTACATCGTAGGTTTCCGTGAACTGCTGCAAAGACAGACTACCCCACACGGCCGATTACAGACGGCAAGGAACCGCCCGATATTTCTATTCTAGCGGACAACGGAGCTTCGCGAAGGACGGATTTCCTTAAGTGAGCGGCCAACACTCGACATAATTGTTCGTATCGAAGAAGGTACGTTAAAATACCTGTACCGGGAGGCTTGGCTGTGTTTGATATCAAGAAAGACATTCAACCGCTTACCACCTTTCGCAACAATTCGGTGAGAATGATGCGCCAACTCAAGCGGACCAAGCGGCCGGTGATCTTGACCGTGAACGGAAAGGCCGAGGCCGTTGTCCAGGATGCCGCAGCTTATCAGCGGCTGCTCGATCTTGCGGCAAAAGTAGATGCACGGGAGGGCATCCGCCAGGGGCTCGAAGACGCGGCGGAGGGCCGCACCCGGCCAGCACGAGAGGTGCTCAGCGAATTCCGGTTGAAACATGGCATTCCACGTTGAGTTGACCGCGCGCGCCCACCGGGACCTTGCTGCCATCTACGAATACATCCAGGCTGGCTCCTCCGACAGGGCCTTTCGTTGGTTCAACCGACTGGAGGACGTAATTCTAAGCCTGGAAAAGCGTCCGGAGCGTGGAAGCGTGACCCGTGAAAACCCGCGTCTGCGCCAGCTTCTGTATGAAAATAAGCCGCATATCTATCGCGTCATCTATTCGATTCAGCGACGGAACCAGTTGGTGTCCGTACTGCATATCCGTCACGGGGCACGCCGGGACTTCCGGGAATAGGTTTGACCTTCTTGTGAGGCGGCTCGTCCCGCACTGTTATCGCACTTAAGGATGCGGCACGGCCAGCTCTGCCAGGCTGCCGACATCCGGCACTTCCAGATCGGGTTTGACGTCGGCCAGCCTGGACGCGGCCGCATCTTTCCCCTGCCTACGATTTACCCACACGGTCCTAATCCCAAGCGAATGCGCAGGCGCTACATCGTGGTACAAACTCTCGGCAACGTGGAGCAGCCGCTCACGTGGAATGGCATATCGCCGCAGAAGCGCTTCGAAATTATTCAGCGAAGGTTTATAGCTGTGGACTTGCTGCGCGGTGACGACGGCGTTGAGCGGCACGCCGAGCTTAGGCGCCGTGTAGGCGAACAGGTCGTTGTCGATATTGGAAAGCACAGCCAGCTTGTAACGCGAGTGCAGCCGCTGCAATCCCGGAACGGTGTCGGCGAATGGCTGCCAGCCACGAATGGACTCGGCAAGACCAATGGCCTCGCTGTCACTGACCTCGAAGCGTAGTTCGCACGCGAAGTCGCGAACCACATCGGCAAGCACTTCGCGATAGCAGCGAAAGTGGCCAGCCTGCCGGCACGGTTCGAACTCCGAGTAGAGAGCAAGAATCTCTGTGTCGCTGATAGTGCAGCCTTTTTGTTGAAGCAATGGCCGTAGATAGCCGAGCAGGCCGGTCTCCCAGTCAATCAGGGTGCCGTAGCAGTCGAAGGAGAGCCAGTCGAAGCGGGAGAAATCGAGCATGGGATTTCAGCGGGCTTTGGAGCCAACCGGAGTGACCTTGAGCGACGCAAATTTGCGCTCCAGCGCCTCGAGGGGCGATGCGGCCGGTGGGTCGGCAACCTTCGCGCTCGCGAAGCTATCCGCATCGTCGCCCGGCGTGACGGCCGTGGTCTGTTCCGCTAAACCGTTGGCCGAAGCAACCGGTTTTGCCGCTTCGACCACCGGCGCTGCCGCCAGTCCCTTCTCCAGAAACTTCCTCGTGTTCAACAGCGGACGCGCCAGCGAAGGGTTGTAGCTGGTCCAAGCGCTGTCCAATTCCGCCTCACGCTCGAATTGCGCGCGCATGCTTTCCATCTTGGAGTCGAGGTCGTCGAGATAGTGCAGCATGAGCGCCTCGGGGAACATTGGCAGCTTGGGCGATCCGAACTCATATTGCCCATGATGGCTGAGGATCATGTGCTCGATGAGGATCTTCAGTTCATCCGGGAAGCCGGGCAGGCACGCGAGCTTCTGGTGCAGCATCTCCAGTTCGATGATCATGTGTCCCAGCAACTGTCCCTTGGTGGTGTACGCGATGGAGCGGTGGTAGGCAAGCTCGTGCACCTTCCCGATGTCGTGCAGGAAGGCACCCGTCAGCAGCAGATCGCGGTTGACCTGCGGGTAATTTCGAGCGACAAGATCGCACGCAGTGAACAGCGACACCACGTGGTCGAGGAGGCCGCCGACAAAGGCATGGTGCAGAGTCTTGGCCGCAGGCGCATTCCTGTAGGCGGTGGCGATTGCCTCATCCTCCATGAAGTCCTTCACCAGCGACTTCAGCCATGGGTCCTGGAAGGTCTCCACAAATTCTCCCAGGGTGCGCCAGAGCTGGTCAATGTCTTTCGAGGTCTTGGGAATGTAGTCTGCGTATTCGATTTCCTGCTCGTCCAGACGGCGGACCTTGTGCATGGTGAGCTGCCAGCGGCCGTTGTACTTGTGGACGACACCTTTTATCTTGACGAAGTCGTCCTGCTCGAAGGCATCGAGGGCGTCGGCGACGTTGTCCCACATGTTGGCCTGCAACGTACCGCTACGGTCGGCGAGGACGGCTGAGAGGTAAAGATCGCCGTTCTTCTTCGACTTTACCTGCTTGGATGCCACCACGAAGAACGAAGTGATGGTCTGGTTCTCGATCCGGGCGCAATCGCTAATGTAGAACTCTTTCATAAGGAAGCCGGTGACGCACGGCGAGCAAGAAAATTGCAGCCGCGGGTTCATGGTATCGCACTTGCCTGTGAATTGGCGCCGGAGAAATACAGTTTACGGCGCCGTCAGCACCGTCTGATAGGGGTCCAGCACCAACTGCTTCACTCCAACAGGCACCGGCAGGGTGAAGCGCGTCTCGTCGCCCTCAGCAAAGACGCGGCCAAGATAGATCTGGCGGTCTCCCGCGACTCCGTATACCGGAATGCTGCTAACCAGGTCCGGCGGGGCCGAGTTCTGCCGGATGGTTCCAGTCACGGTGGCTGCACTACGCGCAAACTTCACTCCCGCAAGTTCGAACTGGGGGAAGGCCGTGCCGTTGACCCAGCCGTCGAAGAACCAGTCCAGCGAATTGCGGTTCTCGAACCACAGCGACCGCGGCAGCACCTGTTCCACGGCCTGCTCGAAATCGGCATTGGTGATTTGTTTTCCGTGATAGCGGTCAACCAGAGAGCGCAACAGGGCGAGAAAGACCTTGTCGTCGCCATCAGGATTTTCGGCAGTACGGGAAGCGTCGCGAAGCATTTCGCGGAGCATGTGTATCAGCCAGGTCCCGCGCCCATAGGCAATGATCTCGTAGCCGTTGGGAAACATGGATGATGACAGCCGGGCGCCGAGCGTCACCGGCCCGGCCACAACCTGGCGGCGTCCATCCTTCGACTCTTTGCCTAGAATTTGCCGATAGCCTTGCAACAGCAACTGTACGTCGGCAGGGCGGCTGTGCTCCAGCAGAAGAATGGAGCAATAGTTTGCCAGTGCCTCCAATAGCCACTGCTCGTGATAACTGGCCCACGACACCTCGTCTCCGTACCACTGGTGCGTCAGTTCGTGCGGCATCATGATTTCGCTATAGATGACCTGGTCCATCGGCGTAAGCTTGATGGCCGCAAGCTGGTCGGAAGAGAGATACGCGTAGGTAGAAAGGAAGATAAGTCCAGGCCATCCCTGGCTTGCGGGATTGGGATTTTCCGTCAGCGAAAGGGTCTCGAAAGGATACGGCCCGAGCATTTGAGCAAGATCGGTGAGGGTTTCGGCCGCGCGATTCGCGAGCAATTCTCCCGTACTTGCAGGATCCGGCAGAGGCGGAGGGACCGGCACCGGCTCCAGAGTTCCGGGTGGAAACGGCAATTGCAACGGCGACTTCTCACCCCGCGCAATGGGTCCCTGCCGGCGGTATTCGGTGCCCCGCGCAGCAAAGGCATCCACCACGATCTCGCCTGACTTGGCACTGCTGTGGACATACTCCCCAAGGTTGAAGCCGGCAATCGGTATGGGTTTTTCACTGACCCAGTGCCCGACGAAGTCGGCGCCGTCCCGCTCCAGCGACACCCGCTTGCCGGTGGCGATCAGCGACCATGGCCGTGGAAAACGGAAGGTGAGATCGTAATCTGCCATGGCAATGCCGCGATTGGGATACCAGGTGCCGCGTGCGCCGACGTAGAGCAGACCGCCACCGGCATCCGCGAGCACCGAACCGGCGTAGCTGAAATGCAATTGAAAACGCGCCCCCGACTGCAAGGGAGCGGGAAAGACAACCGCCATGACGTCGTTGCCTTTGCGCGACATCTCGCTGCCTTCCACGGCTTCATTCTGAATGAACTCCAATGGCTTGCCTTCATACTCCACTTGCTTCAGTTGCAGGTAGCGCGACAGCTCGAAGAGCACGATCCGCGTCCCGCCAAGTTTTACCTGCACATCAAGCGTTGCGTCGGCGGCCAATTCGCGGGGAGGGTCCACGCTTGCGCTGATGGTGTACTTGCTGATGGACATCACGTCCGGCGTCCACAGTGGGCCGCTCGGCCCGCCGAAGCGCGTGTTGGACAGCGTCGCCTTGCGCAGCGACCGCATGGGAAAGCTCATCCACAAGTCGTAATAGACTTCATTTTCCCGTGGCGTTGAAGCCTTGCCCACCATGACCTGTTCCGGACTGCGGGTGTCGAAGTAGATATCGAACACCCCGTAGTGCTCGCCGGCTAAAGTGACGTGCAGCAGTCGGTCGGGCACTGGAGCGGTTTCACCCACGACCGCTGTCGGCGGTGCGCTGGTAAACGAAATACAGAGCCGGATAGCATCCATGACAGCCAGGGCACGCGCCTTCGGGTCGTTGCGGGCGACGAAGTCTGCGGCATCCTGCGGAGGGCGCAAGTAGGGTCCCAGTTCCTTGGCGGTGTCGTCATTGAAGCGCAGATAGGCGGAAGAAAACCTTTCTTCCAGCACACCAGTGCCGGTGAACAGCCCAAGCGAGGCGCGTTCCATGCGATCCGGCGGCCGTACCAGCACTTCGCCATCGCCCTCGAAGTAGGCGCCCGTCACTCTGCCATCCACCGCTTGCGTAAAGGCGATCGTCCCGTCGTTGAGCCAGACATGAACATCTTCGCGATCGATCACCGCCTCACGAATTGCGAACACCCGTTGCGGATCGAGTCCGACCGTGCGCAGGGCACGATACAGCGGCAGCACCGGCCCCGAAGTAAGTGGAATGGATGGGGACTGGGCAAGCACGGTCACCGAGCAAACGAGTAGCACGGCATGGGCGAGCCATTGCACAAAGGTACTGAAGCGGAGGGTCATGATGCCTGTATTAAGGATGCTACCGGAACGGGCAACTTGTCATCTTTGGGGCCGAGCAGTATAGTGCGCAGCGGACGAGCCAAGCCGGTGTTCGCTGCGTCCGATCTCGATAACTGGTAGGAACAAAATTTTTCTTTCGAGGTGTTGTGTGGCTCTCAGCTTCGCCAAAGACATTCGCCCTTTGTTCCGTGATACTCCCGACGTCGATACCATGAAAGAGTTTGGTATGGACCTCTCGGCTTACGACGACGTCAAAACTCACGCTGAGGCGATCCACTCCCGCCTGGAGGACGGCAGCATGCCCTGTGACGAAGCCTGGCCCAAAGCCCAGATCGCCAAGTTCAAGCAATGGATGGATGAAGGTATGGCGCCGTAGGGTTTCGCCGACGAAGGATCAAGCGAACCCCACCACGGGATGCGGAATATAGGGTTCTTCCAACGTGGCGATCTCTTCCGCGGTCAACTTTAGCGAGAGCGCAGCGACGGCGTCGTCGAGGTGGTGCTGCTTCGACGCGCCAACAATGGGCGTGGTGACCACCGGTTTCTGCAGTAACCAGGCCAGCGCAACCTGCGCACGCGGCACGCCGCGCTTTTGGGCGATCTCACCAACGCGCTCCACCACGCGGCGGTCCGCATCATTGGCAGCGACATAGAGCTTCTTGCCGTACTCGTCGGTTTTCAGGCGATCGCTGCCTTCATCCCAGGCACGCGCCAGGCGTCCGCGCGCCAGCGGGCTCCAGGGCAGCACGGCAATGTTCTCGGCCGCGCACAGCGGCAGCATCTCGCGCTCTTCTTCGCGATGGAGCAGGTTGTAGTGGTCCTGCATGGTGACGAACCGCGTCCAGCCATGTAGATCGGCGAGGTGGAGCGCCTTGCAGAACTGCCAGGCGTACATGGATGACGCGCCGATGTAGCGCGCCTTGCCGGCCTTGACCACGTCGTGCAGCGCTTCCAGCGTGACTTCGATAGGCGTGTGGTAGTCCCAGCGATGGATCTGGTACAGATCGACGTAATCCATGCCCAGACGGCGCAGGCTGGCGTCGATGCCGGCCATGATCGCCTTGCGCGAGAGGCCGCGCGCGTTCAGTCCTTTGCGGAGCGGAAAGTAAACCTTGGTTGCGATGACTACTTCGTCGCGATTGGCGAAGTCACGAATCGCACGGCCCAGGAACTCTTCGCTGGTGCCGTCGGAGTACGTGTTTGCCGTATCGAAGAAGTTGATACCCAACTCGAGCGCACGTCGAATGAATGGCCGTGCCTGCTCTTCGGGCAGCGTCCAGGTGTGCGCACCCCGGTTGGGATCGCCGTAGGTCATGCATCCCAGGCAGATGCGTGAGACTTCCATTCCCGTTCGCCCAAGGCGTGTGTAGTCCATAAGAATCGGCCCCGCTATCGGCTTGGTGCAATCTTCTCCGCCGTCACAAAGATCGGCTCGATGTCCACCGGAATCTTCCCCAGCATGTCCAGCGCCTGCTGGATCTCCGGACGCACCACGCCCAGCGTGTCCAGCATTTTCTTGGCTCCATCGTAATTGCCCTCCGCTTCCACGGTCAGCAAATCATGGGTGAGGTCGCGCACGGCGTCCTTGATCTTGTCGTAGTCCACGGCAAACGTGCCATCCGGACGGGTCACGAATCCACCCTTGTCCCACAGGTAATTCACCTGCAATGCCATACCCTTGCCGTGCGCATCGTTCAGCCCGAAACGCAAAGTGCGGAACGACGATGCCAGATAGGTAGCGTACAAGCGCTTGTCGGAGTTGCGCCTGGGCTTCAGAACATCGGCCAGGCCCATGGCCTGCGCATGGTCAAGCATGTACTGCAGGGCAAACAATCCGGTGGCGTCGGCTTTGGCTTCCTCGATCGCGCTGTAGAGTTCCTTCAGTTGCTCGCGCGGCGTGGTCAGCTTGCCGTTTACCGTGATCTGGTGCGGCCCCAGGCCGTGGCACAATTCATGGGTCAGGATGTGGGTAAAGAACGCCTCGAATTCAACCCTGTCCTGCTCGTCGCCGCCCAGCAAGCGCCTGGAGATCGGAATCAGCGTCTTGTCGAACTTCGCCTCCTGCACGTTCTTCAACATCACGCGCTTGCTGCCCTTCTCCGCTACTACGCGTTCGTCATTAGGCAGGTTATACGCGGCGGTCTGCACCCCATGGTTGCCGTCGCCCGCGCTCATCACCTCGTTCACCACGCGAATGGGCGCCTGCGCCCCGATCTTGGGATTGCGATACTTCGGATCGATGGGAAGATGGTCCTCGATCTCCTGCAGATTTTTGGAGAACGCGCTCAGCTTCGCGCTCTCCTCCTCATCACGTACGTTGACATAGGCTTCGTACGACGCCTTGTATCCAAATAGCTCGTCGTTGTAGGTCTCGTAGGGACCGATGGTGATGTCGAGCGGGGCATCGAGGTCCATCCAGGCAACGTCGCTCTCGTAGTAATCGTTGGAGAGGAAGGCCGCAGCGCGGGTCGTGAGGAAGCGCTTCAGGGTTGCGTTGTCGGTGAGCGCCGCTGCTTGGTTCAGCAGCTTGGCGGCGCGCGTCAGGTCGTCCTTGTAGGCATCGTTATAAGGCACGATCTTGAAGCTCTTACCATCGCCGCGAACGATGCTGAAGAACCCTTTTGCCTGCTCCTGCTGTTTCGCGGGTAGCGTTTTCACCCAGCCTTCGAACTGCTCCCTGGTCATGGTTTCGGGATAGAAATTCGCGCCCGGTAGCTTGTGCTCAGGCACGCCGGGCAGGAACGCCGTGTCGCCGTCGAGCGCCGACCATGGACCTTTGTTGATCCAGAAGTAGTGCAGCCGGGCCTTGCCCAGCGGTGAGGCGTCTTTCTGCAATTTCGCATAGAGCGCGTGGTCGCCGCTCCAGTATTGCGTCATGAAGATATCGTCGATGAGGCGGGCGGCCTCGACCAGCTTCACCAGCGCCTTGCGGTCACCGTCGGAGAGGTGGCCGATGTCGACGTTCAGGTCGGTCGGCGCAAAACGCGCCGTCATCTTCTGAAGTTGCACCAGATCGGGGACCTTGCTCGCCAGTTGCTCCCCGGCCGAGGCCAGCACCGAACCAAACACGATGAGTAAAGCGAACACGAACAATTTCACGGAACGGGTCTCCTGCGCTATACGGCCAAACTCGACATCATAGCGCAGGGGAGACCCGTGGGGCCTGTCAGCCCCGGTCTTGCCGTGCGTCCAGGCTCCACGGCCCAGCGCCGAGCTGCGAGATCAGCAGGGCCCCGCCCAGCATGGACAAGTTCTTCAGGAACATGATCATCTGCATCTGCGCCATCATTGGGTCCTTCACCGCCCAGAAATTGTGCATGGTTGGCGTAACTCCTACCAGAAACAGCACCAGTAGCCATGCGCCAAGGCGGGCGCGATAGCCGAGCAGGATGCTGAGGCCGCCGGCGAGTGCAAGAATCCCCGACAGAGGCACGGCTAGCGAGGCCAGTGGCACACCCTGAGCCGCCGCATAAGCGATGGTCTGATGCGAAAAATTGTTGGGTGCGGCAATGAGGAAGATGGCAGCAAACAGCAGCCGGCCGGTGAACACCACGGCACTGGTCAAGGTGCTTGGGTGGTGCGGCCTCGGAAGCAAAACCGCGGGAAGAGTGCAACGGAACCGAAGCGGAATTGGTGGACATCGAAGTTTCTCCTTTACGGAAGTATTCGATGTAGAAAACGCCTATTGGTTACTAAAAATAATTAGTGACAAAAGAGAACAGGTTACGTTAAAATAACTAAGTAATGAAAGGTAACACATGAGCCGAGCCAAACCGCCGCAGGGCCCCTGCCCCATCTCCGAATTCTTGACCGTACTCGCCGGCCCCTGGACACTGCACATCCTGTGGGTGCTCGGCAACGACGGCCCGGCACGCTTCGGCGAGCTGCGGCGCAAGGTCGATGGCATCTCGTCGCGCATGTTGAGCGACCGGCTTCGCCTGCTGGAGGAGCGCGGCTTCATCTACCGCCACTACGAGCCAACCATTCCGCCGGCTGTGACCTATGGCATCACCGAGCGAATGAAGGACATCAACAAGGTCCTGGCTGAGCTGGACAAAGTGGCGCGCAAGTGGGGACAGGTGGATTCCGGTACCAAAAGCGAACGCCACGCCGCTACATTTTGAAGTCGTCTAACGGACTCACCTTCCGCCCTTGGACAGCTTCGAATACAGTCGCTTTCGACGATGCTGCTCTACTACATCACGGATCGCCAGAGCCTCGCGGGGACCGCAGCACAGCAGCGCGCGGCGTTGCTTCTCCGTGTAGCCGACGCGGCGCGCGCCGGCGTGGACTACATCCAGCTCCGCGAAAAAGACCTGGCGCCGCGCGAACTGGAAGGTCTCGCACGTGATGCGGTGCGCGCCGTTCGAGAGAACTTGACCGCCACAAAGCTGCTGATCAACAGCCGCACTGACATCGCCCTTGCCGCAGGCGCCGATGGTGTTCACCTTCCTGCCGGAGAAGCTCGCCGCTTCAGAAGTTCGTGCACTGTGGATAAAGCACAGCGACCGCGAACCTCTGATTGGCGTGTCGGCGCATACGACCGCCGAGGTTCGTGACGCCAAGGCGCAAGGAGCAGACTTTGCCGTCCTGGCTCCGATTTTCGAGAAGGCGCAAACCCAGACGCCGGGGATCGGCCTTGCGGCTTTGCGTATTGCATGTGCTGAAATACAGGCAGCCGGCAGCGCCGAGCCGCCGGGCCGTGCCGCCGCGGTGCTGGCGCTGGGCGGAGTTACCATCTTCAATGCTCGCTTTTGTATCCAGTCTGGAGCTGCCGGGGTCGCCGGCATCCGGCTCTTTCAGCAAGGCGATGTGCTCGAGACGGTTCGGCGGTTGCGGGCAACGCAAGAATCGATGGATGCCCCACGTTAGGGCCGTTTCCGCGTTCGGGTCGGAGGAGTAGCGCTGAGCCGCCGGCTAAACAGGCTGCCAAAAAAGTCTGAAAAGCAGATCACTCGCGGGCTGAAGCCCGCTCGTGATGACAAAATAGGGGAGTTGTACGGCGCACCTGAAGGTGCGCCCCTTCAAAAGACCTCAAAGCTCGATTTTTTCAGCAGCCTGTGAAGCCGCCTTTTTTCTGTTGGCCTCGCTGCAACCCGGCGCTAGCGTGGATCCATCCGTACCCGCGCCGAACCGCCACAGATTTCGAAAGCTAGTCTGGATTATTGCGGCTGCACGTAGACCGGATTATTCGGTGAGGGTGGCTCGTAGTCCTGTCCGTATTTGTTTTTATGCGAAGTGGCCGCGGTGGTCACATGGACGCGAATTGTGCCTGCGGCGTGCGAGGCCGCGCTTACGTCCACGGCGCGTGCCAGCGCCTGCAGCGCCGCCGGCAGAGCATTCTCATTCCAGACATGTAGCACGTAACGTCCGGCCGGCACCGCCGCGATCGAGAAATCGCCCTGCTTGTCGGGAACCGCGAAGTACTGGCTGGGGAGGACGACGACCACCGCGCTCATTTCGGGGTGAATGTTGCAGAAGATGTACGAAATCCCTTCGCGGTCAAAGTGGACGGTGCGCGTGGTGCCGGCTTCGTAGAGTCCAAGGTCGAAGCGTTTGCCATTGAATAGCGAGAATACATTGTGAAACCAGGGATCGCGGTTGGGAAACTCCACTGTCGATCCTTTGGTAACGACCAGCAGGTGAGGCACGAACGTCTTGTCCTTCTGCTGCAGCACGGCGTGCATTGCAGGCACGCTGGCGGCATCATCCGTGCCTGCAACGATCGGGGTGAGCCATACGACCGTCGAGTTCGCGGGAGAAATATGAGACGCTCCTTCCAGGGCGACGCGACCGGTGACGGCGACATCTTCGGCCCACAAGCCTGCGGTCACGCAGCAACCTAGCGCGACCGCTGCCAGCACAACGAGTTTTTTCCCGGCAATCATGGATGGCTCTAGAAGAGTATCCCCATCGCCATGTTCACCTGCCCGGCTTCCCAGCTTCGATTGAAGATGGAGAAGGTCCTCAGCCGATGGTACTCCAGCGATAGAATCAAATCGGAGCGCGGCCGGTAGATGGCGTTTCCAAACCAGCCCTGGTTGCGGGTTACGAAGGGAGTGGCGTAGCTCTCCGATTGGAGGCCGAAAGCGCGAAGGTCCGCAGCAAAGGGATTGTCCTGTCCAAACGCGCCATTGAACTCAAGTTTCGGCAGAGGCTGGTATTTGAGCTGTCCCCAGCCGCCCACCGAGTTCAGGGGAAGTACGGTCGTCGCGGGATCGGTAAGCGGTCCATCATAGACGACACTGCGGCTGAGGGCAGCGCCCAGCCCGCCAATCGCCTGGCCCCGATAGAAAAAGCCGCTCAGCGTGAACCACCGGTTGAGCGGCAGGTTCCAGTCCGCGGTCGCCGCATATCCATTCACCACTCGACCGAAGCCCCAGCTCTGGCGGCTGTAATAGCCCCCTGCGCCCGCTGTGAAGGTACGGCCGAACAACGGATGAGAATAGGCGACCCGAGCCGCGAAAGCCGGCTGACGTGATTCTTCGCCGGCATCCGGAGCTCGATACCAAACGTAGTTGGAGCCGTCGGGCGGCTCGCCGGTCAGCGGATCAAGTATGCCCGCCTGCAGGCTCACATTGGAATGGTTCGAAAATTCGAAGCGGTGCTCGACACGCAATTGCGGGGTCCATGCCCAGAGATTGCCTGAATAAGTGAGCGCCGGAACGATGAGCGAAGCGAACGACGTGGGCGCTTGCGGCGAAATGAATAACTCGTCCTGCCCGGCAACTACAGACGTGTTCTTCCAATCCAGGCGAACGGCAGCGGTGCGCAATCGCACCAGGCCCGAGTTCACGCCGTTGTAGGTGGCGGGAAATCCCCCTCCAAAATCAAGACTAACGTTGCCGCTGGAATGGGCGCCGAAAACGTCGGGCCCAAAGACCTCGAAGCCGAGGATGGATTGCCGCAGCGTGCCTCCAACCGAGCCCGGGGAGTCCATGGGGTCGGGTCTGAGCACCCAGGTGGGCACATCTTCATTGTCGGGATAGCCGCTGTTCCCAAACAGGTTGAAGAGCACGATACCGGAGAAACGAACGCGATACCTGGAAGCACTCTCCAGCTTGGTCTGGTATTGCTCGTCCACCTTGCCGGAGAGCAATTGCTGGTCTTCCTCAAGATGCTGCAGCCGCTGCTCCACCGGGACATTGGCCGAAGCAGAGTTCGTGACTAGCTGGTCGTTGTCAGCAGGGCCGGTCGCGGAGGCAGCGTAGCTTTCGCTGCGTTGCGCCTGCAACTCCTGTCGAAGCTTGGAGATCTCGGTACGGCTGTCGGTCGTCTCCTGCTGGAGTTGCAGCACCATCTGCTTCAACTCCCGCACCTGGGACTGCAGTTCACCGAGAGAGGCGTTCACGTCGGCACTCGTGGCTGTCGGCTGCTGACCTTGCTGAGCTTGCGCGGCGCATGAGACTTCCTGCTGTGGACGCAAGAGCTACGACCAGCGCCGTGCCGAATACCTGGGAGCATCTGAATTCCATTTCGCACCTCGGGCAGCGGTTTGAAGAGTCCTTCAAACCTCGCGCTTTGTGGCTACACCGTTACATGCTGAAGTGGCGGGAGGCGTCCGCCGCCTGGCCGTTTCCAACAGCGGCCTTCTTGAGCACCTGAGGAAGCACAATGTGCATCACGGTGCGGCCAGGCGCCGAGCTTTCCAGGTCTAAGGTGCCGCTGTGGTCCTGCACGATCTTCTGCGCAATCGTCAGCCCCAGTCCGGTCCCATTCTCCTTACCGTAGCTGACGAATGGCTGGAACAGTTTGTCACAGATAGAGGAATCGACGCCGGGACCGTCGTCCACAATGCGAATTTCCAGGTTGTCCTGATGATTGGCCACGCTGACACCGACATGGCCGCCATAGCCTTGCGCCGCCTGGCAGGCATTGAGCAGCAGGTTGTAGAACACGCGCTCCATCTTCCGCAAGTCGAATTGTGCATTGTGCACGCCGGACGAGTCGATGCTGATGCCGATTTTCTGAAATTGCGGATGCGCGTGCACCAACTCGATGGCGCGGCTGATGGTCCGCTCCACCGGGGCGTCGGTGACGTTCAAAGACTCGACCGGCCGCGACAACTCCAGCAGTGAATCGACGAGATCGGTCAACCGGTTAACTGCGATCCGAATTTCCAGGTAAAGCTCTTCGCGTTGTTGCGGATTGAGATCCGCGTCGGCCAGAAACTCGGCGTTGGCCAGCACTGCGGTGAGGGGATGACGTAAGTCATGCGAAATCGAGCTCGCCATCCTGCCGATGGTGGCCAGCCGTTCCGCGCTAAGCAGGCGCTGTTGCGCCTGGTGCAGGCTCTCCCGCATGCTGCCAAATGCGTTGGTAAGTTCTGCCACTTCCCCAGCTCCGCGCGCATGCAAGGGATACCGGAAATCCCCGCTCCCCAAGGCCCGCACTCCATCCACCAGTTTCTCCAGCGGGCGAGTGAAAGTGCTGGCGATGAAATAAACCAGCACACTGCCGACAAAGACCGCACCGAAACCGACTGCCAGCAAGAGGCGGCTAAGATGATTCAAGAAAGCAGTCGCCTCGTCGTAGGACTTCATCACGACGATGTTGACAGCCGGCGCGCCGCCCGGATCGAGCGCCAGGGAAGAGGCGATGAACTTTTCCTTGCCCAGCTTCCAGTCCGTGGGACCCTGCGGAATCGCCTGGGCCGTCAGATGGGCGCGCAATTCGTTGGTCTGGTCGGCGTTGAGCGTGCTCACCACCACATCCTGCCCGCAAATGATGACCACCTGGCTGGCCGCAATCTGGCTTACTTCGCGCGCCACGGATGCGTTCATTTCATCCCCGACCGCCACCACGCCGAGTAGAGAATTGTCGGACGGCCGCCCGAAGTAGATGGGCGCCAGCGCAACCTCATAGAGATGTCCGTCGGCAAACCACCACTGCAGCGGTTCGTCAAGAGCGTTGCGATGCTGGAGCAGACGCTGAGCTTGCTCGCGCGTGATGCCATGGGACCTGGTGTGAAATCCCACAAACTGAGTGCCGGAATCGATCAGCGCGAACAGATCGCCGCCCGAGACCCGGAACATCTCGCTCGATGCATCTTGAATGGTGGGCGCATGGCGGGAGGTCATCAGCGCCTTCAGGCTGGGAAGGTCGGCCATCAGTTTGGCGGAGCGTGCCAGCGCCGCCTCCCGTTCGCTTTGCACATTGCGGAAGGTCTCAACCGAGTTGGCGAGATCGCTGCCCAGCCCGTGTCGGACCTGGGTTTCCACGGTGCGCTGAACAATCAGGAGGGTAATCGCGGTCAGGCCCGCCGAGGTCAGCAGCATGGCAATGAGGAACTTGGTGCGCAGCCGTAATCGGCCCATTACCGGCCTCCTTCCCTCATCGCCTTACCTGACAAACTTGTAGCCTGTGCCGTGGACCGTCCGGAAGTGTACCGGATCGGCGGGATCTTTCTCCAGCTTCTGCCGCAGGCGAAGCATATGAGTATCGACCGTGCGCGTCGTGGGGTAGTTGTTGTACCCCCACACCTCGTTGAGCAGTTCGGTACGCGACACCACGCGGTCCTGATTGTTCAGGAAGAAGCGCAGCATCTTGAACTCCTGCGGCGTGAGGGGCACCAGTTGCCCTTCGCGGTGTAACTCCATCCGGGAGAAGTTTACTTCCACATCGTCGAAGCTGAAGACCTCAACCTTGTCTGAGGCTCTGGTTGAGGCGCCGGAACGTAGCCCGTACCCGCGCCAGCAGTTCACGCGGGCTGAATGGCTTGGTTACATAGTCGTCTGCGCCCAGTTCCAGCAACAGGACTTTGTCAAGCACGTCGCTGGCGGCACTCAGCACCAGGATGGGAACGTTCGAGGCTTCCCGCTTGATTTCGCGGCAAATATCCTGGCCCGACTTCCCGGGCAGTCGCAAATCGAGAATAACCATGCGCGGCAGCGTGGCGTGGAACATTTCCATGGCCACTGCGCCATCCGCAGCGATCGCCACGTCGAACCCCGCCGACTCGAATGTCCTCCGCAAGGCCCGCTGCACTGCTAAATCGTCTTCGATGACCATGATCTTTTCCATAAAGGCCCGACCTTTGCTGCGTTTTTCTGCTCTGAAGTACAGCTAATAACAGATAAGGTGGCCAGTCAACGGACTGTTAACAAATCTGTGACAAACGACACCCAAAAAATAGGTTGCGTGCAACTTGTCAATAAAGTTTGACAACTTCGTAACTTCGCCCGGACAACTCGCCCATCCGTCGTCGTTAGATTGGCTGAAAGCTTCTGGCAGCGGGAATCGCGACTCGAAATGCCGGAAGTCAACTGCAAAATCCGAAATTGGATGGAGGAAAGATGCTTAGGTCACAGAAGTTTAGTTCGCAAACACCCCGGATGGTTCTGAGCGTAGCTCTGCTGCTGGTAACAGCTGCCCTATTCAGCCAGCCCGCCGCTGCGCAGAGAGCTCAAGCCACAATTCTCACCTCCGACATAGCCGACATCAGTGCCTTTACCGACGCGAACCTGGTCAATCCCTGGGGCATGGTCGCCAGCCCGGCAGGCCCGTGGTGGGTTTCCGACAATGGTACGGGACTGTCTACTTTGTATGACGGGACCGGCAAACCTGGTGCGCTGGTGGTTACCGTTCCCTCCGGAAGCGGGTCAGGCACCGGCGTTCCGACGGGAATCGTTTTCAACGGCACCTCTGATTTCCCGATTGGCGGCAACGCCACACACTTTCTCTTCGCTACCGAAGACGGAACCATCTCCGGATGGAGTTCCGGAACGAGCGCGGTGATTGCCGTCAACAATAGCGGCAGCGGCAACGCGGTCTATAAAGGACTGGCATTGGGGTCCGCCAATGGCAACAACTATCTTTACGTGGCGAACTTCCGCAACGGTAGCGTGGATGTCTTCGACAAGAACTTCGCCCCGTTTTCGTTCGGTGCGGGCGCCTTCGTGGATAACATGCTTCCCGCCGGATACGCGCCGTTCAACGTAGCCAACCTGGGCAACGGACAGATGGCGGTCGCGTATGCCAAGCAGGACGCTGATAAACACGATGAAATCGCTTGCACGGGTTGCGGCTACATCACGGTTTACGATACGTCCGGTAACCTGAAGTTCCGCCTGCAGCACGTGATTTACGACAACGCTCCCTGGGCGATGGTGGTTGCACCTCAGGGCTTTGGTGGCTTTGGTGGCGACATCCTGGTGGGCATGTTCGGCAGCGGCGCCATCGGGATCTACAATCCCGCGGGTAATTTCCTTGGGATTCTGTTCGATCAGTACAGCGTGAACCTCAGCATCAACGGGCTGTGGGGCATGGGATTCGGCAACGGCACAGGTTCCGGTTCCAAGACAACTCTGTACTTTGCGGCCGGGACTTTTGACGAAGCCCACGGCACGCTGGGATCGATCGAGGCGCTGTCTGGTCCCGCCGGCGCCGCCGGTAAACCAGCGGTGAAGATCCTGAAGAAGTGGTAAGTGCCAAACACCAGTCTGCCTAAGCCGACTGCAAACGGATTGACGCCGATAAGCGCTGGGAGCGGTGACAAGGGGTTGCCGCTCTCAGCTTTTTGCCTGAGTCATTGACCCGAGAATCGTCGTCGTCGATGAGCTGCAATGGCGGAGGGAGAGGGATTCGAACCCCCGATACCCTTTCGGGTATAGCGGTTTTCAAGACCGCCTGTTTCAACCGCTCACACATCCCTCCGCAAATTGTGCCAGGCGATGCCGGAGAGGCCGCCAGCCTTGCACGCCTTTCTCAGGCCCGCTGAGAGGTCCTTCAAAACACACCCTCGTGCTCCAATTATAGAAGACGTGAGGGCCGTGCTTGTGGCGCCAGGTCTCGTAAGTGGATCGGCTTGATGTGAGGCTGGACGGAGATGCCGCAAATCAGGCGCAAACGCTCGATCCGGAGATCGAGCAGGTCACCTCGGAAGCTATGGATTCGATTGGTGGCGGCGGTAGGACTCGAACCTACGACCTACGGATTATGAGACCGTCGCTCTAACCACCTGAGCTACACTGCCAACGCGAGAGCAGTCGCGACCGCATTGGGAAATGGAGGCATTGTTCTGTATGTTTACCTCGCAGCCGATTGGATTTGTGAGTAGTCCGTACAAGGACGCAAGCGAGATTCCCAAAGGCCTTGGCGCTAAACACGAGGCCGATGGTGTGCTCAAGATCCTGCCCGATTTTGAGCCGGGGCTCACCGATATCGAGGGCTTCTCGCATCTCATCATCCTCTGGGAATTCGATCGCTCCCATGGGTTCGAATTGCTCGGTAAACCACCCTCCGACAATCGGCCGCATGGTGTGTTTGCTACTCGATCACCGCGACGTCCGAACCCGATTGGTCTCACCGCCGTCGAACTGCTTCGTCGCGAAGGCATCGAGCTGCATGTTCGAGGCGTCGATATGCTAGATGGAACTCCCATTCTCGATATCAAGCCTTACCTGTCCAGCATCCCGTCCGAAAAGCTACGCCGTGGGTGGCTGGCCGAAGCCGAGGCACAACAGAGATGACGCTGTTGCAGTAGGGGCAGGCGCAGTGTGGAACTTGTAGTCGTCGGATACGGGCAACCTGAAGGAGCCGAATTACTTCTTGTTCGACGATCCTGGGCTGCAAATCGCGTCTGCCACGTCATGGGGTGCCTTTCCTCACCGTTCCCGCGTGTCCGCTCCCAGGGAGACGGGAACCTTTGGCGAATTCGTGGATTCTATAGCTCCAACAAGGGGGACTTACAATTAGTTTGTGGAACTGCGAGGCCCGGCCGCTCGTACCTTCTGCAGTAGGGGGAACGCATGGAGAGACTCAACTGGTTCTGGCAGGATCTTCGCTTTGCGGTGCGCGGCATTAAGGAAAGACCACGGATTTGCTCTGCTGGCGATTCTCGCGCTCGCCCTGGGTATCGGTGCGACGACGGTCATCTTCAGCGTGATTGAAAATGTCTTGATCGAACCCTTCCCTTACAGGGACGCTAACCGGCTCGCGCTGGCGTACGTCCACGACCTCACCAAGCCAACCGATTTCGACCGTTCCTTTTACACCGTTCCGGAATTCCTCGATATCCGTGAACAGAACCACGTCTTCGAAGAGGTGCTGGGAGTTTCGCCGCTCGACATTCTTTACCAGGACAAGGAAGGCACGCAGCAGTTCACCGGAGCATGGGTGACGGCCAACGCATTCGAGTTGCTGGGGATGAAACCGCTGCTCGGCCGGAACATTGTGCCGGACGACGGAAAACCCGGTGCGCCGCCGGTGTTCTCCATGAGCTACCGGCTGTGGAAGAAGCAGTTCAATGCCGATCCCAGCCTCGTGGGAACCACGCTGGTGCTGAATGGCGAGGCCCGCACCCTGGTGGGCGTCATGCCGCCGCGATTCCTGCTGTGGAATGCCGACATCTGGGTCCCAATCGTTTTGAACCGCAGCGATCCTGCGATTCAGCAGACCTCGTTGTGGACGTTAGGCCGGCTGAAACCAGGCGTCACGCTGCGGCAGGTGGTCTCCGATTTCGAGGTCATCACCAGGGGACTTGCAAAGCAGTATCCAGCGGAATATCCCACGAAATTTTCCGTGGTCTGCGAAAACGCTGACTGACGATGTGGTCGGACACTTCAAGGGGACTCTGTACACCCTGTTGGCCGCGGTGACCATGTTGTTGCTGATCGCGTGCAGCAACGTTGCCAACCTTCTGCTGGCGCGCGCCACCGCACGGGAAAAGGAAATTGCGATTCGCGCGTCCATGGGCGCGTCGCGCGGCAGGCTGGTTCGCCAACTGCTGGTCGAAAGCTTTGTGCTGGCGTCGGGCGGCTGTCTGCTAGGCTGCCTGTTTGCCTACGGCGGACTCAAAGGGGTTATGGCAGCGATGCCGCAGCACACCATTCCCGCGGAAGCGGTGCTACGGTTGAACATTCCCGGCGCTGTTGTTTGCCGTGGGCGTCACTCTCCTGACTACGATTCTGTGCGGGCTTGCTCCCGCCATTCACGCCGTCCGCGGTGACTTGCATGGACGGCTGAAAGATACCGGAAAGGGAGTCAATGCAAATTTCCGGCATGGAAAGTTTCGTTCGGGGCTGGTCGTCTCCGAAGTCGCATTGTCGATCGTGTTGCTGGTGGGCGCCGGACTGATGATGCGCAGCCTGCTTGCGTTACAGCACGTTGACCTCGGATTGAATCCGGTCAACATCCTGGTGGCACGATTGCCGCTTCCCAAGGGCCGCTACGAAACCGCAGCGCAGAAGAAACTATTCTTCAGCCAGGTGTTGCAGCGTGTGTCGGCGTTGCCAGGAGTGATCGCGGCAACCGAAACTTCCTCACTACCGCCCTATGGCGGCCCCGAAAGCGACGTCGTGATTCCCGGACAAGCATTTATGAAACAAGCTCTATATAACTGACGAGTGGACGACACCTCGCCCGGGACTAGGAGAATGCTTTTTCCCGGCCGAGCGTTAACCGTACGTGACGTCGGTGCTCTGTCCGACTTCGATAATATAACCGTCAGGATCGCGGATATAGCAGCGTATCTCGCCGTACTTGGGTATCGGTTCCGTGATGAACTCCGCTCCTCGACTTTTCCATAATTCATAGCATGCTTGAATATCCGCAACGCGGAAATTCATAAAGCTGTTGATGTGATTCGGGTCGGGGACGCTGAGCGTTACCGTCGGCTTATCCGGGGTCGGCCCGCCCCCAACGTTCAGAATCATCCAGATATTCGCAAGCTGAAGGTACCCAGGCGCGTTGCCGTCACCCAGGCTCAGAATGCGAGCGCCGAAGACCTTTTCGTAGTAGCGAGCCGATCGCTCGATGTTGGCGACGGTGAGAAACTGCGCGATGCTGATCCCCTCCTTCGGGGGCATCTCATAGCTCTTCTGTTCGATTTGTACGCTGTTCATTGACGACTCCTATTCCGATACAGTTTTCATTGAATTACGGTGTCCCGGGCTTCGTCCGGTTGGAGACGCCCTTCGCTTGCGAACGCGGCACCGTCGCGCTGACGCAGCCGACGTTGCGCTTTAGCTAAAAGGTCGATCTCGATGTCCCTTCGCGACCGCAAGCAGCGCCCGGCTCGTTTGGATTAGGCACTAGGGTTGGCAGCCATCCGCCAGCCATTTAGCAAATAGGTCAATGCGAGATTGAGGCCAAGGACCTTCTCCTAGTGGAGGTGGTGGCGGCATAACCGCGCCACCAATTCCTCGAATTCGGTCGTAGATGGCCGATGCGTGTGCCTTTACTTCGTCATAACTCGCCAGGTTGAACCCTTTTTTCATCCCCTGAATGTCTCGGTCGGTAAAAAGCGGGCGAATGTCCGCTGCGAAGCTGGTTGTCTTGCTCATGTGCGTCCTCCTCGGTCGTTGTTTCCTTGCGCCTTTGCGCCGCCTGATGTAGATGCCGATAAGCTAGAGTCGGAAGGAACAATCTATTGGACGATGGTATCGACCGATACCTTCGCATCAGCGCTTGATGTGGGTTATGGCTGCGGGAATCCGAACATCAACCACGATTGATTCGCCACCCAATCTGGGTACAGCTCCGTCATCTGATCGAACAGCTCCTGGTCGGACGTCGCGGTTTTCTGCAGCCGATCGAAGTCCTGCAGGTAACGGTTGGTGTCTTCGATCGCTGAGGGAGAGTCGGGCGCGCCAGGCTTCTTGTGACCGGCGACAACAATCGCCGGGTTCAGCGCCGCTAATCGGTCTAGCGCCGCGATCCAATTCTTCCGGCTCTCGGGGGTGGTGTCGCCGACGTACATGTGGCACTGGTTGTACACCACGTCGCCAGCGACGATCAGACCGATCGATGGAACGTGTAGAGACGTCGTATCGGCACTATCGGTGTGGCCCTGCTCGATGATGCGCAATTCGTGGCCCTCGAGAGTGAACGTGTCGCGCTCATAGGGCTCAGGTGCAACCAACTTAGTGGCCACTTGCCCAGGAAACAACCGGCGGGCTAACCGCTCCACTGTGGGAGTGAAAGACAACTGCATGGCGTTTACCGTCTTGGACGTTGCTATCGCACGAGCGCCCGGGAAACGGTCGAGCAGAATGCTCAGACCGTAGAAGTGGTCGAAATGGGCGTGCGTTATATAGATGGTTTCCAAGTTGCGGTTGTGCAGAGCAACCCAAGCCGCCAGAGCCTCGGCCTCAGCTACCGTCGTCATTGCGTCTACCAGCACCGCGTCGTGCTCGCCGAAGATCAACGTCGACGTGATCGGGTCAAAGCCGAGCGGCTCGCCAAAGGGCTTTGGCCGCTCACCGACCATGGCCTTTCCCGGGGCAATAAAAACGTTCACACTAAGCGTGTTCAACGCGACAGGCGCGGTCACGCGCGTGGTCTCTTTCAGTCCATTTGTCGCGTCCATTTTGTACTCCATCCGATGTCAGAGCGAGTGGCCGTTCAAGAGGAGATTAGCAGAAGCGCGACGACGAATCCATTGGACGAACGTATCAATCGATACCAAAGTATTGGTTGGACGTTGCGGTCAGGAACGGGCATCATTAATATTCATATTCCAGCGGGCGCTTACGAGCGGAAATGCGAGATTGCTCCCCTTAAGTCGGCCAGTGTTCTGGAATTTTCCGCAGCGCGAACTATCAACTGTCGCCAACAGGGCGAGTCACTCCTTGAACTGCTCAGATCGATCTGCGTCTTCGGCAAGTTGCCGTAAAACGCCCTCCGCGGATGGAGGAAGACTGGATTACATTGCAGTGTGCGGGCGCTGTATTGACTGACAATCGCTGAGATTCCTCCCGAGCGACGGTCCCGCCCTTCTTGCTTCCACTGTAGTAGTCGCTCTACGCGACTTTTCCTGCAGCGATGCTGGAGTGGAGGTTAGTTTGGGGGAACTCTGATTATAGCTTGTTTCAAAAACCCACTTCCCAGCGAGCCGTGGATGAAGCCCGTACTCAAAGCTGCGATTTTTCGCGGGCCTGAAGAGACTGTGTCGTAACCGGTGCCGCCGCTACGCGGCTCATCTCCATTTCCCCCTAGACCCGGGGCTTGCGCCCCGGGCTCAAACCGCCGCCGCCGCTTCGCGGCTTATTCCTGCGTGTTTTTGGCGGATTGTTCCACCGACAAACTCCATTCTTAGTTACGACACAGTCTCTGAAGGCCCGCGCTTCCACCTGGAAGACGCTGGACCAGTTTTTATGAAACAAGCTTTAAGTCAGGCGGCGGTCCCTCAGAAGCTAAAGCTCCCATGTCTAGTATCTGGCTACGGACGGCCTAAAAGCCGTCCCCTTCAAAGGCCGTCTCCCTCGAGGAATTGAACTTGACCAGAGTTTCCTTAGATCTCTTTCTCCCACCGCAATTTCGCAAATCGAGTTCTCACACAGACTCTGAAGCACTGGACTGAGGTTTTCCGTCGGTTCGGGACTCTATCTTCCGCAATCCTCAATCTGCGTCTCCCATTACATCTTCGGTAGGTGAGTACTCAGACAGACTCTGACGCCCTCGGCCGGGCTGCTACGATAACAGTTGTGTCGGCGCTGCTCGAGGTCCGCAATCTTACCGTCGAATTTGCCACTGCCCAGGGAAATGTCACCGCCGTCCGCGATGTGAGCTTTCAGATTGCGCCGGGCGAAGTGCTGGGGCTGGTAGGCGAGTCGGGATCGGGAAAATCGGTCAGCGCGCTGGCGGTGCTGCGGCTGCTACCTCCGCAGGCACGGATTCTGGGCGCGATCCGGTTTCGCGGGGCGGACCTGCTCGCCCTGCCGGAGCCGCAAATGCGGCACATTCGCGGGGCCGGGATCAGCATGATTTTTCAGGAGCCCATGACGGCGCTCAATCCTGTGATGCGGGTGGGAGACCAGATTGCCGAAGCCGTGCTGGCGCACGCGGAAACCTCTGGGGCTAAAGCCCCGCAAGGAATGGACGGCTTTTCGGCGCAGCTAAAGCTGCGCCCCTTCAAGGCCTCGGAAAAGCAGGTCCCTCGCGGGCTGAATATCACCCCAGCAAGCGCAAAATCGGCGCTTGCCGGGGGCCCCAATTCGCTCGCTCGGGATGACAAGAGGGATGAGCAGCTTGACGCGGGCCTGAAGGCCCGCTCTTCCACCAACCGCCGGGTCAGCAAGACCGAGGCCTGGCGGCTGGCGGTGGAGGCGTTGCGTACGGTGGCCATTGCCGAGCCCGAGCGGCGCGCGCGCGATTATCCGCACCAACTCTCCGGCGGGCAACGCCAGCGGGTGATGATTGCCATGGCCGTGGTGAACCGGCCATCGCTGCTGCTTGCCGACGAACCGACGACCGCGCTCGATGTCACCATCCAGGCGCAGGTACTCGACCTGCTTAGCGATCTGCGCGAGAAATTTTCGCTGGCGATGCTGTTCATCTCCCACGACCTGGCCGTGGTCTCGCAAGTGGCGCACCGTATTGGGGTGATGTACGCCGGCAGCCTGGTCGAAACCGGGACGGCACAGGAAGTTTTTACGCAAGCGGTGCATCCTTATACGCGGGGGCTGTTAAACTCTGTGCCGACGCTGCGCAGCGATCGCAGTCAACCGCTGCAAACCATCGAGGGAACTGTGCCTGCCATCACCGCACTGCCGTCGGGTTGTGCCTTCGAGCCACGCTGCTCATGGCGCATCGCAAGCTGCTCCGCGGCGCTGCCGCCCCTGGTAGAAGTTGCGCCCGGACATCAGGCGCGCTGTCCCGTGGTATCGGCGGAGGTTCGTTGAACCATGCGGCTGCTTCTGCTGAGCGACATCCACGCTAATCTCGAAGCCATGGAGGCCTGCCTCGCGGTGGTTCCCGCGCATGACGTTCTGGTGAATCTTGGGGACATAGTTGGGTACAACGCATCGCCGAACGAAGTTTGCGAGCGGGTGCGCGCCATGGACGGAGCGCTGGTGCGCGGCAATCACGATCGCGCCTGCTCCGGGCTGACCGACCTGGCGGAGTTCAACCTGATCGCGGCGATGTCGGCGCGCTGGACGCAGACCACGCTCACTGCGGAAAACCTGGAATGGCTGCGGGGTCTGCCGCAAGGACCGGTGCAACTCGGCGAGTTGGCCAGCCTCGAGTTCGTGCATGGTTCGCCGCGCGATGAAGACGAGTATCTGTTGAATCCGTCCACCGCGGCGGCAAGTTTTCGGCTGACCGGTCACGCGGACAAGATCTTCTTCGGCCACACCCATCTGCAGGGCGGCTTCGCTTATGACAATCATGGGCGTGTGCGTCTGCTTACTCCGGTCTTCCCTACCGGCGAAGATGTGGTGGAGTTCACCCTGCCGCTGGCACGCGGGGAGCGGTATCTGCTCAATCCCGGCTCGGTCGGCCAGCCCCGGGATGGCGATTGGCGCGCGGCCTTTGCTCTCTACGAGAGAGACGGAGATGCGCCTGGCGCGGTGACGTACTATCGCGTGCCGTACGATGTTGAGGAGACGCAGCGGCGTATCATCGCTTCCAATCTTCCTGAGCGGCTGGCCACCAGGCTGAAGCTGGGGAGGTAACCCAGAATCGCAACGGGGGCACGGTTGACCGCATCTAAAGGTGCGGGGGTAAACTACATCATGCCCTTCCGCTCGTTCCCGCAGAACTCTCTTTATCGTTCGCAAGAAATGCCCGGTGGCACCATCAGCACCTCGGAACAGGGTTACCTGGTGGCCAACGTTGACGGCGGCGCTCGCGGCAATCCCGGGCCCTCCGGCTACGGCGTGGTTTTCGAGGACGAGGTTGGCCGCCCGGTCGCAGAACTCAGCGAGTATCTCGGCCACCAGACCAACAACTATGCCGAATACTCGGCCCTACTGGCTGCGCTCAACTACACGCTGCGCCACGGCTTCAAAGCGCTCAAGGTCATCAGCGACTCTGAGCTGTTGGTAAAGCAGATCAACGGCGAGTACAAGGTGAGCAATCCCACGTTGAAGGAGCTGCATGGCCGCGCCACAAAGATGCTTGACCAGCTTGACTACTTCCAGATCAAGCACGTGCTGCGCGAAAAGAACCGTGAAGCCGACCGGCTGGCCAATCTGGCGATGGACCGTGGGATCGCCAAGAAAGCGCCGGTTATCACGGCGACAGATGTGGGTGGCGTCGCGTCGGTCATCCCCGAGCTCAACGGCGTGGTGCGTAACGGGGTGGTTGAGTTTCTGGGGAATCCGCTGCCGGATGGAACGTTGGTCAAGATTCGCGCCGCCGGACCAACGTCCGAATCATGAACTTCACGCCGATGCGGCCTGGCGGTTGACCATCGCCGGCTCGTTGAACCCTCGCCTGATGTGCGGCGGCTCGAGCATCTGGATTTGCTCGGGCGGATTCTCCACCGCCCACGCCAGTGCCTGTGTCATCTGATCGACCGTGACCAGTCCCAGCCGCTCCGCGCCGTCGCGCATCGACGGAATCAGGCGGGCCACGGCGTACATCGGAACCAGAAGTAGCGGCCATCGGCGTCCCGGGCCCAGCACATACCACGGACGCACGAACGTTGCCCTCATGCCGCTGTTGCGGATCAGGCGCTCGCCTTCGGCGCGCGCCGCCTGGTACTCGACCATGATCGGCGCAGGCCGAGCGACGCTGAGGTAGACAAAGTGGCGGACGCCGGCTTCGCTGGCCGCGCGCACCGCTTCCTGGCACGACTTCAGATCGATCTCTCGAAACTCAGTGGCCTTGCGCGGATTGGGATGAGCTACGCCGATCAGGTGGACGAATGTGTCCGATGGAGCCACGCGAGCAGCGTAGGTTTCGGCGCGCAGCGCGTCGCCATGCACCACCTCGCAACCCGCAGGGAGCTTCGACTCGGAGCCGGACCTGACCAGCGCGCGCACCCGATGTCCGCGGCGCAAGAGCTCGGCCGCCAGCCGGCTACCCATGAAGCCCGTCGATCCAGTGAGGAAGACTTCGCGCCGGTGAGAATCCATTCGCCCCTCCAGCAGCTGACTCAGCCGCAAATTGTAGTACGGATGGGCGAGGAATTTAGATTTTCCTGTCGTTCATCGGGCAAGAGGAGATACCGTCTATCTCGCTAGACTATTCGCGCCGCGCGCGCGGCAGGCGAATGAGCGATACATCCTGGATGTGCAATACATCCTGAAGATACTCGCGCAGCGCCATCAGGATGAAGGCCGCCTCCGCGGTGAGAAACATTCCGAGATAGCACACCGTCAACGGCAGGCTGTCGGGAATCTCGCGGTAGTCGGTGGTCTTCAGCAGATCAGCCGTGGGTTTAATCACGCCAATTTCTGAGAACACGGTGAGTGAATCCACCAGGTAGCGGTGGTAGAGGAAGACCAGGCCGAGGGAGGCCACAATCAACAGCAAGGGAACAATCGAGACGAAGCGGCGGAGGACCACGTCACCGTCGGGCTTGGTGTAGAACATCAGTCTTCCCAGCCAATGCCGGATGTAGAAAACATAGGCCAGCAAGAGAAAGCAGAATAGCGAGGTGTAAGTGGAGAGGAACTTGGCTTGCGCTTCATAGGTTGGGATCAGGTGAAACGCCGCGACTGGTATGGGCAGAGACGCCGTCACCACCGAAGCGGTTCCCATGTACGCCTTAAAGAATTTGGCGAAGGCGGCAAACCGCGTGGGCTCGTGAGACTCCGACCTGTCGGCAACCGCGCTTATGGCACCGGTATCTCGCATTGCACCTTGTCTCCCTGGAATGCGGATATGGTCTTGGGCTCGGTCTTCTCCAGGGTGTCGCCTACCTGCTTGGTAGCGTAGATCGAGTAAATGCCGGGCGGCACCGCCTTCGAGGTCGGCGTACTGATGCGCGGGAAGGACAGTTCCGTTGCGTTGAGTCCGCTGACAGACACCCACTTGTACATTACCGTCCATCCTGGGTCCGGCTTGCCGTTCTTCAGGGTGCTGGCTATGACCGTCACCATTCTGGCCATTCCCCACTCGCGACAGTCTTCGACTTTTACGACCAGATCATTGATGATGCTCACCAGCACATTCTCCGCTGCTGTTTTCCGGGCGGGCTCTGTGTTCAAAACATTCGCCACCTTGAGGCACCAATCGGCTTCCTTGGCCAGCTCCTCGACATATTCCTTAGGTGGCGGAACGGCAGCAAACTCGCCGCTGGGATTGTTCCACCCAATCAGCAATCCGCGGGTCAGCAGTTGTTGTCCCTCGAGCAACTTCTTGGAGAGCTGGGGCGCACTATTGGCAATGTTTTTACCGCATTTTTGCAGGCCGCGAAGCGCGTTGGCGGTTGGCTCGAGCCGGGGCGGAGCGTCGATTACCTGCGCCTGCGAAGCCAGATGCAGGCCGAGTACCACCACCAGGATGCAGCACGCGCCGCGACACCCATGGCAGCTCCGGCGCGGCTGGTCTTCCATGAGGCGTGTTGTGGACATCCGGAAGCCCTCCTGGGATGACCGAGCGCAGGGCGTGATGCATAAGAGGATATAGCAGTTTTTTGATCTTGCGCATGTCTCGCGTGGTTCCAAATCGAGTATCGCTTTGGCTGACAAGGATAGCTACAACAGGTAGAGTAGGTTTTCACGGCTGGGAAGGCGACTCAATGAGGATGGATTCCAAGAGGGCGGCGGCAGAGCCTGGAGACTATGCCATAAATCTGCTGCCCAGCGCGCCGGGACTAAAACCCCAAGCAAAACCGCGATTTTTCGCGGGCCTGAAGGCCCGCGCTTCCACCGAAAAACGCCGGGTAAGTATTGATGGAACAAGCTATAGGCAATCGATCATCCTGCGATGGAACCGGTGGGCGCTGGCTCCGCTTGCGCTGGCTTGCGCCGCGATGGCAACTCCATATTTCCTTGCGCATGGCCTGCTGCCGATTGGCTTGGCCCTCGAGCGCGGCTTTGCCATCATCTGCCACCAGCAGCCGGAGCGGTCGTTCTCGCTCTTCGGCGGCACGGTTGCCGTTTGCTCGCGATGTTTCGGAATCTATCTGGGAGCGGCGTTCGGATTGTTGTTCTGGACGCCTCGCGCCCTCGCCCTGCGCCTGCTGACGATTGCGACGGCGCTCAATTTGCTCGATGCTGCCACTGAGTTGGCAGGATTGCATGGCAATTGGCTGGGCGTGCGATTTGCCTTGGGGCTGATACTGGGTGCGACCGGTGCGCTGCTGGTCTCGTCTTCGTCGCGTTTTTCTCTGATCGACTCCAACCACTCACTACAGTTCCCGCGCACGGGCTAAAGAGACTGTGTCGCAACCGGTGGCGCCGCTACGCGGCTCGGCATGATTTTCCACTTGACCAGGGGCTCTCGCCCCTGGCTCACTGCAAAGCCGCCGCTTCGCGGCTGATTGGGTTGCCGTAACGGCACTCTGTTCCACTCCAAAATTGCAATCGTAGTTTCGTAACAGGCTCTTGCGCCCCGGTCTCAATGCGCTGCCGCCGCAACTTCAATCCCAACGAACTGCTATATTCGCCACGTGATCGAACCGGAGTGCAAATCCCCAGGGGGGACTGGGTCGCGGCCGTTCTGGCGCATGCTCGGGGAGTCCCGGAAATACTTCCTGCTGGTCACCCTGGCTGCGCTTGCTCTGCGGTTGTTGTTCTACTTCAAATTTCCCCACGTCACCGGCGATTCGCTGGTATACGGCGACATTGCCAACAACTGGCTCAATCATGGCATCTTCGGCCTGTCGCACGCCGAAGGTCCGCAGCCAACCTGGATTCGTCTGCCCGGTTATCCGGCTTTTCTTGCCGCCTGCTTCTTGTTGTTCGGGCGCGAACATTATCACGCGGTCCTGCTGGCTCAGATCGTGCTTGACGTCGCCGGTTGCTTCTTCATCGCCGATCTGGCTCGCCGAACGATATCCGAGCGGGGCGCGCGTTTCGCCTTCCTGCTGGCGGCGGTTTGCCCGTTTACTGCTAATTACACGGTGGCGCCGCTGGCCGAAACGTTGAGCATCTTCTTCACCGCGGTGGCGCTGGATTGCGCCGTCGCCGCCTTCACGGCTTCGGAGGAGGAACGCAGTTCATGGGCTGCCTGGACCTGCTGTGGGATAGCGGTGTCAGCCGGGATCATGCTGCGTCCCGATGGCGGCATT
This sequence comes from uncultured Acidobacteriaceae bacterium, assembly GCA_963831675.1. Taxonomy (GTDB): domain Bacteria; phylum Acidobacteriota; class Terriglobia; order Terriglobales; family Acidobacteriaceae; genus Bog-257. The sequence goes on from CAWHRM010000016.1 coordinate 53,253, forward strand.
CTGCTGGTGGCGATCGGACTGTTCCTGCTGTGGCGAATGTGGCAGCGGCCGGCGGAGCGCGCGCGCTTGTTCTGCGGCGGGTGCACTGGTGCTGGCCATCGCGATTGCTCCGCTGGCGCCGTGGACGCTGCGCAACTGGCGCGACTTTCATCGTTTCCAGCCGCTGGCGCCGCGTTACGCCAGCGATCCCGACGAGTTCGTTCCCGAGGGCTTCGACAAGTGGATGCGAACCTGGATTGTGGATTACGTTTCCACCGAAGAAGTGTACTGGCAGGTGCCGGGCGAGGACGCTAGATCTGCAGAGCGTGCCCGCGCGCGCCTTCGACAGCGGGCAGCAACGCGCGCAGACGCAAGCCATCTTCGACGACTATCAGAAGACGCACTTCGTCGGTCCCGAACTGAATGCGCGCTTCGCTGAACTGGCGAATGAACGCATACGGCGGCATCGGCTGCGCTACTACGTCTGGTTGCCGCTGTTGCGCATCGGCGACATGTGGCTGCGCCCGCGCACCGAGATGCTGCCGCTCGACACCCGATGGTGGGAGTACGCGGATGACCCTCCCGCCTGCACCATCGCCACGCTTTGGGGAGTGCTGAATCTGCTGTTCCTGCTGGCGGCGGCGATGGGAGTGGTGCGCGGCCCGCGTCCGCGATATCTGGCGCTGCTGCTGCTGTTCGTGCTCCTGCGCTCGGCGTTTCTGGGCACGATCGAAAACCCCGAGCCGCGCTATACGCTGGAATGCTATCCCGTCGTATTCGTGCTGGGAGCGGCCTGGATCTCGGGATGGAGGCGGCGCGCGGTGGGAAGGCACGCAGCGGAGGCTATGCGATCACAAGCAGTTCGGGACGAGTTGCCCTGATCCATTTTTCCACTTCTTTGCGAAGGCTGGGCAGCTAGCTGATACATATCGTCCGCTTCCTTGTCCGAGACAGAACCTGCTACATCGTAGCTGCTGAGATTGCGCTTCTTGCGAAAGCCGTCGAACGTGTCGATGAACTTTCTGCCGGGCACCGTGGTGAACTCCAACGATTGGATGACGCGATAGTGATGGTTGTCCCGCGTCGCCCGGTAACCGGCAGCGGCCAAGGCAGCGGTTGCGGCCTGGAGTCCCGCGTTGTAGGCGATAGCGAACCGCCAGTCGGCAGGTAACTGCTTTACTTGGCAGGCTGCGAGATCGCGATCCGAAATTCGCAAGAGGTTGGTGATCTCTTCCGCGCTGGTCGTATGCTGAACCAGCCAGCTATTTTGCAGCCAGCTTTGTAAGCTCATTCTCCGTTCCCAACACAAAGAGTTTCTTTTCTCGCATTACGCTTCGCAAGAAATGGTTTCCGGCGGCCAATTTTGCCCGGAACTCAGAGACCGGAAAGACGGTGGGGTTGATCTCACGGCCGAGCGCGACCGTTGCGCCGGCCCCAGCGCCGACACAACGTCGCTGAAGGATGCATTGCCCAAGACCATTAGGTCCACGTCGCTACTCGCGCGCTCTTCTTGGCGTGCCACCGAACCGTAGATAAAAGCACCCTGAATCTGTGACCCAAACGGCGCCAAAGCGGAACGGAGCGCATCGTGGATACCGACAGTTTTGGCAATCAGACCCTTGATTTCTGAGAATATCGGACTCTGTGAATTGGCCCGGTACAGACACCTGATTGCCGTGGACGGTTCGCACCACCAGACCCATGTCCGTTAGATGTCTCAGTTCCCGTTGCAGGGCACCATGGCCGGCCCCAATCGCCCGCACAATTGGCGAAGGTAGAACGATTGGTCCGCACGGCCATAAAGGATGGCTAGCAGTGCGCTACGCGTTTGTCCAAACAAGCCCGGGGTCGATAGCACATGGGCCGCTGACGTACCCATAATGGGTACGATTGTACCCCGATGGGTTCGACCCTCAATTCGGACATTCGGTTTCGCTGAGTCTGGGATGCGCTGTCACGCTGGCGTTTCGCGGAGCCTGCCTGCCCTTGACTCTCGCCTTCGCGACGGCTACTTTGCGAGTGCATGTCCGAGAGCCGCATTGTCACCTTCACTACCGACTTTGGCCTGAGCGATCCCTTCGTAGGCACTCTGCACGGCGTGGTGCTCAACATCCATCCTGAGACCACCATTGTTGACATCTCGCACGCGGTGTCCTCCTACGACGTGCTCGAAGGCGCGTGGACGATTGCCCAGGCCTATCGTTTCTTTCCGCCGCGCACCGTGCATGTGGTGGTGGTCGATCCCGGCGTGGGCAGCGCGCGCCGCCCTATCATCGTTGAGACCGATGGCTATGTCTTCGTCGCGCCCGACAACGGGGTGCTCTCGCTGGTGGAAGCGCGCGAGCCTAAGTTCAGCGTTCGCCACATTACCGCCGAGCGCTATTTTCTTCAGCCGGTGAGCCAGACCTTTCACGGCCGCGACATCTTTGCGCCGGTCGCGGGATGGTTGAGCAAGGGTGTCGCGCCGGAAGAGTTTGGCCCGAAGGTTTCCGACCACGTGCGACTGCCGCTGCCCGAGGTGGAGCGTATCGGCGACAACAGCCTGCGCGGCGTGGTGCTGAAAGTGGACAAGTTCGGCAACCTCATCACTAACATCGGCGAGCAGGACGCACAGGGGCTGTTCGCGGCATCGCCTTCGGCGGCCAGCATCCTGATTTGCGAGACCATCGTCCGCCTGCGCCATTCCTATGCCGAGGGCGAGGAGGGCGAGGTCTTCGCCATTGCTGGAAGCTCGGGATACTTGGAGATCGCGGCGCGGCAGGCCTCGGCGGCAGAGAAGCTGGGGGCAGGCGTAGGAACGCCAGTGGGGATTGTGATGGGCGAGTGAGCGGCGGCGCCGCCGCGCGGCTCTACGGATTCTTCGGCTTGACGCGAGCGTAGCGCTCCATCTCGCCAGTCCACTTCAGGAAGCGCAGCAGCTCTCCCCGTTCGCGCCAGGTGAATCCAACAAACTCCAGCAAGCCGATGCTTTGCATCTTGATGCCGGTGTAGGTTTCGATGCGCCAGCGCAGATAGGGGCTGCGCCAGGGCGTGAGATGATGGCCGCGGGTCGCGTTCCACAGGAAACGCAGAATGTAGTGCATGACTGCAATTCAGTATATCGGCAGCGGGTACGCTTGGACGGCGGCTGAATGATTCGTAAACATAAGTAATTTCCATTGTCATCGTGAGCGACGAGCGCAGCGAGGAGTCGAAGGACCCCTATGGCCACCAGCGATCTAAGAAAACTCTGATTGAGTCAGTCGGAGGTCCCTCAGGGGCTAAAAGCCCCCCCCTAGTATCAGGCATTTACGGACGGCCTAAAGGCCGTCCCCTTCAAAGAACTGAACTTGATCAGAGTTTCTCTAAGTCAGTTGGTGTAGTACATCGCGAGAGTCCGCGGAGATCGGTGCTTAAGAAACCACACAAAGCCGTTGCCGGAGGGAAGCTCTCCACCAGGAAGCCGGAAGCCACGGTGCGCGCCATGTATCGCAAACTGGCGCGCGCCTGGGGACAGCAACATTGGTGGCCGGCGGAGACTCGCTTCGAGGTCATCGTGGGCGCCATTCTCACCCAGAACACATCGTGGACGAATGTCGAGCGCGCCCTCGCCAGCCTGCGCGCCGCAGGAAAGCTGAGCGTTGCGGGCATTCGCCAGGTACCGTTGCCCAAACTGGAGCAACTCGTCCGCTCTTCCGGATACTTTCGGCAGAAGGCGCAACGTCTGAAGAACTTCGTCGCGTTTCTCGATGCTCGCTACGACGGATCGTTGCAGCGCATGTTTGCTACTTCGACGGAGCAGTTGCGCGGCGAACTATTGGCGCTGAATGGGATTGGACCGGAGACTGCCGACTCTATTCTGCTCTACGCCGGCAACCACTCGATCTTCGTGGTGGATGCCTACACGCGCCGGATCCTGGAGCGGCATCAGGCGGTGAGCCCAGGCGCGAAGTACGACGAAATTCGCAGTCTGGTCGAACGCGCACTGCGGCGTGAACCACCCTTGCCGCTGCCGAATGCCCTGGTGAAATTGAACCGGCCGGAAGTTCATCCACCTTCTGCGATGAGCACAGCCGATCGTAGTGCGCCGGCGCAGGTCTACAACGAGATGCATGGACTCTTCGTGCAGGTGGGAAAACACTATTGCCAAAAGCGGGAGGCGAGGTGCGAAGCGTGCCCGCTGGGACCGATGTTGGAGAAGGAACGGTTGGTAATCGGCAATCCGTAACCACAACCCATCTTAGAAATCATTCTGAGCTGTTTCAGGGCGTAACTTGGGTGGCGCTGACCAGTTGGAATTCAGGGCTTCGGTACTTCCCTGTAGCCAAACCTAAACGATCGAACGTAATGGTTTAGATGTCAAGTTGCCAATGCCAATTACGGCTTGCTAAGCCTGCTGCCTGTCTGATTTCAGTTACGGTTCGCCTACCAACAAATTTATGTCGCGGTTACTGCGTTTCCGTGGTATCGTAGCAGTTATCATGTGGGGTTCGTTAGCTTAAGCGCGTCCTGTAATCCCCTCTAGTGCGCACTTGAACTGATGTACTGAACGTTGATCAACTTAGCCCGACTCTTTGACCGGGTGAGATCCTCGAGAACCTATCAGTACTTGTAGCAGGCTGGAAGCGCCGCCAGGAAAGCCTGCATTGCGCGCTGGAGCAACATGACGGGCCCGGATGCGGCGTTGGAACCGACGTTCCAGGAACGGGCGCGTAAGCCGTACGGTTTTGCGCGGGTCTGGCCGGATGTTGCCGTTTGTCATCGTCGTGCTGGCGCTTGGGCTCGGGGTAAGCCTTGTCCAGCTTCGGCGTTACTCTAACCAGAACCGCGAGCAGGCACGCCAGTGCCTGCTGTTGACAATCGAAGTCAAACGCCTCGGCGACCTCGACCAACGTTATCAGTTGATGTTCAGCTCCAACCCCTACCCTATGTGGATCTCCGACAGCGAGAGCCTGCGATTTCTCGCGGTGAACGATGCCGCGGTGCAGACGTATGGATACTCCCGCGAAGAATTCCTGGCCATGACGACGCTCGACATTCGCCCGCCCGAAGAGGCGTCAGCGCTGATCGATGCGGTTGCACACCGCCGGGAGGGGCTGAACAACGCGGGCATCTGGCGCCATCGCCGCAAGGACGGGAGCTTTCTGTTCGTCGAAGTCAAAGCATTCGGGTTCGAAGAGAATGGCCGCAAACAGGAGTTGGTGCTCGCCTACGACGTGACCCGGCGGCGCCAGATGGAAGGGGCACTGCAGCAGTCGCAAGCCTACCTGCAGTCGCTGCTGGACAACGCGCCTCTCGGCATCTTCCGCAGTTCGCTCGAAGGCGACTGCTTCGAGACACTGAATTCAACTTTGCGGGAGATGCTGGGCGGCTACACTCTGGAGGAGGCGTTACAGCTGAAGCTCTCGAAACAAGTCTGGGCCGATCCCAAAGACCGCGACCGAAGCATTGAGATCGCCCGGCGAAACCCCGTCCTCAAAGGTTTTGAGACGAGCTTCCAGCGGCGCGACGGCAGCCCGATACCGGTGCGTGTCTCCGGTACGTTCATCCGGGATGCAGACGGCAGCGAGCATTTCGAAGGCTACATCGAGGACATGACCCAGCAAAGCGTGTTGGAGCAGCAGGTGCGGCAGGTGCAAAAGCTGGAGGCGGTGGGCAGGCTGGCCGGAGGCATGGCCCACGACTTCAACAACGTCCTGGTGGTCGTCAAGCTGTCCACCGAACTGATGCTGCGCCAGATCACGCCCGACAACCCGCTGACCAAACCGCTGCTGCAGGTTTCCAATGCAGCCGATCGCGCGGCGGCGCTGACCCGCCAGATGCTGGCCTTCGGACGGCAGCAACTGATGCAGACGCACATCATCAACTTGAATTCGGTGGTCAGCGAGACCTCGCACATGCTGCGCCGGATTATCGGAGAGGATGTTCAGCTGGTCACGAAATTCTCGGATTCCATCGACAACACCCGGCTCGATCCCAACCAGGTGGCGCAGGTGATTCTGAACCTGGCGGTCAACGCCCGCGACGCCATGCCGGAAGGCGGCACCTTACAGCTCGAAACCGCCAATGTGGAGCTGGACGATGCCTACACCAAGTCGCATCCTCCCGTGCAGGCTGGCCGTTATGTGATGCTGGCGATCAGCGATACCGGCACCGGCATAGACAAATCGATCCTGCCTCGCATCTTCGATCCCTTCTTCACCACCAAAGAAGTGGGCAAGGGAACCGGCCTGGGGCTTTCCATCGTGTACGGCATCGTGAAGCAAAGCGGCGGCTACATCTGGGTATATACCGAGCCCAGTCATGGAACCACCTTCAAACTTTACTTCCCAGCCACGACCGAAGCCCTGGAAAGCGCAGTCGTGCGCGGCGAAACCGCCTTTCATCCGGCGGGGCAGATGGTGCTGGTGGTGGAAGACGAAGCCATGATTCGCAGCAATCTCCGTGAATGTCTACAGCAACTGGGCTACCAGGTGCTGGAGGCGGAAAGCGGGGAGGTTGCCCTGGGCCTCTGTGAAAAGAATCGCGGTCAAATCCATCTTGTGCTTACCGACCTGGTCATGCCCGGAATGAGCGGACATGAACTGGCGGAGAGGCTGGCCCAAAGCCATCCCGACATAAAGGTGCTTTTCATGTCGGGCTACACCGAAGACACGGCTGCCCGGCGTGACATCCTGATGCGAGGCAGCGCATTTCTGCAGAAACCGTTCAGCGTCGGCGACCTTTCCAACGCGCTGCAACAGGCCTTGACCCTCCGCGCCATCAAGCATTAACCAGCATTATTCATCCGTTTCGGCAGCTGAGGGCGGGAAGCTTCGAAGGGGCACGGCTTCAGCCGTGCCGTCACGGGTGCGTGGTGAGTTGGGCTTCAGCCCCTGAGGGCACTCGCACTTCGCCTCCAAACCGAAGACCCTCAGGGGCTAAAGCCGCAATGATTTTGCGGAACTTACGGACGGTCTGAAGACCGTCCCCTTCAAAAACCAGACTTAGCTTTTTTCTCTACAACCGCAAACCGGCCAACTCAACGGGAGACAGGGCAGCGAGGAGAGGTACCTTTACATGCGGCCGGAAGCAACCGGTTTCGGAGTACCTAAGGAGCCGCTCTTGACGGTGCTCCCCAGGCCGTGCGATTGGGAGACAGAGTACGTGCGGTTGCAGTCCGCGCAGTAAACCCCTTTATCTTTCACCACCGTGATGTAGTCGCCTCTGCAAACCGGACATGTGAGTGCCGCTGGTTCCGGGTTCATGGCTTCTCCTTTGACGGAGTCCGCAACCTGTGCACCAGTATCCACCGATTGTGAACCGCTGGCGGTGATCTGCATCACAGCAGGATATTCAACAAAGACAACGTCCGCGCGGAGAGGCGATTGGCCACTCATCCCACGGGCTGTCCGACCAGGTTTTCGATTATAGACTTATCGGGCTGGGTTGACATCCCGCTTTGAGGAATTATTTGAGGACTGCCAAAGAATGTCCGCATGGAACGGGTGGAAGGGGGCTTCACAGGTTGCGGAAGAGAGTCGAGTGACCGCCTCGCTTTGAAGGGGCGCGTGTTTAGACGCGCCGTTAAGCCCTCTATTCTTGTCATGCCTCGCGGGCTTTCGCCACCGAGGGACTTGGGTCTGGAGAGGAAATGCGAGTTTCCTCAGGGGCTGAAGCCCAACTCTCCACACCCCCGTAACGGCACGGCTGAAAGCCGTGCCCCTTCAAAGCTTGCGACCCACACTAACGAAACACACGAATAATTCTCTTCCGCTCCGCGGGATGTCAACAGAGCAGAGCTATCGTGTCCACGGTCCGCAACTCCACGTCGTGTGAAAACCTCCCCTAACCCCGACCGCGGAATCTGCTGGCTGTAGTAAGCTTATTTTGGATAGGTATGGCTTCAGGAAAAGTCTTAATCGTCGACGACGAGAAGCTGGTTCGTTGGTCTCTCCGGCAGAAGTGCGAAGAGTGGGGTTATCACGTAGTAGAGGCTGACAACGGCACGGCTGCGCTCCGCGTGGCCCAGCACGAATCGCCCGATCTCGTGCTGCTGGATGTGCGCCTGCCCGACTCCAACGGCATTGAAATCCTGGAACAACTGAAGAAAAGCGGCGACGCCCGCGCCATCATCATGATCACGGCCGACCCGCAGCTCGAGGACATAAAGACCGCTCTCAAGCTTGGGGCCTACGACTTCGTGGGCAAGCCGCTGGACTTCGACGAGCTTTCGGTCACGGTGAAGAACGCGCTGGAGACCACGCGCCTGCGGTCGGAAGTGGAGTCGCTGCGCGGCGAGGTCCGCCGCCGCACCGGATACCACAACGTGATCGGCGTGTCCCAGAAGATGGCTGAACTGCTGGGCTTCGTAAGCAAGATAGCCGGCAGTGAGGCGACCACCATCCTGGTGCAAGGTGAGAGCGGCACCGGCAAAGACCTCATTGCCAAAGCCATCCATTACCAGAGCCGCCGGCAGGACAAGCCCTTCGTCGCCATCAATTGCTCGGCCATTCCCGAGACCCTGATGGAGGCTGAACTCTTCGGCCACGAAAAGGGCGCCTTCACCGACGCCAAGGCCATGAAGAAGGGCCTGTTCGAGATGGCCGATGGCGGCACACTCTTCCTCGACGAGATTGGCGAGCTGTCGCCGCTGTTGCAGGCGAAGTTGCTGCGCGTGCTCGAAGACCAGGTGATCCGCCGGGTCGGGGGCGTGCGCGATATGCAGGCGGACGTACGCGTGATCGCTGCGTCCAACCGCGATCTGGAGCGCGCGGTGCGGGACAATCAGTTTCGCCAGGACCTTTATTACCGGCTGGCCATCATCTCGATTTTCCTGCCCCCGCTGCGCGAGCGCAAGGAAGACATTTTGCCGCTGGTGGAATACTTCGTCGGACGCTACAACCGGAAATTTCGCAAGAATGTTAGGGGCATCACCGACGAGAGCCGCAAGCTGATGCTCAAGTACGATTGGCCGGGCAATGTGCGCGAATTGAAAAACGCGGTCGAGCGCGCCATGATTCTGGAAGAGCGCGACGAAATCACTCCCGACTATCTTCCCTTTGCCGTGGCCCAGCAACAAGCGGCCTACACCGCCTTTGAACTTTCGTCGGGAAACAATGGCGGCGCGGTCGGCAAGCATCTGCCGGACGGCCGCAGCCTGCCGCCACTGAACATTCCCGAGGGCGGCACTTCTCTGGAAGAGGTGGAGCGCGAGCTGGTGGACATCGCGATGACGCAGGCCAATGGCAACCAGACCCATGCCGCCCGCCTGCTCGACATCAGCCGGGACGCGCTTCGTTATAAGCTGAAGAAGTTCGGGCTCATTCACGCCGAAGAAGACGAGCCCTCGACCGCCGCCTCGTAGAAATTGGTGCAACTGTCCCGCGCCGGCGGGCTTCTATCTAGAGCAGGCTGCTGTAAGAGTCCGGCAGGCAGAAGCCTTGCCGGCTGAAGCCGGCAAGGGATGAGAAAATTAGACGTATCGGCACGACTGAAAGTCGTGCCCTGATACAAAACGCGCGCAATGCGATTTTTTCCGCAGCCTGTTAGAGCAGGACCGTGTCAGTCAACCCAACCAACCGGCGTCCCTAGCGGAAGGAAGAGTAGCCCATGCGAAAGCTTGCCATCATCGCCGTTGCCCTCGTTGTCATTGTCGTTGTCGTTATGCTTGCCTTGCCTCACCTGATTGACGTCAACCAGTACCGCGGACAAGTCCAGGCCCAGTTGCAACAGCGGCTCAATCGCCCGGTACAGTTGGGGGCCATGTCGCTGGGCGTCTTCCCGCTGCGGGTGGAGGTGAAGGACGTCACCATCGGCGACGACCCCAGCTTCCGGAGCAGCGTGCCCTTCGCTCAGGTCAGCGAGCTCGACGTCAGCATCGCCCTGCTGCCCCTGTTGAGCAAGAACATCCAGGTGGACAGCCTGGAACTGAAGCAGGCCAGGATCGAGATCATCCGCAACGCGCAAGGCATCTGGAATTTCTCGACCGCGGGCAGCGGGCCTGCGGCGGCTCCAGCGCAGCCGGCCGCGCCCAGCCAGCAGCCACCGGCGAAGCAGGCTCCGGCGCAGGCCGCGCCCCCGACCTCCGGTGGGTTCTCGTTGGCTGCGCTGAAAGTCACCGACAGCGAGATCGCCATTACCGATTATGTGAAACACCAGCCGCGCGCCGTCTACGACCACATCGACGTGACGCTGAAGGATTACTCGCCGGGCAAGCCGTTCTCCGTTGACATTGCCGCTCACCTGCCGGGCAGCGGTTCGCAACTGTTGCAACTGAGTGGCGACGGCGGTCCGGTCAACAATGCCGACTTCGCCAGTACGCCTTTCAAAGGCAAGGTAAAGCTCAAGGAAGTTTCGCTCTCGGGATTGCAGAAATTCCTGAATGCTTCCGCGCTGCAGGGTACGGACGCGGTCATTTCCGGCTCGGCCGACCTGGCAAACGCCAGCGGCAAGATGGCAGCCAGCGGTTCGTTGAAGCTGGAGAACGCGGTGATTCACGGAGTGCAAATTGGTTATCCCATCTCCGCCGACTTCGATCTGGCCGATGATCTGAACAATGACGTGTTGCAGATCAAGCAAGGCGCGCTCAAGCTGGGCTCGACGCCGTTGTCCATCACCGGGATGATCAACTCGCACGCCGCCACCTCCGTCGTGGACGTCGATGTGAAGGCGTCCGATGCCTCGATCCAGGAAGTAGCGAAGCTGGCCGCGGCCTTCGGAGTGGCCTTCAGCCCGAACACCAAGATTGCCGGCCAATTAACGGCCAACGTTCACGCCCAGGGGCCGACCGATCGCCTGGCGCTCAACGGCAACCTCAATGGACGCAAACTGGAAGTAACCGGCAGCGGCATTCCGCAGCCGGTGCGCGTGCCTGCGATTGACCTGACCATGACGCCGCAGCAGATCCAGTCCAACAGCTTCACCGCGACCTCGGGCGCCACCAGCCTGGCGGTGCAGATGACGCTCTCGCAATACGCCACGAACTCTCCCGCGGTAGACGCAACCATCAAGACCATTAACGGCAAAGTGGACGAGCTGCTGGGCATTGCCAAGGCCTACGGTGTAAGTGCGGCGGAAGGCATGAGCGGCAGCGGCAACGTCAGCCTTGACGTGCGGGCGACCGGGCCCATCAAGAACACCGATGCCATGAACTTCAGCGGCTCGGGCGTATTGCAGAACGCTTCGCTGAAGATGCCGTCGCTCACCCAGCCATTGCACGTTCGCAACGCCAACATGCAGTTCACGCAGAATTCGGTGAACTTGACGAATCTGGCGGCGTCGCTGGGTTCGACCAATGCCGGTGGCAATCTCAGCATCGCCAACTTTCAGGCGCCGCGCCTGACCTTCGCGCTGAACGCCGACAAGATCAATGTTGCCGAAATGCAGAAGATCACCGCCGGCTCCGAGCCGACGGCCCCGGCCAAGAAGAAAGCCGAGGCATCGTGGAGCCTGGTCCCCAGTGCCGACGCCTCGCCGGCGCCGGCGCAGCCCAGCCTGCTGGAAAGCGCTACCGGCAGCGGTTCCCTGGCGGTGGGCAGCATCCTGTATGAGCAGACGGAGCTGACCAACGTTCACGCGAACGTCCAGCTCAACCACGGCGTGATCCAGCTCAATCCGCTGACCACCCAGATTTACGGCGGACAGGGAGCCGGCAGTGTCACCATCGACACGCGCCCGGCTACCACCACGTATGCGGTCAACGCCAAGCTCAGCGGCGTGGACGCCAACAAACTGCTGTCTTCTCTTTCAACGGTGAAGGACACCCTGTACGGGACCCTGGCCGCGAGCCCCAACGTCACCTTCGCCACGCCTCCCTCCGGAGACATCGTCCCGACACTCAACGGAACCCTGGGGGTGAACTTGACAAATGGCAAGCTCACCAAGGTCGACCTGGTCAACGAGCTGTCGAAGATCGGAAAGTTCGGCGGCGGCGGGGCCAAGGGCTACACCGCCATTTCGCAGATGACCGGGACTTTGAATTTGCACAACGGCGTCGGGCAAACCAATGACCTGAAGGCGGTGCTGGATGTTGGCAACCTGGCGGCAACCGGAGTGATGAACCTGGTCAATCAGGGCCTCAATCTGCATGTGACCGCGGTGCTGAACAAGGGATTCAGCCAGTCGGTTGGCGGCACCGGCGTGGGCGGCTACCTCAACACCGCGCTGGCCAACAAGAATGGTGAGTTGGTGCTGCCCATCCTGGTCACCGGCACCATGAGCCATCCCATCGTCGCTCCCGACATCGAGCAGATCGCGCAGATGAAGCTGAAGAACCTGCTGCCCACCGCCGGCGGCCTGTTGAACGGGAAGGGCGGAAACGATCTCGGTGGCCTGGTGGGAGGATTGTTCGGCGGCCAGCAGCAGCAGCAAGCCGCAAAGCCCGGCCAGCCGGCCCAACAGCAGAACCAGCAGGCCAATCCGCTAAACGATGCATTGAACCAGTTGCTGGGAGGAAAGAAGAAGAAATAAAACTGCCCATTCTGGCGCGGCTTCGCAGCCAGGGCTTAGATCTCGTTTCACAAATACTGGTCCAGCGTCTTCCCGGTGGAAGCGCGGGCCTTCAGGCCCGCGAAAAATCGCGGCTTTGAGGACGGGCTTTTAGCCCCGGCTCGCTGGAAAGCGGAGTTTTGAAACAAGTTCTAAGCGCCTTCCGACAGGGGCTTGCCGATCTCCCAATGGTGTCCGAAGGGATCGACGATTCGTCCCAGGCGCCAGCCGTACTCGTTGCGGACCGGCCAGACCACGGTCGCTCCTGCCGCCACGGCGCGTTCGAATGCTGCGTCCGGGTCTTCCACCGTCATCACCATCCGCACCGTGCCACCGCCGAGAGACTCGGGGCTGAAGTTCAGGTGCTCCGGCGACTCGTCAGCCACCCAGAATTCTGCGCCTTCGACGGACAGCCGCGCGATTACCGCCCCATCCTCGCTGTCCAGGCGGAACAACTCGCCGGCTCCGAACGCCGCCTTGTAGAACTCGACTGCCTTCGCCCCGTTTCGAACCGAAAGCATTGGGGCGATGGAGGTCTTCCGGCCGCCGGGATTGTCCGGGTTATGGTTCATAGGAAGTCCGAAGTTTGCCTCGAAGCAGGGTGGAAAAGCGGTGACATCGGGTTGCGACACACCCTCCCTTGGCACCTCAGAGAAGGGCAACACACCGGAGTTTTGTGCGCTTGCTTGCCTCTTCCGTCGTTGACGGCAAATTCAGGTCTAGGTGCTGGAGTGCTCGAGCAGTCCCTGTTCCAGCTTCTCCTGGCATCCGATGCAGCGCTGCGTCCAGGGCACCGCCTCCAGCCGCTTGGGGTTGATCTCGGTTCCGCAGGAGATGCACTCGCCGAAGGTGCCTTCGCGAATACGGCTGAGCGCGCCGTCTACCATTTGTAGGAGCTGGCGCTCGTTGTTGCTCTGGGAAAAGAGAAATTCCTTGTTATAAGAATTGGCCGCCCGGTCGGCAATGTCCTGGGCCGACTCCAGGTCCGCGTCCCGCCCGTCCTGGGCGGTGCGAGTCATGGTCTGCCGCAGTTCCCGCTGGCGGTCCTCCAAGCGCTTCCTGAAACCCTCGATCTTTTTCTTCTCCATGGTCTGTACCCCTTGATGACTCGCGCTGGGGGCGCCTCGCCTCAGATCAAAATTCCGTGTGCGAAACCGAGAATCATAAGCGCGGGGAGCACTTACGTCAACTGCCCCTGTCCGGTCGCCCCAAATACTGCCCCTGCGTGAGGGGTTAGATGCTGCTTCGGTGAGCTGCGACGCAGCTCTGGCTGAACCTAAAAAAAGCGGCCCACATGGGCCGCTTTTGAAAGAGGCAGAGGTAGGAAACTTCAGGGGAACTGACAGAAGGCGCTGTCTCGCTCAGCGAGACAATCGAAGAGACGTCCAGATGGACAGCAGAGGATTGGAAACAAGGTTTTTTGCCTCTTGGATGACTTGGCCTTTGCAACTACCAGGCCAAAAGCGGTGTCAAGCTTTGGTGGGATTGTTAAAATACCACAAAAGTACCTGTCAATAGCGGCGATAAATTCTCTTGTGCAAACCGCTCCAGGCTGTGTTTCCAAGCAGTCGTCAGTCTGCAGCCGTGGTATACGCATACCAACTCTAGGCCGTCAGATTCCTATTCTGCGCCGCGTCCTGCTCTTCGATGATCTTGAGTTTGTTGAGCAGAGCCTTGTAGCTGACCTTCAGGATTTTGGCTGCCTGCCGTCGATTCCAGTGGGTCTGGGTCAGCGTGCGCTCGATGGCTTCGCGTTCCGCTAACATCGCAGCCCGTCTTCCAATCTCCAGCAGCGACGGTTGGTCGGAGGGCGTCTCTCCTCTCGCAGAGGTAATCGGAATGGCCGCGGCAGGTCCCGGTTTTGCCGGCGCGCGCTCGTCCGTCCTGCCCCCCTTCACGCTCCGGCCTGCACCGGCGGTGCTGCTGGAACTCACCTCGGGCCTGGGCGTCGAAAGTTCACGAACGATCTGCGCTTCGTTGCCCACGATGACGTAACGCTTGACCAGGTTCTCCAACTCGCGGATGTTTCCAGGCCAGCTGTATTCCATCATCTGGGCGATGGCGTAGTCTCCGAACGGCGCCGGCTGCTTGCCGTAAACCTCGCTGTACTTCCGCAAAAAGTATTGGAGGAACACCAGGATTTCTTCCCGGCGTTCGCGCAGCGGCGGAATGTGAATGGTGACTACGTTCAAACGGTAAAAGAGATCTTCGCGGAACAGCCCTTCTTCGACGGCGCGCTCCAGGGGCTTGTTGGTCGCGGCCAGGACCCGGACATCCACCGAAATATCGTGCTTGCCGCCGAGGCGCGAGAATTCGCCGTCCTGCAGGACCCGCAGCAGTTTGGCCTGCAGCGTGGGATGCAGTTCGCTCACTTCATCGAGGAAGAGCGTGCCTGCATGGGCGAGATCGAACTTGCCCAGCTTTTGCCGGTTCGCGCCGGTGAAGGCGCCCGGCTCGTAACCGAACAATTCGCTCTCCAGCAATTCGTGCGGTATGGCCGCGCAATTGACCTTGACGAACGGCTTTTCGTCCCGCCCCGACTGCGCCTGAATCATGCGCGCAACTACTTCCTTGCCGGTCCCGCTTTCGCCGCGAATGAGCACCGTGGCCGTCGTATCCGCCACTTGCTCGATGATGTTCTTCACCTCTTCCATCTTCGGGCTGGTGCCGAAGAGCATGGCAAAGTCGCCGTTACGCCGAACATGGTCGCGCAGTTGCGGCGACCTCGGCCGCCGGCCGGTGCATCTCCAGCACTCGTTCAATGCGCAACTCCAGGTCCCTGGGCTGGATCGGCTTGCCCAGGTATCCGTCGGCGCCGAGCTTGGACGCCTTGAAGATGGTTTCCGGATCGTGCTGGCTTGACAACAGGACGATCGCGACCTCGGCCTTGAGCTGCTTGAGGCGCTGCAGGGTGTCGAGCGGGCTGGGCTCCGCCGCGGACATGTCCAGCAGAACCAGGGCCGGATCGTAGACCCGGGCTATGCGGATGGCTTCTTCGCCGTTGGTGGCATGGGTGACGTCGAAGCCCCGACGCAGCAGGTGCGAGCCGAGGAACCCGCCTGTGCCAGCATCGTCGTCGACGATCAGTACCCGCACCTTATGATTCGGCACCGTTGTACCCCACCCGTCCAGTAATCAGACCATTCCCGCCCCAACACGGGAAATCAGCGGCCAATTAGAGAAACTGCAATCTCCGCGCCGGGTTGCGCTTGTTGAATTCGAGCTTTTTTCTGGCGCAATAATGGCCCAGAAAAGCGTCAACCCAAAATGAACGTGGATTCGTTAGCCTGATTGTAAACCCAACCATAACGGATGCAACAGGAAGATCGCGGGTGAAGATTTTTTGCCTCGCCGCCAGCCCACCGATACCCCCAATCGGTCGCCGGTTGCCGGGCATTGCGCCGCGTCTGGGCCGGAATCATCAGTCGGGCGAGCTACGCCGACAATGGAAGCGGGGCTAAAGCGACGAGGTTTGGAGCTTGTTGAAATCGTGCTGCTTTCGAACCGAGACCGGTATCCAGTGACCGCCGTCACCGACAGCTATCTCCGGCAGGTGGAAGATTGGTACCGTTCGGGAAGACCCGTAGTGGGTTGTCAGAGGGATGAGTCCACACAATCATCCCGGCCAATCTGGTGCGGGTCTCGAACTTTGCCATGCCAGAGAGTAGACCACCTCCGAGCTTTGATCGCCTCCCCAACCCACAAAGGCCGATCGTGATCGAATCCTATTGCCTGAACTGCGGCCTGCTGGTTGGCGCAAGTTCCGATTATTACGTGTTGATCAGGGCAGAACTCAACCACACTTGTTCCCCCTGGCTGAAGGTTTTCAGGCGTCGCAATTCCAACTGCAGCACTACCTCATCCCGACCTTCCCCGGAGAACGTTTTCCAAATTGAGACACTGCCAATTGATTATATGTATTGCAAATATAGCCAGTGTGCATATACTAGGCTGGCATGACGACCGATAGTCCCGAGTCTCTGCTTCCCCTGCAACCGACCACGTTTCACATCCTGCTGTCTCTTACCGAGGAAGACCGGCATGGCTATGCCATTATTCTCGACGTAGCCAGACGCACCAATGGCGAGCTCAAGCTGAGTGCAGGCACTCTATACCGCTCGATTCAGCGAATGCTGGAGGCAGGATTGATCGCGGAAACCAGGACCCGGCCTGCCCCTGAAATGGACGACGAACGCCGCCGCTACTACCGCATCACCCCGTTCGGAACCGCGGTCGCCCGGGCCGAGGCGGGACGGCTTCGAGACTTGCTGAAGATAGCGCGTTTGTGCGGAGTTTCGCCCAGGACAACCTGATGAACTTGTATCGACTGTTGCTTCACCTTTACCCCTCTTCGTACCGCGCGGAGTATGGCGACGAGATGAGCGC
>CAWHRM010000017.1:0-225778 GCA_963831675.1 uncultured Acidobacteriaceae bacterium
CGGCGTCTCGCGAGCGCTCGGGCCCAAAGCGGAACCCACAGCCGAACAGAACGAGCAACCGGCCGCGGCCGAAGCCGGAGGTCCGTTTCTTATATCCTGTTCGACACGGCCTTAGCACGAAGACCCCCGATCTGTCGGAGGCCTCGATTTCCAGCGGATTCTTGATAGCGGGGGCGGGATTCGAACCCGCGACCTTCGGGTTATGAGCCCGACGAGCCACGCGACGACGACTCCTGCCGTGTTCGCCGGCGTGTCGGCGCGTGCGGACGATGTGGGCCGTTTGATCCGGGCCGTGTTTGCACGCGAGAACGGGGACAACGGCAGCCAAGCGGAAACGTCGTTCGCCGACCGGATCGGCGTCGTGGAACGAGCGGCCGAGCGGATCGAGCAACCGAGTCACCGCGAGCACTGGTGGCCCCGCCGACTCGATCCGCACAACCGATGGTGTTCCGACCCGCGTGATGAACGACATGACAATCGGATGTCGATTGACGCGGCATGGCGGCAGAGGTGGCGGGACCTATCCGCAGGGGTGGCAACGACGCCTGGGTGGGACGGCACGCGTCGCGCACGCCCGGGGATTCGATCGGTTCATGCCGACCAAGAGGCCGCGAATGTGGCAAATCCATCCCCGTCGTGATTGCCGGGCGTTCGATCGTCGGCGGATTTCCGTTTTTCAGCGAGCCGCCCGCCAAGGTTGCAACCGGATCGCCGGGAGTGAGATGGCTGGGAGCGCGATGACTCCGGTGAAGGCCAGTACAACCAGCCACACGCGCTTGGCAAGGGTGACGATGCCGACTCGGGAAAAGACTGCGATCAGCACGGCCACCACGAACAACACGAGCACGACCGCAAGCCGGCGTGAGAGCGTGACGGCCAGTACCAGTGCGAACAGTCCGATCACCCGCACGCGAGGATCGAGCGACTGCAACAGACCGCGCTGGCGGGCAATCTCCTCCGACATGAGCGCACGCGACAGCGCTCGCGTGAAACCGACGACGGTCGATTGGACGAATCCTCCGCGGCTCATGCGGAGTATCTCGTCGCTCGCCGCCGCTCCAGGTAGCGCTGCACCAGGAGCGAGAGCCCGAGCAGGAAACCTACTCCGAACATGGCAGAAAGCAGATATCCGAAGCTCGCACTCTTCACAAAGCTGGGCGCATAGGCGGGAAACGGAGCGGTCCAGAGGTTCGCCAGCCGCTGCATTCCACCAGGAACGGTTCCCTGTGGGATGCTGGCTGCAGCCGCGATCTGCGCCGGCGATCCGGCTTGGGCGAATTCGGAGGGTGACCATTCGCTCCACGCTTTTCCGGCCGCGAGGATTCCCAGGGGCGTCAGCAGCATGAGGAGAGCGATGGCAAGCCATAACCGGCGTTGCGAATTAGCCACCGGACGCGCGCCTGCCGGCACGTCTTCCCTGCTGGCCGGAATTCCGGATGTGCTTTGCAGCAGACGCGGATCGGCAACTTGCAGGTAGGCAACAAGACCGGCGGAGATGACCGCCTCCGCAAGTCCGGCGAAGGTCAGGTGACCGATCATCATTGCAGGCAGAGCGACGCGCAAAGGATAAGGCGCGTACAGCGGCGTTCCGGCCGCATCGTGAAACAGCAGGGGCTGAATTCCGAACTCGATCGCAGCGACGAAGGCTGCCGCGTTAATGGCGAGATAGCCGGCGATTGCGGCGGCCACGATTCTCCGTTTGGATGCGATGCTCGAGCCCGCGGCAATCAGGCGATAGCATCCGTAGGCGACCAGCGAACCCACCATCGCCATGTTGAAGCAGTTCGCTCCCAGCGTGGTGATCCCGCCGTCGCCGAAGAACAACGCCTGAATGGCGAGGGCGATGGAGATGGCGAGAATTGCGCCCGACGGACCGAGCACAATGGCGGCGATGGTCACTCCGATGGCGTGGCCGGTGGTGCCGCCGGGCAGCGGCAGATTGAACATCATCACCACGAACGCGAACGCAGCGAAGACGGAGATGAGCGGAACTACGCGACTGAGCAGCCGACGCTTGACCCGCTTCAGCGCTGCGTACCATCCAGCGATGGCGCCCGCATAAAGCGTCGCACAGGTGGATGGGCTCAGATATCCGTCAGGGATGTGCATGCAATTCCGCCGCAGCGAGGCGTCCTTAATCCTAACTTAGATTCGGTATGGATTGAGGGTGCGAGGCGGGTACGCGCCGCTCTGGCGGCAGGGCGCTCGCGATGGTGTCGCTGACCGCCTTCATCAGCGAATCGCGATCGGCATAGCTGTGCGGATCGATGGGCGGATGAAAAACGACTGTCGCCGTGCCCGGCCGCAGCGCGAAGCGCGTTTTCGGCCAGCTCTCAAAGGTCCCCAGCAGAGTGACCGGAATAACCGGGACTCCCGACTCCATCGCCAGGTGAAACGGCCCTTTCTTGAACGGCAGCAGGCGTCCGTCGTCCGAGCGCGTGCCCTCGGGAAAAACGACCATGTGCAGGCCTTGTCGCAGGACTCCGACGGCAGCGTTCACGCTCTCGATGGCAGCCTCGCGATCGCTGCGATCCACGGGAACAAGGTCGGCGACTTTCATGCCGGTGCCGAGAATCGGGATGCGGAACAGCTCTTTCTTGACCAGCACGGAGCATCGTCCCGGAATGGCAGGAATCAGGACAGGCGGATCAAGATTCGAGACGTGGTTGGACATGAAGATGTAGTTCCGCCCGGGCCGCAAGTTCTCGCAATCCGCGGACCCCGATCTTCACGCCCGCCAGCCGCACGCCCGAGATGCGCCAGCCTGGTGGCGATCCAGTAAAGCGGCATGACGTTTCCGGTGACGCAGCGCAAACACCAACCCCGGCGGCCCGACGATGAGAGTTGAAAGCCCCCAGAAGGCAAGCATGACGACAGCGCGGATCATGGAGTGCCTCCCGGCTTCGTCGTCGCCGTGCATCCATGCGGCTCGATGCGCGCGCTGCTCCGGAGTCACGACCGGCAGGTCCTGAAGCTCATAAGATCTGCTCCTCGCGCGAGCCAAGCCGTAAGCTCACCTCCCGCTTGCCCCTCCGGTTCTCGATCTGAAGGCGAACGGTGGCGCCGGGCGGCATGCGCGAGAGTTCGTCGTCCAGAAAGCTGTCAGCCGGCTTGCCGTTGACGGCAGTCACGCGGTCACCGGACGACAATGCCCGCGCGTTGCGCTTCGCTGTTGGGTTCAACGTGCAACACCTCCGGCTGGCCTCCGAGGTTTGCAGTGGTCGTGAACCCTGATGTCGCAGTATCGATGGTCCGCGCCAGCTACCTGCAGGCCGGCGAACTCGAAGAATTCGTCGTAGGGAATTTCTTTGACTCCCGCTACGTAGTCGCGAAAGAAACTCAGCGAAGCTCTGGCCGGTGATGGCTTCGGCAGCTTGCTCGACCCCGTCGGAATCGGGAAAGAAGCGGTGCTGCTTGGCGTAGTGATCGTTCATCCACTGGAACAGATCGCGCAAGCGACTTTCTGCCACCGGTCAGCTCGCGCGATGCGGAGGTCCAGCAGGACACCAAGAATGTCGCCCTTGTTGTAATAGCTGATGCTCCGCTCCGGCGAGCGGTAGAAGGCGATTGCCTTCGAACCAGGCATCGAGGCTCGACTCCTCCGCCGATTGCCAGATGGTGTGCCGGGCGGCGTCTGCAGTTCCGTGATCTCGTCCGAGACCCGCTGCAGATAAGTCGCTTCATCCGATTAACCCCGCGCGCGCCAGCAGCAGGTCGCCGACCGTGCTGGTGACTCCTTCGCTGAACCACAGCGCGCGGGTGTCGTTCTCACGCTGGTAGTCGATGGGCTCCAGCGATTGCGGCCGGATGCGCTTCACATTCCACAGGTGGAAGAACTCGTGAGCGGTCACGCTCGCCACGCGGCGACAGGTCGTTGCGCAAGCGCTCGGCATTGATGTCGATGGCCGTCCCGTAGGCGTGCTCCATGCCACCGCCGCCGTGGCCCGCGGGGAAAGTGATAGAGGAACGTGTACTCGTCGTAGGGGCGGTCCTGCATCCAATCGACCGCGGCATGGGTGATCTTGCGAAGCATCTCCTCGTAGCTTCGCCATGTCGTAGTCCGCCGGATTGCCATCTACCACAACGTGGTAGGTCGCCCCGTCCTGCTGGAACAGCCGACTGCTGAAAGGTCCCGACTTCCGCCGGGCTGTCGACCAGTTCGTCGTAGTTGTGAGCAACTCCGATCACCTGGTCGACCTTGCCGGGCTCGGCGCCTCCAAGCACATGCAGATCGCGCAGCGCCCAAGCTGGAGGAACATCGAGCAGCCGAAGGCTCACTGGCTGCGCGCGCAGAGCTGGAGAGTACATCAGCACCATCGCCCAGTTGAAGAAGCCGTGGTCGGCGTTGAGCGTGCTGCCGAACGGACCTGGAGCAGTCGAGGTGAATGTCGTAGCTCACCACAACGCAACCTGCGGGCGCGGTGACTTCCCATTCGCTGGTCTTCGTATTGCGCACGTCGGCGGGCGCTCCCGCCGCGTCCTGGGCACGCACGTCTTCGACGTTGGCGGCGAAGTTGCGCACCTGGTAGAGAGCGTTCCACACCGGCATGTCCAGCACTCGCTTGCCCTCACCTTCCCGAATGCGAATGCTGACATGGGCGAGATGCGTCGCGGGATCGGCGAGGGAAACGAAATATTCCGTCGGCTCCGGTTGAGCGCTCTTGGGCGAAGAGCACGTTACCGGTGTAATCGCCCGATGCGACACTTGGAAATGGAACTCCGCAGCTTAGTAGAAAGAAGAAGGCAAGACCGGCAATGTGGCGCCGGATCACGCTGTGGTCGAGACCTCACGCAGAGATTTGAGCTTCGCGGGCAGCTTCTCATAGATGCCGCCGAAGCCGCCATTGGAAAGAATCGTGACTACATCTCCAGCGCGCAATTCCGGCGCGATTGATTCCACGATTGCGTCAGCCGTATCCAGCAGCCGCGCGGGTTTGCCCGACGCGCTCAATGTCGCAACCACCGCAGCAGGGATCCAGGCGCTCGCGCTCTGGAATTGCTTCTGACTTGAAGATGCCCGCCAGCACGACCTCGTCGGCCAGGCTGAGGCTCTGCGCCAGTTCGCTCTGAAATACTTTGCGGCGCAGGGTGTTCGAGCGCGGCTCCAGAATGGCCCACAATCGCCGCCCGGGATAGCGACGTGCGCACCGCCTTCAGCGTTCGCAGCGATGGCCGTTGGGTGATGGGCAAAGTCGTCGATGATGGTGATACCGTGAATTTCGGCTTTCACTTCGAGACGGCGCTTCACACTGCGGAACGTCGCGCAGCGCCGCCGCAATCGATTCCGCCGCGATGCCGTAGTTTGCAGCCATGGCGGCTGCCGCGGTCGCGTTCAGCACGTTGTATTCGCCCGCGAGCGAGAACTCGAACTCGCTCCAGGGCTCACCGCTCCGCAACACCCGCCAGCGCGTGAGTGACGGCGTGTACTCGACATCGGCGATCCGCCAGGTCGAATTCTCTCCAAAGCCATAACGCTCAACCCGGCAAAACGCGCGGCTCACGCAGTCGTCAACGTTGGGATGTCCGTCCCACGCGACCAGGAGTCCGCGGCTGCGGAATCAGGTTCACCAGTCGCTTGAATGCGGTCTTCACTTCGTCGAGGTCCTTGTAGATGTCGGCGTGATCGAATTCGACCGAGGTCAGAATGACAGCGTCGGGAAAGTAGTGCAGGAATTTCGGACCCTTATCGAAGAAGGCCGTATCGTATTCGTCGCCTTCCAGAATGAACTCGCGTCCGGAGCCCAGCACGAAATGAAGCTGCCAAAGTTTTCTGGAATTCCGCCAATAAGGAAACTCGGCGAGCGCCCGGCATGATGAAAGAGCCACGCCAGCAGCGAGGCGGTCGTGGTCTTGCCATGAGTGCCCGCTACGACCAGCCTCTCCCGCCCAGTCAGAAATTCGTCATGCAGGACCTGCGGCATCGACTGCAACGGGATCTTGTGGTCGAGCACGTATTCCAGCTCGACATTGCCGCGCGAGATTGCGTTGCCAACCACCACCAGATCGGGTCGCGGCTGCAGGTTCGATTCGCTGAAAGGCTGCAATATCGGAATGTCGAGGGATGCCAGGAAGTCTGACATTGGGGGATATGCCGCATTGTCGGAGCCTGTGACTTGAAAGCCTCGCTCCTTCAGCATCCCAGCCAGCGACGCCATCGCGGTACCGCAAATTCCAATCAGATGGATATGCTTCTTGCTCATGACCTGGGCACCGCGGTCGCCGCACGCGGCTGGCGCACCGCAGGTTCGTACTCCAACACGACACCCGTGTCGACGTTAAGCGTCGCCCGTACACCGAACGGCAACGTGAAGTTCCTGCTGGAAACATGCCCGGACTTCAGTCCGAACGCGATCGGCACGCGCAAATCGCCGAGCACACGCGTCACGATCTGCTGCAGCGTGTAGTCTCCCGCGCCGCGCTGCTCACAGCCACGCATCTCGCCGAAGATAATTCCGCGCACGCCCCTGAACTTGCCCGCAACCTTCAGGTGCATCAGCATACGATCGATGCGGTATGGCGGCTCATTGAGGTCTTCCATAAAGAGAATCGTGTCTCGCGTGCGGATCTCGTACGGGGTTCCCAAGGACGCGCAGAGTAAGCGAAAGACAGCCGCCATAGAGAATGCCTTCGCGCTTTCCCTTCAACCAGCGGCACCACTTCGGCCGCGTTGAATCCACGTTCGTAATTCTCGCCGGACGACACCGCTGCGAACCATGCGTCCTCGTCAACACCGTCGGGCCGGGCAAAATCTCCGGCCACCATGGGCCCATGGAAAGTAACCAGTCCCGCCTCATCGCATAAGTACGTGAGTAACGACGTCACATCGCTGCAGCCCACAAAGATCTTGCGATGGCGGCGTATTAGCTCAAGGTCAAGATGCGGCAGCAGGTAGTTGCATCCGTATCCGCCGCGTGCGCAGAGGATGGCCCGCACTTCCCTTCTCCGGAACATTTCGTGCAGTTCGTTCAGTCGCCGCTCCGCCGATCCGGCAAAATACAGGTCGCGATCCAGGATCGACGGCAGGTAGAACGGCTGGTAGCCCATCCGCAGCAGCGTCGCGCATCCCGCTTCCAGCTCGTCCGGCTGAACTGGGCCGGCCGGAGCGATGATCCCGACCGTGTCGCCGGGCCGCAGGGCAGGCGGACGCACACGCTTAGGTTGGGCTGGACGGTGGCATCAGGATGGACTATCTTAAATGAAAAACTCGCCTCGGCAGAGCAGCGTCAGCCGGTCCGTGTGAGAAACACTTCCCCGCTCCATTCCACTGTCTGCACTCCGCCGGGTGCATGCACGCGTACCGGCGAGTGAACTTTTCCGGCATGGATGGATGCCACAGCGGCGGCGCAGGAGCCCGTGCCCGACGACATCGTCTCTCCCACGCCGCGCTCGCAGAAGCGCACTTCGATTTCATTCGCGCTCTTCACCTTTACGAATTCGACGTTCGTGCCGTGTTTGAAGTCGTGGTGGGTCGAGATTTGCTGCGCCGATAGCCTGCCAGCCCAACTCAAATTCCGGGACGAAGACCACGTAGTGCGGATTGCCCATCGAGACCGGAATGCCGGAAACCTCGCCGTAGGTAAACTTGATGGAGAAGTGGATCTCCCACGTCCGGCACGCCCATGGAGCTGCGAAACTCGAAGGTATTGCCGTCGCGCGCGGTCAGGTTGCACGTCTTCAGACCGGCGCCGGTGCGAATCACCACCGAGCCGCGACTGTTCTCGGCGCAATACCACGCCGCAACGCAGCGCGTGCCGTTGCCTGAGATCTCCGCTTCGGAGCCGTCGGCGTTCAGCAGGCGAACGCGCAGGTCGGCGTCGGTGGCGGGCAAAACCCATTCCACGCCGTCGGCGCCAACACCGTTGTGCCGGTCGCAAATGCGGCGGCTGAAGGAATGGATGTCAGCCGGGGCGTGTGCGAAGTCGATGATCAGAAAGTCGTTGCCGCACGCGCTGGCCTTGACGAAGGGAACACTGGCCATTTCAGTCGAGCCTCGCTACCGCCGTCTGTGCCATCATGATCACGGTGATCGCTTTTAAGTTGAAGGGTCTGGCCACTTTTCCCAGCTGGAAGCCGGGCGGCGAACTCGCGAGAAGCATGCATGATGGCTTGGGCGGATTGTAACAAAGCGTGACTCGCCCAGTGTTACCTGCGGATGTGCGGGAGGCCGCCGGAATTGGCAAAACAATTCATTGCCAGTCATCGAGTGCCAGAGGTTTGCCCGTGATAGACTGACTCGAAGCGAGGCCTAGTTGTGATGCTCGGAGACTACAAAACGATCCTCTATCGTCAACCTGACGGCGCTTGGGTAGCGGAGGTCCCCGCCATCCCCGGATGCTACGCGCTAATGCCGACCCGCGAAGAAGCGCTACGCGAGCTCGCCAACGTGTTCCGGATGATCGATGAGGAATACCGGGAAAAAAGCATCTCCCTGCCGACAGACACCACCGAAATCGTACATGCCTAGCGGTACCGCCCGCGACTTTCAAACTGCTGCACGCAAGTTGGGCTTTTCCAAAACCAGACAGGCAGGGAGTCACGAGCGCTGGAACCATCCTGACGGCCGTGCCGTCACGATTCCGCTCCACGGCGGTCGCGAGATCGGTCCGCCATTATTGTTTAAAATCCTCCGCCAACCTGGCATTACGCAAGAAATCTTTCAGAAGTTACGGTGAAACTCTACTTTCGCTTGTAGATCGTGCAACGCGACTGGCCAGGTGCGCTCACTGAAATCAGCTCGGTCAGCTCAGTGCGGTGTTGCCGTAACGCGATCGACACCTGATCGCCCTGACATGCCACCACATAATCGGCGGAACGTGCAGGATCCAGCAGGGCCCACTCCCAGTCAGGATGTTCCGACTCGGAGATCACCCGACGCCGCCGAATGCCTGCCAGTTGCAGCGCTCCGGGATGCTCTCCGGTATACATCAGCAATGTTGCGGAGTGCGGAAGATCGCCAAGATAATTCGCTAGCGCGCGCTCCACCGCGACGCGACCGCGTGAATTGACCAGCGCTTCCCGCAAGGTGATCGGCACGTCGCGGTAGGCTGAGAAGTAACTTCCCGCCACAACTCCCATCAGGACGCACCAGAGCGCGTTGCGCAAGGCTCTCTCGTTCACCTTCTCCGCAGCCCAGGCAGCCAGCAAAGAGGTGAATATGGCAAACACTGGCAGAAGTTCCAGTCCGTAGCGCACGTTGTAATACGAATGCGGATACCAGACCGGCAGGTAAAGGGGCACGCTGCCATAGGCGATGGAAAGCGTGTAAAACGCCAGAGGCAGCCAGAGGAGCAAGAAGATGCCGTACCTGCGGAATTTCCAGAGCGCGACGCCGGTCCCGGCCACGGCCGCGACGAACAGCGCCTGTCCCCAGAGCTCTGCACCCATGTTGAGCTTGGCTGCCTTCAGGAAGTAGAGCGCGGCGGTGAACAGGTGGTGCTGGCCGGGATAGGAGTGCATGGTAGTACGCGAAGCAATCGCTTTGGCCGAATATGGGCCGTTCGCGAAATCAAGCGCGTAGCCGGAAATGCAGTAGGTATAGATCAGCCAGAACACCGGAACCAGCGCATTCAGCAACAGGAATTCGGCAAACGATTTCGCCATTCGGCGTCGCTGACTTTGGTCGGTGGTGCGCCGCCACCACAAGCTGACAGCCAATGTCACGATTGCGCCAACAACGGCCGCGACGAACCACCCGTCGTAGCGAGTAAGTGCTCCTCCCGCCAACGCAATGCCGCAGGCTTCCAGCGCGCGGCTCGGCTTAGCTCGCACCTCCATGGCTCGCGCCTTGGCGTCTGGAAAGCAACCCTGCACAAACTCATCCAGGTAGACCATCGCCCAGATGAAGAAAGCCAGGAAAATCGGCTCGTTCATGGCAGTGGTCTGCAGGTAAAGCAGGTTTGGATTGAGAGCGTAGATGGCAGCCGCAACGTAAGCGGCGACCCTCGGCGCGCGGCCGCTGACCAGGCGAAAGACGCCGAGCGTGCCGAGCACGTAAGCCACCATGCCGGGGATGGCTCCGGCAATTCCGCTGCGCCATAGCGCCTGCATTCCACACGAACGGCAACATGGCGATGTGTTGCAGCGGAAGCCATACCGTGCCTAGTTCGGCAAGAGACTCCCAGGGATGCCGGTTGTCCACCACGCGGCGTGCAATGTTGATATGGGCAACAGCATCGCCATAGAGAAGGAGTTGCTGTTTTACGTAATAGAAAAGCAGCGCCGCGATGGAGAGTGCGCCAAGCAGCAGCGTGAAGCGCGCGTCGTGGCGCTGCTGGCGATAGCGCTCGTTCAGAGCTGCACGATCATCTTTCACGGATAATCGCTGCTGGTAAAGGCTCGATAGAACCCTTGGCCAGACGCCGGCAAGAAAATCGCCCGTTCAAAGCAGAAGAAAACGCGGGTCTCATTCAGTCTCCAACCCGAACGATCTGCCCCGGCTGAATGTTGCGGAGCGCAGCCGGAGCGGCTGGAACAATGGGCATCAGGTCCTCGATCTGATTGGATCGGGCACCAAGCACAAGCAGGGAGATGTTCCGATTCGCCAGATTCTGTTCGTATTCCATGCCTTGGTCGATGGTTACAACGACATCGAACTCTCTTTCAGCCAGCGACAACAGCAAGCCATTCTCGGTCCCGGACCACCCCATCCCCTGTACGGTGCGGCATTGATGTTCGGCGAGCAAATGCTTCAATGCGCGGGGTAAGCACTCATCGATCAAGAGTTTCATCGCACCTGCGCAATGACGAGCTCTTTAGCGTGTTCCAAAGCGGCAATGGCTGCCTCTCGAGTCACAGAGGGAAATTGTTCCAGGAACTCGTCGAGGGTATGGCCGCCTTCTAGATAGTCGAGAAGATTCTTGAATGGGACGCGTGTTCCACGGAAAACCGCCATCCCGCCTAGAATCCTGGGGTCCGTCACGATGACGTTAAAAGAATCGGTCATGCGCGCCTCCGATCTCAGTGTACCTCGGCTCTTCCATTCTTATCGTTCACGAACTAGCCATGCACCCGGCGCTCGTAGACCCGGCTCCTGGTCCCTAGTCCAAATGCGTCAGCTCACGAAAGACCTGGAACCGCTCGTCGATCTCTTCGCGGGTGAGCGACTGCAGCCGCTCCGTGCCAAACCGCTCCACCGAGAATGACCCCATCACGCTGCCGTAAAACATGGCGTGCTTCAACACGCCGCGGTCCACCTCGCCCTGCGAGGCGATGTATCCCATGAAGCCACCGGCAAAACTGTCGCCGGCGCCAGTCGGATCTCGCACTTCATCCAGCGGCAACGCCGGCGCACGAAACGGATGATGTCCTCCGGCGAACTGGCCATCGCGAAAGAATATAGTGGCTCCGTACTCTCCGTGCTTGATGACCAGCGCGCGCGGGCCCAACTCCAGCACCTTGCGCGCCGCGCGCGGCAAGCTGTTGTCGCCGGCCAGCATCTTGGCCTCACCGTCGTTGATCAGCAGCACATCCACGTCCTTCAGCATCTTCTCCAGGTTCTGGCGCTGTCCGCTGATCCAGTAGTTCATGGTGTCGCCGCCCACCAGCTTCACGTTTGGCATGGCGTCGCGCACCCGGGTTTGCAGGACCGGGTCAATGTTGGCAAGAAACAGGAAGTCGGTGTCGTCATACTCGGCTGGAATCTGCGGCTGAAAGGCTTCGAAGACGTTCAGCTCCGTGTTCAGCGTCTTCGCTTCATTCACGTTCTCGCCGTACTCGCCCGTCCAGTGAAAGGTCTTCCCCTTTGCGTGCTGGATGCCGCGCGTGTCCACACCTCGCTTGTTCATCACCGCTTCGTTTTCCGGAGCAAAGTCTTCGCCCACGACCGCAACCACCCGCACTTCGGTGAAGTAGCTGGCGGAAAGTGAAAAGTAGGTAGCTGCGCCGCCCAGAATCTTCTGGCGCTCGCCGTAAGGAGTTTTCAGGGTATCGAATGCAACAGAACCAACGACAAGAATGGACAAATCCTATGTTCCCGCTTTCTGTTCGGAGTCGAAATACTTGCCGACAAGCAGCTTCAGACGCTCCAGCGTCGCGACTGGCACAACGTTTTTCTGCGTGATGATGGCATTCTTCAGCGCCGAGCCGCACTTGCAGCTTCGCGTCTTGGGCATCGCAGTCACCGCTTCGCGCACCACGTTGCACGCGTGTTCCGCGTTCTTCAGCAGCACGCCAACGATCTGGTCCACGCTAACGTGATCGTGCTCCTCATGCCAGCAATCGTAATCGGTGACCATCGCCACCGTGACGTAACAAAGCTCAGCTTCGCGCGCCAGGCGGGCTTCGGTCAGGTTGGTCATGCCGATGACGTCCATACCCCAACTGCGATACAAATTAGATTCGGCTTTGGTCGAGAACTGCGGCCCTTCCATGTTCAGGTACGTGCCGCCCTGCTTCACGTTCACGCCGGCACGACGGCAGGCCTCCGCCAGCACTCCTGCCTCTTCCTCGCAAATGGGATGTCCAAGCCCGACATGGACGACCAGCCCGTCGCCGAAGAAGGTGTCGATGCGGTGACGTGTGCGATCGACAAACTGATCTGGAATCACAAAATCCAAGGGGCGGTGTTCTTCCTTCAAGGAACCAACGGCAGAGAGCGACACGATTCGCTCGACACCAAGCTGCTTCATCCCGTGAATGTTGGCGCGATAGTTCAGCTCCGTCGGCATGAAGCGGTGTCCACGACCATGGCGGGCGAGAAAGGCAACCTTCCTCCCGGCCAGGGTTCCGAGGACGTACGCGTCAGAAGGCGCGCCGAACGGGGTGTCCAGCGACACCTCCCGTACATCGGTAAAACCCGGCATGGAGTAAAGCCCGCTCCCGCCGATGATGCCAATTTCCGCGTCTTGCAACGGATACCTCCAGCGCGGTGCAAACCATCGATTATACAAACTGCAGTTTCGAGTTTCGCGCTACCTCAAAACTGGAAACTCGAAACTTGAAACTGCTTCACTCCCCCGGCTCGAAGCGATAGCCCACCCACGGCTCGGTGAGGATGTACTTTGGCGAACTGGCGTCGGCTTCCAGTTTCTTGCGCAACTGGCCAACGAAGACGCGGAGGTATTCGTTCTGCTCGACGCTGTTGCTGCCCCACACCGCGTTAAGGATGGAGCGGTGGGTCAGCACCTTGCGCGGATGCTGCGCCATATGGACCAGCAAGTCGAACTCTTTGGGAGTGAGCCGCACTTCCTTACCCCCTACGGCGACAGAGCGTGCGTCGAGATCGATTTGGAAGTCGCCTAGATCGATCCTGGTTTGCGGCGGGGTTGCGCTGGGGGGTGAACGGCGGAGGACGGCGCGAATTCGCGCCAGCAGTTCGCCAGTACTGAACGGTTTGGTCACGTAATCGTCGGCACCGGAATCGAGTGCTTCAATCTTGCTGCGCTCCTCGCCGCGCACCGAAAGCACCAGGATAGGAACCTGCGAGGTTTTGCGCAGCCGGCGGCACAGCTCGATACCGTTCATGTTGGGCATGGCGAGATCGGTAATCACTAGATCGGGCGCGAAATCCTTGACAATCTCAAGCGCGGTCTCGCCATCGTTGGCCACGCGGATCTCATAGCCTTGCGCGTTCAGGCTGGTGCGCAGAACGCGCGTGATTTGCGGCTCGTCGTCCACCACCAGGATGTGCGGGCGGGTGTGCATGTTAGAGCAGTTTCAAGAGCAGTTTCAAGTTTCCAGTTTCCAGTTCGAATTTCCAGTGGTGGCGCGAGAACCATGCAAGAGCAGTCCCAAGTTTCAAGTTTCCAGTTTGAGTCTCCGGTTATGGCGTGAGAGATTTCATCAAGCCGTTTAACATCCGGAGTAGCTCCTCAGTGTTGCCCAAAAGCTTTGCATCCTCAGAGCTAAGAAAGTCCAAGTCTGCCGCAATCTGTACTTGAGTCTCCAGCTCCAGGACTGAGCCCCGGGACAAGGCGAGGAACTGCTTAAATTCCTTCTTTGACATTCGTCCTTGCCCTTCTGCGATATTGCACGCAATGGACACCGCAGCCCGCCGCATTTGCGAAGATAGGCCGTAAACCTCTTCCCTGGGGAACGAGCGAGTCTTCTGATAAATCGATTTCACCAAGGCCATACTCTTCTGCCAGACCACAAGGTCTTTGTACGAATGGGACATAAGAAATCCGCCATTCCGGAGCAGCCTTGAGTTCCCAGTGGCAAAGCCGACGCTTCTGCCGATTAATCGTCTTCTTTCCGGACTCGACACTGGAAACTCGAAACTAGAAACTCTAATAGGACGAAACAGGCTCTTTTGCCAGTTAATCACGTTGTTTCTGACTCGAAACTCGAAACTTGAAACTTGAAACTTGAAACTTTAGTAGGACTGCTGCTTCACAATATGAACGTCAACTGCGGGCGCATCGCGCAGGAAACGGTGCACCGCCGACATGAACAGATACTTACGCCAGCCGCTGGTTGCCGAGTGACCGAAGATCATCTGCGTGATGTGTTTCTCGCGGACGAACTCTGCCATGGCCTGCGCGACGTCCTTGCCCTTGAGTCGCACAATTTTCGCTCCAAGGTTCTCCGCAAAGTGAAGGTTGGCCTGCAGCGAACGCTTCCTCTCCGGATCGCCGTCATCGGCCCCAGTATCGACGTACAGGACGAACAGTTCGCCATTGATCGCCTGCGCCATGCGCGATGCGCGTGCCACCAGATACTGGGCCGCCGGATTGGAGCTGACACCAACCGCAATGCGCTCCGCCACGTTCAAGTCGCGACCCGGCGCCGCTTCACTGTCGATATACGGTTCCAGGCTACGGTCCACCACCTGGGCTACGTGGCGCAGGGCAATCTCGCGCAAGGCAATCAGGTTGCTTGGACGAAAAAAGTTGCCCAGCGCGCGGTCCACCCGCTCCATGGGATAGATATCGCCGCGGCGCATGCGCGTCTGCAACGCTTCGGGCGTCACGTCCGACAATACAATTTCATCCACGCGTTTCAGCACCCAGTCGGGCACCGTCTCCCGCACCACCACGCCGGTAATTTTGTGCACCATGGGTGTAACGCTCTCCAGGTGCTGCACATTCATGGTGGAAACCACGTCGATGTTGTTGTCGAGCAGTTCGAAAACATCTTCGTAGCGCTTGTGGTGCTTGCTGCCTTCGATGTTGGTGTGCGCCAGTTCGTCCACCAGTGCCACCTGGGGATGGCGGGCCAGAATTGCATCCACATCCATTTCTTCAAAGAGCGTGCCCTTGTAGTCGATCTGCTTACGCGGGACCGTTTCGAGCCGTGAAACCAGCTCCTGGGTCGCTTTGCGGCCGTGCGTCTCGACCACGCCGATTACCACATCTTCGCCCCGGCTTTGGCGACGGATGGCCTCGCTCAACATTGCATACGTCTTACCAACGCCCGGTGCGTACCCGAGAAACAGCTTGAAGACGCCGCTCTTCTTTACCGGAGTGGTCTCTTCCAGCCATTGCTCGGGTGTCTTGGACATGCGCCCTTATTCTGCGGCAGCGGCGTGCAAAAGTCGATTCGATACAATCATCGCGTGAACCCTCGACCTGAAGACGGCCAGCCGGGACGGCGCTCCTTCGCGATCTCCGCCCAGCGGCTGAAAGCTGTGCTGTACCACTATGCGGTCGCGCTGGCAACGATCGCAGTCGTGGTCATCGCATATCACCGCCTCCCCGACGTTAGCCACACCACCGTCGCTCTCACTCTCCTGCTGGTCGTGCTGTTTGTGGCCAGCCGCTGGGGATTGACCGTCGCAACCATAACTGCAGTGGTCGCGACCTTGGCATTCAACTATTACTTCTTGCCCCCGGTCCATACCTTCACCGTTGCCGACCCGCAAAACTGGATTGCGCTGCTGGCATTCCTCATCAGCGCTATTCTCGCGAGCCGGCTTTCGGAGCGGGCACGCCGTGAAGCGCTAAATGCCACTCGCCGTCGCAAGGAAGTGGAGCGGCTCTATGCCCTTAGCCAACAACTGCTTGCGACAGATAACGTCATGGAATTGTTGAACTCCATTCCCCAGTTCGTGCGCGATGCCTTTGGCCTGAATGCTGCAGCGATGTATCTGCCAAAGCGCAAGGAGGTCTACCGCACCGGATTGGACCATCCTGAACTCAGCGAAGAGCAGCTTGAGTCTGTGAGCGGAAGAGGCGAGCTAGTGGTGGATGAAGAGAAACAGTTGTGCTTTGTCCCGCTGCGCATCGGCGTCCGGCCGGTGGGTAGCCTGGGTCTGGAAGGCGCAGTCCTTTCACGCGAGACCCTCGAAGCCGTTGGCAGCTTGATCGCTATTTCCATTGAGCGCGCGGGCGCGGTCGAGACCCTGACTCGTGCCGAAGCCACGCGCGAGAGCGAGAAGCTGCGCTCGGCTCTGCTCGACAGCGTTACTCATGAGTTCCGCACGCCTCTGACGGCCATCAAGCTCTCGGTCACGACGCTGCTGTCAGCGCCGCAAATCGAGGCTGACGAAAGAAAGGACCTGCTTACGGTCATCAATGAAGAAGCCGACCGTCTCAACCGGCTGGTGGGCGAGGCGGCCGAGATGGCGCAGCTCGATGCCCAACGCGTGGAATTGCGCCGTGAAGCCCACCCTGTTGCCGAAGTGATCGCGGCAGGACTCGACAGGTCAAAACAGGCACTGGCTGGCCGCGAAGTGAAGGTGCAAATTCCAGAAGGCTTACCAGCCGTGCGCGTTGACCTGGACCGTATTGCCGAGGTGCTGGTTCAGTTGCTGGAAAATGCAGCGAAGTATTCGCCTTCAGACTCTCCGATCACCATAAGTGCGGAACAGTCGGAAAAGATGGTGTGCCTCAGCGTCGCCGATCGCGGGCCCGGCATCGACGACATGGAACAGTCGCTCATCTTCGAGAAGTTCTATCGCGGAAAAGACCAACGCTACCGCGTCCAGGGTACCGGCATGGGACTGGCCATCGCAAAAGCGATTGTCGAGGCGCACGGCGGGACCATCGGCTTCACCTCACAGCTTGGCAGTGGCTCGGTGTTTTACTTTACGGTGCCCACATAGTTAGGGAACCTCTGATTAAGTCTGGGTTTTGAAGGGGACGGCCTTCAGGCCGTCCGTAAGTTCCGCAAAATCATAGTGGCTTTAGCCGCCGAGGGATTTCGTCGTAACTTAACCAGAATTTCCTTATAGCGCCCCGCCGGTTGGCGCCAGGACCAACTCCGACAGGTTCGCATTGGGAGGAAGCAGGACCGCATAGAGTACCGCCTGCGCCACGCTGTCTGCATCCATCATTCGTTCTCGCGGGGCCTCGGGCCAGAACTGTTGCCATAGGTCGGTGTCAATCGCGCCCGGCATCAACGCGACCACTCGAATCCCTCGCGATATCAGTTCTTCGCGCAGCGACAGCGTAAACCCAAGCGCGCCGTGCTTCGAGGTGTTATAAGCAGCGAAGTCGGGAAAGACGGTCTTTGCCGCGACTGAGAGATTATTAACGATCGTCCCGCCGGCATTCATCAGCGGCAGCACGGCCCGCGTGCATAAGAACAAACCCGTCAGGTTGGTATCCATCACCTCGCGCCACAGCTCGACACTGGTTTGCTCGATGGAGACGAGCGGCTGCGCAACTCCGGCATTGTTCACCAGCACATCGAGCTTGTCGAAGCGCCGCTTTACCGCCGCAAACAACGAGGCCACGGATTCCGGATCGCGCACGTCGCAAACTTCGGCAACAATTTGCCGGCGCTTTCCCTCCGAGGCAACAATCGTAGGAAGCGACTTCGAAATTCGGACGCCGCTTTCGGCGACGGCGGACTTGTCACGGCCGGTGATAACCACGCTGCAACCCTCAGCTGCGAGGGTGCGTGCGATCGCGAAACCAATTCCACGGCTGCCGCCGGTCACCACGGCAACTTTGCCCAGCAGTCGTAACTCGCCCGGTGCGAGCGTTGCGCGCACGGTAGATTTTGTCTGGCGTTTTGACTGCGTCTTCTTCGCAGCCATCGGTTAGATTCCGTTGCCGTTCTTGCCCTGAATAAGCGAGAGGAATTCCTGCCGCGTCTGTTGCGCGCGAAACGCGCCCAGCATCGACGAGGTTACGGTGGCCGAATGTTGTTTCTCGACGCCTCGCATCATCATGCACAGATGTCGCGCTTCCACCACGACCCCCACCCCCAACGGCTGGATGGTCTTCTGGATGGTCTCCGCGATCTGCACCGTCAGCCGCTCCTGCACCTGCAGGCGGCGCGCGAACACTTCCACCAGACGCGGCACTTTGCTCAAGCCGATCACCTTGCCCTTCGGGATGTACGCGACGTGCACTTTGCCGAAGAACGGCAGCACATGGTGCTCGCAAAGGCTGAACATCTCGATGTCCTTCACGATCACCATCTCATCGTAATCCACGCTGAACAGTGCGCCCTTCAGGATCTCCTCGGGATCTTCCCGGTAGCCCTTGGTGAGGTACTGCAGAGCCTGCGTGTAACGTTGTGGGGTGTTGACGAGTCCCTCGCGGCCGGGTTGTTCACCCAGGCGAACGAGCATCTCGCGCGCCAGTTCTTCAAAGCTGGCGCTGGTCAAAGTCGGGCGTTCGATCAGGTCTTTCATAAGTCAGCAATTAGCCTTTAGCCTTAACTCTGGGTCGCCGGCCTTAGAGCTTGAGTCAGCGTCTACCTCTATCTGTTCTTTCGTCTCTGTGCCTCTGTGGTTAAAATTCCTTGACGGACATCGGCTAACTTTACAAGCTACAGCCGCAATTCCGCTCCGCCTGCGTACTCGAAGCTGTTCATCATGGTTTCTTCCAGCCGTACTCTTTCAAGATGAGCCGCCGTAAAGCTTTGCTTCAAAATGTTGAAGATGACCGCGCTCAAGTTTTCCGTGGTCGGCACCGCAGCCGCGAATTCTTGACGCTCATTCAAATTCTCATGATCGAAGCGGTCGAGCACTTCCCGCCGCACCGCATCGTCCAGCTCAACCAGGTTGCAAATCATCCCTGTCTGCGGACTGACCTGGCCACTCACCGTCACCTCGAGCGCATAATTATGCCCGTGCCCGTATGGATTGTTGCACTTGCCATAGGTCGCGAGGTTCTCTTCCTCGGACAACTCATCGCTGTGCAAACGGTGCGATGCCGAAAAAATGTACCGTCGCGTCAGGTGCGCTTTCATGGCTCACCGTAGAAATCGACGAACAGGTCAGGTAGTTCGTACACCCGCACCCGATGCAACGTCGCAACCTTCAGCTTGCTCTGCAGCCGGTTCCAGATGACGATAGCGAGGTTCTCAGTCGTCGGAATTTGCTGGAAGAATTCCGGCACTTCCTTGTTCAGGTGCCGGTGATCCAGCGCGTCGAGCACCTCACGATTCAGGGTTTCCTTCAACTCCTTCAGATCGACCACGAACCCCGTTCGGGGAAGGACGTCACCCTTCACCGTGACTTCCAGCGTGTAATTGTGCCCGTGGCCATTGAGGTTGGCGCACTTGCCAAAGACGCGCTGGTTCTCCTCGGCCGTGAACTCGGGATTGTGATAATAGTGCGACGCAGAAAATTCACACTTGCGGGTTAGATAGACCATGTTCTCCTGAGGTAGTGCGGACCTTCACGCCCGCGTTAACCGCTGCCCGGTGAAGAGGGCTTTAGCTCTTCACCTAAACCGTCCCCGGGTATCGGGTTCGCCTCCGCTACCGAATACTCTCGCCCCTTCCAGCGAACCAACCCTTTCTTATGACAGATGTCGGACCTCCACAAAAGTACCGCAAAAAGCGGCAATCCAAACAGCGACAGCACGTTTGAAAGCCCGTCAAAATGCGCCAGGCGAATTCGCTTCCAGAACAGATACGCCCATTGGACGGTCACCGCCGCGGCGATCACGAACGCCAGGTTCTCACCTTGCAGCACCGCGACGATGGCGAAGACGGCCGCCACGACAATCACCACAAACTCGATCGCCCGCTTCACCGCCAGGCTGCGCGCATTGGGAAACAACAGCGCCAGGTTCTTGGTCCAGCCCTCCCACATCTCGCCAAAGCTGCGGTACATGCGCGTGGTCACCACGTCCGACATGCGGAAGCGCAACGCGTGTCCCGCCTGCTTGGCGCGCTTCGCAAGCTCGACATCTTCCAGGATGGCGGTCGCCACCGCTGCGTGTCCGCCGATCGCGTCATACACCTCACGCCGGATCAGCAGATACTGCCCATTCGCCGCCGCCACCGGAGAACTTGGATCGCAAACCTCTTTCGGCGGATACGTCGTTGCCAGTTCGCCGAAGATCACCGGCATCAGGGCACGCTCCGCCAGGCTCCCGACCTCCTGCTTCGGCGAATACGAAAGCAGTGCCGCGCTGGACTCCTTCGCTTCCTGCAACCCGCTTGCAACAGAGTTGGGCGCGTGCTTCGTGTCCGCGTCGGTGAACAGCAGCCACTGCCCTTGCGCGACCTGGGCGCCGCTCCACGCAGCATTACACTTACCGCTCCATCCCTCGGGCAGAGGACCGGCTGCAATCACCCGCACCGGAAAGCTCTCGGCGATAGCGCGTGTGCCGTCGGTCGAGTCGTCGTCCACCACGACGATCTCGCAGTTGGCGCCGGCCTGGGCAGTCAACGAGCGCAGGCAATCGCCGAGGCACGCTTCCTCGTTCCGCGCCGGAACGATGATTGAAACTTCGGGAGCTTGTTCAGGAGTCACGAAAAATTAGTCCTTCAATTATTATAGGGGTGTGAAGCGTTTCCTCTCCGCCGCCGCCCTGGTTTGCCTGATTCTGCTGGCTGCCTGCAACAGCGGTTCGCATCCGCCCCGCATCGGCAGCGCCGCGCCCGACTTCACCGTCCCTGACGGACAGCACCCCGTTTCGCTCAGCCAGTTCCGCGGCAAGCCCGTGGTGCTCAACTTCTGGGCGACGTGGTGCCCACCCTGCATCCAGGAGATGCCGTCGCTGGTGCAATTGCAGAAGCAGCTCGGCGATAAGGTTATCATCCTCGCCATCAGCGAGGACGACGACGACAACGCCTACAAGCAGTTCGTCAAGGACCACAATGTTGATCTGCTCACCGTCCGCGACACCAGGCACAACAACGAACTCTACGGCACCTTCAAGTTTCCTGAGACCTTCGTGATCGATGGCAACGGCAAGATTGTGCGCAAATTCATCGGCGCGGCGGATTGGACCAGCCCCGACATTGTGGACTATCTGAAGAAGCTGTCGTGACGCCGGCTTTGCTAATTGCTAGCTGCTGATTGCTGCTTTATGAAATTCGTCAAGTACAAGAAGTACGTTCCCCAGCCCGCCTCCGAGATGAGCATGGAGGACCTGCTCAACGCGCTCTCCGACTACCTGCTGCAGAGCGGCTTTCAGCAGCAGTACATGGACCTCTACGACCTCCGCAACATGGAGCAATCGCTGGAAGACCTGCGCCAGGCCATCGCCGAGGCGCTGCTCAACAGCGACATGCTCGACGACCAGATGCGCGAGCAGATCGAAAACATGAGCCCCGAACAGATGGAGCAGCTCATTGAGCAGCTCATCGAGCGCATGGAGCAGGAAGACTACATCAGCGTTGACCAGCCGCACGATCCCGCCCGCAGCTCGACCGCCGGCGGCCAGGTAGGCGAGGCGCAACCGCAGGCGCGCTTCGAAATCACCGACAAGGGACTTGACTTCCTCGGCTTCCGCGCCCTTCGCGATCTGATGGGCTCGCTGGGCAAGTCCAGCTTCGGCCGCCACGATACTCGCGACCAGGCCACCGGCATCGAGGCCAGCGGCGCCTCCAAGACCTACGAGTTCGGCGACACACTGAACCTTGACATCACCGCCACCCTCTCCAGCGCCATCCAGCGCGAAGGACTGCGCCTCCCGCTCAACATCGAGTACGGCGATCTCAAGGTGCATCAGTGCGAGTACCAGTCGTCCTGCGCGACTGTGCTCCTGCTCGACTGCTCCCACTCCATGATCCTTTACGGCGAAGACCGCTTCACCCCCGCGAAAAAAGTGGCGATGGCGCTCTCCCACCTCATCCGCACCCAGTACCCCGGCGACTCGCTCTCCCTGGTGCTCTTCCACGATTCGGCCGAGGAGTTGCCGCTGTCGCAACTGGCGCGCGTCAAGGTCGGGCCGTATTACACCAACACCCGCGAAGGCCTGCGCCTGGCGCAGCGCATCCTGCAACGCCAGCGCAAAGACATGAAGCAGATCGTGATGATCACCGACGGCAAGCCCTCGGCGCTGACTCTCGAAGACGGCCGCATCTACAAGAATGCTTTCGGCCTCGATCCGCTGGTGGTGAGCGAGACGCTGAAGGAAGTCTCGAAATGCAAGCGTGCCGGAATTTTGATCAACACCTTCATGCTCGCCTCCGACTACGGACTGGTGCAGTTCGTGCAGAAGGTCACGGAAATGTGCCGCGGCAAAGCCTACTTCACCACGCCCTACACCCTCGGCCAGTATCTGCTGATGGACTACATGTCAAGGAAGACCAAGACGGTGCATTAAAGCAGTTGGATGAAGTTCCTCCTCGAATCGAACTTGCTAGCCATTGTCCCAATTTGGAACTGAGCCACTACGGCCTGCTAGCTATTGTTTTTCCTTCCGGTGAGCGTGGTATGCTTGCGGTGGCGCAGTTGCCGACCTCCTGATAGGAGCGTTCAATGGCACAGGCTGCTGAGCAATACGCGTTCGGTCGCGGAGAGTTCAATCGAGCTTTGACTGTTCTGGATCGCGAACAGGAGGCCATGCAGCTATCGCGCGCTCAGCGGCTATCCTACAAACTCTACACGATATTCAGTTGGGGATTCGTCCTCTGCCTAGTCGGCACAATCATCGACGTTGTCATCGAACTTAGGACTGGGAGGCCAAGTCTGTCAACGGCCTTCGTTGCCTTCGCGGCGGCTGTAGCCCTTTGTCTGCTTGTTGCGACCCTGCTTCTCGTCTTGAACATACCCCTCATCGTCAAGATTGTTCGTCATAAGCGTTTATTTCATCGCCTGGGGCTGTCGGATTCTTTGGACGTTCTCTGGAAGGAGCGCCAGAAGACGCGGCGCTGGATGGCTCTTTTCGAGAAGGTCGCTTTAGGGCTGGGGATACTAGCCCTCATCGTAGGCATCACACTTATCGCATATTCTGTGGTGGGGGGATGGCGAGGGTGGTTCGGCGGCGGACAGATGTCAGCCTCGATTGAAGGTGCTCTCTTATATGTTTTCATTGGCTTTGTCTTCATCATGTTCTACGTGGTACAAAACGGCAAGGCTTGGTTGGATATGATGGCCTCCCGATGGAAGGATGTCGTGCGTCTCAGAGAATCAATGGGAGCTCTGGAGAAGGGCGCACAGCGTGCAGGTTCCGAGCGCATCCCCGTCCCTGTAGATGTAATTGAGCAATTCTCCCAGATTGAGAACGAACAGATTGCGTGCAGCCGGGCTAGGGCTATTGGTGAATCGGCCACAGCTGCGAAGTTGAGTTTCTCGATCCTGTCGAGCGATGCCTTACTCAAGATGAAGACTGGGTTAGACCCCGACGATCGAATCAAGGTTGAGGAAGCAATCGATGAACTGGCACTTCAGCCGAGACCGAGCGGCGTGGAAAAGGACGTAGAGACCGACACACTGCGGCAGGGCGTGCCGGGAACGGATTGGGAAATCGTCTATGTAGTCGACGACGCTGGGCGGCAACTGAAACTGTTGTCCCTCCGGCAAAGCGTAATAGCGGGGCGGAAATAATGGCTAACGGAGTCGATGCCTACGCAACGCGTATTTCGCCGGAAGCCGCACGAGTCCGCAAAGAGCTTCCGAAGGAGTTGCTCCTCAAGCTCCTTGATGTGCTTGAGGACCTGGCCAAGAACCCGGACGCCTATCCGCAGCGCACCCAAACCATAGGCACGAGGGGGGAGATATTCCTTTACCGACATCCGGAGCCACCCTTCGAAATCACATACGAGATTAACCGGGCGAATCGAATTATAGACTTCGTGCACTTCGCTGCCCGCATCGTGGAGTTGAAACGCGTGTTCGTCAGTTATAGCCATGAAGACGTGGAATGGCTCGACCGGCTGCGGAAGTTTCTCACTCCCCTCGAGGACCAGGGCCTCATTCGTGTGTGGGACGACACAAAAATCCAAGTAGGATCAAATTGGCAGGCCGAGATACGAAAAGCACTGGGGTCGGCGAAGGCAGCCGTGTGCCTCGTAACCCAGGAGTTCCTCACTTCAGACTTCATCAAGACCCAGGAAATCCCTCTGTTGCTGGAAAAGGCCCAACAAGAGGGGGTCAAGATCATGTGGGTGGCAGTCAAGAAAAGTACCGTAAAGGACTCGGTAATTTTCAAGTTTCAAGCAGCCAACGATCCCGAACGTCCACTTGAGATGCTGGACGGGCCGCAACAGAACATGGTGTTGAACCAGATCTACGAAAAGATCAAGGCTGCGCTCGCCGCTTGAAAACGCACCATCGGCATGCCAGCATTCCGTTTGCTTCCAGCACGTATCACATCGCTCCCCGACGCAGCCTCTTGGGCAAGCATTCGATTTACTTCCAATACAAGGGCGACGGCTTCCGGCAGGTTGGAGCGGGCTTCTTCGAGGGTTGTGGCTTGGGTGTTCGCGCCCGGCAGTTCCTCAACAAACGCGATGTAGCCCTCGGGGACGCGGCGAAAAACTGCGGTGAACTGAAATTCCATGTGCGTATCATACGCCCAGATGACGCTGGGTGATCGTCGCCGCCCCGCTCAAACTTGTCATCCTGAGCGACGAAGTCTGGTGGGACCGCACCACCCCACCCGGCAAGAGTTTCGACGAGGTCATCGAGGCGGCGCTGACAGCGGCCAGGTGCGTCATCGTCCTTTGGTCCAAAACTTCCGTGACCTCCGACTGGGTCAAAGTAGAGGCCGCGGACGCAGCCCGGCGTCGCATCCTTATTCCAGCCATGATCGAGGAGGTGACCATCCCTCTGGAGTTCCGGCGTCTTCAGGCGGCCGACCTTGCGGGCTGGCAAGGATCGAGTCAGCATGCCGGACTGCAAAGCCTGATGAGCTCGGTCGTCAGCATCCTCGGCATGCCCCGGGCATCCGGGACCGCGGCCCAATGACTTCTGGACTGGAGCGTCCAGTGAAGCGGTGGCTCAGCCGCTGACTACTGACCACTGACGACCGGCAACTGCCACTGTCTCACTCCGTCCGCAGCGCTTTCATCGGCTCGATCGACGCCGCGCGTCGCGCCGGCAGGTAGCTCGCCAGCAACACAGTTGCAACTAGGATCGCGGTCGCGGCAATCCACGGCGCCGGATGCAGCACGCCCACCTGGAACAGCAGGCTGGAGAAAACGCGGCCTAGCGCCACCGCGAGAATCGCGCCCAACACCACTCCCACCGCCGCCAGCCGCGCACCCTGCAGCAGCACCAACTGCATCACCTCGCTGCGTTGCGCGCCCAGTGCCATGCGCACGCCCAGCTCGCGCGTCCGCAGCCGCACCGAGTAGCTGATCACGCCATACAGTCCAAGCGCCGCCAGCAGCAGCGCCAGTCCGGCAAATGCCGTCAGCAGCAGCACCACAAAGCGCCGCCCGATCAGCGACTCGTCTACGCGCTGTTCCATGGTCTTCACGTCGTAAATCGGAATGCTGGAATCCACCGAACGCACTGCCGCGCCGAGGTCGCCCTTCAAGTCCGCAGGCGAGCGCGAACTGCGAACCACAATTGCCGCTGACAACTGCGGTGCCTGCACGGCGTCAAGGTAATAGAAGCCCTCGTTGGTGTCCGACTCCAAAGACGATGCGCGGGCGTGCCCTACCAGCCCGACAATCGTGTACCACGGACCTTTGCTGTCGAAGCCGAGGTGCTCGCCGATGGGATTTTTCCCCGGCCAGTACTGATGGGCCAGCACGGTGTCAATCACGGCGACGAGTTCGGTTCCCTGACGGTCCTGCGGGGCGAACTCTCTTCCCATCACCAGCGGCACTCGCAAGGTGGAAAAATAATCCGGCGAGACTGCACGAACATTTCCGTGCGGTCCGGGGTCGTTGGGCGGGAGCGTCTGCCCCTTGATGTTGAAGCTTGACGAGCCACCCTGGTTGTCGAAGGGAACCGAGTCGGCGAGCGCCGCGCCGCTCACACCGGGAATACTGTGCAACCGGTCCAGCAGTGCGCTATAGAACGCTGCAATCTTCGCATCGCTGGCATCTTGCGCCGCGGCCGCTTGTTTGGCGGCTTCTTCCTTGACCGCGGAAGCCGTGCTCACCGGCGGGCTCACGCCATAAACCGATCGCGGCAGCGAGAAGCGCGCCGACAGCAGGCCGCCGGGCTGAAAGCCGGTTTCGACTTGCTCCAGCGCTTTAAGGCTGGTCAGCAGCAGCCCCGCGCCCGCCAGCAACAGCAGCGAGAGCGCGATCTGCGCCACCACCAGCGACGACCGCGCGCGCTGGTGCACCAGGCTGCTGGTTCCGGAGCGCCCACCCTCCTGCAACGCGTTGAACCATCCCGGCTGGGTGCGTTGCCAGGCCGGAACCAGTCCGCACAGCAGCGAACACAGCACCGCAATGCCAGTCACAAACAGCAGCACTGGTCCGCGGAACGACGGCTGGATTTGTGTGCCCAGCACGGCGGGCAGATAGCGCAGTAACAGCGGCGCAGTCGCCAGCGCCACCACGAATCCAAGCGCGACTCCGGCGACGGTCAGCACGATACTTTCCACCAGCGCCTGGCGCAGCAGGCGCACGCGCTGTGCGCCCAGCGCGACGCGGATGGCCAGATCGCGCTCGCGTGCCGATGCCCGCGCCATTTGCAAGCCCGCGATGTTGGCGCACGCGATCAGCAACACCATGCCTACCGCGATCAGCAGCATGGTGAGCGGCTTGCGCAGGCTGCCGCCGATGAATTCCGTCAGCGGCATGGAGAACATGCCCCATCCGCTGGCGCGGCCAAAACTCTTGCTACCCTCGGAGGCGATGTTCTGCTCTGCCTTCATGCTGAGATAGGCATTCGCCTGTTGCAGGGTAACGCCCGGCCGCAGCCGTGCCACGCCAAATAAGTTCTCGTTATAGCGATAGTCGTGATCGTGATAGCGAGCCGGCGGAAACGCGATCGGCACCCAAAGTTCTGCCTGGTTCGGCCAGTTGAACGACGGACCCATCACGCCCACCACGCGAAACGCCTGGTTGTTGAGCATCAAGCTCTGGCCGACGATGTTGGGATCGGAACCGAAGCGCTTCTTCCACGCGCCATAGGACAG
The DNA here is from genome assembly GCA_963831675.1 of uncultured Acidobacteriaceae bacterium. GTDB lineage: Bacteria > Acidobacteriota > Terriglobia > Terriglobales > Acidobacteriaceae > Bog-257. The sequence goes on from CAWHRM010000017.1 coordinate 27,123, forward strand.
CACCGCTTCATTGCCGGCGCCGGGTTGGTCTTCTTCCGGCGCGAATACGCGTCCCAGATAGGGGCGAACATCGAAGGTGTCGAACCATCCGGATGAAACTCGGGCCCCATTCAGCAATTCGGGATTGGCGTTTTCGCGCGCGTAATTGAAGCTGCCCGGCTGCATCACGGCCCCCGACGAGAAAATGTTCTTGCCTTCAGCGGCATCGCCAAAGTCGGGCGCGGACAGGCTGATGTTGCTGAGATCGGGCATGGCAGTGTAGCGGGCGCGCAGCGCGACCAGTCCATCGGCGTGGGGAATGCCGCTGGGATTCAACAGCACCGCGTTGGTGACGGAAAACACCGCAATGTTCGCGCCGATGCCCAGCGCCAGTGTCAGCACCGACACTGCCGCGAAACCTGGCGACTTGCGCAGCTGGCGCAACGCATAGCGAAATTCCTGCAAGATGGTGTGCATAATGTTTGCTCGTTCGGCTCTTTGGCCTTTAGCTCTTAGCTCTTAGCATTTCGTGTTCGTGCCACCGCCACCCGGTTCTTTTAGCCGCGGATTTTTCTCCGTGAAGTCCCCCTGCTCCGTTCGCGGTTCCGGCCTGACCAGTGCACGGGGGAGGCCACGTCAGAAGCAATGATTTCAATGACTTAGATTGCAATGCTTGTGGCGGATGTCCGTCGGTGTTGAGTCCGTGTCCGCTACTGGACAGGAATACGTTTGCGGCGGCGCGATAGTTCAACCGCGCCCCCCCCAGCAAGACACACCGCCAAGCAGTGCTAGAGAAACAGGACTTGTCTTGGAAATACGAAAGCCCAGCCGATGGCCGGGCTTATCCTCAATTTCTATTCTGATTACAGTATAGCATATTTTACAGGGGTAGAGTGCACGATTTGGCGACTTTATATTCCAAATAGAATCAACTACTTAGTACAAACTGTTGTGTTATGCCCTATTGACATGTAATAACTACATGACTAGCTCGCAAGGCTGGCGAATCATGTTCCGAAACGGGAATATCGTCCGTTTGAAGAATGGCTTGCAAGCGGCGCATTCGGCCTAGCGAATTCGTCATCTGTCCCACTTTCTTGCCGGATAGCCGCCAAATCTAGGATTATTAGGCCACTGATATCATGATAATTGTACGTTCCGTTGACCTTGGTTCCACTACTATCTACACTCTCTGCGTGGCGCGGAGCCTCTGGATAACTGTTGCTTTCTGCAACAACATGCGTTCCCGACCGTTGCAAAACGCATCGTACTTCATTTTTGGCAAGGGTACCGGTCGCGAGTCGTGAATTCACACTCATTTTCAAGACGGAGGCCACGGAGCACACCGATGAAATAGAAAAGTGCGCGCTGGCCAGAGCGGTGTTTAAGGAATTTCTCCCTTAGCTTCGCACCGACCAGGCCGTGGTGGAGAAATCCCCATTTCCGTTTCCGTGCGGGCGGGCCCACCCTCCGCTGATCTCTGGCTTACAATGGACGCACGGCGCGACGCGCCGGGTACTCATGGAGGCGATACATGGCGCAAGTAAAGATTACGTGCCGCAGGAACGGGCCCTACCGCGTGGAGGCTCCCGAGGGCACGATCGAGTTGGTTGACGCCGACGGCAATCCCTACGACCTGACCGGGAAGGTGGCGTTTTCGCTCTGCCGTTGTGGCGGGTCGGTGAACAAGCCCTTCTGCGACGGCACTCATTCCAAGATGGGCTTCGAGGCCGCGGAAGCTGCGGTAAAGAAGGCCGAAGACGCCGCGCCGAATCCGCCCATCATCGGCTGATTCGGGCTGCGCCCAACGCCACCCAGGGGAGCCGCGCCAGGCGGTCCCTGGTTTCCGCTGGTGATTGCCATCACTGACTTGGTGGGCACAAAAGCTCTATCGTTCGAGCTTCCAATCTTTTATCTGGCCGGATCTCCAAGCTAGATTTTCCGGAAGAACTGAGGTGCAATGTGAGGCGCCATGTCCTTTCTTTAATCGCTTCCGCGGTGCTGGCTATAAGCGCCTCCGCGCAGCAGGAGCAAGCGGGCGCGGACCGCGCCAAGGCAGGTCCATGGACGCAGATTACGATCGCGGGAAAGCAGATCGGCGGCGACGATGTGCTGGTTCGCAAGGGGACCACGTACGTCAGCGTTCCCGCCCTGGCCCAGGCATTGGACGCTTCGATAGCATCGCAAGGGCAGGTCGCAGTGTTAAGCATTCCCGCTACATCGGATGCCGACTGTGGAAACACGCCCGATGCGAAACGGCTTTCGGACGAGTACCGTAAGGCGGCGGTGCACATTCCCGATGCCATTGAGAGCCTGAGGGTACAGGTGGCCAAACCGGCGGAGGTCATTCCCGCAGCCAGCTTCGACGAGATAGACCGGCAGATCTCAGAGGCGGAATATCGCGCGCATACCGACGCCGACAAGTCCGTATCGTACGCGTTGAGCCATGCCAACAATACGCTCGCCATCCTGTATTACAAGCTGCGCCGCGGCATCTCACCCGAGTTTGCCAAGCGGGGCCAGCTCGATTCGGTGTTGTGCTCCATGGAGAGCAAGTTCGCGTTACAGGCGGGACGCTTGTCGGGCAGGGAGAGCTGCAGCGTGTTCCATTATCCTCATCAAGAGGAAGAGAAAACAGCGGCCAGCGATTAGCAGTCAGCAATTAGCGGTTAGCGGTTAGCAATTAGAAGCTATCGGGCTTTGTTGACATCTGTGGATCGGGTAGGTTCGCAGGGATAGTGTGCGCTTCGGTCGCCACTACGTGGCTCCGGTCCCAAGGACTTCTGGTGCCACGGGGCTTGCGCCCCGGGCTCAAATCGCCGCCGCCGCTTCGCGGCTAACCCCTTCCAAAGTAGCGGCGACCCAAAGCAGCAACGACCAAAGCTGACGCTGGCGCGGTGCTCTATCTACGATGCATGCAAGGCGGAGCGGTTAGAGGTACGTGTTTTGCCTTGACGGCACACGTTGCGGCGACCCAAGCAATGGCGAGCCAAGCTGCGGCGCGACCAAAGCCGTGGTGATTAAAGCAGCGCCGACATCAATTTTCGAATCGTGTCTTTCGATTCAACCGACCAGAACGGCAATCGCCTTTTCAGGCCCGGGCACAATCATCTTTTCAGGCGCGCGCCATGACGATGGTGTGCGGACTCATCGGAACAGGATGGGCCGTTATCTTGCTGAAGCCGGCCTGGCTGTGCATCTCCGACAATTCCGGGAAGGTATAGGCATCGCCCGATGCAGTTGAGGTCAACATGGTCAGGCTGAAGGCTGCGGGCAACGGTGGCGAAACACGGTCCTCGTTCGGCACGAACTCCAGCGTGGCCACAGAACCTCCTGGTTTGAGCGAGCCGTGAATCTTCTTCAAGAGAGTGATGCAGGTCTCGGCATCGAAGTGGTGCAGAAAGTTAGTCAGCAGCACCGTATCGTAAGGACCACCGAACTCGACCTCGAACGCACTGCCGGGGAGCATGTCATAGCGGTCACGTACGCCGGCCTTCGATGCGTTTTCCAGCGCGACCCGCAACACCGGAGCCCAGTCCAATCCGGTCACATGCGCCTGAGGATTCTGTTTGGCGATCTCGATTCCGAACAATCCATGGCCGGCAGCGATGTCGAGGACGCGCATGGGCCCGGTGCGGCCCTCCAGCACCATGGCGCCTAACGGGTCCCGCCAGCGGCGCCATCATCGGGGCCATGCTCTGCGCGAACTCCACCCAGATCGGGTTCTCCGGTTCCACCGTGCCTTCTCCCGGCAGCACCGTCCGGCCGTTGCGCACGATGTCGGCGAGGTGTTCATAAGGTTCGCGCAACGCCGGAAGTGACAAGAAGCGAGCGACCGAAGCCAGGCAACTCGGCGAACTGGGATCGAGAAAGGCCGCACTGGATGGCGTGTGCCGGTAGCACCCGTCTTGCTTTTGCAGCAGCCCAGCGATGACGAGATAGTCGCACAGAATGCGAATGCCACGCTCCGACGCGTTCGCATGGCGAGCGATCGATGCCACGTCACCCGGCCCCTGGCCGACCGCACGGAATATGTCCAATTCGATCGCCGCCTTCAATGCGAAGGTGCGTTGGAAGGCTTGCAGGTTCTCGAACACGATACTGGGGGTCAATGGGGCGGCAGCCGGTCCGTCAGGTTGCATCTTAAATCCCTTCTTCTGAGGTTGAATTCGAGCTATCAGGTCCGGATGAGTATACCCCTGTTTTCCGATGGGTCATTCCCCCTTTCAAAACAACACGCGGCACAAAACCAGAACCGTGCTATCTTTTGGAAGATCAATCCTTAAATTTTGCGGGCCAGCAATCGATGCCGTGGCGAACTCCCGATGAGTGAATTTTTCGGGAGGGCGATTGAGAATTGCGTGAAGGGGACACCGCATGAACATCTTCAGGTTGGTTGGCAGCTCTCGCAAGAAAGCCACCCTAGTTTTGCTTTCAGCCTTGCTGCTGACGCTGCCACTCCCCGTGATGGCAGTGCTGGGCGACAGCGCCGCGTCTGTGCTGAGCGACCAGGTTCACATGAAGGGAATTCTGCGCAGTGTGGACAATCGCGCGTACGTCATGCATGAAATCACCTCGACCACCGGAACCGTGGTGCGGGAATTCGTTTCTCCGGCGGGGGTGGTATTCGGCGTCGCCTGGGAAGGACAATTTCCGCCCGATCTGCAGCAACTGCTTGGACCCTACTATCAGCAGGCGCAGCGCGCGGCGGCGGAGCAATCGCGCCGAGGGCGCGCTCCGGTCGCGATCGAGACCCCCGGTCTGGTGATGTACGAAACCGGGCACATGCGAAGTTTTCACGGACAGGCTTACGTTCCTCAACTATTGCCACAAGGTGTTCAGGGCAGCGAAGTCCATTGAGGAGACGACGCCGACGCGAATCTCGCATGTGGTTTCAGCGGATTGCAATGGTCGCCTGTAACGGTAGGGGCGATGGACCTATTTTCAGGATGGACAATGCGTCTCGGGTTTGCGGCTGCCGCGATTTGGGTTGCCTCACTCCTGCGCCGGGGTGGAGTTCCCCAAGTCCCCGAGTCACGAGTAACTCTAGAAAGGAAGACATCGATGACTGGCCGCTCCGATTTGTTTCTTCCAGGTCAGAAACTTGTGTGGTGTGTCGCACCACTGTTGGCGATGTGTATGGCCGGCTGCAGCGGTTCCGAATACCGGTTCCCCGGCCATAAACCAAAGCCGGGTGTCATGTCGGTGACGGCAATATGCTCGCCAACCACCCTCCAACCCGGCCAAACCAGTCAGTGCTCGGCCACGGTGGTGGTCACGGGCTCGTTCACTATGGCGGTTACATGGAGCGCAAGCGCGGGTGAGATTTCGACTTCAGGCTTGTTCACTGCGCCAATGGTGGCGTCGAAGACATCGGTGACCATAACCGCCACCTCGCAGGGGGATTCGACCAAGTCGGGGACGACGACGGTCACCGTGAGTCCCACGCAGACGACGGGCAACGTGCAGCCCATTGTGGTGGACGAGGGGCCGGCGCCCCAAACTTTCACCGCTGTGAATGAAGCGTTCGTTACGGTGACGGTTTGCATCCCGAATACCAGCACCTGTCAAGACATTGACCACGTGCTGGTGGATACGGGATCTTCCGGACTGCGCCTTTTGTCGTCCGCGGGTGGCGGCGAGTTGACCCTCTCGCTCCCGAATGAAACCGACTCCAGCGGGAATGCGCTGTTGGAGTGCCAGTTGTTCGTGAGCGGCTATACCTGGGGAAACGTAGCTCAAGCCGACATTAGACTGGCCGGCGAAATCGCGTCATCGGCGCCTGTGCAGGTCATCATCCCCTCGACCAGTTCGCCGGGGGTCCCGGGAAGCTGCTCCAGCCGAAGCACTCAGCCGAACGCGGGCGACAGCGTCAGCGCTCTGGGCGCCAACGGCATTCTCGGTGTCGGATTGTTTCAACAGGACTGCGGTCTTGCCTGTACCACGGCGAATCGAACCATTCCAGACGTTTATTACACTTGCAAGACTTTCGGTTGCACATCGACGTATGTCACTCTCACCCAGCAGGTGACGAACCCGGTCACTTTATTCGCCGCCGACAACAACGGAGTGCTGCTTGAATTACCGGCCGTGCCTAACGGAGGTTCGCTGGATCCGAGTGGCAGCCTGATCTTTGGCATCGGTACCCAGACCAACAACGGTCTGGGAAGCGCGACTGTATACACGGTGCCTGACAGCGGGAAAAACGCCGGTAACATCACGACCACGTTTAATGGGAAGAGCTATCCTTCAAGCTTCATAGACAGCGGTTCCAACGGGATCTTTTTCCTCGACACCGCGACCACCGGCATACCTCAGTGCGCCCAGCCGCTGGACTCCTGGTATTGTCCCCTCAGCTCCCCGGATAATCTCTCGGCGATGAATCAGGGTGCCAATGGAAATAGCGGCACCGTCAATTTCAGCATTGAGAATGCGAGAACGTTGTTTCAAGGCAACAACACGGCCTTCAGCACTCTGGGCGGACCAATTACAGGTTCGTTCGAGTGGGGACTGGGATTTTTCTATGGCCGCAACGTGTTTACCGCGATCGAGAACATGAGCACTCCCGGGGGCACCGGACCTTACTACGCGTATTGACTTCGCGGATGGAGCGGCGTCCGATCGCGGAGGTCGAAAAGTTTCAATCAGGCTGCAATCTGATCGTCGCAGACGATGCTGGCGGACGGTCCCTACCTGCTTTGCCCGGAGGAGATGAATAAGAACGACCGGCACTCCCGAACAATCCTAGTCCCTGCTCGAATACCGTTTTAGGAACTGGCTTTCTGACGGAGAGGCCGGTTTCAATGCGGCGCAGAACGGCTTCATCGTGTGTGATGTGCTCTTGCTACGCAAACTGCTGAGTGTAGCGCTCGATGTTCGACGGGATCTCCACGCCCATTAGTTTGCGCCTCCGACCTGACACTACAAGCGTACCAAGTCTCCGCAAAGAGGCTTTCGCGACCTTGCGCTATACCGCGACCCCGGAGACGGCAGGGCGAAGGCACTTTACAGGCTACGTCGGGCGGCAAACTCCCTGGCACCTGACCCTAGTCCCTGGCCTAACCCCTGGCCCCTAGCTCTTGTACCCTGCTCCGCGCAGCGCATCGCCAAACTTCGCCACGAAGTCGTCCACATGTTCCTTGGTGGCCAGCGGACCCATCACGCCGATGCGGAAGATCTTGCCGGCCAATTGCCCAAAGCCTCCGGCGATTTCGATGCCGTGCTCTTTCAGCAGTGTGGCGCGGACCTTGGCGTCGTCCACGCCTTGCGGCACCTTGGGCGTGTTCAGGTTCCAGATGCGATGGGCGGGAGGGACCAGCATCTCCAGTCCGAGGGCTTCCACCTTCTTCACGAACTCCAGATGCGCCTGGCGATGGCGTTCCTGGCGCTGCTCCAGACCTTCTTCTTCAATCAGGGTCAAGCCTTCGTGCAAAGCGTAAAACATGGTGGCCGACGCGGTGTGATGGTAGCGATGCGAGATTGTCAGATAGTCGGCAATCAACTTCAGATCGAAGTACCAGGAATGGTTGGGCGTCTCGCGCGCTTTCAGCCACTCGGCGGCGCGCGGCGAAACCGTGATCGGCGCCAGTCCCGGAGGACAGCTCAGGCCTTTCTGGGTGCAACTGTATGCGATGTCGATTCCGGTCTTGTCAACTTCCACCGGCATGGCGCCCAGCGAGGTCACGCAATCGGCGATGACCAGCGCGCCCACTTCGTGCGCGGCTTTGCAAATGGCTTCGCCGCGCTGGAAGGCGCCGGCGGAGGTTTCCGCCTGCACATACATGACGACCTTCGGCTTCTCCTGGCGAATGAACTCGGCGGCTTCCGCATCGCCGAAGACTTCGCCCCACGGCTTCTCGAAGCGCACCAGTTCAGCGCCCTGGCGGCGGGCCATTTCCGACATGCGATCGCAGAAGAATCCGTTGGCGAACGACACCACCTTCGTTCCCGGCAAAACAAAATTGGAGATGGCGGTTTCCATGCCGCCGCTGCCGGTGGCGGAGATGACAAAGGTGAGCTCGTTGGTGGTGCCAAACACTTTGCGCAGCAAGCGCTGAATGTTGGTCGAGATCTCGAAGAAATAAGCGTCAAGATGGCCGACGACGGGCTGCGCCATCGCCTGATATACGCGCGGATGGACCTGACTCGGGCCGGGACCGAAGAGCAGGCGCTGGGGAGGATGAATCGAAATGTTTTCCAGGATGGCAGGTTTTTCCAGAGTAGTAGGCATGAGCAACTCCTTAAAGTTGATGCGTCCAGTATAGTCAGCCGAGGGAAAACCGGCATGGTAATCCGTCACTGACGTGTGTGCGCAGGCGGCAGGCGGCATTCCGGCATTCAGCAATGAGCTTTCGAGAAGGGGAGCGAGACCGAGTAGGAAATTTCTACCCTCCGGTATATTGAAGTAAGGCCGAAGTCAGATTGGCCGGGAGAGAAAGTGATGGACCTGGGCAAGACGAGAGCGTGGATTGAGCATTGGGAGGGTCGCCGCAACCAGACTTACATCGACAGTGAAGGGCATCCTACGGTCGGTGTGGGCTTCAACTTGGACGGCGCAGGGGCCAGGGCCGCCATCGAAGCCTTGGGCTTGAGCTACGACCAGGTCCGCGCCGGGGTGCAAAACTTGACGGACGCCCAGATTGACGCGCTTCTGGACCGAACCGTAAACCAGGCTGTGCAGGGCGCTCAGCGGGTCCTAGCAACGTTCGATACTATCCCCGACGATAAACAGACCGTCATTGTCGATATGGTCTTCAATCTTGGAGTAGACGGTTTCTCGAAGTTCGCTCTCACGATTCAGGCCATCAAGAATCAGGATTGGGCGGGCGCGGCCGAGCAGATGCAGCAGTCGCTCTGGTTTCGCCAGGTGGGGGCCAGAGCCAGCGCCGACGTCAATCTGATGGCGGGCAGAATTACAGCAAGCCAATTCGCGTAAGATGGCCTGCAGCGCGAATCCAACCGGTCGAGTTCCTTTGGATCAAGAATTTGGGAAGGTGGCGGCTGAAGGGTTGGAAAGCCGCGTGTCCGTTTTGTAGCGGACGGAATGGGTGGGTCATCGACTAGGACCACCCATTCCGTTTGAGAGAGGTTAGAGAGGCCTAGACCTTCAGTTTGCGCCGGATCACGCCAGCCAAGCCAAGCACGCCCGAGCCCAGCAGCAAGATACTGCTCGGTTCAGGAGTAGTTCCACCTCCAGCGCCATAGTTCACAACCCACGCAGCATTGCCACAGGCACCAGTGTTGTCGGCGCAACCCTCGTTGTTCCAGTTGGAGCCGAGCAGGCTGCCGTCGCCCGAGTCGTTGTTCCACGCAAAGTAATAGGTGTTGTTGCCACCGGCAAAGATATCTCCACCCATGGAGCCAGCCCCAAACTGCGCGTCCTGGTTGTAAACGTTGTCGATGGTAACCCCAAACATGTAGATGGTGCCGGCGGTCACCGCGGAATTCACGCCGCTGATGGTGTACTCAACGAGGTTGCCGTTGGTGACGGTCTGGATCGGACTCAGGTATTGAACGCCAGCCAAACCACCGGGGATCAGGTAATTGTTGTTGTCCCAGGGCGCAATAAAGGCCTGGAACTGGAAACCTACAGGCTCCTGCAGCCAGAAGCTGAAGCTGGTCACGTTCGAGGCTCCCGCAGGAGTCGGTAATCGCCTCGCCGTAGGTGGCGGTGTTGGGGTAGCCGAAACTGGAGATGGTATCGACCCCGTTCCAACCCGGATAAGTGTTGATTTGTTGGTCGGCGGCAGCCGGCAGCGCAGCTAACGCTAGCAGAACCAGCACCGCAGGGAGCAAATAGCGGGAGAGTCTTGCCAAAGTAGCCTCCTTAGCTCTTGGTTCGGAGCCTGGAAATGCTCTGGAAGCCAACACTGTAGGCTCCAGAACAGTGGAACAACGCACACCTTAACAATCTACCGGAGGTCATCCGGAGCCATTTGGCATTGTGTTTAGCACGTCAAGTGCCACCCTAAAGGACTTGGTTGTATCGATTTTTCAACCACTTACGTGTGGTAACAATATAGTTAACATGCAGCAACTTGCATTAACTTTCCCAGCCATTAGCCTCTCCCTACGACATCTGGCGACGCCGCCAATTGAGGTGCCTTACCCCAATGACGAATGCGGTTTGCGGTGAACTGGGTCCTGGACAACTGGCGGGCGGGCTACTCGACAATGGCTCACCTGGTTGAATTGGGAGCACAAAAAATCAGGCACGGGAAGGAGAGGAACCCGCGCCTGATTAGGTGGACACAACGCTATCGCTCGAGGAGAGAGCCTAATCGTTGGCGGAAACGTTGCCGCTCCGCACGTGTTCGTGTTCGTGCTCGCAGGTCAGCGGACACTCGCCCAGGATCGGACGGCAGGACGGATCCTGTCCAACTTCGATCATCTGCCCCGGGACCTTGACCTCGGAGAACTGCTCGGCCTCGGTCGAGTGCTCCAGCGCCGACAACGACGACTTGCCGCTGGCGATCACCTGCGTGACCTCGTCGAAATAGCCGGTGCCGACGAAGCGCTGGTGCTTCACCGCGGAGTAGCCGTGGCTGTACTCGCGGGCGAATTCCTTCTCCTGCAGGCGCGAGTAGGCGGTCATGCCGCTGTCTTTGTAGGCGCGCGCCAGCTCGAACATGCTGAGGTTGAGCGACGTGGAAGCCGGCCAGGGTGATGAACTGGAACTTGTAGCCCATCTCGGCCAGCGCCGGCTGGAAGCGCGCGATGGTCGCGTCGTCCAGCTTCTTCTTCCAGTTGAACGAAGGCGAGCAGTTGTAGGCCAGCAGCTTGCCGGGGAACTTGGCGTGGATGGCATCGGCAAAGCGCTCGGCTTCCTTCAGGTTCGGCTCGGAGGTTTCGCACCAGATCATGTCGGCAGTACGGCGCGTAGGCCAGGCCGCGCGCGATGGCCGAGTCGAGGCCGCCGTGAATGCCGTAGAAGCCTTCCACGGTGCGCTCGCCGGTGCAGGAAGATGCGATCGTAAGGATCGATGTCGCTGGTCAGCAGATGCGCGCTGTTGGCGTCGGTGCGAGCCAGGATCAGCGTGGGAACGCCCAGCACGTCGGCTGCGAGACGCGCTGCAACCAGCTTCTGGACGGCTTCCTGCGTCGGCACCAGGACCTTGCCGCCGAGGTGGCCGCACTTCTTCGCCGAGGACAGCTGATCTTCAAAGTGCACGCAGGCCGCGCCCGCTTCGATCATCGCCTTCATCAGCTCGAAGGCGTTGAGGGTGCCGCCGAATCCGGCTTCGGCATCGGCGATGAGCGGAACGAACCAGCTCATGCCGTTCTTGCCTTCGGAGTGATGGATCTGGTCGGCGCGAATCAGCGCGTTGTTCAGACGGCGCACCAGGTTGGGCACCGAGTCGGCGGGATAGAGGCTCTGGTCGGGATACATCTGGCCGGCATTGTTGGCGTCGGCGGCAACCTGCCAGCCGCTGACGTAGATGGCCTTCAGCCCGGCAGCGACCATCTGCACGGCCTGGTTGCCGCTCATGGCGCCCAGGGCGTTGACGTACTTCTCGCTGTTCAGCAGCTCCCACAGACGCTCCGCACCGAAGCGCGCCAGGGTGTGTTCGATGTGCAAGGTGCCGCGCAGGCGGACCACATCTTCCGCGGTATAAGGACGGGTAACTCCCTTCCAGCGGGGATCGGACTTCCAGGATTTCGCAAGTTCCGCAGCAGATTGATGGGCCGCCATGTTCGTGATCTCCTCTCGGGTTCGGAAGACTAAGGTTGACTGCGGGCCATTTGGGGCACGCATGCTCTCGAGATGTTCAGTATGCTGAACACTCATTCCACATGATGCACATACGATAGCGGCTGCCGCAGGCGAGTGGCAATATCATTGTTCAACATATTGAACATAAATTCATTATTTCGGCCCCACTTGGATTCCCATAATGGGACGCGAATTGCCCTGCCGGAGCGGCGACTGTGCCATTCCACCCGCTTCTAAGCCTAACCACGGCGTCCGGCTTTTGTCTGTGATGTACACATTTTCAGGAGTGTTCGGCGCAACGAACTCGAATTCAACATCTCGCACGCCGGCTGCTGCTAGACTAGTGGCCTATGGCGCGCCAAATTGAGAGCCCCTCGACTGCGGTGGAACGCACGCTGCTGATCCTGGAAGCGGTAGCGCAGCGCGAAGGCGGCATGTCGAATGCGGACTTCAGCCGTAAGCTGAAGATTCCAAAGAGCTCGGCCAGCTACATCCTGCGAACCCTGGAGCAGCATGGCTATCTTCGCCGCGACCGCGACGACGGCAAGTACCGGCTGGGCATGAAGGTGTTGAGCCTGTCGCGGGCTGCGCTGAGCGGCGTGGACGTTCGCGAGGTGGCGCTGCCCATCATGCGACACCTGGTAGACCATATCCACCTCACGACCCACCTGGCGATTCTCGATCACGAGCGAAGCGGTGTACGTGGAGAAGGTGGAGGCGCCAAGCTTCATCAAGATGGATACCTGGATTGGCCGGCGCATGGAAGTGCATTCCACCGCGGTTGGCAAGGCGCTGCTGGCGTACCTTGACGCCGACGAGCGGGAGACGATCCTTCGTCATCGTGGGCTGAAGAAACTGACGCCGCTACACCATCACCAGCGTGGCCAAGCTGATGAAGGAGTTCGAGCGGGTCCGCCAGCTGGGATACTCCGTGGATGACGAGGAAAACAGCCTGGGCGCCCGCTGCGTGGGCGCGCCTATCTTTAACAGCCTGGGACAGGTGGAAGCCAGCCTGGGATCGACCGGAACGATCACGGCGGTGACCCGAGACGCGGTTCCCCGCCTGGCGGAGGTGGTCAAGGACGCAGCGCGGCGGATTTCACACCAGATCGGCTATCGCGGGCCGTATCCACGACCCAGCTGAAGTTAACCACAGAGGCAAGCGAGGCACAGAGAATTGCGGCACACTTTGAGAACCTGGCTCTGCCGAGGAAGCGCGATTCCCTTCCTTCCTGTATTGTCGTAGGAACCTTCTTCCTGTACAACATCATGTTCAGAACTTTCGGTTTGCATCGGTGCGCGTGAGCCTATGAAAGCGAAAGAGAAAGTACGGGAAATCCTCGCGCTAGCAGACATCGAGCTGGACGGCCCCGATCCGTGGGACATCCAGATACACGACGACCGGTTCTATCAGCGGGTGCTCAGCCATGGCTCCATGGGGCTGGGCGAGTCTTACATGGATGGCTGGTGGGACGTTCCGCAGGTCGATGAGTTCTTTTCCAAGGTCCAAAAGGCCGAACTGCACGACAAGGTAAGGACCTTCTCCGTGGTGTGGCTGGCGGCCAAGGGAAGGCTGCTGAACCGTCAGACCAAGTGGAGTTCGAGGCGGGTGGCGCAACAGCATTACGATCTGGGCAACGATCTCTACCAGGCGATGCTCGACAGGTACATGCAGTACACCTGCGCCTATTGGCCCGGCGCCGGGACGCTGGATGAGGCCCAGGAGAACAAGCTCCACCTGGTTTGCCGCAAGCTCTACCTGCAACCGGGCATGAAGGTCCTGGAGCTGGGCTGCGGGTTCGGAGGCCTGGCGCGCTTCATGGCCAAGGAATATGGCTGCGAGGTGGTGAGCTACAACATCTCGCGCGAGCAACTGAGGTTCGCCCGCAAGTTCTGCGAAGGTCTGCCGGTACGCTTCGAGGAGAAGGATTACCGCGAGGCGGTCCACGAGGCCGAGTTCGATCGCGTGGTCGCGGTGGGGCTGTGCGAGCACATCGGGCCCAAGAACCATCGCTCGTTTCTGGAGCTGGTGCATAGCAAGCTAAAACCCGGGGGCCTGTTTCTGCTGCACACGATCGGAAACAGCAGAACGCTGACCCGCACGGACCCGTGGTGCGACAAGTACATTTTCTCCGGCGCCGTGATACCGTCCATCCCTCAGCTCGCAGCAGCGATGGACGAGCTCTGGGTCATGGAGGACTGGCACAACTTCGGCCCGGACTACGATAGAACGCTGATGGCGTGGTGGAAGAACTTCGATACGCGCTATTGCACCCTCGACAAGCAAAAGTATGACAAGCGCTTTTATCGCATGTGGAAGCTCTACCTGCTGATGTCGGCGGGCGCATTCCGGGCGCGTCGGCTGCAGCTTTGGCAGATCGTGCTGAGCAAAGGGAACGCCGAAGGGTATGTGCCAGTCAGGTGAGACCGCTTCCCAGTTCGCTCGCCTGAGGGTGGAGCACCGCTTTGTCAGAATACTCACCACTGAGACCCAGAGTCACAGAGGAACTTAATTTCCTATTCTTCATCTTTGGCTCTGTCTGTGGTGGACATTGTATGCACCGGCATTACTTATGCAGCGATCAATAGCCGCTGAGGAAAAATCCTCATCTGAGACCGAGGCTTACGAGCAGAGGCGGGAGCGACTCATTAGCGAGCTTGCAGCGGCCCGCGCGAACGGCGCCAGTGTCGGTCTCGCCAAGGCAACGTCGAATCTCTTTCGCCATCGCGTTCAACAGGGCACCAGGCGGATTGACGTGCGCGCATTCCACCATGTGCTGCATGTGGACACAGGCAACCGCGTCGCAGACGTCGAGGGGATGACAACCTACGAAGAGCTGGCGGACGAGACTCTGAAGTACGGACTGCTGCCCACAGTTGTGCCGCAGCTCAAGACCATTACCATCGGCGGCGCAATCAGCGGGCTGGGCATCGAGTCGTCGTCGTTCAAATACGGGCTGGTACATGAGACGGTCGAAGAGATGGAAATTCTGCTCGGCGACGGGCGCACCATTGTCTGCTCGGCAACTCAAAATCCAGACTTGTTCTACGGTTTCCCGAACTCCTACGGCACGCTCGGCTACGTGCTGCGGCTTAAGGTCAAGCTGATTCCGGCGAAGAAGTACGTCAAACTTACGCACACCAGGTTCAGCGATCCGGCGAAGTACTTTTCGCAGATAAAAGCACAATGCGCGAGTTTGCGATCGGACTACCTTGACGGGGTGGTCTTCGACGGCGGGGAGATGTACATCACCGCTGGCGAGTTCACCGACGATGCGCCTTTGGTCAGCGACTACACCTACCGGAACATCTTCTACCAGTCCATCCGGCGGCGCGAGGTGGATTACCTCACCGCGAGGGACTATATCTGGCGCTGGGACACGGACTGGTTCTGGTGCTCGAAGCATTTCTATGTGCAGCATCCGGTTGTCCGCCTGCTGGCGACGAAGTCGCTTCTGAACTCGAAGACCTACCAGCGCATCATGCGGCTCTCGCACAAGGTCAAGCCGGAGTCGGCGACCGAGTCCGTGATCCAGGACGTGGATATTCCCATTGAGCACACGGTCGAGTTCCTGGAATTTCTGCTGCGCGAGATCGGCGTACTGCCCATCTGGATCTGCCCATTCCGCAGCTACGACCCCGGCGTTATTTACGACCTCTATGCGCTCGATCCCAGGAAACTCTATGTCAACTTCGGCTTTTGGGACACCGTGCCAACGATGAAGCCCGACGGCTATTACAACAAACTCATAGAAGCGCAGGCTCTGGCGCTGAAGGGCAAGAAGGGCCTGTACTCAACTGCCTACTACGATGAGGAAACGTTCTGGCAGATCTACAATCGGCCGGCGTATGAGGCGCTGAAGAGAAAATACGATCCCGGCCGCTGCTTCAAGGACCTGTATGAGAAGACGGTGAAGAGGATGTGAGCCGGATGCGAATTCTCAATGTGCGGCACCAACGGTAGCAGGAAAGCAGATCCCTCGCGGGCTGAAGCCCGCTCCCAATGACATGAATAAGGGACTTGTGCGGCGCACCTGAAGGGCGCCCAACAAGAACGGCGCGCCAAAGGGAGCGCCGAAAGCCAGAATCGTTGTTTCCACAAAATCCGGCCCAGAAAACATAGCGTCGGAGGAAAAGTCTCGGCAAGCGCATTCAGAGCAACATCGGTGCTGGGTGCTAGACGTTCTTGCGCGCCGGCTTCACGATGCCATCGCGCTCCAGGCAGCGCTGTATCTCGTCCCAAACTCGCGGGCTGGGATCTTCCATGGGCACCAGCAGTTTGGCGCACTCGGCGATGTAACGCAAATCGGCGACGAGATCGGTGCACACCGCGCAGGTTGCAAGGTGCTGCCGCTCTTCCTCGCTACCGCCCCCATCAATGATGTGAGGTAGGACCCTTTGAAACTCCGCACACGTCATGTTCTCTCTCCGGCAATCCGGCGCGACGCCATCGCTCGACAGCCGACGTCGCCGAACTCCCAACATCCCCGCGAGATGCTTTCTCCCTCTCCTATCGCCCCGCAGCCTCCGCCTTGCTCACCTTGAGAAGTTCGCGGAGCTTCATACGCGCTTTGTGAAGCTGCGACTTGCTGTTGCCAATGGAACACCCTATCATCTCGGCAATTTCATTGTGTTCGTACCCTTCCACATCGTGCAATACAAATACCATGCGGTATCCAGGAGACAAACTCTCGATGCAGCGCTCCAAGTTGATGCGGTCGATGGAGCCAGCGAGCACATTGTCACGGGTGCCGACATCCCGTTTGGGTCCATCTTCCTGCTGCGGTTCCAGAGTTTCTTCGAGCGAAACCTCAGGCAGCCCCTTCTTGCGCAGGTGCATAAGCACTACATTCACCGTCAGGCGATGGAGCCAGGTGGAAAACGCCGACTCGCCGCGGAAGGTGGAAATCTTGCGAAATAGTTGCAAAAAGGCCTCTTGGGTCAGGTCTTCGGCCTCCGCGGTGTTGCCCATCATGCGCAAACAGAGCGAATAAACTCTGCGCTTATGAAAACCGTACAGGGCTTCGAAGCTTTCAGCGTCGCCCTGCTTGGCGCGCTCGATGGCTTCCTGCTCCGGGATGCCGTTCGCCAATATTTTCTTCGCGGTAGTAGTCAATTATGTCTGCCTAAGGTGTTTCGATGCATAAAGAATAGACTCTTGTTGCCCGTGAATCCGCAAAATTATTCCTTTGCGATGGAAGGTCGGCGCCAGGCGCAGACATTTCCCAAGTTCGATTCGCAACACAGGCCTGAATGGTCAGTGCAGGAAGTTCTCTCTTGCCGAAAATTCTTCTCTCGCCATGGACGCGAGTTGTTGTACAATGTGGCACCTTGCGGCCGAAGAGCAATGGCCGACAAAGGGCCACAAAATCCACAAAACAATGCAAAACTCCACGCTTCATACTCGCCCAGAGGTCTGCCCGAGACTTCAGGTCTGGGTGGCGTTGCTGGCGGTTGCGCTGCCGCTTCTTGCTATCCCCGTTGCAGCGCAAGTCCAGGTCACCACCCAGCACAACGATAATGCCCGTACGGGACAGAACCTGCAGGAAACCGTTCTCACACCGTCGAACGTCAACGTAAAAGCCTTTGGAAAGCTTTGGAGCTACTCCGTCGATGGCTACGTTTACGCGCAACCGCTGTACGTGCCAAACGTTGCCATTCCAGCCCAGGGTATCCACAACGTATTGTATGTGGTGACGGAGCACGACAGCGTTTACGCGCTCGATGCAGACAGCATCGGCGGTGAAAAAACGACTCCGCTATGGCAGGCCAGCTTCATCGATCCACCGAACGGAATCACCTCGATCTCGGTGGATGACGTGAGTTGCGACGACGCCATAGTACCCGAATTCGGCATTACCAGTACTCCCGTTATCGACACCAGCACGAATACTATCTATGTCCTGGCGGCGACTAAGGAGAGCGGTGTGCTCTTTAACCGGCTTCACGCTCTCGATATGACGACCGGTGCCGAGAAGTTAGGCGGTCCCGTGGTCATCCAGGGCACCTATCCCGGAACCGGCGACGGCAGCTCTGGTGGCATACTCACTTTTGATTCTGTCTACGAGTTTAGTCGGGCTGGTCTGCTGCTTAGCAACGGCAACATCCATCTCGCGTGGGCGTCCTACTGCGACAACGCTCCCTTCCACGGCTGGGTCATGGCTTATGACAAGAACACCTTACAGCAGACGGCGGTTTGGGCAGCGACTCCCAATGGTGAAGATGGCGGAATATGGATGAGCGGCGCAGGCGTGGCGGCCGATGCGTCGGGGAACCTGTTCGTGGCAACCGGAAACGGCACGTTTGGCACATCGGAAGATCCCGTGGTGGACTTCGGTGACAGTATCCTGAGGATGGCGCCCCGGGGGAACAATTATGCGGTCAGCGACTACTTCACCCCTTACAATCAGAAAAATCTGGACAAGAACGACGGGGACCTCGGCTCAGGGGGAGTGTTGCTCTTGCCGGACCAGCCCGGCCAGCACGTTCACGAATTGGTACAGGCGGGCAAGGAAGGAAGCATTTATGTAGTAGACCGCGACAACATGGGGCACTTCAATAGCGCAAATAACTCGCAGATTGTGCAAAACATCACGGGTCAGATTCGCGGTTTATTCTCGGTGCCGGCGTATTGGAACAACAACGTCTACTTCGGCGCGGTTGGCGACAAAGTGAAGGCGTTCAGCCTGAACAACGGATTGCTCTCGTCAACTCCGACGTCGACGTCGCCAACCAGTCTGGTCTATCCAGGCGCCTCGCCGGTAATATCAGCGAACGGTACAAGCAACGCCATTCTTTGGGCGTTGGAAACGCCAGCTGGCGCCCAGACGGTTTTGCACGCCTACGACGCGACCAACCTGGCCTCGGAACTCTACAACACGATACAGAATGCGCCGCGCGACAACGTGGGCGGTGCGGTGAAGTTCAGTGTGCCAACGGTTGCGAATGGCAGGGTGTATGTTGGAGCGGTCGGAGCCGTGAGTGTATACGGCGTCCTTGCTTCCGTGACTCCGGCTCCGGCCTTCTCACCCGCAGGCGGAACCTACGCTTCGGCACAGACAATCACGATTTCCGATGATAGGCAAGACGCAGTCATCTACTACACCACCGACGGATCCACGCCTACCATCTCGTCTCCGGTGTACAGCGGTCCTTTGACGGTGAACGGTACGACGACCCTCAAGGCGCTGGCGGTCGCTGCCGGGGCTTCGCCTAGCAATGTAAGTTGGGGCAGCTATACCATCGGCATCGCAGGTGGATTCAGCTATGGGTCGGGTTTCGCCTCCGGCGAATTGGTGCTGAACGGCACGGCGACGCTAACCGGGTCGCGTCTGCGACTAACCGATTCGGGGCTGCGGGAGGCGGGCAGCGCGTGGTACCCGACCAAGCAGAATATCCAATCCTTCACCCAGGACTTTAGCTTCCAGATCACCAAGCCTACGGCCGACGGTATCACCTTTGCCATCCAGAATGTGGGGACGACAGCGCTTGGCACCTACGCTGGGTCGCTGGGCTACGCTCCCATCCGTAAGAGCGTTGCAGTCAAGTTCGACATTTGGAATAACCAGGGCGAGGGAAAGGACTCGACCGGGCTGTACATCAACGGCGCCCTCCCCACGGTGCCAGCCGTCGATATGACGGGCAGCGGAGTGGACCTGCATAGCGGGCACGTATTCAACGTCCACATGACCTACGACGGAACCACGCTGGCCATGACCATCACGGACGCGAGCACGCAGCAGAGTTTTACCACCAGTTGGAAGATTGACATACCGGGTACGGTGGGAGGAACCACCGCTTACGTTGGATTCACCGGAGGGACCGGGTCGGCCATCCAGGAGGTCTTGAACTGGACTTTTGTTCCGGGGATCGTGATTAACTACGCCAACGGTATCGGCGGAACTGGAATAGCGCTGAATGGCACAGCGACTCTGAACGGTTCGCGCTTGCGACTGACCGACTCGGGGCCGTGGGAGGCGGGCAGCGCATGGTATCCGACGAAACTGAATATCCAGTCCTTCACCCAGGACTTCAGTTTCCAGATGACTGATGCCGTGGTCGACGGTATGACTTTCACGATCCAGAATGTGGGGACGACGGCGCTTGGCGCCTACGCTGGGTCGCTGGGCTACGCTCCCATACCCGCCAGCGTGGCGATCAAGTTCGACCTATGGAACAACCAGGGCGAGGGTATGGACTCGACCGGACTTTACATCAACGGCGCCACCCCCACGGTGCCAGCCGCCGATATGACGGGCAGCGGAGTGGACCTGCATAGCGGGCACGTATTCAACGTACATATGACCTATGACGGAACCACGCTGGCCATGACCCTCACGGATGCCAGCACGCAGCAGAGTTTTGCCACCAGTTGGGCGATTGACATACCGGGCACGGTGGGAGGGACAACCGCTTACGCTGGGTTCACCGGGGGGACCGGGGGAGGCGGGACCATCCAGGAGGTCTTGAACTGGACCTTTGTTCCGGGAGTCGCGATCAACTACGGCAACGGTATGAACGCAACTGGAATGGCATTGAATGGCTCAGCTAGTCTAAATGGTTCACGCCTACGGCTGACGGATCGAGGCGGGCCCGAGGCTGGCAGCGCGTGGTACACGACGAAGCTGAATATCCAGTCCTTCGCGCAGGACTTCAGTTTCCAGATCACGGACGCCGTGGCTGACGGAATGACCTTCACCATCCAGAACGCGGGGACAACAGCACTTGGCGCCAACGGTGGCTCACTAGGCTACGCTCCCATACCTGCAAGCGTCGCGATCAAGTTTGACATATGGGAT
Source organism: uncultured Acidobacteriaceae bacterium (assembly GCA_963831675.1). Classification (GTDB taxonomy): domain Bacteria; phylum Acidobacteriota; class Terriglobia; order Terriglobales; family Acidobacteriaceae; genus Bog-257. Next base: position 47,613 of record CAWHRM010000017.1, read on the forward strand.
AACCAGGGCGAGGGCATAGATTCGACCGGGATTTATATTAACGGCGACATGCCCACGGTGCCGACCGTCGATATGACGGGCAGCGGAGTGGATTTACATAGCGGGGACGTTTTCAATGTTCACATGATCTACGACGGAACCATGCTGGCCATGACCATCACGGATGCCAGCACGAAGCAGAGTTTTGCCACCAGTTGGGCGATTGATATACCGGGCACGGTGGGAGGAACAACAGCTTACCTTGGGTTCACCGGAGGAACTGGTTCGGCCATCCAGGAGGTCTTGAACTGGAGCTTCGTTGGGCGTCCGCTAGGGGTGGTGCCCAGGCCGACCTTCTCCCCCGCAGGCGGAACCTATGCTTCGGCACAGACAATCACGATTTCCGATGATAGGCAAGACGCAGTCATCTACTACACCACCGACGGATCCACGCCTACCATCTCGTCTCCGGTGTACAGCGGTCCTTTAACGGTGAACGCTACGACTCCCCTCAAGGCCATTGCGGCCGCCATCGGAGCTTCTCCGAGCAATGTAAGTGTGGGAAATTACACTATCCTCGTGGCGGGTGGATTCAGCTATGGGTCGGGCTTCGGCTCCGGCGAACTGGTGCTGAACGGCACGGCGACGCTAACCGGGTCGCGTCTGCGACTAACCGATTCGGGGCTGCGGGAGGCGGGCAGCGCGTGGTACCCGACCAAGCAGAATATCCAATCCTTCACCCAGGACTTTAGCTTCCAGATCACCAAGCCTACGGCCGACGGTATCACCTTTGCCATCCAGAATGTGGGGACGACAGCGCTTGGCACCTACGCTGGGTCGCTGGGCTACGCTCCCATCCGTAAGAGCGTTGCAGTCAAGTTCGACATTTGGAATAACCAGGGTGAGGGAAAGGACTCGACCGGGCTGTACATCAACGGCGCCCTCCCCACGGTGCCGGCCGTCGATATGACGGGCAGCGGAGTGGACCTGCATAGCGGGCACATATTCAACGTCCACATGACCTACGACGGAACCACGCTGGCTATGACCATCACGGACGCGAGCACGCAGCAGAGTTTTACCACCAGTTGGAAGATTGACATACCGGGCACGGTGGGCGGGACAACCGCTTACGTTGGATTCACCGGAGGCACCGGGTCGGCCATCCAGGATATCTTGAACTGGACCTTTGTTCCGGGGATCGTGATTAACTACGGCAACGGTATCAACGGAAGTGGAATAGCGCTGAATGGCTCGGCGACGCTAAATGGTTCGCGCCTGCGACTGACCGATTCGGGGCTGTGGGAGGCAGGCAGCGCATGGTACTCAACCAAGGTGAATATCCAATCCTTCACCCAGGACTTCAGTTTCCAGATGAGCGATGCCTACGCTGACGGAATGACTTTCGCTCTACAGAACGCCGGAACCAGCGCCGTGGGGTCCGGTGCTGGGGCTCTGGGCTACGCTCCCATACCCGCCAGCGTGGCGATCAAGTTCGACTTATGGAATAACCAGGGCGAGGGTATGGACTCGACCGGACTTTACATCAACGGCGCCACCCCCACGGTGCCAGCCGCCGATATGACGGGCAGCGGAGTGGACCTGCATAGCGGGCACGTATTCAACGTACATATGACCTATGACGGAACCACGCTGGCCATGACCCTCACGGATGCCAGCACGCAGCAGAGTTTTGCCACCAGTTGGGCGATTGACATACCGGGCACGGTGGGAGGGACAACCGCTTACGCTGGGTTCACCGGGGGGACCGGGGGAGGCGGGACCATCCAGGAGGTCTTGAACTGGACCTTGATTTCGGGGCACTAAAGCCGAAACATACTTACTGGACCGTACTACCCGCATCGGCGCAACCAGGTTATGGCGGCACTTCCAGCGAAGCTAGTGTGTCCAAGCTCCGTTTTCCCTAAAGCAAGTTCGCCCTTTGGAACCTCCGGCGGTACAAGTTGCGTTGCAGTCGGTACAGTACACGGTTGAGCCGTTACCAAACGAGCCGAGTGCAGCAAAAGGTAAGCCGCCAATATAGTTCGTAACGATCGCTCCTCCAAAACTGTTGGGCCCTCCAAGACTGTTGGGAGGATTCGCGAGACCGTTCTCGTTGACGTTGGTGAATGATATTTTTGAACTTGAGGCGTTACTGATTCCCATCGAATACGGGGTTTTCCGATTGTCATCAATCAGTGTACTGGTGAAGTCAACATTCGAGGAGCCGGCATCCACGATGATTGCATGAACCGGATGACCGCTGGCCCCAGTGTTCTGGAGCACGGTCTTACTGAACAGGATTCCATGAGAAGCGGTGAGTTGAATAGGCGATCCATAGGAGTGATAGGTATTCATGCCGTCGACCGTGATGAAGGAGGAATTGACGATTCTTAGCGCGCCCTTGTCGTTCTGGGAAAATCCCTCGGATGAGTTTCCATACCACTGGTAGCCACTCAGATAGGATGAGCTCGCATAGCTGTAGCAGATTCCGTAAGCAGGATAGTCGGGTACCTGACTTTGCCGCATTATAGGAGCGGTAATGTCGTTCTGAATGGCCGGCTTGACTACATTTCCTTGAATCGCTATATCGCACCATGATCCGGGAAGGTTCGCGTTACCCGATTCCGAGACGTTTACCCCTTCGAGGATGTTCCAAATCGGCTGCGGAAACTCCCTGTTGCCTTTGATCCCATAGCCCAGCGCGTTGCCGACATTCACCCATACCACCTTTCCATCGTTGGTTGTACAGCCGATACCGTTCTGACAGAAGGAAGGCGGAGAACCGGCTGTGGTCCCTACTGTCTGCGTGTAATAGCAGAAATTTCCTGGATTGTTTGTTGAAGGGCAGATTATCCTTCGCTCGACATAGTCAGTCTGCGCATGCCAGTTTCCGCCATTATTGCCATCGATGCTGATGCCGTGCAGCCCATTTGCGTAAACTGTTGGTTTCGTGAGAGCCATCCCGCCGCTCACGATGTGAATGCCGTCTCCACCACAATTATTGGCCTGAGAAAGACCGTAAACGTGTCCGTCGTATCCGAGCACCCAACAGTCGCCCGCGCCGTTGTCAGAAACGACGTTACGAAAGTCTCCACGCCCTGCGATAGCAAAGATATTCGCGGCGTTACAGTGGTGAAAGTGAACGTTATCCATTTTTACGTCGTAGGACGCGGGAGCGAAGAAACCAAACGTGCCTATCTTGCTACATTCGATGTCGAGGTCTCGGAGCGATGTCCCATCCGCGCCGTGAGGGCTGTTAACTTGATTTGCGATAAGTGGACAGGCTGAGCCGGATTTCAACTGCGTTCCTAATGTCGATTGATAAACGGTCTCAGATTGGCCCCGAATGACAACCCCACCCGCCGAAACGTTGATGCCGGGACAGCCGCTAAAGGTATGAATCCCCGGAGCCATGTAAAGCTCGACTCCTGCAACAGCGGCATTCAGCGTTTCAGCGCAGGTTCCAGCGGGAACCGAGATCGTCGCACCCGAACCACGAGCAGACGCCAGCGCTGCCGCTGTCTGGGCGCAGGGATCAGACCCGGGAAACGCAGCCGCATCAAGAACTGCGTACTGGAAAGTATTACGCCCACCGAGAATACTGGCGGCATGCAATGCCGGGACGGCATGAGTCTGGAAAGCTGCTACGAGCAGGACGAAAAGGGTGACTACGAATAACAGGAACAGTCGCTTTGTCATTTCTCTACTCTCGCCGTTCAGTTGGCCAGGATTTCGCTGGCCTGAGTGGTGAACTGCATCGCCAAACATTACTCGCCGTCCGCGAACAATGCAACGACCGGTGGATGAGCAAACGGATGGCGACGAGCCGAAACCAGTCCTGAAAGACATGATCCAGCACAGCCGACCGGTATCGCTGATGCCCAAGGATATCGCGTCAATCCCCGCCTTCGCGTCTTAGACTGCGGTTGTTGCCGATCATTCTAGCCCACGTTTCCCTTTTGAAGTTTGGCCCACATGCGAAGACATGAACGATTGCCGGGCATCTCGCACAAGGTCCGATCGTCCGGCGCGTGGTTCAAAAAAAGAATCTGCGAGGGAGCGACGCTGCCCGTGGCAAGCGGGCAGAAGCCGGCTCGAAAGTTCGGATGACGTTAACCGAGTGGAAGGTTGTTGATATGGCAGGAAGTGCCCAAATCCCTGGAGGCCAGTTTGATTGCGCGACCGACGGAGAGCAATGGCGATCGGACGAACGCCGCACCGTCCAGGATGTCAATGGAGTGAAGGGTAGTGGGTCTTCATGATACGGACCCATTACCGAGTGAAGAAATCGGTTGTTTTCCAAGGAAAAGGGATACATAATCGCGTACCTCCGGCGACAAACTGAAAATCCCGGTTAATGGGAAGTCGGGAAGAGAAAGACAAGAAAAGCGGAGGTGTCTCTGACAAAACCGTTCGGCGGGCCGCGGTCAGCAGTCTCGCCGACCTGTTGTTGGGGCAGAGGAGACCTGTCGCAGAATCTGCGCCCAGCCAAACAAAATAGTGCGCTCCACTCCCTCGACGGGCACGTAGGGTGGGGTTGTTGGGAGCTCAAACTGAATTCCGGCTAAAAGGAGGCAGGAATGCTGTACCCAATTTCGCTCGATAGCAAATTACGTGCGCTTCTGCTCGGATTCCTTGTAACCCTTGCGGTGCTGGGCACAGCGTCCGCACAAGTGGACATACAGGAGGCGGGGGTCAATGTCGGGCCTCCGCATCTTCCATCCGTCCCGGGCACACTGGTAATCCCTAAATCCAACCTGCAGCCAACACTCAAACAGGGTCAGAAATTCGGCGCCCATACCAACATCGAGATTTTCATTCCCGCCGGACTCAGCCCTGATCAACAGCCGCCGTTCACGGGGTACGGCTTTGAGACGCCCTCATCGGTCGCCTGCCACTATGGCCTCGTCTCAACTGCCCAGTACCCGAATTGCAATCCCAACACAACGACGCTTAATGTCACGGGCGGCAGTAAAACCCTCGCGATTGTCGACGCCTATGACGACCCGGCCGCCCCTGGTGACTTGGCGTGGTTCTCACTTCAGTTCGGCCTTCCGTTGTCATCGAAGCAGTTCCAGGTAGTTTGGGCCAACCCCCGAGGCTCCTCCTGTTACGGCTCCAGTGTCCCGTTAGATTACTCGGGTGGCTGGGAAGCAGAGGAGTCGGTGGATATCGAGTGGGCCCACGCGATGGCCCCGGGCGCCACAATCTACCTGGTGGAGGCGTGTTCAGACATCGATTTCGACTTGCGGCTGGGCCGTGCTTGTCGCCAGCAATCTGGTGCAGTGTGGGCAAACAGAGATCGATCCCAATACGGGCATCCTCGGGTCTTGCCCGCAGGGCAGCAACGGTGCGGGCGAGGTTTCTATGAGCTGGGGAGGCGATGAGTTCGCTGGCGAAAACGCCAGCGATGGGTGCGCTACCTTTGGATGACTCATGCTTCACCACGCCGTTCGTCGTGTACTTTGCATCGAGCGGCGATGCGCCCGGAGTTGTTTGGCCCTCTACTTCTCCAAACGTTGTGAGCGCAGGCGGCACCACCGTTCGCCGTAACGCCGCGACTTTCAACTTCATACAAGAGGCTGGTTGGGTCTTCACCGGCGGCGGCCAGAGCGCCATAGAACCCATCCCATCGTTCCAGTCCAGCATCTCGGGCATTCTGGGAAAGTGGCGCGGCGTTCCAGACTGGTCTTTCGATGCCGATCCTTATACGGGAGTCTGGGTCTATGACACCTTTCCCGTCGACGGCGTTCAGTACTACGAGTGGTTCGTCGTCGGCGGCACCAGTGTCTCATCACCAGCGCTCGCCGGCATTGTGAACGCGAGCGGTAGCTTCCACAGTTCGACCAACAAACAGGAGGTCTCCATCTACGGCAACAAAGGGATTATGGCGGACTACACCGACATCACAGCTGGCTTCTGCGGCTTTTACATGGGCTTCACCGCCGGGTCAGGCTGGGACTTTTGCACGGGCGTTGGTGTCGACAATGGTTACAAAGGGAAATAACTTCCCTCGCTCAGAAACTAAACGACCCTCGGCTGGAAGCCGAGGGTCGTTTTAGTGGAGAACGAAATCCGCTTGGTGGAGAGCGAAATCCCCGCTTCGCTGCGGCCCGTCGTCGCAAAGACTCAACTATCGACGTAGAAACCGTACCTGACGGCGTGGAGCAGAGTCATCTTGTGGCATGCAGAATCTAGTGGGCTGAAAGCGGGCGCTTCGCTATCAGGCCTGGCCACCACGTGAACTCCACGGAGGTCGTAAAGTCTCGCTGGCGCGTTGGAGCCAGCACCGGCTCCAGCCACGACTCATATTGCGCAAAAGCCTTCAACTGAAGGTCCTTGCGAACTCGCAGCATGGCCGAAATAGTCGCGTCCCACTGGGTGCTTCCTCCGGGAATAAAGTCTTTGGCGATCTTGGTATAGCGGAAACTCGCCTGGATGCTGCTTTGCGGACTGATCGAATAAGTACTCCACGCCTGGTAGCCCGTGCCCTGGCGGCCGACCCAACTTCCCATCAAGGAGCCGTTGTTGAGGTACCAATCATGGTAAACAGTTTCCCAGTAGAAGAATTGCCCGTTCTGAACGGTCGCGCCTGATACGTTGGTCTCCCCCGCCTCGGCCCGGAAGTCGAGCTTGGGGAATTTGGGAAAGTGCGACAGATATATTCCGGGATTGAATCCGGCGCGAGCGCGCGGCAGCGGCGAGACGTTGTCGTGCACAAACGAGCCGCTGTAGAGGGTCAACCAGCGCTGCAACTTCGGCAGCCGCCAGGAGAAGTCAAACTGGGCCTGGCGGGCACCGGGGTCGTTGCGCGAGTGCTTCACCGAGACCGGTACGTTGGTAAAGCTGGTGAAACTGTTCCAGAACGAGCCGAAGGTGAGGGGTACATGTCCTTCACCGGCAAAGACCACGGTGCGGGAGATTGCCACCTCCAGATCGGGCAGCGGTTTGAAACTGATCTTCTCTCCGAACATGTAGGGAGCGGGCGGATAGTGATGGTCCGCCAGGGAGCCAAAGAAGCTGTCCGTTTCGCAGGGGCCCAGGATTTTGGACACGCCGGGAATGTAAACCGGCGCGGTATTCTTGACTTGGGCCATCCAAAGCGGAGTGGCGTTGTCGCTCATCAGGAGCACGCCGCCTTCACCCGGGCCCCACCAAAGACTCTGCTTGCCGACTGACCAGTCCAAGCCCGCGTACTTCATGGCCACGTAGGTATCGAGCAACTGAAAGCGGTTGACGGTTGAAAACGGAGTCGGCGGCTGCAAGGGGTTCTCGTCCACGTTGGCGATGACGGAGCGTTGCAAAAGCGAATACGCCGGTGCGGACGGACTGTGCTGGTATTCTCCGGAAACATAAAACGCGAAGCGTCCATCCTGGGCGCGAGCGGAGAATCCGGTGCTGTTATTCACACCTTGCTGGTAGGGCCGGCCCTCATCGTTGATGAGCGTCTGTCCGAAGTGATAGCTGTCGTTGATGGGCTTTCCGGCGATGTCCAGCATGCGCGTATAGAGGGTGTCCAGTTGAATGGATTCGACGGGCCGTCCCTCCAGGGCCTCGAGTTCCTCGGCAAACTCCGCGTCAAGATACTTCTGAAGCTGCAGGATCAGTGGCGGAAGGTCACCATGACCTGCGATGTTTTCCTGCATCTCGACCAGCAGGCGAGCGCAGGACAAGCGAGTCCACGGTCTCAGACCCATGAAAGCAGTGTTGATGTATCCCTGCCCGATCAGTTGCTCCATGGCGGGGTAGATCCAACTGTCAAGTGGAACGTAGGTGCTGGCGAGGGTGCCGGGGCGAATCGCGGAGGTCTGCTCGGCAACGATCTTCAAATCGTCGTCCAGATTCTTGTTGTGTCTCTGCTTGTAGATCTGTCGTCCGATCTGGTAGCCCATCAGTCCGCCAACGAAAACGTCGGACAAGAAATGCTGTTCCGAGGCGGCGCGCGCCAGGCTGGTGCCCAGGGCCAAGTCCGTAGGCGCCGAACTCAACGAAGGAATTGGGATACTCGCGAGCCACAACCGAGGCGAACGCCCAGGTCACGGCGGCATGGCTGGCGGGAAACGAGGTTCCGCCATGAAAAAAAATGTTCTGATAGTTGGATTGATAGGGGCGGAGACGCCCGAAGGTGTACTTCATCGCATAGTCCACCCCGAGAGCGTTGATCATGGCCTCGGTAGCCAGAACGCCCGTCTCGCGCATGCGCTCATTGTGCGTCATATGTCCCCAGACGTAGGCGGCGCCGGTCATTCCAATCGCGGAGGCGACGCCCACATCCGACGCCTTCTTCCAGGCGCTGAGGTTACCCAGGCGCATCGCGTAGGCGCTGGCGGGATCGGTGACCATGAGTCCCGTCGTGATGCCAGCCGCCGGCACCAGCCATTTGGCATCTCCGGGCTGCAGATGAAAGGGACTGGTCCAGATGTCCTTCTGGTCTTCCGCCAGATGGATCAGGAACCTGGACTCGTTGGGGTGGGTGATGGGGGCGTAGAACGGATCGGGCGCCGGAGTTGCAGGGGCCGGGGTTCCAGCTTGCGGGGTAGCCGCTGGTGGTGCCGAGCTTCCAACTTGTGCGGAAGGCGCTTGCAAAGGAGGTTGCTGCGCAGAGACGGGAAGACTGACTCCAAGGATCAGGGCCACGCAGGAGGCAACCAGCAGAGGTTTGATTCCTGCCAGAGTCGATTGGCACCTGCTGTTCTCCTGGGGTCTGTTCATTGCGCGGGGTGAGTCAGACGAGTGCTACGGTTGTGCTTCAGGAGCCTGCTGCGTAGTAACGGCAGATGCGAGTGAGCGCGGTAACCACGTCGGCAACGTCCTGCTCCGACATGGCAGGCGAGAGCGGCAGCGACAACGTGCGTTCGCCTACAAACGTGGCGTTGGGAAAATCGGAATCCGCGAATCCGAACTGCTGCCGGTAGTAAGGGTGCTGATGCACAGGAACGTAATGAATGCCGACTCCGATGTTTTCGGCCTCAAGCGCCGCAATGATTTCCCTACGACCGACGCGAAGCTCTTCCAGCAGGAGAATTGGAGTGTAGAGATGATAAGCATGCCGCGACTCGGAATCGGTAGCGGGAAGCGAGAGCGGGAGTTCCCTCAGGAGCTGGCTGTATTGCGACCATACCCGCTCCCGTTGGCGCCAATGTTCTTCGATCTTCGCCAACTGCGGCAGTCCAAGCGCGGCGGCCAGGTCGGTCATGTTGTATTTGAAACCTGCCTCGATGACTTCGTAGCCGCTGGGACCTCCCACGAAGCGGCTCCACGCGTCAGCGGTCATGCCGTGCAGGGAGAGGACCTTGGCCCGCTGAAGCAGCTCTGCTTCGCGGGTAATGACCATGCCGCCGTCGCCAGTAGTGATATTTTTCGTAGGATAGAAGCTAAAGCAGCCGACGTCGCCCATTAATCCCGCGGCCTTGCCGTGATAGGTGGACTCGATGGCGTGCGCACAGTCTTCTATGACCCGCAAATCGTGTCTGTCTGCAATCGCGAGGATGGGATCCATCTCGCAACTGCGCCCGCACATGTGCACCACCAGAATGGCCTTGGTTCGCGACGTGATGCGGCTCTCAATCTGTTCGGGGTCAATGTTGAAAGTGTCGCGGCGGCAGTCTACCAGGACCGGTTTCGCGCCGGTGTGAACGATAGGGTGTACGGTGGAACAAAACGTCATCGCCGGTGCGATAACTTCGTCGCCAGCGCTAATCCCCAGGGCTGCGAGAGCCAGATGAATGGCGGCGGTACCGCTGCTTACGGCCAGCGCGTAGGGGGCGCCCTTGTAGCGCGCAAACTCTTGCTCGAACTGCTCAACGCGGGCCCCCAAACCAATCCAGTTGCTGCGGATACACTCCGCCACCGAAGCGACCTCCTCCTCGCCAAGGACTGGAGCGCCAAAGACCAGGCGGTTGGAACGCGGGCGCACCGGGGTACCACCCGCGATGGCCGGTAGGTCGTTGGTGTCCGGGTAGGTTGCTGTTTTCTCTCCTGCCAGGGAAGTACGTCTCATTCGATTCGTTCTATCGGAGTTGAAAGTGTGTGTTGATTGTAACTGATCTGAAGTTGGCTTGCTGATGGTATGGTTGGAGCAGGCTTGCCTGCGTTCCCCTCAGCTATACTGCAAACAGTTTGGAATCGCCTATCGAAATGTTGGATTCTTGCGACGGGCGATTGAGGTTGAGGCTGGTTTGGCCGTACACATCAGCCCATGGTTGGCCTTCGTAACCTATGCCCTTTACCGTTGCCCATGCAGCCGCAGCGCTGCCGCTTAGAAGATTGAACCTGGTCTGGTCCGCGTTTGTTGTTGGCAGCATGGCGCCAGACTTTCCCTACGTGATTGGCAACATCCAATACCGAGCCTCTGGGACACTACTTCCCCGGTGTGGTGCTGTTTACCCTGCCTGCGTCGTTCGTGGCGCTATGGTTCTTTCACGTCGCCATCAAACGACCGGTGGCAGGACTGTTGCCCATCGGCATGCAGCAGCGACTCGCGGGCGAGTTGGGAGAATTCAAGTTCGGCGGTGTCTCGCGGTTTGCGGCCATAACGTTCTCCGTCATTCTCGGCATAGCAACGCACTTGGTGTGGGACTCGATTACCCATCCCTTCAGTTGGCCATGGCGACATTGGGCCTGGCTGCGGTCCACGGTCGAATTGCCTGTGGGAGGACGAATGGAGACCTACGCCCTGATGCAATATGCCAGCACGTTCATCGGCCTTTTTTCGCTGGGAGTATGGATACTGCTGTGGTATCGCAAGACCGCGCCTGTTACCAGCGCCTCATCGCAGCCGCTGAAGTCGCGCGTTAGTCTTGCGGCCGGCATGTTGGTCGTAGCAGTGGCGATCGGGCTCCTGCGCGCGTGGCTTGTCACTGGCGAGATGCCGAGGAACACCTACGGGTGGGATTGGTTCATGCTTCATTTTGGCGTCACGACCATTGCAGTAGCATTTTGGGAGCTGCTCTTTTACTGCCTGGTAACGACCACCCGCGAAAACCAACACGCGGCCAAGCTCAGCGAGATGTAACCTGCGAAGTGCCATGCCCTCGGTCAGTATCATCATGAACGTCCGTAATGGAGCTGCCACCCTGCGGGAAGCCATAGACAGCGTCATGGCGCAGACTTTCACCGACTGGGAGCTGATTGTCTGGGATGACCGCTCCACCGACGACTGCGCGAAAATCGTCACCCAATACTCCGATCCGAGAATTCGCTATCTCCTCTCGCCAGAAGAAACCTTACTCGGCAAGGCGCGCGACAGTGCCATTCGCCAGGCGCGAGGTGAGTGGCTGGCGTTTCTGGACCAGGATGATCTTTGGATGCCGCGAAAGCTGGAATTGCAGATAGCGATGGCGGGCCAGGACACGGGAATCGTCTACGGCCGTACCCTAAGGTTCTATCCCAGTGGATTAGAGCGTGACTACGACCAGACGCACGAATTTGGAGCGCTGCCGGAAGGCGACATCTTCACCCAGCTGTTTACCAAGGGCTGCTTTATCGCCATGAGTTCTGCTGTCTTTCGCCGCTCGGCGATCGAGGAAATCGACGGAATCCCTGAGGAGATTTCGATTGTTCCGGACTACTATCTCTACGCTGCCGTGGCGCGCCGCCATCCGGCACAGGCTGTGCAGGAGGTTGTTTGTCGATACCGAATGCATGACGCCAACACGTCGCGGCTGTCGGCGATCGCCATGCACCAGGAAGTGTTTTGGCTGCTGGACCACTGGGCCAATTCGCTGGATCCGCGCACCATGGCACTTTGCCGCAAACGGCATTCCACCGCTATAGCGCTGGAGGAAATGCGAAGCCCGAACACCGTGGTTCGTGGGTTCTCGCGCCTGTTGACCGAAGGCTCCGTCGCTTCGCAGTTAAGACGGCCGTTTATGTTCGTGTTTCATATCGTCCGGCGAAACGTCCGCACTCCCTACTGGAAGGCAGCGAACGATGGAGGCAGCGGGGCAGCGGGGCCTGCCGCTGTTCCAGTTGCCGGTTCCACCAGCGGGAAAGAATGACGAAGTTTGATCAGACCCACGCCGGCGCCGGTATGGGCTCTCGCTTTTCGGAGCCAGCGAGAACTTTCTTTCTCAAGACGAAGATAAGCACCGCAAGAAATAGCAATGCGTAGGAAGCAACCGTTGCCCATGCGGAAGCGTTGGCCTGAAAACGTGGAATGAACACCAGATTCAGCACGACATTCACACTTGCGGCGGCGCCTAGCGAGTACAACACAGCCCGGTCATGTCCCCGGCTGACCAGGACCGTCCACAGCAGCGAGAAACAGAAATCCAGGGGCAGTGCGATCAGCAACGTCCGAAAGAGCCCTGTAGCGTTGAGGGTCGAACCGTAGATTAGGGTGAGGATCTTTGGCGCGAGCAATCCGAGAGTAAAAGCCGCGGCTGAAGAGAGTACCGCCAGGGCGGCCAACGACAGCAGCAGCACGCTGTGTGCCCGCGCGCCGGCCTCCAGTTTAGCCAGATGCGGGTACAGCGCGTCGGTTAACAACCAGAATCCCGTGAAAATCACATACAACGGCTTGCACGCAGCGCTGTATCGGCCTACTTCGTGTGTGGTTGTCATAGCGCCCAGCAACAGAATGTCGGCATTCATGAAGACAAGGTTGAGCAAGTTCGCCAGCCCGAGAGCAAAGACTCGTTTTGGGCGCAGCTCGTCGGCTGCAGCGGTCAGGTCCGAGCCCGATGGAGTCTGGCCGCTTTGACGGCTCCAACGAAGCTTCCAGATGATCCCCAAAAAACCTGCGCCCAACAGTGCGCTCAGGATGTTAGCGCCGGAGATCGATACGATGGGACGCATGGTAAGCCGCATTGCGGCGATCGCCAGCCCCACGTATACGATGCTCACGCCGCTCCGCCACAGCGAGAGCAAGCCAAAGTGTCCCAGGCCCCAGGCGATCCAGTCGAGCGCGAAAGCATAGGGCACCACCGCGAACTCGAAGGCGAGCACGCACATCCTGGCTTCGGGTGGCAACGGCCCGACGACAGCATAAAGAGCACCCAACGCAACCGCACCGGCGGTAAGGGCCGCGCGGCGCTTTAAGACGAAGGGCACCACGAAGGAAGCCAGGTCTGCGTTACGCGCGAGGATGCGAGCACCGATCAGCTTCAGACCCTGATCGGAAAGCTCCATCACATAGGAGGCCACCGTTTGCGCGAGGGCAACGATTCCGAGTATTCGCACTCCAAAATATCGCGATACATAGACGAACAGCACAAAAGTCGCTATTCGCCCAAACACCTCACCGGTTGCGAGTCGAACGAAGGAAAGGAAGACGTTTCGGATCTTCATCGCAGCACGTGAGCTCCGCGGCGGTGCCCCACCGGATGCGGCAACTCAGGTATGCTCTAGTTTCCGATGCCTCAGGTCAGCATCATCATGAACATCCGTAATGGGTCTGCCTACCTGCGGGAGGCCCTGGATTGCGTGATGGCGCAGACGTTCACGGACTGGGAGCTGATTGCCTGGGACGACTGTTCCACCGACGATAGCGCGCAAATCGTCGCCGAGTATCAGGACCCTCGGATCCGTTACTTTCTGTCGCCGGAAGAAACGCTACTGGGTAAGGCCAGAGAGAATGCTATTCGACAGGCAACGGGCGAATGGCTGGCCTTCCTCGATCAAGACGATCTGTGGACATCGACGAAACTAGAGAAGCAGATGGCGCGTGCCGACGAACGCGCCGGCATTATCTTTGGGCGGGCCGTCCTCTTCTGGCCCGACGGCCGGAAGCGCGACTACGACCAGGCGCACGAGTTCACGCCCTTACCAGAAGGCGACATCCTCAGCGAACTGTTCCGCAGCGCCTGTTTCATCGCGATGAGTTCCGCAATGCTTCGCCGCTCGGCGGTGCACGAGATTGGGGGCATTCCGGAGTGGGTCGATATGGCTCCCGACTACTACTTATATATGGCTATTGCGCGGCGATACCCCGCCCGCGCGGTGCAGGAAGTGGTCTGCTGGTATCGCATGCACGACAGCAATCTGTGGCAGAAAAGCAGGAGGAGGCTACATCAGGAGGCAATCGTGATGATTGATCAATGGTCGGACGGCCTTGATCCGAGGGTTGCCGCTCGCCGTCGCAGGACACACGCCACGAGCCTGGCGTTGGAGGAGATGAGCAGAATGGGGAGTGTCGGAACCGGCATCCGGCGGCTGTTTCGTGAGGGCTCGGTGGCTTGGCTCATGTCGCGTCCGTTTGTATATGCCTGGCGCGCATTGCGACGCAGGATAAGCCGTCCTTTGTGGCAAGAAGGTCGCCCACGAAACATCACATGACAAAACTTAGGCAGTTGCTGGGAACCTGCGAAGAGAAGCAGCAAACAAGGTCGTGGTTCGGCGTTTACTCTGCGTTTCGCATTAGGCTGGTTTGGGCCGCTGCGTCGTTGACGTCTTTTGCGTCCTTTCGGGGAGCTCCCGGGCCCTTGATGACGCGCTTATCGGAGCTGATGTGATAACCCAGGACTTTGGTGTAATAGCGGAACTGGATTCCAAAGCGCACGATCGCTTTCGTCAGTTTGCTTTTACCGAAATAGTCGTACGCTTCGTTGAAGTCGATCAGGCCCTGGCATTGTTCGCGAAGCGTCCGGAGCACGTTCTGGCTGGCGGTCCGCCCGCCAAAATGTATGACCTCCGCACAAGGCGTGTAGTACAACTTGAGGCCTTTCTGGTTCAGCGTGTAGTTGTAAGCCAGATCGGGCATAGCCCACCGAAAACGCTCGTCCAACATCCCCACCTGTTCCCAGGTCGAGCGACGGATCATGTAAACCGTGGTTCCGATGCTCTCCACCTGCTGCGCACTGGAATAATCGAAATCGGTATTGTAATAGCGGTCCAACAGATGGCTATTGGGGAACAACTTGTGCCAGTTGAGAGTCTGTAGAAGGAATGTACCCAATCCCGCAAAACTGCGAATGTGGTGCTGCACGCTGCCATCGGGATTCAGCAACTTCGGACCGCAGGTCGCGGCGTCCGGATGTTCGTCCATGAAACGTACCAGCGCTTCGAATGCGTTTCCGATGAGCCGTGTGTCACTGTCTAACAGGCACGCATAGCGCGACCGTGACATGCGCATCCCCAGATTCCCGTTCTTGGCATAGGACTGGTTGACCGTATTCCTGACTAAGATCACGTCTGGAAAACATTCGGCCACCATGTCGGCGCTTCGATCGGGAGAGTTATCGTCAACGCAGATGATCTCGAAGGTAATACCAGTGGTGTGCTGGTAGACGGACTGGAGGCAGTTGCGCAGCAAGTCGCGGGTGTTGTAGTTGGGGATGATGATCGTCAAGTCAAGCATCGGTTCAATCATCCTTTTTTCCTTTCTGGCGGAAAAACGTGGTGGGTCATGGATTGGCGTTTGAAAATAATCTCTCAGTCGGAAGCCAAATCTCGGTCGACACGGGGAGCGCTCTCGAGCATGAGACCACGATCCACGAGTTCCTGGGTTGCCCTGGCGAGCTGGTCCGGTTCGACAGGCTGCGTCTTCACCCAGGTTGCAAATCGATCCAAGCCTCCTTCCAACGATACCAGAGGCTCAAAGCCAAGCCGCGACCGAATAGCGGTGAGGTCCGCGAATGCGTGGCGAATGTCCCCCAGCCTGTACTGGCCCGTCATGATTGGAGGCGTCTTACTTCCGAACTGCTCGCGGACCAGAGCGGTGATCTGTCCAATCGTAGTCGCGCGGCCAGAACCGACGTTCAAGGTGTGCCCCTCCGCCGGCTCCGAGTTCAGCGCGAGAGCAATTGCACGCGCGACATCGGAAACATGCACGAAGTCCCGACTCTCTTGTCCGTCCTCGTAAAGGTTCAGTGTCTTGCCCAGCCGTAGCTGATTGCAGAAGATAGAGAGCACGCCGGTGTAGGGGTTCCTCAGCGACTGCCCTTCCCCGTACACGTTCTGCATCCTGAGGATCACGGCGGGGATTCCCAATGCCCTGGTCGCGATACGCACCAGGTCTTCCTGCGCCAGCTTGGTCGCTGCGTAGATCGAAGCTGGAGCGAGCTTGGCATCCTCGCTTGTAGCAGCAGCCTTAACCGGGCCGCCACAACCCGGGCATAGAGGCTCCCACTGGCCGGAGCCAAGCCGGTCTTCGGAGCGCACGGGAGGATAGACAATTCCGCACTCGGCGCAGCGATAGGCGCCTTCGCCGTACACGGAGCGAGAGGACCCGAGAATGATTCTGGTAACGCTATGCTTGCAATTTGCCAGATAGTTGAGCAGCACCGCCGTACCGCCAACATTCGTCTCCGTGTAGCGCGAAATCTCCCACATGGATTGCGCCGTACCGGTCTCCGCCGCCAGGTGAACGACTTGACGCACCTCTGGGAGGGCTTTCTCCCAGTCGGCAGGCCGGCTGACATCACCACGATGGATTTCCACCCGTGGATGTCCCACCAGTCCCGGCAAAGAGATCTGGGGAACCGCCCCGTGGGTTTGAGGGCTGAGGTTGTCGAATAATATCACCTGCCGCCCCTGCTCGACGAGCAGTTCGGCGACGTGCCGGCCTATAAATCCTAGACCACCAGTGATCAATACCTTTCCCGCGTTCATCAATCGACAACCTTAGCAGTCTCAAGTTTCCGCGCCGGGCTGCCAGCCACAGTCGTATTTGCCTCCACGGAGCAAACTACCACGGAATTGGCCCCGATCACGGCGTTATCGCCGACTTGAATAGGCCCGAAGACCATGCAGCCCACCCCAAAAACGACGTTGTCGCCGATCTCGGGACGCAAGGCGGGATCAAACTTCATGTCAAGCTCTTTCGCGCCCACATTCACCCCTTGGAAGAAGGTTACGTTCTTGCCGATCCGTCGTGCCCCGATCACGCACCCCGATGTGTGGGCGAGGAAGAGACCCGGACCGATATCGCATCGCGGCGTGATTTCTATACCGAACAGCACCAGGTTCATGTAGGTAAGCAGCTTCGGAAGGACCGGAGTGCCCGCAAGCAGAGCCGCTCGGCTCGAACGATATAAGACGCCGGGAAGGAAACGGTTATGAAGCAGCCGGCCTAAGAACCGGAAGAAGTTGGGCCGCACATCATGTTTGCCCTCCAGCTCGTACTGGCGAGCTAAATCGCTATACAAAAGCTCCTTTAACGACGACATATCTCGGCCTCAGACCTACAACAGGCACATGACCACCGTGAGACCGCCCGCGTTGACTTTTCTGAGCAGAACCTTTCGTTCACTGGCACTCTCTGTAGAATGCCAGCGTCTGTTCTCCGCATTTTTTCCAACTGTATGCCGCGGCGATTGCCCGGCCCCGTTCAACCGCCCGCGTACGGGCCTCGTCGTCATCGATCGCCCGAAGCAGTGCCAGATCGAACGAGTCTTCGTCTTCGGGGTCAAAATAGAGTGGTCCGTCCTGGGATACTTCCCTGATCGCACCTTTATCGCTCGCCAACACCGGGCATCCGATAGCCATCGCCTCAAGCGGAGGCAAACCAAAGCCCTCCCACAGAGACGGGTACACGAACAGCTTGGCTCTGGCATAAGCTTCCGCCAGCAAGGCGTCGGAAGCGATCGGAATATTGATGATGCTATCGGTCACGCCTAGTTGGAGAATTAACTGCCTCTCGTCCTGGGTCAGCGGTCCGCCGCCCAGCACGAGCAAGTCGAGTACGCGATGCAAACCTGTTCTGCTGAACGACCTAAGCAGGCCAGTGAAGTTCTTGTAGGAGAAACGCCTGCCTACATACAGCAGATAGTCGCGCCGCAATTGCTTCTCTAGCTGATCAGCAGCCTCGGGAGACCGAGGGGGAGGAGTGAGACCATGATAAATGACGCGAGTTCTAGCAATGTCCACGTCGTAAAACTTCAGCAGATCCTGCCGGCTCGATTCGCTTATGCAGATAATGGCGTCGGCGCGCGCGAAGAGCATCTTCTTTCCCCGCAGCGCGTCCTTCACATAGCGGAATACTGGGAACCGTTCGTAGATGCAGTCGTGATGTGTCACCACAAACCGTCGCGACCGGACGAGCGGCATGCTACGGTAGTGGGAAGGATGGTACACGTCAAACTTACCGCGAAACGGGACGATTGCGTTTCCCAGCACTTCATTGGTAACGTACCGCAGCATTCCCCGCCGCAGTGGTCCGGCAAAACCCATAACGCGAGTGTTGGCGGAAGACAGCTCTTTATATGGATAGACGGTGCTATTCATTCCCAGAAACATTTCTGTTTCTACGTCCGGAAGCTCGGAAAGACTTCGCATAAGCTCATAGTGGTAACGGGAGGCGCCACCAGCATCCTGCAGCGAACATAATTGATGATCGTAGTAAATCCGCATTGTCCACTATGCCAGCGATTCCGACTGGACGTGTAATTCGCGCGTGAGTGCTTTGTCGGTCCGTCCCACGAGAATTAAGCTGGCAAGAAAAACCAAGTAGGATAAGAGGGTGTCTATGGCTGCTGCGGTGGCTCCGTAGGTGGGCATCCAAATCAGGTTCAAGAGGATGTTGCTTCCGGCAGCGACCGCGGTACACAGCAGAATCTTCTTCTCCATACCCCAGGCGATATAGGCGTTGCTTAAGTAGGAGGTCAAGAAATCAAGAGGTATGGCCCAGGCCAGCAGCAGTAACAAGGGACATGCCATCAGGAATTGATGTCCGAACAGGATTGTGATAACCAGCCGGCGGGAGACGATTACGACCGCACCAATGGCAACTCCTGCGCCAAGGAGGGATAACAGAATCCGGGGCCTCAACATTCGAACCCGATCTCCAATTGCCTGCCGAGCAAATTGGGGATAAAGTACATTCGTGACCAGGTAGTAAGTCACTAAGATCTGATTCAGCACCCGGTACGCTGCGCTGTAGAGACCAACTTGTTCGGGATTCGAGATAATACCGAGCATCAGCATATCAATCGTGTTGAAGGCCAGGTTTCCCAACCAGGCGAGTCCCATGATGCTGGTACGACGCCACCTAAGAGCCTCGCTGATCGCCACCATCACCCCGTCTTGTACGTTCTCGGCAGAATGGTGACCTCTCCACCAGATCCAGAGTATCGAAGCCTGGGCCCCATAGCCGATTGCGTTGCCAAGGACCAGCCACCAGAGAATGTGCTCGCTTCCCTTCCCAAGCACCAGACAAGCTAAGATGCTGGCAGGAACAATGGCCTTGGCAAAGCCGACGAGGTGAAGTTGCTCCTTGCCCCATGCCGCCCAATCCAGCGAGATCGCATACAACGCACTGATCGTCGCAAACGCGATCAGGAAAACCTTCATGTCCACAGGCAGCTTTACAAATACCGCATAGATTAAGATGAATGGCAGAACGGCGCCTGCCATCAGGAGACGTTGCCGCTGCACCCGCCTCACAATTTCACGCCCAGCTTGCGGGTGGACCGCCAGCAGTCGTGCCCCCACGTGCCGCAGACCAAAATCAATCAGCGGCTGCAAATATTGGGCCATGCTCTGCGCCAGAGCAAAAACACCCAATAAAACAATACCGTACCTGTGTCCCAGCAGGACGACGGTCGCGACGCCACAGACCCTCGCCAGGATCTCGCCGGAGCCCAATTGAAAAATACTATGTAAAATATGGCGCGGGGATATCTTCATCCCTTATGGAGACCTCGCTCCAGTCGATTATCCCTCCCATGAAGCAGTAGCTTTTGTGGCCTCGACAACCAATCCCTCCAAGCTATCTTACTTCTCGTCAATTGCCTTTCCATGTCACTCGACGACCCGCAGGATGGGCCCATCGCTCTCCCCGCCAACGAAGCGCAAATGCAGCTCTCGCATCCAGGTCTCCTCAAATTGCCAATGAAAGCAACCCTATTATTACCCTAGCCATCCTTCGACTCGACCCTTAAAGGCGGAATAGTGATAGCGTGCTCTTGGAAACCTAAACGTGAGAGCGAACATGCCAGCAGCTCCAAGCGGACGTAACCATGAATAAAGTACATATGGAATAGGATAGTGGTGTTTTCGTAATACATAGCCAAAGCCCAACCCAGTTCCGTACTGCCTCTTGATTATCCCATTGTCAAATACAAGTTGTGAATCGCCATGAAATACACGGAGATCGGCATGGTAGAAAACGCGACAGCAGGCGGATAGGGCCCGAATAAGATAATCGGTCTCTTCCGCCGCAATTTTTCCCGATTGAGCTCCGAGCCCAAGCGACTCGTCAAAACCCCCAACTTTGGCGACCGCCGTCTGACGAATGAATATCGTATAGGAAATGCCGCGACGGAATGCGTTCCACCTGTTAACCGGTCCACTCCCAACGTGGAAACCATGCGCTCGCGGATCCAGGGGTCGACCGGTGATGCAATCCACCGTACTGTCTTCAAGAAACAAGCTTGCGACTCGCTCCAGAAGGTCCTCAGAATACCAGCAATCATCATCAGGAAACGCTATGACGTTTCCCGAGGTCAACTGGAGGCCGACATTGCGCGCACGCGACAGTCCGATCGCCGACTTGCAGTGAATGACGGGAAAGCAAGACCTGTACGGCTCAAGTAAGGGTAGA
This sequence comes from uncultured Acidobacteriaceae bacterium, assembly GCA_963831675.1. Taxonomy (GTDB): domain Bacteria; phylum Acidobacteriota; class Terriglobia; order Terriglobales; family Acidobacteriaceae; genus Bog-257. Next base: position 68,077 of record CAWHRM010000017.1, read on the forward strand.
AGGCGATCGTCGGTATTTTGATCAACCACGATCAATTCAAACAGTTTATAGGACTGCTTTCGCAGATGCTCTAAGAAACGGTCGAGCTCGGATGTCCTCCCAACAGTCGCGAGGACCAAAGAAAATTTGACCGCTGCGCTACTCGCCATGTTCGCGGACCGACCTAGCAGCCTTTCGTGGCCAGGGGTTGGATCGATCATATCGTCTCGGGCGGTAGAGCCTTTGGCAAAGAACCATGTATGCAGGACAAAAGGCTAAACAGCCACCATCCAGCCAGCAGGGGACAGACCAAGATGGCATCCCTGATAAGGTCCGATGCCCATACGAGAAGCCCACCCCTTGGCATCAAGATAATATCTGGGAGAATCGTCGCCACGACTATAAGGGCCCAGGCGTTCCTGCCGCTTTCGTAAAGCAGTTTCAGACCGCATCCGACCAGAAACGACAACACCACAACACCGCCGATTCCCCCCAATAGATACATCTCCGACAAGTATGCGCCGCCAGTCCCAAAGCCTAGTCTGAACAGGCTTGGATTGAGAAACACCGAAGTATCGAAGCCAAAGTACCAACCGCGAACGTACTGTGATACGTCACTCGATACGAACCTCGACCGCAGGTCGTGGACAAGATAGGAAGCGATATAGGGCTGGAACAGGCCTTTGTATTTTACCGTCAGCTCGGTGACATTGAGAGAAATCCCCTGTTGCGCGATAAGGCCAAGAGGGCCCAGCTTGTAAGCTTGTTCATCGAAGTCGCCGCTCCGGGTGGCGCCGACTATAATTGCGATCAATATCATGGCTGCGGCCAGCAACGCCAGCTTGACCATTCGGGCAGGCTTGGTGGACTTGATTCTCGCCAGATACCATAGCACCAAAATCATACTGAACATGTCCATTCGTTGACCGGTTGCCAGGAACAGTGCCGCAACGGCGAAATATAAGGTCACAATGACCCAGAGTAGCTTCTTTCTCTTTTCGACCACGAAAATGGCGAGAAATACCGGTAAATTGAGCAAGGCAACTAAGCGTATAGGCATCGGTACACTGGCGGCTAAGCGGTTATAGTCATTGAAGTAAACCAGATACCAGCCATTGTCCAGTGCGTATCGGAGGTAAATGTAGTTTTTTAATAGCTGCGCCGAAATCGTGAAAATGAATACCGTGTACAGATAGGGCAAATAGCGCCGAAGAGCCTCGTCGCCCGGCGGATGTATGCGCACATAACTCCATCTGCAAGGCGCATAGATGCAGATGCCTGAAAGTACGATCGCGAGCAGCACGATCCCAGCTTCCTCGCGCGAAACACCGAACGGAGTGGCTGTCATTAACTCGATCACAAATGGATCTGGGGTTATCCCCAGACAATATCCAACGAGTCGGCCACCCTGAAAGAGCAGAAGCGTGCAAAGAAAGAGAAAGCAGGGATGGCGACCTTGATCGAAGCGGGTCCACGCCAAAACGATTAGCACAGAAAGCAGGACTGTCGTGAGAACGGCCGCCCCGTTGGAACTGAGCCAACCCATAAGAAAGAAGAACGTCGCAACCCCGACGACGGATAAGTACGCCAGCACCTCAAAGGCGGCGGCTGGCACAGCCAGAGGCATGGACGCAACTGACGGGAATGGTTGAGTGGAGGTGCTCATCGAAACAGAATGCTACTCACTGACCGGGTGTTTCCCTTAGGAGATCACGTTAAGTTAACTTGCCGAAGAATCTCTTCGGTCCGTTCCGGGGGAAGAGCCAACACGTTGTCAATCACCGGTTTGCGATGACGGAGGTCACGCAGCCTCCAACCTTTGGAAGTTCTGAGGGCATAAGCGTAATCCACGGACTTGGCCCATTCCTCAAATCGAGTCGTCGCATCCAGACCGCGCCTGCTGTAGTAAGGCTCATTGATTTCCATGTGGATGATTGGCCGGAACCGTCGTATCGTTGAAGACGCGCCCTGTAAGAACCTATCTTCATGTCCTTCGATATCAACCTTGATGAAGTCGAGTCTGTTTACCTTTAGCGAACGAAAGACGTTATCGAGTGTATCAACCTCAATCATGTCACATTGGAACCGGCCATCGGTGTCGTCGATGACAATGGCCGCATTGCCTGTATCAGAACCATTGGCGAAGTCCTCCCGAAGGCTGATTCGCAGGGTACCGCGCTGGTCGGACAACCCAAGTTCATGGACCTCAGTAATGTTCTGCAGACCGTTGAGTCCAACGTTCTCACGAAGTCGCAAATTGTTGCTGGGGACCGGCTCAAATGCGTGAACCTTGCCGCGCAGCCCGAGCGCTTGTGCCATGGGGACCGTCCAAAAACCGACATTTGCGCCAACATCAAGGACCACCCAGTCGGACTTGAACATTCGAAGAACACATCGTATTTCTTCCGTATCGTAATCATGAGTATAGAAACTCGCGCACTCAGTACGTGCTCGAAGATCGACGATCATGCGATGCCCGAGCCGCATTGCCACTTCGGCGGTCGAGTCCGCGTGGGAATTCAGCATAAACAATCGATTAGCCAGGTAAGCAAGTCGGTTCCGTCCTCGGATGTCAGGTATTCGGCTGATAAGGTGTGAAGCTGAAGCCCGCAGAATCCGTCTGGTTTGCATAATCAAACCGGTTGACCGTTGTTTCCCCGCTTCGGACTAGCCTCTCGCAGGGCTGCGGACATGGTCACGCCGCGGGGAACAGTCATCGCCTACGTTAACAGTGCTGCTCCAGCCTCGAAGGGCGGGAACCGATTTTCGGAAAGGTCGAGTCAACGTGCTTATGACCAAGAGGAGTTCTTCAGGGAGTCCCACAAAAGCCCCAGACGGGCGTTTTCGCTCGGGTCCTGGCGCTTGCGGCGCAGCGCCTCTACGACCAAGACTCCTACACATGACAGCAAGAACGCTGTGATTGTGGACACCAGGACAATCAGCATGCGTTTGGGACCGGATTTCCTTTCCGGCTCCACTGCGCTGTCAACCACCTGAACCAGGATTGCGCTTTGGCCCTCGTCAATTCGGGCCGCTTCCAATTGTTTGCCAAGGAACTCATAGAGCGCCTCGTGGTACTTAAGCTCGCGCGCCCGGCGAAGATATTCTAGTTCCGCTTGTGGCATCTGGCGAGCCGGAATCCCAATGTTGCCGTCACCCACAGCAGCGCTGTTGTTGTGCTCCAGCTTTGCCAACTGGGTTCGCAAACCGGCCAGCTCCGTCTCCGCGCGCTTCAGGTCGGGATTGTTCTCGGTTGCATAAGAGCGCATGGTCCGGAGCTGCACTTCGTGGCTGGCAATTTGCGCCCGCATTTCAGCCACGCTGGCAATGATCGTCCTGCCTTGGGCCTCGGGCTGGAGCAACCCGCTGCGCTCCTGCACCTGTTTCAGCGCCAACTCGGCAGCTGACAGCTCCTCCCCTTCCGCCTTGAGCTGCTGATCGTAGAACAACCGTCGCTGACTGGCTTCGGTGACGGCCAGGTTTTGATTCAGGCGGTAGAGCTCGTCGACGTAGGCGTTGGCGATTTCGGCGGCGCGCTTGGGATCGCGGTCACTGACCGATATGGAAATCAGGCCCTCTTTTGTAGCGATGATTTCGCTGCGCTTGTCCAGCTTTTTGCGTGCGTCCTGATATTGGCGTACCCCGTAAACCTTGCGAAGGTCAAAGCGGTTGATCAGATTGTCCTCGATGGTCCGACTGCTCAGCATGGCCACGAATAGGTCGGCAGGGTTCTTCAATCCGAGGTCACTTGCACCCAGCCCGGCGATGACCCCTATCTGTCCGATCATGGAGTTCAATGCCGACTGCTTCTGCTGCGGCGGCAGCATGGTAGCGGTCGCTGTGTACATCTTGGGAAGCAGAAATGCTGTAATCGTTGCCAGCACAGCCACGGCCAGGGTGATCATCAGGATGTGTCTCTTCTCCCGGGCGATCACGAGCAGCATCTCAACGAAGTCGAGTTTTCGCTGACTCTCGATTTCAGGAGGCAAGGTTGGCAACGGCATTCCGTTTTCGACCGCAGTGGCGCCGCCGGAATGAGGATCAGGTGGTCTCGGAGTTTGCGGCATTCAGGTCAATCCCTGCCAGACATCGGCTACTTTAAGACATTGATTGCGGCTGCGGCCAAACCAAAGTTAAAGAGTATTTGCGACCAATCTTTGAAATTCCGCAGGCCCGCTCCCTTGTCGGTATTGGGCGGAACTACGACGGTGTCGCCGGGCATCATCACCATGCTGTCGAATCCGCCCGCCCAGAATTTAGGCGCTGCGTCTTTGCTCACTACGGCCCCATTCGCACGCACTACAAAGATTCTTCCAGAGTCTGCGTCGCGAGTCGCTCCGCCGGCATTCTTCAGGTAAGCATTGACGGTCTTGCCGGGTTGCCGGATGAAGGAACCCGGGTTGTACACATCGCCAACGACATTCACTGCGATTCCCCGGGCCGGCACGTAGAACTGGTCGCCATCTTCCAGTGGAATATCGGGTATGGAATCCACGGTATGGTCATCGGGATGGAGGTTTAGCACAATGCGACCGTTCGCCTTCAACAGGCGTAACTTGTCCAGCGTGACACGCTCCGCCTCAACGCTCGCATTGGCAGCTGAAACTTCCTGGGCAGTTTGAGCGCTCTGTGCTCGCTTGGCCGTGCTGGCGGCTACGCTCCGTTCGGCCTGTGCAATCAGTACGTCAAGCCGTGCCTGTTGCTCGACGCGCGTCGACTCGCGGGTGAACTCCGAGGCATAGAGATACGCTGACGGCGCCAAACCTCCCGCTCGCTCAACCACCTCCCGCAGCTTCTCGCCTGGCATCACACGATAAACTCCTGACGAACCGAATTCTCCTTCCAGCCTGATCAGCTTCGTCTGCTGCCCTTCGGGTACCTTAAGGTCAGCCTGCGAGAAAATCGTGACAATGTCCCCGCTTTGGAGTGTCACGTTGCTGGCAGCATCCTGGCCCAGGATGGCCTTGCCCAGATTGAACGGAATCAATTGGGTTGAGAGATCTTCCGTGCTCATGCGCTGTACGACCGCATAGTCCCAGTCGATCTCGGGGGCGTTGCGTTTCACGGAGTTAACCGTCCCTGTGGTTCCCGCGATATGTCCTCCCGCGGCCTCCGACTCCAGCACGATCGCATTCTGCTGCTTCCAGTACTCACGGGTAATAAGAAACTCGCGATTCGGAATGAGGTCGCTGATCCGCATTCCTGAATGCCAAGGATATCGTCCGGGCGCCGCTACATTTCCCCGCAGCGTAACCGAATTCTCAAACTTCGGAGATACCGCCGTGAAATTGACGATATCGGCATCCGCCAGCGGATGGGTAAGTCCGGCAGAATTCAGCGGAACCTCTTCAACGTTATGCACCCGGCGGTCCACGATGTGCTCGATATAGACCTTGCCGCCAAAGGCGGTATTGGTGAGGCCGCCGGCCAACCGGATCACCTCCGAAAGTGTGGTTTCTGTCTTGAGCTCGTAAATCGCGGGCACATTGACCTGCCCACCGATAGCGACCTGGGGACCAACCGGCGCGACGTAAATGACGTCTTCCGGTTGGAGCGCGACGTCTTTGCTCTTGTCGCCGTTGAGCAGCAGGTCGTAAAGGTCGAACGTGGTCACGACCCTCCCCCCGCGCTTCAACTGAATTTCTCGCATCGAGCCATGCGGCGAAGGACCGCCGCAGGCGAAGACTGCGTTGGTTAGCGTGCTGAGAGAGCTGACGGTGTAGCGGCCGGGCCGGGACACTTGCCCAACTACGTAGATGTCAATCGAGCGCAACTCTCCCATGTTCACATTGAGATCAAAATTCTGATAGATGCGTCCGATGTGCGACCTCATGAAATTTTCGACCTGCGCGTACTTCAGACCGGCGACGTTCAGGCTACCGACCTTGGGCAGAAAGATGTTCCCGTTGCGATCAACCCTGGCGTGCACGTCGAGGTCAATCTGGCCCCAAGCCCGGATCATGAGTTCGTCGCCTGGGCCGATGACGTAGTCGGCGGTCACGGGGATATGGTCCACGGGAGCAAAGGTGCTCGGTGCATTTTCGAAAAGACTGGCACCGTAAATAGGCAGCACCTGGCCTAAGGAGGACTGCACCAACAACTGAAAGTCGGTTAATTCGACATTCTTCCCTGGGGTCGGCACGGCTGGCTGCGGATTCTTAGGCGCCTTCGTCTCCTTCGTGGAACGCTCCTCCTCCGGCGGCGCCGGTGCGTTTTGAAGCGGTACGGCAGCAGGCGGGGCAACCGGCGCCTGCGGTGCTGGCGATGACGACTGTGACGACGATGACGCTCCTGCTGCCGAGCTCAAGGCCCCGAGTGAACTCTGCTGCGCCCCATAAGCCATTTGAGAAAAGACGAGTATAAGAGCGAGAAAACCTCGCCCGTCGAGTCCTTCCACAACCCGCCGAGCTGCCTCACGAACGATCGATAATCCGTTGATATTTCCCATTCGCAAATGCTTCACGCTCAATTTCCCTCCCCAAACCGGGTCGTAACTGGGCCAGATACTACCCCACATGCCTAACTCGCAGAACTCCTGGTCATTCCACCAGACCCGTCGTTTGCTAATCTGGCTTAGGCCTCTGCTGTAGCCCGTTCAGCCAGAATTGCGCATAGACTGGGGCAGCAAGTCGCGGATCCCAGGGTACATCCTTCTCTGTGAACAGGTTGTACAGGTTCAGGTGGGCGCTTACCGCGCCCGCAAGTCCCAGAGTCGCGATCGTCGGATCGAGGTCGCGAATCAAGCCTTTGGCAGCGCACCGGCTGAAATAGGCATGGACTGCGTCAAACATCGGACCGAGGTGCTCGCGAAACACCCGGTCAGCGCCTGGCAATTCAAAACGGGCGACATACAGAAGCCGCATCAACTCAGGGTGCTCCGACATCTTCTCCACTACAAAGGCTGCCAGCATCGGTACGATAACGTCCGGATCAAGGTCCCGCGCCAGGCCGTTTTGCAGCTCTCGTCCAAATTTCAGGCGATTCAACCTCGACTCCGCCGCCGCCCAGAAAAGGTCGGCCTTTCTGGCAAAATAGCGGAACAGGGTCACTTCGTTGACGCCAGCCAGATGAGCGATGTCGCGTGTGCTGGTCCCCTTGAATCCCTGCCGGGAAAAGAGCTGAACAGCCGCCTCGACAAGGCGCACTTCGGTAACGCTTCTTTCAGCGGTTCTTTTCACGAGGTCACCTTAAGAGGGGTAATGCGATGGGAAGCTGATAACTACATCCGGACAGGTTCAATCTCATCGCTGCCGATTTCCACCGCCACACTTTGCATGATGAGATTAATCGTCAGAACCACCCGCAGATTGTTCTTCTTTCGGACCAACACACCGACTACGCCGGTCAGTGGGCCGGAATGGATGCGCACTTTTTCACCCGCGACTAGGTAGGGATGCGGCTCACATTCACGCTCAGGAAGCCCGGCGCGCAGGGACTCGATTTCGGAACTGGGCAGAGGCGAGGGCTCGCGCCGTGAACCGACCAGCGACAGCACTCCGGGGGTCTGCAGCACTCTGACGTAATCGTGCCGCTCCAGCGAAACGAAAACATAGTTGGGAAACAGTGGTTGAGCAACGTTGACACGGCAACCGTTTTTCCAGCGGTTCACAGACCGATACAGCGGCAGAAAGGCCTCGATTTGCCGTACCGCGAACTGCCGCGCCACTGCCTTTTCATGCCGGGGCGTCGTGTAGACAGCAAACCACTGCGACAATGGTTTTGCTGCGTCGGCCAACTCCCCCGTCTGACCGTCAGACGGAAAGTAGGGTGTCACCATCGAACTGCTCATTGCCGACAAGGCTTCGCCTTCCTCACTTAGAAGCAAGGTGTTTCCTTACGATTTGGCGCCCTAAAGCACCACCGATGAAGATCGGAATGTGACTCCCGTCAGAAAAGTCTGCGAACGCTCCGCCTGGCAGATGGGCGATACTACCTGCAAGCGGTGATAGTAAGCACGTACTTGTTTCTGAGTGCCGCGAAATGGCTCTACGTTTCTCTACTAACGATTGCGAAAAGCATAAGGGGAACTACCTCGGCGCGTCAAGTAAATTCTGGGCTACGACCGCCCGTATCCACCAGAAAATCCACAACCCTTCACTTGGAGAACAACCTCACGTAAGTCATTGGTAGGAAAGGCGTTGCTTAAAAGCGTGCCAAGCCTTACGGGTGAGTGCTCACCCGCAGTGGTCGAACCTAAGAAGATTGATTTGGAGGCAAGCTCTTGCTATCAATCGTCTTTGCGGGGGATATCCGAAGCCTAAGAAAAGCCGTTAGGCCAGTTCGGCTCGAACGACGCTTCTGCCAGCCACGCCATAATGCTCGATTTCTTCTGCCTCTGTGCCGCATACTAAGTGACATCTTCTGGCCTTTCGACCTTTCGTTTGCATACATGAGAAGGCGTTCCAGACTGCAAGCCGAATTGACCGGAGCAGAGCGGGAAAGCTGACGCAGGCGAGCTAGGCTTGTTACCGATGACTTGGGAAATGCGAGGCGCAAGACATGGCACGATGGATGGGCCACAGAATGGCAAGTCTGTCCTGGCTGCAACGTATAGCACTCATTATGCTTGTATTGGCTGCTTTTCAGAAAACCTGCACCGCGCAGGCGAGTCCCGCGCCATCGACTCAGCCTCTTCGATTGACCATGAAAGAGGCGGTACGGCTGGCGCTGAAGCAGAACCCTCAGGTATTAGCGGCACGCCTTTTGTCGTTGGAGAGCGAGCGTAATCGCCAGATTGCCCGCTCGCCTCTATTACCACAAGCAGACCTGACCGCGACTGCAGCCCGCCAGCAATATAACTTTCAGTCGGTCGAATTCCTTCCCGAGCGAAAGCCCGCCGGACCATTTCAGTACATCGAAGCGGGCCCGACCTTTTCGCAGACTCTGGTGAATCTTCCGCTGGTCCGGAACTACCAAATCGGCCGGGAGGCCGTGCGGGAGTCGCGAGCTCAGGAGAACGTAACTCGCGAGGACGTCACTGCCGCTGTGGTGACGCAGTACCTGCTGGTGCTGCGCGCTTTGGCCATCTATGATGACGCGAAGGCCCGCGTGGCGCTGGCCGAACGCCTTTACAACCAAGCTCTCAATCTGCAAAAAACGGGAATCGGCTTGAATATCGACACGACCCGTGCGCAAGTCGAGTTGCAGAATGAGAGGCAGAACCTGATTGATGCCGGAACTCAGACGCACACCACGACCTACATCTTGGCGGAGTTGCTCGATCTGCCGCGCGGGCAGGAGCCGCAAGCCGCCGACGCGCTCCAGTTCTTCGACTTACCGGCGTATGACAAGACGACAGCCATCGCCGCCGCCTTGGCCGATCGTCCGGAGATGCAGTCGCTGGCCTCACAGGAGCACATTGCTCAACTCTCGCGTAAGGCTGCCAGCGAACAGCGCCTGCCTCAGCTCGACTTTTCCGGGCTGTGGATGTACCAGGGTGCGCATTTCAGCGATGGGATTCCGGCCTACACTTACCTGCTGGGGCTCGATATTCCCATTTTTACTGGTGGCAGAATTCAAGCAGAAATCGGGCGCGCCACTCTGGAGCAGAAGCGGGTCGATGAGAACCGGCGTCTTCTGCAGGCGCGCATCATTCGCGAAGTGAAGTCCGCAATCGATGAGTTGGAGGCGGCACGAAATGCGGTTGGGGTCGCCAATCTGGGACTGACGTTAGCCAACGACGAGATTGCCCAAGCTCAACGCCGCTTCCAGGCTGGGGTTACAACCAACATCGAAGTGGTGACGGCGCAGGATTCGCTGGCCCGTGCCAACGCCAACCAGATTGAGGCGCTCTATCGCTTTAACCAGTCCAGGGCGAACCTGGCTCGCGCTATGGGAGAGGTGGAGAACACGTATGCCAAGTAAGGTGAGCGATCGCCTATGAGTGCTCCATCCGTCCCAACGACTCCCACGCCGCCGCCTGCGCCCGGGGACGCTTCGTCCGGCCCGAAGATCTCTATGGCTTCCGTGCGTGAGCGGTTTCGTGATCTGCCCCGCTGGTCCAAGTTCGCGCTCCTGGGCTTCGCAGTCCTCGTCCTGGTTGCCTGGTACATCTGGAGTGGAAGAGTCACTACCGACGATGCGCAAGTAGACGCTCACATCACTGCGGTGGCTTCCCAGGTTTCCGGATACGTCGTAAAGCTGATGATCAATGACAACGTGCCGGTCAAGGAAGGGGACCTTCTGGTGCAGATTGATCCGCGCGAATATCAGGCGCAGGTGGACCAAGCCAAGGCTGCTCTTGACTTGGCGATAGCACAATCGGAATCGGCCAAGCTGCAAATTGAACTCATACGCGGCACGACCACACATAGCACCGGCGGTGCCGCCGCACAACGGGAATCCGATGCGGCAGACTACGTGAGCGCGCAGGCGCAACTGGAGCGAACAGCGACGGCAAACCTGCAACAAGCGAAGGCAGAGGTCGCGGCCCGGAGGGCCACCAACGAACGCGCCCAGGCCGACCTGGAGCGCTACCAGCCATTGCTCCAGACGGGCGATGTTTCCAAGTTTCAGTACGACGCAGTGGATGCCTCGGCGCGAGTAGCCAAGAGCGACCTGGAGGCTGCTGAAGAGCGATTGGCTGCCGCGCAGCAGGCGGTCGGGATCGCCCGCGCCAATGCCAATTCATCCAAGGCCCGGCTCGCCCGTTCTCAGTCGCTGCTGTTGGAGTCGAAAGCGCGCCAGGAAGAAGTTCCCGTAGCTGAAGCCGCCTACAAGTCCGCGAAAGCCAACGTTGAGCGCGCGCAGGCCGCACTGGAGCAGGCTCAACTCAATCTGGCATACACCACCATTATGGCTCCTATCACCGGACAGGTTACGCAGAAGACGGTCAACCTGGGGCAGTACGCGTTGCCAGGACAGCTTCTGTTTACCATCGTGCCACTCGATAAGGTCTATGTCACAGCGAACTTTAAGGAGACGCAAATGTCTCGCGTGCGGCCCGGACAGCATGTGCGGATCCACGTCGACACCTACGATAAGGACTTTGAGGGCACGGTGGAGTCCATCGCGGGCGCAACTGGTTCACAGCAGGCTTTGCTGCCTCCGCAGAACGCGACCGGCAACTTTATCAAGGTGGTGCAGCGCATTCCGGTGAAGATCCTGGTGAAAATCGGCGGCGATTCCCATTTGGTTCTGCGTCCCGGCATGAACGTCGAAGCTACAATCTACACTCGCTGAGCTGGAGCGTGAGGTATGAGCTATTTAGGCGGGGGAGTTCCCGGCGGCCTCGAGAAGTGGGAAGAGGAGGCCGGGCGAAATATCAACCAGGCATTGGTCAGCCTCTCCCCGCGGCAAAGACTGGCTATCCTGCTAAGTGTGGGCGTGGTCACGGCCATCGAAATCTCGAACCGGATTTCAATCAACGTGTTACTCCCCGACATGCAGGGGAACGTGGCTGCCAGTTCCGATGAGATCAGTTGGGTCCTCATTCTTTACAATCTCGGTTTCCTCTGCTCGCTGGCTCTCAGCTCCGGGATGACGAGAGTGCTGGGCACAAGGCGTCATCTGCTGTACAGCGTCCTGCTGTATTCCGTCGGTGCGATTGGTTGCGCCTCCAGTGCACACAGTTTGCGCCTGCTTCTAGTTTCCAGAGTCATCATGGGTTTTGGCGGCGGAGCCTTCCTGGTCCGCACCGTCATCCTCGCTGGCCTCATGTTTCCCGGCAAGGCGCGCATACTCGCGGTGACCTGGCTTTATGCGCTGCTGTTTGTTTTTCAGATCGCTTACCCTGTGATGATGGGCTGGATCAACGACCAGCTTCGTTGGAACTATGCATTCCTGCTGGATTTTCCCTTCCTGATCGTGGGTACCATCATGATTTGGAAATTCATACCACGCGGATACCTGTACTCACGCAGCGAGAGATCGCACGTCGACGTCTGGGGCGCCGGCCTGCTGATTGCTGCATTGTCCTCGTTGCAGATTGCCACCAGCCGGGGTGAGCGCGACCAGTGGCTTGACTCCCCCTTGATCGTCTCCACTCTGCTGGCGGCCGGGGTGTGCTTCCTGGCTTTTCTGTGGTGGGATAGCCGTCCCTACAACCTCTCTCCTGTGCTGCATCTGCGGACCATAGCGCGCCAGGTTGCTCTGCGCATGTCGTTCTCCGTAGTCATGATTGTGGGCGCAATCCTGGGCGCCGGACTTTTCGTTCTGCCACAGTATCTGCGTTATGTACAGGACTACAGCGCGGCCCAGACCGGCGCCTTCATTTCGGTGTACACAACCGGGTTGGGCGCCGGCCTCGTACTATCTCTGCGCGTTCTGGTGCCGCGCTTCGGAGGACGCCTCACCATTGCCACCGGCCTGCTTCTGCTGATTGCTGCCAGCATGACGTTTATTTACATCTGGACGCCCACAACACCGGCCATCGTTCTTATTCCCGCCATTTTTCTGCAGAGTTTCGCCCTGGGACCGATTCTATTGGGGGCCGCGAACATCGCAACCGGTACCGCAGCTCTACCCGACTTGAACGACGTCTCCACTACCTACTTCTTCGTGCGGCAGTTGGGAAACACCTTTGGCGTAACTGCGGCCACGGTCATGTTCGATCACCGCATGACCCTGCATTCCTCTCGTCTGCTCGATAGTGCGAACCGTCTTGACCCGATCGTGCAATCCACCCTGTCGCAATATGCCCAGCTCATCGCGGACAAGGGAGGCCCCAACACCAATCCGGCGCTCGGTGCCCTACAGCTCTTCCAGGCCAACGTCATTACGCAGAGCCGCCTGCTCTCCTACATCGACATTTATTTTGGCCTGGCTCTTCTGGGCGGCATCGGGTTGTTCTTGGTGGTGCTCGCCCGCCTGGAACGCACGTCCTTTGTCGCCCATTTCCATTTGTGGTGAGACACTGCCTCCTCTGCCTGGACCGTAATCGAAAAAGCCGCTCTGACGAAGCGCTCGATCGGCAGTGTGCCTGCGTGTTCATCATTTATACTGGTCACGACTGCTGATACGGCGAGAAGCCTTGGATCAGAACTCGCACTGCCTTTAACTGCGGGGCAGCCAACTCTCTCAACGTCTTCCTAACTGGGCTCTTCCCAACCAACCAAAGTGTGCTCTATAGTTGACCATGGGACCTGGCAAGATTGGCTCCCCAGATCGAACCCTTCTCAATCCCCGCTTCGATCATGAATCGTGCGGAGTCGGATTTGTTGCGACGCTGCGCGGCGCCTCAAACCACGACATCCTTCGGCTGGCCCTGACTGCGCTGGGACGGCTGGCGCATCGCGGCGCTGTAGCTTCCGACCGCAAAAGCAGCGATGGCGTGGGCGTCCTGACCGCGGTGCCGCGTGCGTTTCTGCTCAAGCAATCCGCCCTGGTGCTGCCCGCTGAACGGCCACTCGCCGTGGGCGTCCTGTTTCTGCCGCCGGAGGAAGCTGCCGCGAGCCGTGATGCTCAACGCTTTGAAGACTGTATTGCCGCCCAGGGCCTGCAATGGCTGGCGTGGCGAGAGGTCCCTGTTCGGCGCGAGGTTTTGGGCGAAATCGCCCTCGCTTCCCTTCCCTTCATCAGGCAGGCGCTGATCACCGCACCCGCAGCAACCAACTGGACCGAAGCGGAAGTTGAGCATCGTCTCTACCTCGCGCGCAAAGCCTTCGAGCGCCAATCTACGGACAGCTACGTCTGCTCGCTCTCGACCCGGACCCTGGTCTACAAGGCGCTGTGTGCGGGACGATTGCTGCACGAGTTCTATCCCGACTTGCAAAGCGACGATTTCGTCACCCCATTTGCGATCTTCCATCAGCGTTACGCGACCAATGTGCTGCCGTCGTGGCATCGCGCGCAACCGCTGCGAATGCTGGCCCACAATGGAGAGATCAACACTATCTGGGGCAATCGCGCGCACATTGAAACCCGGCGCGCCACTCTGCCGCGCGAATGCGAGCCTATCCTCACCGGCGAAGCTTCCGATTCGATGAGCCTCGATGAGGTCGCCGAACTGCTGGCCAATCATGGCCGCAATGTGGCGGAGGCCGTGCGCATGATGCTGCCTCCCGCCGCAGCCGGAAAGGAAACCGCTTTCCACCGCTACCACGCGGACTGCATGGAGCCGTGGGATGGGCCGTCGGCTTTGGTGTTCAGCGACGGCCGACTGCTCGGCGCAGCGCTCGACCGCAATGGCTTGCGGCCATGCCGTTATGTGATCACCGATACTGGGCTGATCGTGGCCGGCTCGGAAGTAGGGCTTGCCGATGTCGCCGCCGACTCTATCGTGCGCAGTGGGACGGCTCGGACCCGGCCAGATGATTCTGCTTGACCTGGAACAGCAGCGGTTGCTCGATGGTGAAGCCCTTGACCGTTACTTCGATGAGCTGACCGCCTATACCACGCTGATTGACGACATTCCGTTGCAACCTGCCGTGTCGCCGGTTGAGGTTTTGCCCGAAGACGAGGTCACGCGCCTGCAACGCAGCTTCGGATACACGCGCGAAGACTTAAAGATGGTGATCGCGCCCATGGCGATCGAGGGGAAGGAAGCCATCTGGTCGATGGGGGACGACACGCCAATTGCTCCGCTGGCCCGCACACCGCGCCCCCTTTATGGCTTCTTCCGCCAAAGATTTGCGCAGGTCACCAATCCCGCGATTGATTCCCTGCGCGAATCATCGGTTGTTTCGCTGCGGACGCGACTCGGTCCCTGGCCGCACCTGCTCGACAAGCACGCGCCTCTGCCTGGCCTGGTGCTGCCCTCGCCATTCCTGTCGCTGGGCCAGATGGCAGCGCTGCACCAGGGCAGCTATGCCATGCACGAAGATCTGCCGCTGGCCAACCTGGATTGCACTCTCCCGCAACGCAGTTCGCTGCAAGATGCAATTGACGGCTTGTGTGACCGCGCAGTCGACCTCGTGCGCGACGGTACTCGCATCCTGCTGCTGACGGATCGCGCTGTTTCGCCGCAGACCCTTCCCATTCCCATGGCCATGGCTACTGGCGCGGTGCATCACGCGCTGGTCAAGGCAGGTTTGCGCACCAGGGCCGGACTGGCCGTCGAGGCCGGTGACTGCCGCGATGTCCATCATGCGGCGGTGCTCATCGGATACGGCGCGGGCGCAGTTTGCCCCTGGCTGGCCTTGCAAACCGCTCGCCACCTGGCGGGAGAAAACGGTGAAACGGGCCTGCTGAAGGCATTACAGTCCGGCCTGGCCAAGGTGATGTCGAAGATGGGGATTTCCGTTCTGGACAGTTATCGAGCAGCGCAACTGTTCGACATTCTCGGGCTTGACGCCGCTGTAATCGACCGTTGCTTCCCCGGCAGTCCATCGCCGCTGGGAGGATTGGGTTTCTCAGAAATCGAGGATGCAATTCGTGTGTCTTGGGCTGTCGAACATCGTACCTCTGAGCTGCCCGACTACGGCTGGGTCCGCTTCCGTCGCGACGATGGCGCGGAATCCCATATGTGGGAGCCGCAGCGTACGCGGCATCTTCAGCTCGCTGTTGGCGCAGCGAAAGGGGCCGTGCAGGCGGCCGCGACGGCGCCTTCTCACGCGGAGGCGTGGTCCGCTTACAAAGGTGCGGGCGAGGACCGCGAGCCTAAGGTGCTGCGAGACTTGCTGGAATTTCGGCCCGCCGGCCCACGGTTGTCCGTCTACCAGGTCGAGCCGCGCACCAGCCTGGCGCGGCGATTTGTGTCGAGCGCCATGTCGCTTGGCTCGCTCAGTCCCGAGGCCCATCGAAACCATCACGCTCGCGATGAATCAGTTGGGAGGCCGCTCCAACACCGGCGAAGGTGGCGAAGATCCTGTCGCGTACCGTGCCGAACCCGATGCGCCGCCCAATTTTCTGCCACGCAATAACAAGATCAAGCAGGTCGCTTCGGGACGCTTCGGCGTGACTGCCGAATACCTGGCGCACGCGGAGGAGCTGGAGATCAAGATCGCGCAAGGCTCAAAGCCCGGCGAAGGCGGGCAGCTTCCCGGCCACAAGGTCACGGAATTGATCGCCCGCCTGCGGCATGCGCAACCGGGGATATCGCTGATCAGTCCGCCGCCGCATCACGACATCTACAGCATCGAAGACCTGGCGCAGTTGATTTACGACCTGAAGCGCATCAATCCCCGCGCAGCGGTTGGTGTGAAGCTGGTCTCGCAGCTCGGCGTCGGTACGGTCGCCGCAGGTGTGGCCAAGGCTTACGCTGACTACATTCACATCGCGGGACACAGCGGCGGTACCGGCGCGTCTCCGTTGAGCAGCATCAAGTACGCCGGCAGTCCGTGGGAGCTTGGCCTTGCCGAGGCGCAGCAGGTGCTGCGCCACAACGGGCTGCGCGGCCGCGTGCGGCTGCGGGTGGACGGCGGCTTCTCCAATGCGCGCGACGTGCTCATCGGCGCGCTGCTTGGCGCCGACGAGTTCTCCTTCGGCACGGCGGTCCTGGTCGCTCTGGGCTGCGACATGGCGCGGCAATGCCATCTCAACACCTGCCCCACGGGCATTGCGACGCAGCGCCCCGAGCTGCGGGCAAAGTTTCGTGGCAAGCCGGAGAACGTGGTTCGCTTCTTCCTGAATCTTGCCGAAGATCTGCAGCGGCTGCTCGCTGCATCTGGGGTTGCCATCGCTGGAAGCGGCCATCGGACGCACGGACCTGCTGCAACAGATGCAATCGGAGGGCAACCTCGATTTGCAGCCGGTGCTTGCCTGCGCCGGCGACGGACCGCTCCATTGGGAAGGGCAGCGCAATGCTGCGTCCCGAAGAACATCCGCCGCTCGACGATGTCTGGGTGAAGCCTGCTCTTACCGCGGCACTGGCAGGCAAACCGTTCGCGTACGCCGTGCCGGTGAAAAACGAAGATCGCAGTCTCGGAGCGCGTCTGGCAGGCGAGTTGGCACTGCTGCGCTGCCGTCATGACATACCGAAACCGGATCTTTCGCTTTCGCATGCGTGGCACGGCCGGACAGTCCTTCGGCGCTTTTGCTGCCGAGGGCATGACATTGGTGCTGGACGGCCAGGCTAATGACTACGTTGGCAAAGGGCTCTCGGGGGGCGAACTCATCCTGCGTCCTTCGGGCAAGCTGGCTGCCATGTGCGACCCTCAAGTCATCATGGGAAACGTCGCGCTTTACGGAGCGACATCGGGCTTCTTGTTTGCGGCTGGAAGCGCTGGCGAACGCTTTGCCATTCGCAATTCAGGAGCGACCGCTGTGGTCGAAGGTGTTGGTGAACACGGCTGCGAATATATGACCGGAGGCGTGGTCGTCATCCTGGGGACGACCGGTGGAAACTTCGGCGCAGGCATGACCGGAGGGGCAGCGTACGTTTGGGATCCCGCACAGCCGTTTCGAAACTGAGCAGAAATTCCATCCTGAGTTTGTCGAGACTGAACTGCTCGATCGCTGCGATTATGGGGAACAGGCCCTTGTTCGTGAACTGCTGCACCAGCATGTCCTTAAGACTGGAAGCTCCCTGGGAAGACAACTCTTTGATCGCTGGCCGGAGACTCAAGCGCAGATGCTACGCGTCTCTCCCAAGGGCGGAGCGCTGGCATAACGCTCGCCAGCGCAATAAAAAATATCCTCTTCGATTGCATTCCTGGGCCGATTGAGCGACTCCACCGAAGCCAGTAGCTGGCAGCTGAAGCCGGCCTTTGAATCCCTTCCGACAATCCCAGCTATTTCACATCCGTGACCTTACCGCTTGGACGACGACAACCTAATTCACAGCAATATTCACGATGAGGTAACAAGGCGATTAGTTACTTTAGTGCGAATTCTTGCACGTTACCATCCATAGCTCCAGGGATGAGGAACTATAGTGCCCATATCGACTCATTTAGATAGGTAGAGACAAATTGCCTGTACTTCCGCGCGAGCAGCGTCGCTTCCCGCGTAAGGATAAAGAGTTGGGACTATGGTTGTTAATGGGCTGAAGGAACGTGCAATCTTCTATGTTGGTCTGTTGAGTTTCTTATTGGTTACCTTACCATTGGCTGCATCGGGTACCTTCACCGTTTCCGCCACACCATCCTCCATCAGTATCCCCTTGAATGGTCAAGGGGTGTCGATCATCACCACCGCCATCAGCGGAGGATTCAACAGTTCCATCAGTCTCTCGGCTTCCGGCGTGCCCTTGGGCGCGACCGTGAATTTTAACCCGACCACGATTGGAGCGCCTGGCGCTGGCAGCTCTACCATGACCATCACGGTAGTGCAGATTGCAAAAACAGGGACCTTTCCCATTACTGTGACCGCCAACGGCGGCGGCGTTAAGCAGACCACTACGGTAACGCTGACCATAACCGGCCCGGGAAAAGCCAACTTCACAATCTCGGCTATACCCTCTTCCCTCACCATCGCCCAAGGTAACCAGGGAACTTCTACCATCTATACCATTATCGGCAACGGCTTCGGCGCTTCTATCAGTCTGTCCGCTTCTGGCTTGCCGACGGGCGCCACCGCAAGCTTTAGCCCGCAGACAATTCCGTCTCCGGGCGACGGTACCTCCACCATGACTATCACTGTGGGCGGCAGCACACCTACAGGGACCTACCCCATCACCGTAACTGGCAATGGCGGAGGCATTCAGCAGAACACCACGGTCACGCTGACCGTGACCGGCGCGGCAAGCTTCACACTTTCGGCATCGCCAGCCTCGCTTAGCGTTCAGCAGGGCAAGCAGGGGAATTCGACCATTACTGCCACCATCAGCGGAGGCTTCAATAGCTCGATCGCTCTGTCCGCTTCGGGCGCGCCGTCGGGCACGACGGTCAGCTTCAATCCCAACCCGATTCCAGCGCCCGGCTCCGGTACCTCCACCATGACCATCACTGTGGGCGGCAGCACACCTACAGGGACCTACCCTATTACAGTCACGGGCAATGGCGGAGGCATTCAGCAGAACACCACGGTCACGCTGACCGTGACCGGCGCGGCAAGCTTCACACTTTCGGCATCGCCAGCCTCGCTCAGTATTCAGCAAGGCCACCAGGGGAATTCCACCATTACTGCCACCATCAGCGGGGGGTTCAATAGCTCGATCACTCTCTCCGTTTCGGGCGCGCCGTCAGGAACCACGGTCAGCTTCAATCCCAACCCGATTCCAGCGCCAGGCTCAGGTACCTCCACCATGACTATCACCGTGGGCGGCAGCACGCCGACAGGCACCTACCCTATTACAGTTACCGGTAATGGCGGAGGCATTCAGCAGAACACCACGGTCACACTGACCGTGACCGGCACCGGTAGTTTCACGCTTTCCATCTTTCCGCCGTCGGTGACCATCGCGCAAGGGAATCCGGGAGCAGTAAGGGTAGTCACCTCAATCAGTGGTAGTTTCAACAGCTCCATCAGTCTGTCGGTCTCGGGCTTGCCTAGCGGCACGACGGCGAGCTTTAACCCACAGACGATTCCCGCGCCGGGCAAGGGCTTTTCTACCATGACTATCACTGTCGGTGGCAGTTCGCCGGTCGGCAGTTACACCTTCACGGTTACTGGCACCGGCGGCGGAATCAAACAAAGTGCCATGGCCACACTCAAGGTGATCTTCGCTCTCGACACCTATAGCGGTCTGCTGGCGGCGCCGGTACCGGGATGCACTCCCACCGGCTACTTCCAAGCCCTGAAGGTAAAGGGAAGGTGGGTGTACGCCGATCCCGACTGCAATGCCTTCTACCAGCGTGCGGTGTTCGATGCCAATACGAACTTCATTCTGCGGCAGATCCTGCAGGACCGGTACGGCAACGACTCCTCTGCGTTTGCCAAGCACTCGCTGGAACGGATGACCGGATGGGGTTTCAACTCGATCGACATCTATTACCTCCTGTATATGCTTCCCGTGGGCTGGGGAAACAATCCCGGCGCCCCCATCAAGGTCCCGTTCGTTCTCTATTACTCGCTGCTGAAAGACGCCTGGTACGCTCCCCAATTGCTCGGCCTGCCCGAAAGAGTGAAAGATATTTGCCGGGGATTTAATAGCAATGGCTACAATTCGTTCTGTAGCAACTTCATTGATGTATTCGATCCCAAGTTCCAGACCGGCGCCATTGCCGAGACCCTGGTTCAAGAGGATCAATACACCGGTGGTTTTAACACCGACCCGTGGGTTCTCTCCATTCAGCTGGGTGATCCCGACTATATCTTCGCTATCAAAGGAAACGGGGCTGGGACTGACGGCGCCGCCGTCTATCCCCATCCCGCTATGATGGTTGCTACGGTTAACTTCCAGTACTCCGGCTATCTCGACAACACTCTCTATTCCAAGTATGCCTGGATCAATTTCCTGCAAACCAAGTATGGGAACATCGCCGCCCTCAACGCGTCATGGAACACGGGCGGCTTCTACACCAGCTTTGGGGATGCCGGCGGATTTGGAGACGGGACGGGGGTTCTCGATGAAGATGGCCGCCACACGGCATGGTTCGGCACCGATATTTGGAATCGCTACTTCAACCTGGTTGGAGTAAATCCCAATCTCGTGGCCGACATGGACCAATTCCTTTACCAGTGGACCTATCAGGCGTTTTCGGTTCAGGTCAACGCCATCAAGCCCTACGACCAGAACCATCTGTTCAGCTGCGGACCGATTGGAGGTATCGGTGAAGGTGGAGTCAGACCGCCGGTCTTGCAGGCCTTGAAAGATGCGGGCTGCAACGTCATTATTGGAAACTGGAACTCGTATTATCCCTCGGTGTCCCTGGCCGGAAACCAGGCAGCCTATGATGCCACCGGACTACCCACCTATCTCTGGTATGGCATCACCTCGCAGGCGGATTCACCCTTGAGCAACTATCCGGAGCAGGGCGCGCCTTTCGCTGACTACGCAACCCAGGAGCTTCGCGGCCAGCAGTATGCCACCGATCAGCAAGCTATCCTTAACGCGCAGGGCAGCAATGGCGACCACTACATCGTAGGAACCAGCTTCTGGTCTTTGACGGACAACAGCAGCGAAGATACCAACTGGGGCCTGATCTCATACAGTGACAACGCCTACGATGGCAAGTGCGCCGTGATCGCCCCAGGCACCGACCAATATGGCTATCCCTGCGGAGGCGAACAGGGCAATTATGGCAACTTCCTGGACAGCGTAACCCAATCCAATGCGGACATCGTGCAGCAAATCATTCAGCAGATAGCGCCGTAACCGTCCCTAACCACCGGGCGGCGAGATTCGCCAGCGAATCTCGCCGCAGAGTGCCTGACTGGCCAGCACCTCGATTGGTGCGTCTAAAGCAGTTTCAGAGTTGCCGTAGACCTGGTAGAGCCAGCCTTTAGGCTGGCGTCAAGATCGGTCCCCACGATAAGGCTTGAGCCGCTGCGGTCATTTCTCAATGACCGCAGCGGCTCAAGCGTCTGCCTGTCCGCAGCGAACGCGGCGCTGAAGCGCCGCTCTACCCGTGCTCGCCGGTCTACACCAATTCTGAAAACGCCCTAAAATTCCTCGGATACGGCGGCACTCAGATTGAATTGAGATGGGAGTCGCAACCCGTTATCGCTGGCAGGGTCATCGCGCCCGGAACCGACGATTCACCCTTCTTCAACGGCTACACGGCTGGGGTTGAGTTGTGTCCTGCGATCCCGGCTGGCCATGACTGCAGCCGGTCGCAACGCCCACCAGGCAAGCGCCTGCGAGATGGCTGCGACGGCAACTCCCGCGATCACGTCGATCACGTAATGCCATCCTGTGGTGACCGTAGAAATGCAGATCGCCACGCAGAGCCCTGTACTCACTGCGCGAAGTTTGCGGACGCGCCATAGCGCCGCAGCCGACAGAATCGCCAGCACGGTGTGAAACGATGGGAAGGCCACGATTTCTTGCAATTCCGGGCCGCTCGGAACGACCCGCGCCTTTAATGCCCACAGGTAAGGTCCAATCTGCGCCTGCAATTTCCCTGGCGGGTAAGCTTCGACCGTCCAGGGGCCAACGGCCGGCCAGAGGGCGAACAGGCTGAGGCAGACGAATAACGAAATAGTGCCGGCCAGAAGGTAACGTCGCACGTCTCGTGCATGGCCGCACAGCGTAGGCAGGAAAAGCGCTACCAGGGCAAACGGCCACAGCATGTGATAAACGATTTGCGACGCCATCACCAGCCGCGGAAAGTCGATGCATCCAGACAACCACCGTCACCGTCTGGAACATTTGGCGATCGATGTCCCCCAAAGCCGCATCCACCAGCGGGGCGGGACTGCGGGCAGCAATCTGGACCAGCGGACCGATCAGGGTCCAAACCGCTAAAGTCCAGATCGCGGTGGACGATAGATCGAGAGACTTTCCATACCATCTGGGATAGCGCTTCCGGCAGATCACGAGGAGTGGAAGCATACCGCTGGCGACGAAGGCCAGGGTCACGGGCAGGAAGATCATTATTTTCGCGAACCCGCTGTAGTGAACTACTCGCGCCAGAAGTAAGTCGGCAGCGACCAGCAGCGCGACCATGGCGCCCATGAAGATATGGAATCTCAAGCCTTCGTTCTGGATGTCGGCCGGGATTTCCGTCGTTCCCCGAGGTGGAAGATCGTGCGTGTCCCTCACTTTGGAAAGATACGAATCTCCTCTCACTCCAAAATGCGCACCCTCACGGCGCCGGCTTCGACAGGGACTGCGGCGGCTGACTGAAGCCGAAAGTGACGATCTTTTGTTCCAAATAGCCGTTGATTTTGCGCTTCCCTTCCGCGATCTGCAGCTTGCGCTGCCAGGACCCGAAGTTCTGCTTGCGCATCGAGATGGTGTACTCGCCCGGCGCAGTCGTAAAGGTGGACGGCGTTTTTCCCACCAGCCGGCCATCGACGTAAACATCGGCCCCGGATGGACTGGACCAGAATTCGAGCGTGGACACCGGGACCCGTGGAACCGCCGGCGCAGGGGGCGCGCTCGCGACTGATTCCTGATTGGGGAGGGACTTCACCGGCACGTCGCAGTTTACGTAATAAACCGGCAGCGAGGTTTTCAGCGTAGCCTGCGATGCCGTCGTCTGCCGCGCATCCGCGCGAACGTCCCCTAATACGCGATCCAGAAGCTTCTCCCGGGTGTGCATCCAGCCCGGTATGTCCTTCAGACTGACTTGGGAGACCGGAACGCCTTGTTCGTTATAGGCGCGAACAAACAGCGCGGTCGAGGTGTCGGTGTGCAGCAAATTCAGCGTCGTGGTGCTCCCCGCTGTGGGCTGGTTTGTGGTGTAATGCCACATCTGCCCGTAAATCTCGCTCAGCGAACTATTCTCAGAAATCGGCGCAGAATTTACATACTTTAGGACCGACGGAACCAGCCCGGTAAAACTTTCCTGCTGGGTTGAGAACACTACCGCATAATTCCTGGCTCGCGGGTCAGGGGATTGCGCGAAACAAAGTCCGGGATAGCGTTGCTGGTGTTTTTCGGTGTCGATGGCGTGCGCGACGAAGCTGGGAATGGCTGCCACCGGCTGTCCGCCCGCAATCACGGCGAAGGAGACGTTCTTGGGACACTCGGCTGCAGGCGAAACCGCCGATTGTCCAAAAGCAAAGACGCTTGCCAGTAAAGTGCCCGCTAGTGCCAACAGCGTTCGCATGGCCAGCTTCTTATCCGATCGCAGTATGGGCCTCCATCATCAACTTTGAATCTGGCCGGAACCGCACCTCAATAGCTGCGCCCTCATTGCGTTAACCGTAAAAGAATCTTCGATGCGATGGTTTGGAAGGCTGTGTTCAGGTCCGCTGTACAAGTCGGTGACGGACAACTTGGTACATACAAGAACAGCCCTGCGGGTTGACTCGAATTGTAAGTAGCCGGGTACGCGGGGTCATTTGCAATTTGTCCCAAGAAAGCCTGAGTGGCTGGAACGATTCCACTCCCCAGCCCAATGACATAGATATACGTGGCGATAGGGGCTTCGGTACGCAAGGCTGTGGCGGTCGCAAGGGCACGATACTGGGCGTCAGCAGTAACATTTGACTGCAAAAATGATACCTGTTTCTTAGTTACTTGAGAGTAAAATGTCGTCACATACTTTCCCGAGGCATCTTTGCAATAGTCCGGTTTGCTGTCGTACGGCAAGGCCCCTTTCGAAGCGCCACTCGCGCTAATGGTGCCCCAGTCAGTTCCACTCGTTGGGTCAAAAAAATCGGGGGTAACGTTGCCCTGATCCCACCCCCCATAGTTGATCAGCTTTGCAACCGGACAGTTAAACGTGTCTTGAATAGTGTTCATTAGGCCATCGGTAAAGTACACTACAACCTTCGTTAGGTTCTGTCCCGGTTGCGGCAGAACGGTATCATTCTGTAGTTTGGCAAGAGAAAGCGGCGGGCCTTTGGCAGGGTCTGGATTTAGGTTGTTACCAGCACCCGTGCCAAACGTACCTCCCACAAACTTTAGGGCCTTAACGGCGTTCGTAATCGGCGTTATGAAGTTGTAATTGATTGGAAAATCCACCGTCGCGTTGGAAGCGAAGCTAATCATCGAAACTTCGTCGCTTGTATTACTGAAGTCGTCGATGAAATTTGGAACTGCGGATTGTAGCGCGGCTCCTCCTTTATCGTGGTTATTATCCATCGAGCCCGAGCGATCCAATACAAGCGACATTACCAACTTGCCGCGCGTTGATATAGCGGTGTCAGTTACGTTTACGGTTGCGTATCGGGGGATAAATCTCATAAACAAAGTGTTTACGGTGGCGGTGGCTACGATCTTGACCTGCAGATCACCGTATTGGTCTGTCGGGAACATAATCGTTGGTTTAGGCGGGTTAGCCCCGAAGTTGGCGTTAAATATGTGGGTGGCAAGGGTCGTCGCCGTTGCTTGCCCTAGCGACAAGTTCTTCATGCCCGTAAGACAGGCCGCATCGACGGCAGACGATAGCTTAGCCCTCGTGACATAAAGGAGGCCTACATCAATGGCCAACCCCGTGAACAGTATGAGGATGGGAAAAACGAGAGCCTGCATGAGAAGGATTTGCCCTCGCTCGTTCTTTACAATATGGATATTGCGCATAGTTCCTTCGTCAGTAATAAGCTGCGCTATATAACTGCGACGGTAATATACTACTTCCCAACAATCCCCCGATGGGTGTAATGGCATTGTAGGTGTAGAATATCTCAGTCACGTAAAGGCTTTGGTTTAGCTGTATGGCCTGACCGGCTTCAGCGGGAAGCTTGGCATTCGAACTTCCGCAGCCTCCTTGCCCTTTGAAACAGCCGACTTTACTGATGGCTGCGATTCCGCACTGCGACGCCTGGGCCGTGACCTGAAGATTCGAAACCCCACCACTGCAGGGACTGGTTGCACAGGTAACCGCGGTGACGATAACGCATCCCTTGGTGCTCATGCTCAGGTCGTTTCCCGCATAGGTAACCACAGTTTGCGCTGTTTTCGAAGGGGTCACGCCACGTGAAGCCATGCTGGAGCCTTCGCCAGCCAGGTTTTTCATCACCTCAACGTCATAAATAGCTCGGCTGAAATCAATGATTCCAAAGACAAAAACACACAAGATGCCGACCACTAAGGACAACTCTATTAACGCCTGACCAGTCTCTTCTGTATTGATCGGCATATATCCCTTCTAACTTTGACCTGGCGGAAAAGGCTCATTGGTGAAAGCCGCACTTACGGTGTACCGATACTTGCCGCCTGCGAAGAACTTCGATATTGGAGCGGTCAGAAAATTGTAGGTGTAGGTTACAGTAATGGTTACGATGTCACCGGGACCACCAGCGTTGTTGGGACACCCTCCGCCGTTGTTGGTGCAAACTATGTTAATGTCACCAAGGTTAGAGGCGTTAAGGAGACCAATCGAGGTAGTCTGAAGCGTCTGGATAATGGAATTGTACCGATTAACCTTACACGTACCGTTAGGGTTAGTTACGCATTGCCCCGTAATGGCGTATCGTCCCGCTTGCCGCACTGCGTTCTGCAGGGTTAACTTCGTATAGAACAGATACGCGAAGTCCAGGGTGCCCAGTATGAGTAGCAGAAAAAGCGACAATGCCATGGCAAACTCCACCAGCGTTGCACCGGAATCCTTCGCGTTTGTCATGTTGTCCCTTCGTGTAGAAACTGCAAACGATATGCCAATCTCGTTCTGCTTTGCAATCAGAGACTTAGGCCAACTGATGTGCAAGAGATTGCAGCAAATGCGACCTCGACGTTGTTCCAAACCGCAGCCGGTCCCCGTCAATCGGGAACCGCCACGCTGCCACGCTCTTCCATCGACAACTGATCTCCGACCGCAGTCAAGGTCTGAGCGATGACCCCGGTCGGCAACTCCAGTACGAAGCGCGCCCTCCAGTGAATTCCCGTCACGCGGTACGGCACCATCGCCGGCCGCACATGCACCACCCGCCAGTTGCGATCGATGAAAACCACGTCGATAGCAAAGCGCATGGCTACCGTATGCACCGCCTGCGACGGGGCGATGAGCAGCCCAGTCCCCGGTTCGAGACCGGATTTGCCCAACAGTCCTACCATCCGGCTCAAACTGGTTTCGGCAATGCCAATTCGCTCGCCTAGTACAGTGTTCCGGCTCGTGTTAATAACCGCAACCGTCTCCATTTTCCGTTACTGCTAGCGCTTGTTACCCTGGCGCTTTGCCGCGGCCATGCGCTTCCGCCGGCCGAATATGATTGCCAGCAGGATCACTGCGATCACTCCGGCCACAATCCGAATCATCAGAACATTGTCCATAACCCACAGCCTCCAGTTGTTTTACTTGGCAGTTTGTCCTAAGCCCTGCATCAGCGTAACGGCAGCAGGGCCAAGAAGCACTACAAAAATCGCAGGAAAAATAAAGAACACCAGCGGGAAAACCAGCTTGATCGTGGTCTTGGCGGCGTTTTCCTCCGCCGTCAGCATCCGCTTGATTCGCAGAGAATCGGCAAACTGCGCCAACGCCCGGGCGATGGGCGTTCCCAGTTTCTCGGTTTGCACCAGCAAACCCACAAACTGCCGCACCGGATCCAGGTCAACCCGATTGGCCATACTCCGCCAGGCTTCCACGCGCGGTTTACCGGCGCGCTGCTCGCGGCCGATGATTAACAGCTCTTCACTCAATTCCGGACTGACCTGCTCTATCTCCTCGGCCACCCGAAGCACCGCCTGGTCCAGCCCCAAGCCAGCTTCCATGCAGATCACCAACAGGTCCATGGCGTCGGGCAGCGCCAAACCAAGTTTTGTCTTGCGCTTGCCGATGGCGCGCCACAGAAAGATGTCGGGAGCGAAGTAGCCGGCCGCCGCCAATATCAGGCCGTACGTAAGGATGTTCTGCGCCCCGGCGAAGGTAGCCAGCAGAACCCCCAGAACCGGAGCCAGCAACTTGCAGCTCAGATAGGTCTCGACGTCTTCCGGCCGTCGATATCCGGCGACCCCAAGCCGGTACGCCAGTTCTTCGTCATTCGACCGTAGCCAATCGCGCAGCGGCGCCAGAGGAGTCGCAACCAACGAGAGCAGATCTCCCAGCCGATACCTGAAGGGGACCGCGTCCCCATCCCCGGGCAGCGCTCCCACTTCCACCAACCGGGCTTCGGTGGGCGAACGCTCTCCCGCGATCAGAAAAATGACCAGGGCGCTTGCCGCGAATAGAGCAACCGCCGCGAATACCGCCAGTAGCAACGCACTCATATCAGTACTTGACCTGCACAATCCGCCGAATCAGAAAGAACCCGATGAGCATGCTGACCAGGGTCCCATAGATCATCTTTCGGCCAATTTCGGTCTCGAACAGCGGCGCTCCATAGCCCGGATGGACAATGTTCAGAAGCAGGAAGCAAATAAACGGCAGCGCTATCAGAATGCCTCCCGTCAGCCTGCCTTGCGCCGTGTAAACCCTCACCTTTTGCACTAACTGAATGCGGGAGCGCAACACGGCCGCGGTCTTGTCCAACAACTCGGCGAGGTTCCCTCCGGTCTCTTTTTGCACCAGAATGGCCGATATCAGAAACTGCAAATCCCGCACCGGAAATCTTTGCCCCAGATTCAGCATGGCCTCGCGAAAGGGTAGCCCAAAGCTCAGCTCATCCGACACCCGGCGAAATTCCGGACCCAGCGGATCTGTGGTTTCCTCGGCAACCGTCAGCAGCGCGCTCGGCAGAGCGTGTCCGGCACGCAGTGCCCGGGAGATCAGGTCGATGGCATCGGGCAGCTGCAAATTGAATCGGCGCAAACGGGTCGCACGCTTGTACACCACCCACAGGAAGGGAAGAAAACCAAGAACCACTCCCGGAATCCAGCCTACGAAACCCGCCGGGATCCGCCAGTTGCCCAGGGTGGCACCCACCACCACCATGCAGGCCGTGTAAAAGAAAAACCGGCCTACCGTCCACGGCACCTTGGCCTGCTCCAGCATCAATAGCAGCTTTGGGGCCAGCTTATTTTCGCGCAGGAAACGGTCGAGGCTGGGGATACTGCTGAACGTCACCTGCCTCATGATCCCTTCTTCAGGATCGTCGTTCTTGCGGTACGCCTTCAGGCCGGTCAAGCGCTCGCGAACTCGCTTGTCCCCTTCAGAAGGTTCCGTGAAGTAGGCAACCGTGGCAAAAACCGCCACCAGCACAATCAAGAAGATGGAAATGATGGACATAGATTCGCTCCGCTCTAGACCTCGAAACTATGTTCGAAGACGCTGGGGGATAGAACAATGCCGGACGTCTTTAGCCGCTCGGCAAATTTGGGCGATACCCCCGTCGCCTTGAACCTTCCCAGAACATGTCCGCTGGCATTGATTCCGATCTTGTCGAAGATAAAAATGTCCTGCATGGCGACCACGTCCCCGGTCATGCCGGTTATTTCCGTCACGTGGGTTATGCGGCGCGTGCCGTCGCTCAGGCGGGCGATCTGCACCACGATCGCCACCGCTGACGCAATCTGCTGGCGTAGCGCCCGGTCGGGAAGATTCAGGTTGGACATCAGCGCCATGGTTTCCAGACGGGCTATCGCATCGCGCGGGGTGTTGGCGTGGATGGTGGTCAGCGATCCATCATGGCCGGTGTTCATGGCCTGCAACATGTCCAGCGCTTCCTCGCCGCGTACCTCGCCCACGATGATCCGGTCCGGCCTCATACGCAGCGCGTTGATCACCAGCTCCCGCTGCCGCACGGCACCGTTTCCTTCCACGTTGGGCGGGCGGCACTCCAGGCGAACAATATGTTCCTGCTGCAGTTGCAGTTCGGCGGAGTCTTCGATGGTGACCACCCGTTCGGTGTCCCCAATGTATCCGCTCAACACATTCAGCAGCGTGGTCTTGCCGGCTCCGGTTCCGCCGGAGATGATGATGTTGAGCTTCGCCCGCACCGCTCCCTTCAACACCTCGAGAATCGGGCCCGTAACGGTGCGATTGGCAAGCAGTTCGTCGGCGCCGATGGGGATCTTTCCAAAGCGGCGGATCGACAGAATCGGGCCATCCACCGCCAGCGGTGGAATGATGACGTTGACCCGCGATCCGTCCGGCAGGCGCGCATCGCACATGGGAGACGATTCATCCACCCGCCGCCCTACCCTGGAGACGATCTTGTCGATAATGTGGCTGAGGTGGGCTTCGTCCTTAAACACCACATTCGTCTTCTCCAGAACGCCCCCACGCTCGACATATACCTTGCGGTGGGTGTTGACCAGAATGTCGTTGATGGTGGCGTCCTGCAGCAAGGGTTCGAGCGGGCCCAGGCCGAAGACCTCGTGCAGCACCTCGCGCGACAGACGGTCGCGCTCCACCGCGCTGAGCGGCGTGTTCAGCTTCACGATCAGCTGCTGAATCACCTCGTGCACTTGCTGACGCGCCTTGGAATCCTCCAGCGAGGTGAGCTTTTCCAGGTCGATCTGGTTGAGCAGCTCGCGATGCAGCGTGGTCTTCAGCTCCTGGTAGACCCGGGTGGAGACGCCGATGCTCCGGGGTGAAGTCCAGGTGGTGCCGACGCGCATATCGGGAGCAAATGTTTTTTGTCCACTAGCCATGGTTTATTCCTTAGCTCACATTCCGAACCGGCTCAACCATCTCCGCGAGCCGTCGCTGGGCTGCGCCGCAGCCGCTTCTCCGCCGATCAACCGGTCCGCCCAATAATCGAAAGCCGCCGGCAGGTCCGACCTTTGACCGGGATCCAGCGGAATCCCGGAATTGATCGCATTAATGATCAATGCGTAGTTGTTAGGCACCTTGACCGTGATCGGCCGGTGCAGGGCGGTTTCGATTTCCTGTTCGGTAAGCGTGCTTCGCTTCGCATAACGATTCAGCACGATGTCGATGTTGTCTTCCGGGTAATGCAGGCTGGTCAAGTACTCGATGCATCGCAGAGCGTTGCGAATCGCCGGCAGCTCGGGGGTAATGACGATGGCAAGCCGGTCCGATTGCCGGATGGCCGCGCAGGTGTCCTCGGTCAGACCCGGAGGAGCGTCGATGATAATGAACTGGTAGTTTTCCGTCAGGAAGGCCAGGGTATGCTCGATGGCTTCCGAGGAAGCGAGCGAAAACGACTGGATCGCTTCGGGAGAATCCAGGACATCCAGTCCGCTGGAGTGCTGCGACAGATAACCCTGTAGCAAATCGGCGTCCAACCGGTCCGTGTTATGGACCAACTCATAGAAGCTGTACTGATGGCGGGCCAGGCCGAGATACAGCGAAGCGTCGCCCAGGGTGGGATGCTCATCGACCAGCAGGCATTTCTGCTGATGTCTTTGGACCAGGTTCAACGCCAGATGCAAGGCCAGAGTGGTGACGCCGGTCCCGCCTTTGGCGCCCATCAGGGTAACGACCCGGCCTTTCTGCACCTGTAACTTGCCCTGGCGCCGCGCTTCCACATGGGCCAGCGCGTCCAGCACCCGCTCCGGTTGAAACGGTTTCAGAAGATATTCCGAACACCCGGCGCGCATGGCGCCGATGATCTGCTCCGGATTCGGGTCGCTGGAGGCGGCAAAAATGGTCACCGCGCTCTCGCAACCGTCGCGCAGCCGCTGGCTCATCCGGCTGCTCTCCTCTACATCGTCGTCGAAATCGATGACGCAAACCCGATGCTGAAAGGGCTCTAACATCCTCATGACCTCGCGGCCCGTGATGTGCCGGTCAACATTGTCCACCACATAAGCCCCGGGCGTTTGGGCAACCTGGGCGTCCAGCGTCTCCCGCGAGTTAGGATCCATGCCCACGCACAGGATGCCAATGCGCATCTCGGAACGGCGCGAACCTCGGATTGTCTGCTTGTCTTCGGTCATAGTCACTTTGATACCCCCGGGTTCTTGGCAGGACTGGGCGCAACCGAACCGGGCAAATGTTTGTCGAAGGTGTCAACGTCGAGGTTTTTCACTGGCATATTCAGCTCCGCCGGCTGGCCGGGTACAGGTCCCGAGACTGGATCCACGATGGTCGGTGTGACCAGTACAATCAGCTCGCTGTTGGTCTTGTTGATGTTCCTTGACTTGAAGAGTTCTCCCAGGATCGGAATGTCCCCTATTCCCGGCACCTTGCTGAGCTGCACCGTGGTGCGTTGATCCAGCAGTCCGGCGATCCCGAAACTCTGGCCATCTTTCAGCTCGATCTCGGTCTCCGCCCGGCGGGTTTGGATGGCCGGCATGGTGAACCCGGAAATCGTCACCGAATTCGTGTAATCCAGCGAACTCACCTCCGGAGCAACCTTCAGCCGAATGGTGTTGTTGTCTTCGATGGTCCCTACGAACTCGAGTTTCACGCCATAAGGCTTGAACTGGATGGTGACCGTGCTGAAGCCCACGCCACCGCTGTTCTGCACCACCGGGTAAGGAAACTCACCGCCCGCCAGAAAGTGTGCCGGCTGGCCGCTGATGGCCATCAGGTTGGGTTCCGCCAGAATCTGCAACACCTGATTTTGCTGGAGGAGTTTAATGGTCGCGCCCAGGTTGATGTCGGGACGGAACAGGAAGATATTCAAAAGGTCGGACAAGTTGAATTGGGTGAAGCGGTCAATGATGCTTCCCGAACTCTGGTTCTGGGTATTAAGGGTCGTGGGACCGAATTGCTGGGTGGATACGGTACCAATCGTATTGGTAGCGCCCGTGCTGAAAAGGTTAACCCCAAACGCGGACAGCTTGGCACGATCCGCCTCGGCGAAGCGCACTTTCAGCATGACCTGCCGCAGGCGCGGGGGCTGAGCAACCTGCAGACCGTTGACCACTTCCTTGGAGAAGTTCGATGCCATCTTCAACATCTGGTCCATGATCGCGGCCGACGGGACGATCCCCACCAGCATTACCTTGTCGGACTGCGATTGCACCTCGACCCCACTGTTGGGAAAGGACTGGTCCAGCGTGTTGCGCAACGGACTTACATCCAGATCCGAGAACACGTCGAGCATGCGGTTCTTACCCGTTTCCTCCCATAGCATCAGGCTGCTCCCGCCTGGCTGCTTGGCCGTAACCACCAGCTCCTGCGGCGAGGTCAGGACCGACTCGATGATCGCCGGATTGCCGGTAAGAATGCGCTTCACTCGGGAAGGAGTGCGTATCAGCAGCGAATGGCCAACCACGACATGCAAAGTCTCGAGACCCGGCTCACCCTCCTGGCTTGCCGCACCCGCCGCCGACTGGGCTGGCCCTGTAGCCTTGGTCTGTGAGGCTGCCGGCTGGTCTGCGGCAGCTACCACCGTGGCCAACGCCAGCGCCATGCCCGCCAGCCATGCGATTTGCCGCAACAACCGTTTCCGCGTACGTCTCTTCGATTCCACGGGGAGCTCCTTCAGACCGCAGTTAGAACTTGACGACACCCTTCTTCGTGCCATCGTAAGTCTCCACTTCATAAACGCTTGCTACTTTGGACGGAGCTGCCGGTTTCTTCGTCCCCACCGAGACGTTCTTGGGCGGACCACCTTGCAGGTCTCTTAGCTCCACAGAACGCCGCTGCGCCTCGTCTTGATCGGAGGCGTTGCGCAGCACGAACTGCACCGTCCCCTGGTTGGCTGCCAGCACCAGTTTCTCGGCGTCGTCCGGCGTCAGCAACACGGTAACTTGCTTCACGTTCTGCGGCTTGCCCGACGGGTCGGGTTCCAACTTCTCGCCGGTGCTTAATACCTCGACGTTCTGCAGTACCGTCGCCGTAAGCGAGTCCTTGCCATTATCCGGGCGGAAGGTAACCAGGGCGTCCACGTGGCAACCCGGAAACAGGAAACCCGAAACATTGTTCACTTCGTTGGTTTGTATCGCGACGGCGCGCATCCCATCCGGAATCTTGGCGGTCAGACCAACGCTGGCGCCGGGCGCCGCCAACAATGATTCGCGGATCGGTTCCTGGGCGGCGATGGGATACAGCACAATCCTGCCTAGCACGTTTTCTGGTTTGTTGACTGCCCCCAACAGCGGAACATTCACCGGCCAATCCATCACCTTCAGATCATCAGCCGTGAGCGGTTTCCCTGGCTCCAATTCACGGGAAGCGGCCACGACCTTGATGGGTTGCGTCGTCTGCGCGTACTGGCGTTTGATCCGGGTGTAGAGAAAGAACGTCACCACCAGGGAGACCACCAATGCCATGAATAGAGCTAAACCTAGCCGCCGATTCTTCATAAATCACCTCCACCAGATGGTCAGAAACGCATAGAGCGTCCCGGTCGCAATCGCCAAACCGTACGGCATCCGCAGCGCGGAAGGATTGTCCAGATTTAATTCCGGGTGAGTTTTCAACCCACTCGAGGAATGAAACATCACCACCGAGCCAACATTCCTGAGAGTAGCAGCGAAGCGGCGGCGGGCAAGTATGTAAACGAGAGCCAACAAGCCGCCTGCAACCGCGGTTGCGACCAGAACTACCACCGCCTGGGATGGACCCACCAGGCTTCCGATAGCGGCCAGCAACTTTACGTCGCCGGCTCCCATGGCACGTACCAGGTAAAACACGAACATCACTCCGCCGGCTAACAGGCAACCCGCGACCGCGCTGCCCAATCCCCGCCATCCCAAGAAAGACCAGCGCAGTAGAATTCCCATTGCGATCCCAGGGTAGGTCAGCCAGTTAGGGATGCGATTCTGTCGTACGTCAATGACGGCAGCCGTTATCGCCACCGCCAGCGCGTCGGCCCCAAAAAGTAAGTCTGCGTTCATCATTTACTTATTCATCTTCATTGCGCTCCGCCGCACGTAAAGTTGGGCAGCAGGCTGCGATCTATTAACCACTATCGGCGATTAACCAAATTCTTTATACAAACGCCCTCTCGCCGACTGCGAACTTCGAATAGTGCCCTGGCAGCTAGCAAAAACCGAGGGGCTCAGCCCGGATTTACTGTGTCACATTGGGAAAAGCGGAAGCAGGCGCGCAACGCCTGCTTCCTTTCGCTGAAACCAGCGGCTATCCCAGCGCGGTGACGATCGCGGCAAATTTAGTGTTGATCGCCGCAGCCACGTTGCCCATAGCTACTACGCAAGCCACGGCAATCAGGCCCGCGATCAATGCGTACTCGATCAGGTCCTGGCCCGACTCTTCTTTGTGCAGGTTCTTCAACATGTTGATCATTTGAATCTTTTCCTCTCTCTTCTAGTCTTTACGAGTATTGTCCGTTTGCAGCCTCTTACCGAAGTTTCCTCCACGATAGTCCTGGAGACTACGACGGAAGCCTGCTACTGGGACAGTACTCTGGACATTGCAATACACCTGCCACTTCCCAAATAGACCAGATTTCTGAGAGTCATAATGTCACAATGCCTTGTCTTATCAATCAGCTACAAAACCGTCGCAAACGCAACGGGCTATAACGACAAAATGTGTGGGGGTCTCGGAGCCGGCAAGTGTCGGTAGCGTACAAACCCGACAGCCCATTAGGCGCAAAACTTTGCACAGCTCACGTCTATTGATTAATATCATTACCGCTCGCAGGCCCGCTCTTGTCAACTAGAAAAACGCTCTAGGTGCAAAAAAATAATGAATAAATCCTGAATTGGGAATAATGACCGACTTAACCAGACTAAGGTGGTGGTCGATTATCCGAAAACGTAGCAACCCATTAACGGAAGACCAGGAGTGGATAGGATGCGCGCTATTTCATCGTCGGCGTCGAAAAAGGTCTTTCGCTTTCCATCTTCCTCAGGGACGCCTGGTTCTTACGGGAGGTTCGTTGCAGCGAGCGCTGGAAGAATAAAGACTTTCGGAGCCTCGCCACCAGCCGCCGATCTCAACTCGACTTGCTGGCATGGCGGGTCCGCGGCAAGCCTGCCTGGTCCATCTTATTGATCAACGTACGATAGCTGATGCCAAGAGTTCCTGCCGCCCGCTTGAGGCTGCCATTGTGCAGCTCGAGAGCTCTCACGATCATTTCCCGCTCCACATTCGCCAGGGTCCGCCTGGTCACTTCCCGCAAGAGAGTCTCCCCAGGTGTGATTGTGACTGCCACCCTGGCATTTTCGCTATTGCTGTCAAGCTCGCCGAGAACCTGGTCCTCGGATCCCAGAATGACATAGCGGCAAACAAAATTTTCCAGTTCGTGAATATTCCCCGGCCATCCATATTCGTGCATACGCTCCATCAACCGGTCGGAAAAGGGCCTGTCGGGAAGTCCGAAACTGTCGCTGTAGCGCCGCCTCAGATGGTTGGCAATAACCATCAAATCGTCCCGTCGATGGCGCAGCGGCGGCACCTCCAGGATTACCACCGCCAACCGATAGAAAAGGTCTCGGCGGAACCTCTTCTCCTTGACCTCTTGCCGTAGGTTGCGGGCCGTGGCCCCAACAATACGCGCCTTCGCGCATGGACTCGACGGATCATTGTCTCCACAGCCTTGCCGGTCGGGAAGCAAGTGGACTAGCTGCAGTTGCCTCTTCGGGGACAGTTCTGCAACTTCATCTAGAAATAGTGTCCCAATGTACGACAGGTCCAGTTGCGCCGGAAAGGTATCGCCGTTTGTATGTTCCTCCTCCACTAACGTGGATGCAAGAGCTTCCAACAACGTGCCGTCGTCGCTGGCGCAGTTTACTTTGACATAAGGACCTGCAACTGCAGTGGAATTATTGTGTATGAACTTGGAAAGAATGCTTTTACCAGCTCCACTCTCGCCTTGCAAGATGATCGGTAGGTTCATCCCGAGCAGCCGTCTTACGTTGCCTTCCAACTCAGCCATCGATGAAGACTTGCCGAAGATTACTGAGTCCGGGGGCAGGTCAGTAACTGGATTATTATCCATAGTATTGGGCTTACATGACATTGCCATGGGTAAGGTGCAACTGAGGGGCCAAAATACCCACGGCTAGCGAAAGACTAGCCACCGACACCTTTCGCCAGTTTTACCAGAGAGGTTACTTCCGTTTGGGAGTGCAGTTTGTTTCACTCTTTGAGACCTGAAGGTCGGCACGTGTGGAATAATCCAAGACCAATCTGGGAAGGTGTGGCTTTTTAGTAAAATAAAAGGTTGACCTTACCATGCGGCGGTGCTACATTCGGTGTCATCCGATTACACTTCGTCTATCTGTAGTGTCCGTCGATCGTTCCCCTCGGTGACGGTCAGAAGTAAGCCGGATTTTGTTAGCTGTGAAAGTTGTTGACAATAATCCCCCGAGATCGGAACAACTATGGCCGAACACCCTGAGGACCTACGTCCCGTATTTTCCTCGCCAGCAGCAGATCCAGTCAGGCGGCATGTCGCAGTTGCATCTTTGTCGTCCGTAATGGCGATTGACGACGATCCTCGTATGCTGCGTTACCTACGAACCATCCTGGAGGATGGTCAACGTGAGGTAATTACCTGCGAGTCCGCTGAGCACGCCCTGGAATGCATGCGTAATGGTATGCGCCCACATGTTGTGCTCGCTTCCAGCAGCCTGTCTGACATGCCCAGCTTTGAGCTGTTGCCTCGTATCCGCAAAGTAAATGCTCACGCCAAGGTGGTGCTGATGGCCCACGTGAGCGAATACGGTGCCTTGTTGCCCGCCATCCGCGGAGGGGCGAGTGAAATCCTGCTCAAGCCGTTCGTGCCCGAGGACCTGCTGCGGCTGCTGGTTGGGCTGGCACCGGAGACGGCTCACCAGACGGAAAGTCCCGGCTCCGAAATTCCCATTGGACCTAACGCATTCTTTGTCTTTGCCAGTCCCGCGATGCGCGAACTCCAGGAGCAGGCCGCCCTGGTCGCGCGAGTCAATCTGCCGGTCTTGATTTTGGGCGAGAGCGGAACCGGGAAGGAAGTCCTGGCCCGCTACATCCACAGCTTGTCTCCCCAGGCCAACAGTACGTTCTTGAAGGTAAACTGCGCCGCGGTGCCGTCGGAACTGCTGGAGAGCGAGCTTTTCGGATATGAGCCTGGCGCTTTCACCGGCGCCGCCCGTTCCAAGCCGGGAAAGTTTCGCCAGTGCAACAGTGGCACCATGTTCCTGGACGAAATTGGCGAGATGCATCCCAGTTTGCAGGCGAAACTGCTGCAAGTTTTGCAGGATGGCAGCTTCTCGCCCCTGGGTGGCCGGACTACGGAAAAAGTCAAGGTACGTGTTCTGGCGGCTACCAACATCGACATGAAGGCGGCCATCGCGCAAAAAACTTTCCGCGAAGATTTGTATTACCGGCTCAATGGCTTCTGCCTCCGGCTGCCACCTCTGCGCGAACGGCGAGAGGAAATACCGTTCCTGCTCGACTATTTCCTGCGGCGCTGCACTCGTGAGCTGGGGCTTTCCGATGTGCAGCCGGTTCTTTCCTCCCGCCTGCGGAATGCCTGCATGCGGTATAACTGGCCGGGGAATCTGCGCGAGGTGGAAACCTTTGTCAAGCGGTATCTGGTGCTGGGCGATGAACAATTGATGATGGATGAGCTGGCCCAGGACGTCTCAGCTCCACTGCCCAAAGCGGTTGCGATTAGCCACGAGGACATCTCCGAAGCCTTGACTGCTTGCGGGGGACACCGGCGAAACGCCGCGAAAGCCCTCGGAATCAGCTATAAAGTATTGCTCCACCGATTGCGTAGGCTGGGAATGGACTCTGCCCGAACCCCCCTGGCGGTGTCCTAGGTCATGTTTTCACGGTGGCTAAGGCGCTCCTCTCGTTGCTGAGCAACTACAGGCTTGCCCGCGAGCAAGTACTGAACCACGCCCCCTGACTTAGAATGGGAATCCGACTTGGCCATTTCCATGACAAAGAAAGAAACCGAGACTTTGCTCGAGACTACAGTTGCCACAGAATTGGTGGTAGTGCATAGAAGCGACGGCACTCTCGTCAAGGGTATGTTGGAATGGGATGCCAACACTGAACATGTAGTTCCACCTTCACCCTTGCCGGAAGTCCTCCATATCCGAGGCGAAGTTTCCGGCGAATGCTCCCAGATCCTGGCTTCCGAAGCCAAAGCGGTCTTCTTCGTAAAGCGGCATGAAGGAGCTCTCGACCATGACGAGGTAAAATTTTTCTCCGACATGGCCGCCACCGATTTATGGATTCGGGTCCGCTTCGCCGATGGCGAGATCCTCGAAGGGCAAACCCGCAACGACACCCGGCTCCTGCTCGACTCCGGAGTTTGGTTGCGGCCGTTTGACAGCACTGGCAACAATGTCCTGGTCTATGTCCCTAAATCCTCTGTCGTCGAATTCCACGTGATGGGCGTTGCCATTCATCGGTCCTGCCCAACCGCTGCCGCGGCCGCAACGGCTTAGCAGGCTGCTCAAAAATTCGCAGTGTGAGCGTTTTGTATCAGGGCACGACTTTAGAGCGCATTCCTGGTTGCTGGTCCTGGGCTGGCTTGGCGATCTGCAACCTCCATCCGCGTCCAACCGTCCCTGAATACAGCAGTGTCTTTCTTGCCTTCAGGCTTGGCGCGCACAGAGCTTCAATATCTTGCCCCCGTCAAATCCTGGAAGAGGCAACACGCTGCACACGAATAGCGTGAAATTCCAGATACTGATCACGGGACCGATGTGCGGTACAAACCAAAACGGGATCACCAGCAGGAGATTGGTCATCATGCCGGCCGTCAGAATCACTACCTGGTAGAGCGAGTTGCCGGGCCGTTCATAACGAATGTATCCGCCCCACAAACAGAGGCCAAGCTCGTGCACCGGAGCGCGGTAATACCAGGCCGCCAAAGCGTGCCCCACTTCGTGCAGCATCACCGACAACACAAGGAATGCAGCTAGTCCGGCGCTGCGACCCAAAGGGTACAGGCGATAGGTGCTCACGAAGCACGCTGCCAGGAACACCCAGCCCCCAAGTTTTATCTTCATCACAAACCCGTCGGCGGAAAACACTTCATGGGCAGGCGGTTTGAAGCGCCGACGCCTCATCGACTTTTGGTGCAATCCTTCTTCCAACGGCCACGGGATAACCAGGCTGGGCGACTGCAATCGATTCGCCTCTGCCAGCGTCTACTCAGCCTTTGCACCTATGCGTCCGAGTGCTGGTCCATAAGATGCAAATCTTTGCACCCACCACACCGACGCTCCATTTCGTCGACCCGCCCATCAAGGCGGTCTCGCCGGGGACATCTCTCAGGCCAGAGGGCCGTTAGGGCAGCTCTGAGTAAGTCTGGTTGTTGAAGGGGACGGCCTTCAGGCCGTCCGTAAGTTCAGCAAAATCATTCAGGCTTTAAAGGCTGCTGGGGGATTTCGTCGTGACTTAATCGGAATTTCCCTAGGTCAATGCGGCTGTTGGTCAGAGCATGCAAACGCTGCATGAACCCCATTTGCCCGACCTAAGCACTGATTCCCTCGGTCCCCGGTGCTCAGTTGGAACAGTTGGACGCGAACATTCTCTGTATCGGCGACGTAGAGACGATTGCCGGCATCGATCCACAACCCTCTGGGCGCACTAAACTCGCCCATCCTGGAACCGGCTTGCCCGAAAACGGCCAGAAGTCCGCCATCCCGCCTGTACACCCTGACCTCGGAAGCCCCTGCATACGAGACATAGATGTTGCCGTCCTGATCGATTCCGAGTCCGTTGGCTCTGTCAACTTTGCCA
The DNA here is from genome assembly GCA_963831675.1 of uncultured Acidobacteriaceae bacterium. Lineage (GTDB taxonomy): Bacteria > Acidobacteriota > Terriglobia > Terriglobales > Acidobacteriaceae > Bog-257. The sequence continues at coordinate 107,817 of CAWHRM010000017.1, forward strand.
TGGGAAACACTCAGGACGCTGAAACCTCCAACCAGGTTGCATTCCAGGTCCATGATCTGGACCCGCGTCCCGGCGGTATCCAGAACCGCAACTTCGTCATTGCCCACTGCAATCTCGGTCGGATCGTTAAATTCTCCCGCACCCGTACTCTTCCTCCGCTTCAACTCTCCTTTGCCGGTTTCGTCCCATTGTCTCCCCACACGTTTCAGGAGATTGCCTTCCAGATCGAGCATGAAAATAAGATGACGAGGGCCGTCGGCAAGGTATAAATGCCCCGCTTTGCGACTGATCGCGATTCCGGCAGGGCCTTGATACGCGTTCTCGCCATGAACGTTGCCGATGTATCGTACAAACGTTCCGTATTGGTCGTACACCAAAACCATTCCACGCTGAGAATCGGCGACGTAAATATTGTCTTTCCCGTCGACCGCAACTCCGGCCGGCGCCTGGAGCCGGTGGCCTTGACCGCCAAGAATGCTGAAGGAGGTTTTTCCCTTCGGGTCCAGTACGTGTACGGCGGGAATGCCGGGATCGCTAAGAATGACGCGCTGCCGGGAATCGGTGGTCACCTGTTGCGGCGTCCGCAGCAGTCTTGGCCGGCCGTAGGCGAAGGAAACCACGGCATCGCGCGCACTGCCGGCACGGGAATGCGCTACAGGCAGTTTCACGGCATGCGCCGGTGGCTCAACATCGTCTGCGACCCGCTCGTTGGAAAAAAGCATCCAGTCGGGAACGCCACTCTGGCTCGCGGCTTGTTCCGATGAACCTATCGGCGGCCTGGTGACGTCGGGCGACGGCGCCTTCATCGCGTCCATAAAACGAGTGAACTTTGAGGACCATCGAAATCTGGCGTCGGATGAAAACATGCCGACATAGACCAGCTCGCGCCCGCTCCCCAGGCTCAGTCGAGGAAACGCGCGCGCCGGCCCGGGATCCGAAGTGCGCAACGGCGCAGATGGTCCGCCCGCGGAGCCGGCTTCTTCAAGAGCCTGGTTCGGCCCGGGGCCGAAGAGTAGCACCAGGATCAGGAAGAAGGCTGCTACAAGCCGCGTGGCGCAAAGCAGTTTCATGTCTATTCTGCTCGCAGTCTTGAAAACCGCTGGATCGCATGTCCCCTTTGACACCGATCGCTGTTTTGTGAACCTACACAGAATAACGAAGTGTTGGCGAAGCCTAGCCGAGGAAACCCGTAAGGGATTGATCTTATCTGGGCCGAAAAACTGGAAGTGTACCTACGGGCACCTACCACTCCGCCGAAACCAGGGCGGCTTGGTAATCAGAAGTGTAGCGTTGACAGCGACCGCCGTCTGTGACTGCAGTCACCCGGCAACGTTCGTCAAGCTGTAGATCGCAGATTCGCTGGCCCGTTTGGCGATCGCTCCTCAGCACTCCCTAACTCTCGCAAGCCTGTACCCCCGTGCAGGCGAGTACAGGTTCGAAAACTGGCCTGAATCGCGTCCTCCAACCACTTGCCATCATACCCATCCTGCCGATGTGACCCATATGGCGGTAGGTCGACTATGGCTTGTCTGAGCGTCACCTGAACCCTATTGCAACGCCCGCGCGCCGGGCGCCCACGCAAGCCTAGCGACTCCCCCGAGAGGAGCGAAGTACAGATGGCTATCATTTCGGCAAACAAGTCTTTTATTCATACTCTTTGCCTGCTAAGTTTCTTGTTGCTCGCTGCCAACGCGCTGGCAGTTCAGCCGCAGTTCACAATTGCGGTGGCATCCGCGTCCCTCAGCGTCCAGCAAGGCAGTCAAGCAACTTCCGGGATTACCACTTCTATCAGCGGCGGATTCAATAAACCGATTAGTTTCGTGGCTTCCGGCGCGCCCGCCGGCGCCACCGTGAGCTTTACCCCGAAGTTGATTCTGGCGCCCGGCGCTGGCCGATCCACCATGACCATCGCGGTGCCGAGTTCCGCTGCGCGCGGAACCTATCGCATACTGATCATGGGCGTTGGCGGAGGAATGCAGCGGACCACCGCCGTCGCGCTGGCCGTGACGGCCGCGCCCAGCTTCACCCTTTCCGCCTCGACCGCTGCCCTTAGCGTCCAGCAGGGCAATCAAGGAACCGCCACCCTTACCACCGCCATCAGCGGCGGATTCAACAAGCCGGTTACGTTCACGACTTCCGGCGCGCCCGCCGGCGCTACCGTGAGCTTTACCCCGAAGTTGATTCTGGCGCCCGGCGCTGGCCGATCCACCATGACCGTTACCGTGCCGCGCTCCGCCGCCCCCGCGACCTACCGCATCACCGTCACGGGCAGCGGTGGAGGCTTGCAGCAAGCCGCCACGGTTGCGCTGGTGGTGACCGCCGCGCCCAGCTTCACGCTTTCCGCCTCGACCGCTGCCCTTAGCGTCCGGCAGGGCAATCAAGGAACCGCCACCCTTACCACCGCCATCAGCGGCGGATTCAACAAGCCGGTTACGTTCACGACTTCCGGCGCGCCCGCCGGCGCTACCGTGAGCTTTACTCCGAGCATGATTCTGGCGCCAGGCGCTGGCCACTCCACCATGACCGTTACCGTGCCGCGCTCCGCCGCCCCCGCGACCTACCGCATCACCGTCACGGGCAGCGGCGGAGGCTTGCAGCAAGTCGCCACGGTTGCGCTGGTGGTGACCGCCGCCCCCAGCTTCACGCTCTCCGCCTCATCCGCTGCCCTCAGCGTTCAGCAGGGCAATCAAGGAACCGCCGCCTTTACCACTGCCATCAGCGGCGGATTCAACAACCTCGTCAAGCTCTCAGCATCAGGTCTGCCCGCCGGCGCTACCGTGAGCTTTGCTCCGACCATGATTCTGGCTCCCGGCGCTGGCCACTCCACCATGACCGTTACGGTGCCGCGCTCCGCCGCCCCCGCGACCTACCGCATCACCGTCACCGGCAGCGGTGGAGGCTTGCAGCAAGCCGCCACGGTTGCGCTGGTGGTGACCGCCGCCCCCAGCTTCACGCTCTCCGCCTCGCCGGCTTCCCTCGGCATCCAGAAGGGTAGTCAGGGAAGCTCCGCCATCACCACCACCATCGGCGGTGGATTCAATAGCTCGATCAGTCTCGCGGCTTCTGGAGCCCCGATGGGAGTGAGCGTGGCCTTTGCTCCCCAAACCATTTCAGCTCCGGGCGCAGGCCAGTCAACCATGACGTTTATGGTGTTGCCCATCGCGTCGCCTGGAACGTATCCCATCACCGTCACCGGCAGCGGCGCAGGTGTACAGCAAACTGCCACGGTCTCGCTGATCGTGATCGCTACGTCAAGCTTTGCCCTTTCCGCCTCGCCGGCTTCCCTCAGCATCCTGCAAGGCAATCAGGGAACCTCCACCATGACCACTACCGTCAGCGGTGGATTCAACAACTCGATCAGTCTCTCGGCCTCCGGCGCGCCCACGGGTGTAAACCTGAGCTTCAACCCGCAAGCCATTCCCGCGCCCGGAGCGGGCAGCTCGACCATGACCATCGCCGTTGGGGGCAGCGTTCCAGCCGGCAGCTATCCCATTACGGTGACGGCCGGCGGCGGAGCGATCCAGCGAACCGCCACGGTCGCGCTGACCGTCACGGCGACCCCGAAGGGCCAGCCTCCGGGCAAAGGCTACTTCATGCAGCCTTACACCTACAGTGTGCAGGCCTCCTTCGGCACGCCGCCCTACACCTATCAACTCACCTCGGGCTCGTTTCCTCCAGGGCTTAGCCTGGACCAGCAGGGCAACATCGCCGGATCGCCCAACGCGGTTGGTCAATTCTCTTTCGGGGTGCTGGCGACCGATTCTGCCCACCCACCGCAGCACCAGGTCATGGACATGGGGCTGAATGTGGTCATCGGGTTGGACACCTATGGCGGCTTCACCGCGGCGCCGGTTCCGGGCTGCACTCCGACCGGATACTTCCGGCTGATGACCGTCGGCGACCGCTGGGTTCTCGCTGATCCGTCCTGCAACGCCTTTTCCTATCTCGGCGTGCAGAACGTACAGTACGTCTTCTATGCGGATGGCAACTACTCCAGCCTGCTGCAGGCGAGGTACGGCAACAACTTCCAGCCACCCTGGATGGTGCATACCAAACAGCGCTTGCAGGCTTGGGGCTTCAGCGCGGTTGGAGACTACGCTTATGAGCCGCTGAATGCCGACGCCCAAAACCCGCGCATGCCAGGCATCATCCTGGTGAAGCCCAGTGGAGGCTCCATCTACGGCGCCAACAAGGACCCGCAGTATTGCAGCGTCAACGGTCATCAATACACCGCGCCCATCAAGAGCCTGATTGCAGGCTTGCCCGCAAACCTGCAGGCCTACAATGACGGCCACATTACCCAGGACACCTTCGACCCCATGTGGGCTGACTGCGTGAGTTGGACGCTCAGCTATACCAAGGCGGTGCTCGGCTTAAACTTCAACACCAGCCCCTGGTTGATCGGCATCACCCACGAGGACATGGACGACTTCCGCGACTTCCGCGGCGGCGCCATAGGTGACAGTCCATACCTGAATCTCGCCTACGTGATTGCCGTCACCAATCCGGTGGGCAGCGGCGGCACGGGAAGCACCCTGTGGAGCAAGTACGCCTGGGCCTGCGGCACCCTTAACGGATCGCCGGTTGACTTCGGCCTGGGCTGGGGACAAGGTAAGTCCTACCTCGAGCATAAGTACGGCACCATCGCCGCACTCAATGCAGCTTGGGGCAGCAACTACACTTCCTTCTGCTCAGCCGGCAGCGGCTGGGGACGCGGTGGAACCGGCGTGCTCGACGAAGACGATCGGCTTGCCCACCAGGCTTGGATGGGTGCCGACCCGGTTGCGCTGAGCGGCGCCAATGCTAACGTTGCGGCCGATGTGAACGAATTCCTGTACTGGTATTCTTACGCGACCACCAAAACCATGGTCCAGGGATTCCGTTCCTTCGACGCCAACCACCTGGTGTTCGCTTATAACTTCTTCGGCAATTCGTGGACGCAGAGCATTCGTCCCGAGGTGCTACGGGCGCTTCGCGACGCCGGGGTCAGCGCCATCCACGCTTCCTATCAACCATCGCAGCACAGCGGCGGTAAAACGCCGGATTACTTCCTGCAAACTGCCTATGCGCAGACGGGGCTTCCGGTCATAGCGTGGTATGGATTAAGCGCCAACAACGACTCTTACTGGCATGACCGCTGCACCGATGGCAACTACTCCGGCGCGGGAGGCGGACCCTGTCCCTCGATGGCCGACACCGACTACCCGAATCAACAGACGCGCGGCGACCATTACGCCAGCGACCTGAATGCCATCTTCAACACCCGCGGCACCGACGGCAAGTACTTCGCCGTGGGCATGAACTTCTGGGGATGGTCGGACGACACCAGGAACGAGCACTCCAACTACGGGCTAGTCAGCAACTACGACAATGCCTACGACGGGACGTGTGCGACGGTCAACCCCAGCACCGATGCCTGGGGCATCGCCTGCGGTGGCGAGACCGCCAGCTACGGCTCGTTCCTCGATTCGGTAACCGAGTCGAACTCGAACACCATGCAGCAGCTCATTCACCAGATGTTGCAGTAATCCAGGAACCCGGGCAGCGGAACCATAGCGACCGCTGCCCGAGCGCTGCTTAGACTTCCCTTCTCTGACTCAGGCGACCCACCCTTCAGAAATCCCGCCCAGGAATCGACTGCCTGCGTTTAGACTCGTCCATTCTGATAGTCGCTACCGCGAATGGCCGAGTTCAGCGGCAGCTGAAGCCTTCCGATCCTGACACGACCCGCGCCGGGTGCCTGTTACAACGGCCACTTCGGGTCGTTCGCGTGGATGTGGAACCACCCAAACAGCCAATGCAGGATGTAAGCCATGTTGTAAGGAAAAATGGACACCAGGGGCCTGCCTTCCCACGCCCACGGCCACGGAATCATGACCCACAGCCCGAAAATCCAAGCCACCAGGCGGCCGTTCAAAGCCCGCAGGAAGTCGGCGTCCAACAACAGGTATGCAGCCACGAGCGGGAAGCTGACAATCGCCAGCACCCGCGTCTCATCCGCTACCAACGGCAGTAAGAGCAGTAGTCCGGCTAGTGCAACAAGAAAAGGCACGGCTGCCTTCCCCCGTTCGGCAAACTTCGCGACTGCAATCCATCCCACACCAAAAACCGACCAGGCTATATATTGGAAATGATAGTAGAAGAAGCTGCCGTACATGATATAGACTTTCCGCAGGAAATATGTCCTTCCAGAATTCACTTCGATATGGTAGTGGTTGAACACTACAATCAGAGCCAGCTTTCCAAGGACCACACCAACCAATGAAAGTATTGCCCACCTGAGTGAATATTTGCTTTTCGTCTTAAGGACAAACGATAGTAACAAGGCGCATGTCAGAGCTCCAAACCCTACCGCACCCTGCTCAAAATGCTGCATTCCGAGTAGGATGCCGACGATTAAAGCGAGCCATAAATGCCTTCGGACAACGAACAACAGCAACATGAGAGCTAGAGTTACTGAGTCCATTCCCACCCAGAAGTATGCAGTAGCTGAAACCGGCAAAGCCAGAAAAAGAACCAGCGCGGTGCGCGCATCTCTATCTTCAAAGTTGGCCCACACAAAAGCAAGGAAGGTCAGCGTGAATAGAATGGAAAAGGCCAGATGAAAGTAGAGGAAGGAGTTCTCGTCCAGGATGCCCAGCCGCCACGCCAGAAATGGGCTGAGCCAATTCCAAAAAAGATAGTGCGCATTAGGATCGGCGAATGGATTGCGAAATGGGTTGAGGGCAATCGCGCTCCATTCCTCAAGGTTCGGCATGTACCAGATGCCGGTCTTGAGGAACGAGACCGCTAAGGCCAAACCGATCAGGAGACCTGGCTTCGACCGATAGATGAACTTTTCTATGGCGTCGATGAATCGCATAGGTCCCAGCCCGGTAACAGCCTGATAGGTTAGAGCCGCCCGCCGCCTACCCCCTGGCATCTTTCGACCTGTCAGTTCCCTGACAAGAATTCGTTCATGTCGGGCGCGGTGGCCGCGGTCCCAGGGAAAACCGTGACCCCGGCCAGTTTGAGCATGAACCGGCACGTGCTCTGGTGTTGATACAGGGTGACGGGAATGTGCGACCCGGCCGGCGGATATCCAGGATTGACGTTGGGGCCGACGGCCACCCAGGCAACGTGCCCGCCGCCAAAGGCGCCGTCGCTGTCTTCGGCCTCGTCGAAGGTGATGATCAACAGTCCGCCGCCCGCGAGTGTTGAAGTCGGGACTGGCCAGCAGCGGCGCGATGTTGGTTTGCAGCCAGGCATCCGCCTGCGCCAGGGTGCCATCGTGCGCGTCATGGAGCAGGTCGGGAACTATGAATCCGTAGTTGGGCAGTGCATGATTGGCGATGTCGGTGGCAAGCTGGGTAAACGGCACCAGGTTTTGCAGTTGATTGGGATCGCCGCGAACGTCGGACATGTACGACAAAGGATTGTGGCGTTCGGCATACTCGCCGGTGTTGCCGCCATCGTATCCCTGGTAGGGTAGCGCCTCGGAATATTCCTTCCAGGTTTTTCCCGCTGCGAGCAACTCGCGGACCACATTGTCCGCCGTCACCGTGCCCATATAGCCGTCGTCGTTGGTGATGATCTGTCCCGTGGTAAGCATGAAGTAATTGCCGATGGAAGGATGAGTGTTGGCAAAATATCCCTGCGCGACGGAGTAGGTTTTCGCCAGGCTATTCAGGTAAGGCATCTGCGGATTGCCGATGACATCGGTGTAGCCGTGGTTTTCCTCCATCACGATGAAGACGTGATTAACTTGCACGGCCGCGTGGATGGCTGTGGAGCTGACGCTCGCGCTGGCGGACGCCTTACTCGGAATTTGAGCCGACGCAGTTGCGGTAGCCAGGAGCAGCAGGGCGATAGTTAAGGTCAGAGGCGCTGGTAGTTTGGTCGACATGTTCCTCCTTCGCGCCCCTGTAGGGGTACACGCTACTACGCGCCTCGGAGAGGAGCAAGAAAAATACTCGGCAGTCTTCCTCATCTCGGGGGTGCGGCGGTACACTTCCTATCCATGCGGTCGTCTCGGCACTGGCGTGACATTTTGTATTGATTGTCATCACGAGCGCACCGAGGGATCAGCTTTTTGCCGGCTCAGCGAGAAGCAGATTCCTCGCGCCCGAACCCAGGGCGCTCCATCGAAAAACGTGCCGAGCGGGAAAGTGAGTGAGCAATATAGGGGACCTTCGACTCGCTACGCTCGCTCAGGATGACAGACGTCGAAGGATGACAGTTTTTCATCCCGATGGGTGCATCGCAGACTCAGGAAACGCTCGTAACGACAATTTCCAGGAGACGGCCTGATTCATTTCCTTTCTTTGCCACGGCGTCACTATAGTTCGCAATGCTCAATAACTCTCAGGAGGAATTTGTGAAGAAACTTGCTGCAACCCTTTTTGCGCTCGTACTGGCTATCGCCGTCGGCGCACCGATCGCTTTCCGCCCAGGACACTATGAGCCAGGGCACCATGGGAGCCGCGGGCGGCGGGCCCAACAAGGCCGAGATCGCCGCCAAGCTGGAGAAGATGTCGGCGGCGCTGCAACTGACGCCGGCGCAGAAAAAACAGATCACGCCCATCCTGATGGAAGAGGCGCCGAAGCTTCAGGCCCTGAAGGCCGATACTTCTCTGGGGCCGCTGCAGAAGGCGATGCAGTTGCGCCAGATCAGTGAAGCTACCGACGCCAAACTGCAGCCCATCCTGACCCCGGAGCAAAACCAGAAGTTGCAGGCCATGCGTGCCCAGGAACGCCAGCAGATGATGCAGAAGATGGAGAACCACTAAGCTGGATTCTTCACCAGGGCAAGCAATTTCTTGGAGTGTGATCCTGAGGTTTCATGGGCCGGCGACAGCAGCCCATGACGCACCCATTGGGATGAAAGCTGGCATCTTTCAACCTCTGTCATCCTGAGCGAGCGCAGCGACTCGAAGAGCCTGCCCCGAGCGAAGCCGAGGGGACCCCTATTGGTCGCCAGCAATCCCAATTTTGCTGCTGCGCTCTGGCCGTTCTCGCCAGGCGAAGGAGCCTTTTGCAACGAAGATCAACCCTGATCGGCGGCCGCTCAAGAGTCCTGGCTGGACACCACCGCAAGTACTTGTAAACCCTCCTCAGGAGGCACAAACTATGGGGTATGCGCTGCACCGCCAATTGCTGTTTGCGTTTTCGATGTGCGCTTTGGCCACGGGTGAAGCTGGGCGATGCGTGATCCTGAACAACCATGAGAAGCAGCGCTTCTCGATGTTATGACCGCCCGGATCGCCATTCTCGTGCTCTCGGCTGCGCTGGCCGCTGCCGCGCAAACCGACTTGCCCGCTGACCCGCCGCCGCTCAAACCAATCCCGGTCTCACCTTTGATGATGAAGGTACTCGGCGACTATGGCGGATGGTGGAAAGGGCTATCCGACGATGCCAAGGACACCTTCGTGGATGGCTATACGACGGCCATGCAGAAAGCGCAATTCGTGGCGCACAACGAATGCATGAAGAACGCCAGGAGCATACCACCGGGACCGGAGTACAACGCGAAATTGCAGGAGAGCCTCAACTTGTGTACTTTATCGGACGCGTTCGACTACAAAGCCGACAAAGCCTTAAGAGTTGGGCTGGACGGGTTCTATAAGAACCCGCTCAATGGATCGATTCCGCCTGAGTTTGCCATGGAGTACCTTCGCGATCAGCTCAAGCGCAATAAGACGGAAAACCAGTTGCGGGACGAGTTGGTCCAGTGGCGAAGGATGATGGGTAGTCCACCCTAGCGTTGTGTCCCGCAAATTGGCGGTATAAGTTGAGGGTCGATGATCGTTTTCCCTCAGCGGCTCAAGCCGCGGCTTTATTGCTGTGCTTACGGCGCGGCTGAATAGGCTGCGGGAAAAACTCGGTGAATGCCGCTCGGGTAGTGCGGGCCTTTCAGGCCCGCGTTAAGCGCAAATCGGTGAGAATCGGCTTTAGCCGCCGAGGTACTTCGCTCCAAACCAGCGAAATACGCGGGTCTCAGCAACATGGGGGGCATGTACCTCAGGGCCTAAAGGCCACGGTCTGACCCGTTGGTTGACGCGGCGCTGAAGCGCCGCACTACCCAAACCCGCTTCCACGAGGCTCTTTTCCGCAGCCGGTGAAGCCGCGCCCCTTCAAAGCGAGGCTGTCAATGGAGTTTTTCAGCAACCTGCTAGCGCCCAAACCCAGCGCCTAAAGCCGCGTTCATAACACCGCACTTACGGTATGCCTAAAGGCATACCCTGATACAAGTCGTACCTGCACCACTTAGGCTAGATCCTCAGCCGCTTGCCTCAGGTTGGGCAGGCTGCCTACATCGCGCCAGGAGTACTCATCGGCGCGGAAGGCCAGGATGCTTGCGTCCTGAGCGGCGAGACGCAGATAGGCGTCAATGATGGAGAACGCGCCTTCTTCCTGCATCTGCGACAAAAGCCGCGGCGAGATGACATGGATTCCGGAAAAGGCCAGCGCCTGCTGCGGCTCGCAAGATCGCACCAGTTCGTCGGCTGCCTCGCGTCCCAACTCGCCGCCCGCACAATTCAAGCTGCTGGTTAAACAGCAGATGCCGGGAGCTTTCCCGGTCCTGTACGGCGAGAGTGGCGAGCGCCTGATGCTCGTTGTGGAAACGCAGCATCCGGCCAAGGTCAATGGTGCTGATCACGTCCACGTTGTGCACGAAGAATGGCGTTTCTGAATCGCCGGAGTTCTCCAGAAAAAAATAGGCAGCCTTTTTCAGGCCGCCTCCGGTATCGAGCAGGCTTTCCTCGCGAGAAATCTTCGATTCGCATTCCGAAGTTTTGGTTGCTCTGCAGATACTCGACAATCCTGTCGGCGAAGTGGTGCACATTGACGATGACTTCGCCAACGCCGAAGCTGCGCAAGCGGGAGAGCGTAATCTCCAGCAAGGTGCGGCCTGCGACTTCCACCAGCGCCTTGGGACGATCGTCGGTGAGCGGACGTAGCCGCGTGCCCAGGCCGGCAGCCAGAATCATGGCCTTCATCGGGCCAACTGCTCTAACTCAAGATGGTGAACCACGACCTCCACGCCCGTCTTTTCTCGCAGGTGTTTTGCCGCCTGTTCTGCCAGATAAACGGAGCGATGCTGGCCGCCGGTGCAACCAAACGAGACCATCAGACTCTTGAAGCCGCGATGCTGATAGTTGGCGACGCTGGCCTCGACCATGCGACAGCGCGCTGGCAAGAAATCGATGGACCGATTCCTGCTGGTCCAGATACTCGATCACCGGCGCGTCTCTGCCGGTAAGGTGCTTGAAGCGCGTCTCGCGTCCGGGGTTGGGAAGCCCGCGGGCATCGAAGACAAAACCTCCGCCGTGCCCGTTCTCGTCTTTGGGCAGACCACGGGGAAAGGAGAAGCTGGAGACGCGCACCACCAGATGTTCGGGTTCGGTAGCCAGGCCTTGCAGTTTCTCCGAAGCCACGATGCTGCGGAACGCCTGCATCAGGCTGGGCAGGCCAGGCAGCTCGGCGTGCTCAAGCAGCCAGTTCAGGTTCTTCACCGCGTAGGGCACGCTTTGCAGGAAGTGCGGCCGGCGCTCGTAGTAGCCGCGAAATCCATAAGCGCCCAAGGCCTGCATCTGGCGCACGTAGACGAAGGGATAGTAGTAGCGCAGGAACTCGTCCCGCGCGATCGAGACAAAGCCCGCCAGCGTGTCAAGATAGGAGTCCAGCAGTTGCTGCCGCAGCTCCGGCGGCAGGTCGGCCTTGGCGTCGTACAACAGCGACGCAATGTCGTATTGCAGCGCGCCCTTGCGGCCGCCCTGGTAGTCCAAAAAGAACGGCTGGCCGTCGCGCAGCATGATGTTGCGCGACTGAAAATCCCGATAGAGAAAATAGTCGCGGCCCGCACCCAGCAACAACTTCGTGAGGCGTCCAAAATCATTCTCCAGCGCCTGCTCGTTGAAGGAGATGCCGGCCAGCCGCAGAAAGTAATACTTGAAGTAATTCAAGTCCCAGGCGATGGACTGGCGGTCAAAGCTGGCCCGCGGATAACAAACTTTGTAATTCAGGTCGCGGCCGCCTTCGATCTGGAACCGTGGCAACACCGCCACCGCTCTCCGGTAGGCCTCTACGGCCTGCGGCGCAATGCGCTCACCGTCACGGTTGGCGGTGAGGAAATCAAACAGCGTGGTGTCGCCAAGATCTTCTTCAAGGTAGGCGCCATGGTCCAGATCTTCGGCGTAGATTTCCGGCACCGGCAGACCGCGCCGGCGAAAATGGCGGGAAAACTCAAGGAAAGCTACGTTCTCTTCGCGAACGTTATGCAGAATGCCGATGGCTGTGTGCTGCTCGCTGGCCACGCGGAGAATCCTGCGCCCGGAAGCGCCCAGGTGCCCCTGCAGCGGCTGTATCCGCTCCGCCGGCGAGTGGAAGTGCTGTTCGAAGAGCCGCCTGAGAACGTCCATCGGTAACTGCTTTCTAACATATTTGCGCTCGTGAAGAAATCGCGATGCTGCGATTCCGCAACGCGGGAGTCTGCGGGCAAGTCTCAGGAGAAGCGGGCGGAAGCAATGTGATAGCTTGGGCTGACATGCTGAAACCAAAGAGTTGCGTATATGGGTTGAGCCTGGCGCTTATGGTCTGCGGCGTCTTCTGCCAGATAGGATGCAAGAAGGAAATGTCTGAGGAGGCGAAAAAAGTTGTTGACGAAGAGTCCAAGCCAAAACCGGAGCCCAAACCGAGCGCGTTGCCAAAACCCGGGACTACTCAGGAGCTGCTCAACAATAAGCGAACCGTAGATCAGGCCTTCCAACCAACCGAGGAGGACCTGCACCGAAGAATCGAAGCGAAGCTAAAGGACTGCCCCGTGGAAGCGCTGAATGAATACCTGAAGGAAGCCGTTCCGGAGGCAGGGAAAGAGTTCTGGAAGACCGCAGAAGAAGAAGCGAAGCGACCGGATGCAACGCCGCACAGCATTTGGGAAAAGGCAGTGGCGGCCGCCGAAGAACCAGCTGATAAGAATGGAGTCAGAATACCCCTGGAGTTGTTGAAGTGTGCGATGAAGTAGCCGATGAACACCGCGATTGCCGCCCGCCCCCCCGAGCGACTCTGGCTGTTTCCAACAAAAGGCCTATGCGAAGTGAACAACCGGGCCGCGCAGCCGCGGCACCAGGTGCGACACAATTTCTTTAGCCCCTGAGGCACCTCGCACCTCCGCTCTAAACCGAGGTCCCTCGGGTCGGAACGACGACGTTACAGACCAACCGGCCCGACTATTCCCCAGCCAAAGCGACACCCAGAAATTAACCTGCCGGGAAAGCCCGCGCCGGGTGTAGCATGAATGCCATTTTCGAGGTCAATGGGCCAAGCCGTCGTTGAAAACCAGAATCGAGAAGGGATCTCACCTGTGAAACTACGCATCGCTGTGCTCACACTCCTATGCCTGGCGCTGGCTGCAATTCCAGCCTGGGGACAGAATTGGCTTTATGAGAATGGTCCGATCATCGGCGAAATCGACGCCTGGACCATCAACTTTGGATACACGGTCAGCGACAGCTTTGTCGCCGGAGGGACGGCGGTCACCGGCTTCGCGTTCGGTGCGCGAGAACTTCCGGGCGACAAAATGACTTCGGTGGACTGGATCATTAGCACCGGCCCATGTTCCGGTCCTGGTGGGTGTGGAACCATCGAGGATGCGGGCACGGCAAACGGCGCTAACCTGATTGACAAGTTCTTGTCCTCGAACGCATTTGGCTACAACATTGACCTGATTACCGTGTCGAACCTCAACGTTCCGGAGACCGATGGGGCCGGGTACTGGCTGACACTGGCCAATGCGGTGACCGCCAGTGGCGACCCGCTTTACTGGGAAGAGAATAGTGGCGTTGGCTGCATGTCGAAAGGCTGCCCGTCGACTGCCTATGAGAACACGCTGGGCACAATTCCTTCGGAAGCCTTCACCATCAACGGAAACGGTGGCGGTGGAGGGACGACTCCCGAGCCGGGCAGCCTGGTGCTGTTAACGGGCGGGTTCGTTGGCCTTGTGGGCGTGCTGCGTAGGAAGCTGCTCTGAATCCTTGCGAATTGAACCTTGAAGGAGGTTCCGACATGAAATTGCGTATCGCTTCGCTCGCAATCCTCTGCCTGACATTGGCGGTTGGTTCCGCCTCGGCGGGAGTCCTTTACGACAACGGTCCGATCAACGGCATGGTCGATGCCTGGACCCTCAACCTTGGTTTTGTCGTGAGTGACGCGTTCACGGTGCTGAACAACTCAACGGTTACCGGTTTTTCCATCGGTGTCTTTGAGTTTCCGGGGGACATCATGACGTCGCTGGACTGGTCGATCACCTCGATGGAGCAAGGTGGAACGGTGTTGGGCTCGGGCACCGCCAGCGGCATGAACCTGACCGACCAGTTCATTTCCACCAACCAGTTTGGTTTTACCATTCACGAAGTTACGGTTTCCAGCCTCAACGTCGGCCTCACCCCCAACACCTACTGGCTTAACCTGGCCAACGCGTCCGCGCCCAGCGGTGACCCACTCTATTGGGATGAGAACAGTGGCGTGGACTGCGGCGGTACCGGCGGTGGCGCAAACTGCCCGTCCCAGGCTTCCGAGGTTGGCACCGGCACGATTCCGTCAGAATCGTTCACCATCAACGGAAGCGGCGGCGGCGGTGGAACCACACCCGAGCCCAGCAGCTTCATGCTGTTCGCGTCCGGCGTTCTGGGCGTGGCGGGGTTGCTGCGCCACAAGCTGTTCTGATCTCTCGCGATCGGCGCAGCCCGACTGGCGGAGCACGCACCTGGTGCTGCGCGCCCCCGTGGTGAGTTTGAGATCCGGCTTTCGGTGCGGCGATAATTCCACCCTGACGAAAACCGGATTCAACCCCGGAAACTCACCCTCCAGGTGACCTCAGTGAGGGCCGTTTCTCTGGCTCCAAGCGGCATCGACGTTGTTGAAACGCTGCTGGTCGCTGCCATTACACGGCATCTGAATCAGCGTGGCCGGCGTTGGTAGCCTCATCCGCTGCGGTGTACTTCCCCCGGCGATGCCGGGTTGGGCGTGCAGACACATTCCCGTCAAGTCGCTTTTGATGGACCAGATGGGCGACCCCGCGTGTTCGACCAGCGTCCATTTCTCGTTGGCGGCGTCCTGGCACGGATACAAGATGATCGGGGACCCGGCATCCCGCCGCGCACCGGAGATGTTGACGCACTTGCCACTGGCGGCGTG
This sequence comes from uncultured Acidobacteriaceae bacterium, assembly GCA_963831675.1. Taxonomy (GTDB): domain Bacteria; phylum Acidobacteriota; class Terriglobia; order Terriglobales; family Acidobacteriaceae; genus Bog-257. The sequence continues at coordinate 122,991 of CAWHRM010000017.1, forward strand.
GTACAGGCGATGGGTCGCAGGATCGTAGGCCCATTGTTCCAGGTCCGCGGTCACCGGGCAGCCAGGATGGATCTGCAGGTCGTGACACCTCTTGAACGTCAGTTGGACATCGATGGCCGCGCCCGCCGGCGCCACCAGCGGCTCATCGATGCTCATGGCGTAAAGTGCCCGTTTTTGACTTAGCACGGACGCTGGAGTGGAGGTGGGAAACGTGCCGATGAACCCGGTATCGGCGGGAACCGCTTCGATGGCAGCCAGTATCTGGTTGCGCACGGGCAGGATGGAAGCGTCGGAGCATTGCTGAATCGAGGCCACCCACGTCCAGAAATTACCCGTCGAGTCGGGACACGATTTGCCCGGCAGGCAAGTCGCGCTGCAGAACGAATGGACGCCCATGAGGCGGAATTCGAGCTTGCGACGGATGGACAGCGGATCATCCCAGTCCTGGATATACGAGGGCCCGCCACTGTCCCCACCCGCGGTGGTGGCGCCCCTGTTGCCCGGGAAGGCGTAGGTCACCGGCAGCTCGGACGAGTTGGGGTTGATCGAGATAATGTCGAAATCGGCTGACCGATATTGCCCGTCTAGCTGGGTCGGCACTGCGTTTGCGCCCACCTGAAATGCCAAGGCGTTAATGCCGCGCCCAAAGGCGGTCAACGTCAGGTTGGCCATCGGCCGCTGCTCCTGGAGTTTCATGGGCCGGGAGTCAGGCCGGCCGAAGTCATGCAGCCCGACCTGGAGCAGGGCAATGTCGTAGGGATTGCCGAGCATGTTGGTCGCGCACGTGGTTGGCAAGCCATAGGCGATCACCTGCACCGCCTGCACCTTCTTGGCGTTGCCCGGCCAGTTCGCCTGCAGCGAAATCTGATTGGGCTGGAACTGTGGGCACCCGCCCTTGGCGGAGTAGACACAGTGGGCGGCCGTAATGGCCCAGTAGTCATTCAACATGGACGCGCTGCAGCTGCCTTCAGGGTTGGTCAAAGTCAGCAGGCCGAACTCTTCCTGGGTCTGCTGATCGATAGGTGGACGCGGTGTGACCAGCCCTTGCTGGGACTGGCCGATATCCTCTGGTTGCGCTTGCGCCATGCCGATGGCAACGAATACCAGCAGGCCAACCGAGACGCAGTGCAGAACGCACTGCCTCAGACTGATGATTTTCATGTTTTCGCCCCTATGTGATGTGTAGCCGTTGGCGCGAACCACTTGCTATTGCGGCTCGCGACGTTTGCGGCGAGTATACTCCGAAGTTTCGATTGCGCGATCTTCCCAGACCTGCCATGGAAGCGCTGCTCCGTATTTCTCCAAAAACGATGTTTAAATGCACCGTGAAAGCGGTGCTCTACCTGCGCCTCGGCGGCTGCACTTTTTCCTATGTTTGGAAAGGTGGCCGGTGTAGCATGTTTGCGATTCTCTGGCCGATCGTCAAGTTTCACTGACCTCGGGAAAGATAACGCGACGATGAAATCGTGCAGCAGAAGTAGTGCATCCAGCTTCGCCACTTCCTGGCTGTTGGGACTGGTGAGTGTCTTCACGCTGTCAACCCTCCCCGCCTGGGGACAAAGTACCTGCCCCACCGGATTTCGCGATGTCCAGATCGTGAATGCCTGCGACAACGAGCTATGGCTGGGCCAGCAGGTAGCCAGCGTGGGCGGTCAGCCGGGCAGCGGCCAATCGGCGCAGAGCTGCCTGACCAACACCGATTGCGCCAGCTATCCCAACTCCTACTGCAACCAGGGAGTGATGTGTCTGGCCAACAGCGACTGCAACAACTTTCAGTTGACCAACGGCCTGCACCAGCAACAGCGATTGCTCGAACGTGCTTTCCGGTTCTACCTGCCTTCCTGGGGCTGCCCCCCAACTGTGCTCGGGCGTCTGCAATACCGGCAATAGCGGCGACAATCGCTGCACGGTATGGAACCCGTCGCAGGACGGCAACACTACGGTGGGCTCGAACTACTGCTTCGCCAACTCGCAGCGCCAGCCGGTCGGCAGCAATTACGAATGTCTGGGCGGCCTGTGCGAGTACTTCGAGTATTACCCGGGCGAGAACACGGCCTGCTCGGCAGCCAGTCCAACCTGCCCGAGCGGCCAAACCTGCAACACGCTGGCAGGCTTGTGCCAGTATCAGCTGCCCTGCGAGGCGACCAACTCGAGCAGCCCGAACCAGGTAAGCTGCCCCAGCGGCTACACCTGCACCAACAACACCCGCAATGGCCAGGTCCCGCTGTGTAATTTGTCAAGTTGCAATGGCACTTGTCCCGCGGGCTGGTTATGCAGTGGCAGTTCGTGCCAGTTGGACCCGGCGCTCATCGATTACACCGCCGGGACCAAGAAGGACCTGTGCATGCCGGGGACCGCCGGCTCGGTCCCCAGCCCGCTCACCACCGTCAACCAGAACACGGTGATGTGGGGGCGCGGAGGATGCCCCAACTTCGAGAGCTGCAAATCGACGGGCGCCGCCTGCACCACGTATTCCGACTGCTGCAGCGGGCTTTGCCTCGGCAATGTCTGCCAGAACAGCAACCTGGGCGCTTGTCTCTCCGGCGATTGCGGCGGCAACGCGATTTGCAGCGGCGGAGGCGCCAGCCGCGGCTTCACCAAGATCGAGTTCAATCTGCAGGCCCCCACTTCGCAGAACGCGAACCCCACCGACTTCTACGATGTCAGCCTGGTGGACGGCTTCAACGTGGCTGCGGCCTTTAAGCCGCTGAGCGGCGCCGACCTGCCGCCTGCCTCGCAGTGCAGCAGCAATGCCGACTGCCAGACCTCCACCGGACAAACCTGCGTGATGCAGAATGGAGTGGGAACCTGCACCTGCAGCGCCGGCGAGCTGGGAGACTGCCCCTCCCCGTACCTGTGCGATGCCAAGCCGGGCAAGAGCGGCATGTGCACCATCGATCCCTATTCGTGCGGCACGCCGGGAAGGTATGGCGCGCGGACGACGGCCCGGGCTACTCCCTCCTGGCCGGCGGTGGCGATCGAGGGATGCAATTGGAAGTTGTCTTCGAGCCAGTGCCCGGCCGAGTTGCAGATGTGGCAGCCCATCCTGAACTCCAGCGGCAACGAGGTGACCTGCACCCAGCAAAGCGACTGCAGCGCTTTCCCCGGAAGCTCGTGCGAGTATGCTCCCGACCGCCTCTCCGGACCGCCGGGCGTGCAACTGTTTTGCAGCACGTATGTGGGTTGCATGAATCCCAACGACGTGTGCCTCAACTCGCCGGTGTATGGCAGCACCGGACCGTACGCCAATCTGGGCTGCACCGCCAACCAGATTGCGCTGCATAACATTCAGTGCAGCAGCAATGCGGATTGTCCGGCGATGCAGGCCGGGGGGAACCTGACTTGCAGCAGCGGCAAGTGCCTCAACACCTGCACGGAGGGCAGCCAGTGTCCGGTGGGCATGACCTGCACCAGCGGCACCTGCCAGGACCCGGTGACCATGACCGACGCCGCGCCTTACAGCGATCTCTACGGCACCACGGGTTACAGTCCGTATACCTGCTACAGCGGGGCGGCAGCCTACCCGCAGCAGTGCCAGGGATGCATGCTGTGGTCCGACTTTGGCACGCTGGGCAAGTTTCCCGGCAACCCGCTGCCCATGGCGCAGGTGGTATGTCCGGCTTCCAGCCAGGGCAACGGGACCAATGTGAACTTCTTCACTGCGGCCACTCCCAACGGGCAGTCGTACTCGTCGTACGCGTCAATCTATAAGGCCGCGTGTCCCAGCGCGTACAGCGCGCAGTTCGACGACAAGACATCGACCTTCCAGTGCATCCAGCCGCCCAATTATGTGCTGACCTTCTGCCCGCAGAATGCTGGAGGCAAACAGGAGGCAAAGCCGGCGCTCCGCCGCTAGCGCGCTGCACGAACCCGGCAATGGTTAAGCCGGGCCCGTGGTGAGCGCAAGTAGGTTTGAACTGCCATCCTTCAACCTCTGTCATCCTGAGCGAGCGCAGCGAGTCGAAGGACCCCTATGTTGCTCGTTCACTTTCCCTCCGGCACGTTTTTCGACGGAGCGAAGTGAGATCGCCCGCCGTGGCGGGCGATCGAACGGAGTCGAAGGACACCTACCGCCGCCGGCCAATCCCATTTCGTTGCTGGGTGTGGGCGTCAGCCCGCGACGGATCTGCTCCTTTGAGTTTTTCACCAGCCAGCAAAGTTGGCGTGACTTTCCACCAATCCGCCGCAACCCGAACTCTACGACTGCTTTCATCCGTTTGACTTACACGTCTCTCCCTGCGTAAGTTCTTACTCTGCGCTAACCTGGATTATTCATGCGTTTGGAAAGACGGCAGGCTTGGAGGGGCACGGCTTCAGCCGTGCCGTTACTAGGGCGTCGAGAGTTGGGCTTCAGCCCCTGAGGGAACTCGCACTTTAACTCTAAACCGAAGTCCCTCAGTGGCTGAAGCCATCCCAAGGACAGCAGCTTTGCGGCACGGCTGAAAGCCGTGCCCCTTCAAGGCGTCTTTATGAATCATTCAGGCTACCTGAATGTGGGTCTTAATTTCTGGGAGGCATGATGAAGCGCTGGTTCGCCAAATTGACTTGCCTGCTCCTGCTGGCGGCCGCCTTGCCGCTGGCGGCACAAGAGTTGTCGTCTTACGAGAAGCGGGTCTCGGTGAAGACCTTGCCCAACGGGCTGACGGTCGTGCTATGGCGGCGTCCTGAAGCGCCGGTGTTTTCATTTTTCACCATGGTGGACACCGGTTCCGCGCAGGATCCCCGCAGTGAAACCGGACTGGCGCACATGATGGAGCACATGGCCTTCAAGGGCACGCCTGACATCGGCACCAAGGACTACGCAGCCGAGAAGCCCGCGCTGGAGAAGGTCGAGCAGACCTATGCCGCCTACGACGCCGAGCGCATCAAGCGCGTGGGCCAGGACCCGCAGAAGCTGGCGCAGTTGAAGAAGGCCTGGCAGGAGGCCACCGCCGCGGCCAACCAGTACGTCATCCAGAACCAGTTTGGCGAGGTCGTCGAAAGCCATGGCGGGGTCGGCGTCAACGCCTTCACCAACTACGATGAGACGGCCTACATGTACTCGCTGCCCTCCAACCAGATTGAGCTGTGGGCGGCGCTGGAATCCGATCGCATGCTGCATCCCGTGATGCGCGAGTTCTACAAGGAACGCGACGTGGTCATGGAAGAGCGCCGCATGAGGACGGATAGCCGTCCCACCGGCCGCCTGATCGAGCAGTTTCTCGGCACCGCCTTCATGGCGAACCCCTATCACCGCCCGACTATCGGCTACGCCTCCGATCTGCAAACCTTCTCCGCCACCGATGCAGCCAATTTCTTCAAGCGCTATTACGTGCCCAGCAATATGGTGATTGGGCTGGTCGGCGATCTCGATCCGCAACAGGTTTTTCCCATCATCGAGCGCTACTTCGGCCAGCTCCCTACCATGCCGAAACCGGTGGAACTCTCCACCGAAGAGCCGCCGCAGAACTCAGTACGCGAAGTCAAGCTGCACGATCCGGCTCAGCCGTTCTACCTTGAGGGTTATCACCGCCCCAGCTATCTGGCGCCGGACGACGTGGTGTACGACGCCATTTCCGACATTCTGTCCAACGGCCGCACCTCCCGCCTGTATCGTTCGCTGGTGCGCGATAAGCAGATCGCCGCCGTCGCCGCCGGGTTCACCGGCTTCCCCGGCACCAAGTACAGCCACCTGTTTGCGTTTTATGCGGTGCCGACTCCCGGCCACTCCATCGAGGAAATTCAGAAGGCTTTCCAGGAGGAGATCCAGAAGCTGAAGACGCAGGATGTGACGGACGACGAGCTGCAGATGTTCAAGACCCGCTCCAAAGCTGACCTGATCCGCGGCCTCGCCAGCAACGAGGGACTGGCCGAGCAGCTCGCCTTCTACCAGACGCGGTACGGCGACTGGCGCGAACTTTTCCGCTATCTGGAGCGCGTCGACAAGGTGACCAAGGCCGACATCCGCCGCGTCTCGAACAGCGTTTTCAGCGACACCAATCGCACCGTCGGGGTCATTCAAACCCAGACTGCCGGCAACCAACCCGCTGCTCCGGCAGCCGGCAAAGGAGCGCAATAATGCGACTCAGACAAGCGCGTTTTGTGCCCGCGTTGTTCTGCCTGGTATTGCTGCTGACCGCCTTCAGCCCGGCGCAAATCACGCCCTGGAACAAAATCCAGGCGCCGCCGCTGCCGCCATTCACTCCGCCGCAGCCGGTCCGGGTCCAACTCGCCAATGGCATGGTCATCTTCCTGCAGCCCGACCATGAACTGCCGCTGATTGATGCGACGGCGCGCATTCGAGGCGGCTCCATCTCCGAGCCGGTGAACAAGACCGGCCTCACCGATCTGTATGGCGACGTTTGGCGCACCGGCGGCACCAAAACCAAGACCGGCGACGAGATGGACGACTTCCTCGAAATCCGCGCCGCCAAGATCGAGACCGACAGCGGCTCCGACTCCACCACCATCTCGCTCAACTGTCTGAAAGGTGACTTCGACGCTGTCTTCGATATGTTTCTCGACCTGCTGCGCAATCCCGAGTTTCGCGATGACAAGCTGCAGCTCGCCAAGGAGCAGATGTACACCGGTATCTCGCGCCGCAATGACAACGTAGATTCCATCGTCCATCGCGAGGTCCGCATCATCGGCTACGGTAAGGACAATCCTTACGCCCGCGTTGCCGAGTACACCACGGTGGCGGCGGTCACGCGCCAGGACCTGCTGAGCTGGCATCAGCAATACGTTCACCCCAACAACATCATCTTCGGCATCACCGGCGACTTCGATCCCAAGGCCATGCAAGCCAAACTGGAGCAGGCTTTCGGTTCATGGCAGAAGGGACCGGAAGCCAAACAGCCTGACATCAAGTTCACCGAACCCAAGCCTGGGCTATACCTGGTCCGTAAGACCGACGTAAACCAGAGCAGCATCAGCATGGTTGATCTCGGTATCGAGCGCAGCAATCCCGACTATTACGCTGTTACCGTGATGAACGAGTTCTTCGGAGGCAGCTTTTCCTCGCGGCTCTTCAACCACCTGCGCTCCGGCAAAGGCCTTGCCTATTCCGTCGGAGGCGGGGTCAGCTCCGGCTGGGACCATCCCGGTCTAACCAACTTCGGGATGCAGACCAAGAGCTCGACTACAGTGGAAGGCATTCAGGGACTCGACGACGAAATCGATGGCCTGCTTAACAACCCGGCGACGCCGGAGGAGTTGAAACGCGCCAAGGACGACATCTTGAACTCGTTTATCTTTCAGTTCGACACGCCGGAGAAGGTGTTAAACGAGAAGATGAACTACGAGTTCTATCACTACCCGCTCGACTTCCTCGAGCGTTATCGCAGCGAAGTCGAGAAGGTCACAGCCGACGATGTTGCCCGCGTCGCCAGGAAGTATGTCCACAAAGATCACCTCGCGGTTCTGATCGTTGGCAACGACGCCGAGTTCGGCAAGCCGCTCACCACGCTTGGCCCGGTGCAGAATGTGGACATCACAATCCCACCACCGCCCGCCAGCCTGATGCAGCAGGGACCGGGAGGGGAGTGAAATCAGAGGAAGCTGACCTGCCAGTCGCGCAAGCGCGACGGAATTCCCACCGATCGCGAAATGCGGCGATATCCTAAACCCTGCTGAGTAGTGCCCTGTTACCGGCCGGTCTTATCCTGGCGGGAGCGGTATACGCCGGCAACCACCTTCGCGATCAGTTTGTGACCCGACTGGCTGGGATGCACGTCGCAACTGGGCGGGCTGGTCGGCGGGTTACTGGCGTTGAGCAAACCGGCGACGCAAGTGTTCCCTGCCGCAAACGGATTTGAAGCCGCCGCCTGGAATGCCGAAAACACATCCGCTACCACCGCGCCGTAAGCCTGTGCGGGCGCGCTAATCGCCTGGTTCAACCCAATGGTCAGCTCGGTCTCAAATTGGTTCGAGTAATCGAGCGAGTAGTAATTCACGATCACAATGGGGCCATTGAATCCCGTGGCGCGAAGACCGGCGAGGATGGTCTGCATGTTGGCCGCTGCCGCGGCAAATACTTTCGGCGCGCCTTGCTCGATGCACGTCGGATCGTTGTTGCACACCTGCTCCAGCAGAAACAAGTCGTTCGCGCCGAGGTTGATCGTCACCAGCGCCGTGTCGCTGTGATGTTGTAAGAAACTTGTGGCGAAGGCAAGTTGCGTGGACCTGGCAGAGACATAAACCACGTGCAAGGCAAACAGCGAGCGATAAAAGCGGCATCCGTCATCGGGAGCGGTCGACGAGATGAAGCTGCCGGTCGTCTCCCCCGGACAAGCCGCGTTCGTCAAGTTCGAGCCCAGGGCCAGGTCGAGGTAATCCGCGTAGCTTACGAAGTTTGTGGGATAGTAATATTCGTATCCCGCCTGGTCTATAAACCCAAACGCCACGCTGTCGCCCAGCGCAAGGTAATCGTTGGAACTGCCATGCAAATCTTTTGCCGAAGCGGATCCGAGAGCGAAAAGCGCGATCATCACGAAGACGCTGAAAGTCCTGGGTGCCTTCATCACTTGCCTCCTGAACAATTTGTTGGGAAGAATAACAGAAAAGCGGGCTGGAACTATTTCGAGACGCGGTTTCTTATCTGCCTCTTGTCGTCTTCCTGTTTGCATTCACATCCGGCCAGGTTGCCGTAATTCGGTAAGATGCACTTATGTCTGCTGCGGCACAGCGCAAAGTTCCCTCCGGCCAGTATCTCCTGATTGACGCGGACGACACGCTTTGGGAGAACAACATCTACTTCGAGCGCGCCATCGGGACCTTCATCTCGTTTCTGAATCATCGGGAATACACGCCCGACCAGGTGCGTGAAGTGCTGTACGAGGTGGAGCGCGAAAACATTCGCCGGCACGGATATGGCATGCACAGCTTCGCGCTGGCGCTGGTCAAGTGCTTCGAGCAGCTCTCGATCGAGCCGCTGACGCCGGCACTGCACGAGACCATCCACGGGTTCGCGAATGCCATTGCCGAGCATCCCATGGAAATCCTGCCCGAAGTGCCGGAAACACTGCGCGATCTGGCACAGCGGCATCGTCTTTTCCTGGTGACCAAGGGCAACATCACCGAGCAAACCGGCAAAGTCGAGCGTTCAGGATTGAAGGAATATTTCACCGCAGTCGAAGTCGTAGCCGAGAAAGACGCCGCCACTTACCATGGCGTGGTGGAAAAATACGGGCTGCTCCGCGAGGCAACGTGGATGATCGGCAACAGCCCGAAATCCGATATCAATCCCGCGCTGGAAGCCGGACTGCACGCGGTGTTTGTGCCGCACCATAACACCTGGATGCTGGAGCGCGGCGAATTGCGTCCGGAGATCGGCAACGGCCGGCTGTTGCAGGTGGAGAGCTTTGGGAAATTGCGGGAAGTGTTCTGAGGGGGCGGTTAACCACGGAGACACAGTGCGGCGAGCAGGGCGTATGTCTGTCACCCTGAGCGAGCGCCCGGTTTAGCCGCGAGTCGAAGGGCCCCTATGCTACCCATACGCGTCTGAGATCGAATAGGGGTGCTTCGACTCGCACGGCCAAAATCGAGGCCGTGCTCGCTCAACATGACAGCGAGTCGTCGGAGAAGAGAGAAACGGTACGGACTCGCGCATCGCCCGGCGCACGCTGTATAGTCAATCAATCAAACCTCTGCTTACGGATTCCTACCTATGAGAACGAAACTCCTTGCTGCCAACTGGAAAATGTACAAGACGCCGGAGCAGACCACGGCGTTCTTCAGCGAATTTCTGCCCCTGGTCGCCGACCATACGCGCGACGAGATCGTCGTCTGCCCGCCGTTTATCGATCTCCGCGCCGCCGTCGAAGCGGCCGCCGGCTCCAACGTCGCCATCGGCGCGCAGAACGTCCACTGGGAAAAAGAGGGTGCGTTCACCGGCGAAGTCTCGGTCGGAATGCTGACCGCGATTGGCGTCACCCACGTCATCATCGGCCACTCCGAACGCCGCCAGTACTTCAATGAAACCGACGACACGGTAAACCGCAAGCTCAAGACCTCGCTGGAAAACGGTTTCACGCCCATCGTCTGCGTCGGCGAGGTGCTGGAGGAGCGCGACGCGGGGTTGACCGAAGACGTGTTGCGCCGCCAGTGTATGCGGGCTTTTCATGGCATGTCGGCACGCAAGGCAGTGAAGCTCGCCATCGCTTACGAGCCGGTGTGGGCGATCGGCACCGGCAAAACAGCGACACCGCAGATGGCCGCTGACGCGCACATGGTCATCCGCCATGAAGCCGAGAAGGCGTTTGGCAAGGAGTTCTCCGAGGCTTTGCGAATTCTTTACGGCGGCAGCGTCAAGCCGGACAACGCATCGGCGCTGATGTCGGAAGAAGAGATTGACGGCGCGCTGGTCGGCGGCGCCAGCCTGGAGCCCGCGTCGTTCGCCAAGATTGTGAAGTACTGAGCGGCTTCGAGTTGGTGGGAGCCGAATTTCCAGTTGACGACAAGTTACATTGATGCGGCTACCAGATTCTTCTGACACCATACGAGTCAAACAAGCGCTCGTTGCTTACCAGGGTCAGATCTTCGGCCTGTGCCTGAGCAATGAACATTCGATCAAACGGATCGCGGTGCGCTCCGGATAAATTCCCTGCTCTTTGCGCGTGGTCCAGCGAGATCAATTTTCGCACTTTACCCGGGGCTTGCGCCCCGGGCTCGATGCGCCGCCGCCGCTGCGCGGCTCGTTTTTTCGGCGGATGGTTTCCACCGAAAGAATTCACTTCTAGTCTAGTTGCCACAGCAGCAGGCTGCTGAAAAAGTCCGAAAACCAGATCCCTTGCGGGCTGAAGCCCGCTCGGGACAAGAAAAATAAACGACTTATCGGCACAACTGAAGTCGTGCCCTGATACAAAACCGCTCACACTGCAACTTTTTCAGCGCCTGCTAGAGCGGTTCTCGCGATAGTGTATAGTGCGATCCCCGGCGCCTAAAGTGAAACTCATTGCAGCTCTTGGTGGCGTGGCTAAAAGCCGTGCGCTTCCCCCTTCCTGCCTGACCTGTACAGCAACTCGAGAACCGCTCTAGTTGCGACACTAGACTTTCTTGCCATTTCCTCGGGGATCGCTCTGCCACCGACCCGCATTTCCGGCTGCGACCAGTTTCTTTGGCCCTGAGGTACGTTGTTGGTTCGAGCTATGAGACAGACTCCTACGGAGCCGGCTTCTACCCACTCTACTGCTTCACCATAGGAATCGCGGAAGCGAGTTGCAAATCGACCAGCAGGTTCAGCCGCCGGTCGATCTGGAAGAACAGCGCGGCCTTCTTGCCGGGCAAGACCGCCTCAAACTTCGGCATCCATTGCATTCGCAGATTGACCAACTCCTCGTCGGTGGCCGCCCATCGCTTGATCAAGCTCTTGGCCTGGGCATCGGTCATGGTGTCGTAGGTCTGAGCATACTCCTTGACCAGGGCCACCCGGGTATCGCCAATCTTGGTGGTTGCAGCGGTGTAGGCATCGTAGACGGGCCAGAACTTCGTGGCCTCGGCGTCGGTGAGTTGCATGTTGGCGGCGATGAGCTGCTTTTTCTGCGAACGGATATCCTCCCTCATCAACTGGATGTCCTGATCGGTGACGGTTGCGGTGGATGCCGCCGGCTGTTGTGGCTGCTGCTGGGCGAAAGCGGCGCCTTGCAGAACGAATGCGCCGGTCAGAATTAATACTGCGGCAAAACGTTTCTTCATTTCCTCTTCTCCTATTGTGGTTAGTTATTCCGAACTATGGTTGGCTTTGGATTGCCAGGTAATGACCTCCATCGCCACCAACCGGGCGATGAGGACCGCCAGATAAAGCTGTCCGGTCAGGGCCTCTGCCATCGCCAGGGTGCGCGCAATCGGACGGACCGGGGTGATATCTCCGTAACCAACCGTGCTGAGGGTCACGAAGCTGAAGTAGACCCAGTCGCTGACACTGGATATCGCGCCAACTGCATTGTTATTGAAGGATCCCGGGTGAATGATTTCTGCCAGGTGGTAGGCGTGGGCCCAGCCGACTCCAAAAAGCAGATAGACCGAGATTGCACCTTGAATACGGTTGGGGGTAACCGGCCCGGTGCTCAAGACCGCCGTCAGCAGGACCGACATAATCACCAAAATCGCCGCCAGAGACCAGATGATGGCCCAGATTTCCATGCTGCGGGTCGGCGTCAAGAATGCCATCCAACGCACAGCGAGCGTAATGCTGCCAACGAAGCCAGCCAATCGAAGCAGCCAAGGCCTCCCCCAGGCGATGGCAATGCCGGAAATCAGGAGCAGCGAAAAAACGACGTCGGCGTAAAGCACAGTATCGCTTCGCCCGAACCCGAGCGCAGGCAGAACGAAGCCGACAGCGACCAACAGCGCCAGGAAAAACGACAGGTTGGCCTGCGATTGCCAGCTCTCCTTGATGAGAGTGCGGGCCTTCTCGCTAACATGGCCGTGCGTCGGTAGCCTGACGGGCTTTGGCATAGGCCTCGCTTAACTATGCGTCAGACGCCTGGCGGCCAGGCTCAGCATCAGGCGCGTCATTCCGGTGAAGATCATGCTGATCCCCACCAGCGTGCCGATCACCCACAACGAACTGGAAGGCCACTGCCGCCAAACCAGCAGACCAAGAATCAGGGTGACGATGCCGTCAAACAGGATCCAACCCGATCCGGGGATGCCGCGGCTTTGAAAGTACGCCACCAGATCGAACACTCCCTCAACCACGAAGAAAATCGCCAGTGCGAAGGTGAAGGCCGCGACTCCCAGCAGGGGATGCAGCAGAAAATAGAATCCGACGATCAGATACAGGATCGCGACCAGGAGCTTCCAGAGTATGTGCCCTACGCCGTGCGACTGGAAGGCGTGAATGAATTGAAATCCTCCGCTGAAAACGATCAGCCAGGCGATGACGACGACCACGCCCCATGACGAGGCCAAGGGAAGCGCAATCGCCAGGAAACCGAAGACGATGAGCAAAATCGCCCACACAATTGACTTTCCCGAACCGAGGTTGGAGAGTCCTGCTGCGGTCATGTTTGAATTCCTCCTTGCGTTTAGGAATTGCTGCCTTACAGGGTCGTGTATCGAATAGCCGCGCGCCGGCCGTCCGGCAAACGGTCGCCAACATGTTAGCAGGCAGCGGAAGGCCGTGCCTGCTCCTGAAGGTGGCGCGCTCAATTTGAAGGCGGGACGGTATAGGTGCCGCCCCGGTCTGATGGATCTCAGCTACTGCGCCGGGTTGATGGCCGGCGGTTTCCAGCTCCCGTCAAGATCGACGGTGGCGTCTCCTTCGGCCAGTACAACCGCAGCATGGGAATGAACTTCGCCTTTGGAGCGGGCAGCCAGTTCGCCTCCTTTGCCTTGCCCGGTGAGTCGGCCTGCAGATACAGGTCCACGGAACCGTCAGGGTTGGTGACGAATTTGTTGCGCTGGCTCAAGGTGTAACGATTGAGCGGGTTGGGCACAAAGAAATAAGACGCATCGTACATGGTGAGCGACCAGAAGCCATTGACGGGCGGCATTTCGCCTTTGTTGAAGTGCATGACGTACTTCTTAGAAGCGGCATCAAAATCGTTGCCGCTTCCGTCCTTTTCCCCGGTGGGATAAACCGCGTCCTGGGGACGGTTGGCGCCGAGACCGATAGCGGTGATTAAGGCCCGATCCAGATAGTCTGTGCCGTAGATGCCCGTCTTGGTAGTAAACATCCACCCGTTGATAGGCGTACCCGCCTTTTTGAAGTACTCCATGATCTTCACTTGGCCAAGCTTTGGCACGGCCTTTATGGCCTCTTTGTCGAATGCCCCGAGCTTGCTGGGATCAAAATCCTGCCCCGGTACCAGACCGATCTTCGCCATCTTGGCAACCATTGGTGCATCTTCAGCCGATGGGGGGTTGTTCTTCATCAACTGCGCAAGGTAAGTAAAGTAGGCAACAACATCCAGGTGATCGACTTGGTCGCGGACCGCGGTCTTCATGTCAACATTAGGGTCGACCTGACCCGCAGGAGGGGTGTAGGTCTTGCCATAGGAACTTAGTGGAACCAGAGAGAATTTGTCCTGCAGGGCATGTACCTTGACGTAGTCGTCGGGTGTACCGGTGCAATAAATCCGACCCAGGATCCATAGCATCGCCGTAGGCGACTTGTATTCCGTCACGCCTTCCGGCAAAGTGCCCGACCAACCCGGCCCCGTGATGGCGTACTTCTGGGCCTTGTCGCCGGTGGTGCGCTTGCCGGGAACCTGGAACACGTTCGTCCAGCCGTCCAGCATCGGCAGCAGATAGTAGCGTTCTCCCATGTCGGGAACACTCAGGACGTATGGCTCCTTCGAAACGTCGAGCCACGCGGTGGTGTACAGGGTATCGGCGTTGGGCGCGGTGACGGCGTGGTTGTCGACCGCCGGATACGTCCGTAACTTAAGAATCTGGCCCATGGGCGCGTGGGCCGCGTCGGGAGTGGCCACGTTGGTAAATTGCTTGCGCGTCATGTCCATGGTGACCAGCGGGTAGCCGTAGATGTAGGCGTCAGTCGCGATTCCGACCGCTTCGTCGACACCGGGTTGTCCGCTGGCAGCTGGTTTCGAGCCCGAATCCGAACAGGCGATTAGCCCCAACGTAAGCGTGAGAATCAACAACAGAAATGGATGCTTACTCTTCATATGCTCCCCCTAGTCCTGTGCGAGCCGGATACCTCCGGCACCACATTTGAAGGTTGGTTTATTTTCCTGTGGAGTGCACACGTATGCCGAGAGGCGGTTGACCTCAACCGCCTGCCCAGCCTCTTAGGTTTGCTTCGGGTTTAGGTTCCGGCGATGCCCTTGTTCTGCAGCACCCTGACGACGACGCGCCGATTTTCAGCCTGGCCTTCGGTGGTGTTGTCAGGAGCCACTTGATCGGCGGTGCCCATCGCTCCCGGAGCCAGCATGTTGGTCAGTGGAATGTTGCCCTGCTGTTCCAGAATGTCGATTACGTTGCTCGCGCGCTCCTGGCTCAGCTTCTGGTTCAACGCTGCCGAACCCACTTTCGAGGCATATCCCTGAACCTGGATCATGTAGCCGGTAACCGTTTGGGCCTTCTTGCACAGGGCAAGCAACTTGGGCGTGTACTGTGGATCTACCTTCACCTGGCCGTTGGCGAAGTACACCTCCACTTCGTCCCAGATGTTGTACTCACCCAGCTCGCCAAAACGCTTGTTGACGGCGGCGATGGCAGCCTTCTCCTTCGCGATTTCCGCCGCGTGCTTCGCTTGCTCCTCCTGCGTCGCCTGGATCTGGGCCTCTTGCTGCTGGAGTTTTGCCTGCTGCTGTGCGAGTTCCTGCTGCTGCGCCTGCGTTTGCTGCTCCACCGGAGCTACGCCGGCCTGAATGTCGGTCGCAGTCTGAAGCGACTTACTGTTGAACTTGACGGTATCGGCGACCACCTGGTTCTGGGCGTTGTAACTGCCCTTTACCTGGACAGACAACCCAGGAACCAGCGCAACGACGCCCATCTGCTTCTTGCGGGCGTGGAAGACACCTGAAACATCTTCAACCTGGGTGTCGCCATTGAGGACGACTACGACATTTCCAGAAGCCGTCTGCACGGTCATGGTGCTGCCGCTGCGTCCATTGATGACGCCCTGGACCTGGGCGCTCTGCGCCGCAGCCGCGCCAGACAGCAACAACAGGGTTGCCATTGATAAGGTTACGACGAATGCAAGTGCGGTGATTCTACTTTTGTTCATCAAGGTCTCCTTAGTGTGGGGCATGCAGGGATTGCCTGCACCAAGCTTGATTGTGGGGGCGAGAGTGAGCATCTGTGCCGAGTGATCCGAACGCCTCTGCTTGAGAGGCGAACGGTGAATCAGGTCAATACCGGCGCTGACCAACCCGTAGCGCTGGGCACACCACAAGAGTTGGTATCCCGGGAACTAGTTATGCAGCAAATGCGTTCTGAATACTCTCTTATTCCACACTATGGTGCGGGCAGGGGTCAAGTAGCGAGTACACTGAGGGTTCTTCCACAAATCGCCTCCCAGGAGACCGCGAACATGACCGGCAGCGAACTGATGAGCATGTACGAATTCAGCTACATGGCCCTTAATCGCAACCTTGACGGCGTCAGCCATGAAGAAAGCCTGTTCATCCCGGAACCCGCCGGCAACTGCATCAACTGGGTCCTGGGCCACATTGTCTCCGCCCGGAATGCAGTGCTGACGCTGGCCGGTGGCAGTCCGATTCTGACCGGTGAGGCGACCGCACACTATCGGCGCGGATCCGATGCAATTCATGCCGGCGACCAAGTGCTCGACCTGGGCACGCTTCGCGGTTTGCTGGCCGACTCGCAGCAGCAGTTGATACCCGCTCTCGCCGCGATCTCCGACGAGACGCTGGCCCGTCCGGTCCCAGAGCAGTTGCGTCGTCCGCCATTGACCGGAGATATCGGGGCTGCGCTCGCCCGGCTGGCGTTTCACGAGGGTTATCACAACGGACAGATTGGACTGCTGCGGCGGTTGGCGGGAAAGCCGGGAGCGATTAGTTAGGATTCAACAGGTGCCCCTGCCCCTGGAAATGGGCGGAGAAGTGGAGTAGCCGTCAAGGCCAAGCGAAAAGAGTTATTGGCGCTGCTGCGGAAGGGGCTGCGCAGCAATCGACTCGCTTTTCCTACCCAAAATGGGGCCGTCGAATGGCCCGAAATCCAGCTCATCAAGAAGACTGCCTGACTACGCGTGAACGAGTGTCTGCGTCGATTGCGGCGGACCGACCATTCGCGGAAGCCCTACACACAAATCCTGCACAGTTCTGGGAGGACCCGACTTACGGCGTCGCTACATACAGACGATCGCATTTGTGCGTCGTGCGGAGGCATGAACTGCAAACGTCGGCCCGGTGCATTGGCGACGACTCGATCGAGGTGATCAGCGTTTACTCGCGCTTATGTGGTTGAGCACATAAGCGCAGCGGATGCACAATGGATCGTCGACATGGTGCTTGGCTTCCATCCAGATCTTGGTGCGAAGTTACGTGAGAGGCGGTCGCATGACGTCTATCTAACTCGGAAGGAGTTTGACCCGCAAACCGGAGATTCCAGCCCGGCAGTAGCACACGGGTAGCACAGGCCCTGCCTACCAAAGCAGCCCCGAATCGGATATCACTCGGAGCCTCATGTTTACTGCATAAAATGGCTCCTCAGGTAGGACTCGAACCTACAACCCTCCGGTTAACAGCCGGATGCTCTGCCATTGAGCTACTGAGGAGTGTCTTGCGCGTTGCTACGCGCTTCATTCAATCTAGTTGTATTGTAGCTGCGGGTGCGCATCCCGTCAAAAATCGGCAATGCTCGTCGCGCACGATGAGAAGGTTCCGCTTTGTGTTTTGGAAAGCAGCGGAGCACCGCTAGGCACGGCAGATTTGCGAGCATTCCAGCATTCTGCGCCAGTCCTGCCGAATTCGGCGTTCTCATCCAAGCCTCAACGTCACCTATGACTGGAAACGCGACGCGTGATTTCCCGACTTTACCCAACGTCGTGATACAGCTCAAGATAATGACACCGCGGGCAGAGCAGCACGCGCACCGGCAGGGCGCTGGTAACGTTAATGCATTCACCGCAGTCTTTCTTGCTACCTGGATTTATATATCCGGGGAGGCCAAAGCTGGTGTCCAGCAGGGTTCTGTCGGTGTAGCATTTGGGGCACTGTCTATTCATTTGGAATCCCAGTGACATAACCAGTCCTCCTACTAGCGCCACGCTTGGTTGCTTCTTTTCCCCGCTTCGCATCGCCAACGCCTTGGGGAGCAATGCTGGTAGAACTCGGCCGGATGGCTCGTTCCTTGACGCCATTTGCGAATGAGCGGGAGGGACCCATTATCATACGTCACCTCGGACGCGACCCGAAAACCCGGAACGCCGCCATATCATCAAGGCGCGCTGTTGCCAACTCATCGCTGAGGAGATATCGGTCTGAGTTCTTTCATCTTCTGGTCCAGAAGGCAAATGCCGTCCGATACGTGTCCGGATCAGAGGTTGCCTCCGTTCATCACCCAGATAAACCAAACGTTGTCAAAATCCGATTTGCGGATTAAGATTCGATGTCCCGTACGAGACTCAAGATGCCCATCACGATGTCCATCGGCGACTTCAAGCTAACCCGCGCGGTTTGCGAGATCCGTTACGAAAGCGCCTATCTGATCTTCGATCAAACAGGGCATGTGATTCATAGTCTTCGAAGTTCCTTCAAGAATCTAGAAGTTATTAACCCTAATCCAATGCAATCCACATTCCGGGCCGAAGAAGGTGCATTCGGGTTGGAGGTTACACAGTCGCGCTTTACCGCGGACATGCCTGATCCCACGCTCGAGAAATTTGCGGGGCACTGCAAGAGATACTTTGATACGGTTGCGGAATCCTTGGAGGTCAGAGTCTTCCTCCGGATAGGCCTTCGTGTATTTTTCAGGCGAGACTTCAAGGACTTGGTGTCGTCCAAAGATGCCCTGAACTCCCTGGGACTGGCCAACTTTGAACCAGTGGCGCGATTTGGCGTTGAAGAGCCTCCACAAGAAATCTTGTTCAGGTGGGAAAATGCGGAGATTGGCGCTGTACTCAGATTGAAGGCAGAGTCCGGTGCAATTGATATCGTTCTGCCTCCCGAACTGGAGTCCAGTAAGTCGCAGTTGCACAAGGACATCAACTGCGTCACTTTAGACATAGACTATTACACGGTCGCGCCCGCAGAAAGGGCGCAATGGGATCCGGCCGCCTGGATCCCGCAATCGATGCGTCGGATCAAGAAAGAGGCGGATAAGATACTCTCGAGGTAAGAGTGAATGTCAGACACGAATGTGATCGATTTTGAGAAGGGACGTACTGCGGTAAGTGGAGGCGGTAGTGCGCAGGCCGAAACGTGGTTTCGTCGTGCAGGCACGCAAGTTGGACCGACTCCTGCATTTCACAACCCGAGGAAACGCCTCGAGGGGGCGACCGCACTGGCACCGATTTCGATTGACACATTGTATCCTCCAAGCGAGGAGGCAAAGGAGGATATTAGTAATGCTATCGCCTTGCTTGCGAAGGCTGTTGAGGTCCTTGGGGAAGCCCGCGCTGCCAGCAACCCATTGACCGCCGATCGGCATGTTCAACGGTTTCAAGTCATGCTGCCGGAGTTGTTTAGGTATCGATCCGTGGGAGACGGCTATGGTTCCATTATCAACTCTCTTCACTTCTCCTTCATCAATCTGCACGGAAAGACACTCTCTCCAGAGCAAACGACACTGGTGTGGCGCATCCTGAAGGAGTTGCGTACCCGTCCGTTCTTGTCCTTTGACGTCGCTCTGGGATATGTCGACGAATTGGGAAGGGCTCAGTTTCAGGTTGATCCTTCTATCTTGGGTGAACTGGTCGAAGACTCCGACGATGAGTGACGCTTATATAGAAACGACCATCCTGACGAACGTTCTCCTGAAGGTCGGATCAAAGAAACAAAGCTCTGCTCAAGCCGCCCTACACCGCTACGAAAAAACTATGCTACCGGTCTATTCCATCAAGGAGTGGAAGGCCGGCCCTCTGGAAAAATTCGCTTGGGTTCACGACAAGCTAGTCTTAACCAAATCCCTCAGAGATACCGTCGGCGCGATTAATGGTATCTCCCCGTACAAACCGTACAAGAAGAGTACTTCGCTTGAGGCATGGGAGGCCGCAGGGCGACTGGAAGCGACCATGCCTCCTTCACTTGCCCACGTTGACAGTGACAGAGACTTGGCTGACCGGTACCGCCTTGCGCTCGCAAGCCTCATTGTTCGTAGCTGGCGGAAGCGACGGAGTCTTGCAACGGAGACCATTCAAGACCTTGAATGCTACACCGAGGCTGAACCGCATCTTGATGAGAGCGGGCTGTTCGAGGTTGAACCAACGAAGTGTGAACCCGCAAGAGAGTGCTGCCTGCAACGCGACCTTATAGCACGCCCGGACTTGTTAGAGGCGTTGAGAGATGCAATCCCTGTGACTTCTGTTCGCAAGGAGGATATTGAACGCAGACAGGTGCTAAGGGAACTGATCAAGAACCCTAAGCGCCCCATGACTGAAGGGATGTGCCGGCGGTTGGGCGACGCAGTGTTCGCGTTCTTTTGTCCCGAAACTGCCATTGTTTTGACCACTAACATCAAAGATCATCTCCCCCTCGCACGGGCCGCGGGGAAGAGCGCGGAGACTCCGTAGGCCATGCTCTCACTGTGAAAGTCATAATCCCTCTGCGGGGTAGCCTCAAGCGCGGGCAACAGCCTGAGTAACATCACCTGCGTCCGTGACCCTTGCGGTGTGCGGCCCGGTGCGGTATCTCTGAATCGAGGGGGCGTTGTTGTGCTTTCGGGGCAGCCGGGTGCTATCCTTTCGCCTCCTTTGCGAAAAGGTGGGAAACGAGACTCCCGAAAGTCTCACGCCCCCGCCCGGCTGGTGCGGACTTGGAGGCGGACACCCTCCTGTCTCTGGAGGTAGGCCACGATCTCAAACAGGTTGCTGGCGGTCGGATTTCCGTTTGGCCCAAACATCTGGTGCAGGCTCTTCACGTGCAACCCGGTATCCTTGGCCAGCTTGGGAAAGCCTACTGTGGCATTGATGTAGTCGCGCAATAGCTCCTTGCCCAGCGCCACCTCTCCCGCAAGCAGGCTGTCCACTGCATCGCGGAGCAGTCCCTTGCGGAATCCAGCATCTCGCCTCACACGCGCTTGCACGGTTTCTCGAAAATCTTTTGCCAAGTCCATATCCCTTCGAAGGCGGCTACGCCCGTGCCTGATGCCGCCGAGACGGTGTGTCTCGCTCGCTCTCCATGGTCGCAATACCTGAGAGAATCACGGGTTTGCGATGGGGAAACTCCGCAACCAGCGAGAGGCTCCCGCCCATGGCTTCAATGTAGCCGCGGAGCGTCGAAATCAGGAAGTCGCTGCGCTGTTCGAGGCGGGAGACCTGGTCCTGGCCAATGCCCAGGACCTCGGCCACACGCTGCTGCGTCAACCGGTGTGCCTGGCGCACTTCGCGCAGCGACATCTCCTCCGCGATAAGCTGGGCCGCGCGGGCCTTGATCTTCTTGCGGCGCGCCGGGCTGAATTCTTTCATCTTCTGGTCCAGGGTCTTCATGGTTGTCACTTGCCTTTTTTCTTTTTCTTTTTGCTGTGGGATGATCGCCACTTGAGCGTCGAACCGGGCATCCGCCTTGGCGATCAACTGGCGATAAAACCGCTTTTCGCTGCTGCCGGATTTGTCGCCGCAGGCCAGGAGAACCGCCCCGCGGTTCGGATCGAAGGCGAAAGCCACGCGCCAAACGCCATCCGCAGCGTCAAACCTGAGTTCTTTCATATTGGCGTGACGGGAACCTTGGAGCGTATCGGCGCGCGGCCTGCCCAGTTGCGGTCCGAATTGCTCAAGCAGCTTGGCATGGGCGAGCAATTCATCCTGGACACTCTCCGCCAAGCGCTCGAACTCACGCTCGAATTCCTCATGAAACCCGACTTCCCATGGCACATTACCAGTATGTAATATGAGACATATGTTGTCAAATACATATCGAGCTGAGGGGCCGGGTGCCCATCAAGTCGCCTGCTGCCGCTACTCGGTCCGAATCCATCTTCGTGGCTTTCGGTCGCAAAGCTGCACGGATGTCTCATCACCTGCATCCGTGACCTGTGCACTTGCCGGTGACTGGCCCGGTGCGGTATCTCTGAATCGAGGAAGGCGTTGTTGTGTCTTCGGGGGCCGCACCCAGTGTGCGGGCTGTGAAAGCTCTTTGACAGGCAGTGTGCCAGGGGTTAGGGGCTAGAGGTTAGTTGCCAATTCTCGCCTCGGTGATCGGCTGGTGCCCTCAAACCATCGCGGCGAGGGCGGCGGATTGTGTTAACCATTATGTTAACTCCGTCGTTCGAATGCCATTAAACAAGGGCCTGAATTTGCCAGTATAAACCTATGTGGCTCTATTGAATACGTGTAACATGCTTAATTTCAATAGCTTACAACATAAGTAGTATGTAAATGATTGATTTCAGAAGCATAGGTGGGGGTGGCGTGGGCTAGTACCTAAATAGTTAATCACATTGAATGCGACTGCCACCTGCATTACCATCGCAAACGATGGCTTCCCGAGTCCGCCGCTGGTTGCGCAGTCCCTTGTTCCTGCTGGCCCTGACGGCGGCCCTGAGCGCGTTTGTCATCCAGTCGGGAGAGCTGGGCACCAGCGACACCACGCACCGGCTGCAAGCGGCGCATTCGTTCTGGACCTCGGAGCCGCCGGTCTTCCCCAACGAGTATCCCGAGTTCGGGATCCACGGACGCGGCGGCAAGCTGTACGGCTGGTATGGCATTGGGCAGTCGCTGCTGATGCTGCCCGCGGACATCGTTGGGACGTACCTGGCGCGGCTGCCGGTGTTCGCGAACTACGACGTTGATCCGGGCGTGCGTAGCATCGTGGTCAGCTACAGCACCAACATCCTGATCAACGTGCTGACCGCGCTGGTGTGTTTTCGTTTTCTGCGGCTGCTGCGCTTCAGCACGCGACAGTCGGTCGCAGGCGTGATGGCGCTGCTGTTTTGCACCACGCACCTGCATTACGCGCAGAACATGATGGAGAACAACTACATCATGCTTCTGACGCTGGCCGGCCTGACGTTTCAGTATGAGTGGCTGCTGACGGGCAGCGGCCGCGCGTTGTTCGCGGGTTCAGCGGCGTTTGGACTGAACCTGCTGACGCGCCTCACAACCGGCCTGGATTTGCTGGCTGGCGGCGTGTTTCTGCTGCTGGTGTTGTGGTTCGACGATGTGCGAGGCCGCGGATTGTGGCAGCGCTTCGTGACGTACGCCAAGACCGCAGCGCCGGTTTACGCGTTCTTTTTTCTGATCGATCGCTGGTATCAGCATTACCGTTTCGGATCGTGGTTCAATACGTACGTCACGCAGTTCGCGCGCGAAGCGCGGATGCTGAATCCGTCGCTGCCGGCGAATTATCCTTGGGAACTGCCGTTTCACGTTGGCTTCTTGGGCGCGCTGTTCAAGCCGGAAAAATCCATCTTCCTCTTCGACCCGCTGCTGCTGCTGACGATTCTCGTCAGCGCGCTGGCGTGGAAGCGCTTCCGCCGCGACGTGAAAGCGTATGTGATCGCGGCTCTGCTGTTGCTGCTCGCGTACATCTGCTTCTACGCGACGATACACGGTTTGGAGCGGCGACTTCGCTTGGGGTGATCGATACGTCTCCAGCGCCGCTGAACTCGCCGCCTTCATCTCGGTGCCGCTGTTGCTGCGGCATCGCGCGGAACTGGGAAAGTTGGTGTGGCTGATTGGAAGCGCGCTGATCGTGGTGAGCTGCGCGATTCAGGTGGCTTCGCTGGCGTTCTGGCTGCCGCTGGAAATCTACCAAATGGACACGCTTGGCCATCCGACGTTCGTGGTTGCGCTGCGCTTCAAGAACATCGTGGCGTTCGCCTTCGGCAAGATGGAAGCTTGGAACCTCACCAATGATTCCATGACCTACGATCCTTGGGATTACGTTCACATCACAACCTGGAACTTCCTTCCCTTCCTGCTGCGCCGAGTTGGAGCCGCGCCTCGCTGGGTCGTGAATGTGGCGTTCGTGATCTGGTACGCCGGAATCGCAGCTCTGGCATGGACGCTTTGGCGGCTGCGCAAGGTGCTCGGCGATGGCGAGTTCGATGCCGATGCTGACGTCGAAGTTGGCGCAGCTTCCGCCTAGTGATGCGCCACAACAGACCTCTACGGAAAACGGGTCGCAGAGCGCTTCGCTGCGTAATATGATGTGTGATTCCGGCAACTCTCACGGAAGCCACTTGTCATGGAAATGGTGCGCATCTTCGGCCTGCCTGCTGCACTGCTGGTGCTGGCGTTCGTTGCCAACCGGCTTTCCAAGCTGACTCGCGTTCCCGACGTTATTGTGCTGCTGCTGATCGGTATTACGATTGGTCCGATCCTGCACTGGGTGCATTCCCAGACGTTTGAGGGCGCCATTCACGTTCTTGGGATGCTGGCCCTGATCCTGATCCTGTTCGAAGGCGGGCTCGAACTCAGGCTGCGACAGGCGCTGCGATATTTCCCTGCAGGACTGCTGCTGGTGCTGTTGAGCTTCGGATTGAGCATGGGACTGGTCGCACTGATAGGCCGAGCGTTGTTGCACCTCGCCTGGAACGATTGCCTGTTGATGGGAGCGGCTTTGGGATGCACCAGCGGAGCCATCGTCATCCCGGCGCTGCAGCAGATGGTGGTTGCTGAGCCAGTCAAGATCACACTCACCATCGAAGCTGCGCTTGGAGAGGTGATCGCTGTGCTCATCGTCGGCAGCATGCTCAACATGGTGCCCAACCATCCGCTGCTCACTGGCATGGCCGCCGACTTCTCCCAGAATATCGTCTTGGCCGTAGTTCTGGGCGTCACCGTCGGCGCCATGTGGTCGCGCCTTTGGCCGCTGGTGGCTGGTCTGCCTTACAGCAATATTCTGAACCTCGGGGTCGTTTTGGGTGTCTTCGCAATTGCCCGCTATGCCGGCGGGAGCGGGTTGCTAGGGGTGTTGATCTTCGGCATCACGCTGGCCAATATGCCGCGAACGCCGCACACGACCCGGCAAGGCGCGCGGATGGTCGCCTTTCATGCCGAGCTCAGCTTTCTGGTGCGCTCGTTCTTCTTCGTGATGCTTGGAATTGTGGCTGAGTTTGTCAGCCGCGAATACATTGTTCCGATTCTTGGGATACTTGCGGCTTTGGTATTGGCGCGGTTCCTCGCGGTGCAGCTCAGCCGATGGGCAGTGCGCGACGTCGAGGGCCAAGCAGACTCAGTTACTGTTTTGGATGCTGCCACGCGGTCTAGTCACGGCGGTGTTAGCGCTGGAAATCGTCGATGTTCGCGGCGCCGTCTTTGCATTCTTGCCGGCAATGGCCTTCACCGTCGTGCTGGCGACGAACCTGTTCATCGTGTGGGGTGCGGTCAAGTCGGGACAGGCCGCGGCATTTGCACAACTACCACAAACGAAGCCTCCTCTGACGGAACAGTTACAGGTCCCGGCGTCCGACGCGTCTCCGCCGCCTCCTTTTCCACAAACTGAATTATGACGAACCAAAGCATGGCTTCTCGACTATCAGACTTGGAAGCAAGCAAGGGATGCCACGGTCCCACGTGTTCTGGTCGAGTCGAGAAGCTGTTAGCTTCGCTGAAGGGCGCCCAGTTCAGAGACACCGAATCACTCATTCGCTTCCACGATACTCTACTGTTCCTGCGCGCCTTCCCGCAAAGCCGCAGAGTCGTACAACTGACCGAAGATCTTGCTGGCCGGAGTCGCGGAGCAAGTCGCAAGGCTTCGCGATTCGGGCGCCGACATGGAGATGCTCGACGCGGAACAGTTTTCCGGCATTGCCGGCACCAACATCAAAGACACCTTCACCTATGAAGTAGCGCGCTGGCTGGTGCGGCGTCATCCGAAGCAGTTGAGTGTCGAATGGGACCTCGATGAGCAGGGGAGGCAAATGGGGGTGAGCCTGCCTCGTTTTCTTCCGCTGCTCGCCGACGACTCTCTCGTTGAAGCTGATACGCCTTATCTGGATTGGCTGGGAAGCGCCGCTGCGGGAGCGGAGCAAATCCTGCCTTGGCTGCTGCAGCGTCTCGAAGATGCACCGCAAACGATGTTGAAGAAGACGGCATGGTACGACGCACTGAAGATCAACGTGTCATGGAGTCTGGGCGATTCGTTCCGCAACCCGAACGCTTGCGCGTCGCAATCCGAGAGAGATGTATTTTCATCGCCGGCCGCTCATCCGTCGCAATCAGGTGTCTTTGGAGGCAGAGCTTGCCTCTGCGCCTTTGCCAATCCGCAAGCTGCGTCGGCGGGAAGGCGAAGAAGTCCTGGACATTGTCCGCGACGCTCTTACTGTCCGTTACCGCGAACTTTATGGCACAACGCGTGGCGATTCAGAAAGCGTGGTGGAGGCCGATGTCGGTCGAGGCGTGCACATCTTCCTTTGGGGTTTGCCGCCGGACCGGCGCTTGCCGCTGCGCGCGTACTACGCCGGAATTACTCTCAAGAATGGTGTGCCCATCAACTACATCGAGGGCATCTCACTGTTTGAGTGGATGGAGGTCGGCTTCAACACCTTCTATGCATTCCGCGACGGCGAGACCGCGTGGATCTATTCCAAGGTCCTTCATCTTCTCCATCAGCTTGCCAATGTAACCTGCTTTTCCGTTTACCCATATCAGCTCGGTGACCAGAATGAAGAAGCGATCAAGTCGGGCGCGTTCTGGTTTTATCGCAAGCTCGGTTTTCGGCCGGGTCGACCGGAATTGCTGGCGATGACGCAGAGAGAGGAAGCGAAGATGGCCAGCACAGCCGGCACATCGCACCTCGGCCAGCACTCTGCGCAAGCTGGCCACCGCTCATGTGTTCTACGAGTTTGGCGCCGGGCCGCGCGGATTGTGGGACACGTTCTCCGTCCGAAACATCGGCCTGGCTGTTCAGCGGCACATGGCAGCGAAATTCAACGGCGATCCCGAAAACATGTGCCAAACCACCTCCGCTGCGCTGGCCGTAAATCTGAGGGTTGATCCCAGGAGATGGAACCCGCTCGAGCAATCGACATTCAAAGACTTCGCATTCGTTCTCTCCCTGGTCCCAGACCTGGCAAACTGGAGCGCTAGCCAGAAGCAGGCGCTGATCGAGATCATTCGCGCCAAAGTCTCCTCAAGCGAATCAGACTATCTCCGTCGGCTACAGCAACACCAAGGCTTAAAAGAAGCGTTCGTGAAATTGGGCTCATCTCCCCCGGCGACCGAGACCAAACCCTCGTGACTCATCGGCAGCCAGCCATCTCCCAATCGTCAACCCATGCTGGCCATGATGAACAGAGGCTTCATCTGAAAACTTTTGTAGAGCGGCCGCAGCCGTTCGGTGTTGTAATGCTCCTTCACATTCACCACTTTCTTCGAAGCCACCACGGCTTCAATCGGCACGTTGTCATAACGGCCATCCTTCAGCACCACCAGCCTTCCGTGCATCCCATTGAGCAAAAGGTCGAGGGCAAGATTTCCATACGCCATGGGCACGATCGAGTCGATGGCGTCGGGATCGCCGCATCGCACAAGATAGCCCAGCTTCTGGTTCATGACATCCACCGTCTTGCCGTTGTTGTATTTCGCCGAGAGCTCCTTCAGCTTGTGGGAGACAAGGTCGCCGATCCCGCCCAGCTTCCTGTGCCCGTAAGCATCCGCAGCGGCGTCTTCGAAGACCATCTCTCCGCCTTCGAACATCGCGCCCTCGGAAATCAGCACCACGGAATATCGGCTCGGATGTGCGTTGACGATCCTGCATGAGCAACTCTGCCAGCACGGTCAATCCTGAACTTATATTCCGGAATGACGCATCGATTCGCCGCTCCGGCCATGGTGGGCAGCATAGCCGTAAATCCCGCATAGCGTCCGAACACTTCCAGCACCAGCAGTCGTTCGTGGGAGCCGGCGGAGGTCCGCAGCCGGTTCGTCATCTCGATGATGCGGGTCACGCATGTGCTGAAGCCGATGCAATAGTCGGTGCCCGGGAACATCGTTGTCCATGGTCTTGGGAATGGCAATCACTTTCACGCCTTCCTGCGACATCCGCACCGCGTAGCTGAGCGTGTCATCGCCACCGATGGGAATGAGGTATTTGATCCCGAGCCACTCCAGGTTCTTCAGCACTTCCGGGGTGAGATCGTTTCTTTCCGCGTTGTAGGAGTCCTGCAGGTGGGGCGGTACGTTGGACTTCTTGATCCGTGACGGATTGGTACGCGAGGTGTGCAGAAAAGTCCCACCACTGCGACCGACGCGGTTCACCAGTTCTTCGGAGAGAGTCTGGAAATTGTCGCTGTTGTCGTAATGTTTTCCACGCACCATGTCCACAAGGCCCGCCCATCCTCGGCGCAGGCCGATAACCTCGTAGCCTTCCGCCAGGGCCCTAATGGTCACCGCACGGATCGCCGGGTTCAGCCCCGGCACATCGCCGCCGCCGGTCAGGATTCCAATGACGCCCTTCCTACTGCTATCTGCCATGCTCGCTTGCCTCTTCCCGAAATTCGTGTGCTGATGAAACTCTACGCAAATAGTTTATCCGCACTCGGACGAATTGCGCGATGACAAGCAGGGTGCTTGGCCATGCGCGTCCTATTCCTTCACGCTACGAAGTCTCGACCACCCCAACCAGCCCAGCGCCACCAAAGTCAACACGGCGATGATCGCCTGCGAGGTTACGCAGTACAGGCACCACACTTCCAGATACACGGGCCTCGATGTTGGTGAGATACAAGGAGAACGCGAGTCCCACGAGAACGGCGAGCAAAAGCCAGCCACGCTGCCGCAGGAATCCCACAACTGCAATGAGAAGATAGCCGGCGATTCCGATCGCCGCAACTGGCACGCCATGGAATACGGCGTATGGACTGTGGTTCACGACACCGCAATCCCACTTATCGTTAATGCGGCACGGCTCAGAACCGGTATCGTAATGGACCTTCAGCGCCAGGCCGGAAACAACCATTCCGGCAAAGGCGAGCAAAACGATCACGTAGCGCACGACGATCTCCTGTCCTTGCGATTGTAACTTGCCAAGGCCCGGCAGAATCCTCCAAGCGACTGCCAGTTAACCGGCCCACTGAAATCACAGGCATTCTGTGATGTAGTACAATCCCGTTTGTTTATGCGCCGGTTCCCTGCCAGTCTGCTGCTTGCGCTACTGTGCTTCGGGTTCGTCTTGCCTTTCCTGCAGGCGCAGCCGGGCGCACTTCCCGCATGCTGCCGGCGCGATGGCAAGCACCACTGCGCGATGTCACCGAACGGGGACGGGTTCCGGAGCAACGCCGCCGAATGCCCGCATCACCGATTCACGGTCTTCATTTCCCATTCCGACGCCCTGAAGGTGTCTGCGCCCGTCGGGATGTTCAGCAGCTCTGGCCACGGCGCATTTCCGTCCGATTTGAACCACCCATGTAGCACGGTGTAGCTCTGGTAACTGCAACAAGCGCGGCCCGCCTCTGGTGTAACTCCCAATTCGTTAGCACACCGTTCGCCGAATCCACATCACGCCTGCCAGCGGAGTGAATGACATTCACTTGCGCGGGCTGGCTCGTGGTCTCGCGGCGCATTCTTTTCACCCTTGTGAAATGCAGTCGTCCATTTATGGGGATATCCATCTTGCCGGTACCAATCACACTGCGATTGCGGCGTGCGCTTACTCGTCTCATGTCCGTGGCGTTGGTCGTCAGCCTGACACATGATTCTCGATTCGCCCGCCGCCGCTACCGTCTTCGGCAATGTGCGCGGGGTGGTCCACGACCCACAACATCAGCCGATCAACGCCGCGCACGCCACGCTGCAGGCCAGCGATTCGGCCTACAAACTGACGGCCGACACCAGGCGCCGATGGTGAGTTCCACTTCGACGCGGTTCCACTCGGCAAGTACAGCGTCACCGTTGAAGCTTCTGGATTCGCTTCGCAATCGCAAGTGCTGGTCGTGGTCTCCGGTTCTGCGCCGGTACTTGCATTACCAGCTCGCCATCGCCGCCGCGCAGGAGAAGGTCACGGTGACTGCGTCTCCTGAAGACCTGAACCCCGATTCGCCGCGCCGAGACATTCTCATCAGCCAGCAGCAGATCGCACGCTACGCGGGCGTGGATTCCAGCAACAGCTTCAAGATCATCACCGAGTTCGTGCCCGGCTCGTACATGGTGCACGACCAACTGCACGTTCGCGGCGGCCACCAGGTCACGTGGGCGATCGACGGCGTTCCGGTTCCCAACACCAACATCGCCTCCAACGTCGGGACCGCAGTTCAATCCCAAGGATGTCTCGTACCTCCAGGCTGAAACCGGCAGCTACGGCGCGGAATACGGCGACCGGATCTACGGCGTCTTTAACGTCGCGCCGAACACCGGCTTCGAACGCAATCGCCAGGCCGAGCTTGATTGCCAGCTACGGCAACTACAATCAGACCGACGACCTGCTCAGCTTTGGCGACCACACCGCTAAGTTCGCCTACTACTTCAGCATCAGTGGCAACAACACGAATTGGGGTCTGGAACCGCCCACCGACGTCAATCTGCATAACCAGGCGTCAGGCGGCGGCGGATTCACTTCCCTCATCTACAATCCCAATTCCAAGGACCAAATACGCTTTGATGCCGGTCTTCGCCTCGACTACTACCAGGTGCCAAACGATCCCGCCATGCAAGCTGCCGGCATAAACGACCGCGAGCGCGAGCAGGACATCTTCGGCACTGCAACTTGGGTGCACACATATTCACCGGGTCTGATGCTCATCGTGTCGCCGTTCTATCATTTCAACCGCGCGGCGTATGAAGGCGGTCCGAACGACGTTCCGATCACGACCGACAATCGCGCCTCCAACTACGAAGGCGGCCAGATCACGATTTCCGCCCTCAACAACCGGAACAACGCTCGGGCCGGCATCTACGCGTTTGCCCAGCAGGACAATACACTTTTTTCAGTGATTGCCAATGATGGATCGGGCGACCAGTTCAGCCAGCGTGTGTATCCGAAAGGCAATCTGGAAGCGCTGTTTCTGGAGGACCAGTTCAAGGCAACATCCTGGCTGACCTTCACTGGCGGAATTCGTCTCACGCACTTCACCGGCGGGGTCAACGAGAACGCAGCCGACCCGCGCTTGGGCGCCGCCATTCGCATCCCTAAGCTCAACTGGGTGCTGCGCGGTGCTTACTCGTACTACTATCAGCCGCCACCGCTCGACACCGTGTCCGGACCGCTGCTTCAGTATGCTGCCAGCCAGGGCGTCACCTTCCTGCCGTTACAAGGTGAGCGCGATATTCAGCAGGAGTACGGCATCACCATTCCCGTGCGCAACTGGGTTTCCAGCGTCACCTACTTCCGCACAGGCGTGAAAAACTTCTTCGACCACGATGTGTTGGGCAACTCCAACATTTTCCTGCCGCTCACCATCGACTCGGCACGCATCCGGGGGGTTGAAGTCGCGGTACGCTCGCCGCTGGTTCTCAGCCACTATCGCGCCCATCTCGTGTATTCGCACCAGCAGGCCCAGGGCTTCGGCGCTGTCACCGGCGGACTCACGGACTTCTCTCCTCCGCCGGAAGGCGGCTTCTACCTGGACCACGACCAGCGCAATACGCTTTCGGCAGGCATCGAGGGCGATTTGCCATGGCGCAGCTTTGCAGCCTTCACTGTGAATTACGGCTCCGGATTCCTCAACGGGGACGGTCCTGATCATCTGCCCGGATATACCACGTTCGATCTTTCCATCGGAAAATCCTTCGGAGAGAACTTTACCGTTCGCGTCGCCGGCACCAACATCTTCAACGTGCGCTACCAGCTCGACAACAGCAATACCTTTGGCGGCACGCATTGGGGCGATCCGGCCATGGTCTCTGTGCAGCTAAAGTACCGATTCCACTATTGAGCAGAGGGCACGTTCCCTGTACGCTTTTTCGCTGTCAGTCGTCAGCCATCAGCTCGGAGAGTTGTGGGCAGCGGTGACTGCTAAGGTTTGCTCAAGTCCTGGGGAAAGGACTTGAACTCCACTTCGCGCTGCCGGGGCTTATCCGCCTTGCCCGCATCGGTCGTGTGCTGGATCAACGTACCCTTGATAATGCGATAGCCTTCCTGGCCAGGCTGTTTGCCCGGCGTTTTCGCGATGGTCCCGCTGAACTGGTACCAGGTTGCGTGCACGGTCTTGGTGGTAAACGAGAGACGATCGCCGTCGAGCGCGGCTTTGTCGAAGAACTGATCGATGAATGTGTCTTTGTCGCTATCGGTTTCGCCAAAGCGCGAAATGTAGCCGGAGAGCTTGCCTTCGTCGAGGGTGAGCTGCACGAACTCGCCGTCGCGCAAGAACGAGTACATGCCCGAAGGGTCGTTGGCGGCGGCGTTGGCTGTGGCAGCGTTCTGCGCGGACGACGACGGTGACTGCTGCCGGGAGGCCGCTGCCGTCAAGAGCCCGACCACGAGCGCCATCGAAACCAGACATCTCCGAACCATGATCGCTCCTGGGAGTGACCATCATTGCATGTTGCCGCCGGATTACAAAGGAGTTTCGGCGGCGCCGCTGGGCGCGGTCTAAGCTGCGAATTTCCGATATAATCTGCGTACTACCCCGCGGCAGAGGATGATGTCAGACGGCACAGCAGTTGAGGCCCCGCGCGACGTTTCGGCGCACGAAGCTCCAGTGCTGCTGTGCGAACTGGAACCGTGGGGGCGCGTTTTCTTTCGCAACCTGGGCGACTGGTTGTTTCGTCGTGAGCCACTGCCCGTCGAGACCACCGCCCAGCCGGTTCCGCTCCGTCCCAATTACTTCATTCGCACCGGTATTGATGCCGAGCGCTTTTTCGAATCCTACGCCGGGCATATCGCCTTCATAACCGCGGTGTACATCCTGTGCACGATCCCGTTGTTCAAGCATGCGCCCCAGCTGCAATCGCCGTTCGCCAACACCAAAGTTGAATACTATCCGGTGAGCGAGTATCTTCCGCCCATTCACACCGGCGACAAGGCGGAGATGAAGCCGCGCAGGGGAGCGCCCAAGCTGGCAAAGCAGGAGATTCTCTCGGTTCCTCCCGAGCCCGACAACAACCACCAGACCATCGTCACGCCACCCAAGGTCAAGCTGAAACAGGACGTGCCATTACCCAACATTGTGGCGTGGACTCCGGTGCCCGCGGCCCAGCCGATTGCCGCTTCGGCGCGCTCGACATCGCAATTGAAGGTCCCGCAACTTACGCCGGAAGTGGTTGGGCCGGCCGCCGACGTTTCCCAAATGAAGCCGAAACTGCAGCTGCCCCCCGAGCTGCAACCCTCGGTGGTTGAGCCGGCGCTGACGGCGGACCAGTTAAAGCTGAAGACCGGCCAGATCAATGTGGCGCAGATGGAGCCGCAGGTAGCAGCTCCCAAGCTGCCGGTACCGGCGCAGCGCGCCAGCGGTGTGACCGATAGCTCCGCAAAAAACACGGCAGCGTCTGCGGCTCCTGGGCCGTCTCCGAATGTGCAGGGGATTACGTCAACGAAGGGTCAAGGTCAACTGATTGCGCTGGGGCTGAATCCGGCTGATGTGCGCGGGCCTATCTCGGTGCCCATTGGCAACCGGAGCGGAGAGTTTCACGCATCGCCGGGAGGCAAGGCCGATGCGCCGGGTACCCCTAACATCACGGGCACTGGTAGCGGCAGCGGCAAAGGGTCTGGGGCCGGAAATGGGCTGCCTCCGGGCATTAGCGTCGGAGCTCCTCCGCCGGGAGCAACTACCTCTGCGGTCGCAGGCACTCCGACAAAGTCTCCTGGCACGGGCAACCCGGACCTTGAAGCCCGCAAAGCCATGATCGCGGCTGCGATGAGACCCTCGGTGCCTA
Source organism: uncultured Acidobacteriaceae bacterium (assembly GCA_963831675.1). Taxonomy (GTDB): domain Bacteria; phylum Acidobacteriota; class Terriglobia; order Terriglobales; family Acidobacteriaceae; genus Bog-257. The sequence goes on from CAWHRM010000017.1 coordinate 156,310, forward strand.
GCATTCGCGACCGGCAACCGCCACCGCCGCCTCCCACATTGTCAGACGATCCCGACCGCTCAATCGAGCAGCGAGTATTTGGCGCCAAGCACTACTACAAGTTAGTCATGAATATGCCCAACCTGACCTCTGCAACCGGAAGCTGGATCATTCACTTTGCGGAGCTCAAGCAAAGCGACGAAAAGGTCGCGCTGGCCGCGCCCGTGGCCACGATGAAGGTTGATCCTGCCTATCCGGCGGATGTGTTGCGCGACAAGGTGGAAGGCACGGTGACGTTGTACGCGGTCATCCGCGCCGACGGAACGGTGGACGATATTAAAGTGATCGACAGCCTGGATTCGCGGCTGGATGAAACGGCGGTACGAGCATTATCGCGGTGGCACTTCCGGCCGGGCACCAAGAACGGCGAGCCGGTGGCACTCGAGGCCGTCGTCGAAATACCTTTCCGCATGAAGCATCTGCAATAAGCGAAGAATTGTCATTCCGGCGCCGAATTGCACAGAATCCGCTGTTCTGTGGGACAGGCCACAAGGGATCCCTCGCTACGTCGGGTTGACAATCCGTCAGGGTTTGGCGCTCTTATGGATGTCCACCGTGCTCCACGTCTTATCGGCGGCGTGGCACAGTGTTCTCCAGAGTACAATCGGCGCACTTCGGCTTGCGGGCGATGCAGAGCGCGCGTCCGTGGAGGATGATCTGGTGCGCAAAGACAATCCACTTGTCGCGCGGAATCACCTTCATCAAGTCCTGCTCGATCTTCTGCGGGTCATCGTTTCTTGTCAGCTCCAGGCGCCGCGAAATGCGCTGCACGTGCGTGTCCACGACGACGCCGTCGGCAATCTTGAACCATGTACCCAGCACGACGTTGGCGGTCTTGCGCGCCACGCCGGGTATTTGCAATAGCTCGTCCATGGTGCGCGGAACCTCGCCGCCGAAGTCGCTCATCAGCTTGCGGGCCGCGCCGACGACCGACTTCGACTTGTTGCGGAAGAAGCCAGTGGAGCGAATGTCGGGTTCGAGGTCTGCTGGCTCGATTGCGGCGAAGGCCTCGACCGTCGGATACTTCGCGAAGATCACCGGCGTCACCATGTTGACACGCACGTCGGTGCACTGCGCCGAGAGAATCGTCGCGACCAGCAGTTCCCACGCGCTCTTGTGGTGCAGAGCGCAAGTAGCGAGGGGATAGCGCTGGTCAAGCCGCTTCAGGATCTCGTTGACGCGCGCAGGCGCGAGCGGGTTGTAGCCTTTGACGGTGGTGGCCGCAGTCTTGGCGGCAGGCTTCTTCGGCACGGGCCTCCTCGCCACAATCGGTGCAGCAACTTTGGCCACCCTTTTCAGGACCGGAGCCTACTCTCCTGACCTTGACCTTGGCCCGCAGTGGGTTGCTCGAGACTTTGTCGTGACGGCCGGAACGCGATGGCTGGCGAGGGGTGATGCCGCGTGGCATGGGTATTCTCCTGCCGGCAGATTACAATGAGACCAGCATCAGCATCAATTCAGCGCGGAGTCTGCGATGGCGTCGAGGAATGCCGAGGTACAAACTGTGTCCGCCGAACTGCCAGCCATGCCGCTCACCCTCGAGGGGCTGAGCGTGCTGCATCAGATGTTCCGTTTTCGCTGGCCGGAGTGGCGCAGGCTGAGTCCCGCGCAACAGCAGGAGATCGCAGGTGAGGCTGTCGCGGTGCTCGCGCCGACCGAAGAAGCCGGGCTGAGCGCGGTGTACTCGTTGCTGGGACACAAAGGCGACCTGATGCTGGCGCACTTTCGCGAGTCCTTCGACGAGCTCAACGCTGCCGAGTTGCAACTGAACCACACCGCTCTGCAGGAGTACCTGGAGCCGACACATTCGTATTTGTCGGTCATCGAGTTGGGTCTATACGACTCCAGTGTCAAGCTCTTCCGTCAGCTTGCGGAGCGTGGGGTAGCGCCGTTTTCGGAAGAGTGGAACCGGGAGGTGCAGGAGACGATGGAGCGGCAGCGGCAGGCGATGCATCCGCGGCTGTATCCCAAAATTCCGGACAGCCGGTATTTGTGCTTCTATCCCATGGACCGCAAGCGCGGCGAAGGCAGGAACTGGTACATGCTACCTATCGAAGAGCGCCAGCGCCTGATGGAAGAGCATGGCATGGTCGGCCGCCGCTATGCTGGCAAGGTGCAGCAGATCATCACCGGGTCAATCGGCTTCGACGACTGGGAGTGGGGCGTGGACTTGTTTGCGCCCGAGCCGCTCGTGTTCAAGAAGCTGATTTACGAAATGCGCTTCGATCAGGTCAGCGCCGAATATGCCGCCTTCGGGCAGTTCTTCGTGGGCGTTCGTTGTCCGGTAGCAAAGCTCGGGGAATGGTTGGACGGGAAGCTGCCGAGGTAGATGTCAGTAGTCAGCACTTAGCACTCAGCGATAACTCAGGGGAAGGTCCGCATTACACAACATGATTGCTCACATTCTTGAAGTAGTAGGGGCGTGGATCGTCGGCGTCATCTCCGTGTCAGGGTACGCAGGCGTGATGCTGCTGATGGCCATCGAGTCGGCCTGCATTCCGTTGCCTTCGGAAATCATCATGCCGTTCTCTGGCTACCTGGTGTACACGGGCCGTTTCTCGCTATTGGCGGTTGCCACCTGGGGCGCGATCGGCTGCAACCTGGGGTCGGTGTTGGCCTATGAGATCGGCTATTTCGGGGGGCGTCCGCTGGTCGAACGCTTTGGCCGCTACATCTTCCTCAGTCAGCACGAACTCAACATTGCCGACCGCTTCTTCGAGCGTCGCGGTGCCATCGCCGTGCTGATTGCGCGTCTGCTGCCCGTGATCCGCACCTTCATCGCGCTTCCGGCCGGCATTGCGCGCATGCCACGGCTGAAGTTCCACATCTACACGTTCATTGGATCGTGGCCGTGGTGCTTTGCTCTGGCATATATCGGAATGCGACTGGGCGAGCAGTGGGACAAAGACCCGCGCCTGAAGACGTGGTTCCACCGTCTCGATGCACTGATCCTGGCCGTGATCATTCTCGCGGCAGTGTACTTCGTGTGGTCACATGTGCAGCATCGGGTGGGCAGGGAAGCCGCGGAAGAGACAACGGATTAGCCGGCGAAATTCATGAGATGCGGTGCTGCTCCACCCTCCTCCGCAGGGCTCAGAGATAGCCCAGCCTGTTCCTCCAGCTCCCCGCCAAAAATGCGCTTCCGGCATTAGTTGCAATTGCGAGACAAATGTGCGACAAAGTGTGCGGCAGGATTTCCTAAGCCTGTTTCGCATCGGGGACGATTCCAGATCCTCGGGCCCCTGCTAGACCCCGATGCTTGCAACTTCCTGAGTTGGTCAAATCAAAACGCAAGTGCCGCTTACGGCTGGCCCTTAGAAGGTCAGAGAATTTGCGAGGATTTGTAATGTACCGTGCTCCTGTGTTGAAGCTTGCCCTTGTCCTGACCGTACTGCTTACAGCCGTAGCCCCGGTTCGCGCGCAGTGGGTCACGCCGACGATCGATGGCTCTATCGCCCCTGGCGAATACGGAAGCAATAACTCGCTCTCCAACGCAGGCAATACTGGCCAGACCTGGTACATGACCTGGGATGCCAACAACCTCTACGTTGGCATCGTGAACGCCAACCTGGCGGAAGGCGCGGTGATTTACGTTACCGGGGACCCGAAGAATCCGCCCACTTGTTGTACCGATGCCGACGGCAATCTCACCGGATTTGACTATGACGGGTCCGACATTACGTCGCTGCCCTTCCGGGCAAAGTTCGTGACCTACGTCAAAGACGGGTACCGCGAGTACCGCAATTCTGATGGCAGCGGCAACTGGACCGGCCCGACGTCGAATTATGGTGCTTACGCGAGCAACAGCGGCAACTCAAATACCCGCGAAGTTGCAATTCCCTGGAGCGCCATCACGGGCGGCGGGATCCCTTCGACCTTCGTCTTCTTTGGCTATCTGACTTCCGGCGGCGGATACATCTACGGTCAGGTACCGACCGATAACAACATTGGGGGCTTCGGTAAGACCTCGGCTACGCAGTACTTCGCCATCGACAACACCGGCGATGGCACCAGCACGCCACCGTTCTCCAATGAGCAACCGGCGGGCTTCAGCGGCGCCGATAAAGCGGGTTTCTACCACAACACCTTCGACCCGTTCTATCGCGATCATGAAGGTGCGGTCCCGGAGAACACGCAAGTTACACTGCGCTTCCGCACGCTTCATTCGAGCGGAATTTGGGGTTTGACCGCCCGCGCCTACTTGTTCGACACGGCCTCGGGCGTCACCACCGGTCCCGTCGATACCTCGATGCCTTTCGACCAGAACATTACGTCGATGGCATCGAGTACGATGCGTGGAAAGTGACGCTCACCGATGCCATCCACACCAACCGTCTATTACTACAAGTTCAAGATCAACCGCGATCAGACGAATGGCTGGTACAGCGACGACTATGTTGATGACAACGATAATGAACACAAAGACGGTACCGGTGCAGCCACCGATGGCGAACCGTTCCCATCTTTCCAGATCACGGTTTACGATCCCAACTTCCAGACTCCGTCCTGGCTGCAGAACGCGAACGTGTATCACATCATGCCCGACCGTTTCCGCAATGGTGACCAGACCAACGATTACTGCCGTGCCGGGGGGACGACGGGTTGCCCGGTTTACTACGGAAGTCAGCAGGCGTTCACGTACAACCAATGGAACACGCAGATCTGCGATCCACGGAATCACGACTCGGGCTGCTACAACGAGTTCAGCAACCAGTTCTACGGTGGTGATCTCCTGGGCGTACAGAACGAACTGGACTATATCCAGTCGCTCGGCATCGACACCATTTATATGAACCCGATTTTCTCGGCACGATCCTATCACCGATACGACACCGACAATTACTTGCACATCGATCCAGCGCTCGGCGGCGACCCAGCGTTCGCTTCGCTGTCGACGGAGTTGCAGCGGCGGGGCATGCAGGTGATTCTGGATGGCGTGTTCAATCACGCCTCGTCCGACGGCATGTATTTTGATCGCTATGATCGCTACGGCGGCTCAGACCCGGACATCGGTGCCTGCCTGTCGCTGGGGTCGCAGTGGCGTTCATGGTTCAACTTTACCGACGACAACGTGCCTTGCCAGACGAATGACTACGTCGGATGGTTCGGGCTTGACAGTCTACCGACCTTCAACCACGGGATCGATGCGGTGAAGGACTTCTTCTATCGCGGGCCCGGGAATGTGACCCAGTACTGGTATGGCCATGGCGCTTCAGGATGGCGCTTCGATGTTGCCGACGATGGCAACTTCCCGCACGCCTGGTGGGTCGACTACCGCACCCATGCCAAGACCTATAACGGCAACGGTCCATCTGATCGGGGAAATCTGGCCAAACGCCAGCCAGTGGCTGGCAGGAGACCAGATGGACGCCGTGATGAACTATCGTTTCCGCAAGAACATCACCGGGTTCGTCCGCAATGCGGAATGGCACGACGACAACAACAACGGCGCGAATGACATTCCGGGTCTCACGCCGAGCCAGTTCGACAATGCCATCCGCGCTGTGCGGGACGACTATCCACCGCAGGCAACGGCAGCGATGCTGAACCTGCTGGACTCGCATGACGTCAATCGCGCGTTGTACGTGATGACCGAGTTGGGCGACAGCGGCCTGGTGCAGGCCAAGCAGCGTCTGGAACTGGCAGCGCTTTTCCAGTTCACCTACGTTGGCGCGCCGATGGTCTATTACGGCGATGAGGTTGCGGTTAATTCGCCGTCCCTGGCCAGCAGCAACAACGGCCCGATCGGTGATCCGTACACGCGGCCGCCGTACCCCTGGCTGGATCAGCCGGGCGATCCCACCATCTACGGTCCATCCGATACCAGCGTCCAGTCCTACTACACGACCTTGGCGCACCTGCGTAAACAATACCCGTCTTTGCGCAACGGATCGTTCGTTGCGTTGCTGACAGGCGACACGCAAGAAGCCAACATCGCCCCGAACACCTACGCTTATGCGCGTGTGTTAAATGGCGCGGACACTGCAGTGGTGGCCATGAACAACGGCTCCTCCAGCAACAGCGCTTCCGTCCCGGTGAACGGACTATTTACCGATGGCACACAGTTGCAGGATGCAATCAGCGGAGCGAACCTATTCCGTGAGCGGCGACAATGTGGCCCTCACGCTGGCCGCTCGTACCGGTGTCGTACTGCTGCCCGCCCCGGTGAATGTGGACCTGGTGCCGCCAATTGCATCGATCACCACCACTCCTCCGGCCAACGGAAATGGCTGGCTCAATACCAGTCCGGTCACCGTGAACCTCAGCGCGACCGACTCCGGCAGCGGTGTCGAGCAACTCCGCTACTGGGTTGACAATGGTCCGGTGACGGTAGTCGCAGGCAGCAGTGGCGCGACGCAAATCAGCGGTCAGGGCACGAACTCGGTGGGTCTGCGTGCGCTCGACAACGCCGGCAATATCAGCTCGCTGGCAAGCCTGGCAGTGAATATCGACTTGACGCCGCCGGCGGTGAGCGTCTCCGCCAACCCCTCGTCGCTGTGGCCAGCCAACGGCAAGATGGTTCCTGTTACCATCTCCGGCACTATGACGGACAACTTGTCGGGGGTCGACTCCAGCACGGCGGCCTTCAACGTGGTGGATGAGTATGGGAGCATTCAGCCGAGTGGACCAGTGAGCTTGGGGGCTGGGGGAAGCTACTCGTTCACCGTCTCACTCAAAGCATCGCGAAATGGAAACGACCAGGACGGGCGTCACTACACGATCACCGTGAGCGCCCAAGACCTCGCCGGCAACCCGGGTTCAGCGGCGACAACCGTAATCGTGCCGCACGACCAGGGGCATTGAGAATCATGCGATTGGTGCCTAGTGCCGGTGGCGCGCGAAACGAGGCTGGACAAGCCTGGGAGTGGTGGCGACGGTTTGGCCAGTTCCTTAGATTCCGCGCCGCGATCACGGTCTTGGCAGAAGAACCACGGCATGGCGCATAGGAACCCAGCCTAGAAGTTCAGCGCGGAGAGTCGCCTCGCACCACGGGCTGTTTGGCGTTGCTCCACTCACTATAGGAACCGTCGTACATCGCGGCGTCGAATCCAAGATAGCGGGCGAGAAAGTACGTATACGAAGCCTGCAAGCCGACCTCGCAATACGACACTACTTTCTTGCTCCCGGTGATTCCGGCGTTCGCGAAGAGCTGCCGCAGATCCTGCGGCGAGCGCAGCAGAGGTTCCTTCTCGCTGATAAGGGCCGTTTCCCAATACAGCGGTTCCGCGCCCGCGAGATGTCCCTGGCGATACCGCTTTGACGGGCGCGCGTCGACGATGACGACGTGGGAATCGGGATCATTGACCGCCTTCTTCATCCAGTCCATCTTAGCCACGATCTCGGGATGCAAATGCAGGGTAAGGGTTCCGTGTGTCACGGGCACGTCCTGAGTCGAGATTGGCCGCTTCTCGCGCATCCACTGATCCAGTCCGCCGTCGAGCAGTGCTGCCTGCTCCCCATGGCCCAGGTAGTCAAGGGTGAAGAACAGCCGTGTCGCCATCGGATCCCAATCCGGAGCGTAGTAGACGACGCGGGATTCGTCACCGATGCCGATGTCCTCAAGGTTCTTCTTGAGCTGGTCGGGCGGAAGCAGTTCCGTGCCGGGAGGGTTGTGATCAGTGAACTTGTCCATTGCCAGGTAGCGAGCGCCTGGGATGTGCGCTTGGCGATAGTCGCTCTCGTCATGGGCGATGTGCACAATCACGAGGTGAGGGTCCGACAAATGATCGGCGAGCCATTGCGTCGACACTACCAGCTCAGGTTTTGCAGCGCCGGATGTTTTCGTCTGGCCGCCAGAGCCTGATCCTGCGAACAGCAAAGTTGCCATCACAAGAAGGCCAAGAGTCATCCAGATTGCATAGCGTTTCATTCTTACCTCCGCCTGATCAGCGAGATTGTGGTTGGACCCCTATGGGCGAGTCGCTCCAACCATCGACGGCTTGGGCGTGACCACCAGTTCGTTGCCGGCTGCGTGTACCCACTCGTAAACGGAACCGTCGTACATTGCGGCGCGATAGCCAAGATACTTGGCGACGAAATACGTGAAAGATGACTGCATGCCCGTACGGCAGTAGGTCACGACGGTTTGTCCCGGCTCGGCGCCAGAGCGGATAAATTGGCTTTGCAGTTCAGCCGGATCCAGAAGCACGGGCACGGTTTCAGAGGCGATTAACCTCTTCCAATGCAAGCTGTGGGCGCCCGAGATGTGGCCGGCCTTCGGCACCGCCTCAGAGTTCACAGTTCCGTCAAACTCTTTCACCGGACGCGCATCGAGCAGCACATACTTCGAGGTGTGCCTTTCTGTCGCGTCGCGGCTCAGGCCTAGCATGGCCGTGCTGCTGATGAGCATTTCGGATTGCACTTGCGGCGTGAAGTGCGCGCGAATATGGCGGCGGCTCATCCCGAGAGGTTGGTCTTGCCTCCAAGCTCCACTTCTCCAGGCCGCCATCGAGGAGCGACGTGCCCTCGCCGTGTCCGAGATAATCGAGCGTGAAATAGACACGAGCGGCGAGTACTCCGCTGCCATCTCCATACAAAACCACGCGCGAGCTGTCTCCAACGCCCAGACTCTCGAACAGCGCTTGCAAGTCAGCCACTCGCGGCAGTTCGTTCAGCGAATCCTTGCGCTGCTCCACCAGTTCATCGAGACCCACAAAGCGCGATCCGGGAATGTGCCCGGCATCAAACTGGCTCCGATCGCGCCCCACGTACAAAATCACCAGGTCATGGTCTCCGAGATGCTCCTGGAGCCACGCAGCCGAGACAAGCATTTCCGCGCGCACAGTCGGGTGGTCCTTGTCTGAAGGCCTGTAACCGTGCAAGGCAGGACCCAGCACAGCCGCGCCGACCAGCACGACGGCCGTCTTCGCGGTGCTTCCCTTAAGCATCCGGTGTCTCCTCGCAGTGGGTTATCATTCGGCCCTCAACAGCGCAACCGGATCGAGCTTCGACACCCGCGTCAGAGGCACAAACGAAGCCAGCGCCGCCACGGCGACCAGCAACGCGGAGGACGCGACGAAGGTGACAGAGTCGCGTGGCCCCACCCCGAAGATCACGCGCGACATAGAAGTTGACATCAGCCAGGCAATGGCAAATCCCGCTCCCAGTCCGGCGAGGATCAGTGCCAGCGCCTGGCCCATCATCGAGCGGATCACCCGGCCCGGGCTCGCACCCAGTGCCAGCCGAACTCCGATTTCGTGTTTGCGTTCCCCGACCGAGAGAGCCATCATTCCGCTGATGCCGGAAGCCGTGATGCACAACGCGACGATCGCGAAAATGCTGAGAAAGACTGCGGTCGTCCGGTGCGAGGCCAGCGAATTCTCCCGCACCTGCATCACCGGCTGCACGTCGGCCACTACCACGTCGCCATCAAGGTCATGCACCGTCCACCTGACCTCCTCCCCAAGTTCTTTGGGGTTTTGCGAACTGCGTATGAGCAGGCTCATGACGTCGGTGGGCGATTCAGCGAAACTTCCGTAGACCTCGTCAGCCGGACTCCTGGTCGAGGCCGTCCTGGCGTACATCGCCTACCACGCCGGCTACGGTCAGCCATTCTTTGCCCGGAGAGACAGTCAACTGTTTGCCTACCGCACTCTGGTTGGGAAAGTAGCGGTTTGCCATGTGTTCATTGATGATGACGACTGGCGGAGATGTTTTGCCGTTGTCCAGCTCCGTGAAACTGCGCCCGCTCATGGTACGAATTCCGAGGGTACGGAAATAGTCGGGTGTCACAATACGTACGCCGACCGGAGCGTGATCGGAGACTTGCCCTCCGCGAATTTCGATGGAGTGGCCGTTGTCTGTCCCGCGCTTGTAGAGCGGAAACGTGCTGGACAGCGCCACCGCTTGCACGCCCGGAAGCCGTCGCGTGCGATCAAGCAGGTTGTTGAAGAAGGTTTGGTAGTTGTTGTTCAGCGCGTAAACTCGCGCGCTGAAAACTCCAGCGGCGTCGAATCCGCCGTTGATGTGTTCCAGCTGTAGGAGGCTGCGCAGGGTGAGCCCGGCGCCGACCAGCAGGACGACCGACAGGGCCAATTGTGCAGCCACCAGGATTCCGCGGGCGCGCAGACCGACCCGTCTCGGGATATAAGTGTTGCCCAGCTCTGATCCAAAGATCGGCGTTTGCCGCACGCTGAGCGCGGGCACCAGTCCGATCACCACTCCGCAAACAACCGACAACACCATGCAGAAGCCGACCTCCTGCGGTGAAATTCGCAGTTGCGACGAAAGGCTGGTGTACTTGGAGGCAAATCGCACCACCACATCGAGGCTCCAGATCGCGAGCAGCAAGCCAAAGACTCCGCCGCCGGCGGCCAGCAAAACACCCTCAGTCACGAAGCTGCGCACGATCCTGCCGCGGCTGGCTCCCATAACTGTGCGGATTGTCAGCTCCCGGCTGCGCGCCAGCATGCGTGACAGCATGAGTCCCGCGACATTGGCACAAGCCAGCAGGAGCAACAATGCCGCTGCGGCGGTAAGCACGATCAGCACGGGACGAATGCCGTGTGTCAGTTCTTCGTGGACCGGCTGCAAAGCGATGTCGTAGCCCTTCGCTGCGGGATAGGCCTCAGGATAGGAAGTCCGCAGCTTGTCGGCAATCTGTCGAAGATCGGTTTGCGCCTCCGCCAAAGTGACGCCTGGCCTCAAAGTCGCGAACACGTTCATCATGTGATGGCTACGGTTGTGCCTCACGTCCTCTCCCGACCGGGTTGGACAGGCCGAGGTCGGCATGTATACGTCGACCTCTTCGGGAAACTGCGGTATTGGCGGGAGCACTCCGACGACAACGTGTTTCTTGTCGTTCATGGAATACGTTTGGCCTATGACGGAAGGATCGCCGGCGAAACTGCGTCGCCAGAAGTTGTAGCTCAGGATCAGCACCGGGTGCGCGCTAGGCTTGTCATCGTCATCGATAAAGGTTCTGCCGTATAGCGGCGTTACACCGAGGACGCGAAAGAAATTGGCCGACACGACGCCGGTGTCAACCCGCTCCGGCTCGCGTCCGCCGAGCAGGCTGAATGGCATCGCGTGGAACTCCACCAGCGAATCGAGGGTGCGGTTCTGTGCGCGATAGTCTTCGATTTCCTTGACCGAGAACAGCAGGTTTTCAACCCCGGCAGCAGGTTGTCGCTGTTGCAGATGAATCAGGTGATTCCCACCGGAGAAGGGCAGCGGCTGAATCAGAATGGTGTTGGCAGCCGTGAATGCCGCCGTGCTTGCGCCGATGGCCAGACCAACAATGATGATGACGACGAAGGTGAATCCGAGACTCTTGCGCATCATGCGCAACGCGTAGTCCACGTCCTGGAAGAGGATTTCCTGGTGTTCGCGAAACGCCGTCGCCAGGAGACCGCGTGCAGTTTCGAACCAGAACCGGGCGCGTGCTCCGCCGCCGGCAGCCTGGGCGTCGCGGTGCTGATCGCGAAAGACGGTTGCCATTTCATCCGCGAAGTGCCGGCGAAAGTCCCGCGGAAACAGCCCCAGAAAGACGCCAAACAGGCGCTCTGAAAGCGGCCGGCGCACGTTTGGGGAAACCGCCATCCTTAATTCTCCTCAGGCATTCTGCGGACCCAGAATATGCTTCGCTCGTGCCATAGCCAGTACCCGCTGCATGCGCTCGGCTTCGGCCTCAGCCACGTCTTTGCCTAGTCTCGTCAGCCGATAGTAGCGGCGCCGCTGGTCGTCCAGGCTGAAGTCCGGACGGTCTTCCGATTCTTCAATCAGGCTGTCGTCCAGCAGGCGCTTGATGACGCCATACAGAGTGCCGGCGCTCAGCCGGACTTCGTTGCCCGTCCTGCGCGCGATTTCCTTGCTGATGATGTACCCGTGTTTTTCGCCGTCGGCCAGCGCCAGCAGCACATGAAAGACGGCCGGCGTCAGCGGCAGATACGACTCAAGGGTTCGTTTCTTTGGCAATTTCTCCTCGCTGGGTGCCGTCAATACCACTTAGACGCGCCTTAGTCAAATTCGCTTTATAGTATGACGACTTTATGTATACTAGTACGTCATACGGTATATACGACCTTTCATCGAACTAGTCAAGAGAAAAATTGCAGGAGGCCAAAATGATTTTGCTTATCTCGCTCGCAATTGGCATCGCCATTGGAGCCATTTCCGGGTTGATCGGACTGGGAGGCGCCGTGTTTCTCATTCCAGTCCTCGTCTACGGTTACGGGATGGACCAAAAGAGTGCGCAGGGCACCTCAATCGCGACCTTGCTTCTACCCATCGGCGCGTTGGCCTTCTGGAAGTACTACAACGCTGGACATGTGGACGTGAAGATTGCGGCCCTCATGGCTCTGGGTTTCTTTATTGGCGGCTACTTCGGGGGCTCCTGGGCGCAGGTGATGCCGAACTTTGTACTGCGCCGGATATTTGCCGTGTGCCTGGCCGGAATCGCGGTAAAGATGTTCTTGCAGAAATGAGTCAAGCGACCAAGTGACGTGCACTTCGCCGGAATCAACCAGATCCATCAAGAAGCCCACCAATGCTTTCCAGGTGGCATTTATCACTCAGCCTACATGCCGCTCCCCTTGACCGTTGACAGAAGTCTAAGGTATTGTCTTGGCATTTATCGAGCTGAGGGTGGGATGGGAAAACCAACAGACTTGGTCCAAGGCACGCTCGACCTGTTGATTTTGAAGACGCTCGTGCTGCAGCAAATGCACGGCTGGGGGATCGCCCAACGGATAAGACAGGTTTCCAAAGAAGTGTTGCAGGTAAACCAGGGGGCGCTCTACCCGGCGCTGTACCGGATCGAGCAGCAGGGATGGATTCAATCCACGTGGGGCGAATCAGAAAACAACCGGCGCGCCAAGTTTTACTCGCTGACACGAGACGGCATTAAGTACCTGCGGCAACAAGAGGAGCTGTGGAACCGCCTTTCAGGTGCGATCGATCTGGTGCTGGAAACCACGTAAGAGACCGGGTACTCCATGCCTTCGTTTCACAAGTTGCAGCTCCGTCTGCGCTCGTTGTTTCGCAAGCAACAGGCCGACCGCGAACTCAGCGATGAATTCCAGTTTCATCTTCAATGTCAGATCGACGAATACGTCGCTAAAGGAATGGGCCTGGAGGAAGCCCGCTATGCCGCGTTACGGTCGCTGGGCGGGGTCGAGCACTTCAAACAGGAGTGTCGCGACATGCGTAGCGTCAGCTTTATCGAGCACATCCTGCAGGACCTCCGCTTCGGCTTCCGCATGCTTCGGCGCAGTCCGGGCTTCTCTCTCCTGGCGATCCTCTGTCTTACGGTGGGGATCGGCGCCAATGCCGCCGTGTTCAGTTGGATCGAAGGAATCCTGTTCCGTCCCTACCCACGCGTAGCGCACCAGGAACAACTGCTAGTCCTGGCCGGCACGGCTCGCGGCACACCGGGCTACGACGAAGTCTCGTGGCCAGACTTTCTCGATTTCCAGAAGAGCTGCACCCTGGTAGATGCGGTCATCGCGGAGAAGATCGTCGGCACCACGCTCAGCATCGGTGACCGGGCCGAGCGCGCCACCGGCAGCATCGTGTCGGCGAATTACTTCGATGCGATGGGAGTGCGTCCTGTTCTGGGGCGCGGATTCGCTCCCGACGAAGACTCGGGACGCAACGCTCATCCTGTCGTCGTGATCAGCCACCAACTTTGGCAGGACCGCTTTCACGGTGATCCGGCAATTGTTGGCAAGACGCAAATGCTCAATGGTCTGCCGCACACGATTATCGGCGTCACGCCGCAGGGATTTTACGGGACCTTCGTCGGCTATCCGTTTCAGTTCTGAGGTCCCGGCCTCCATGCAGGAAACGTTTGATTCCACCGGGTACAAGCTGGAAGATCGCGGCGCGCGCTGGGTCGAAGGCTTCGTGCGGCTGAAGCCCGGCGTGACGCCCGCACAGGCGCAGGCCGAGATTGCGGGAGTCGCCGGCCGGTTGGAGATCGCATATGCGGAAACCAACCGCGGTCGTGGTATCAAGCTCGATGCCGTTATGGCAATCCCCATTCAATGGCGCCGGAGTATTGCTGCCCGTGCTGGGAATCGCGCTGGCCGTCGTGTTTTTCGTGCTCCTGATCGCCTGTGCCAACGTTGGCAATCTGCTGCTGGTCAGGTCTTTCGCTCGCCGGCAAGAGATGACGATACGGCTTGCGATCGGGGCTGACCGCCCGCGGCTTCTCAAGCAACTTCTCACCGAAGGACTGATTCTGTCGGCGTTCGCCGCAGCTGGCGGACTGCTGGTCGCGGTTTGGTTTCGCAACGGGCTGGTCAGGATAATCCCGCCGCGGGGCGTCCAAATGCGCATAGCCGGCGACATCGATTGGCGCGTGCTGGCGTTGAGCGCCGCCGTTTGCTTGATCTCGACGCTCCTCTTCGGGCTGGTTCCGGCGATTCAGTCCAGCAAGATCGATCTTGCCGGTGCGCTGAAATCCGAATCCGGCGGTGTGGTCAGTGCTCGCCGCGGATCGTGGCTCCGCTCCAGCCTGGTCGTGCTCCAGGTGGCGCTGAGTTTCATTTTGCTGGTCGGAGCAGGTCTGCTGATCCAGAGCCTGCAGCGAATTCGCACCTCGAGCCCCGGCTTTTCGACCCAGGGGGTGGTGCTCACTGCAGTCAATTTATTCGCGGCGGGGTACGATACGCCACGCGGCAGGAACTTCCAGGACCAGCTGATGGACCGCGTTCTGCCGCTCAGCGGCGTCGAGTCAGCCGCCTACGCGCGCATCGCACCGTTCAGCTATCGCACCTATTCTTCCGCTCCCATTGCCGTGGACGGATATGAAGCCCCGCCCGACCAGCAACCGACGGTCGAGTATAACGAAGTGAGTCCTGGATATTTCGGGACCCTTGGAATCCCGTTTGTTTCTGGCCGCGATTTCACCCGTGGCGATGACGAGACGACTGCGCTTGTCGCGGTGGTGAACGAAACCATGGTGGCGCAGTACTGGCGCGGTGAGAATCCGGTTGGAAAGCGACTCAAGGTGAAAGACCGCTGGATGCAGGTGATCGGGGTGGTGAAACCCGCGAAATACGCCAACCTCCTGGAGCCCGCGAAACCCTTTTTCTATGTTCCCCTGCGGCAGAACCCCTCAACTCAGGTGGCACTGTTCGTTCGGACGCCGCAAGGCACGGAGACCATGGCGCCGGTGCTGGCCCGTGAGGTGCATGCGCTGGACCCGGACCTGGCGCCTTACGAAGTGATCACGATGCGGGAACAGATTGACCGCTCGACCTCCGCCCAGCGGGTCGCCGTTACCTTGCTCAGCGGTTTCGGAGGCTTGGCGTTGCTGCTGGCCGGGATCGGACTATACGGAGTGATGTCGCACGCGGTCTCGCAGAGCACGCGAGAACTGGGACTACGCATGGCGCTGGGAGCGCCCCCCTCGCATCTGCTGCGGCTGGTGATGTCGCGAGGCGTCGGCTTGACCGCAGGTGGTGTCGCCCTGGGCGCTGGTGTGGCGCTGCTTTTGACGCGCCTGATGGGGTATCTGCTCTACAAGGTGAGTCCGCGTGATCCGCTGTCTTTCGGGCTGGCATTCGCGGTGATGATCGTCGCCGCATTAGCAGCTAGCTTGGTCCCCGCTTGGCGCGCCACGAAGACCGATCCAGTCCGCGCATTGCGCTCGGAGTGATGGGCGCATGCCCTTCGCAATTGATTGACAGCCATTCGCCCGCCGATCATTGTGTGAAGCCTAACCGTGGTCCGCCAGTCGAGGTGCATCCGAACGAAACAGACGGTCGTGCTCGGCAAGTTGCTTCTATTCTCGGGTGCTAGTGATCAAGGAGAGGTTAACGCGGCGGATGGTCGGCCAACCCGAGGTTGGCCCCAAACCGGCTCCTGGGAAGTCAAAGTAGGGTTCGAGTGAATCGACGAAAAACCGGGAGACTGACCTGCGCTCCACCAACTCCTCTGAATCGATACCTTGCGGTCTGGTGGCTACGGTCTCTTGGCTCCCGACAAACAACATGACTTAACGACCCTCTCTGCCCTCGCTTACCAGGTCCCTTTTGCGCCGGAGGGAACGCCAAGATTTCGAGACTTATACATGTACTTTCGTAACTTGACTTCGGCGGCTGCGACGGTACACTGGCGGCAAGAGGCTTAGTGTCTCTACGCGCTGTGGGACGGAAACGGCTGTCTCCTGGCGCTCCTGATCTTTGAAAACTGAGAGCTAGTTCTGATAACCAACTTGTTATCCCGAGCCGCAGCGTCATCCCTGTCAAATTGTCATATGGCGCAGATTTCGTCCCGTAAGTCATTGCCGCTCAAAATCTTACGTGTAAGTCCTTGGGGCTCTATATTTTGCCGGGATTTCTTGGCTAAGTCGTTGATTCTAGGTAATACGCGGTGGGGGGTAGGGGTTATTAACTGGATAATAGTTGCGTCCCAAATTGGGAATGATGGTGTAGTGCAACAATATTAGTAAATGGTTAACAGTGCTAAGTGTTAGCGGCTCGCTTCTTCTTTCCTGCGAAATACACGTAGATCGGCACTCCCGCCAGAATTACCGCCACGCCCCAGGCGGAATTTCTGACATTCTCGGTGAACGTGTAGTACAGCAGCACAGCGGCGGCTGCGACGAACAGCGCGGGCACAACAGGATATCCCCAGGTCCGATAGGGACGCGGCGCATTCGGCTCCTTCCGGCGCAGAACGAAGACCGTGCTGGTCGCGGTCATGTAGAACAGCCACTCGGCGAAGATGGCCAGCGAAAACAGTTGGCGGAAGCTCCCCGCGAACAGCAGCAGGATGACCGAGAGCACCAACTGAACGATCAGCGCGACCGACGGCGTGTGAAAACGCGGATGCACTTCCGCCATTGCCTTGAAGAAGTAGCCGTCGCGCGCCATGGCGTAGGGAACGCGGGCTCCGCTCATGATGGTCCCGTTCAGCGCCACCAGGATGGACAGCGCCATTCCCGCCGAGACGATGGCCGCTCCCCACGCTCCAACCGCGACCGCGGTGGCATCCGACGCGGGCCGTTGCGAGGCTGCGATGCGCGCCGCCGGAAGGACGTATTGCACCGCGGCGTTGGTCAGCATGTAGAGCACGGCGACCGCGCCGACCCCGGCGATGAGCGCGATCGGAATCGTGCGGCCCGGATCGCGGATTTCGCCGCTGACCATGTTCAGGTCGTTCCAGCCATCGTAGGCCCAGAGAGCCGCGATGAGTGCGGCCATGAAGCCGGCAAAGCCGCCAGTCGCGCCGAGGAAGCTGGTCTCGAAGTTCCGCCACGTGCCGCTGTCGGCGGTGAATGCCACGAACAGCTATGACGACGATGATGGCGATTTTCAGCAGCGTGAAGACCACCTGGAAGTCGCCTGCGCGCTTGATGCCGATGTAGTTCAGCCCG
The DNA here is from genome assembly GCA_963831675.1 of uncultured Acidobacteriaceae bacterium. GTDB lineage: Bacteria > Acidobacteriota > Terriglobia > Terriglobales > Acidobacteriaceae > Bog-257. The sequence goes on from CAWHRM010000017.1 coordinate 173,675, forward strand.
GTGATCAGTGCGGCGGCCGCGATCGCCACGAGTTGCCCATAGCTGATGGCGAACGGCGAGCGCACTGCATCGCTGATTGAAGAACGCGAACGCGGGAAAGGTTCCCAGGATGCGCACGAATCCGACGGTGAGGGTCGCGATGGACGCGGGCTTGGCGATGGCGAACCACGTCCAGGCGTAGAGAAAGCCGGGCAGCGGCCCGTAGGCGTCGCGAATGTAGACATATTCGCCTCCGGCTTGCGGCTTCATCGCGCCAAGCTCGGCGTAGGTGATGGCGCCCGCCAGCGACAGCACGCCGCCGACGATCCAGGCGAGATAGACCAGCCGTGCCGAGCCGACCGCCTGCATCATCTCCGCCGGCACCAGGAAAATGCCGCTGCCGATGATGGTGCCGACGACGATCGCGCTGGCGTGGCTCACGCCCAGATCGCGCGAGAGCTTGGGAGCGGATCTGTTATTAGTCGGCTGGGGCATGTGTGGCGGCGTCATCAGGTGACGGAAACAACAGACTGGAACTATACCCGATGACAAAGGTGATGACGCTGCCGATCAACACGTACCAGGTGAAGGGAATGGGGCGCGATAATGCCAGTGCCGTGAAAGGCAGGCCAGTCGCGTGTTGCAGCCAGATCAAAACCGCGCTGCCCTGCCAGATGTACAAGTTGACGCAGAATCCCACCGCCATGCCGATCATGCTGCCGCGTTCGTTGGCGCGACGCGTAAGAACTCCGAGCAGGAAGACCCCAAGCAACGCGCCGTATGCGACCGAGGCGATGCTGAGGCCGACCTCGACTACTTTGCCGCCGCGACGCGAGAGGATGGCCAGAGCGAACAGCACCAATCCCCACACGATTGTTGCCACGCGCGAAAGCAGAACGCGCCGGCGCTCGGATGCGCGGGGCTTGTGTCGCATGTAGAAGTCGACGATGGTGGTGGACGACAGCGCATTCAGCGCGGCACTCAGGTTTGACATGGCGGCCGCAAGAATCGCCGCGATCAGGAGGCCGGAAATCCCGTGCGGCATGTGACTCACGATGAACGTGGGAAAGATGCGGTCGGTCTTGTCGAAGGGAATCGGCGGCGGCGAGAGGCGATAGAAGACCCACAGCATGGCGCCAATGAGCAGGAAGAGCGAGAACTGAAAGAAGACGGCGACACCGCTGCTCAGCAGCGCCAGCTTGGATTGCGCCTCGCTGCGCGCGGCGAGCAGCCGCTGCACGATCAGTTGGTCCGTGCCGTGGCTGGCCGTGGTTAAGAACGCTCCGCCGATTACGCCCGACCAGAAAGTGTAGGTGCGGTAGAAGTCGGGCGTGAAGTCGAAGACGCGGAACTTGCCGGCGCTGGCAGCTGCAACGTGGATCGCGCTCCATCCGCCGGGCACAAGATGCAGGATGGTGAAGAAGCCAACCAGAGTTCCGCCAACGTAGATGAACAGCTGCACTACGTCCGTCCAGATGACCGCGGTCATGCCGCCTTCGAAGGTGTACAGCAGCGTGAGCAGGGTAACGATGCCGATGGAGATTACATCGCGCTGGAATTCACCGACGCTCGCCAAGCATCGGCCCGAGTGCAATGCCGACGACAATCGCCACGGCGAAGACGCGCACTCCTTCCGCGGCTGCGCGAGTGGCAAGAAACAGGCCTGCCGTCAGCGAGCGCAGCCGGTTGCCAAAGCGGCGCTCGATGAGTTGGTACGCGGTGTAGAGATCGCCGCGAAAGTAATGTGGCAGCAGCAGGTAACTGATGATGACGCGTCCCACGAGATAGCCCATCACCAGTTGCAGGAAGGTGAAATTGGTGTCGTAGGCGAGACCCGGAACGCTGATGATGGTGAGCGTACTGGTTTCGGCGGCAACGATGGAAAGTGAGATGGCCCACCACGGAATGTCGCGGTCGGCGAGGAAGTAGTCGCGCAGCGAGCGCTGCCGCTTGCGAAAGCGCAGCCCGAAGAGCGTGATGCCCAGCAGGTAGACCGCGATCAGCGCGAGATCGATTGAGTTCAGGCCCATGGTGATCGAGCCATTATTACGGATGGAGACGATTTCTTGGGAATTGCTGCGAAAGGTGGTTCGCGCTGGTCGGTCCGAACCTCAACCCGGTCACCAAACGGCAGAGTCTCGGTTCAAAATGCAAGAAGCCGGAGTTGGTTGGCTCCGGCTTCTAGAAGACTTAAAAGCGAGGGTCTAGAGTTTCATCTTGCGCCGGAAGGCTCCGAACACTCCGACCAACCCGGTGCCGAACAGCAGCATCGATGTTGGCTCGGGTGTGGTTCCGCCGCCACCGCCGCCGCCGATTATCTGGAAGGCGCCTTGCGGCTGGTTACCGTTGCTGTTCCAGGTTTTGCCGCCATCCGTGGAATATTCGTCAATGCCCGTCGCGCTGTTGCTGAAGTCCCACGCTTCCCAGGTGGCGCTGCTCGTGCTGCTGGGTCCGATCACCATCCAGTAGTTGGTGCCGGTGTTGAGGTTGAGCCCCGAAATGCCCGTGATGGAGGTGAATTGGCAACAGCTTCCGAAGTTGTTCCCGTTGCTGTTCAGGTTACTAAACGTGGCCAGCGCCGCTCCCGGCTGGCCGCCGTTATCGGACGCAATGGTGAGATAGAACGAATCGGGGCCTACCACAAGGCCGACCGCGACGTCGATTTCGCCGACACTTCCACCTGTTGTGACCTGGAATTCGTTAGCTGAGGTAAAGCTGGTTCCGACGGTGCCTGTACCAGAAATTGTCCAGCCGCTGCAGCAATTGTAAAGGTTGCCGCCTGAGCCGAAGTTGCTGTACAAGGTGTCTGCCATTGCGGGCAAACTGCAGAGAGCGATGGCCAGCAAGAGCGACCATCCTAGTTTCCTATTCAAGTTACTACCTCCGTGGTTGAGAGTCTTGACTCGCGAGATTGACTGCTACAAGAACACCGAAAAGGTGTTCGCCGAAGGGTCAGTACTGCGCAAGGAGCAGGTCGCGACCAAGAGATCGCTCCTTGCCCAAGTTCTCCTCGACCGCACCAAAGTGGTGCACACTTATCCAGGAAACCTGTGATGTATGTGGATGCAATTTCGTTTCCTCCGCAACTCATTGAAATATATATGCGAGAGATGATTGGTCTGCAAAACTTTGCAACAGAGTTCCCGAGGTTTTCCCCGTTTTGGGGATACTCTCCCCTTTAGGATGGCAGTGAAGTGCCATCGGCGATGCGATAACTAGCTAAAACCTGCGGCATCAAAACGATAGCTGGTGAGGCAGAAGTCCGTCGACGACTCGCTGCGCGGCTGCGAAGTCCGCCGACGCAAGTTTCGCTCGCTGGATTGCGTCCTGAGCCTCACCCTTCCGGCCGCATTGCTCAAGGGCTCGCGCGAGCAGCAGATAACCAACATCGGAGGAGCGGAGTTTGAGCCCTTGCGAATATGCTTCGACCGCGCCCTGCGCATCTCCCGATTTCTGCAGCACAAACCCCAAGTCCATCCACGCATCGAACTTCTGTGGGTCGAGGCGGACCGCCTCGCGGAGGTAGTCGCGTGCCTGGGTGGAGTCGCCGAGATCGCGATAGGCGCGTCCCATGTCGGCGAGCAACTTGGCCTTTAGCCTGGGTTTCAGGGAGATGGTGTCCTGTTGCAAGCGGAGCACCGTCTGGTATTGGTCGAGCGCCTCGGTTAGTTTGCCATGCTGCTGATCGTAGGCAGCAATCTGCATGCGTGCCAAGGCGGCAAAGGCGGCCCGTTCGGGCCACGGCGCTGTCGAACCGTTGGAATCCAGCGCTGCGATCGCCTGAAAGTGTGGCATGGCCCGCTCCGTTTGCCCATCGGCCAGCAAAGCCTCAGCCAGGTTCTCCTCCGCCTCGTAGTTACCTTGGGTGGTTTGAAAGGTGTAGGTCCACAGAGAAACGTTGTCGCTCCAGTAACCGATCTGGCGATGACTGACGGCTACCAGCGCCAGAAGAACGGCGACACCGGGCGCTGCCAGCCAGACGGGAGAAAGATGCCGTTCTTGCGCCCAATCCGCCAAAGCCCAGCAGACAAGGATGAAGAGCCCTACAAACGGCAGGTACGCGTAACGATCGGCCATGGCCTGTCGGCCCACCTGCACCAAACCGATCATCGGTACCAGAGTTCCCACGAACCACAGCCATCCCACCAGCCAATAGCGACGGCGCCGAAAAGCCACAGCCAGAGCGGTAATGGCAGCCAGCACAAGCAACGCCGCATACACTTGCCACGACTTGAGAGAAGCTCCAGGATGAGGATAGATGGGCGACAGTTGCGTGGGCCACAGGGCCTTTCCGATGTAGCGAACATAGGAAACGATGGCGTTACCCAGACGAAGCGACAGCGGCAGATCGGGATTGATGCCGCCACCGGAACGCTGTGCATGCAAGGTGATGACCGCGCTAACTGCCGCCAGCGCGAAGAGCGGCATCTTTTCCAGGATGAGCCTGGACAACTTCTCCGGCCGGAAAGTTCCCGCACGCACCGTGCTGGACGAAGATTCGGCACTCCCGGAACACATGCGCTGTAGCGGCCAGTAATCCCAAAGCAGGAGAACGAAGGGCAGGGTGATGACCTGCGGCTTCGCCATCAGTCCAAGCACGAAAAGCAGAGCTACAACCAGATAACGGTTGACGCCCGGTTTGCGGGCATACCAGGCGTATGCGCCCAGCGCAAGCAGGAAAAACGCCATGCTGAGCAGGTTCTTACGCTCGGCGATCCAAACCACCGACTCGACATTCACGGGATGCAGAGCGAACAGCGCCGCCACCATGAAGCTTCGGCCGGCGTAACCGGTCGCCCGCAACAGCACCCAGTACAGCAGGGCTGCGTTGAGTGCGTGCAAGAGGATGCTTGTGTCATGGTGGCCGCTTGCGTCCATGCCGAAGAGCTGGCAATCCAGGGCGTGCGAGATCCAGGTCAGTGGATGCCAGTTGCCGGCATAGGAACTGGTGAAGGCCCACGTGACTGTGTCCCAGCTCAGACCAGCTTTGACGTGGGCGTTCTCGGTGACATAGTCGTCATCATCGTAGTTGACGAAAGGATGGTGGCGCGCCGGATAGTAGAGCGCAAGCGTGGCAATTACCAGAGCGATGCCGAGAAAAAGGGTTCGCCGTCCGGAGGATACGAGCCAGCTTGGGCCATGCCAAGGGGACAATCGGCGACCTTCTGAAGGGACGAAATCCTTGCGAGATCGTACCGGAGTTTTCTCCCTTCGCTTTGAGGTTGCCGAGCTCACCCAACCTCCTCAAGAACGGTCATCAACAGACGCTCCGTCATCGACGTTGACCGGTGCGGTTCGAGACTCCCGGGTTTGGTCCCGGACATTCTCAATCGGCTGAGTGACGGCCTGCGAGCCGCTCTTGCAAGGCCTGGCGCCAGCCAGCGGGAAGAGTGCTGAGCTTTACAGCACGCTCGAGCAAGGCCGGATCGCGGCTGTCTCCGGTGTAGAGCCTGGCCACATCCGCGACGCTGACGGCATTGGGATCGCGACTCACAACGGTGACGTCCGCGCCTGCCTGAAGGGTGCCTTCGCGCAGCACGCGCAGATAAAACCCGAAGCGCCGGCTCTCATAAAAACGCTTCGTCATGTCGTCGCGGTGGAAGCGGACGCTCAACTTGTAACATGGGGAGCGTGGCTGCGTCACCGTAAACAGAGCGGTGCCGATCTGCAATCGATCGCCGATGTGGATGGTCTCCTCCGACAGACCCGAGGTGGTAAGGTTCTCGCCGAAGTTGCCAGGGGTAAACGAATAGTCGGGGAGCTGAGATTGCCAGTAGGAGTAGTGTTCATGAGGATACGCGTACACGGCCTTGTCCGGGCCGCCATGGACTGTGAGGTCTCCCTGCTGGTCGCCGTCGAGGCCAAGCTTCCCCACTGCGACCGGACCTTCGACCGGACTCTTGAAGATGGCGGTGCGCACGCGCAAGCCCTTCCACTCGTGCGGTTGCGGCTCACCCACATTGACCGAGACAACCTTCATGATCACGCTCTTGTGTTTACCATTTAATAATCATTTCCTAGCGTTCCTCTGTTTCCACGATAGTAAGAGAATGGACATTACCAGTTTGTTACTCCCCCCTCCCCCTACGTGCGCAAAATATTGAAAACAAGGAGGTAAAAAATTTAGTTCCTCGCAAATAATTCCATTTAAATGAGTTAGATATCAAATTCTTCATTTATAAGGACTTACTAGCCAAAATCTGTCCCATTTCTGGACTCGGTCCGGACTCAGGGTAATCAACTAGTACTAAGTCGCGACTCGGTGCCGAGGGACGGTCAGTGGCCCTTGACGGCTGTCTTTCCACTAAAGCAGTTTCAGAGTTGGCGTAGACCTGGTAGAGCCAGCCTTTAGGCTGGCGTCAAGATCGTCCCCACTATAAGGCTTGAGCCGCTGCGGTCATTTCTCAATGACCGCAGCGGCTCAAGCGTCTGCTGTCCGCAGCGAACGCGGCGCTGAAGCGCCGCTCTACCCGTGCTCGCCGGTCTACACCAATTCTGAAAACGCCCTAGTTGAAACGCACAGAAGGGGTCAGAGACACTACACCTCATGGAGCCAGTGTACCGCTTGGCGGGGCGATGTCAACTTACGAAGGTAACGCCACCTTGGTAATCCGGGGGCGGAGAGTAACCACACGACAGGGCAAAAAAGGCCACACGGGTCTGGCTTGGTTGACATCCTGCGGCACAGGAATCTCGCAAGGCCTTGAGGAAAGCAAGTCCCTCAGTCGCGCCCGGTCGCGTGGGCTCCCTGGCACTCCTTCGTGATGACAAGAATAAAAGGCGGTAGGCTGTGAAGGCGCGCTCCGCGCAGGAGTCAGACGAATCCGCACTGTCTTTAACCCGTATCGCCGTCGAAGTACTCCCAATCGCGCAGCCTCTCGAACCCCAGCAGCCGGACAGGAAACAGCACCCGCTTGCCTTCCTTCACCTCGCGTTCCAGTTCGAATTTGTCCAGCCGGTTGACAGTGCGCTGCCGCGCGCTGGGCGGCTGCAGTATAGCCCGACATTCAGCAGCCGTGAGCGGCTAGTTAGGCGCCGAAGTTGGCCTTAAGCATGTTGCAGAACAGTCGTCCTTGCTCGATGGCATCGTCGAGCGCCACATGCGTATGAGGCACGGGATCGAACCACTCCGGGGGCATCGACTGCTTGCCGCACGCTCGATATGGTTTGCGCAGCAACGCCATCGCGTAGGTCTTGATATCAATTGCCGAATAGCCGAATGGGTTCTCGCCCGCGAACTCGGTGAGATACCAATAGACGAAAGAAAAATCGAAAGCGGCCGGGTAGCCGACAAACACAGGCCGTCCGCCAAACGCCTTGAGCCAGGCAACGTAGCGCTTCAGGGCAACAGCAGGCGCTTCGAGATTTTGCCGGCAGGCCGACCATGCCTCCGGCTGTGTGGCCCACCATGCGGCGGTCTTGGGATCCGGGGCCGATGCGGGCAGCGTTTCCAAGTTGGCGGAGAACGTCCCCAGCAGCTCTTTGTCGGCCAGATAGGCTGCCGATCCAATGCTCAGCATGGAATGTTTTCCCGCGACCGGTCCGTCGGTTTCTATATCCGTGCTGACGTAGATCTCACGCAATGGTGATTCGCTCATGGTTTGCGATGACAGATTCGGGCCGACAATCATGTCTCATTCCATTTCTCGAACCGCTTGCATGAGGATTGCGAGATGTTCAGGATTCGCCATGGCCGCGTGACCTCGCTTGCTTCCGCGATGCTACGGATGATCTTGGTTTAAAGCTCTTTCCGGCAAACCACGGGGGATAAGACGGGAGGCGCCCGATGTTGTGGGCGCCTCCGCGGTTTAACGACAGTATGTCAGCCCATCACTGGCCGATGATCGACAGCGCTGGATACAGGTTGCTGGGGTCCGCAGGCAGCATCACAAACTTCTGCGGCGAGACCACGTAGAGGATGCCCACGGTGTTGCCGCTCTGCTGCAGCAGCGCCCTGCCCGTGCTGTCCACGGTGTAGGTGTAGACGAAAGGCTGATCTCCATTGGGAGGACTTGTGTTCGCGATGCCGTTGATGTTGCCGCTGGCGTCAGCGAACAGCGAAGTGACCACGTCCGTGGTTTGCGAAACCACGGGCGTGATGGTGCCGCCGGCATAGGGGCCGGACACCGAGCCGTTGGTGAATGGAGGGCCGATGGTGCAATTTCCATGCTGGTCAAGCTGCTCACATTGCTGCTCCATGAATCCAGAGGTAACGGCGGGATCGGTGCCGACCACAAACGCCTGGTCCGCAGCCACCATGTAGAACACTGGTGGAAAGGCGCCAAACGTTCCGGTAAAGTTCGTCAACGTCACCCGGGCTGTATTGTTGTCAATACAGTAGGTGCCGGAAGAAGACTGCTGGAGAGATACGGTACCGCCCTGGTTTTCATCAAAGGTGAAGGTGGCCGGGTCTGACTTGCCGCCCTGGCAGTTATTTCCAGCGACCCCTTGCCCCACGAACAACCCTGCGGTCACATCGGCAGCGCCGTTGGTGTCCAGTGCGTTCAACTCGGCCACGCTGGTGTTACTCAGCATGGTGTTGTCGAACCCGTTCGGCGGCCGCGCAAACTGCCGCAACACCGTCCACATGGTCAGGGGGAAGGGATTGCCGCTGGTGACCTGATTGGTTGAGACCATGACGACCTGGTTACGCGAAATAACATAGTACGCATAGGCGTAAACGTGGGAGTGGTCCTGATTGAAGGTGAGGTTGGCGAAGTTACCCCGGCCGGTAGGCTGATCAATGTCTGTAGCAAATGTACCCAGGAAGGTAAAGCTTGACTTAGTGCCATTATCGTCCTGGTCTCCCGGGCAACCATTGGGTCCGAAATTGTTGCAGTCGATGTCCCCGTTGCTATTCAGGATCCTGAAGACTCCAACGCCAGCGTAGCGTCCGGCTGGGGTTTGATTGTCCGTACCGGAGAAACCCTCTACGAAGGTGCCGTTCAAGGAGGTGACTACGAAGTCGGCGGGAGTTTGCTTCTTGATCGCTCCGGAACCGCGTTCGGCGGGATCGACGTTGTCCTCGATCAAGCGTCCGCTGCCATCGCTGCGGATCACAACGCTGAAGTTGTAGGTGGCGGGCAGGTCCGTAACCAACGTCATCGTCCCCAGTCCGTTGGGCTGAATCGAGTACGATGACTGCGCCGCAACGATGTGTTGCGGAACCGGAAAGTTTCCGCCGGGTTCACCGCTACCGTCGTTATAGTCAAGGCAGCCGGTAAAGGAAAGGGGCTCAGCGGCCCCGCAGAGGTGGTTCTTCGAGTCCAGAACGGCCTGAAATGTCCCATCTCCCTTGGCCACAAAGGACCCGGCCATGACGACGAGATTGCCATTCTTATACCCGGTAAAGGTAAAGGCGTAGTTGCCGGTGAGGTTGGCATTCGTGAGAGGGGGGCTGATGGCGATGGAAAGTGTATTGGAGGTCGCCATCTGCGGCGGCTGCCCAGAATCCTGCACCTGGACCGTGAAACTGGACGTGGAGGATGCGGTAGGCGTTCCGGAGACGATCCCGGTGTTCGGGTCGAGGGTTAGACCAGGGGGCAGGGTCCCGCTAGCGAGGCTCCACAACACATAGGGAGGAGTTCCCCCTGAGGCCATTAAGGTAGCGCTATAGGGAATGCCGACGGTGCCTGAGGGCAACGACGTGGTGGTGATGAGCAGAGGAGGCCCACTATAGATCGTAAAGTTGAGGCTTACCTTGGCTGTTGCGGGACTTTTCTCACCGTCAGCAACTTGCAGTACGGCGGGATAGTTCCCGGACTTGGTGGGGGTCCCCTTGAGACTACACATGGGTTTCTTGCTGCTTATACAGGTGGTGGGATCCAGAGACAAACCAGGTGGCAAGGCGGCCTGTGTCGGGTCACACACCGATCCGGCAAGCACGCACCACGTATAGTTCGGAATCCCGCCGGCCACGGTCAGGGTGGCGCTGTAGGGAACGTTGACGTAGCCAGTAGGCAAGGAACTGGCGACGACGGACATGATGGTGATGGTGAAGTTCGAGCTGCCGAGTGCGGGAACACCGGGCGTTGCCTCGCCGTCCATTACCCGCACGGTGAAGGTTGCCGGCGTGCCGTCGGTCGTAGGAGTTCCGGAGATCACACCCGTGGCGGTATTCAAGGACAAACCAGGTGGCAAGGTAGACTGGGTCGGGTCGCACACCGCCGGGGTGCCGGAAAGCACGCACCAGGTGTAGGGCGGCAGGCCGCCGCTTGCAGTCAGTGTAACCGGTGAGCCATCCGGGTTGGTGTAAGGAACACCCGCAGCGCCTGATGGGCAGAAGTTCGGCACCTGACTGGTTCCGCAAGTGGCAGAAATCACCACCACTCCTTCGATATAAATACTCAGGGCCTTGGAGGTGGACATGCCGGCCCCGTCGGTCACCTGTACGGTGAAGGGGTAGTTGCCGAGCGTAGTAGGGGTTCCGGATATTAAGCCGCGCTGGGGGTTCAAAGTCAGACCAGGGGGCAAGCTGCCACTCGTAACGCTCCACATGTAGGGGGTGGTTCCGCCCGTCGCCGACAAAACGGCGCCGGAGCCATTGATCCCGTACGAGAAATTGACCGCACCCTGGGGCAGGATTACGGTCTGAATGGTAGGCGCACCTACCGGGGGCTTCGGAGTGGATCCGCCGCCGCCGCAAGCTGGCAGAGTAAGAATAAAGCCGAAAATCAGTATTAAGCCCAGCGATACGACGACCTTGGGTGCATTCATCGGGTCCCCTTGTGAAGCTGAAGTTGCGTGCTTCGGCAAATTCCCATGATCAGAAATGAGCGATTCTCTGGCCGGGAGAAAAGGAATAGGAAGCAACGCGCGAAATGACGTATCCGAACAACCAACTTTGTCCACGAACGTGGCTGGTGCTGTACGTTCGCCTTGCATGTTCCGAGTTGCTCACATCGTAACCTGAAAAGCGATTTTGCGGTAGAGGGCAGCAGTGGTGGGCTGGGTCTGTGTGCCTTTGCGGGGACAGGCGCTAGCGCAGTGCGTCTTCCACTTCGCTGAGCCAGTCGGGACGCTTCAGGACTTCGCGCGGCTTGGGGCCATCGGCGGGGCCGACGATGCCGTCACGTTCCATGAGGTCGATGAGATGGGCGGCGCGGCCGTAGCCGATGCGCAGACGCCGTTGCAGCAGCGAGGTGGATGCTTTGCCGTATTCCAAGACGATGCGCACTGCGTCCTGGTAGAGCTCGTCGTGCTCGTCTTCGCCCTCGCCGTCGGCGCCGGATGCATCCGCTCGCCGTCTTCGCCATCGTCGCGCGGGGCCTGCAGGAAGTTCTCCTCATACTGCGCCAGGGCCTGGGCGCGCCAGAACTCGACGACGGCTGCGATCTCCTTCTCGGTGACGAATGGAGCATGCACGCGATGGACGCGTGCCGATCCGTTGGGCAGGTAAAGCATGTCGCCGCGGCCGAGCAAGCGCCTCGGCGCCGTTGGCGTCGAGAATGGTGCGCGAGTCGATCTTGGTGGCCACGCGGAACGACATGCGCGCGGGAAAGTTTGCCTTGATGAGGCCGGTGATGACGTCGACCGACGGACGCTGCGTCGCCAGGATGAGATGAATGCCGACGGCGCGCGCCATCTGCGCCAGCCGCGTGATGGAAGCTTCGACGTTCTGGCCGTCGAGCATCATGAGGTCGGCCAGCTCGTCGATGATGATGACGATGTAGGGCAGCGGTCGCGCCTCGCTGCCGTCTTCGAAGAGGCTGGGTGTGCTGTCGTCGAAGAGGCGGTTGTACTGATCGATGTTGCGCACACCTTTTTCCGCAAGCAGCTTGAGGCGGCGCTCCATCTCGCGCACCGCGTTGCGCAGCGCGTTCGAGGCCAGCTTGGGCTCGGTGATGATGGGCGTGTGCAGGTGGGGCACACCTTCGTAGTTGCCCAGCTCCAGCCGCTTCGGGTCCACCAGAATCAGGCGGACCTGGTCGGGTGTTGCCTTGTAGAGGATGGACATGATGAAGGCGTTGATGGCCACGCTCTTGCCGGAACCGGTCGAGCCCGCAATCAGCAGATGCGGCATGGTGTTCAGGTCGGCGGTGACGATGCGGCCGTTGATGTCCTTGCCCATGGCCAGCGTGATTTTCGATTTCGAGCCGAGGAATTCCTGCGACTCGACCACCTCGCGCAACCAGATGGTTTCGCGCTCGTGGTTGGGCACCTGGATGCCGACGGTGGACTTGCCGGCCATGCGCTCGATGAGGATGCTCTCGGCGCGCAGCGCGAGGCAGAGGTCGTCACACAGGCTGGTGACGCGGCTGTACTTGATGCCGGCTTCGGGCTTGAACTCGAAGGTCGTGACCACGGGGCCAGGATTGATCTGGACAACCTGACCACGGACGTCGAACTCGCCGCACTTTTCCGCCAACACCTGGGCGAGGTTCTTCAGCTCAAGTTCGTTGATGGCGCTGTGCTCGTCGGGGCGGTGCAGCAGCGCGGTTGAGGGCAGCTTGTAGCTGCCTGCCAGACGCGGCATGGTTGTCTTGCCATGAGGTGTGAGGTCGGCGCGAGTGCCGACCGCGATATCTTCGGCGGTGGACTCTGGCTCGGATTCGACTGCGTGGTCGGGTGCGGCTCGCCCGGCGGAGGGCTCTTTTTCGCCATCGAACATCCGCTCGATGCCGGTCTTACCTCCACCAGCCGCAGCAGTTTGTGGCGCGGAAGCCGACGCAGCGCCGGGCTGTGGAGTTGAGGATGCCGCTTCTTCTGCGACGCGTCGCGGAACCAGTTGCGCGGTTACGACCGGCTTGACATTCGCGGCGGCGGCGCGCTTCTTCTCCAGTTCCTTGGCCGCCTTCTTGCGCGCGCGTTCGGCGCGCCAGTCGGCAAAGCGATCAAGGGCGGCATAGACAAATGACAAGCGGGTTTGCGACCAGATCTGGATTGCGCCGAAGGAAAAGGCCGTCGAGAGATAGAGAGCGACGGCGATTACGGCCAGACAGATGAGATACGCACCGGCGAGGTTGAAGTAGTGAATCAGCGCGTCCGCGACGATGCGGCCGAGCAGGCCTTCGGCAGGGATTGCGCCCTTCCAGTGAAGGCTCCAAGGCAGGAGTCCGATCAGTCCGGAGAGGAAGGTGAACAACGCAATCGCGCCCAGGGTCTTGGCGTAAGGCGAGCTGATGGGCCGCGAGCGGAACCAGCGCAGCGAGTAGAGCAGCAGAAAAACCGGTATGAGGAAGACGGCAACCCCGAAGAGTTGCCACGCCAGATCGCTGACCATGGCCCCGACCACGCCGATCCAGTTGTGCGCGGGACGTCCGGCGGGAGGATTCGCCGCGGTGTTCAGCGAGGGATCGAGTGGCGAGTAGGAGACCAACGCGAGGACGAGGAGGACCGCGAAGACAAAGACCAGGAAGCCGATCAGCTCATTGAGCCGCCGGTTGGCAGTCGGAGTAAAGGCGCGCGCGATGATATTCATTTTGGCGTACGGTCTTGCCGCAGAAACACGCCGCTTGCGAGGACCCATGCTGCCTGCTCCATCCGGCGCAGGCAGAAAAAGCCACGCAACGCGTCGCCCACCAGGGACGCGTAATCCCACAGCATGCCCCGATTCGGGCTGCTAGTACGCCAGAGCCAAATTATTATCCCAAAAAGGTGGGCATTCGCGGCGGAAAACAAGGCAATGGGTGTTGCCGATCTAGTCTCTCCCCGAGCACACTTTCAACGAGGATCGATCCGGTGGTGATCTAGCAGTCTGGCGACAAGCCGGTGGCCGCCTGCGAAATGAGATGTTTTTCATCAAGTGACATTTCGAGGAGACCGCATACCGGCAGGAGCGCACACATCTAGCAGACACTGGCCGACTCCCACAACGTGACTTCTGGACAAGCTTCGGGAAGGCGGACTGGCCGATCGGCTGTTGCTCGGGATTACTTGCGAGATGGCGATTTCACGACAACTGATCGAAGGGTTGCGCCGCCGGTTAACTATTTCGACTGCGTGGGCAAGTCCGGTGCGAAACTTTGAACATAAGTTGGGTATTCTGTTCAAAGCACTTGCCGATGTTAAGCGCGGGGGATATCGCAACGGGCAACCCCCACATGGAGGGAACGGGGGTCAGGCGATCATTATCCAGGAGACAGAGACATGAGCAAAGTTTGGTTCATCACCGGCGCCGGGCGCGGCATGGGCGTGGATATCGCTAAGGCGGCTCTGGCCGCAGGCCATAAAGTAGTCGCCACCGGCCGCAATACCGACAAGGTGGCCGAAGCCTGGGAAAATCCGCCGACCTGTTTGTCGTGAAGCTGGACATTACCAAACCCGCCGACGCGGAATCCGCCGTCAAGGCATCTGTGGACAAGTTTGGCCGTATCGATGTGCTGGTCAACAATGCCGCAAACTTTTATGCGGGCTTTTTTGAAGAGCTGACGCCGGAGCAGATGGAACGGCAGCTGTCGACCAGTCTTATCGGCCCCATGAATGTCACCCGCGCCGTTCTGCCGGTCATGCGCAAGCAGCGTTCGGGCCTGATAATCACGATCTCATCAACTGCGGGCCTGATCGGTTTTGAATTCGGTACCGCCTACGCTGCGTCGAAGTTCGGCCTTGAGGGCTGGATGCAGTCGCTGCAGGCCGAGATCGAACCGTTTGGCATCGATACCATCACTGTCAATCCGGGCTTCTTTCGCACTGAGCTTCTCACTGAGGAGTCAACAAATTTCGCGGAGCGGACCATCGAGGACTACAACGAGCGCAGAGCGAAGCAAATGGAATTTTGGAAAGGCTACAACGGTCAGCAGTCCGGCGACCCCGCCAAGCTCGCACAGGCATTGATTACAATTTCGAGTCAGGAAAAGCCGCCTCGCCGTTTCATTGCAGGCGCAGATGCCGTCGGCACCGCAGAACAGGTGGCTGCAACGCTTCAGCAGCAGACCGATGCCTACCGTGAGCTGTCCTCTTCCCTCGCATACGATAACCCGTAGCTTGACCAATTTCTCCGATTTGCGAGCAGACGACGGGCAATCCAGAAGCGATGCATCCGGCCGCCAGAAAAGGCTTTCGAGGGGTACCTCTTCTGCCATGTCAAGTCAGCTGTCGAGAACAGGCCATCCCATACTCTATTTGAAACCCGGAGCAGGGCACCAACAGCGAAGCCTCCAGTCAGCAGATCGGCCCCAGTATTTTGCGCACGCCCGGAGACGTGGAAAAGTCGAGGAGCCGAGTTCATCACGAAGCCAATACCCAAGTACGGCGAGATTCGCTGCTACATCCGCGATCCTGACGGTTACATTATCGAGGTCGGCCAGAGCACCGAGCTCAAGTACGGTTAGCGCTCGGCCCGGATGGGATTCGGATTAAAACGGTTGCGGATGTTCTCTTGAGGCCTTCCGGGCTGCAGTGTTGATCGATACGTTCGTCCAATGGATTCGTCGTCGCGCTTCTGCCAATCTTGCCTTGAACAGTCACTCGCTCTGACATCGAAAGGAGTACCAAATGGACGGCACAAATGGACTGAAAGAGACCACGCGCGTGACCGCGCCGTCGCGTCGAACACGCTTAGTGTGAACGTTTTTACCGCCCCGGGAAAGGCTATGGTCGGCGAGCGGCCAAAGCCCTTCGGCGAAGCGCTCGGCTTTGACCCGATCACGTCGACTTTAATCTTCGGCGAGTACGACGCGGTGCTGGTGGACGCAATGACGACGGTGGCTGAGGCCGAGGCTCTCGCGGATTGGGTTGCTCTGCACAACCGCAACTTGGAGACCATCTATATAACGCACGCCCATTTCGACCACTTCTACGGTCTGAGCATTCTGCTCGACCGTTTCCCGGGCGCTCGGGCGATAGCAACGCCCAAGACGGTGAACGCCATGCAGATGTCTTTCACTCCCCCGGTGGAGCGGTTAGCCCGCCGGTTGTTTCCTGGGCAAGTGCCCACTAAGTTGGTTGCACCTGAGCCCTATGAGCACGACACGTTCACTCTCGAGGGCCACGAATTGCGCATCATCGAGCAGGGCCGCACCGATAGTCCCGATTCGACGTCTCTATACGTTCCATCGATCGGCCTGATCGTCGCTGGCGACGTTGTGTACAACCAGTGCCGCATGTACGTCGGCGACACCACCCCCGAGAGCCGGAAGAATTGGATCGCGGCGCTAGACCGGTTAGCGGCGCTGAACCCGGCGATGGTCGTCGCCGGTCACAAGAAGCCTGGCGCGCCCGACTCTCCCTCGACGATCCAGGACACCAAGCGTTACCTGCAGGACTTCGATCGGCTGCAGAAAACCGCGACGTCCGACCAGGAGCTGTTCGATCAGATGACGGAGCTATACCCGCATTGGGTAGCCAATCAGTCGTGGTTGATGTTCGGATTCCCGCAGCCATAACTCACATCAACGGCGACAGCCCGCCCTTGCGCGCTTTGGGAAACAGTGGGACAGACGGACGTTCCCCAATTTCAATGAATGGGACGTCCTGTCTGTCCCAGTCTTAGTTCCGATTTCAGAGAGGAGAACAAAATGACAACAAAAGGAAAAGTCTTGGTGCTAGTCTCGAGCGGTCACGGCTTGCCCTTGAAAGATGGCAAGGTTTATGCCGGCGCTGGCTACTACCTCAACGAGCTGACGGTTCCGGTTCGCGCCCTGATGAAGGAGGGCTACGAAATCACCTTCGCCAACCCCAAAGGCAACACGCCGCAACTGGATGTCAATTCAGCTATAGCCCAGTTCTTCGGTGGGGACGAGGCTAAGCTTCAGGACTATCTAAAATTCCGCGACAGCCTGACTGGGCTCAAAAATCCAACTCGTATCTCGGATGTCATCGCATCAGGCCTGGATCAATATGACGCTGTTTTCGTCCCCGGCGGCCATGGCCCGATGATGGATCTTCTCGATGATCCCGACGCTGGCACCGTGATGAGACACTTTCATGAAACATCCAAGCCTACGGCAGTGCTCTGCCATGGCCCGATTTCACTGCTCTCGGCTCTTCCGAATTCGACGGAGGTGGTCGCCGCGCTGGCGGCGGGCGATGCCGCTGGAGCGCGGGCAAAGGCTCAAGGTTGGATCTATTCCGGATATAAGATGACTATCTTTTCGACAGCGGAAGAGCAGCAGCGGGAGCCGCTTGAGATTGGTGGTAAGGTTCTCTTCTACCCGGACTTCGCCTTGCGTACGGCGGGCGGTGACGTAAGTGTGGTCGCTCCATGGCAGAGCTACGTCCTTCAAGATCGCGAGCTGATCTCAGGTCAGAACCCGTTCTCTGATGAAGCGCTTCTGAAACTTCTTCTACCGGCACTCAACGGGAGGTCGTCAATGAACAGCGTACAAATCGAACAGAAGAGCTATGAGATGCCCCCGCAAGGAGGGGATCAGCATCGCGCAGTTTCTCACCGTCGCCGACATCGAGCGATCGGCTCGCTACTACGAAAAGGTCTTCGGCGCTCGCATTCTGAGCCTGGGTGACGGCAACGCGCCTGGCGTACCTTCAGCTGGCGAATATCTGGATGATTCTGAACGTTGGAGGCGGGCCGACCCCGGATAAGCCGACGGTAACGCTCAGCGTCCCCGACCCCAATCACATCAACAGCTTTATGAATTTCCGCGTTGCGGATATTCAAGCGTGCTATGAATTGTGGAAAAGTCGAGGAGCCGAGTTCATCACGGAGCCGATCCCCAAGTACGGCGAGATACGCTGCTACATCCGCGATCCTGACGGCTATATCATCGAGGTCGGACAGAGCACCGACCTCAAGTACGGTTAACGCTCGGCCGGGACGGGGATTTGAGCGTTGGTAGATTACTCCTGATAAGTCGGGCAGCATCCCGGCAACCGCATTGGCACCGCCACTTGGCCGTAAAACGCCGATACCGTCGATGTGCTGGCAGCCGTGACCCTGAAGTCGTGATGATCGAAGCGGTTGTGCCGATCAAAGCAGATTAGTCGTGTTAAACGCCCTTGTGTGCGGGAATACGCCCCGGTTGCATGGCGGTCGGCTCGGTCATTGACCGCGCTCGGCAGGCTCGCTCGAAAATAAATCCTCTTCTCGCCGTCAAGGACTGCAAGACCGCATGCATATTGCAGGGATTATCCAGGCAGCCGTGCCACCCACCACAGCACGAACGCTCCCAGGACGATGCGGTAGATGGCAAACACGGTGAATCCGCGGGTGCGCACCCAGTTCATGAACCACGCCACCACGCCGTAGGCGACGATGAACGACACCACGAAGCCGATGGCCAGCACGATCCACGAATGAGCGTCGCTGGGCATGGTGCCGATGGCGCTGGGCTCGCCGTGATGCGGACGCATGGACTTGAGCAGGTCGTAGCAAGTGGCGACCACCATGGTCGGGATGGAGAGGAAGAAGGAGAACTCCAGCGCTGCCGGACGGCTCATGCCGGCCAATTCTCCTGCGGTGATGGTCGACATGGAGCGCGAGGTCCCGGGGAAGACGGCTGAAAAGATCTGGCAGAAGCCGATCCAGATCGCTTGCGCGACGGACATCTGGTCCATGTCCTCGGTGAGGTTGCCGCGCGCGAAGGCCCGATGTTTCGAGCGCTCGTAGACCGCGTCAACAACCCACATCACAATGCCGCCGATGATCAGCGCCCACGCCATGAGGGTGAGGCTTTCCAGGTGCTTGCCGATGATCTTGGTCAGCAGGAAGGCCGGAATCGCGGTCACCACGAAGGCGATGGCGGTAAGCGTCAAGGGATGATCGAGCACGGTGCGATCGCCACGCGGGCCGCTCGGAAAATCGCGCACGAACTCGACGATGCGGTCCCAAAAATAGATTGGCAGGCAGAGAATCGCGCCCAACTGGATGACGATGGAAAACATCTTCCAGTAGCCATTGGCGAGATCAAGGCCAAGGAAGGATTCCGCGATGCGTAAATGCGCCGTCGAACTGACGGGAAGAAATTCGGTTAGACCTTCGATGACACCCAGCAGGATAGACAACAGGTAATCGTTCAAATCGCCTCCGCGATCAATCTACAATGGCACTCAAAAAAACGTTAGCAAGATTCGGTGGAAGGGCACGACTCAGTGTCTGCGTGAGAACGTGCCGTCCCTAAAGGGACTCAGTTGCTTTTCTCACTTTACCCCGGGCTTACGCCGGGGCTAAAACAAATGACGCCCTTGCGGGCTGGAGTGGAGGCAAGTTCAGGTCTCCTTCTCCCCCGCAATTTTCACAAATCGAGTTCTCACGCACACACTTGAGCCGTGCCGTAGCGGGCTGGGAAGAGGGCTTCCGAGACGGTGCCGCCACCGGGGCCGCCGCTACGGCGGCTGACTTCTTTCGGTTGCTCGACGGATTGTTCCACCGGCAGATTCCATTTCTAGTTGCGACGCAGTCTCTAAAAGCCCGATGCTTCCACCGTGAATCGCTTCAACTACTCGAGACTGGGCCCCCACGTGGGCATGTTGTTCTGAACCATATATACCAGACGCTCGGCCCGGCTGGACCAATCGGTGTCGCCGGAGTATTGCGCCATTACTTTCTTGGCGACGCTCAGGGACCGCGCAGCGGAATCGTCCGCCTTTTTCTGCTGGTTGTCCGTCTTGTAGATCACGATGAGCGCCGAGTAGCGCCAGGCCGCCTTGTAGAGAGCCTCAGCCGCCTTGGGGGATTGCGGATGGTCTTCGGCGTACTTCATGTAGAGCTGCGCTTCCATCTCGGGGCATTTCGCGGTTGCCTCCCAGTCTCCGCAGAGCTTGTTCTCGATGAGGCGATAGGCGGCCAGGTCGGCCCACTTGGTGCCCGGATATTTCTTGATCACCTTCTTCATGTACTGTTCGTTCATCTGGAAACGCAGCGCGGGGTCACGCATCTTTGCCGACGGGCGAGTGGCTGCATCTGCGGCTTCGATTTGCCAGCGAATGTCGGCAGCGCGATAGAGCGATTCGGCCGCCAGCGGCGAAGTAGGGAAGTACTCGGCGATCCGGGCATAAAGCCGCATGGCGTCCTGCGCAGCGCCCCGGCGGCCTCCGCGGCGGCTGGCCTCGATCTCGGAGTCGAAGGCTTCCCCGAACAGGATCTTCTCGCCATCGGGAGTGGTGGTTGTGATTACGCCCTTGTCGACGATCCAACCGGTAACATTGCGATCGTTTCGTTCCTCCTCGCCGAACTCAATTTCAGTGGTGACATCGACCGTGCCCACGACGTGTACCCAGCCGGGCGTGCGTTCGATGACGGCAACTTCACGGCCGCGTCCAATGTTCGACAGCTTGGCGGAAGAGGTGTCGGGCGTGATGTAGATGACGCCTTCGCGCAACATGACGCCGCGTTCGGTCGCGAAGGCGGAGAGGCAAAAGCAGATAACAAGACTGAGCGGCAAGAAACGCCAGCACGACCGATAGATGTACGACACTTGGCTACTCCTGAAATTCTTTCGACACGAGCTCTTCGCTCAGTACTTGCGCCAACAAGTGCGGCTCGACGTTGCCTCCCGTGACCACCGCTACCGCCTTCTTCGATTCGGGAAGTTCGTTGCCGTGAAACAGCCACGCCGCAAACGTCACCGCGCCGCTGGGCTCGGCGACAATGCGTGCATTGCTTACCATCCGTCGCATTGCTGTGCGAATCTCGTCCTCGGTAACGGTGATGATGTCATCCACGAAGCGGCGAATGTGCTCGAAGTTCAGCGGCCCCACCGATTGCGTGCGCAATCCGTCCGCCAGCGTGCTGGAGACGCGTTCGGCAGAAAGTTCGACGATTTCGCCTTTGCGGAAACTCTGCTGCGCGTCATTCGCCAGCTCTGGTTCAACGCCGATCACCTTCGCGCTTGGAGCCGCTCAGCTTGATTGCGGTGGCGACGCCACTGATCAAGCCGCCTCCACCCACCGGCACCAGCACGAGATCGACATCCGGACAGTCTTCCAGAATCTCCAGGCCCGACAGTGCCTTGTCCGGCGATGATCTGCTCGTCGTTGTAGGGAGGCACGATCGCGTAGCCATGCTCACGAGCCAGCTCTTCGGCCTTCTTCAGGCGCTCCGAACTCGCCGGACCGACGGTGACGATCTCCGCTCCCAGCGCGGCGGTGCTGTCAACTTTGATTTTCGGAGCATTGCGCGGCATGACGATGACTGCCTTCACCCCCAGGGCGCGCGCGGCGTAGGCGACGCCTTGCGCGTGATTGCCGCTGGAGTACGAGATAACCCCAGGCTGCCGTTCTTGTTCTGTGAAGGATGCGATCTTGTTGTAGGCGCCCCGCAGCTTGAACGAGCCAATGGGCTGCAAGCTCTCCGGCTTGAGCCAGAGTTGCCCCTGTGAGTCGGTTCGCTGAAGCATCATCGGTGGCGGGCGGGAAGTAGGGAATGAGCGGCGTGCGTGCGGCGATGCCGCGCAATCGGCGCTGCGCCAGCTTGATCTGTTCGAGTGTCACCATGCCGGACTAATGCGTTGCTTCCGCGCCGACAGCAAGCCACTCGCCGGCCAGCTTCGCGCTGACTTTGCCGGTCTCTGTCGTTCTCGCTTCGTGGATCATCAGTGCCATCCAGTGTACAAGCGCCAGCCGCTCGCGCAAGCCCAGCTTGCTACCCACTTCGACGTGTCTGATCGCGGAACTGATCAGCGCGTCGCGCAGTTGGTCCTTTGGAATGTCACGCTCCAGCCAGAGCATCTCCGTCGGCGGGATGACGGTGTCGTCGGAGCCATGCAGCAGCAGAACCGGCATACGCAAAGAGTTGAGATGCCCTGCGGGAGAGGCGGCGGCCAACTGCGCCTTCCGTTTGTCAATTTCGGCGAGAATCGCGGTCGCGAATTGCTCGCGCTGCTTGTGATAGATGCGCTGCATGATTTCCTGCCCGGCGGGCGTCAGCGTCTTCGTCACCTCCTCAGAAGCCTTGCCGTTGCCGGAGAGCAGCAGCCTGATGGCCTCGTGCGCAGCCTGCGCATCCTGCGGAACGAAGAAGTCCTGTGGCTCGTCGTACACCACGATGAGCGGCCCATATTCGTGAGGCGGGAGATGCTCGACCGATCCGTCCGGCCGAACCGCTTCGCCGGTGGCGAAGAAGCGAAGCACGTGCGCCAGGTCATAGTGCGCGCCAACCGTCGCGACCCAGGCGATGGATTGGGAGTAGTGCGGATCGCTGGCTGCCACCAGCGCCAGTCCTCCGGAGAAGCTGAGCGCCAGCACGCCCACTTTCGGCACCTGGAGTTGTCGAGCGAAGTCCTGCGCGGCCGTGCCGATGAGATCGGCTGACTCGCCTTGCACGCGGTAATCGGCGATGCCGGGCACCTCGCGGCGTCATGACGAAGAAGCCGCTGGCCGCCAGCGAGCGCGCGAAGTTCACCAGCCGCGGCTCGTTGATGCCCATCTCGTGCATGCCGTGGACTACCACGATGCCCGGTGCGAAACCGACGCCATGCGGCAGATAGATGCGAGCGGGAATCTGCGCGCCTTGAAACTCGAAGCTCGTATCGCGCACGTCAACCGGATGCACATCGTAGTTGGCAATCCATCCGGTGGCGTGAGGGTTGGCGATGCGCTGCAGCAGTGAGGCAGCGCGCAAGATAGTCTTGCACGACGGGATATAGAAGGGCTACGAGGACGGGCAACAACAGGAGCAGCGAGGCCAACAATCGTGCTTTACGGGATGGGCCGCGGCCTTGCCAGGGAACGGTGGTCATTGCGGAGCGCAGCAGGTTAGATTTCCAGGATCACCGGCATGATCAGCGGCCGCCGCGAGGTGTTCTTCACGATGAAGCGCTTCAGGTCCTGGCGGATCTTTTCCTTGATCATGCCGTAGTCGCCCTTCTCTTCGTCGCTCGACGATTCCAGGGTGCTCATCACGGTTGCGCGCGCCTGTCCATGAAAGCCATCCTCGCTCACGCTCGGCGCCGAAGCCGCGCATCACGATCTCCGGCGTAGTCTCCACCTTGCCGGTCAGCTTGTTGATGGCGATGATCGGCAGCACGATGCCGTCTTCGCTCAGGTGACGGCGGTCGCGAATGACCAGGTCTTCGACCACGTCGCCCATCGAGTTCGAATCGATGCAGACGCGGCCGACATTGAATACTTGCCCGCCTTGCGCGCGCCCAGCTCGTCGAACTCCAGCATGTCGCCGCTCTCGATCATCATCACGTTGCCGACCGAGCCGTGCATGGCGCCGGCCATCTCGGCGTGCAGCTTGAGCTGCCGGTACTCGCCGTGAATCGGGATGAAGTACTGCGGCTTGACCAGGTTGATGATCAGCTTCAGCTCTTCCTGGCTGGCGTGTCCGCTGACGTGCACCGGCGGCGACGAGCCGTCGTCGTAGATGACGTGCGCATCGCGGCGGAAGAGATGATCGACCACGCGGTAGATCGCCTTCTCGTTGCCGGGAATGATGCGCGACGAGAGCACCACCGTGTCGCCCGGCTGAATCGTGGCATGCTTGTGGTTGTCGACGGCGGCGCGCGACAGCGCCGACATCGGCTCGCCCTGCGTGCCGCTGATCAGCACGCAAACTTTGTCCGGCGGCAGGTCGCGAATCTGCGCGGGATGAATCAGCAGCCCGTCGGGAACGTCGATGTAGCCGAGGTCCTGCGCGATCTCGGTGGACTCCATCATGGAGCGGCCGACCAGCGCGACCTTGCGGCCGTTCTCGAAGGCCTGCTCGATCGCCAGCTTGATGCGATGGATCGACGACGAGAAGCAGGAGATGAACAGGCGCCGCTCGGCGCGGGCGAAGATCTCCTGAAACTGGGCGCGCACGGCGCGTTCGCTCGGCGTGTAGCCCTTGCGCTCGACGTTGGTCGAATCCTGGAACAGCGCCAGCACGCCTTCCTTGCCGTATTCGGCGAAGGCGTGCAGGTCGAAGAGGCGGTTGTCGGTCGGCGTGGGATCGACCTTGAAGTCGCCGGTGTGAATCAGCGATGCCCATCGGCGTGTGAATGGCCAGCGCGACGCAGTCCACCAGGCTGTGCGTTACCTGGATGGGATTGATGGTGAACGGCCCGACCTTGAAGCGCTCGCCCGGCTTGATCTCGTTGAGCACGGCGTCGTCGAGCAGGGCGTGCTCTTCCAGCTTGCCTTCGACATAGGCCAGCGTGAACTCGGTGCCGTAGACCGGCACGTTCAGCTCGGACAGCATCCACGGCAGCGCGCCGATGTGGTCTTCGTGGCCGTGCGTCAGCACGACGGCGCGCACGTGCTCGCGGTTCTCGAGCAGGTAGCTGAGATCCGGAACGACGATGTCGACGCCGAGCAGCTCGGCTTCGGGAAACATCAGTCCGGCATCGATGACGATGATGTCGTCACCCCAGCGAATGGCCATGCAATTCATGCCGAATTCGCCGAGTCCGCCGAGGGGTACAACCTGGAGTTTTCCTGATGGGCATCTGTAAGTTTCGATGCTAGCACAGGAGGGCGCAGGAGGTGTCCGGCACGCAGAACGTTCGCAGGGTTCCGCCACGCCTATACTGGAGAGAATGATGACACACGATCGAAAGAAAATCATGGATCAGACGGCGACTGGAAGTCGCGATCCGCAGCGCCTTCATGAAGGCCTACCACACCATCAAGGTCGATCCGGAGAACTATCTCGAACATCTGCGCATGGCCTACGACCTGCCGGCGCTGACCTACGACGGCGTGTACTCGGTCGATCCCGAGCTGCTCGATCGCATCGCCGAGGAGACCATTCGCGCCACATGCGCATGGCCGCCGCCGAAGGCGCGGGTCTCGGCTTGGGCGGGATGTTCACCATGCTGCCCGACCTCGGCATCCTGGCCGGCATCACGCTGCGCATGATCCAGAAGCTCAGCCTGATTTACGGCTTTCCCTACAACACCGAGGAGGAAGAAGCCGAGCTGTGGGTTGCCGCTGCCAGCGCGGCCGGAGTGGACATCAGCCGTGAGCTGGTGGAGAAACAGTTCGTCTCGAAGTTCGTGCCGCGGGTGATTCAGCGCATCGCGGCCCGCGCCAGCGCCGAGATCGTGGAGAAGTGGACGGCGCGGCTGATTCCGGTCGTCAGCTCGGTGATCGGCGCCGGGCTGAATTACTACTTCGTGAAGGTCTGGGGCGAGCGCGCCATCGGACACTTTCGCCAGAAGCATCTGCAAATGCGGCAGCAACAAGCCAGACGGATCGCGAACGCGGCTGTTCCGGCAAGTTAGCGCGCGATCCCGCATCCTATTGCATGACCGCTTCCTTGACGGCAAGCGAAGCTGTCTCCACTCCGAATTGCCCCTCCCACTTCGCCATCACCACCGCCGCCAGGCAGTTGCCCAGCACGTTCACGGCGGTGCGTCCCATGTCGAGCAGTTGATCGACGCCGAGCAGCAGGAACACCGGCTCGGTCGGCAGGCCGGTGGACGCGGCCGTGGCCAGCAGGATCACCAGCGCCGCCCGCGAGACGCCGGCCACGCCTTTGCTGGTGAGCATCAGCGTCAGCATGATCATCAGTTGCTGGCCGAAGCGAGAGATGAATGCCGGAGACCTGCGCCACAAAAATCGCCGCCACGGAAAGATAGAGCGAGCTGCCGGTCGAGATTGAAGCTGTAGCCGGTGGGAATGACGAAGGCGACAATCTGGCGCGGAACGCCGATGGCTTCCATCGCTTCCATGGCGCGGGGCAGCGCCGCCTCGGAGTTGGCAGTGGCGAAGGCGATGGTCACCGGCTCGGCGACGGCTTTAGTGAAGGCGCGCAGCGGAACGCGGAACATCAGCGCGATGGGCAGCAGGACGCCGAGAATGAAGACGACCAGCGCGGCATAGAGCGTCAGCAGCAGCTTCAGCAGGCTGCCCAGCACGCCGATTCCGGTATGTCCCACAGTGTAGGCCACGGCGGCGCCCACGCCGAGCGGCGCCATGTACATCACGATGTTGGTGAACTTGAACATCGTCTCGCTGAGGCTCTCGCAGAAGGCCAGCATGGGACGGCGCTTCTGCTCGCTCATCATGGCGAGCGCCGACCGCGAAGA
Organism: uncultured Acidobacteriaceae bacterium; assembly: GCA_963831675.1. Lineage (GTDB taxonomy): Bacteria > Acidobacteriota > Terriglobia > Terriglobales > Acidobacteriaceae > Bog-257. The sequence continues at coordinate 199,504 of CAWHRM010000017.1, forward strand.
TCAGGCTGAAGACCACCACCTGCAGTACCGCGCCATCGGCAACCGACTTGGCGATGTTCTCCGGAAAGACGTGCAGGATGGTGTCTTCCGCGCTGAGCTTGCTGACCGAGATCGTGTCGGCGCTGGGGGTCGCGGGCAGCTGCACGCCCACGCCTGCCTTGCTGAGGTTGATCGCGCCGAGTCCGAGGAAGATCGCGATGGTGGTGACGACCTCGAAGAAGATGATGGAGCGCAGGCCCAGCCGGCCGACCTGCCGCAGGTTGGAGTGTCCGGCGATGCCGACGACCAGCGTTCCGAACAGCAGCGGCGCGATGATGGTCTTGATCAGCCGCAGGAAGATCAGCGCCAGCACGCGCAGGTGGGTGGCGACGTTGGGGAAGTCGTGCCCGATCTCCGCGCCCAGCAGCATGGCGATGAAGATCCACGCGGTCAGCGTGCGCCGCAGGCAGCCGTAGACGACGAGCGCCGCCAGCGCAATCCAGCGCAGAGCAGGAAAGAGCAGCGCGCGCGATGCGCGCTGGCAGCAGACGCGCCACGCAGCAACAGAGGCGCGGCGAGCTCGCGCATGGCATTCGGATACGGGCAGGCCGATCAGGCGTAGCCGTGTCGCCAAGTCCCTTAGTTCTGCTCGTCGGCGAGGCTTGGCTTGCAGGACTTGACCAGCGCGTGCTGCATCCAGACTGCACGTCAGCGCAGCAAGTCCTCCAGTTCCACGCCGCGATCGGTGCGCTCGTCGCGATACTTCACAATCACCGGCGTGTACAGCGACAGGCCCCACTCCGCGGCTTTGCCCTTGGTGATGGCGCGCGAGCCCGGCACCACCACCGCGCCCTCGGGGACACGCAGCGGTCCGGCTTCGGTGGCGCGATAGATCTCACCCTTCACGGTGTCGAACAGCGGAGTCGAGCGCGTCAGAATGACGCCGGCGCCAAGCACGGCGCGCGTGCCCACCTGCGTTCCTTCGTAGACGCCGCAGTTGCCGCCGACCAGCACATCGTCTTCGATGATGACCGGCGAAGCGTTGATCGGCTCCAGCACGCCGCCGATTTGCGCCGCCGCGCTGATGTGCACGCGCTTGCCAACCTGCGCGCACGAGCCGACCAGCGCATGCGAATCGACCATCGTGCCTTCGTCCACATAGGCGCCAACGTTGATGAACATCGGCGGCATGCAGACCACCGACGAGCGCCACATAAGCTCCGCTACGCACCGACGAGCCTCCGGGGATCACTCGCACCTGTTCCTGCGCGGAGAAGTGGCGGGTCGGGATAGGTGTCCTTGTCGACGAACGAGAGCACGTGCGGATCGCCGCTCTCGGCCAGCTTGCCGATGCGAAAGCCCAGCAGGATGCCTTGCTTAACCCAGGCGTTGGTTTGCCAGCGTCCGTCACTCTTTTCGGCGGCTCGGATCGCGCCGGCGGTGAGAGCATCGCGAAATTGCGCGAACGTTTCGCCTGCTCCGGGGAATGTGGCCGCTTCGGCGCCCATCGCGTAAAGCGACTCGATCTGTCGCTGAAGTTCGTGCATGGCGGGCAGTATAACCGTTGGCTGACACGCGCTCCAGCTTATCGCTGGTCAAAATGGCGGTGCGATGTTCGGAAGAACTCAACGCGCCGCTACCTGCGTCTGCAGCAATCCAACATCGGCTGCCACTTTTTCCAACCTGGTGCGATTCTCTTTCTTCATCGGCACGAGCGGCAGGCGATAGACCTCTTCGATGCGGCCCATCATCGCCAGCACGGCCTTCGCCGGGCCAGGATTCGACTCGATGAAGTTCGCCTGCATCAGCGGCAGATATTTGCGGAAGAGCAGGCGCGCGCTGTCCCACTCGTTGGAGAGCGCGGCCCGCGTCATGCGCGACATCTCCGCCGGAATTTCGTTCGACACCACCGAGACGATACCGACGCCGCCCAGTCCGATGACCGCCAGCGTGATCGCGTCATCGCCGGAGAAGACCAGGAAGTCCTCGCGGCACGCTGGCGCACACTTCGGCGATCTGCGCAATGTTGCCGCTGGCTTCCTTCACGGCGATGATGTTGGGAATCTCGGCCAGGCGCAGCAGCGTCGGGGTCTCGATGTTCGTGCCGGTGCGCCCGGCGATGTTGTACAGCATCAGCGGCTTGGTCGATGCCTCGGCGATTGCGCGAAAGTGCTGGTAGATGCCTTCCTGCGTCGGCTTGTTGTAGTAGGGCGTGGCTGTCAGGACGTAGTCCACGCCCGGACGCGAGGAGATTTCCTTCGCCTTGGCCACGGCTTCGCGGGTGTTGTTCGAGGTCGCGCCCGCCATGATGGGCACGCGGCCCTCGGCCGTCTCGATGGTCAGGTCGACCACGCGCAGCCACTCGTCGTGCGTGAGGGTCGGCGTTTCGCCGGTGGTGCCGCAGGGAACCAGAAAGTCGATGCCCGACTCCACCTGCCAGCGCACCAGGTCGCGCAGGGCAGCTTCATCGATGCTGCCATCGTGTTGGAAGGGAGTGACGAGGGCGGTACCGCATCCACGCAATCTCATGACTGAAATTGTATTGCGAAGTGAACGCCAGCGTCAGAGTTGGGCGAAAATATCTTTGAAGTCGTAGAAGCCTGGCTTGCCCACAATCCACTCGGCGGCGAGCACGGCACCTTCGGCAAAGGTGCGCCGCGACTTGGCTTCGTGCGTCAGCACGATGCGATCGCCGGCCGAGTCGAGTTCCAGCGTGTGGGTGCCGGTCACCTCGCCTTCACGCTCGGAAGCGATGTCGACGCGCACTCCGGATGCCTGTTCCAGCACTCGCTGCAAGGCCACGGCCGTTCCGGAGGGCGCGTCCTTCTTGTGGATGTGATGGCGCTCGGTGATGTGGCCGCTATAGCCATGGGCGAGCGCCGGCGCGGCCGCCTTCACGATCTGGAAAAACAGGTTCACGCCATAAGAAAAATTCGCGCCGAAGACAAAGCCCGTTCCCGCTTCCTCCACGAGACTCCGCACCCGATCCATCTCGCCGTACCAGCCGGTGGTTCCGACGACCATCGCCTTGCGCGCCCGCACGCAGGCTTCGATATTCGCCAGCACCGCGTCCGGCGCGGTGAAGTCGATAACAACGTCGACGTCGCGCAGGTGTTCTACCGTCAGCCACGCAGCGCCTGGATTGTCCAACTCGTCAATGCTCTGCACCCGATGTCCGCGTTCCCGCGCGACCTCGGCAACCAGCGACCCAGTCTTGCCGCGTCCCAGCACCAGCAGATTCAGCGACGGGCCACTCAATCGAACACCTCCGGATCGACCTCGGAGAAGAATTTGGCATGCAGCCGGCGCACCGCTTCGGGCACATCGGCTTCGTCGATCACGAAGGTCAGGTTAATCTCCGACGCGCCCTGCGAAATCATGCGCACGTTGATGTCGCGAATGGCGTCGAAGACCTGCGCCGCCACGCCGGCGTATCGCGCAGGTTTTCGCCCACCAGGCAGACGATCGCCTTGCGGCCGGAATACTTCACGAAGGCCAGCTTCTCCAGGTCGGCGGCAATCTGCGGGATCGCTTCGTTGGAATCGACGGTGAGCGAGATGCTGACCTCGGAGGTGGAGACCACGTCGACGGCGCAACGATGACGGGCGAAAATCTCGAAGACCTTGGCCAGAAAGCCGTGCGCCATCAGCATGCGCGCGGCGACAATGTCGATGATGGTGATGCGGTTCTTGGCGGCGATGGCCTTGAACAGCGACCGCGAGCGCGGCGTGTGCGACAGAATGCGCGTGCCCTCATTCGACGGGTTGCGCGAGTTCAGCACCAGCACCGGAATGTTCTTCTCGACCGCCGGAAGCACGGTCGCGGGATGCAGGACCTTGGCGCCGAAGTAGGCGAGCTCGGCGGCCTCTTCGAAGCTGATGAGCTTGATGCGGCGCGCCTCGGGACAGATGCGCGGGTCGGTGGTCTTCATGCCGTCCACGTCGGTCCAGATCTCGATGCGATCGGCATTCAGGCCGGCGCCGACCAGCGCGGCGGAAAAGTCGGAGCCGCCGCGGCCGATGGTGGTGTGCACGCCTTCGCGGGTCGCGCCGATGAAGCCGCCCATGATCGGCACGCGGCCCTGCTCGATCAGCGGCTTCACGCGGATCTGCAGGCGGTCGTTGATCTCGTCGACCTGCGGCACGGCGCGGCTGTGCTGCGCGTCGGTGATGATGACTTGCCGCGCATCGACCAACGTTGCGGGAATGTCGCGCGCGAGAAACGCTGACGTCGCGATCATGCTCGACAGCCGCTCGCCGAAGGAGACGACATAGTCGGAGGTGCGCGGCGTAAGTTCGCCCACGGCGGAGATGCCGCGCAGCAGTTCGTCGAGCGAGTCGAACTCGGCGCCGAGATCGGTGTGCAGGTCGGTGTGCAGGCCGGTGCCCAGCAATTCGCCGGCGGTGATGTAGTGGCGCTCGCGCAGAGCGCGGCAGATCTCCAGCGCCTGCTCGCGTTCGCCGCGTCCGGCAGCGGCAGCCATGGCCAGCAATTGGTCGGTGACCTTCGCCATGGCGCTGACCACGACGAACGGCCGCTCGGGCAGGCGCGCTTTCACGATGCTGGCGACGCGATCGATGGCGGTGGCGTCCTCGACCGAGGTGCCACCGAACTTCATGACGATCACGGCCGCACCGCTATCGCTGGATGTGGGAGGTCGCTGCTCACGACAGGTAGCCTTGCACCTTCAGGAGTTCGGCGTTCAGCAGGGCCGCGCCGGCTGCACCGCGAATGGTGTTGTGCGAGAGCACGGTGAACTTGTAGTCGAGCACGCCGCAGGGACGCAGCCGTCCAACGCTCACCGTCATGCCGTTGCCGCGGTCCACGTCGAAGCGCGGCTGCGGACGGTCGGGAGCGTCGTCGTAAACGATCGGCTGCGCCGGCGCCAGCGGCAGCTTCAGCTCCTGCGGAGTCGAGCGAAACTCGTTGAACGCGGCGATGATTTCTTCAGCGTCGGCTTTCTGCTGCAACTTCACCGAGACCGATTCGGTGTGGCCGTCCTCGACCGCGACGCGGTTGCAGTGCGCCGTCATGCTGAAGGCTGCAGGTTCCACATGGTCACCGTTCAAGCGCCCGAGGAGCTTGCGCGTCTCCTCTTCCATCTTTTCTTCTTCCTTGGCGATGTAAGGGATGACGTTGCCCAGAATGTCGAGCGAGGCGACGCCGGGATATCCCGCGCCGCTGACGGCCTGCATGGTGGTGACAAAGATCGACTCGATGCCGAACTTCTGATGCAGCGGCGCCAGCGCAACCACCAGTCCGATGGCCGAGCAGTTGGGATTGGTGACGATGTAGCCGCCCGACTCCTTGCGCCAGCATTGCTTCTCGATCAGGGCGAGGTGATCGGCGTTGACCTCGGGAATGACCAGCGGCACATTCTCCTGCATGCGAAAGGCGCTGGAGTTGCTGACCACGGCGCAGCCGGCGGCGGCAAACTGCGGCTCCAGCTCGCGCGCGATGCCGGCATCGAGCGCGGCGAAGATCACGCGCGGCGCGCCCTCCGGCGAGGCGTTCGACACCGGCATCTTGCGCACACGCTCGGGGATCGGCGTTTTCAGGCGCCAGCGTACGGCGTCGCCGTAGACTTGCCCGGCGGAGCGGTCGGACGCGGCCAGCCACGCCACTTCGAACCAGGGATGGGCTTCGAGCATCTGGATGAAGCGCTGGCCGACGACTCCGGTAGCGCCAAGAATTCCGACCGAAATTTTCTCTTGAGGTGTCACGGTTTGAGAGAACAGTTTACATCACGTTCGCGACGCGACGGCAAACCTGCGCAGAAGACTGATGTTTGCAAAATGGCGTCTCTGCGCTGCTAGAATCGAACCTTTCCTTATGTCATCCCCTTTGGCACAAACGGCCGCAATCCAGCACGAAGCTGTTCCGATGCTTGACCTCAAACGCCAGTACGCGAGCATCGCGGACGAAGTGAAGGCTGCTCTGGAACGGGTTCTGACTACGCAGCATTTCATCGGCGGGGCAGAGGTAGAGGAATTCGAGCGCGAGTCGGCGGAGTACCTCGGCGTTCGCGCCAGCGTGGGTTGCGCATCCGGCACCGATGCCCTGTGGCTGGCGCTGCTCGCGGCCGGAGTCGGACCGGAGACCAGCGTGGTTACGACGCCGTTCAGTTTCTTCGCCTCGGTAAGCTCGATCGTCCGCTGCGGGGCGACTCCCGTGCTGGCTGACATCGATCCTGCGACCTTGAACCTTGACCCCGGCGCTGGCAGGGAATGCGCTGAAGCGGGCACGTTCGCACCGGGTGCGCGCGGTCATGCCAGTCCATCTCTACGGACAGTGCGCGAACATGGACGCGTTCGATGGGATGGCCCGGGAGCATAGGGTTGACATCATCGAAGATGCGGCCCAGGCCTTCGGCGCGAAGTGGCGCGATAAGAAGGCGGGCTCGCTGGGCAAAGCTGCGGGATTCAGCTTCTATCCCACGAAAAACCTGAGTGCGTATGGCGATGGCGGATGCGTCACGACCGATGACGAAGAGTTGGCGGCGCATCTTCGGCGGCTGCGCAATCACGGCAGCCGGAAGCGTTATTACCACGAGGAGATTGGGTGGAACAGCCGCCTCGATGCGATGCAGGCCGCAGTGTTGCGCGTCAAGCTCAAACATCTTGAGACTGGAACCAGCAGCGACGCATGCTGGCTTGCCGCTACCACGGACTGCTGACGAATTCAGGGCTGGTGCAGGCAGACGCACAGTCCGTCACTCCGCAGGCGCCAATCGCGCTGCTGGCGTCGGCGCCAGAGGCTTATCACATCTACCATCAGTACGTGGTGCGCGCATGGCGGCGCGATGAGTTGCGAAGTTTCCTGACACAGCAAGGCATCGGCACGGAAATCTACTATCCTGTTCCGCTGCATTTGCAGGAGTGCTTCGCATATCTGGGATATAGGACGGGCGATCTGCCGGAATCGGAGCGCGCGGCCAAAGAAGTGCTCGCGCTGCCGATGTTTCCCGAGTTGCGCGAAGACGAGCAGCAGCGCGTGGCGACAGCGATTGCTGGAGTTTTACAGCCGGTAACCCGGGGCTGGCAACACTCCATCAGTGGTGCTTGCGTTTGCTGTGCGCTGGAGCCTGCTTCTGGGTGTGGTGGGCAGTCTGCAGCGGCTGCATGCCGGGATTTTTCCGCAGCCTCTTCTTCCGGTGTGAGCACCCGGCGCACGATCGGGCCATTGAGTTTGTAGGTGATGTCCACCATCTGGCCGTCGTCGGTCTTCTTGCGGATGGTAAAGGTCGGCAGGTCGCCTTCCTTGCCGAACATCTGCGTGGCCAGTCTTTACGGGGAGAGTAGCCTTCGAGATTGCGCTCGCGATAGGCGGTCTCGTAGCGGTGTCGAATCCGGCCCCAGGTGAAAATGCGGATCTGGTTGAAGTCCCACGGCAGCCCGTCTTTGGGTTCGTTCAGCAACACAAGATATTGCGGCACCTGCTTGTCTCCGTCCTGCACGGTGTTGAGGACAAAGTAGCCCATGATGCGCTGGCCCTCGGCGTACTGCGCGACCTCCAGCGGGATGTCAAGGTCGACCATGCGCAGCAGCACCCAGCCCACGCGCCCGGCCGAGTTGCGCACCAGGTACCAATCTTCCATCACCGGCTTGGGAGGCTCGGGTGCTTTGCCCTTGGCTGCCGCCGACGGCGAAGTCTGTGGCAGTCTTCGCTGCGGAAGGCGGAGACGGTTGGCTGCGGGCTTCGTTGCCGAGGGCGGCGGAGTCTGTTTGGACGGATTTCCACCCGGAGCAGTCTGTTGCTGTGTTTGGGCTGTGCCGGCCTTCGCGGTTTGTGGGTTCGCTACGATGGCTTTCTTTGGGTTTCTCTCTGCGGTCGCGCGCTTCAGGATGTCAACTTTCTCGCCGTCCTTAAGCTGATACAGATGATCGCCTTCGCGGGAAGGAATGTCGTGCATGTTAAGTTCGGCGCGGGTTGTGCCGTGTGCCTGTACAGGTTGATCGGCGTTGTCTTGTCACGAGCTTCTGGAAGGCGTCGTAAACCTCCTGCGAAACCAGGCTGCGTTCCTCGATCCAGCCTTCCTGCCCGCGTCGGTGCGCACGCGCAGAAAACGGCGCTGCTTCTCCAGCACCTCCACGCGATCGCCGTTGTGTACGGTGCCGATCTTGTTGTACATGGTGGCAACGCGGTCGCGCAGGCTGGTCTCAAGCGCAGAAACGTACATGTATTGGTGCTGGACCAGCGTGGCACGTTTGCAGCCCGACGCCAGCGCGAGCAACGACGAGCGCGGCCAACAACAACGACAATTCGATTGGAATGAGAACGGAAAGGTTTCACCGGCAACACAGAACACTATAAACCAGCGGAGAGGGGAGAGTGTTCAGTGGATAGTGGCATAGCAGGTGCGACAATTCTTACCCCAGAGACATACCGGAGATCGTTCAGCAAGAGGCACTGAGAGCACGGGACCAGAAATAGATTCAAGGTCGCGTCCTGTGTCGCTTCTTTCGTGCTGGCTCGTTAAGCATCGAATTCAGCAGGGATAATTCGTCTTCCCTGAGGTCCGAGAGGCGATCCACCCCAGAATTCCAAAAGCAGGGACGAAGTAGGGGAATATCCCATAAAGGGTGTCGCTGACAGAATGGCTGTGCCGGTCGACCGCCATGAAGACCTGGCCGCAGAATACCCCGGTCAGGAAGATGAGAATCCAACCCTGCCATCGGACGGGACGGTAGATCCAACCCCAACTTTGAAACCAGGCCCTCTTCATGGCGAGAACCTCCCCAGCGATTGCTTCATCTTCTACCACACCCTGCACGCTGGCTCGCGCACCATCGGCTGACCAGCTTTGCAGCCGAATGCTTCCTGAAATCCGGCTGAGTTCTGCACTGCGCCGTTGACCCGCCAGCGTCCCGGCGAATGCGGATCGGTGATCGCCAGCACCCGCGCCTGCTGCGTCGGTCACATTCTGGCACCAGATCTGCCCGTAAGCGAGGAAGAACCGCTGTTGCGGCGTATAGCCGTCGATGGGCTTCACCTGGGTGTTGCCGATGATGTTCATCAGCGCCATGTAGGCCAGTTTCAGGCCGCCGTTGTCGGCAGTGTTCTCGCCCAGCGTGAGCTTGCCATTGAGGTGCACTTCGCCTTTGTCGTCCTTCACGGCGACGAAGCTGGAATACTCGTCGGCCGTGCAGGCGGCCCGCTCTTCGAAGGCTTTGCCGTCCTCCGGCGTCCACCAGTCCTTCAGATTGCCCTGCGGCGTCATACTTGCGGCCCTGGTCGTCGAAGCCGTGGGTCAGTTCGTGTCCGATGACCACGCCGATGGCACCGAAGTTCACCGCATCGTCCATGTTGTTGCCGTAGAACGGCGGTTGCAGGATGCCGGCAGGAAAGTTGATATCGTTCATCGACGGACGATAGTAGGCATTCACCGTCGGCGGAGTCATGCTCCAGTCTTTGCGGTCGGTCGGTTTCTGGATTTTGTTGTATCTGGCGCTGCACTTCGAAAGCCGCGGCACGGGTGGCGTTGCCGGCATAATCATCGCGCACCACAACGACCGTGCTGTAGTCGCGCCATTTGTCGGGATATCCGATGTTGTTGACGATGGCTTGCAGCTTTGTGTACGCCTGCTGCTTGGTGGTGTCCGACATCCAGGTCAACTGCCCGATGTCGGTATGCATCGCCTGCTCGATGGCCTGCACCATCTTGACGGTGCGCGCCTTGTTGTCCGGCCCGAACACCTTGTCAACGTAGAGCTCGCCCAACGCCATGCCAGAGCTACCGGTCGGTGGAGCGTACGCAGCGCTTCCAGCGCGGCTCAATCTCCTTCTGGCCGGCCATGTACTTGCGGTTGAACTCGAAGTCCTCGTCGACGAATGCCTTCGGTCAACACCGGGGCGTAGGTGTCCAGGGTTCGCCAGCGCAGATAGGTCTTCCAGTCGTCGAGCGACACCGTATTGAGTTGCTCGTTCACCGCCTTGAAGAAGTCGGGATTGCCGACATTCAGGCTGGTGAACTTCGGCGAGCCGTTGTCGGCGAAATATTGGATCAGTTCGAAGTTAGGTGCGACGGTCGCAATCTCGGTACCGGCATCATGTGGTCGCGCTTCTTGGGATCGCGGCGCTCGGTACGGTCCATCGCCGCCTTAGCCAGCCCGGTCTCGACGGCGAGTACGGTCTTGGCTTCCGCGGCGGCCACGTCAGGTTTGTCGCCGGCCAGTTCGAACATCTTCTGCACGTGCTCCTGATACTTCTGGCGGGTCTCCACCGACTTCGCGTCGTCCTTGATGTAGTAGTCGCGATCAGGCAGCGTGATGCCGCCCTGGTCAAGGTTGGCGATGGTCAGGGTCGAGTCGTGCATGTCCGGCATGGAGTAGAAAGCGAACAGCGCCGGAATGCCGTCGCGATGCATTTTCGCAACCTGGGGGATGAGTTCCTGCTTCGACTTGATTGCGGCAATGCGCTCCATTTCAGGTTGCAGCGGCGCTGTGCCCTTCTTCTCGATGGTCGCTTCGTCCATGCACGACGCGTAATAGTCGCCGACTTTCTGTTCGATCGCGGTGTGCTGCCCGGGACCTCAGCCTTCTCCAGAATGTCGCGCAGGATATAGAGGTTGTGCTCATCCAACTCGTTGAAGCGGCCCCATCGCGATTTGTCGGCGGGATGGGATTGTTCTTCATCCAGTTGCCGCAGGAATACTGATAGAAGTCCACGCAGGGATCGGCGGTCTTGTCGATGGCGGTCAGATCGAAGCCGGGGATTTGTTTGGGAAACTCGGTCGAAGAAGAAGTAGAGGGTGCGGTCTGCGCCATGGACAGAACGGCAGCAAGCAGCATCGAGAGAGCCAAGATCATTCTGATCCGCATTTTTGCCTCGCTGAGGAAATTTCGCCCCGCTGCAAACAGTGGGCGGAGCGGAGACCAAGGGATAGGACCGCGTGCGTCCTGTGGAGGGAGAAAACTGGCAAAACACACCACCGGAAACACTACTACAAGGGCAATTAGACTGGGAAATTCGTGCCGGGTGAGCAGGAACAAGATCCTGCTGCCACTCAAAAGAGCTTCAGGTGGATGGTCAGGTATTTCTTGGGGTCTTTGCGGACGGCCGCGATCAGGTTTCGTGTTTCCACCAGTAATTGGTCGGCATTGTTGTACAACGAAGGATCTACCAGGAATTTGCCGGCGCTGCCTTCGCCTTTGTCCAGCCGGTCAGCGATGCTGTTCAGGCGGGTGACAGTGTTGTCGATCTTGTTGGCCAGCGCTTCATCTTTGGCAAGCCTGCCAAGCGTACCCTTGCCTGCGTTGATGCCATCAATCAGTTGGTTGGCCTCAGCCACGGTCTTATTGGCATTGTCATACAGCGTAGGGTCCTTCAGAAACTTGCCGATCGTTCCGTTGCCGCTGTTGACCTGGTCAATGATCTTGTTCAAGTTATCGACGGCGGCGTTCGCCTTGTTGTACAACTCGTCGCTATTGATGAGCTTGCCGATCGTCCCGTTGGGCGAGTTGATTTGTCCCACGACCTCCTGCAATTGATTGAGCATATCGTTGGCGCGATTGAACAGCGAGGGATCGTAGATCACCTTGCCGATGGAGCCTTGTCCGCTCTGGATGTAGGAAATGATGTTATCCAGCCGTTTCACCAGGGTGTCAACGTTTTGCAGAGTGCCCTGGCTGGCGCGCACCACGTCCTGCAACTGTGGCACGTCCTTGGTAGCCAACTCATCGTCGTTCTGCACAGGACTGCCCTTGGTGTCACGGCAATCGATATCAACGAATACCTCACCCAGGACCCCCGCGGTCGTCAACAAGACCTGGCAGCCTCGGTTCATGGTGTCGGCGTACTTGGTGGTGATCTTCATGATCACTTCCACCGGCGCGAGGATGCGTTTGGGATCGGAGACGACGCGAATCCGGATGACATTGCCGATGTCCACGCCTTCCAGACGCACCGGCGCGCCGACACGCAGGCCAGCTGCGTTGTCCACGTACGCACGAAGGATGATTTTCTTGGTGAATAGGCCGGTGGTTCCGGTCATGACGAAGACGAGGACCGCAAGGGTGATCAGAGCGAAAAGCACAGTGAGTCCAACCCGGAGCTGCGACCACTTCACCTGTTTTTCGCTTGGCACGCTCTCTTGATCGCCCCTTGCACGCGCCTGCCGCAACCACCCCCACGAACACAAAACTGGGGTTCGTCGAGGATCCGGTCACCGCGGCAACCGCTGCCGATTGCACTCCTGCAAGCTCCGAATCATAACATGGCCAGACTCGTGATTGCCTGCGCCCTCAAACGGCAGGGCGCCGGCTACAAGTCCAACTCCGCCCGAATCATGTTGTCTTCCAGGCTGGAGTACATCTTGAAACCGGTCTTGACGCACATCGCGCGCATCTCGCGGTTCTCCGGCAGCATGTTGGAGACGACCCGCTTGAGCTTCTCGTCACGGGCGATCTGGATCAGCCGGCGATAGAGCTCCGTGCCCAGGCCCTTGTGCTGGGCGTCGTCGATGGCGACAGCAGCCAGTTCGGCTTCGTTGCGGCCGTGCAGCTTGCTCAGGCGGCCAACGGCCAGGATTTCCATTTCCCCGCCATCGAGTTTACGCTCAGCCACCAGCGCCATCTCGCGGTCGTAGTCGATGAAGCAGGTCCGGGTCAGCCGCTCGTGAGCGGTGCGCTGCGTCAGCTTCAGCGGCTGGAAGTAGCGCAGATAGACGCTGCGCTCCGACAGCTTCTTGTGGAAGTCGATCATCGCCGGCTCGTCCTCGGGACGGATCGGCCGGATCGTTACTGGCTTCCCGTCCTTCATCGTCCATTCGGTGACCAGGTGAATGGGATAGGGACGAATGGCGGCCTCGGGCAGTTCGTCTTCGGTCATCTCCGGCCCGTGCACGACCACGCGCGCATCCAGCGCCAGCAGTCGCTCCGGCGAGGCCAGCAGCGGATTGATGTCGATCTCCTTGATCCAGGGCTGCTCGACGACCAACTGGCTGAAGCGCACCAGCAGGTCTTCCAGTGCGTTGAGATCCACCGGCTTGCGGCCACGGACGCCCTTCAGCGCGGTGAAGATCTTGGTCTGCTCCATCAGGCGCAGCGCCAGCGTCGAGTTCAGCGGCGGCAGCGCCAGAGCGCGGTCCTTGAAGACTTCCACCAGTTGCCCGCCGGTGCCGAACAGAATGACCGGACCGAACTGCGAATCCAGGCTGCTGCCGATGATCAACTCGTAGCCATCGAGCTTCACCATCGGCTGCACGGTGACTCCCTGGAAGTGCTCGGCGCCAACCTTCTCCGTGACCGATTGCTTGATGGTCTGGAATGCGGCCTTCACCGCATTCGCATCGCGCAGATTCAACTGCACGCCGCCTACGTCGGTCTTGTGCGTGATGGTGAGCGAGTACAGCTTCAGCACGATGGGATAGCCAATCTGTTCTGCCGCATCCAGCGCTTCCTGCTCGGTGGCGGCGACACGGGTCTCGACCGTCGGAATGTCGTAGGCCTTCAGCAGTTGCTTCGACTCGTACTCGGTGAGAATCGTGCGTCCTGACTCGCGAACGTCCCGAATGATGCGTTCGGCCTTCCCGCGCTGCAATAGCGCGTCCGCATGCTGCGGCATGGTCGGCGTCTCGTAGATGCCCTTCAGGTTGTAGGAATAGCGCCACATGTAATTGAAGGCGCGCACCGCGCTGTCGGGAAACTGGAAAGTCGGAATGCCGGCCTGATTCAGGATCTGCTCGCCCGCCGCGACTTCCGCGCCGCCCATCCAACTCGCCAGCACCGGCTTGCCCGTGCCTCTCGCGTACGGCTTCAGCTTCTCGGCGATCTGCGTCGGATTGGTCATGTCCTGCGGCGTCAGGACGACCAGCATGCCGTCGATGTTGCGGTCTTTCGCGGCAATCTCCAGCGACTTCGCGTAACGCTCCGGCTCGGCGTCGCCCAGGATGTCGACGGGATTGTTGTGGCTCCATTGCGGCGGCAGGATCTCGTCGAACGCCTTCATCGTGTCTTCCGAAAGCTCAGCCAGCTCGCCTCCTCCGGCGACCAGGGCATCGGTCGCCAGCACGCCGGGTCCGCCGGCGTTGGTCAGGATGCACAGCCGCTTGCCGCGCGGCCGCGGCTGCTTGGCCAGCACGTCCGACATGAAGAAGATGTCGGCGATGCTGTTCACGCGCAGCACGCCGCTACGGCGGAAGGCGGCGTCGAGAACTTCGTCGCTGCCGGTGAGCGCGCCGGTGTGCGACGCCGCAGCTTTGGCTGCTGCAGCGGTGCGTCCGGCTTTGATCACGATGACCGGCTTGGTCAGCGAAACCTCACGCGCGGCCGACAGGAACGAGCGCGCGTCGCCGATCGATTCCATGTAGATGACGATGCTGTGGGTCCGCGGATCGTTGCCGAAGTAGTCGACCAGGTCGCCCCAGTTCACATCCAGCATGGAGCCGACGGAGACAAAGGCGCTGAAGCCGACATTCTCGCGCAAGCTCCAGTCGAGCACCGCGGTGCACAGCGCGCCGCTCTGGCTGATGAAAGCGACATTGCCCGGCCGCGCAACGGAGTGCGCGAAGGTCGCGTTCAGTCCGCGCACGGGATTCATCACGCCCAGGCAGTTCGGGCCGATGAGCCGCATCTTGCCGCGAATGATCTGTGCGATCTGCTGCTCCAACTCCTTGCCGTGCTCGCCGAACTCTTTGAAGCCGGCCGAGATGACGATGGCGGCGGGAATTCCCATCTCCACCGACTCGGCAATGAGGTCGGGAACGGTGTCGGCCGGCGTCGTGACCACAACCAGGTCCACTTTGTCGGGCAGGTCGCGTACGCTGGGATACGCCTTGATGCCGAGCACATTCGACCGCTTGGCGTTCACCGGAAACACGGTGCCGCCAAACGGGCTGCTCAGCAGGTTCCACAGCACCGAGCGGCCGACACTACCGGGACGCTCGGAGGCGCCGATTACGGCGACGCTTTGAGGCATAAACAAGCTGTCCAGGGGATGGCTTTCGGAGCGGTAAACGTCGGAAGAAGGATCAACTTTGATCTTGGATTCCGAAGGCTTAGTCGTAGAAATAGAACTCATAAGTTCCTCATATTTAGAACAGTCCAGTCTAATCGCTGGCTGGAAGTCAAGGTCAAGGAACGATCACAGAAAATCGTGACTTGGCTCACAGTAGTCCCGATCTGGTTTCACACACCTAAACCGGGCGTGATAGGTGTCGGCTGAGCATTGTGGTAAGAGCCCGTGTTCGATCCAGTATCCCTCCCTCTGCCATCACTTGGAGCCAACGATTCGCGGGCGTGTTCCGCGCAAATTATTCTCCGCATTGGACTTATAGCAAATTATTCTGACCGTAGGAGTTAGACAAGCACGCGACAACAATGGCTGCGGCTAGAAATCGCTTCGGCGGCGCTAACTCCCGGGATACGGTCTGGTGGCTACTGCTGCCTCTCTATTTCTTTTCCTTGTCTTTCGCCGGCTGACTCTTCTCGCCCGGTTTGACGGTCGAGCGCACGATCATGATCTTGTTCAGCATGTCGAACCAGAAGGGCGCTCCCAGCGAGACAGCAATCGCGGTCAACAGCCATCCAAGGTAGGTGCTGGGGCGCTCCAAGATGGGTCTGGCCGACTGCCACACCCGGCGAAGCAAGCCAAGGTTCGCAGTAGCTGCCGGAGGAGGCCACCCCAGTGGGATTCCAAGCTCTTCGACACCGTTGATCTTGGTCGAAAGATCCGTTAGTTGATTCGGTATGTTTGCCTGGTCCGACCCGTTCCCCTGGTTCGTCTTACTCTGGGCCGACGCAGCCGATTGCGCCGCAGCAATGATGGATTCGCGCAGCGTGGGGTTCTTCGACAGTTGCTGCACAATACGGATTGTGTCGGCGTTGAGTGCCAAGGCGAGCACCAGGCCGATGAAGAAAAGCATGGTCTGCGTATGGTACTTGTACCATCCCGACACCCGGTCCATGGCGCTGTTGTACCAGTCCTCAACGTGTGCCTTTAGAGTGTCGACATCGGAGGCTGCCACCTCAATCATGGCGAGCAGAGGTATCCCGACCTTCTTGGTTGCGTCGTGGTCGGCCAGCTTCAGTGCCGCTAACCGCAAACACGCTACCTTCGCGGCAGCAGCGGCCCTGGCAGCGGCTGCCTGAGCGTCGGCTGGTCCTCCGTCCTCCGCGGCAGCCAGTTGGTTTGCCATCTTGGTGGCCAGCTCAGTAGCTCGCTGCGCAGCTTGCTCCGCGGCTTGCAGGGCGGCAGAAGGAGGGTCGGGCGCTGGCAGCTCAGCGGCCGCTGCCGGAACAACATCCAGCAACGCCATCACGAAGTTCGTGGCCGGAATGTAAGAAGGAAGATTACCCGTCTTCTTGGCGTCAAACGGTCCCTTGAAGAGGCCATAAATCTGGCCGTGATTGTAGATTTTCTCGACCAGCCCATTGACTTCGGCTACCCCGCTCACCTTCGCGCCTGTGTCATTCAGGAGGGTTTGCAGCCCGAGCAGGAGTTTCTTCCCTCTCTCGTTGAGGAAGGAAAGGATGATTTCGTTGACGGTGGACGCGATCAGGCTAAGCAGCAGGAAGACAAACACGATGCCGATGGCAATGTCGAGGAAGGAAGAACCTAACATGCTCACTACCTCCGCAGGGGCCGGTCGCTCGTAGTCCGGTCGGATCTGTGACCGTCAGCGAATGGGCGCATATTCTGGAGCGACAATCGGCGGGAATGCAGGGGCCGCGGTTAGGGGCGACGAAGGGCATTCGAGCCGAAGGGCGGCCTCATTATAGGCGGGGTCGAGGTTGTGTCAAGAGGGATTAGGTTGACACATTCTCCAGGGCGCAGAGCGGATCTGCGCAAGAGGCTAGCGCAACGCCTCGGCCAGCTTGCCGCTGGCGATCAACTCGGCCACGCGTTCGATGTCGGGGGTGAAGATGCGGTCTTCGGTGAACGTGGGGGACACCGACCGGATGGCCGCGTGGGCCATCTGCCCGCGCTTGCTGGTTTTCAGGGGAGCTCGGAAGTCAAGGGCCTGCGCGGCAGCCAGCGCCTCAATGGCGAGGACATTGCGCGTATTGGTAACCACCTGCAGCAGCTTGTTGGCTGAGGTCATGCCCATCGAGACATAATCTTCCTTGTTGCCCGAGGTGGTGATGGAGTCCACCGATGCGGGATGCGACAGCACCTTGTTCTCGCTGACCAGCGCCGCGGCCGTGACCTGCGGCATCATGAATCCTGAATTGAGACCAGCGCCGGGCGCCAGGAACGGGGGGAGTCCTTCGTTGAGCGTGGGGTTTACCAGTCGCTCCAACCGCCGCTCGGATATGCCCGCGAGGCTGCTCAGCGCGATGGCCAGGAAGTCGAGTGCGAAGGCCAGCGGTTGACCGTGGAAATTGCCGCCGGAGATGATGACCCCGGGGATTTGCGCTCCCATCGGGCGTTTCGGCGCTCCCACCTTTTTCTCCTCGGGGAAGACCAGCGGGTTATCCACGGCCGAGTTCATTTCGATCTCGAATACCTCCCGGCAGTAGTCAATCGTGTCACGTACCGCTCCGTGGACCTGCGGGATGCAACGCATCGAGTAGGCATCCTGCACCGCCTGGCACTCGCGGTGCGACTCGCGAATCACGCTACCCTCCAGCATGAGGCGAAGGTTTTGCGCGACCAGGACCTGGCCGGCATGCGGCCGTGCCTTATGGATGCGCTCGTCGAAGGCGACATCGGTCCCCTTCAGCGCGTCGATGGTGAGCGCCCCAATTACGTCGGCGGCATCTGCGAGGATCTCTGCCCGCAGCGTCGCCAGCAGTCCCACAGCCAGCATGCCCTGGGTGCCATTGATGAGCGAGATTGCTTCCTTGGCTTCCAAAACCAGCGGCTTGATGTCGGTTTGCTTCAGGGCGTTCGCAGCGGCCATGCGGGTGCCGTGATACACGACTTCTCCCTCGCCGATGAGCACCAGTCCGAGATGAGCCAACGGCGCCAGATCGCCGCTGGCGCCCACGCTTCCCTGCGACGGGATTACGGGATGCACGCCGCGGTTCAGCATTTCGCAAAGCGTGTCAATCACCACGGCGCGCACCCCGGAAAAACCTTTGGCCAGCGAATTCGCACGCAACAGAATCATGGTGCGGGTTACGTCTTCGGCCAGCGGTGGGCCGACGCCCGCAGCGTGCGATCGCAGCAAGTTGACCTGCAGTCGGCGGATGGCGTCGGGTGCAATGTGAAGGTCGGCGAGCTTGCCAACACCGGTGTTCACCGCGTAAGCAACGCGCTCGTGTTCCACCAGGTCTTCGACCACGTCGCGGGCACGCTCGACAGTGAGGCGCGCCTCGGGCTGCAGCAAGACTGGCCGCCGCTCGTACACCACCTGGCGCACCTCGTCCAGGGTCAGATCGTTGCCGTTAATGTGAAGCGCCTTCAACTTTTCCCTGCGGCTTTCAAGAACAACGGCAAGTACCTCGGCGACAGACGTGTCCGCTTGAACTCCCTGTCCAGAACCATATGCACGGACTCGCCTTCCGCCAGCAGAGTGCCATCCTCATCGCGGACAATCTCATAGCCGAAGTGCAGGAGAGAATCGCGAACGTTCATCAGTCGGGTCCGGAGCAGGACCAGGTCGTCGTAACGGGCCGGGGCCTTGTAGCGGCAACGCACATCCACGACGGCCAGATGCGCGCCCTCCTGCTGCTCCATCTCGCTGTAGGTGAAGCCAAGCTCCCGCATCATCTCCACCCGGCCCACCTCGAACCAGATGATGAAGTTCGAGTGATAGACCACTCCCATCTGGTCGGTCTCGGCATAGCGTACGCGCAGCCTGGTCTCGTACACCTGCGGTTGGACCGTCGCCGGTAGCGGGTGACTCTCGGCTTTCAAGCGCGGCTCACTTGTTGCTCGGCGGGGTCTTGCTGCCTGCCTGAGTGGAGCTCGCCGGCTGAGCGGCACCGGTTGCTGGCGCGTTGCTGACCATTTGTCCCCGTTCCGGTTCACCGGCAGGGACCAGTTTTCCGTTCGCCATGTAGTCCACGAACTGGGCGGGAAGCGAGTAGGGCAACGGAAGTCCGGCTGAATTCTGTAACTGATAGTGAACATGAGGCGCAGGAGTCGGTCCGGAATTCCCACACTCCGCTACCACTTCTCCCTGTTTCACTTTGTCGCCCTTCTTGAACCTGACACTGTTTTGTTTCAGATGGTCAAGCATAGAGAACTCGCTGTTACCGTGCCCAATGAGGATCAAGTTGCCATGGGGCGAATCCCGGACCGGTCTGCCGGGTGGGTTGTCCTGGTAACCGTCTTGTACTTCAACCACCAGGCCGTCGGCAGGGGACAATACTGGCTGACCGAAGCAGTAGAAGTCGGAGTTGTCCGTGCCATCTCCACTGAAAGGCCGCCCGTTCTTGAGGAACACAAAATCGATGGCGAACCGTTGGTCTTCAGAGGCAAAGTTCTGGTTCAGGTAGATGGAACGACCGCCCTGATCGACCAGCCACTCGCCGCCGAAGGGCAGCTTCAGCTGGGTAACGTCCTTGTAACCGCCGTAGCGGCCCTGCGAAGGTATCTGTAACGGACCAACCTGGAAGGCCTCCACCTGTCCACGTTCGTTGACGGCGATGTTGGTGACCACCTGTACCCTGACCTTGTCGAAATCAGAGAGCCGCGAATAGAACGAGCCCGGGGCGAGCAGCAAGGGCACCAGGGTTTCATCGGCCATCTTCTTCTCCATGCCCATGTGCTCCCTCAGGTTCTTGGTTGCCGCAATGAACTTCTCCTCGCTGCCGTAGTTCTTCTTCACGCCGTCGGTGAACGTGGACCACAAGGCCCCGGTCTGGCCCTCGTTGAACATCTGAAAAACCTGCTCTCCACGCTGTTTGGCCTGGCTGCTCATGGTGGGATAAGGTCCGCCAGAGGAGGGGGTCGCCGCGGGCTTGGAGGATTGAGGCTTGGCTGCAGTCGACGACGTCTGGCCGAACATGAGTGCTGGAAACAGCAAAGCCGCAACCATCGAATGTAAACGGAAAGTCATTTTTTCTCCCTGTGTTCCCTGCGGTTTGCCCTTTTCTCGCAAGAGATTAGATGCTCGCGACAAGTGCTGGACCCGGTTCTGGGACACTTGCGCAGGACAGCCGCAGCCATCTGTTGTTAGAACTCTGGATTGAGTATTGCTTGAACAGGCGTTTTGTAGCAAGAGAGATATGGGAACGTTCTGCTTCAAAATCGTTGCAATTCCGGTAAAAGCAATTGTAGCCCAAAACGAACCGGTGCGGCTGCTGCGCCATCTGAGTGCTGGCCAGAGTTCTATTTTCCCGTCCAGCGTGGATTCCGTTTCTCGAGGAATGAGGTTATGCCTTCGCGGAAGTCGGCCGTCGTACGGATGCGCGCGTTCTCTTCCACCGCAGCCTCGATCTGCTGATCGAGCTCGGACAAGGCATATTTCTTGAGCAGACGCTTGGTCGCGAGCAGGGAAGCGGGACTATTCTGCAACAGGGTTGTCGCCAATTCGCGCGCCCGCTCCTGAAGCTTGTCCGGCGCCACGATTTCGTTGACCAGCCCCATCCGAAAGGCTTCGTCCGCTCCGATGATGCGCCCAGTCAGCAGCAGGTCGCGAGCGTGCTTCTCGCCCACCTGACGCAGCAGAAAAGTGGAAACAATGGCCGGCAGGAAACCGATGCGCACCTCGGTGTATCCGAACCTGGCGTCGGTAGAAGCCAGGGTGAAGTCGCACAAAGTCGCCAGTCCGCAGCCGCCAGCGATCGCCGGGCCATTCACCGCGGCTATCGTTACTCTGGGAAATTCGTAGAGCGAGCGGAAGAGATGCGCCATCCTCTGCGAGTCGGCTCGATTTTCGTCCTGCGTATGGCCAGTGATCGAGCGCAGGTTGTCGAGATCCATGCCCGAACAGAACGCCTTGCCCGCGCCGGTCAGGATGAGGACCTGCGCCTGCGAGTTCTCGACCTCTTGCAAGGCGCGCAACAGGTCGTCAATCAACTCGTAGCTGATGGCGTTGCGCTTGTCGGGGCGGTTCAAGGTCACGATGACCAAGTGCTCATCGCAGGCGAGAGTCAACGTCGCGTAGCTTGCAAAGGATTCCATCATGAGAGCATTTTGTAATCGCGCTTAGTCCGGCGGCATCTGAAAACACCTATCGATTTCGTCAACCCCAAGCTGCTCTGCGGTAAATTCGAGGCAGCCGAAACAGCAAAAGTCCCCCCTGCCAAAATCGAAGAATTTGCTCAAAAACACGAGATTTTCAATAACTTACAGGCAATTCTTGCCTTACAAATCATTTGTTTTCATATGGATAAATATAAGCTTAATAGAATCATATAGTTACGGATTGTTGTACATCCATATGAAAACAAAAGGTTTATATGTATCCATGTGATTCTACGCTACTTAAACTTCCAAAACTACGATTTTGCCTTCTCTCATCGCTGCTCGTTATACCCCATCCCTGGCCCCTCGCGGGTAGCTTCGGGCCCTCACATTTTCGGCCCGCTGAACCGGCTCGCTATGTCCACCGCCAGGCGGAACGGTTCTTTGAGCGTCTTCTTCAGCGGCAACTCTACACCGCGGTCCTTGAGCGCTTCCAGCAACTTCTCCGTCGGGATGTTGCCCACCAGCACATCCTGCGCGAACGGACATCCACCAAGACCGCCAATGGCCGAATCGAACCGGCGGCAACCCACATCATAGGCCGCCAGGACCTTGGCTGCCGCGTCGTCGGGACGGCTGTGCAGGTGCACACCAATTTCGACGCCTTCGAACTTCTCCAGCACCGGGCCCAGCAGATCGGCGATCTGTTGCGGCGTCGCCAGTCCAACCGTGTCGGCCAGCGAGATCGCCTGCAGGTCCATGTCGGCAAGCAAGCCAACGCCCTCGATCAATTCATCCGCATTCCACAGATCGCCATAAGGATTGCCAAACGCCATCGAGATGTAGGCCACGGTGTCGAGCCCGCTCTCGTCGGCCTTCTGCTTCACCTTCTCCAGGATGTCGAGGTTCTCTTCCAGCGTCTGGTTCTGATTGTTCTTCAGAAATGTCGGCGAGAGCGAATAGGGAAAGCCGACGGTGCGCACGGCATCGGTCGCGATGGCGCGCTCGACGCCGCGCTCGTTGACCACGATGCCGATGATCTCGACGTCATCCGGCGGATCGAGTTCGCTCAGCACGTTCTCCGAGTCGGCCATCTGCGGCACGGCCTTGGGCGAGACGAACGACACCGCGTCAATGTGCTTGAATCCGGCGGCGATCAGCGCCTTCAGGTATTCGACCTTGACCGCAGTCGGAATCTGGCCAGGCAGCCCTTGCCAGGCATCGCGCGGACATTCGACGAGTTTGAGTGAATCAGTCATTAGCAATTAGCACGTAGTAGTTAGCAATTAGCTTTCAGCCATCAGCTCTCAGCCATCGGTGCAAAACTTAAGAACTGGATGCCCCACCTTGTCGGCACACCTTCTGACCGAGTGTTGAGAAAAGGTCACTCTCTACGTCTGCAACACCCCGACGCTGAACTTCGGCACCTCGGGATTCAGCGCCGCCGCCTCCAGCGCGGTGATGATCGCCTCGCGCGTCTCCGCCGGATCGATGATCTTGTCGATCCACAGCCGCGCCGCGCCGTAACGCGGATCCATCTGCTCGTCGTAGGTCGCCTTCACCTCGTCGTACAGCTTCTTCTTGTCTTCCTCGCTCAGCTTCTTGCCGCCGCGCTCCAGTTGCTTGATCTTGATCTCCACCAGCGTGCTCGCCGCCGAGGCGCCGCTCATCACCGCGTATTTCGCCGTCGGCCAGGCGAAGACGAAGCGCGGATCGTAGGCCTTGCCGCACATCGCATAATGCCCCGCGCCGAACGAGCCGCCGACGATCACCGCGATCTTCGGCACCACCGAGTTCGACACGGCATTCACCATCTTCGCGCCGGCGCGGATGATGCCGCTCCACTCCGCATCGCGGCCGACCATGAAGCCGTTGACGTCGTGCAGAAAGACGAGCGGCACCAGGTTCTGGTTGCAATCCATGATGAAGCGCGCCGCCTTCTCCGCCGACTCGGTGTAGATGACGCCGCCAAACTCCATGCGCTTGTTGCCGGCATGGTCAACCTGCTGCACGTGCGTCTTCTGATTGGCGACGATGCCCACGGCGAAGCCGCCAATGCGCGCGATAGCCGCACAGCACCGTCTCGCCGTACTCCGCCTTGTACTCGCTGAACTGGCTGTCGTCCACGATGCGCGCGATGATCTCCTTCATGTCGTACTGGCGCGGCGGGATCGCCATCGAAGATGCCGTAGATTTCGTCTGCGGCGAACAGCGGCGCTTCCGGCTGCTTGCGATCGAAGACGCCGAGCTGCCGATTGCCCATCTTGTCGACCAGCAGGCGAATGCGCGCGATGCACGACTCGTCGTCGGGCTCGCGAAAGTCGACGGTGCCGCTGATCTGCGAGTGCATCTTCGCGCCGCCCAGCTCTTCGGCCGAATACTTTGCGCCGATCGCCGCCTGCACCAGCGCCGGTCCGGCGAGAAACAGTCCGCTGCCTTCGGTCATCAGGATGTGGTCGCACATCAGCGGCAGATACGCGCCGCCGGCAACGCACATGCCCATGATGGCGGCGATCTGCGGAATGCCCATCGCCGACATCACGGCGTTGTTGCGGAAGACGCGGCCGAAATCGTCGGTGTCGGGGAAGACGTCTTCCTGCAGCGGCAGAAACACGCCGGCCGAGTCGACCAGGTAGATCGTCGGAATGTGGTTTTCGATGGCGATGTTCTGCGCGCGAATGACCTTCTTCGCCGTCATGGGAAAGAACGCGCCGGCCTTCACCGTGGCGTCGTTCACGATGAGCATCACCAGCCGTCCCTGCACCCGCGCCAGTCCGGTGACCACGCCCGCCGATGGCGCGCCGCCCCATTCTTCGTACATGCCCCAGGCCGCGTAGGAGCCGAGTTCGAAGAACTCGGTGCCGGGATCGATCAGCAGCGCGATGCGCTCGCGCGCGGTCAGGCGCCCCTTCTTGTGCTGCGACTCGATGGCCTTCTCGCCGCCGCCCTGACTGGATGATCTCCTCCTCGTTGCGGATCTGCGCCACCAGTCGCGGCCATGGCTTTCTGGTTGCGCTCGAAGCGCGGCGAGTCGGTCTTCACCTTGCTTTGGAATGGAGAAGGGGAGTGCTGGCGATGGTCAGTCATTTGGTTACGATGCAAACCATCAACGATAAAGCAGGCAGCGACGGCGCGCAATGGAAGGCGAGCGAACCGTAGTTTATCGTCCCTGGCTTTCCCGTCGAAAAGCGACCTTCACAAACTCGCCGTTCGGCTCGATTGTCCGGATACCGCGGTCGTCGAAATCACCGAACGCGCGGATCGTCAGTCGATGTGTGGAAACGGCTTTTGTCGCCGACGACTCCTAGGGCTAGGTATAAGGCAGCCAGCTTTTGAGACGGGAGGCGATTCGCCGTGCCACTCTGTGCTCATCGCCAGCTTGCATCCGTTCCGTCCTCAGATCCTGATCTCGACTCTGGCTACTCCTGCAACTAACTATGATCGTGGTAGTAGAAAATCGCTCCAGGCATTTCCCATCTAACTTAGGCAAAAATAATAGCTACGACTGTGGTAGTAGGGCAGCCAAAGATTTATAGTCCACTCGCGCTTCTGCCGTCGAAACGAAATCGCGGACAGATACGTCGCGGCTGCAACCGGTTTCCAGCGGCCGTGAAAGCTACAAACGTTGTACTCGCTTGGATGGCAACGGGGTACTTTACTGCAACTCTTTGCGACTACTCTTCGTAGCCTCCCGCTAAGTTGTGCTTGGAAATGACTATATCGCGGAAGGTTACTTGCATTGGAGTAGCTGGACAGTTCCCTTGAGCTTTGATTCAAGATTGGGAATGCCACTGACTGACAGCCCAAGAAGTTCAGCAGAAGTTTCTTAGGTGGAGTGAACAGCAGTCGGCATGAGGTAGCCTCTCGCACCGGCGCCGCAGAACGTGCGTCGGAGGTTCCCTTCGGTTCTGGGCCTCGAAGGCCGGTACTCTGCAACGGCCCTCGCAACTCAATCAGCGAATAGGAGACGCAAATGAAGAGGAGTTTGTTTTTAGTGGTCATGGCATTGCTGCTCATGGTCGTATCCATCAGCGGATTTGCCCAGGACCAGGCTTCACCAACCAAAGGCACCATCATTGCACCGCCCAGCACCGTTGGACTGCGTCCGGGCATGCCGCGCACGCCCCTATACATCGTGAAGCCCAACGGGATTGACTCGGCCAACTACCCACCAAACGCTGAGACCGCTGGCTCCATTGCTTGCATCTACGGCGTGACGCCACCGACCAGCGGATGTCCGAAGAGCGGGTCTCCCCTTGCCACGGGCGGGACGAACGCCATTGCCGTGGTTGACTATGGGCACAACAGCACGCTGCAGAGCGACTTTGATGCCTTCAACGCCCACTTCGGCTTGCCGACCCAGACGTTGACGTTTACCTGCTCCTGCGGCTCGTGCCCCAGCAGCAACGGAACCGGCTGGGACGTGGAGACTGCGCTGGATGTGGAGTGGTCGCATGCCATGGCGCCCAACGCTAAGATCATTGTCGCGCAGTTTTGCAGCGACCCATTTGACGAAGTGCCTGGAGCCGAGACCCAGGCTGGTCAGGCAGTGGCTGCGGCTGGCGGCGGTGAAGTCTCCAACAGCTTTGGCTACGGCGGCGAAGACCCCATCGAGCTGACCTGGGACCAGTACATGCAACAGAATGGCGTCGTCTACTTCACCTCGGCTGGCGACTCGGGACTCGGTCCAGACTATCCCAGCGTTTCGCCATTCTCGGTTTCTGCCGGTGGTACGCATATCATTCGTGACGGCAATGGCAACTTGACTGGCGAGAGCTGCTGGTCGGGCAGCGGCGGCGGCATCAGCCAGTACGAATCTCTTCCCCAATACCAGCTCATCATTGGCAACATCACCGGACCTAAACGCGGCACGCCAGATATGTCGGCAGTCGCGGATCCCAACACCGGAGTCGGGGTCTATAGCACGACCGGATGCAACGGCTGGTGTCAGGTCGGCGGCACCAGCGTCTCCTCGCCGGTCCTGGCAGGCGTGGTGAACGCGGCGGGCAGCTTTTTGAACTTGACCCTCAAGCAACTCTCCAAGGAATACACCTGGTACCGGAATCCGGGAGTCTACCATCAGTATTTCTTCGACGTTGTTAGCGGCAGCAACGGTTCGCCGGCCAAAGTTGGCTGGGACCAATGCACTGGCCTTGGCAGCCCAAGAAAGCTTTCCGGCTTCTAGTGCTTTCCTTAGGTAACTCGTAGTTCACCTTCGTGTCTTCAAGCCCCGCCGCGAGGCCGGGGCTTTTTTTCTGGCCGTCAATCGTGCCTGGGC